>CAVPXC010000024.1:0-64710 GCA_963709505.1 uncultured Chloroflexia bacterium | reverse complement strand
ACTCGATCTTCCGGTAACGGGCACGGGCTGGAGATGCACAGCACGCTGATGGCGATTGCCGGTGGCTCGCTCTCGATCGAGACCATTCCCGAAGAGATGACGCGCGCGCGGGCTGGTGATGCCTTTCAGTGAGTCGAACTCTTGACGAGATCGCCGATCCGTGGCACACTGGCCTTATCCCGATAAGGAGGTGACACTCCGGACAAGAAGCTCCATGAGAAGTACAGCGCCTGGACTGGATTGCCGATGGGTGTCCAGTTGACGAGGGCGGAGGTTCCCCTGCGCAAGCTGGGGCTAACCGCACATGCTACAGGTGGCCGGCGACTCCCACTCCCCGGCCGGTGCGGGAAAATCGACAGATCGGCGGATGCCTCCAGGGCCATGCCACGGCCCTTTCACTTCTCCGAAAATGTAAGCGCGTGTCCAAACACTGGCTGGCGACGGCCAAAGCAATCGCGCGCGCAGTGGCGAAGATCCTGCCGTTTCAAGACAGCTCAATACGAGGAGAACAAACCATGTGCGGTATCGTGGGATACGTCGGCCCGCGCGCGGCGACACCGATTGTCGTCAACGGGCTGCAGCGTCTGGAGTATCGCGGCTATGACTCGGCCGGCATCGCCGTCCTGGAGAACGACCAGATCGTGGTGCGGCGCGACGTTGGCAAGCTATCCAATCTGATCAACTTGCTGATAGAGCAGCCCGCTCAGGGCCATCTGGCAGTGGGCCATACCCGCTGGGCGACCCATGGCAAACCCAGCCAGGAGAACGCTCATCCCCATGGCGATGCCACCGGCGAGATTGTCGTCGTGCAGAACGGCATCGTGGAGAATTTTCGCGAGTTGCGCGATAGCCTGCAGGCCGAAGGCGTCGAGTTTCGCTCCGAGACCGATACCGAGGTGATCGTCCATCTCATCTCGCTCAACTACTCGGTCACAGGCGGGTTGGCCGAGGCCGTGCGCAAGACTCTCGGCTATCTCAAAGGCCCCAGCGCGATCGTGGCGATGACCAGCCGGGAGCCGGATCGGCTGGTGGCCGCCAGACTCGGTAACGCCGGCGGCGTAGCCATCGGCCTGGGCGACGGTGAGTCCTATGTCGCCTCCGACATTGCCGCCATCCTCGAACACACCCGGCGCATGATCTTTCTTGAAGACCGGCAGCTTGCGGTGATTACCGGTAACAGCGTTCAGGTGCAGACCCTCGAGGGTCGGGTGGTCCAGCCGCAGATACACGACATCCCCTGGGATCCCATCTCTGCAGCCAAGGGCGAGTTCCGACACTTCATGCAGAAGGAGATCTTCGAGCAGGCCCGCTCGATCACGGACACCATTCGGGGCCGGGTGGACTTCGACGCGGCCGAAGTCTACCTTGGGCGAGCTCAACCTGAGCCCGGAGCGGGCGCGCAGCTTCAACCGTGTGGTCACGGTGGCCTGCGGCACCTCCGCATATTCCGGCCTGGTAGGCAAGTTCCTGATCGAAAACATCGCTCGTATCCCGACCGAGGTGGACTACGGCTCCGAATTTCGCTATCGCGACCCAATCGTCGACGAGCGCACTATGCTGCTTGCCATCACCCAGTCGGGCGAAACAGTGGATACTCTGGCTGCGATGGAGGAGGGGCGGGCGAAGGGCTCGTTTCTGGCAAGCATTGTTAACGCTATCGGCAGTCAGGCCGCACGCGTCAGCGACGGCGTGATCTATATGCACTGCGGGCCGGAGATCGGCGTTGCCAGCACCAAGGCCTTCACCTCATCGCTAGTCGACCAATACCTGCTTGCGCTCTACCTGGCCCAGGCGCGGGACGATCGGCCCGGCTAAGCGCCAACAGCTTGTGGATGACCTGGCGCATCTGCCGGCGCTGATGGGGCAGGTGTTGAACGAGCATGACAACGCTCAGTATCTCGATCTGGCCGAGCGTTTCCATAATTATCGCAACTTTCTGTTCCTCGGTCGGGGCATTAATTACCCGATCGCCCTGGAGGGAGCGCTCAAGCTCAAGGAGATCAGCTACATCCACGCTGAGGGCTATCCTGCCGGCGAGATGAAACACGGGCCGATCGCTCTCATCGACCGGGATATGCCGGTGGTGGTGATTGCGGTGCAGGATAGTGTCTATGATAAAATGATCAGTCAGATCGAACAGGTGAAGGCGCGCAGCGGCATCGTGATCGCCGTGGCCACTGAAGGCGACGACTTTATTCAGAGTAAAGCCGACCACGTCATCTTTGTGCCGAAGGCGCCCCCCTATCTGACACCGCTGCTGACAGTGTTGCCTCTCCAGCGTCTGGCCTACGAGATCGCCGTCTGGCGCGGCGCGGACGTGGATCAGCCACGCAATTTGGCGAAGAGTGTGACAGTGGAGTGATGAAGTGTGGAGTGCGGAGTGTGAGTGGAGTGATGAGTGATGAGTGATGAGTGATGAGTGCGGAGTACGGAGTGACGGGTGCGGTTGTATCAGATATCCTGCACTCCTCATCACTCATCACTCATCACTCCGCACTTCGCACTCTGCACTCATCCCGGAGACACGGTATGACCCTCATTCAATTGCAGAACGTTACCGTCACGCTGCCGGGCTACGAACACGGGCGACCGATGGAGGTCAAGGCGCTGAACGACGTGACATTATCGGTGCGCAACGGCGAGGTCATGGGCGTGATCGGCCCGACGGGTTGCGGCAAGTCAACGTTGCTGCGCGTCGCGGCGGGGCTGGTCAGGCCAAGCTCGGGCAAGGTGTTGTATGATGGCCAAGATCAGCGCGAGGTGCCAGCCCGCGAGCGGGGCGTGGGTATGGTCTTCCAGGACTTTGCCCTCTACTCGCATTGGAACGTTCGGGAAAACCTGGCCTTCTACTTCAAGCTGCGCAAGCGTGAGCCCGAGGTGCCGGAAAAGGTGAAGCAGGCGGCAGAGATCCTGGGGGTGGACTTCGACCTGTTGCTGGGGCGGCTGCCCAAGAACCTGTCGGTTGGCCAACGCCAGCAAGTAGCGATCGCTCGCTGCCTGGTACGCGATCCCAAGATCTTTCTGATGGATGAACCGTTTTCGAACCTGGATGCGGTGCAGCGCCAACACGCGCGGATGCAGCTCAAACGACTGCTACTTCGTTTCCGGGTGACAACCCTCTACGTTACTCACGACCAGATCGAGGCCTCAGCGCTTTGTGATCGAGTGGCATGCATGGATCAGGGGCACGTCTGGCAGGTGGACACCTACAGAAACCTGCTGGCATGGCCGGTCAACCGGCGTGTGGCGGCCTTTATCGCTGAGCCCGGAACCGAATTCGTTGACGGCGCATGTCTGGACAGCCACTTTGTCTGCCCAGCCTTCAGTTTGCCACTCGAGCCCGCCGTGGCGGTGCGCTCCAAGCCGGGACAGGGATTGACGTTGCGGGTGCGGCCGATGGCCGTGGCCCTGGCCCTGACGGAAGGCGGACAGGCCGAGCCGTCCACGATCGATGCTGCCGTGGACTGGATCGAGCCGTTGCCGCTACAGCGCCTCCAGCGCATTGCATGTCGGGCCGGCAATGTTGCGTTAAGCGTTGAGGCGCCTCAAGACGAGCCATTTCGCGTGGGTGATCGTTTGCGGCTGCACATTGATCCGGCTCAAGTGCAGGTGTTCGACAGCCAAAGCGGAGCCAACCTGTCGCTGGGCTCCGCTCGGTAGGACGGCCTTGGCCATGAGCCAACCAGGCAGTACATGACGTCGAGTAGCTCGTGGGCAGGCACTGCGCATTCTATTCCTGGCACCGTTCGCTGGTGGGGGGCCAAGAGGAACGACCCGGTGGCGGGTCTTACCGTTGGCGCGTGCGCTGGTGGCGCGGGGGCACTGCGTGCGAGTGCTTATTCCGCCGTACGACTGCCCGAAACACAGCGGTTGGGCCTGGTGCGACCAGGGTGTGGAGGTGGAGAATCTCGTGCTGCCGTCTGGGCACGATTTGCCCAAGCAGCTGGCGCTGGCCCAGAAGCTGGCGCAGAAGATCGTGGCCTGGCGGCCCGATGTGGTGCATTGCTTCAAGCCGAAAGGCCCCGCAGGTCTGGCGGTTTGGCTACTAGATCGCAAACCGGGTTGGCGAATTCCACTGGTGATGGATACCGACGATTGGGAGACAGGCTGGAACCAAGTGGCGGGCTACCCGCGGGTCTGGCAAAGCTTTTTTCGTTGGCAAGAGCGCTGGGGTCTGCGCAGGGCGGACGTCGTAACAGCGGCCAGCCGCTGGCTGTTTCGATACGCGAGCGAACTGCGCACGGGCGCTTTGCTGAAAGCGGATTCTAGTCAGTTGGCCGTACACTATCTTCCAAACGGCGTCGATCCCGTCGCGGTCAAGCCGGAATCGCAGATAAGGGGGAGAGGGCAGATTGTCCTCTTGTATACCCGTTTTGTCGAGCATACGCCAGAGCATGTGCTGCGCGTGTGGAAACTTGTATTGGCGGAAGAGCCGCAGGCTGCAGCTCGTCGTGGCGGGTGTTGGACTGAGCGGCGAAACCAATCGTTTGATGGCTGCGGCTGTAATCGCAGGTGTTTCGCATAGCATAGTAACTGTAGGGTGGGTTCCATCGGTCAGCCGAGCTGGACTTTCGCGGCCATGGATGCGGCCTTGCTCCCGGTTGCTGATGAGCCTCTTTATCGCGCCAAGTCGCCCATGCGTCTGCTGGATTTGCTGGGCGCGGGCTTGCCGGTGGCAACACAGGCGGTAGGTGAGTACGGCTTGCTGGTGCGGAATGGCGTGACCGGGCTTCTTGCCATGCCGGGCGACGATAGGGGACTGGCGTACGCCGTGCTGCGTTTACTGTGTAATCCTGAGCTTAGTGCGCGTCTGGGAGCTGCGGCGGCTTGTGAGATACGCGAGGCATTCGTCTGGTCGAAGATCGCCGAGATCGCGTTGAACGCCTATCAGGCCTGTGGTTGCTAGACGTTGCTACAAGCATTATAATCGGCGTCTATGAACAACTTGACGGATCGAACAACGTCCAACGGCAGCGGGCGTCTCATTGACTGGCTGGGACGCCAGCGCTGGTGGCTGTTAGCGCTGGCTTGGATGGGCGTGATTTTCTACCTGTCGGCCCAGTCCCGCTTGGTGCTGCCGATTGAAGTTTGGTGGATTGGCCTGCTCTTCTGGATCGGGCATTTTACTGAGTATGCTGTTCTGGCCAGCCTATTGTGGCTGGCCTTCCGCTCGACTCCCGCGTTGTCACGTCGTGCCGCGGCGATTGCCTTTGTTGTAGCCGCACTCTATGCGTTTTCCGACGAGGTGCATCAGTCGTTTGTCCCTGGACGCACGCCTGACGTGCGCGATTGGCTTGTGGATGTGGCCGCTGCAGCCGTGGCTTTGTGGCTGCTTGCTCGCTCCCGCAGGTAAAATCACTTAGTGCGAAACTTGTCTCTTGCCTAATTGCATCGGTGCTGTTACAATAGCTTCACCATAAACTCGCAGTGGAAGGCTTGCTATGACGCCGAAATCCGAAAGCAGCACGATTCAAGCGCAGCTCGCAACAGGCAGCGCACCTCCCGCGGTCGCACGCGACGAGACCTACTTGTATATCAACCGCGATCTAAGTTGGCTGGAGTTCAACCGTCGTGTGCTCGAAGAGGCCCTTCGGCCCGATTTGCATCCTTTGTTGGAGCGCGTTAAGTTTTTGGCGATTTTCCACGCGAATCTCGATGAGTTCTTCATGATCCGCGTCTCTGGTCTCAAGGAGCAAGTGCTGGCCGGCACAGTGGAGCTGCCGCCGGATGGAATGACCCCGTCCGAACAGTTGTCGGCGATCCGCGAGCGTCTTTTGCCGATGGTGACGCAGGCCCTGGGGTGTTGGCAAAAGGACTTGAAGCCCAAGCTGCGCAAAGCCGGCATCCGCATCCGTTCCTACGACGACTTGAACGCGGCCGAACGAACCTGGCTTACTGAGTACTTCCTGCGCGAGGTGTTCCCGGTATTGACGCCGCTCGTGTTCGATCCTGGGCACCCCTTTCCGCAGATCTCCAACCTGAGCCTCAACTTGGCCGTCAAGCTGCTCGATCCCGTTGAGGGCGCCGTGCATTATGGCCGCATCAAGGTGCCGAGCACGCTGTCGCGTTTGGTCGAACTGCCGGCTGCTGCCGGCCCTGTGAACTCCATCTCAGCCAAGAAGGCTCCTGCCGCCCAAGCAAATGGCAGGGATCCGGGCGGCCACCCAGCCGAGCCTGCGCCCCTAAAGGATTTTGTCTGGATGGAGCAGATCGTGGCGGCCAACCTGGCCTATCTCTATCCCGGCGCCGAAATCGTCGAGGCGTACGCGTTTCGGGTCACCCGCGACGCCGACATAGAGATCCAAGAGGACGAGGCCGATGATCTGTTGCGCACCATCGAGGCGGGCATCAGGCAACGGCGCTTTGGTCCGGTCGTGCGCCTGGAGATTGACCGTTCGATGCCGTTGCACATGCGGGGGCTCTTGATACAGAACTTGGGCGTCGCTCCACAGGATGTCTACGAGGTCGACGAGCCGCTGGGCATGAGTACGCTCATTGCCCTGATGGAGATCGATCGCTACGACCTGAAGGATCGTGCATTCGTGCCACATGTGCCAGCCTTGGTGAGCGGTAAGGAAAGTATCTTTTCGGCAATTCGGCGCGGCGACATCCTGCTGCACCATCCCTACGACTCGTTTGCGCCGGTCGTGGATTTTATCAAACGCGCTGCCGACGATCCCAAAGTACTGGCGATCAAACAAACTCTCTATCGTGTTGGAAGCAACTCACCCGTCGTCGAGGCGCTGATGCGCGCTCGTGAGAACAACAAACAGGTTGCGGTTCTGGTCGAGCTCAAAGCACGCTTCGACGAGGAGAACAACATCGTCTGGGCCAGAGCGCTGGAGGCCGCTGGCGTGCACGTTGTCTACGGGCTGTTGGGGCTCAAGACCCATTCAAAGGTGGCCTTGGTGGTACGCCGGGAGCCGGATGGTTTGCGGCGATACGTTCATCTGGGTACGGGCAACTACAACGCATCCACCTCGCGCGTTTACACTGATCTGGGTCTTTTCACCTGTCGGCCCGAGATCGGTGCGGATGTATCGGAGCTGTTCAACTATCTGACTGGCTACTCCAAGCAGCGGCACTATCGCAAATTGCTGGTGGCGCCGGTTAACTTGCGCAACTCGATCGCCAATCTCATTCGCCGCGAGGTCGTGCACAAGAAGGCGGGCCGGCCGGCGCGGCTGGTATTCAAGATGAACGCGTTGACCGACCCGCAGATGGTGCGCCTACTCTACGAGGCTTCGCAGGCGGGGGTCGAGATCGATTTGATGATCCGCGGCATCTGCTGTTTGCGGCCAGGGGTGCCAGGCGTCAGTGAGACCATCCGGGTGACGAGCATTGTGGGACGCTTCCTCGAACACAGCCGGGTGTTCTATTTCGCCAACGGGGGCAACGAGGAGATCTACCTGGGCAGCGCAGACTTGATGGAACGCAACCTCGACCGACGAGTTGAAGTCCTCTTTCCCATCCTCGATCCTGCCATCGCGCAAACCATGCGCGACGAAATCCTCGGCACATACCAGGCCGACAACGTCAAGGCGCGCTATCTGCGGCCCGACGGCACCTACGCCTGGCTGAGCGCCGCCGACGCGCCGGTGGTAGATAGCCAACAGCAATTGTTGGATAAGCGCAGCGCCTTGGCGTTATGAAACCGCATTGAGCATCGACTACGCCGCACCGCCCACACCGCCCTTGGTGGGCGAGGACGCTGCGTGGGCGGCAAAATGGCTAAGATCCATCCAAACCATTCAATAGCTTGTTCGAATAGTGGAATGAACCAGAGGATATCGTAGATGACCGACCTGCTCTACCAAACCGACAGCTACCTTAATGAGTTCTTGGCTCTGGTTGTTGCCGCTGACTCTGAACAACACGCCGTGGCGCTCGATGTCAGCGCTTTTTACCCCGGCGGCGGAGGCCAGCCCAGTGATACCGGCGTGTTGATGGTCGCTGGCCAGGACCTGGCCGTCACGAAGCTCAAGCGGGACGGCGAGCATCTGTGGCACGTCTTGGATTCGAGCGTAGCCTTGCCTCCCGTAGGCCAGCAGGTGGCTGGTCGCATCGACTGGCAGCGGCGCTATGCCCTGATGCGCACGCACACCGCACTACACATCCTGTGCGGAGTCGTCTGGCGTGATTATGGGGCCCAGGTCACCGGCGGCAACATGGACCCGCTGGAGGGACGCATGGACTTCGAGTTCGCCACCCTGCGCGCCGAACTCGTGGGCGAGATCGAGGCCAAGTGCAACGCCGAAATCGCCGCTGGACGCGACATTCACGTAACAATCCTGCCGCGCGAAGAGGCCTTCCGGATCACCGATCTGATCCGTACCAAGATCAACCTGTTGCCTGAGGGCATCCCTGAGGTGCGTACGGTTGAGATCGTCGGCCTCGACCTGCAGGCTGATGGCGGAACCCACGTCGCCAATACCCGAGAGGTAGGCCGCATCCGTGTGACCGACTACAAATCCAAGGGCGCGATCAATAAGCGCATTTACATCGCAATCGACTAGCCTCGCGCTGCCACAAGCTGAAATGATGTGGCTCCGTCCCAAGAACAGACCGCCGCTGCCGGGCGCTTGCCCTTCAGCGGCGGTCTGTTTTCATTCACTTCACCCATATTAAGCGATCCTGCATCATCCTCGTAACACTCTGTGACCTGGTACTCCTTTCCTTGACACCTCCGCCAGTTCAAACCCTCTCCCTGCCCAACTCATCCGGCGCCATCCCCGGCAGGCTCAGGTTCGCGCGAACGCTGCGGATGCTGTCGGGAATGATCAGGTCGTCCGGGTTCATGAAGGGCACCGGGTCGCAGTGGCCGCCCCAGCCATCGCCGCGTTTGTATGGGTTGATTCGGATGCCGAAGTGCAGGTGGGGGCCGCTGCTGTTGCCTGTATTGTTCGAGGGGCCGAGCACTTGACCGCGCTTGACCTGGTCGCCAACCTTGACTCCTACGCTCTTCATATGGCCATAGACCGACTCGCCCCAGGCGTGTTTGAGCAGGACGTAGTAGCCATAGCCTTTGGCGTCGAAGTCCGCTCGGAGGACCTCACCGTCGTCGGTTGCCAGCAAGTTAGTGCCAGTCGGCGTACCAAAATCGACTCCGTTGTGCCCGCGCAAGGCTACGCCGTCGTAGCTAAACACTTTGTAGACCTCAGGCCGATCCGCGAAGAGTTGTGTCACTCTCCAATTGCCCTCAAACGGCTTGCCGAGCTTGATCTTGTCCTTCCATTGGGAGAGGATCAGCAGGCGCTTGCCCTTCGTGCCGACCTCAGCTACCCAGCCAGTGATGTCTTGGCCATTGACTGCGCCCGTGATCTCCCACCATGTCAAGCCATCGGCGCTCTTCGGCCCGGCGCTGAGGGTCATCTGCGCGCCGGGCGGAAGCTTGGCCAACACGTCATCGGCCGCTTTGCCCTGGAAACCGGCTGAGCGTCGAATATTGACAACATCTGTGAAGGCGTTGACCACTTCATGACCGACCTGGAAGGTCTTGCTGGAGGTCGGGGTTGGCAGCTTCGGTTGCGCCGGCTTGGTCTTGGAGAGCAACGCCTGGCTCTTGGGATCCGCTTCGGCGATCCAGCCGGATATAGCATTACTCTCCTTATTCACATAGCGCACCTGCCACCATGTCAGACCATCTGCGCTTTGCGGTCCACCAAGGATAGTGGCCTGAGTGCCCAACGGCGCTTCTTCGACGATATCGCCAGCATCCTTATTTACATAACCAGGAGACTGACGCACGTTGACAAACGTAGTTGTGTAGACGAGCTGGCCCAGACGGAATTTGCCTGCCGGCTGGGGTTCGGGACCGGGCGGCAGTACAGACGCCAGCAGGGGTGTTCCAGAGCTCTTTGCTTGTGCTAGCCACCCGGTGAAGCTATTGCCGAATGAGCTCGTAAACCGGATGTTCCACCAGATCAGACCGTCGGCGGCCTGAGGGCCAGCGACGATGGTTACCGGTGACTGAGCTGGTATCTCATAGAGTATGTCGGTCGCAGGCTTGTTTTGGAAACCCGGCGTGCGTCGCAGATTTGCTATCTCAACCGTGATCGCCTTGTCGCCGAGCTTAAAGGCGGCGGATGGAGGTGTCGGCTGAGGATCAGGTTTGGGCTCTGGCAGCGGAGGTGTCGGTTGAGGCTTAGGTTTGGGCTCTGGCGGCGGAGCCGGTGGAGTCGGCTGCTGTACGAGCGGCCGCAACAAGTCCTTGCCTGAAGCCGAGGTCTGAGGCGACCAGCCAGTGTACGGGTTGCCATACTGGCTCACATAACGCACACGCCACCACACGCGGCCGTCCGCCTGCTCAGGCCCTTCGACGAGGGTAAGCTCGGCATTTGCTGGCGCCTGGTAGATGACGTTGGTTGCCGGGTTGCCCTTGGCAGCGGGTGAGCGAAGAATATCAACGACGCCCGTCGCAATTGCCTTGTCTCCTACTGCGAAAGGACGGGGTTTGGGCTCCGGCGGAACCGGCGGTTTGGGCGGTTGCGGCGTGGGTGGCTTTGGCTCCGGCGGAACCGGGGGCTTCGGTTCCGGTGGTTGGCTCAATTCGAGCGGGGCCAATAGGGGAGTGCCTGACGCCTTGGCGCCGGCGACCCAGCCCGAGAAGGTGTTGCCCTGGCTGCTCGTGAACCGGACACTCCACCAGACCAGTCCATCGGTTGCACTTGGGCCGGTGACGATGACAACCTCCGATTTGGCCGGGATCTCATAGAGGATGTCATTGGCCGGCTTATTCTGGTAGCCGGGGGTACGACGCAGATTGGTGACCTCCAACGTTGTGGCTTTGTCGCCAACCTTGATTTGCTGCTTAGGAATAACGGGTTCAGGTTTGGGTTCAGGTTTAGGCTCAGGCTTGGGTTGGGGCGGCGCTTTAGCTGTGAGGAGCTCGGAACCGCTGGACGTAGCTTGAGCGGCCCATCCTTCGTACTGCTGGCCGGCAACGGTGCAGCGCACTTGCCACCAGACCAGATTGTCGACTGTCTTCGGGCCGTCGATGACCGCGCACTCGGTCGCCGCTACCATCTTGAGCTTGACGTCTGCCTGCGGCTTGTCCGAAGCACCTGGCGTCTGCCGAAGGTTGACCTCGCCGGCGGTATACACTTTTTGGCCGACGGTGAACGCAGGCTTGGGCGGCGGCGGCGGGGGAGCGTCCCGCCATTGATAGTTGTTCTGGAGGGCAGTACGGAAGTCCTGGACCACGCCATTCTTGCCCTCGATCACCCATCGGTCGATATTGGGCCAGCGATAAAGGATCAGGGCGCGGATTTGTTGATTACCCGCCTGCTTGTTCCAGGCGTCAATCTCGCCATAGGCTCGCTGCACCCAACCGTTGTTTTCGTCCTTCCACGGCTGATCCTGGTCTGTCTCTGTAAGGTATGCCGGCAGATGGCGCATGCTGGCCGGCACGGCGTTCATGAAATCGCGGTAGGTGCGAAAGTTATACTGGTATTTGTTGAACGGCGGATTCATGAATTGATCGGTGTAGATCTCCGCTGGATTGGAAGAATGGGTGTAGGCGTGTATCGTGATGCCGTCGCAGTTCTGCGGGCCGATCAGCTTAAGAATGTCGCCGAAATACTGCACCCAGTCGCCGTTAGGGTTACCGTCGTACTTGGTGAGGTTGTTCCATGGCGCCACCGAGCCGATCAGCACCTGGTCGTTTTCGTGTCCAGGCCGGCTGCGGATCGCGTCGCGGCAGAGCTTGTAGCAGCGAGCGTATAGTTGCGGCGTGATTGTCTCGCCCTGGTTTAGAATGGCCATGCGCGACGAGCGTGTGCCCTCCTCCAACGCACTAAAGCGCCACCGCACCGATCTCCCAGTCGAAACAAGATCTTGGGCACGCACACTTCGTCCCCAGTCGATGTCAACGCCGGGGCGTTCGACGGGATGGTTCATCTCATTGCCGATGATCCAGATCTTGCAGCCTCGGCTGGCAGCCGCGTAGTTGGCACAGCGCCGCGCAAAATCCTCATAGCGACTGCTGTGCGGAATCGTGCCGCCCGGATAGTATCCGTTGTTAACTCGGCAAAGGACCCCGAGTCCCCTATCGCTCCACTGTGAAAAATCTTTTCCAGTGGTATCCCTCGGATCGGAGCCGACGCTCTCGGTGAATATGATCCATCCTGGTTTGCCTGCTTCGAGCATGTGCTGTTCACCGCCTGGCTCGTGGATGCCGAAAATGTAGGGTGTGTCGAAGAGTGGACGAGGCATAGCACAGGTCTCCTTGCTAGTCGATCACTTATCTGCTGAGAAACCGCAGACTGCTTTCTATACCATATTAAACGTAAGCTTCTGAACTTTCTTGCCAGTCTGGAAAATCGAGGTGTTTGGTCCCCAATTATTGGCATGCATGCCATTGCCGGATTTAGCATAGCGTACGCCAGGCAGCGCTAACGGCGATTTCAATGTTACCGTAATTATACCATGGATTATGCAGAATGAGCGACGGTCAAATGGTTCTTGGAATGCTGTAGCGCCTCGGTCTTCGTCGATGCGGCCGGTGATTTGCCATCCTTGCCCGTGCTCGGGTAGACTTGCAGCAAGAGATGGTCACAGTCTCCACCTGGAAGGAATGGTCTTCGATGAATACACGCATGCTTGTTTCTCCGGCATCCTTGGGATTCGTTCGCACCGCCGTGTTGTCCCCTGAACTACGCGTAGCAGACGTTGACTTCAACTCCCGTGCCATAGTCGATGCCCTGGCGCGCGCTGCCAGCGTGGGATGCCGGCTGGCACTGTTCCCCGAGCTCTCGGTGACCGGTTATTCTTGTGCCGACCTCTTCTATCAGGGGCTGTTGCTCGAACGGGCGCGTCAGGCCTTGCGTCCCCTTGCCGAGGCCACGGCTCGCTACGACATCGCCGCCGTGGTCGGGCTGCCTCTGGAGATCGCCGGCAAGCTCTACAACTGCGCCGCGCTAGCAGCGGATGGACGGGTCGTTGGCATTGTGCCCAAGACCTATCTACCCACCACAAATGAGTTCTACGAAGAGCGTTGGTTCACGCCCGGCCCATTGGCCACCGCCCAAGAGGTCGACATCGACGGACAGACCGTACCGTTCGGGGTGGACCTGCTGTTTTCCGCTGACAACGTTTCCGGATGTGTTCTGGGCATCGAGATCTGCGAAGACCTGTGGGCGGTCCAGCCGCCGAGCGGCGCCATGGCGCTGGCTGGCGCTACGATTCTGCTCAATGCTTCAGCCAGCAATGAGTTGTTGGCCAAGGTTGACTATCGCCGTGACCTGGTGCGGCAGCAGTCGGCGCGCTGTCTGGCCGCGTATCTCTACGCCGGTTCGGGGCCGGACGAATCCACCACCGACACCGTTTGGGCCGGGCATGCCCTGATCGCCGAGAACGGCGCCATCCTGGCGGAGACGGAGCGCTTTCGCTTCGACACGCAAATCGCCATCGCCGACGTAGATGTGCAGCGCCTGGTCCACGAGCGTCTGCGCAACAGTACCTTCTCCGCCTCGATCGCCAGCCGCACGTTTCGGACGGTGTCGTTTCAATTGCCAGGTGACCTTCAATCGACCTCCGAGGTCACGGAAGACCTCGGAAGTCGATTGAAGCTGATTTGTCCTCAGCTTTCGCGAACTCCTTTCGTCCCTTCGGATCCGCTTCGCCGCGCGGAGCACAGCCGCGAGATCTTTAGTATCCAGTCCACTGCGCTGGCCAAGCGTCTGAAACACACCGGCGTCCGCCTTGTGACCATTGGCATCTCCGGTGGTCTGGATTCGACGCTGGCGCTTCTAGTGACTGCCAAGGCCTTTGATATCCTCGACCTTCCACGATCGGGGATTGTCGCGATCACCATGCCCGGCTTCGGCACGACCAGGCGCACACGCGGCAATGCCGTCCAGTTGGCCGAGGCGCTGGGGGTCACCCTACGTACGATTCCCATCGTCGACGCCGTGCGCCAACACTTCCGTGATATAGGACACGACGAGGCGGTACACGACGTGACCTACGAAAACGCCCAAGCGCGCGAGCGTACCCAGATCCTGATGGACGTTGCCAACCAAGTGGGCGGCTTCGTCGTAGGCACCGGCGACCTGTCCGAGCTGGCTTTGGGCTGGGCAACGTACAACGGCGATCACATGTCGATGTACCACGTCAACTCCGGCGTACCAAAAACGCTCGTGCGCTATCTGGTGGAATGGGCCGCCGCGGCTGAGTTTAGCGGTGAGACCTCGGCTGTACTGCACGACATCTGCGCCACCCCGATCACGCCGGAGCTTCTCCCCCTGGACGAGCACGGCGCGCTGGAGCAGAAAACCGAGGACACCATCGGTCCCTACGAGCTGCACGATTTCTTTCTTTACTATACCGTACGCTATTCCTTCGCCCCAACCAAGGTTTTTGTCTTGGCCCGACAGGTATTTTCTGAAGACTTCAGCCCCGAAATGATCCTAAAGTGGATCGGAGTATTCTACCGGCGCTTCTTCAGCCAACAGTTCAAGCGCTCCGCCATGCCGGACGGCCCCAAGGTCGGCTCGGTAGCATTGTCGCCCCGCGGCGATTGGCGCATGCCCAGCGACGCCAGTAGCGCGCTCTGGCTGGCAGAGTTGGCCGCGCTGCGGGAGCTCGTTTGGTAGTGTGGTAGATTGGTGGATTGTGGAGTCTTAGATTGATAGCCTGGTATGCTTGAACCAATCTACCAGTCTACCAATTTACCACTCTACCAGTCTACCAATTTACCACTCTACCAGCTTCCAAACCTCCGGCCGCTGGGGCAGGCTCTCACTTTCCCCGATTTCGGCGAAGATTGCCACAGCCTGCTTTAGGTGCGCCATAGCCTCCTCGGTTTGCCCATTGGCATGCAGCAGCTCGGCCGAATTATTGAGCAGGGCGGCCTCGCGGTGGCGATCTCCATGTACTCTACATAACGCTAGAGCAGGGCAAGCTGCGCCGGGCGCCAGGCAGGCTGTGGTTTATGACCTAAAGCCGGGAAACCACATCATCCTGGACTTCGGTGCAGGCCCGCCCCAGACCGCAAGCTTTGTCGTCAACGCCGACAGCAGATCTGCCGCCGCACCGCCCGCAGTCTGACGTTAACGCCGACTTGGTCGACTTCAACTTCGTGCTGCCTGACCAGATCAAAGCCGGCGCGCACACCTGGAAGATCGAAAACAAAGGCGCCCAATGGCACGAGATGGCCATCGTCAAGCTCAACGAGGGCGTCGCAGTAGATGACGTGCTTGCCATGATGAGCCAGGAGCAGCCGCCGGAGGGCCCGCCGCCCTACGAGGACGTGGCCTTCTGGGCGCCCATGGGCGCCGGCGAAAAGGCCTGGGCCACCTTCGACCTGCCGGCCGGCGAGTATACGGTGCTGTGTTTCCTGCCCGACTTTGGCGCTACGCCGCCTGTGTCACACGCCGAGCACGGGATGGTTCGGACGTTGACGGTGACGGAGTAGAGGATCAGAGGATCAGAGGGTCAGAAGATCAGAACATATCGAGGGTCAGAGGGGCTGTCAGCCAGCAGAGTGCTGACAGCCTCGGATGAAAGATGAGGTCGAAATGACTCAAAGCAAGAACCTTTCGGTGCGGAAACATGGTGCCTGCGATGCGGTCTACGGGCTGGTATTGGGTTTGCTGACGCGCTAGGCAGGCGCGAAAATGCGTGCTAATGACGTTTAATAGCATTGATTGGTGAAGCAATGATGCGCTGACCGTCGAATCTATGCGTTCGGTACAGGAGATTCCCGCTACCGATGGGATGCCGCCAGAGCAGCTCAGCATTTGGCCCACGATACTATGAGTGACCATGCCGCCTACCGCCGATTCTTCGGCCAAACTGCGACCGCCTTGGCTGAACATTACCCGCGCTCTGCGGCATCGACCGCTGCTTTTTCCGCAAGAAGTACGATGCTCAGTCGATTTTCCCTAGGAACTAGAGGTCGGCAAGCGTGAGCCTTTCCTTCAACAATTCGAACTTGCGACGAAACAAAGCCGGGTCGGCGCTGGGCTGGTAAAACTCGTAGTCGGGAAGAATCTGCTCCAGGTAGGATTCGACCACAGTGATGCTGATCAAGCCGGTCTGGACCATGCGCAGGACATCGTCGAAATCCTTCTCATTGCCGCGGTGGACTTTGGCCAGAGCAATGGAGTAGAAATCGAAATGGAAAACATCCAGCGATCCGTAACGGCCGACGAATTGTCGTCGATCCTGAAACCCTGCCGGTAGCGGGATGAACTGCTCAGGCGATGCCAGCTCGACCGGGATGCCCAGCTCCCGGCTCACCGTGCGCAGACAGCGGATGAACTCGGAGTAATGTTGATTTTCAGTCTGGAACTGGACGTTGATATCGAAGGTGCTCATTTTGCCCACGGCCAGCAGCAGCGAGGTTCCGCCCACCAGATAGAGCGCGGCCTGGTGATGAAAGCATTGCCCCAAGTGTTGCAGGAAAGTTTCCAGTGTCCACGCGTCAACCAGGTTCTCAGCCATGGTAGTGTTGCTCCAAACTGAGCTGCTGCAAGAATAGGTTCATCGTCAACTCATAGACGCTCAGCCAGTCGAGGCCGGTCTTACCTTCGTTAAGCGCGGCGAGAGCGCGCAAGCCCGCTTCGCCAAACTTCACGTCAGGCGCAGGAAGATGATAATACGCCTGGCCGAAGTGGTCGGGCAATAAGGCAAAGCTGCCTAGATGCATGCGCAACGTGCTCAGCCAAAGCCGCTGGAGGTAGACCGCAGCCGTGTAAAAGTGACGCAGTGCATCAGCCGCCGCCGGCTCTAGTCGCTGAACCAGCCCCGGCACTTGTTCGGCCAGGTCAGAATGGCGCAGGAAGAACGGAATCAGCGCTTCGCGCAGGCGTGGGTCAGAATGGCCGGCGAGGTGGGCTATCAAGGTCGTGACATCGATAGCTGCGTAAGATGAAACCGGCTCGGCGACCGACAAATGACGCACGTCCTGCGCTGCTAACGCAGCTACAAGGGCTATGTCATCCCGAAGATCGATTTCTGGCAACAATGTAACGTTTGTCATTTCACAACTACTCGCCAAGGACTGGTAGATGGTGCGTTGTGCAGGAATTATACCACCATGCCATTGAGTTTAGCTAACGTTATGTTGGATGAGTGTTCGGCTGATAGAATTTGGTACAAAGGATTGTGTTTGCGACATGCGTGACGATGTGATTACCACCCTGGACCAGGTGACGCCTGCGTGGCTGACGGCTGTTCTCCGCCGCAGCGGCGCATTGACCCGCGGCTCCGTGGCATCTGTTGAACTGGGCACCGGGCAAGGGAATTGGTCAACCAACGCTAACTTGATCGTGAGATACCTCAACGACGCCCAAGGCTCACTTCCCCTACGGCTGTTCCTGAAGATGGTCGACACCGCTGTGGATGATGACGAGTTGTTTGACGAGTTGGAAGTCACCTATTACACCCGCGATTACTTGGACGTGGCAACTGCCCCGCTTGTCCGTTGTTACGATGCTGTCTATTCGAAAGATCTCAACCGGTATCACCTCCTCTTGGACGACGTTTCGGAAACCCATGTCGCAGCGACAGCGAAAGCGCCTACCCTCGAACATGGTTTGGCTCTCGCCGAGGCGCTGGCCGCCCTGCACGCCCGTTGGTGGGGCGCACAGCGGCTTGCCGAAGCAGGCGCGTCCATGCACAGCCAGGGCCACATTCGGAATTTCGTCGCCATGGGTGAGCCGGGGGTTGATCACATCCTCAGCCGTTTCTCTTCGGAGTTGAAGCCACACTGGCCGGAGACGATGCGCGAGCTGTACGCAAAGTATCCCGAGACCCTCATCAGGCGAACCGATGATCCCATTGGCTTTACCCTGATTCACGGGGATGCCGGCCAGCCCAACATTCTGATACCACGCCATGGCGATCGCCCCATCTATCTCATCGACCGCCAACCCTTCAACTGGAGTCTCACGACCTGGCTGGGTGTGTATGATCTCGCCTATGCCATCGTACTGGATTGGCCGACTGAAACACGCAGACAATGCGAAATGCCCATCCTGAGACACTATCACGCGCATCTCGTCCGGAACGGCGTGCCTGATTATTCATGGGAGCAACTGGTGGACGATTACAGAGTGTGCGTGCCGATGGGCGTCACCATAGCCACGGAGTTCTGTCGAGGCGGCGTGAACGAGCGCTGGGTTCACGTCTGGCTGCCGATGCTCCAGCGATCACTAACCGCCTGTGACGATCTGAATTGCCGCGCGCTTTGGTAAGAAAACCAATGAAAACCAGGAGAGAACCAATGACTTTCGACGAGATCGACATGTACTCCGGCTTGGCAGCTTTGCACTGGTCAGCCTATGACGACCCGGCTTGGGATCACGACTTCTACAAGCGCATCGTCGAGCAAGCCGATGGCTTGGCTCTTGACGTGGCCTGCGGCGCAGGCCGGCTGTTGCGGCGCTATCTGCTGGCCGGGCTGGCGGTCGAGGGCGTGGACAGCGCCGCCGATATGCTGGCGGTGTGCAGGCAGAAGGCCGAGGCTGAAGGGTTATCCCCCGTGCTGTACTGCCAGCCGATGCAAGCTTTGGACTTGCCCAAGCGCTACGCCTGCATCTACGTGCCCTGCGGCAGCTTCACCTGTGTCATGGGGCAAGAAAACGCCCTGGAGGCGCTGCGCCGCTTCCACCACCACTTGCTGCCCGGCGGCGTGCTGGCCTTCAACGTCTATTTCGGCGATTGGGGCGACTACGACTACAATAGGCCGGAGCAAGAACGCCTCTATCCGACTGAGTGGAAGCCCCACGTTGTCAAAGAGTTGGGTGACCAGCGGCGCCTGGTGGTCGAACGGCGCATGACCGCCGTCGATCCCGTGGAGCAGACTAGCTGCGAGGAGCGGCGCTACCGCCTATCCGATGGCGAGTTGCTTCTGCAAGAGGAGATTCACGCCGGCCAGAACCATTGGTACTTCAAGAAGGAGATGCTGCTGATGCTGTGCTTGGCGGGCTTTACCGACGTGCAGGTTAAGGGCGATTACACCGACGAGGACTTTGGTCCGCAGCACACAGGGACGCTGGTCTTTATCTGTCGCAAGCCATCCATATCGTCACTCTGAACGGGTCCAAAGGCCAGTGTTGTCAGTGCACATCACAATGTCTATCACACAATGGTCATCACAGACCCACTGCCAGCGAAGAATCTCGGTGCAGATTGGTGGCAGGAACCATTCGCTGTAAGTAACCGCAGAAAGTCAATCTTGCCAGCTTTCGAGTTGTAGCTCCTGAAACTCACGAAAATCGTCGAGATTTATCGTGACCAGCACGAGGTTATTGGTTTTGGCAACGGCGGCAATCATCCCGTCGGCAAAAGGTGGTGTTTTGCCCACAGAAGTGAGCCGAGCGCGTTCCGCGGCATGCCAGCTGGCTGCCTCTTGGTCGTAGGGCAAGATCAGAATGCTTGGCGCCACCACCTGGGTCAGATACGTCTCGATGGCTGACCGTTTGGCAGAAAGCGGCAAGCGATAGCATCCAAACCACATCTCATGCCAGACCACAGCGGCAATGGCGATTTCATCCTGGTAGCGCTGCAGATGTTCCAGAATCCTGGCGTTGGGCTGGAGGCGTAGCGGTTCCGCCAGGATGTTTGTATCGAGGAGGTAGCGCAGGGTCACCAGGTCATCTCCCGGCCCGGCGAACGATCTCGCAAGCCTTCAAAGATCGCCGGCTCCAAATCCAGCTGCGCCAGGTCGATTCCTTCTCGAAATGCTTCATAGGTCTCCCAAAAGCCTGTCCTGCCGGCTGAGAGGCGTTCGTATTCTTCGATGCCCAGCAACACTGCCACCGGCTTGCCCCGGCGCGTCAACCGGATCAAAGGGTTGGCCCTGAGATCGTGTACAATGGCAGCGAATTGGTTGCGAGCTTCGGCAATCGAATATTCTTTGATCATATTGACCTCCAGATGGCTATCTCGATAGCCATTTTAACCCGTCTTGATCCACTTGTCAAGAGTTGCCTTAACTTACCAACTTACCAATCCACCGATCTACCAATGAACCAATCACCAACTTTCGACCTCATCGTCATCGGCGGCGGACCGGCAGGAACCACTGCCGCGCTGCGCGCGAGAGAGCTGGGCGCGTCCGTGGCCCTGATCGAGCGCGGCAGCATGGGCGGCACGTGCACGAACGACGGCTGTGTGCCAACACGCGTCCTGGCGCGCGCTGCTCGGCTGATGAGCAACACCAGCCAATACGCCGACTATGGAATGACCGTGCCGCAGCCGGAACTGGACTTTCAACGTCTGCTGGCGCGCACGCAAGCCATTGTGTACGAGATGCACGAGAAGAAACAGCTCATTGCCCACTTGGAGGCGTCGGGCGTAGAGGTCCACGCTGGCGTGGGCGAGGCGCGCTTCGTGGACCCGCACACTGTCGAAGTGCCCGAAGGCCGCCAGTTCCACGGGGGTACTTTCATCCTGTGCGCCGGCGGCCGGGCCCGGCGGCTGGACTTCCCCGGCGAGGAGCTGGCCCTGACCCACAGCGACATCTGGCGCTTGCAGAAACTACCGCGCTCGGTGGCTGTTGTGGGCGGCGCGGCCACCGGCTGCCAGCTTGCCACCATTTTCAATGCTTTTGGGTCCGAGGTGACCGTACTGGACGTAGCCCCGCGCATATTGACCATCGAAGACAGCCTGGTGTCCCAAACGATGAGTGAGGCCTTTGAAAGGCGCAGCATCGACGTCATCACCAGCATCGGCGGCCTGGAGCGCATCGATCGCCAGGGAAAAGACCTGGCTCTGACCTACAAACTGGGTAATGGCGTCGAGACGCTCGTCGCCGAGGCGGTAGTGATGTCTACCGGCTGGCTAGGCAATCTGGGCGGACTGAATCTCCCCGCGGCCGGCGTCGACACGGACGGCCGCTACGTCCTTGCCGACGACACCTGCCGTACCTCGGCGCCGCACATCTTCGCCGCCGGCGATATCGACGGCCGCATGATGCTGGTGCAAAGCGCCGGCTACGAGGCGCGCATCGCCGTCGAGAACGCCCTGCTGAACGGCGCTAGCCGTAAGGAGTATCAGATCGTACCCCACGGCGGCTTTACCCACCCCGAGTATGCCAGCGTTGGTCCGACCGAGGAGCAAGCGCGTAAAACACGCGACGTGGCCGTGGCCGTGGCTCCCTACGCCGACCTGGACCGGGCGGTGATCGACGGTCGCACCGAAGGCTTCTGCAAGCTGATCGTGGATCGGGAGACCCACCGTCTGGTAGCCGCACACGTGGTTGGCGAGCAGGCGCTGGAGATCGTGCACGTCATGGCGGCGGGCATGGCAGCCGCCATGCAGGTGGAGCAGTTAGCCGAGCTGCAGATTGCTTACCCCACCTTCACAGCCATTCTTGGGTTGACCGCTCGTCGCATCATGGCTGAGCTGGGTGTCACGCCGCTGGCGCCCGAGTGGCGGGCGCTGGGCAAGGCGCCGGGTGAATGGGAGCGGCGAGAGTAGGTCGCTGCGCTGGGGATTCAGCGCCGACCAGTCCAATCCGCAAGACAGGAGCACAGATCCATGTCATTCCGGATTCGTAATATTCTGCTGATCGGCATCGTCCTGCTGATTCTGGGCTGGACCATTTGGCCCGCAGTGCTGGTAGCCGTGGCCGGTTCCATCGCTTCGGCCAATGGCTGCCAGGTTGACGAGGGTTCGGTACACCCCTGCATCGTGAACGGCCGAGATATGGGGCAGCAGTTGTATGGGATGGGTGTGATGGGGTGGTTCATGCTCATCACCATCCCGACCGGCCTGCTCGCACTGGGCGCCTATGGCGCTGTCTTGGTGGCGGTCTGGCTCGTTAGGATGGCTAGGCGGCGGAAGGTCCACCCAAACTAACTGAGCGTGTGAGCATCTAGCTGCGCAAATAAACCACCGATTGGTGGGGGTCGCGCTGGGATAAAGTCGGCCAAACCATAGATTGCCGCAGCGACCACCTTGTCGTCATCAGGGTTGCGGCAAATGCGAGGCACTTCTGGAGGTTCGACCAGTTCGATGTCCTCCAGCAAATGGCTTCGGAATGCCCGTAAGAGCTCTGAATAGACAAGCGAGTAGCCCAGGAGCTAAGCCATGACCACAACGACTTTAACATCAAAACAGATAACACCCAGTCGAGGCCGAGACGTGACCGGCCCGGCCGGCAAGCCCGTGCTCGGCAATACCTTGCAGTTTCAGCGCGAGCTCGCTGGGATTCCTGATGCGCGCCGCAGCGCAGTCGCCGCTGGCAATTGTGGTCTCGACATTGGCCATCGCCGCGCTGTTCACGCCGCTGCGCCGCCGCATCCAGAACGCCATCGATCGGCGATTCTTCCGTAAGAAGCACAATGCGCAGCAGGTGCTGGCCCGATTCGTGCTCACGGCGCACGACGAGACCGATCTGGACGCGCTGACGGCCGAGTTGGTACATGTGGTGCAGGAGACGCTGCAGCCGAAATTTGTGAGCGTGTTGCTGAAAGACACCCCCACCCGCAAATCATGAGCATCGAAACGTGGGTCTACGGCGCGATCTCTGCGGCAGTCACTAGGGTCAACCCGGGCACCCGCTCAAAATGCCGCTCGTTCAGGGTCAACAACTGTGACATAACAGTCCAGTGTCCGCACGGCGTACTCAACCGCAGCGGCGCCTGGATCGCGGCCTTTCAAGAAGGCGATCAAGGGCCCAGTGTCTATACAGAGGCGGGTAAGGTCCATGCGGTCCATCCCTGCTCTAGTTCTTCGATGGCCTGGTCAAAGGCTTTGTCGTCGGCCAAGGCGCCGCGCAAGTTCAGAAAAACCTCTAGTCGTGCGACCCGCAAGGTCTGGCCTTCGACAATGGCTTTGACGGCATCACCTTCCCGCAATCTGAGAAGGGTCAGCAGCTTCTCCGGCAGGAAGATCGTATCATCTCGGACGCTTCTCGCTACAACGGTCATTGCATACCTCCATTCGTTCAGGTTGTCATTCATTTGACCAAAGACTTGGCGTCTGCGCTCGTGATTATCGGTGGTTTGAACTGTGAGGCTGTGTACCGACGACACCACGGATCCAAGCGGCTATCCTGCAGGAATTATATCTTCGATACGAACCTTTGCCAAACCATGACAACTTCGACAACTTCGACCGCTCCCCATCAACAACCTGATCCGTCAGCCAACACGCCGCTGGTGCGCCGCTCTGAGGCGTTTTTCCGCGCGCTGTTGTGGCTGCTGGTCGCATACAGCTTCGCCATGTGGGCCATCGCACTGGTCGACTGGTTCAGGCATCCACTGGCGTTGAGTCCCTACAACGCCAGTGGCGGCAATCCGGCCTTCCGAGCGTTCTCGCTTTTTGTCGGCGCGCCCACCAATCCGTTCTTCGTTTTGGGGGCCGAAACGCTCAATCAATTCATAACCAATGTCTATTTTGCTCTTGTGCTTCCGCTGATCATCGGCGTGTTTGTGTCGCCGCTGCTGCGCTATCGCCGCGCCGACGCCATACAGCGCCAGCAGATCAAGGCCTTCGCCTGGTGGTCAATGATCGTCTTTACGCCTTATCTCGTCTTCTACATGGCGTTGACATCCACCTACGCAGAGATCTCCGATGCGCCCCCTGCGTTGCAAGCCATTGGCGGAGCGCTGATCGGCCTGGTCGGGTTTTTCCCGCCGATCATCATTGCTTACTCCATCCTGCGCTACCGGCTATTTGACATCGACGTCGTCATCCGCAAGACGCTGGTCTACTTGGTGTTGACCGCCCTGCTGGCGCTGGTCTACTTTGGCAGCGTGGTGCTCCTGCAACGCTTGTTTGGCGTGTTAACGGGCGTTGAGCAATCGCCGTTGACGGTTGTGATCTCGACACTGGCAATCGCCGCACTTTTCACTCCCCTGCGCCGCCGCGTGCAGGATGTCATCGACCGGCGCTTCTACCGCAAAAAGCACAACGCCCAGCAGGTGCTGGCCCAGTTCGCCCTAACCGCACGCGACGAGACCGACCTGGATGCACTGACGGCGGAGCTGGTGCGCGTGGTGCAGGAGACGATGCAGCCGGACAAGGTGAGTGTGTGGCTGCGTAAGCCCGAAGTGGCAAGATTACCTGATGCCCCTGGCAAAACTGACTGATAATCAAGTGGCCGCAGCAGGTGGTCGATCGCCTCGTACCGCCCAAAGAAACGGCAATGCCTTGGTAATCCTTAGATCGATGAGTTCCTGGGTCGGGCTGGTAGGGTTGCGGCTGAGGTGCGCCGACAAGAAGACGTTGGTGTCGAAGACGGCGCACAGACGTTTAGTCACCTTGCCAGTCCCCGTCGATGGCTGTTCCGCTAGCAACAGCCTGGCTGCGTATCCGCTCGCCAACCTCACGGAACTGTGCTGCCAACCGGTCACGCGGTATACTGCGCAAGGCCAGGGCATGTTGCCGGGCTGCCTGGTGGATATCCGCTGTCATCTCGGTGGTTCGTTGCTGTTTGAGTAGAGCAACGACATCCAGCAGGATAGCCAAATCGTCATCGGGAAGATTGGCGACCTCGACCACCGTTCGGCGGAGCAGAGATTGGTCACTGAATTGGACATGATTCACGGTGTTTGCGTCCTTCTGAATTATAGGCTGGGTATCATGGCGCCAGCCGTGGTATTCGCATCGAATCGCCTCAAGCGCCGCCAGCCGGGCCGCGGGAGGCTGGCTCTGCCAATAAGCGAAATCCGTCGGCTGATCGTACAAACCGACTTTGTGGTACACTTTGGCTATGGTGCGCTGCTTCTCTGTAGCTTCCATAGCTGCATTTTAGAGCAGATGTGCCGTGCCGGCAAATGTCTAGCCGGCATTACGTCTATCGCTCGCAATGAATGACTCACGATCGTGGCTCTCTTTGCTGGCCTGACGACTTCCGTAACGCTGTTCGTAACGTTTTCAGGACGCTTCACTGCTACACTAGGCCTTGTACGGAGGCAAGATGACGAGTATTCTAGACCGATTGCGCAAACCCAAAACTGATAGCCCGCCGGAGCAGCCGGCGCCGGCTGAGGCTCCGCCGCCTCAGCCCATCGTCCAACTGCACGTGGACAGTGCGCCGAACGACCCGCTGCTGGCCTTTTTGCTGAGCGCAACCGGCGCCGTGGACATCAGCTTGCAGTGGTCGAAGGCCAAGAACGTGTGGCACAATGCGGTCATACGCACGACCGTGACTGCGCCAGCGCGTGCAGTGAAGCGTTTGGTCGGGAGTGATAAGCGTGTCGCATCATGAGAGTTGAAACCCGAGGGTCAGCGCGCGCTCGCCTGTGCACCCTTAAGCAGGGACCCTTCGCCGAGCCTCAGGGCGACACCGCGCAGAAACTTGGTTTACAGGGTAGTAACCTCGTAGGACGTAATTGGCGATAGATGATCTTGGACGCGTCAACCAAACCGTAACGTTGCGTGACGGCCGGGAATTGGGTTTCGCCGACTATGGCCCCCAATCCGGGACGCTGGCAGTGTCGTTCTACACCCACTTCGGACAGATCCTGCGGCAAGTCTACCATGCCTAGAAGCTATGACGCAGTTGTCGTCGGCTCCGGCCCCAATGGGCTGGCCGCGGCGATCACGATGGCGCGGGCCGGCCGCTCCGTGCTGGTGGTCGAAGGCAAGGACACCATCGGCGGCGGCATGCGTACGGCCGAGCTCGACTCTGCCCGGTTTTCATCACGACATCTGCTCGGCGGTGCATCCGCTGGGCGTGGGGTCGCCGTTTTTCCGTAGTCTGCCTCTCGCGGATTTTGGGTTGAGGTGGGTGCATCCCGATGCTCCGCTGGCACACCCTTTGCCCGATGGCAACGCAATCGTCGTCGAACGCTCGGTGGAGGCCACGGCCGATCGCCTGGGCCGTGACGCCGCGGCCTATCGCCGGCTCATGCAGCCGTTGGCCGCCAACTGGCCGGCGGTCCTGGCGGATTTCCTCGGGCCGTTGCATCTGCCTGGGTATCCGCTGACCTTTGGCCGCTTCGCCGTGCAGGCCGTTTTGCCCGCCACGATTCTGGCTCGGACGCTATTCCGCGAACCGGCCGCTCAGGCGGTTTTGGCCGGACTTGCCGCCCACTCGATCCTCCCGTTGGAACGCATGCCTTCCGCCGCCTTCGGACTCATGCTTGGGCTTCTGGCCCATGGGGTGGGCTGGCCCGTGGCGCAGGGTGGTTCACAGACTATTGCCGACGCACTCGCATCGTATTTGCGCACGCTGGGTGGGGAGATTGTCACCGGCTGGATGGTGGAGAATGTGGACGAGCTGCCTCAGGCAAGAACCATATTACTGGACATAACGCCAAGGCAGATAGATCATATTGCCGGCCACCGGCTGCCGGCTCGCTATCTCGGTGCCTTGCGACGCTATCGCTATGGCCCGGGCGTGTTCAAGATCGACTATGCGCTCGATGGACCGATCCCTTGGCGCGCCGCCGAGTGCAGTCGGGCGGCGACAGTCCACGTGGGGGGCACGCTGGAGGAGATCGCTTTGTCAGAGCGCACAGTGTGGCGGGGTGGGTACGCAGAGCGACCCTTCGTGCTTCTGGTGCAAGCGAGTCCATTTGACGTGTCCCGGGCTCCGGCCGGCCGGCACACGGCTTGGGCGTATTGCCACGTGCCCAACCGTTCGACGGTGGACATGACTTCGTCGATCGAGAGGCAGATCGAGCGCTTCGCCCCCGGTTTTCGGGATCGGATCCTGGCTCGGCATACGGCGCACGCGAAAGCGATAGAGCTGTACAACCCCAACTATGTCGGCGGCGACATCAACGGTGGCGTGCAGGATCTGTTTCAGCAGTTCACGCGTCCGGCCATACGGCTGATACCTTACTCCACGCCCAATCCATCGATTTATCTCTGCTCGTCTTCCACACCTCCTGGCGGAGGCGTGCATGGTATGTGCGGCTATTTGGCTGCGCAGGCGGCCTTGCGTCGGGAAGCGGCAGGTCAGTGACGGGGGACAAGCCAGTAAGGTAAGACCCGGCGAGAGGGCGTTGACGGCAGCGAGTGATGATGGTCGAATCGCGACATCTTCTTGATGCACACGTCTTCAGTCGAGGGACCACCGTGCGCTACGGACAACTTACAGACCCTCTCTCATCGCACGCGCGACCATCTCGGTGCGCGTGCGAACCTCCATTTTTGCGAAGATCCGCTTTAAGTGCGTGGCCACCGTCCAATAACTAATGTCTAGTATGTCGGCGATAGTCTTGTTAGGCAGCCCCTTGGCCACCAGTCGGACGATTTCCCGTTCACGCGGGCTTAGCCCGATCTCGTGGCGGATGGGGGGCGGCTCGGCGCACATAAGCGTGTAGCGCTTGCCATTCATGTGGACGTTGAGGAGTACCTCATTTTCGCCCGATTTGTCTGGTGATCTGTCAACAGCTCGGGGTCTGGCCGCAGGTTGCTTGAGCAACTCCTCCAATAAGCCTGCAATTTAAGGGTACTCCTGCAAAATGCCACTTACCAGCAAGTCGTTGATGTCCGTTTTCAGGATGGCCTTGCTCATGTTTCCACCTGCTGTACAATTCAGTTCGTGTTCCAACGTCGAGGACAAACCGCTCAACGACGATGCGGTGTTGGTCGATCTCTTCGGCGATGCAGCAGATGATTTGCTTGGCTGGGTGGAGGGCTCGTTGGTCGCCGCGGCCGAGGCACAGCAGGCAGCGTTCGGTGTATTGCGCAGCCGTTCGATGTCGTGTATACTTCCTGCCACAAGCCAAGGTCCATCTCCATCCGTTCGACAATCTCCCTGATGGTCGCTCAGCGCCTTAACCTCCGGCTTGACGCGCTTGCTCGCGAACCTGGGACCCACAAGTCACGTGAAACCGGCGCCAAGTGCGCGGGACTTCTCCCAAGTGGTGCTGTGCACAAGCTTGAGGAGACCAATCGAACGCAACCATCTTGTGGTTATGAGTTTAGCGGAAGACGACGATGACAAGCACCCAGGAACAACCCAACAATCGGGACCCGGTGTCGTTCAACACCATCCAGCGGCCCCAGAGGACTCTATCCCTATCGAGAGCTCAACGGGTCTTGCTGATTGTGTTCCTTTTTAGCACTGCCGCGTTTTTTGTGATGTGGTTAGCTTGGGGTAGGGACGGGCGTGGACAAGGTATAGACATCCCTCTAGAAGTCACAGTGGGGTCGGCGCAAATGCTTTGGCTGGTCGTTGCGGCAGCGACGTCGCTGGCTTCATTGCTTGGACTGATCTCGACGACGATCTTCGGCTGGCGCAAGGAGCAGCGCGAGGCTCGGGCCGAGGCGCTCAACAGGCTTCGCCAAGAGCTGGAAATTCAGAAGCTTCAGCTCGAGTTGGATCGCGAAAGGGCACTCGCCGGCGAAGCGAGCAAGCGCGGAGCATCAGCCCGGAGCGATCAGACCCAGTCCGGGCAGCCAGGCGCTGGCGATTTGAGCCCCAAAGGTGTGGCTAGACAGCAAATCGACGTGTTTCCGGTCAAGGAGCCGCTTTCCCCCGCGGCAGGCGAGAGCCGTCGCTTGGAGAATCAGTGGTCAGAGCTGGATCGAAAGTACCAGGACCTCACGCGTCATATCGCAGCTCTGGACAAGGACATGGAGCAGACACTGGATTCGGAGCGGCGGCTTGTCACTCAAGAGCGTCGCGATGAACTGGCAGCCCAGCGCGACGCAGTCTCCATCGCTATGGCGGAACTCGAGCGGCGCCTGGTGGAGCTGGAGCAAGCGACCTAGGTCTATTGCACCGGGTGTATATCAAGTTGGGGGCAGACCCTTCGGGTTTTCCGCAAACCCGAAGGGTCTGCCCCCAACTTGATATACACCCTATCGCACCTGGTCCAACAAAAGGATTCCCTGGCTGCTACGCTCAGCCATCCATCCTTCCCGGCCGTTGAAGCGTACCAGCCACCACTGCAGTCCGTCGCTTGTCTGCGGCCCGTCGATGACCTCACCTTGTGCGCCCGCAGGCACGGTGGTGATCACGTCGTCGTCGGATTTGTTTTGGAAGCCGGGCGTCCTGCGCAGTCGAACCTGGCCCGCGCTGGCGTTGACGACCTGGTCGCCAACCGAAAGACCCTCTGTAGGCTGGCGCTCGGCCTGTGCCGGGACCTCGGCGCCGGGCGCCGGTGGTGTCCATGACGGCCCATTGGCTAGTTGTGGCAGCTGTCCGCCTGAGACCGCAAGCAACAAACGCAGCCATGCCGCACATGGAGAGCGACAGGAATGCGAACACGGCCCAAAGCCAGGTTCGATCGCGAGTTGTACGTTGCGGCATCGACGGCGCCACGTTCGGTGATGGTTTGGTCGTCATAGCGCGATTATAGCCTACGATCCCTTCTACGCAAAGCAGGCTCCTGCGTCTGTGGGGGATTGCGCTGGCCACCCAAATTGTGCTACAATCGTAGTGAGCACTAACCTGAAAATGACCACCGACAGCCAAATCAGCAGCGACAAGCAAATTGAGCTTTCCGTGGCATTCGGAGGTGACCGGCTGGATCGCTTCTTGGCCGGCCAATTGGGCGATGTTTCGCGCGCTGAGATTCAGCGTTGGATCAAGGAGGATCGCGTCGCCGTCAATGGCCGCGCGGCGAAGTCTAGTCACAAACTGGCGACGGGAGACAGTGTGTTGCTAGTGCGACCTCCGGTCGTCATACTGCAGACCGTTGGCGAGCCCATCCCTTTGGACGTCGTCTACGAAGACGCCGATCTGCTGGTGGTCAACAAGCCTGCTGGGATGGTGGTTCACCCGGCGCCTGGTCATGTCCACGGCACCCTGGTCAACGCCTTGCTGGCGCGCGAACCCGGTCTTGTCGAGGTAGGCGGTCCGGAGCGCGCCGGCATCGTCCATCGCCTTGACCGTGACACATCCGGCCTATTGCTGGTGGCTAAGACCCTACCGGCCTACGAGAAGCTGCAGCGACAGTTCAAGACCCGTCGTGTACAGAAGACCTACCTTGCCCTGGTCGAAGGGTCGGTGGAGGTTCCTGAGGGACGCATCGAGGCGCCCATTGGCCGCGATCCAGCCCATCGCCAGCGCATGTCGGTCCTGCCGGAGAGTCGCGGTGGCCGGCGGGCGGTAACGGTGTTTCGCGTGTTGCAGTACTACAGCGCTCGCACGAGCCAACAGCGGCACGAGGTCACTCTGCTGGAGATTGACCTTTTGACCGGGCGCACGCACCAAATTCGCGTCCATTTGGCCTTTCTCAAGCACCCGGTCGTGGGCGACCGAGTTTATGGCCGGCGTCGACAGCTTATCTCCTGTCCACGGCAATTCCTGCATGCCATACGGCTCGTCTTCAAGCAGCCTGAGACCGAACAGCCTCTCTTGGTGGAGGCGCCGCTGGCGGAAGATCTCCAGGTTGTGCTGCGCGGGTTGGTCGAGCAGCAATCAAGCCCCGCCGTTAGCGAGGCACCTGATGGCAGTCACGGCACCGTGCCTCGTATTTCTCGGCCGCACCGATGACAATGATCGGGTCGTCGTAGCGGGCGGGCTGGCCGTCTATCAGCCGTTGGGTGCGGCTCGCCGGCGCGCCGCAGACCACACAGATGGCATGGAGCTTGTCGAGGATCTCGGCCTGGGACATCAGCTGCTGGCATTGGGCCAAAGGGCTCGCCACGAAAGTCCTGGTCCAGCCCAGCGCAGATCACGCGCAGGCCACGTTGGGCAAGTTGATTGCACACGTCGACGATCCCAGCATCAAAGAACTGTACCTCGTCGATCGCAACGACTGTTGTTTCCGCCTTCAAGTCCTGTAGGACCTGCTGCGAGCCGCTGATGGCCTCGCTATCCCAGGCCAAACCGTTGTGCGAAGCGACGCGATCCATTCCGTACCGGAAGTCGATAGCCGGCTTGAAGACCTGGATGTGCTGGCGAGCGATGGCGGCGCGGCGCACGCGTCGAATCAGCTCTTCGGTCTTGCCGCAAAACATGCTTCCGCAAATTACCTCAATCCACCCGCCGCGGGGCTGAAATAGGGGCATAGTTCCTCCGCCGGATAAGCAAAAGGGGCAGAAACTGGTTCTGCCCCTTTTGGGTGCTCGACTGTGATGGTACTATAGGTCGGTTTCGGAAGAAAGATCCGAAGCCGGCTCTTCTATGATCAAGACAACCTTTTCGGCCACTTCTTCGGGCTTGGCCATTTCGGCCATAACCTCGCCAGCGGCCTTGTCGGCGATCTGCCTGGCCTTCTTGGGGCTTTCGCCACGGGCTCGAGCCTGGGCGGCAGCCTTGCGAGCGGCCTCTTCGGCGGCCTGTTGAACGGCGGCCTGAGCTGCTCGTTCCTCGGCAAGCTGAAGGCGACGCATAAAACGGTCTACCTGTCCGGCCGTGTCCACGATGCGCTGCTCACCCGTAAAGAACGGATGGCAGTTCGAGCACAGGTCCGTGCGGATCACCTTTTTGGTGGAGCCGGTCGTCCAAGTATTGCCACACGCACAGGTGACCTGCGCGTTTTCGTAATAAGTGGGATGAATACTCTGCTTCATCTTTTGCCTCGATATGAGCTAGCTGGGCCGCTCAGGATAGACGCTGATCTGTTTCTTGTCCTTGCGGACAAACTCGAACTTCACAAAACCGTCGGTGGTAGCGAAAACGGTATGATCTCGGCCCAGGCCTGTGTTGTTGCCGGCCAGGAATAGGGTTCCCCGCTGGCGCACCAGAATGGACCCAGCGGTAACAAACTGCCCGTCATATCGTTTCACGCCCAGGCGTTGGGACTGGCTGTCGCGACCATTCTTGCTGCTACCGCCACCTTTTTTGTGTGCCATAGCTCTGTCTCCTCTTTCCTAAGTAGTTGTCCATGATTGGCTTCACGACCAAGGCTGATCTCCGACCCAGCAAAAGTGTGAAGTCGTTCTCGGACAAGTCCTACATCTCGATGGCGTCGATGAGCAACCGTGTCAGCAATTGTCGATGGCCTTTCTTGAGGCGAATGCGCTCTTTGGCCACGTACTTGAACACGATCACCTTGGCGCTCTTGTGCTGAGCTTTGATGGTCGCCTGTACCTTCGCGCCCTGGACCATCGGCTGGCCGATGACGGCCTGGCTGCCGTCGTGCACCAGCAGAACTTCGTCGAGAGTAATCTTTTCGCCGACCTCGCCGGTCAGCTTCTCGACCTCCAGATAGTCGCCCGGAGCGACCCGGTACTGCTTGCCGCCTGTCTTGACTACTGCGTACATCGCTCTCTCCTTCCGGGCATCGCGGCCGCATCAGCGGCACTTCGGGAGCGACCCCGGTCAGGCTTGTCAGGCAGTGCGTTTGCACTAACCTGATAAAAATCGACCTCGGTAAGGCATAAAAGACCAGGCCGCTCACTGAAGGCCTGGCAGACAACACTGGAATTATAACGAGATTCCGGCGTCTGTCAAAAACCAGGACTGCTGGGCGTCGGGTTAGGACGTTTCGGCGAAGGTGCACCCCAGCCTGTCGATATGGGCGTTAGCCGTCGCCAAGCCCTAAGGCCCTTAAGACGGCATCGGGCCGGCCGGTGGCATTGGGCTCGCTGCGCAACACCATGGTCAATCGATGCCAGCCAGGCTCTGGTTGGCCTTCGTAGTGCAGAGCGAGCACCAGCGCCCGCAAATCATAGGTCAACGCCTGTCCTTTGCGGGTACGGCTGCTAGCGACAACCTCCTCAGCCAGGAAGGCGTCTATCCGCTGCGCCAGGGCCTGTCGCGAATCGTCGTGTTCGACCTCTACTTGCCAGGCGCTGGCCCGCATCAGGCTCTGCAGGGCCGGCGTCTTCAGCGGCGCTTCGCTCGCGTCGATGAGGGTGAGTCCCACCGGCAACTGTGGGTTGACTTTTGCCAGGAACGCGTCCGGCGCCATTGGTTCCGTCAGAATGACGTCCACCAGCTCACGCTGTCCGGTCGCACCGAGTGGTAACGCGGCGGCAAAGAACACCCTCGGCTGTGGGTTGAAGCCCTCAGAATACGCGAGGGGAACACCAGCCCTCCGCAGCGCCCGCTCCCAGCTGCGAACCAGGTCGAGATGGCCGACGTAGCGTAGCACGCCTTGCTGGCTAAAGATCAAGCGCAAACGCTGAACCTGTTGCGGGCTGACCGGCTTCTCTGTCTGGGTTAACTCGCTTGGTGCTAGGCTGGTGGTCACGGCATCTGTCCTTCGTCCTATGTTAGACGTCTCATCCTTCGCTGTAATTCTTACCCAAGGAGGCGCCGCAGAATAAGTTGTCCAAATTCTGAGATTTCCATTCGTTGTTCCATTCGCTGTGATATCTTAGCATCCCGTCCTACACCAGACTCGGCAAGAAGAAGAACGCCAGCCCCAGAATCAGGTACACCGCCAGCAGCATCGCACCCTCTAGCCAATTGGACTTTCCGTCCACTGAGATGAACGCAGCGATGGCTGCTGAGGCCGTGAGCGCAATCAGCTCGAAGCTGTTAAACTCGAGCGTCAGCGGGTTGCCCAACAACAGCGAGACGAACACTAAGACTGGCGCCACAAACAAAGCGATTTGTAGGCTCGAGCCGTTGGCGATGGTTAAGCTTAGGTCCATTTGGTTCTTGAGGGCCACTTGCACCGCCACCAGGTGTTCGGCGACGTTGCCGATCAGCGGGATGATGATAATGCCTACGAAGAACGCGCTAAGTCCCAAGCGTCTCCGTGACTGGCTCGATTGACCCGACAAGGAACTCGCTCATGATCGCAATGCCGACGACCGATGCCGCCAAGACACCCAGGGCAACCTTGGAACTCCAGTGAGGCGCCGTGTGGGAAGGTTGAACGGTTGGGCCTACCTCCGTCTCAGGGGTTTTCGAACGGAGCATGTAGACGATCGACAAGACGTAGACGCCAAGCATAACAACAGCTGTAGTCACACTCAGCTCTTCGACCTTGAGCTTATCTGGCTCGATCGCGGCGTTGAAGATCGAAGGAACGCTGATGGCGATCACCGCCAGGATCAGCATCGTGGCGTCCATGCCTGCATTGGCCCGGTCGAAGCGCTGGATACCGTGCTTGAGACCGCCGAGCAGGATGCTGAAACCCAGCACCAGCAAGATATTACCCAGCACCGAGCCGATCAGGGATGCTTTGACCAGCTCGAGCTGGCCGGCCCGGATTGCGATGATGGTAATGATCAGTTCGGCGGCGTTCCCGAGGGTGGCGTTGAGCAATCCGCCCATCCGCGGGCCAATCTTTTCGGCCAGCACTTCGGTGGCTTCGCCAAGCAGCCCGGCCAGCGGGACTACCGCCAGCGCGGAGGCGCCAAAGATCACTAGCGGGGGCCAGTGCAGCAGCTCCGCAAGGATCGCGACTGGCAAGAAGATCAGCAAGAAATGAATGATGCGCATGGGGCCTCCTGGGTGACCTTAATTCATGTGCCAAGATCGGTCCAGTTGCGGAAAACTGGACCGATCCAAACTATCGAGTATCAAGATCGGTCCGGTTGCGGAAAACTGGACCAATTCAAACTATCGAGTATCAAGACCGGTCCGGTTTTCCGCAACCGGACCGGTCTGTGGCTTCACTTTGTGTGCAGCCCCGCACGCTGCGGCACACGCGGGCCGAATTGCGGAACCATCTCCGGCGCCATCTCCTCATTGAAGTACAGCGGTACCGGCTTGACATCGACCGGCTGGCGCTGCTTGCCGCGTCCGAGCGCCGGACAGCCCCAAGCATCGTCGGGCACGTTGCGTCGATCGTGCTTGAACAGGCCAAGGATGCCGCAGGAGAAGCAGTGCTCGCGGCAATCGTCCACCACTGCGCCCTTGAGCGAGTTCATGTAGTCCAGCGTCAGGAATTCCTTGCTCACGCCGGCGCTAATGTGCTCCCAGGGCAAGACTTCGTCGATCTTGCGCTCACGACGGGCATACCACTCCGGGTCCAGGCCAAACTCAGCAAATGCCTCCCTCCATGCGTCGTAGCGCGCCTGATCCTGCCACGCGTCGAACTTCGCACCCAGCCGCCAGGCTCGTTCGATCACGTCTGACAGCCGCCGGTCGCCGCGGGTCAAAAACGCCTCGACCAAGGTGTCCTTGGGCGAGTTCCAACTGAACTCCAGGCCCCTGCCTCGCAGCTTCTGCTGGAGTCGGGCGATCTGCTCGTTCAGCGTCGTCTCGGACTCGACCGGCACCCATTGGAACGGTGTATGCGGCTTGGGAACCAACGTGCTGACGCCCACACGCACTTTCGCCTTGCCGCCGACGTGACTCCGGCCGATCCGAAGCACCTGTTGCGCCAGGTCGGCGATGGCGTCCACGTCTTCTAGTGTCTGCGTCGGGTGGCCGATCATGAAATAGAGCTTGATGCTGGTCCAGCCGCGGCTGTAGACCTGCTCTGCGGTGCGCAGCAGGTCTTCGGTGGCGATGGGCTTGTTGATGACGTCGCGCAGGCGATCGGTGGCGGCCTCGGGTGCGAAGGTGAAACCGCTGCGCCGCCGGCCCTTTTGCAGGTGCCCCATCAGCTCAACCGAAAAGGACTCGATGCGCAGGCTGGGCAGGCCGACGCTGAGCTTCTTGTCGCCGTGCTTGGCCATGATCGCCTCGACCAATTCGCCCACGTGGCCGTAGTCACTCGAACTCAGGCTGAGCAGACCGATCTCCTCGAAGCCGGTGGCCTCGATGATGCGGTCCACTGCGTCGAGCACCTCCTGCACCGGCCGCTCGCGCACCGGACGGAAGATCATTCCGGCCTGGCAGAAGCGGCAGCCGCGCGTGCAGCCGCGCTGGATTTCGATTGCCGCCCTGTTGTGCACGGTGTCGAGAAACGGCACGATGAAATCCGTGGTTGGCGGCGGCATCACGGGCAATATGCGTTTGATCACCGTAGGCGGGGCCGCGTCGTCGATTGGCACGATCTGGGCCAGAATGCCATCAGGGTGGTAACTCGCAGCGTACAGGTGAGGCACGTATACGCCGCGGATTTGCGCAAGGCGTCGCCATAGGCCTCGGCGTGGAGGGTGGAGGGTGGAGGGTGGAGCGTGATGCGCGGAGCGAGTATCTGTCCCTCTGACCTCTGACCTCTGACACTCTGCTTTCCACCCCGCGTACGCCTCCACCACCTCAAAGATCACTTCTTCGCCCTCGCCGATTACCATTGCATCGAAAAACGCCGACATGGGCTCGGGGTTGTAGCAGCCGCTGCCGCCGGCGAGGATCAGCGGGTGCTCGGCGCTGCGATCGGCCGCGCGCAAGGGCAGGCCGGCCAGGTCCAGCATGTTGAGCACGTTGGTGTAGAGCTGCTCGTAGGGCAGGCTGAAGCCGATCACGTCGAAGCCGGCCAGGGCGTGATGGGTTTCCAGGCCATAGAGCGGCACATCGGCTGCGCGCAGCTCGGCTTCCATGTCGAGCCAGGGCGCGTAGACGCGCTCGGCCAGCATGTCGGGCCGTTTGTTGATCAGGTCGTACAAGATGGCCAACCCTAGGTTGCTCATGCCCAGGTCGTAGATGTCGGGAAAGGCAAGCGCGACGCGGTGAGGGGTGACGTCCCAATCCTTGACAATGGAGTTCCATTCGCCGCCAGTGTAGCGAGACGGACTTTGAACGCGCAGCAGCACGCGTTCGAGAAAAGTGCTCAATTGCAGCGGGAGATAATCGTGGGTTCATTTGTCGCTCCTACTCGTTGTGCCTGGCCGACAGATTACGTCATGTCCAGGGCGGGGTTCGTACCCGCAGATAGAATCGCCCGGCATAAAGCCAGGCGAGATAGCAATTATATACCCAGCGTTCATTCTGGCCAATTGGAGGCCGGTAAATCAAATCACAATCCCGGCTTGACGACAGGCCAATTCGTAGCGTTCTACCAAGCTTAATCGTTCTAGCGCATCTGCAAACTGGCGAAGCCAAGCCATGATGTAGGTCTGGTCCAGATTTTCTCTTTGGCGAGCAAGAATTCCTTCGACATCCATCCAATCTTTCTCCCGCTCTGAGATTGCCTTATGTATGATCAGGTCCTCCGGGGTGCACACTGGAAACGCGACACCCTCGTAGTCTATCATTATGGCACGGTCAATCGCCTCCGTCTCGTACGGCAGAAAACTCAATCCTAAATCGATTCCTATGCGGTTAGAAGCTAAAATCGGCAGGACGTACGTTTTGCGAGCAAATGCCATGGGGTCAGGTACGCGGAACACAAAACTTGTACTGACCAGTTGGACGAAGTCCGCGATGCTCCGATCGCCGATAATGACCTTGAGATCAGCATCGAGGGTAGCTCTCGACCGACCCCATACCGCATTGGCCAGACCTCCAATGACTACGTGGGGAATGGCATGCTGATTGAGAAAACTCCTGATCTCACCGAGGGCTTGTAATTGGGCTTCCATTGGACATCACTCGTGCTGCTTGCTTCATACGTTCATGACGAGCAATCCAATCAGCTTTCTTGTCTGCCAAGAAGATCTGCTCTGCATCGGGCGCGAGCTTGCGTGCGACAGCGCATAGTTCGAAGAACTGTCTCAGGCTTTCCTCGATGGTCAGCTTTGGCAGTTCTTCATTTTGTTTCTGCAGCTCCCAAGCATTGAAGTACCGATATCCTTCCAATACTTCTCTAATGGTTACCGGATCAGCCAAAATCATCGCTCCTGGAGAATGGTCATGGTATCTAAAACCGATCAGTCTATTTGTGTCTTGTCTTAGCGTATCGCTTGAGTACAGTATACCATAACTCACCGAAATGCTCAACCGTCCACGCGCAAAGCAGGCCCCGGCAGGACTAAACAAACCCCTATCAGGTCGCACGCAACTGCATTTGCTGGTAGATTGACTTTTGCACGGATTTGATTATGCTGACGGTCGAACGACTAATCCCTTCGGCCTGAGAGCAGGAAATCCAATGAACATTCTACCACCCGAGACCAAAATTGGCCCCGTTGCGCTGACTGTGTCCGATCTCGACCAGTCCTTGCGCTTCTACATGAACACGCTGGGCTTCATGTTGATCCAACGCGAGGACCGCGTGGCGCTTCTTGGGGCCGGCGGGGATGCGCTGCTGGACCTGGTTGAGCTGCCCGGCGCCCGGCCCAAGCCGCTGCGCACCACCGGACTCTATCACTTCGCTATTCTGCTGCCTTCGCGCCTGGACCTGGCGCGCTCGCTGCGCCACCTGGCCGAGGCCCGCTGGCCGCTGCAAGGTGCGGCCGATCACCTGGTCAGTGAGGCCCTCTACCTGGCCGACCCCGACGGTAACGGGATCGAGATCTACCGCGACCGGCCGCGTACGGAATGGCCCTATCGCACCGGTCAGGTGCAAATGGCTACAGACCCGCTGGATATCGACGGCCTACTGGGCGAGTTGGCGCAGGATGACCGGCCGTGGGCTGGCCTGCCGGCCGGCACAACCATGGGGCACGTCCACCTGCATGTGGCAGACTTGCGGCAGGTTGAGGAGTTCTACTGCGGCGTGCTGGGGTTTGACGTCATGCAGCGTGGCTATCCGGGCGCACTGTTTGTTTCGGCGGGCGGGTACCACCACCATCTGGGCTTGAACACGTGGGCGGGGGCTGGCGCACCGCCGCAGCCATCCGGCACGGCTGGGTTGCGCTATTTTACCATCCTGCTGCCGGACTCTCCCTCCCTGGCGAGTTTACTGGACCGGCTAGAAAGGGGTCGAATCTCTATCGAGCCGCTTCAGAACGGCTGGTTTCTGCGCGATCCGTCGCACAACGGCCTATGGCTGGCATCTGCTGCGGGTCCACAGTAACACAATCCAGGCAGTGATCTACATCACCAGAACTGTTGTCAGGAGCCCGAGCTCGTCCAGCGTCTCGTAGGCGTAGGTGTGGACGATCGGGTTGGGGTCGTTGAGCGCCGGAAACAGCCAGGGTGCTGCTTTCGGGCTCTTGATCTTGTACAGAGCACGGGCCGCGCGCACGCGCACGCCCTCCCGGTCATCCTGGAGCGCAGCGCCCAGAGCTGGAATGGCTGCTTCGCCGATCATAGCGAGCCCGTCGGCGGCCGCGCCGCGCACCCAGCCGCTGGGATCCATCAACAGCAAGGCGAGTGCGGGAATAGCCCCGGTTGCCTGCATTTGGCCCAGCGCCGTGGCCGACAGGCATCGTATCGAATCATCAGGGTCGCGTAGGGCATCGAGCAAGAGGGAGATTGCGGTCTCGCGCTGGGTCGGATCGTCTTCGCCGATCTCCGCCAGGCCCCGCACTGCCCACCAGCGGTAGTCGTCATCCGGCGATTGGGTTAGTCCAATCAGCAAAGGCAGCGCGGCGCCGTTGCTTTCGCATAGTGCGAGCACGGCGGCCTCGGCATCTTCGTCGTTTTCAGCATCGATGGCGGTTAAAAGGGGAGTGAGGGCCGTGTCGGTCATGCAAAAAGATCCTTTAGCGTTTCTATTGTCCAGCCAGAGGGAACACCAAGCAAGTGTGCCTGGCATCCCTTCCTGCAATCGCTGCTGCCGAATCCGCGGATAGCCCAGTCGGCGTCTGCGTTGCGCAGTTGCTGCGTCCAGACACACTCCAGGCGTACCGGTGATACCGAGAAGCCCACGGATGCCGGCCGGCGGATTGCGGTGAGATAGTCAACGTGCCAATGGCGGCGCGGTGCTTGCGTCGAAGCCGGATCCAGGTGCCGGCGCAGTCGAGCCTGCAATCCGCCAGGTCCGAGCGCGCTGCCGACGTAAACGTACTGTCCTGGCCGCAAAACTGCGGGTTGCAGTCGCAGGTCGGGAAAGCTGCTTGTTCGGACAGCTCAAACCAGAGCACGTAGGCGCCGGGTTGCCGCGGCGGTGGGCTATCAATTGTAAACACGCTTTCATCATATCAGATAAACAGGCGGAGTCAAGGGGGTTTTCGTCCAATCATGCAGACGTTTCCCAAGCTATCTGGCATGGAGCAGCGTTGACCGGTTTTGACTACACCAATAGGAAACAAAAAAAGGCGCTCGTCATAGCATCCGACGCGGCGCTCTTGCTTTGAACCCACCCAGCACGCTCAGTACGATGTCTCGCTCAGCCAATCTTCGATGCTCGCAATGCTCTCGCTCCAGTCTCGATGCAGCAGGGCCGCCATCATGATGGACCGGGCGCCGGCGACGTTCTCCGGCAAATCGTCCACGAACAGCGCTTGACCAGGCGCAACGCCGAGCTCGCGCAGCGACCGCAAGTAGATAGCTGGATCGGGCTTCGCCAAGTCCCACGTCCGAGCTAAAGATCACCGAGTCAAAGGACGCGAACTCGGGAACCTGACGCTGTAACCACTGCACATGTACGTCGTTGGTGTTGCTGATTACCCCGATTGCCACGCCGCGACGTTTGAGCAAGCTGGCGTAGGCCAGCGCCTCCTCATCGCGGCACAGCCCACGGCAGTACGCCTCGAAAAAGCGGTCCCAACGTTCATCCATGCCGATCGCTTCGACCAGGTAGTGGTGATAATCCGCAGCTACCATGGTCCCAATACTCAGTTCATGCCGAACCGCGTGCTGCGCGGTTCGGATCTGAGCCAGGTCGGCCGTGCTAATCTCGGCAAAAGCACCCTCAATCACCTGAGGCGCCCAGTGCACGAGGACTCTTCCTACGTCAAAGACAACGGCTTGCATCTACGGACATCTAGGTTGGTGTGTTGTGCGCAACCACTTCTCAATGCCACGCAGGTTGCAGGTTGCAGGTGGCAAGTCCGTTTCAACCTGCAACCTGCAACTTGCCACCTGCAGATTAGCGAATGGTTACCGGCATGCCGATGTAGGCCATGTCCCATAACGTTTGAGACTCGTTTGCGCCCAACAGCACGCAGCCGAAGGTCACCGGTGTGCCAACGGAATTGGCCCACACGGGGTATCCGCCTGGCTCGTAGGGCAGGCCATGGATGCCGTTCTCGCTGCCGCCTGCCCAGTAGATTCCGAGCCAGAAGGGCATGTAGAAACCCCAGCGCGATCCCCAGGCCTCGCGAATCTTGCTCTGCACGTAGAACTCGCCGGACTTTGTGCCTGAGCTAGCCCGGCCGGTCGAGCAGGGCCAATTGTACATTAACTGTTCGCCACGGTAGAGCTGGCAGCGCTGCTGGCTAATGCTCACGTAAAAATGCAGTCCGCCCTGCGGCGCGGGCTGAGCCACCGGAGCTGGCGCTCCGGCTGGAACGGCAAGACGCTGGCCTACGAATATTTTTGACGGATCGCTGATGCTGTTGGCGGCCGCAAGCGCGACCACGGTCGTATTGAACTGCTGGGCAATAGCTGCCAGATTGTCTCCCGGGCCGACCACATACTCGGAAGGTATCTCAATCACCTGGGCGGCAGGAGCAGCGCCGGCCGCGCCCGTATTGGGAATACTCAGACGCTGTCCAACGGAAATCCGTGATGGATCGGTGAGATTGTTGGCTTCGGCCAGCGCCTGGAGGCTGACTCCGTATTTCTGCGCGATGGCAGACAAGGTCTCGCCTGCTGCGACGACGTGCACCTCCGGGTCGGCAGACGCCGGACCGGGGACGGTATCGGCCACGGTATTCCCAGGGATTACCAGACGCTGGCCAGCGTAGATCAGCGACGGATTGCTGATGTTGTTGGCGGCCATGATTGCCTGCTGGCTCAGGCCGTATTGCTTTGCAATCGCCGAGAGCGAGTCGCCTGCCTTCACCACGTAAACAGTGCCTTGGTCGAGCGGAGCGGCATGGGCGCTACCAAACGCTGTGGCGGACAGAATTGAGATAAGGAGAAATGCGACAAGAAAACGTCGAACACCTGACCGGAAAATCGTTGCTCGGGCCGGTCTCCGACCGACCCATCGCTGCTCGGGCCGGTCTCCGACCGAGCCCCATCGCTGCTCGGGCCGGTCTCCGACCGAGCCCGCCCGTTTCGATCCAAGATTGCGTGTTCGTAACATGAGTGTCTGTCATGATTATCTCCAAGGCTATTCGAGTGCGGAAATGAACTAGACGTAATATACACCAACCTGCCTGGCGTGTCAAGAGCAGATTTTATGTGTTTAATGAAAACGAGTGTAAAATAGACGCAGCCTCAGAATTGACACTCGCGCCAAACTGCGGTAGAATAGCTGTTTGTTCCAAGAGGCAAAAAGATTCAGACAGAAAGGGAACATACTGTGACGATTCTTACTCCCAAAGGGTATTCGCCGGCACGCCGGCCTGCCAGCGACAAACCTGAACCCCAGCAGCCTGCGGCGGACTCTGCCCAGCCGCCCCAGACTCAGGCTGCACCCATCCCCGAACCTGGGGGCAGGCCCGAAGAGGCTCGTATCAAGCTGAGCTTCCCGCCGCAGGTTGTCGGCATCAATTGCCCGAACTGCGGGACGCCCTACCCAGCTCAGATTTTCAGTGTCATCGACGTTGGCCAAGATCCTGTGGTAAAGTCGGCGTTGCTTTCGGGGCAGATCAATGTGGCCGTTTGTCCGCGTTGTGGCGCCGGCGGTGCGATTGGTACACCGCTGCTCTACCACGACCCGGCCCACTCCTTCCTGGGTGTGTACGTGCCCCAGCAGATCCCTATCAACGAGCAGCAGAAGGTCATCGGGGACCTGAGCCGCCGGCTGATGGACGGGCTGCCGAAGGAAGCTCGCCGCGGCTATATGTTGACGCCGAAGCAATTCCTGAGCTATCAGAGCCTGCTTGAGGCCATTCTTGAACACGAGGGCATCACCAAAGAGATGCTCGACAAACAGCGACAGCAGGTACAGCTCGTCGAGCAAGCGTTGACGACGCTGACTGACCCCGAAGGCCTCAAGATGTTGGTCAAGGAACGCGATGTCGATATGGACGACGAGTTTTTTGGCTTGCTCGCCAGCCTGATCGACTCGAGCGCTTCGGCCGGTGACGCCGAAGCCGCGCGGCAGATCTTAGATCTGCCGCGAGCGCTTGATCGATCTCACCACCTGGGGTGAACGAGTCCGAAAGCAGCGCGAGGCTGTTGCCAAAATCACTCCAAACACGAGCGGCGAGCAGTTGCTGGACATGATCGTCGCTGCAGAGGATGAGCGAGTAGTGGATGCCCTCGTCATGGCCGCCCGGCCGCTTGTCGACTACAGCTTCTATCAAAATCTGGCGCAGCGCATCGAGACGGCCGAGCTTGGCGGCGCAACGGATGAGGCTAAGCGTTTGAATGACCTGCGCGAACGCATTCTGAAGTTCACCGAGCAGCTCGAACAGATGCAGCGCGCCGCGATCCAGCAATACAGCCAAATCCTCGGCGAGATTCTTGGCGCTAACGATCTCGATCAAGCCCTTGCCGAACGCGCTGCCTACATCGACCAGAACTTCCTCTCCGTCCTGGCTACCAACCTACAGGAAGCCGAACGCCGGGGCGCAACCGGGGCTTTCAAGCGGCTGCAGGAGGTCTGGGACAAGGCCGTAGACCTGATCAATGCCGGGTCACCGCCTGAGATGCGTCTATTGAACGAGCTCCTCGACGCCGACTATCCGGGCGAGACCCGCAAGATGCTGGCTGAGAACCGTCAGTCAATCACGCCTGACTTCGTCGAGTCGCTCGCGGCCCTTGCCGACCAGATGGAAGCCGACCGCGCGCCGGACCTGGCAAAGAAGCTGCGCCAGATCCGCTCGCAGGCGCAACTGATGAGTTGATGAGCGGTTCGCTGCGGGGTAGCAACCCCGCAGTAGATCGAAACCTATCATGGATGCTGAAATCATCACCACAGGCACCGAGATCCTGCTCGGCGAGATCGTCGACACGAATGCCGCATGGATGGCCCGCCGGCTGCGCGATCTGGGAATCAACCTGTTCTACAAAACCACGGTCGGCGATAACCTGGAGCGCATCACTGCGGCAATGCGCCAGGGTCTGCAGCGATCCGATTTGGTGCTGGTTAGCGGCGGCCTGGGTCCCACGGTCGACGACATGACGCGCGACGCGGCCGCGCTGGCCACTGATCGCGAGCTGGGGGTCCACGACGCGTGTCTGGCCAGCATCGAGGCGATCTTTGCCAGATGGGGCCGCAAAATGAACGATAACAACCGGCGTCAAGCCTATTTGCCCGCGGGTTCCATTCCCATTCTTAACCCGGTCGGTACTGCACCTGGCTTTGTAGTCGAGGTCGAGCGCAAAGGCCGCCAGCCTGCCTTGCTCATCTGCCTGCCCGGCGTGCCGCGCGAGATGATGCATCTCATGCAGGAGACGGTCGAACCGTTCTTGGCGCAACGCCTGGGAACCGATCGGGTATATCTCAAGAGCCGCATCCTACGGGTCGTGGGTATGGGTGAAAGTATCGTCGACAGCCGTATCGCCGATCTCATGCGCCGCAGCAATCCAACCGTGGGGCTCGCCGCACATCTGGGCCAGGTAGATGTGCGCATTACGGCCCGGGCAAGCACTGAGGGCCGCGCCGTAGAGATGGTCGACGATGTAGCCGCTGATGTGCGCGCTCGGCTGGGCGACTTCGTGTATGGCGAAGGTGACGTGTCGCTAGAGGCGGTCGTGGTCACAGCGCTGCAAAGCTCTGGCCAAAGCATGGCGTTGGTAGAGACCAACACCGGCGGTGAGATCGCCAGACGACTGCAATCCGCACCTGGCGGTGACCAGATCGTCCGTCGCGCGCAGGTCATCAGCTCCTTGTACGATCTCGACCCGGATGGGCCGCCCGACCTGGTTAGCTTAGATGCTGCTGAATGGGCGGCGCGCCAGGTTCTGAGCGCGGCTCAGGACGGCGGAGCGACCCTTGGGTTGGCCCTCTGTGGCACGTTGGACTCGACGGCCGGTCCCTACGGTGCGACTCGCGGTGAAACTTTCGTAGCGTTGGCCACTGGCGACAGAGTGCTAAGCACCCGCATCGATACCGGTGGCACGGACGAGCTGGCCCGCCGCTGGGTAGGCAACGGCGGACTCAATTGGCTGCGCCTGTGGCTGGCCGGCAAGGTTGGCTAAGGTATCTGTACGTCTTGAGACCGAGGACGAGCATGCGTCGTAGGATTTTGCGGACTCAGATGGTTCTTTTTGGCCTGGCCGCTTTGTTGGTGGCCAGCTGTGTGGCGCCGCCGCTGGCCGGGCCGCAGATTCTGGTCACCCGTGTGCCTTTGGATATGGGACGAGGCGATGCCGTCAAAATCGCTTCCGCTGGAACGCCCAGTGAGATTGGTGACGGGGTAGATCCGGTCGCGGCAAGGACCCCGAATCCAGCATCCGGTGTGACTGGGACGGTTAGTTTAACTCTGACGGCAGCTCTGCCGCTCTCGGCAACGGATGCAAGCGCCGCCATTTCGGCGGAGGACATTCCTCATGCCGAGCAGGGACCTCCCGCACCTACCGAGGACCCAAGTGTACGACCTTTGCAGCGCACGTATAATATCCTGCTAGTGGGGACGGATCAACGCGACCTGGAATACGTGGGTCGCACCGATACGATTATGGTGCTGGCCGTCGACAAGGCAAAGCATCGAGCGGCGCTTGTCAGCTTTCCGCGTGACATCTACCTACCCATCCCGGGAGTTGGCTACAACCGCATCAACGTGGCATATCCGTATGGCGAGGAAGTCAAGAAGGGCGGCGGCCTGCCGTTGCTCATGAGCACGATCGACAAGAACTTCGGCATTCCGATCGATAACTACGTGCGCATCGACTTTTCCGGCTTCCAGGATGTGATCGATGCATTGGGTGGAGTGGACGTTGTCGTGGACTGCCCCTTGTACGACGAGCTAATCTATCGTTACTTCAACACGTACACCTTGGACCCAGGCACCTATCACATGAACGGCGAACAGGCGCTTTATTACGCCCGCTCGCGCAAGACGACCAGCGACTTCGATCGAGCTCGACGCCAGCAGCGCGTGCTTCTCGCTGTGCGCAAACGGGTGCTGGATGGAGGCTTGGTCCCGCGCATCCCGGCGCTGTGGATGGCCTTGCGCGACACCGTTGACACCGATATGAGCCCGGGAGCCATCGCCGAGTTGGCCAAGTTCGGGGCAGGACTGGACGGCAAGGATCTGTCCGGGCTCGTGATTCGCTATCCACTGGTTACCGATTGGGTGACACCCCAGGGCGGACAGGTCATGCTGCCCGATCTGCCCGGTATCAACGACGCTTTGGACAACATCTGGAACCGTGCGCCAATGCCGCAGACCAACGACGAGGAGCGGCTCTGCCCGTAGAACTCAATTTAGCCCCTCTCGCTCGCGCCCTATCAATCGAACACGACCTCTTCCTTACCGGTCAGCTTTTCCTGGATCTTGGCAATGACCAGATCGAGGTGCTGGCTGTTGTCGACAAAATCCAAGCTGCCGGCGGGAACGGTTAACACGGGACACATATCGAAGCGCTCGATCCATTCCTCGTAGAGGCGGTTGAGTTGCTCGAGATACTGCGGCGAGATGTCTTGCTCGTAGTCCCTGCCGCGTTTCTGAATTCGACATAACAACGTGTCCACCGAAGCGCGCAGGTAGACCACCAGGTCGGGTGGGGGCAGGAACGACGTCAGAACCTCGTATAGCTCGCGGTAGCTCCGATAGTCGCGTTCATCCATGTGCCCCTGGTTGTACAGGTTGCGGGCGAAGATCTCCGCGTCCTCGTAGACGCTGCGATCCTGCACCACCGAGGTGGGGTGGTCAACTAGCTGGCGATGGTGGCGCAGCCGCCGGCTTAGGAAGAAGATCTGGGAGTGAAAGCTCCAGTGGCGCATATCCGCGTAGAAGTCAGCCAGATACGGGTTGTCGTCTACGGCCTCGGGAAAGGGCATCCAGCCCAGCTCTTTGCTCAGCAGGGTGGTCAGAGTGGATTTGCCGACGCCCACGTTTCCGGCAACCGCGATGAAGCGTTTTGTCATGGTACGTTCCTCACTCATTCCGCATCGATTCGACGTAGGCATCTTCCAGATCGATTCCGGCGTCATTTGCGATCCGTAACAGGCTAGCCAGCAAGTCGGCAAGTTCACTGCTTAAGGCAGCGCGGGCCACTGCCAGCGGATCGGGCGCGGATGAACCGCCAGCAGCATGAAGTTGGCCGGCCTGTTGAGCGACCCAGAGCCGCTTCAGCTCGCTGCCCAGTTCCCCTACTTCGGCGGCCAATCCCAGGTAGTTGAGATATACGTCATGGAAAAGGTCTTGCCCGGCGTCGATCCCCTGGCGAAGGCGCTGGAAGTCGCCGAGCCCGCGCCTGCTTTCCGCTCGAACGATCTGCCCCCCGGACTCGGCCAGGGTCGGCTCCATCTGCGGCAGCGGCTGCTGATAAGGTCCTTGCAGCAGCGTATTGCGCACCAACCCCATAATTGTACGACGGTCGTCCAGGTTCACCACGAAGTCCAGCGCGCTCGAGTCCACGTTCAACACCGGCGCCTGGTCGTAGTCGGCGAAGAAGCGCTCGTAGGCCAGCCGCAGCTCGTCGATGTACTGGCGCGACATGGTGCGCTCGTAGGAGCGGTCGCGGGTCGCAATGCGGTTCATGAGCACATCGGTGCTGGCGCGCAGGTGCACGACCAGGCTTGGCGCGGCGATCTTCTCGCCCAGCGCCGCATGCATGTGCTCGTAAACGGAGAGCTCGTCTCCGCCCAGGTTCAAACGGGCGAAGAGCCGATCTTTGGCGAACAAATAGTCGCTGACCAGCGACCCGCGCGCCAGGGTGCGAGGCACCATCTCATACTGCTGCCGGTAGCGGCTGAGCAAGAAGAATATCTGCGTCTGAAACGCATAGCGCGCCCGGTCGGCGTAGAAGTCGGACAGGAAGGGGTTCTCTTCGAAGACCTCCAGCAGCAGGTGTCCACCCAGTTCCTCGTGCAGAATGCGGGCCAGGGTGGTCTTGCCAACACCGATCGGGCCTTCGATGGCGATGTAGAATGTCTCGTTCAAGGGGTCTCCTGCAGATGCGATGGATCAGCGGGCCAAACCGACTAAGCATACTCTGCGGGCTGTGAAAAGTCAAACGAGCATTTGACGCTGGATGTATTTCAAGTTGGGGGGGGCAGACCCTTCGGGTTTTCCGCAAACCCGAAGGGTCTGCCCCCCCCAACTTGAAATACATCCAGCGTCGCTTCGAAACCTTCCGCTTCGGCTGTGCGTATGGTAAAATGCAAGAAGGAATGACTGCCCTGGCGTATACGTGGCCAGGCTGGCAGTGGCCCCAGCGCAGTTGTTGGAGCATGATGTGATAAACAACGAACAAGAGGAAGCGCAGTGGCTTGCTGCGGCGCGGCGCGGTGATCGCAATGCGTTTAGCAAGCTCGTACAGGCCTACCAAATCCCTGTATACAACCTGACCTATCGCATGCTGGGCAATGCCCAGGAGGCTGAGGATGCCGCTCAGGAGACGTTTTTGCGCGCTTATAAGCGGCTAAACACCTATGAGCCGGATAAGAAGTTCAGCAATTGGATGCTGTCTATCGCCTCACATTACTGCATCGACCTCTTACGCCGCCGGCGCTTTGTCTGGTTGTCGGTCGAAGAGGACCCGTCGGTGCAGGGCTTGTCGAGCGATGATGAACGTCCCGAGGATGCGGCGCTGCGCCACGAGCGCGCCGAACAGATTCGAGGCCTGTTAGATCACCTGGAACCGGAATATCGGGTTCCCTTGGTTCTACGCTATTGGCAGGACCTGTCATACAAGGAAATCGCCGACATTCTGAACCTATCCGAGCCTGCGGTCAAGACCCGGCTTCACCGAGCGCGGTTGCAGATAGCCGCCTTGCTGGAAGAGCAGGCGCCGGCCTCGCGTCATACCGCAAAGGATGGCGGAGACACCCGCAAACCGGCCGGCACGGCGCCGGGGCGCCTCAATGTCTTGGCGACGGCCGTCGGCCTGACAGGGTAGGAGAGTGAGATCATGGACGAAACCATGTTGAAGTTATCGAACGAGCCGCCTGATCATGTTTCAACTGAGCTGATGTCCCTGGCGCTAGATGGATTGCTGGAGTTGGCCGAGCAGCAGGAATTCGACGCCCATCTGCAGGAGTGCGAGGCGTGCCGCGGCCAGTGGCTCAAGTGGCGCCGTATCTCGGATGTTTTCCAGGTCGAGCCGTTTAGGGCGCCCACCCCTGGCTTTATCCTGCGGGTCGATCAGGCGGTCCTGCGCGACGAGAAACGCCGCGAGCGACTGTGGGGCGGTCTGGTGCTGGTAGGCGGCACCTTGTCGATCTGGACAATTCTCCTCATGGGCCTGGCCTTGACGTTAACTGCAGGCATGACTGTTTCCTCGGGCGTCAGGCTTGATCTCAAGCAATTGCTCGGCCTTGGCGGACTCCTGGTCGCTTCGATTGTGCAAGACCTTTCGGTGATCCGCGACGGGCTGTTGGTCATGTTGCCAGACCCGGCAGTTACAGCCGGGTTCGTAGCTGTCCTGGCAGTGCTCGCGCTGATCTGGCTGCGCTTGGTGCGGTCGTCGGGCCGGCGCTCAGGCGTGTCCGGTGGGCAGGCTTCCACTTCGGCCAACGATCAATAGGTGCAAGCAAGGAAACGGAGGTAGAAAATGCGCACGCGATTGGTGTTTTCCACGGTTCTAGCCCTCGGTCTGCTGATGGCATTGGCATTGCCGCTGGCGTCGCCAGTGGCGGCTCAGGATGTTGAGCCGGGCAGGGTGATATTCGGCGCTCAGTATACCTTGGAGTCTGGGCAGCGCATGGATGGCGATCTCGCGGTGGTCGGTGGTCAGGCTGTCATCGAGGAAGGCGCCATTGTTGACGGAGATGTGGTTGTGATGGGCGGGTCGCTCGCGGTCTCCGGAAGAATCGATGGCGACATCGCGATCTTTGGAGGCGCAGTCGACCTCGCGAGATCGGCCGTCGTGGACGGGGACATCGTGACCCTAGGCGGCTCCGTGACCCAGGCCCCTGGCGCCGAAGTGACTGGGGAGGTTCGCGAGGGTGGCGCGGTCGATATCCCTGGGCTGCGCAATCTACCCATCGGTCCCGGTGTCGTCGTCCCGCGCGTGCAGGCCCCTGAGCCTGACCTCCAGCGCTCGCCCGGCATGTGGCTCCTGGCCGTAGTGCTCAAGATCCTTCGCTTGCTGGTGTGGACACTGGCCATCACCGCGATGGCTCTGGTTGTCGCTCTCCTGTGGCCTAAAGGCATCGAGCGCATGGGGCGGACAGGCATCGAGCAGCCAGCTATGGCCTTTCTCACCGGGTTGATCAGTTGGATCCTAGGACTGGTCCTGGTGGTCATCATGGCCGTCACTCTTTGTCTTCTGCCTGTAGCGCTGCTGTTGGCGCTGGTTCTTCTGGTGGCATCCCTGCTGTCGTGGGTCATCGCCGGCTGGGTGCTCGGACGCAAGTTGATGGCGCTGTTCACTGTCAAGAACCCGACTGTGGTTCTGGAGACGGTCGTCGGCACACTATTGTTGACGGTAGTCTACTTCCTACTCAGCGTCATCCCGTGCATGAACTTCATCATCGGCTTAGTGGTGGGTTCCTTTGGCCTGGGTGTCATCGTATTGACTCGTCTTGGCACGCGGCCGTATCCTCCCAGTGGCCAGGCGGGACCACCTCCAGCCTCGCCCGACCAGCCGCAGCTTTCGGCGCCCCAGGCGCCAGAATCCGGACCGCCGGCCGTCTATACTGCCGCTGAGCTGGGCCTCCCGCCGAGAAGCAAACAGTAAGTAGCAGTAACTGCTCACCTGTTACTGCCCACTGTTCACACTCAAGGCTGGCGGGATCATCCCGCCAGCCTTTTCGCATCTTGTGCCAACCAACGCGGCCTATGGTATAATCCACCGCGCTGTGAGCAACGGACATACCGGTAACGAACTTTCGTCGAGCCGCTCGGGCGCTTCCGATTCGACCCGAGAAGGCTCCTTTGTCGCTCTGCGAGTATGGCTGACAGGGTCGCCCTGGCGGTTGACCGGCGGCTGGATGGTGCTTGCCGGCCTGGTGGCATTTGTCGGCTTGGACGCGCTGGAACTGCCGCTCTTGCCCTTCGTGCTGGCGCTGGTGGTGGCTGAGCTGTTTTGGATGGCGCTCTGGATGCAGTTGGTGGCGCCCCTCCAGTGGCCGGGCCACCTGGCCCGGCGCCGGCCGGCACTCCCGTACATCTCGCCTGGAAGCCCTGCTGCCAGGCTGCTTGGCTGGCAGCAGCCTGGAACGCTTGCCGCGATCGTGCGCGGCGGATTACCGCTGGTGCTGCTTTCAGTGCTTCTGGCGTATCTCTTAGGCCAGGCGGCCTTGTGGCTTACGGTGGGGGCCGTGGCGCTGGCTGTGTTGGGCGTCATGGCCAGGCGAGCCGGGCTCCTGGGATTGATGCATTGGCTGCATGCCCTGCTGATCGCGGCGCTACCGATCGCACTTGGTATCAGCCTGACCGGTCAGTGGCCTGTTGCGCCCGAAAGCCTCTGGCTGAGCGGGCTGGCGATCGGCGCGGTCTTGCTGGCGCGGGTTGCAGTTGAGGTGCGGGAGCTTCCACTCGAGTGGGCGGAGGCCGGCAGCAGCCTGCGGCTGATCCTGCTGATGAGCGCCGGAGTGGTGGCGCTGGCGAGTGTGATGTTATTCGCCCAGAAGCCATTGGCGCTGGGCGTGATCGTCCTGATGGCAGCTGCACCGCTGTTGATGCTGGCGCAGCCCGGACGGGTCGGGCACGGCGCGTTTCAGGCCTGGTGTTTGGTGCTCGTGCTCTTTGCTGCGGTTGCCATCGGGCTCGGGCTAGGCTGATGCCATGGTGGGCCTGGCTGGCGACTTTTGCATTGTGTTCAGCGGTCGCAGCGCTGCTGTTTTGGCTGCTCGTGATCACCGAAGGGACCTATCTGGGTCCAGGCGTCGTAACGGCACTCTATGATCGCTTCGCCGGCCGCTATGACCGGATCAAGCAGTTCGATGACGCTGACGAGGCGCACTTTCTTGGCGAGCCGGTCGCACGCTACCTGGCGACCTTGGGCCTTTCTGCAGCCGACCGGCCGTGGCTGCTGGATGTGGCCGCCGGGACGGGACGCTTTTCGCTGGCCGTGCTGCGAGCGTCGGAGAGGCGCTGTCGTGTCGTGTCGCTCGATCGTTCTCGATCGATGTTGCGCCAGGCGCAACGGAAGCTAACCCAGGCGGGCTGGAGCGACGTCGTCTGGCTCCAGCACGATGCGGCGCCACTGCCCTTTGCCGATGGCCAGTTTCAGGTGGTGGCGTGCCTCGAGGCGCTGGAGTTCATGCCGGACCCGCGGGCTGCTCTGTCTGAGCTGCTGCGCGTGGCCCGGCCAGGCGGGCTCGTGGTTCTGACCAATCGCATCGGCCGCGACGCCCGGCTGATGCCCGGCAAGGTTTTCAGCCGGGCGGAGTTGGGCGAGCTACTGCGGGCTGCAGACGCCAGGGCAGTTGACATTCGTCCATGGCAGGTGGATTACGATTTGGTGACGGCGCTCAAGAGCGAATCCGCCGCTGTGCCGTTGGTCGGCGTGGACTGGTCGTCCAACCTGCGATGTCCAAGCTGTGGTGCGGACCAGTCCGTGCTGCCACAGGACGACCCGGCTTTGCTCTCATGCACCCGCTGCGGGTGGCGTCTCCGGCTCGACGATGGCATTTGGCAGAATGCGTCTGGCCCGCGCTCATAACAATGAAGGATGCGACCATGCTGTCTCTGCATGAGATAAAAAACGACGAAGAGCTCACCACGTTTATCGATTCAGCCAACGTGCAGCTTGCTGCGCTTGGTTACACCGAGCACGGTCGCCGGCATGCCGGGCTGGTGGCGCGCATGGCAGGCGAGGTCCTCGAAGCGCTTGGATATTCCGCCGCCGATGTAGAACTCGCGCGCATCGCCGGCTATCTGCATGATATCGGTAATCTCGTCACCCGCGAGGCGCACGCCATTACGGGCGCGTTGCTTTCATATGAAGGCCTGAAGCGGCTCGGCATGCCCAGCAAGGACGTGGCGGTGGTCATGGGCGCCATCGGCAACCACGAGGAGGAGCGCGGCATCCCGGTCTCGCCGGTGGCGGCGGCCGTCGTGCTGGCCGACAAGGCCGACGTCCATCGCAGCCGTGTGCAGAACCAGGACATGGAAGCCTTCGACATCCACGACCGGGTAAACCATGCTGCGACAAGCTCCAAAATCCTGGTCGATGGAGACAAGCGGACGATCGCACTGGAGCTAACCATCGATGCCGAATATGCCAGCGTCATGAACTATTTCGAGATATTTCTCTCACGCATGGTCATGATGCGCGACGCGGCGCGTGTGCTGGGCTGTGAGTATCAGCTCGTTATCAACGGAGTGAGGCTAGGTTAATGCGAATCGCAAGAGCACAGGGCGCCGATGGCCAGGTAACCTACGGCATCGGTGACCGGCGAGTGGTTCCAGCCCGTCGCCGGGTCGCCGTTTGAGCTTGAGGCTGGCAACATGCAGCCGCGCGGCCAAGCGTTGGCGTTGTCTGGCGTCCGGCTGCTGGCGCCTTGCCAGCCCAGCAAGATCATATGCGTCGGCAGAAACTATGCCGAGCACGCGGCAGAGCACGGTGTCGACGTGCCCAAGGAGCCTCTGATCTTCTTGAAGCCTCCCAGCGCCGTGGTGGGCCCTGGTTCCCCCATTGTGCTCACGCCCCTGTCGCAGCAAGTCGAGCATGAGGCTGAATTGGTAGCCGTGGTGCGCGTCCGTGCACGGCATCTAACGCGAGAGAACGCACTTGATAGCTTGCTGGGCTTCACTTGCGGCAACGACGTCACTGCGCGTGACTTGCAGCGGCGCGATGGCCAGTGGAGCCGCGCCAAGGGCTTCGACACCTTCTGCCCGCTTGGCCCCTGGATTGAGACCGAGCTTGACCCGGCCGACCAGGAGGTTGTATGCCGCGTGAATGGCCAAGTGCGGCAGCATGGCAGCACGCGCGACATGGTCTTTGACGTTGCAGCCTTACTAGTTTACGTAACATCTGCCATGACTCTGGAGCCAGGCGATGTGCTGATGACAGGCACGCCGTCGGGTGTCTCGCCGATATTCTCTGGAGATGCGGTAGAGGTTCGTGAGCGGGGTGGGGGTGCTTCGCAACCCCGTTCAATTGCCAGATGCAGCATAGTTTGTCGTCATGCATTCCGCCAAACTTGAGTAAGCAAATCGAGCAGCCTTTGAAATCCGCAGCTCCGACGTTTGGTGACCGAGAGATAAATTTCGTGTAGTCATTAAGACTATCCCCCCATAGAAATCAACTTACCCAAACCGAACATAACACTACGCGAAGCTGGACTGGCTGCCGCACAGGTGCACGTTGATGCCGACACTTCGTGTGCTGCGCTGCGACGACCTGGCTTATGTTCTGGCGCCGGGCGCCGAGATTAGGTTCAAAACGAGAAGAATGATGCCAACACCGATTGTAGCTTTGGTGGGCCGGCCCAACGTGGGGAAGTCCACCCTTTTCAACCGTATCGCAGGACAGCGCCTGTCCATTGTCGAAGACCAGCCAGGCACGACGCGCGACCGGCTCTACGCCGATGCGGAGTGGACCGCCGCACCGTTTACTCTGGTCGATACGGGCGGCATCGAGCTGATTTTAGGTGAGGACTCCGGCGCGCGGCGCGGATCAAAGCCGCTCAGCGTGGGTTCTGCGAACTTTCGCCGCGAAATCCGTGAGCAGGCCCAAATCGCGATCGAGGAGGCGGACGTTATCCTCTTCCTCGTCGACGCTAAGGAGGGTATCACGGCCGGCGACCAGGACGTAGCCGAGGTGCTGCGCCGCTCGCAAAAGCCGGTGGTGCTTGCCGCCAACAAGGCCGACAACGCGGAGCGCCGCCTGGCCGCGCTCGAGTTCTACCAGTTTGGCCTGGGAGAGCCTTTCGCTATCTCCTCGCTGCACGGCACCGGTGTGGGCGACCTACTGGACGCAGTCGTCGAGCATTTTCCGAGAGTGGAGGAAGAGCCCGAGGACGACGCGCTCAAGATCGCGATCATCGGCCGGCCCAATGTAGGCAAGTCATCGTTGCTCAACGCCCTGCTCGGCCAAGAGCGCTCCATCGTCAGCACGATCCCCGGCACCACGCGCGACGCAATCGACACGCGCTTGGATTGGGAAGGCCAGCCGGTTGTGTTGATCGACACCGCCGGCATTCGCAAGCGCGGCACCATCGAGCAGGGCGTCGAAAAATACAGCGTGCTGCGAGCCCTGCGCGCGATTCAACGGGCCAACGTGGTCGCGCTCGTGCTGGACGCCTCGCAGGGTGTGATTGCCCAGGATGCGCACATCGCGAGCTATGCCTTGGACGAGTGGAAGGGCATCGTGCTGCTGGTGAACAAGTGGGACTTGATCGAGAAGGACGGCAACACCATCAACGAGTACACCCGGGCCATTCGCGACGAGTTCAAGTTCCTCGAATACGTCCCCATGTTGTTCATCTCAGCCTTGACACGCCAGCGAGTCAACAAGGTGATCTCTCTGGCCGCCGCGGTCCAAGCCGAACGCACGACGCGCATCCCAACAGGTGAGCTGAACCGCCTCGTCCAGGAGGCGATGGTCCGTCACCGGGCGCCAAGCAAAAACGGCAAACAGCTAAAGATGTTCTACGCGACCCAGGTCGACGTTGCACCACCGACCTTCACCTTCTTCGTCAACGACGCCGAGTTGGTGCACTTTAGTTACCAGCGTTACCTCGAAAACCAAATCCGGCTGCATCACGCCTTCGAGGGAACGCCGATCAAGCTGGTGTTTCGGAATCGCAGCGAGTCGTAGCAAGTGTCAGGTGGCAGGTGCAGGTTGCAAGAACTCAAACCTCCGACCTGCCACCTGCCACCTGCACCTGACACCTCGCACCCCCATGCCAAATACAAGAAGCCGCCTTACCCAATGGATCCGAGAATATTGGCTCGAGCTGCTGCTCGTGGCCTTGTTCCTGGCGGCCCTTTTCTGGATCTTCCAGGTTGGGCGAGATATTTGGGTGGCCTCCAACGTCGAGCCGACCGTGATCCTCACGCCGCGACCGCTGGTGGAAAGCCTGCCGGCGCGCACCGCTGTGCCGCCGCCGGCGCCGACTGCGGTCGTCCAGGGCTTTGACGCGCTGCGTGCCCAGGCCAGCGTGGCCTCGCTCGCAGCGCTTGGGCCGCAGCCTGTGGGCGCCGAAGCGCATGCCGCAGCCGCAGCCGCGATTGCTGACGAGCTGACCCGGGCCGGTTGGCAGGTTGAAGAGCAGAGCGTCGACGCCGGTGGTGTTGCTCTGCGAACCCTCATCGGCAAAGCTGGAAGCGGCTCACTGGTGATTCTGGGCACGCACTATGACACGCCTCCGCTGGCCGACTTGGATCCCACTGAGGCTAATCGCACCCAGCCAGTGCCCGGCGCCAACGGCGGCGCAAGCGGTGTGGCAGTTCTGCTGGAGTTGGCACGATCACTGGACAAGACCAGGCTGACCCGCGAGGTGTGGCTGGTGTTTCTTGACGGACAGTACGCGCCAAGCGGCGGCGAGCCGGTAAGCGCCGGCGCCAAGTCGCTAGCAGAGAGCCTGCCAAGTGAACCATTGCCCGAAGCGGTGATCCTGCTGGATTCCGTAGGCGCGGCAGACCAACGCTTTCCAATCGACAGTAATTCCGACCCAGCGCTGAGCCAGACGCTCTGGACGCTGGGCAAAGAACTGGGCTACGAAGCCTGGTTTGTGCCGGAAGCGCGCGGCGCGGTAGACAGCGGGCTACTCGCCTTTCGCGAGCGCGCGATACCGGCCGTCAGCATCGCTGGCTCAGACTATCCGTACCGCCGCACTATCGACGACACCGTGGACAAGGTCGAAGCAGCAAGCCTGGAACGCGTGGGCCGGCTGCTGCAGGCGTATCTAGAGAAGCAAGCGCCGTTCTAGACTCATCCACTCGTTTCATTCTGAGACTCTTTGGCTATACTGTCATCCTGAGGCTCGGCAAAGAATCCACGTTGATCAGCAGGGATCCTCGCCGAGCAGGTGTCACGGTACAGAATCCAACTTAACGAGCATCGGCTTGACACAACTGAACCAATCAAATGGAGAGTACCCAACCAATGCGACCCGCAAAACGACTCGACAACGTTCCAATGTACGTCTTCGCCGCCCATGCCGCCCGGTTGCGGAAGCTGGCCAGCGAGGGCCTCGACATCATCCGGCTGGACATCGGCGAGCCTGATGCGCCGCCGCCGGCATTCATCATCGACGAGCTGTGCAGGACGGCGCACGATCCCAAGAAACACGGCTATGCGGGCTACGGCGGCACGCCGGAGCTAAAAAATGCCATCGCCGACTATTACCAGCGCCGTTTTGGCGTGACCCTGGATCCCGGGCCGGAGACACTGCCGCTGATCGGCTCCAAGGAAGGGCTGGCCAACATCGCATTGGCCTGGCTCGATCCAGGCGATATCGCCCTCGTGCCCGATCCCGGCTATCCGACCTACCAGATGGGCGCCAAGCTGGCCGGGGCCGACGTCCACTTCATGGTGCTGGAGCAGCGGCTTGGCTGGCTGCCGGATCTCAAGGCCATCCCGGTGGCCGTAGCCGAGCGCTCTCGGCTGATGTGGATCTCGTATCCCAACAACCCGACCGGCGCCATCGCACCGATGAGCTTCTACGAGGAGGCGGTCGATTTCTGTCGCCGCTACGACATCCTGCTCTGCTCGGACCTGCCTTATGCCGACGTGTGCTTCGATGGCTATGCCGCGCCGAGCGTGCTGGCCGTGCCGGGCGCCAAGGATGTGACGCTGGAGTTCAACTCGCTCAGCAAGAGCCACCACATGGCCGGTTGGCGCACGGGCATGGCCGTCGGCAACGCCGTAGCGGTCAAGGCGCTTTTGCAGACCAAGAGCAACATCGACAGCGGCATCTTCCGGCCGATCCAGGATGCGGCGACTGCGGCCTTGAACGGCGACGACTCCTGGATGGCGGCGCGCAACGCCGAGTACCAGCAGCGACGCGACATGATCCTGGAGACCATCCGTGCCATCGGCATGGAAGCTGAAACGCCCAAGGCCAGCCTCTACGTCTGGGCCCTGCCGCCGAAGGGCTACGGCTCGATCGAGTTCGCCGACAAGGTGTTGCTCGAGACCGGCGTCAGCTTTACCCCCGGCGACGCCTACGGCCCCAGCGGTCAAGGCTACATCCGCATCAGCATGGGCACGGAGACGAAGACAATCGCCGAGGCAATGGCCCGCGTGCGTACACTTGAATTGTAGTAGACAAGGAAACAAGTAGACAAGCAGGCAAGGAAACAAGGGCAGACCGATCCGCACCTTGTCTACTTGTTTCCTTGTCTACTTGTCTACACCCTTCGGGAGATTTACCCTGACTAACGATCGCTTTATCTACCCAAACCAACCTCAGGAGACCGCGCTGATGGTGGGGTTCGAGCTCAAGGGCCACCCGGGCGACTTCAGCCTGGAAGATTTGCTGGCCGAGTTAGCGCAGCTCGCCTCCACTGCCGGCCTTTTAGTCGTGGGTGAGATCACCCAGCGCATTGCCACGCCCAACCCGGCGACGTTGATCGGCTCGGGCAAGCTGCAGGAGATCATCGCCTTGCGCGCCGAGTTGGGCGCGAGCGTGATTCTCTTCGACGCCGAGCTCAGCCCACGGCAGCAGCGCGAGATCGAAAAGGCCGTCAAGGACGACGAGATCAAAGTCATTGACCGCACGGCGCTGATTTTGGACATCTTCGCCAAGCACGCGCGCACCAGCGAGGGCGCGCTGCAGGTCGAGCTGGCGCAGTACGAATATCGCCTGCCGCGCCTGACCCGCGCCTGGACGCATCTGGCCCGCCAAGCGGGCGGCGGCTCGGCGGCGAGCGGCACCGGCGGCGTGGGCCTGCGTGGGCCTGGCGAGACGCAGCTCGAGGTGGACCGTCGCGAGATCGGCCGGCGGATCGCGCATCTGCGCCGCGAGCTTGAGGAAGTGCGCGCCCACCGCCAGCGTTACCGCGACCGGCGAAAGGCGCGGCGCTCAGCACCGTCTCGCTGGTCGGCTACACCAATGCCGGCAAGAGCACGTTGCTAAACGCGCTGACCCGCTTGGCCGGGCCGGAGGGCGCGGGCGCTGGCGTGTTGTCGGCCGACATGCTGTTTGCAACCTTGGACCCGACGACGCGGCGCGTGCGGCTGCCGGGCGGGCGCGAGGTGCTGGTGACCGACACGGTCGGCTTCATCCAGAAGTTGCCGACGGCCTTGGTTGCCTCCTTCCGCGCCACGCTGGAGGAGATCGACGATTCCGATCTGCTGCTGCATGTCATTGACATAACCCACGACAATGCCTTGCAGCAGGCGCATACCGTGGGTGAGGTACTGCGGGAGCTTGGCGTGATCGACAAGCCGATCGTGTCGGCGCTGAACAAGGTGGATCTGCTGCCGGATCCGGAGGGCGTCTGGGAGGCATTGGGCAGTCAGTTTCCCGATGCGGTGCCGATTGCCGCCGAGACAGGGTGGGGCGTGGACAAGCTGCTCGAGCGGGTCGAGGAGGTGCTGAACCGCAGCATGGTGCCGGCCGAGGCGCTGATCCCCTACCGTGCGGGCGAGCTGGTCAACCTGTGGCACGTCCATGGGCTGGTCGAATTGGAGGAGCACACCGATCAAGGTGTGCACCTCCGGGGACTGCTGCCCAAGGAAATGGCGGGACGATATGAGCCCTTTGCGCTGCGCGGCGCGGTAAAGACCTGAAGGCCGTCTCAAATCTACCCGTAGCAAGCGTTCGAACGCTGAGAGGCTATGATCGCGTGTGACCTTAGAGGCCTGCCATGTTCGTTCCATTCCTCGTTCTTACCATTCTGAGTTTGATCATCCTGATTGTCGGGTTCATCTGGCTGCTCACCGCGCAAGGTCAGACAACCCGACGCAGTGGGCGTGATGTGGGCGCCGAAATCATGGCCGGCATGGGCAACGAAGACGAAGAAGACATCCCGCTGATCGAGAAGTCAGTCTTTGTTGGCACAGGGGTCAAGGTAGAAAGAGACATCGATGTGTCGTACGCCGACATCAAACAGCAAATGAAGGATCGCCAGTGGGGCGCTGCGCTACCTGCGCTGCTCGTGATGATCGGTCTCTTCGGTCTGGTGATATTTGGCGTTCTGGCGCTGTGGCTGAAAATGGACGACAAAGTCATTGCCACGGCGATTGTCGCCATCGTGTTCTTCACGATGGCTCGAATAGGCTGGAGCTTCATCCGGGCATAAACCGATCAAACTAAGCATGCAAACGCCCGTCTCGGAGGGGGAATCCGAGACGGGCGTTGTCTATTGTGCTGAGGTGAGGAGAGGGGATGATCCGGCTCAGACCACCACTGGCTACTTCCAGACGGTGCGGAGGGGCACCATGGCAGACTCCATGACCGTGAGACGCGGCATCCCACCGGTCGCCACAGCTCTGTGAGCCATCCAATGTGCGCTACATATGCGCCGAGCGGGTGCCGGCGGGCCGGCGCAGCGCCTGCTTCGGGGATCTACGGCGTCGCCAACGGCTCCCACGTCTGCCCGCCGTCCGGCGAGCGATGGAGCACCGGGTTGCCAACGCTGGCGCCGCCCCCGGCAAGGGGTGTCAGCGGGAAGATGTTGGCGTAGATCGCCAGCCCCTGCGGGCTCCATCCCGAGGCCAGCAGGCTGACCTGTACGTTCGAGCCAAAGTCGTGAACCACCTCCCACTGCACATCTGCTACATCAGCGGTGTTGGGATTGAGCGACCGCCAGAGCCCAGCCGGCGCGACCTGGGTCGTGACATAGAGCGCGCCCGTGCCGCCATCGACGGTCATGCCGGTCTCGATGGTGGCATTGTCCAGCGGTGTGGGCATCGTCTGCCAGCGGCCGTCCGGCGTACCCCGGCGAAGGTAGCTGCCTGCGTACTGCGGCCGGATAATGCCGTAAAGCGTGCTGTTGTCGCGCGGGTCGAAGCCCAAGTTGGCCATGCCGCCGAAGGTGATCAGGCCCGTGCTGGCATCCTGCCACGTCCTGCCCCCGTCGCTGCTGCGGATGACGCCGTCGCCCAGCGCGGCCGCCCAGACGCTGTCGGGCTGGCCGTAAGCCACCGCCACAACGTTTGTCAACCGATCGGAGCGCTTTGCCCAGGCCTGGCCCTGCGGATCCCAAACGTAAAGACCCTGGCAGGTGCTGGCGTAGAGCGCGTCGGCCGCGGCATAGTCCAGGTTGACGTTGACCATGCAAGTCGCGGGAACGGGCAGGCCGCCCGGGAAAGGCACCCACGTCACGGCGAAGTCGTCGCTGATCATCAGCCGAACACTGGAGGCCGGGAATGCCCACAACGGCCCCGAGCTGTCCTTCAGCAGGGCGTAGAGCCGGCCCGGCTCACCAGGCGCGACCAGCAGCGTTTCGACCTGCCAGGCTGGCTGTGAGCTTGTGCTTGCTGTCGCCGTGGGCACGACGGCAGGCGTTGCGGTGAGGGCCACGGGGGGCGTCATCGATTGCCCGACGCTTGGCTCGGGGACTTGGGCCGATGCAGCGGTGCCCATAGCAGCCGTCGCTGTTGGCGGAGCCTCGGCAGGCGGCGCGGCGGGAGTTGATGCAGGCGTGGTCGCACCGCAGGCCCCAAGCACCAACACCACAAAGACCAGGACGAAAACATATCGACCTTTCATGGGCTAATCCCTTCACTGTCCAGATGCAACAAGGTGTTTGCATCTCTTCTCCCAATGATATGGGAGAAGAGATGCACCGCCGGTGCGGAACACTCTGCCTTGGTGCAGACTCACTTGTTCAGCAGGAAGTCCTGGATCTCTCCCTTGATCACGGCTTTCTTGCCCGGGTACTCCTGGAACGTAGCAACGTGTGCATTCAAGGGGTCGCTGAACAGGTTGTCCAGGAAGGTTTGCCGGTTAAAGAAGCTGTACCGTTCCTTGGGGTCAAGGTACAGGTTGAACAGCTTGGGGGTCGAATAGGTCTCTTGCACTGTTGCAGACTCGCCATTGACGACATCTGGTTCATCCCAGGACATGCCGGCAAGCATGAACTTGTATTCGGCCACGCGAAGCCCGCTCAGTGTTTGTCCCAGCCAGTAGTATTCGTACTTTCGGTTCGACTGGCCGGCGTCCGAAAGCAGGAACGATGTCTGGTCGATGCCGTCGAGGTATTGGTCGTCGGGCGGTCGGTAGTCAACGCCGGCGAGCGCCGCCGAGGTGGTGAACAGGTCCGCAAGATCGAATAGCTGGTCGGTGACCTGGCCTGGCTCGATCATGCCCTTCCAGTAGGCGATGCCTGGGACACGTACACCCCCTTCCCAGGTCGTGCCGATGCCGCCGCGGAACGGCGTATAGCCGGCGTCGGGCCACGGTTCCATCATCGGGCCGTTGTCAGAGAGGACGAAGATCAGCGTGTTCTCGAGCTGCTCCGTATCGTCGAGTGCCTCGACCAGCCGGCCAAGGATGTCGTCCATCTCCACAATGCAGTCCTTGTAAGGATACTTCGCCGGCGATTTCCCCTTGAACTTGGCGCTGGGGTAGTTCTTGACGTGTGCACCGCGGGTGCAGTGGTAAAGGAAGAACGGCTGGTCGCCCTTGGCCATCTTCTTGATGAAGTCTTCCGAGTAGGTCGCGAACTTGTCGTCGCATTCGGAAATGACGTCGACGGTCAGCTCCTCGAGGTTCTCGACCTCCTGACCCTTGGTCGCATGGACGAGATAGTGGTTGAAATCTTCGGCCTGGGCAAAGGCCTGGCGCTCCGGGCTCAGGACCCACTCAGGCAGCGTATTCTCGTCCCGCCAGTCCGTGTACAAGCCGGACCAGCCCAGAAAGCCGTAGAAATCGTCAAAGCCTACGTTCTGTGGCTGCGACCCCACGTCCTCGCCGCAGTGCCATTTACCGATGGCCTGGGTCACATAGCCCGCATCGCTCAATACTTCAGCGACGGTGGTCTCGTTTTCCAGGACGCCTGGCTGGCCGGCAAAACCCGGATGCAGTGCGCCGGTCCGCATGGGAAGGCGTCCGGTCAACAAGGTGACGCGAGTGGGCGTACACGAAGGCTGCGAATAGGTTGACAGGAGATGCAGGCCTTCCTGTCCCAGGCGATCGATGTTCGGCGTGGGCGTGCCGGCGAGCAAGCCGCCGCCGTTGATGCCCACATCGCCGTAGCCTACGTTGTCCATAAGGTAGACCAGGATGTTCGGCTTTTTCCCGGTCTTCTTCTCAAGCGCAGCCAGTTTCTTCTGTACCGCGGCCGCCTGGTCGACGTGCGGTATCACCGGCTCCATGTTCGCGGCGATCTGCACGGTCTGGGCGACGAGAGGGTCGAGAGGCTCCGCCTCCTGTAGGCGTTGCTGCAGGGTCGACGCCAACACCTTCGCCAGGCGCGCTGCGGCCGGGCTGGCTGAGGCGGCGGTTCCGGCCGCGCTGGTGGCAGCAGCGGCAGCCCCAAGCGCGTGAGCGGGCAGCACGCTGCTTAGTCCGGCAACCGCCGCGCCTGCACCACAAATCCTGACGAAATCGCGTCGTGAGACTTCCATGGTTATCCTCCTAACGTGATTGGTGCCGGACAAGTTGTCTACGCAACCAGGGTCGCAACCGACGGATCGTTAGCAGGCCGGCTCTGCCCGCAGATCCTAAGTTCTGTTCCATCAAATCATGGCCGTGGCGAAAACGTGGCCTACACGTGCGGTACCCTGTAGGGCAAATTGCGCAATTTGCCCTCCAGGGTCAGGGCAGCCAGGCCGCCACGGGCCTGTTACTTCCAGATCGTGCGAATAGGCACCATAACAGATTCCACAACAGTCAAGTCTGGCATCTCACCGGTCAGCACTGCGTACGACGCCATCCACACTGGGCCGGGTTGGAGGTCGCCCAGGATCACGACTTGCTGGTCCGGGTTCGAGCTGGGACACAGGTAGTTGATACGCTCGTCCCCCACGCCGCCGGTAGCTCCGGTTGCGTACCCACATACGGTACCGTCGGGTAGCTCGACCAGCCAAGCATGAGTCGCCGCGTCCGGCGGGACCTCCGCTACGGGCAAAGGCTCGGTCAGCGTGAGCGCAAAGCTGACGGTTGGCGTCACCGGGTCAGCACCGCAGATGACGCTGTCATCTTGGGAAAAGCATGGATCGTAGATTGCATTTCCGACCATGCACCGCCAGGCATCCGCGCGCCAGACGGCGAGCGAGTTAGTCCAGCAACTCCCCTCCTGCGGCGTACCGGTGGGCGGCCCCGGCGAGTAGGTAATGACCTGCGTTGCGGTGATGGCTGCGATCTGTAGGAAAGCTCAGAGTAGACAGGACCTCAAGCACGAGGTCATGGCTCGCCGGATCCCGCGTTGCTGGTGCGGGCATTCGCGGAGAAGCCGGTAAGCTCCAGCTCCTTGTTGATCTGGGTCCAGCTTTCGGTCCCATCGGCGTTCTTGGTGTAGCACGTGGGGAGTTCACCCTGCGCCACTTGCACGGTCGTATATCCCTCAGGACATGCGCCGCCGAAGCCCATGCCCCATTGCAACTCGACCTCACCCTCGGATCCTTGCAAGGCCTCCGTGAAGAGCGTATTGTCACCCTGCGCCGGGAGCTGTTGCGCGGTCCACGTAGCCGGATAGGAGATGCTGAAGCCAAGCGGATTGGCGTAGGTTTGCCAACCTTGCGGCGGCGCTGCTGCGGTTGGCGTGGCCGTCGCTGCTGTTGTGCTCTGCGCGGAGTCGAGCGTTACCGTGTACGCCTGTTGGGCGGGAGTCACCTCGCACGCCGAGACGGGTTGGTCCTGCGGGCAGTTGGCTGAGGCGTCCGGCCACCACTGGGCGACCGCCATGCACATCTGATCGTCCTTGCGGAAGCCCTCGCCGAAGCCCGTCGGCCCGCCGGAGGCAAGCATCGGGTCCTCCTGCCAGCCCTGGGCTTCCAACATGGCTGCCAGCTCGATCACCACCGCATCCGGGCTAGAGAACTGCTCCCCTGTTCCCGTGGCTTTCGTTTCGCAGCCCATACCGCTTGCGCCGGTTGAGGGATCGGTGATCGGTACGTCTCCCTGAGTCACCTGGACGTCCAGCGTTTCTCCCATGGCTTGGGCCAGCTCGTTGCACTCCTCCGGGCTCAGAGGCTGCAGCGTTGCACCTTCCGTGGAAGGACCGGCAATGGGAGCCGTCGTAGCCGTTGACGGAATTGTGGACGTC
>CAVPXC010000023.1:0-46480 GCA_963709505.1 uncultured Chloroflexia bacterium | reverse complement strand
TATGCAATCACTTTTCAACGCCACATAGCTTGCAGGTTGCAGGTCGCAGAAGACGTGCAACCTGCAACCTGCAACACTTGGAGCGTCGGAACACGCCATCTGCGCAGTTTTGCACATTCACGCCTTCCGGGATAGAATGCGCTTCCACACACCTCTTGGAACCGCCAAGTCGCAAAGAACGCAAAGCCTGCCTCTGGGATGTCTTTGCAGCCTTTGCGACAGGGCGGTTCTTTTGTCCCGTATCATAACGACGGGGCCGACTTGTCGTGACTTGTCGTGACTTGTCGTGACATGTCATGTGAATATCAATGAACGCTACAGATCAAAAAGCTAACTCGCCTACTACGTTGCTGCTCTGCCGCCACGGCGAGAGCCAATGGAACGTCGAGGGACGCGTGCAGGGCACGTCGCTGCAGGCCGCCGGCCTCACTGAGCAGGGACGCTGGCAAGCCGCCCGTCTGGCCGAGCGGCTACGTAGCGCCACGGTGAGCGCCCTCTACAGCAGTGACCTGCTGCGCGCCGTGGAGACGGCGGAAATCGTTGCTGCCACTTTGGGGAAATCACCGGAACCGGATAAACGTTGGCGCGAGATCGATATGGGTAAATGGCATGGTCTGACTCTCGCAGAGATCCAGGAGCGTTTTCCCCAAGATTGGGCCGCTACTCGGCTGGATCCCAACGCGTCCCGCGGCGGCGGCGAAGGCTTCTTCACGTTCCAGGCGTGGACGCTGCAGGCTGCCGCCGATTTACACGCTTGCCATCCCGGCCAGACCGTCGCCGTGGTCACCCACGGCGGCAACGTGCGAGCTTGCCTTCTCAGCGGCGTCACCGGCCCGCTCGATCCATCCGACCCCCGCCGCGGTCACATCCCCAATACTTCGGTGACGGCCATCCAAGTCAACGGCGGGCACGTGACCGTGCTATCGCTGCCCGATACGGGACACCTCGAGGCGACCCATGCCCGGTAACGGCGCTGACAAGACCACGCTCATTCTCCTGCGCCACGGCGAGACGGAATGGAATCTCACCGGCCGCTGGCAGGGACAGGATGCCAACACCCTGCTGACCGAACGCGGCCGCCAGCAGGCGCAGGTCGTCGCTCGCCGGCTGAGATCCTACCCGATCGAGGCCATCTATAGCAGTGACCTGTCGCGCGCCTTCGAGACCGCCGAGATTGTCGGCGACATGCTCGGGCTCGAGCCGTTGCCTGAGCCCGACCTGCGCGAGTCGGACATTGGCGCGTGGACGGGCCTGACCTGGGAAGACATCACTATCCAGTTCCCCGAACAGGTGGCTGCTATGTTTGCTGGCCAGGACATTCGGCGAGGCGGCGGCGAGACCTACGCCGAGTGCACGAGCGCCTGCAGGCGGCAGTCGATGCGATCATCGCTCGTCACCCCGGCCAGACGGTTTTGGTCGTCACCCACGGCGCCGCACTGCGCAGCCTGGTAGCGTCTGTGCTGGACGCCAGCCTGACTCAATTGCACCGAATCGCCATCGGCGGCAACACCGCCCTGAGCATCGTTCAAGTCGATCACGGCGCGCTGCGGCTGATCAGCTACAACGACACCGCACACCTGGACAGCGGCTTCCAGGTGTCCAACGCCGAAGGCGCAGGCCCGCGGCCGCTTGTCCGGGAAGGAAAGAGCGAATGAGCAACCCGACGCCATTGGCGCTTATTACGGGTCTATCCCTGATTCTGATAGGCCTGGTCTATCCTTTTGTGGTACTCTGGCGGCTAAACCGCCAACTCAGCGGCGAAGAGGTGACAGCCAACAGACAGCTGGCCGTCACCCTGGCGCTGGCCGCGCTCGTGCCCTTGACCGCCGTTCTGGCAGGCTTCTGGATCCTTGTACCCGCCGCGCGCAGCTCGCTCACCTTCACTGCCATCCTGTTCGGTTCAGGCATCGCGCTCGTGGTCACCCTCTTAGCCGGCTGGTGGATCCATCGTAGTGATGAACGATGAGTGATGAACGATGAATGGGGAGCGGAGAGCGATGAGCCTTGATGGGTTATCCGCCACTCATCGTTCATCGTTCATCGTTCATCGTTCATCGTTCATCGTCTCTCGTTCTCCGTTCCCCATTCATCGTTCATCGTTCATCGTTCATCGCTCTCCGCTCTCCGCTCCCCATTCATCGTTCATCGTTCATCACTCATCACTCATCGCTCTCCGCTCTCCGCTCCCCATTCATCGTTCATCGCTCATCACTCATCACTCAGCACTCTCCGCCCATGCCCTCCCTCCTCCTCGGCCTCACCCTCGGCCTGTCCGCCGGCTTCAGTCCGGGGCCGCTAATGATGTTGGTGATTACCACGACGCTGCGTGGGGGGTTCTGGCAGGGGTTGCGCGTAGCGATGGCGCCGTTTCTGTCTGACGTGCCCATCATTCTGTTGACCCTGCTCGTGCTGGATCGCCTTCCCTCCTGGGCGCTCGGGGCGGTTGGCGTCGTGGGCGGTTTATACGTGATCTTCCTGGGCTGGGAGACCATTCGCTCGGCTCGTAAGGTCGATCTGGCGCAAATGGCCCTCACGGCCGCCGCTACCGAAGCGGCTGCGATCGTGGACAGGCCTGTCGACACCCGTCGCCGGTCGCTGCTACGCGGGGCGACGGTCAATGCGCTGAGTCCCCATCCCTGGCTCTTCTGGGCGACCGTGGGTGGACCGACGCTGATTGCGGCCTACAACCAGTCGCCGGTGCAGGCTCTAGCTTTTCTAGCCGGTTTCTACATCACCCTCGTCGGTTCGAAGGTTGCAGTGGCCGCACTCATCCACAGCCAATCCCACCGCCTCAACACCACCTGGTACCGCCGCATCCTCATTGTGCTTGGCCTCGTTCTGATCGGCCTTGGCCTGCTTTTGGTCTGGCAGGGGCTAAAGGGTTAGAGAGTGGAGGGTGGAGAGTGGAGAGTGAAGAGTGCGGAGTGCTCAGCGGTGATCGGTCACTCTCCACTCTCCACTCTCCACCCTCCACTCTCCACCCTCCACCCCATTCATCACTCATCACTCATAGTTCATCATTCTCCCTCACTTCTCCACGGCTTCTCCATAACCGGCTGCTATACTGATCTTAGATACGGACGACAACTGCAAGAATGCAGTGAAGTCAACCCGCAAATGGCGCCCGGACAGAACACCGGTAGCCCAATGAAACGAGAGAGGTGATACGATGAAGAATTGGAAGCGCGCAGCGCTGGTTGGAACAATCATGGCCTTGTCGGCGGTAACCATGTTCGCAGGCGCAGCCCTTGCACAGGGCCCCGGTCCGGCCAATCAGGCCGCCACGGGCAATGCGGAGGCCAACCGTTATGGACGCGGCGGTGGTGGTACCGGACCGGGCTACGGCTTGGCCGTCAAGGGTGCCTGGGCCGGGCCGGAACAGTCAATGGTTGCCGTCGCAGCCGAGACACTTAGTATGGAACAAGCTGACTTGGTGGCCGAGCTGCAGAGCGGCAGGACCTTGGCAGAAGTAGCCGAGGCCAACAACGTCGCCGTGCAGGACCTGGTCGACGCCTTCCTGGCGCCTCGGGCCGAGTTCATTGCCCAGGCCGTGGCCGACGGCAAGATTACCCAGGCGGATGCCGATACGATGCAAGCTCGCATGCAGGCGATGGTAACCGCAAAGACGGCGCAGCCATGGGAACCGAATGGCAATGGAAGCTGTGACGGAACCGGCACGGGCTCTGGCCAACAGATGCGCGGCCGCCAGGCTCAGGGTCAGGGTATGGGCCAAGGGATGGGCATGGCCGCCCATAACGCCCAGCACTCGTCGATGGGCAAGGGTATGAACGGCCGCTGGCAGTAATCAGCCGGTCAGTCGACTCACTTGATCGATTTACGAGAAAGGACCTTTCTTCCGAGAAAGGTCCTTTCTTGCTTTACGCTGACTTGCTCTATCTCGACCCTGCGCTCCTTGTGCTCACTGATACTCGCTGTCCGATCCCCATCACATCCCCACAGCCTCTCCACAGGATCTCCACATCATTTTGTTAGGCTGGAAACGTGCTCTGAGTACCGCGGACGGGCACGGTCGGTCCCTCACGGGAGGCTGCGCACAGACCGGCCCGAGCGATCTTCAGGTTGGAAGGAGTAAAAATCGATCATGTCAGCGACAGCTCTTCCTCGTACCCGCCGCCGTCCCCGGCGACCTAACTGGACGGCCCGGCTTCGTCGTATCAGTCAGGCCGTGTTCGTCGGTCTGATCCTGGCAATGAGTGTACGTCACAATCTGGTGGAAGGCAGTGGCCAGACAGCCTCAATCGATGCGCTTTGCCCGTTCGGTGCTGTCGAGACTCTTTGGCGTTTCATCACCACCGGGCAATTCGTGCCCAAGACCCATCTCTCGAACTTGATCTTGGGCGCGGGCCTACTGATCGGCATTGTGCTGGCCGGTAGCAGCTTCTGCGGCTGGGTGTGCCCCTTTGGCGCCTTGCAGGACGCACTCACCTGGCTGCGCAAGGCCCTGCATCTGCCTGAGGTCAAGGTACCGGCCAAGGCCGATCACATTCTGCGCTATGGCCGTTTTGTCACCCTGGGGCTGATCTTGTTCATGACCGTGAGCACGGTCAAGCTGTGGTTTGCAGGCTTCGATCCCTACCGCACCCTGTTTGGGCTGGAGTGGCTGTTCAACTTAAATCTGGCCGAGTTCTGGCCGGCCTATCTGATCGTCGCGATAATCGTAACCGGCTCGCTGCTGATCCAGCGCTTCTGGTGTCGTTATCTTTGCCCGTTGGGCGGCCTGATGAGCTTATTGGGTCACGTCAGCTTCCTGCGCATCCGCCGCAATGCGGATAGCTGCAAAGGATGCGCCCTGTGCAACGTCCCCTGCCCCGTAGGCATCGACGTCGCCAATGCTAAGAACGCCGTGAGCACCAACTGCATCGGCTGCCTGGAGTGCGTACAAGCCTGCCCGCGTGGCGGCACCCTCGAGGTTCAGTTGGCGCCTACCTGGCTCGATCCCCTCAAGCGGTCCGCTCCCCTGGTCCAGCCAGTTGTCGAGGAAGTTGGCCAGTAGACTTTAAGTTTATCTCGAAACCAGCTCGGGCCGGTCTGTGCGCAGCCTCCCGTGAGGGACCGACCGAGCCCGCCCCTCTTGATCCTGGAGAAATCGCTCTCATGCGTGTCAACAAATTCCTACTACCCCTCTTTGGCGTCGTTCCCATGGTCACCATCGTCCTCCTTGCTCAACTCACCGGCAACTGGATCACCAGCGGCCGCGTGACGGTCGATATGGCCAACATGAAGCCGGAGGACATCAAAGGTTGGATGACCTGGCAAGAGGTCAGCGACGGCTTTGGCATCCCGTTGGATGAGCTCTATGCGCTGACCGGGGTGCCAAACGACATCCCGCCCACCACAGCTATGAAAGACATGGAGGGGTTGTTGGATGGTTTCGAGACCACCGCCGTGCGAGAGGTTGTGGCGGCGTATCTGGCAGGCGATGTTAAGCCGGCTGAGCCAGCCATAGACGAGGTTGCACCGAGGGTCGAGCCCACCCTGGATGCTGCTCCGCTTGTCGAGCCTGTGCCGGCAGCCACCGCAGCGCCGCCTGCCGCAGCTGACGTTGCGCCAGTCCAACCGGCTGCAGCGCAGGAGCATGTTCCTGCGGGTGACGGCGCGGGCGATGGCACAGGTCCCACGCCTCTGCCGCCTGGCCAGGTCCTGGAGGCCGGCGAGATCAAGGGCCGTCACACCCTCGCCGAAATCGCTCAGCAGGCTGCCGTGCCGTTGGATGAACTGATCGTCGCCCTGCGCCTGCCTGCCGGAGTTGATCCAAAGACCCAGGTCAAGGATCTGGTCGGCAGCGGCGCCGTGGCCGAGGTGCAGACCGTGCGCGATGCCGTTACTGAGCTACAGGCGGGCCAATAGGCTCGAAGCGCTTCGTTCTTCGATGACGCGTTCATGCTCGCGTGTGGTACAATCTGATGACGGCAGACGGCAGACCACTGCTTACTGCCTACTGCCCACTGCCTACTGCCTACACCATGCCCACAATCCTGGTCGTCGACGACGATAAACAAATCGCCCGTTTGATCCGTTCCTACCTGGAGCAGTCAGGCTTCCAGGTTATTGTGGCTCATGATGGCGAGACGGCCCTGCACGCCTTGCGTCGCGAGCGACCTGATCTGGTGGTGCTCGACCTGATGCTGCCCGATCGGGATGGCTGGGACGTGACGCGCATCGTGCGCGCTGACCCAACGTTGGCGGGCACGCCAATCATCATGGTCACTGCCCGGGTGGAGGACACCGACCGGATTGTCGGGCTGGAGCTCGGCGTGGACGACTACGTGACCAAGCCGTTCAACCCGCGCGAGGTCGTGGCCCGCGTGCGCGTGGTGCTGCGTCGAACGTCCGGCCAGACCACCGCGCCCACTCGTTTGATGCAGGCCAGCGATCCTTCGAAAGGCTCAGGGCAAACTCTGATCCTCGACCCGGATCGGCACGAGGCGACGCTGGCCGGCCAGCCGCTTGATCTGACTCCCACGGAGTTCGATCTGCTGCACGCGCTGATGGCCAGCCCTGGCCACGCCTTCACCCGCGCCGAGCTGATCGAGCGGGCGCTGGGCTATACCTACGAGGGCATGGATCGCACCGTGGACAGCCACATCAAGAACCTGCGCCGAAAAATCGAGCCCGATCCCGCCTATCCGACCTTTATCCAGACCGTGTACGGGGTTGGGTATCGCTTCCAGGGGGAGGGTCCTGATGAATTGTTTGTCGGTCCGGCTGACACTGGCGATTGTGGCAACCACGCTTCTGGCCGTGGGCCTGGTGGCATTGATTGCCAACCGCACAGCCGGCAGCGAGTTTCGTCGCTACCTCGCCGCCGGGCAGATGGTAAACCGCGAGGAACTGGCGGCACAGCTGGCCGGGGTATACGCGCAGAACGGAAGCTGGGACGGTATCGCCGGCGCTTTGGACGGCGTGTCGGTCGTTCCTGGCCGCAACATGAACGGCCGGGGCCAGGGCGGTATGGGGCGCGGCATGGGTGGCATGGCCGCCTTGCAGGTGGCCGATGCCGCTGGTCAGGTGGTCTACGACAGTCAGGGAGCGAGTGTTGGTAAACAGCTCACCCGCAGCCAACGCCAGACCGCAGTTCCGATCGTCGTTGGGCAGCAGCGTGTCGGGTATCTGCTCGTGCTGCCGCCCGGGCAGATGCAGCTTGCCGGAGCGGAGCAAGCCTTTCTCGATCGGCTCAACACGGTCCTTGCTGCGTCCGCTGCCGTGGCGCTGTTGGTGGGCGTGCTTCTAGGCGTGTTGCTTGCCCGCACGCTGGCAGCGCCGTTGGGGCGTGTCGCTGTTGCGGCTGAGGCCATTGCTGCTGGCGACCTGTCTCAGCGTGTGCCGGAGCAGGGTACCAAGGAGACTCGCGCGGTAGCGCGATCCTTCAACCAGATGGCCGCCAACCTGGAGCAAGCCGAGCAACTGCGCCGCAATCTGATGGCTGACGTGGCTCACGAGCTGCGCACGCCGTTGACTGTTATCCAAGGCAACCTACAAGCACTGTTAGACGGCGTCTACCCCCTAGAGCGCGGCGAGATCGCCACGATCTACGACGAGACTCGGCTGCTCAGCCGCCTGGTAGCCGACCTGCGGGACCTTGCTCAGGCCGAGGCGGGGCAACTGAAACTGACGATGCAGCCTGTCGACCTATCCGCCGTGCTGGCGCAAACCGCCGCCAGTTTTGCCCCAGTCGCTGAAGCCCAAGGTACGACGCTCGTAGTTGCGGCTTCAGCCGCTCCGGCGTCGACCGCGGCCGCGCCAACCGCCATTCCTAGCGCCCTCTGGGTTCTAGCCGACCCCGACCGCCTCTCCCAAGTGCTCCGCAACCTCCTCTCAAACGCGCTGCGCCACACCCCCCAAGGCGGCGAAGTACATGTGGATGTCCAAAACGACCTCCAAGACGACCTCCGAGGTCTTCCGAGACCTCGGAGGTCTGTCTGCGTCTCCATCCACGACACCGGCCCCGGCATCCCGCCTGCCGATCTGCCTCACGTCTTCGATCGCTTCTGGTCGCGCGCACATGGCGCTGACGTCCGTACCCAAGCCGACTCCGGCAGCGGCCTCGGTCTGGCCATCACAAAGTATCTGGTCGAGGCCCAAGGCGGGGCGATTGGCGTGGAGAGCCAGGTGGGGCAAGGGACCCGTTTTTGGTTTACTCTGATGCTCCCCGACTCAACTTGATCTGAAAATGGAGCGGTGTCTCCCGCGGCACAAAGGACTAGTACGGGGCAGCGTAAGTTCGCCTGACGTTTTGTCAGACGAGTCGAGGCTTTAGCCGGGTTTGCGCTCAAGACCCGGCGTAAAGCCTCGACTCCGACCACCGGGCGAACTTACGCACTGGAGTACTGGTCCTTCTCTGACTCCTCCAACCGATCCAAGACGCGTGTCGCGGTTCTTCCAGCCAGCCGGTTGATCGCACGTATCCCATCGTAAACGCCCGCGCTGATGATTTCATGGACGTGTTCGATCGTGTCTGCCGAGTTGGCTGTGATTGGAATCCGTTTGAGTACGGCGTAGGGCCGTCGAAAAATGTCGCGATCAACCTCGGCCACCACGTTGGTGGTAGCCTCAACCGCGCCCTGGACGAGCTCGTTGACGCCGTGGAGTTGCCGCCAGGTAAGTAGGGCCATCCGATCACTCCTGCCGCGTGTCCGCGCACCATGCGTTGATTTGCTGATAGACGTCCAGGTCACGAGTCAATTTGAGGTGGTGAACCCGTGGAAACACCTGCACCTGGTTTGAGGGGATCGGCAGCCGGCCCTGGGCCGGCATCGCCGCTTCCGTCGTATGCGGCAGGGCGACCAGGCCATCGCCGAAAAGCATCGTTGCGACGTGCTCCGGATCTTCGGTGAGCGTGCCCGCGACCAGAAAATGCTCTGCGGCTGCAAGCCACGGCACGTCCCTCCGTTGCGTCGTCGAGCCAGATGGAGAGTCCTCGGTACCGTCCGGCGCCAGCAGCGTGCCATAGCGCAGGTCCTTCACACCCTGGCTGCGTTGGTTGAGGAAATTGCCGATGATCCGGGTGATCGGGTTGGGTACTGCCTGGAGCGTTATCGTCGCGCCATGGGCCAACCGTTCCAGGTCCGCGCCGTCGTGCGGAGTGCCCAGGTAGAACACCCGTGACACCTGCTGCACCCACGGCAATTGGCGTTCGGCGCCGTAATAGCAGGCACTGCGCAGGACCAGCCCGCCCATGCTGTGGCCAATCAGTACCAGATCGTCGACAGGCACCGGGTAGTTTGCCACGAGATCGTCGAGCAGGGTCGCCACGCGCTTGGCCATTGACCCCAATCGACAAGCCTGTGTTGTATCGCAAGTACAACGGTGCATAGCCGCGATCGGCGTGGAGCAGCGCACCGTAGGAGGTGTTGCGTGCCGGATCAGCCGGGTCCGGATACGTCCAGACGCCCTCATGGCAGGCCAGGCCGTGGATAAACACGCTCAGTTTCCCCGTCGGCTGCGGATGGACGCGGAGCAGGGCCTCGCGGGTGAGCGGCAGCGGACGATTGCGATCGTAAAAGGCCATGTCGATCGCCAGGCCATTCTGCTGATCTTGCAGATAATCGCCGAAAAAGCCGTTCACCATGCTTACAGCCGATGTAGCCCAGGCCTGAGCTGCGCCGGTCGGTGGATGCGGATCGTCTGGCACGGAAAAATCTCCTCGTGGAGCGGGTCGCGGAATGTGCAAAGCAGGCTGGCATTCTATGCTAGAAGGAGCGAATTGTCCAGTGGCTGGACGAACATCCGCCAGTTGAGTCGCCTGACAGGCGAGTGTAGCTTCATTGACTCTGTGAGATATGGTACAATGGGATGTAATCCTGCCGTAGTGGAGCGAAATATGTCTGAAGGACACAGCTATCACATCTACTACTTCAAAGCCGCAGTCATGGGTGGCACGCTGAGCCCCGACGATTTGGATGGCGCCATCCACGAGGCGGTTTGGATGGCCGGCGCGCGTCTGTGCGAATGCAGTGCTCTCCCGAGGAGCTGCGCCAGGTTCTGCTTCGCCTTGTGGAGGCGCCATGCTAGCGCATTCGTTATCGCAGGAGATTGAAGTTGCCGTCCAAGCCCTGTACGACAGCACGTCGGAGCGCGAGTGGCAGCGCATAGACCGCCACCGCACCGAGTTTGCCGTCACTCTACGCACGCTGGCCGAACACCTGCCGCCGCCGCCGGCACGGATCCTCGACTGCGGCGGCGGACCGGGACGCTATGCCATCGAGTTGGCGCGGCAGGGCTATGAAGTCACCCTGTTCGACCTGTCGGCCGGCAACCTGGCGCTGGCGCACGCCAAGGCAGACGAGGCCGGCGTCTCGTTCACGGCGATCGCGCAGGGGACGGCCACCGACCTGTCGCGCTACGGCGATGCCAGCTTCGACGTGGTGTTGCTGATGGGCCCGCTCTACCACTTGCTGGAGGAACACGAGCGATTCAGCGCCGTGGCCGAGGTAAGACGTGTGGTGCGGCCCGGCGGCTTGGTCTTTGCCGCCTTCATCACCCGGTATGCCGCTCACCGTTGGGCGGATCTCAGCACGCGTGTTTCATCTGACCCAGTGCTGTTTGGAGCGGCCGAGCATCTGCTGGTGTTCAGCGCGGCAGGCCGCAATATCACAGTCGAGATCATGGGCCAGGTGGAGCGTCGGGAGGGCGACGGTTGGGTTTCGACAGCGGCAAGCACGGAAACTTTCGTGGAACTAGACGGCGTCCCGGTGCCGCTTGCCTGGCTGGAAGAGGAGGCCCTGGCTTACGTGCGCCGCGGCCGGCTGGAGCGCACCGCGCAGTGCCTGCCCTACTGCGATCGGGACCGCCTGCTGTCGCTGCTGCGTCGCGAGACGCCGGCGGCCGTTATTTGAATAGGGTATTAGCTGCCTGGCACTTTAGTGAACGGCGGTCGAGTAGGTCCTGGCGGCGGGGTATTGAGGTGTTCAGTGTTCAATGCAGATTCACCTCAGCCGATACTCGCCGCCAGGACCGTATCGAGACCCCTTTGAGTAAGGCACTGAGTCGTGGATCAAGGGTCTCGATACAGGTCCGGCGGCAGTTATCGAGAGCTAGAAGCATCGGGTACTCAAGCGGATCGTCGGTAAAGCGCCGCCAGATCCTACTCGACCCACGCTCACGAGACATCACATCCAAACTGTCAGGTAGCTAAAATCGGGTATCGTTGAAACCGGTTAAGACCCTTCGGGTTTCTCTCGTCTTACTGACTTTTTTGCACGAGCCGCCAACCGTACATTTTACGAAACCGGTTAGCAACGAGAAACCCGAAGGGTCTGGGAATGCATGATCACCTGCTTCTTCCTTGATACTCGCGTAACCAAGCGCCATAACTAGGCATCTGATAAGTGACTGCACTAAAACAAAACCATCGGAAAGGATAGCTATGCCAATCTACGAGTACCATTGCGGCGAATGCGACGCAGAGTTCGAAAAGTAGTAAACAACAGAACATAGGTTCTGTTGTACTTCTCACCAAGCGGTTCGTCCTGGCCTAGCCGGGTCCATGATCAAAGAGAGCCGCCCAGGTAGTTACATATTCCAGCGAGAATGCCAGGACTGATGTCCTGCATCCTAGCCGATATACAGCAAATCAAAACGAGAGGTAATAGTATGCCGATCTACGAGTATCACTGCACCGACTGTGGCGACGAGTTTGAGCGTCTCTGCGTTCGATGTTCGCCAAAGAGACCATTACTTGCCCGACCTGCGGTAGTGACCACGTCGTAAAGGCGCTCAGCCTGTTTGGCACCGCTAGCGGCGGCAGCACGGGTCGCCGGTGCGCCGGCTTCGTCCTGCGGGCCGGTTGGCTGAGGTATCCGCAGATAACCAGGCCGTGTGCTTGGAATAGAACACGAGGGTTGCGCTGGAGAAATCCGGCACAGCCCTCGTCTTTGTTTTTGGTCTTTGCGACTTACCTACAACCAACCATCGCTCAGGCGAAGCATCCACGAGCACGTGCCGCCGACAAGCTACGAGTTGGTGAGTTCCTGCTGGCGATTGCTGGTGTTCGAACAAGCGATGTGGCTAGCCAGGAGCGGTTGAAAGAGATCATGTCAGCGCCAGTCAGCGTGCTGCTAGGATAGAGTAAAGGCTAGCAGCGTAGCGAACACTTCGTCAATCTCATCGAAAACTTGCTCATGATTTAAACCTTCAATGATATGAAGCTGTACTCTTGAGCCTTCCAGTGATTGTTCGTATTCCCTGACGCTGGCCATCGCACCTTGGTCTTCTGAACCGACGAGCCATAACGTAGGACAGCGAAAATCGGCTGGTTCGACGGCGGGCCAGTCGAGCATGGCACGCCCCCAAGCCATCATCACCGGAACATTGAAGCGCTGCAAGAACTCCCGATCGTCTTGGGAGAGCGAATCGAGATCCAGTACGCCGTCGGATTGGGCCTGTAGGATCGGGGGCCAGTGCACGCAGAAATCTTCTATGGACTGACGGAACTCGCGCGATATACCCAGTCCCAACGGGGTACCCATCAAGATGATTTTGGCAACGCGCTCGGATTGGGTGGCCACATAACGGCCCACCCTGCCGCCAAACGAGAATCCCCAGATGGTGAAACACTCGACTTCGCATGCATCCGCAACGGCCAGGACATCCTGCATCATTTTGTCTATCGTGTAATCTGCCGGCTCAATTGGCAAGCCACTCTCGCCATGTCCACGCAGGTCAAGAGTAATGACGGTGAAGCGTTCTCGGAGGCGTCCGACATAGCCGGCTTCATGCCACTCCTGCCGGTTGCTGCCTCCGCCATGGATCAACACGAGTGCTGGCCCAGTGCCACTACGGTCAAATGCAATCCGTACACTATCCGGTGAGTTTGCGAACAATGTGTTCATAGGTATCTGTCCGATGTAGGCTGAATAGACCTTCACGATTACCGAATGGACGGACGGTGAAGCGAGGAAGACAACGATCTAAGGGGCCGTGCTGAGACAATTATAGCACTGTAGACTCAGAAGGACAATGGGAATCCAACTAATACAGCGAGAGCAGACGCTGCCTGTGGCGCTTCTATCTTGGAGGGCGTAATTCAAGGCCAGCTGCTTGCCAAGCGCCCACGTCACCGAGCAACGCACGGTCTGTTCATCGACGACCGTGACGCTGTAGTATCATATCGGCACCCAGTTCTTGTTACATCAGCTACTGCGGGTTGACGAGCACCCAGACCAGTCCATCCTTCGCTGCGTCCAGCGCCACGCCGATCACCGGCGCGCCCTCGGTGACCACCATGCCCTCCACAGTGCGGGTTTGCAGCGGCCGCACTGAACCATCGACGGCGGCAGTCAAGCGCGTGCCGGCGGCGATGACGCTCTCGCCTGGCGCAACCTTCACCTGCATCGGCCCGCTGTAGACGATCGTGACATACTCGCCGGGCTGGGCCGCACCCTCGCGCGGCACCAGGCGACGCCCGGTTTCGGCGGGCCGGTGCTCTTTTTCGGTGACAAGCTCGGCCCGCCCTGCGACGACGCCGACGACAGCCCCCGCGTTCGCTGGGGCAGGCTCTGGCCTGGTTGAGCTTGAACCACCTGCCATAGCGTTGGACCGGTGTCGAAGTCGCTGGGTGCGACGGCCTGGATGCTCACCACGTCGCCCGGCTGCAAGGGACGATCGCCGGCGTTGACGGCGAAGTTGGCCTGCAGGCAGCCGATGCAGTTGCCGCCGACGTAGATGTTTCCGGCAAACACGCCGGCGTAGAGGTTGCCGGCAACATCCACGCCGTGGACGGCGGCTGTGGCCACGAATAAACCGGTGCCGCCCGCCGAATCGACGTGTACACCATCTGTGCCGGCTGTTCTCACCCGCAGGCCATCCTTGGTCGCCGAGTATACCCATACCCCGTGGGTGCCTGTCGAGTTGATGAACACGGCGGTGTCACTGGCGGCAATTCGCAGGCCCACACCGGTTGTGTTGTTCAACACCAGCGGAGCATAGTCCGGCGCGCCGTATGAGCCCTGGATTTTGAGCGGATTGTCCGTCCCCGTCCAGGTCTGTCCCAGGTGGTTGTGGCTGTTGTCGCTCAGCCAGGTGCCGGTTTGGTTCCAGTGGCCGGCGGTGAGCTGGATGTCTAGCACGTTGACTGTGCCGTCATGGTTTGCATCGCAGGCGGAATTGTAGGCTGCGCCGGGCGCACATGGCCCGGAAAGAGGTGCGGCAGCGATGGGTGTGGCCGCCAGGACGCTGAGAACTAACACTAGCACGAGTACGAATAGTTTGGACTTCAAAGGTGCCTCTTTCGGTAAAGTTGTCGAATAGATTAGAAAGTGATCGGTCCGGTCTTCGGTGACCGGACCGATCTAAGGATCAAGCGTACCTATGTTAAACGCAAAGCCAGCACAGTTTGCGACGTGCGCCGGTTACATCGGTTGCGGAAGCGGAAGCTCCTGCGAGCGGACGAGTCAGTCATCCATTCTTCCGAGAAAGGTCCAATCTAGTGCAAGCCAAGGCTCAGTCCACGAAATCGCGGATGAACGAAAAGATAAAGTGGTCCGCTTCCAGCCGGCCGTGGATGACGTCCCAAAGCGCCTTGGCCAACGGCAGGCTGACGTGGAGCTTCTCGGCGATGTTGAGGACGACCTTGAGGGTGTTGTAGCCCTCAGGCAGCACTCCCATCGTTTCCTTGATCTGCTGGGCGGTCAGGCTTTGGCTGAGCAGCATGCCCATCCGCCGGTTGTGGCTTTCCCCGCTGAGCGAGGTGGCGAGCAGGTCTCCCAGACCGGCGAGGTAGGCAAAGGTCTCGCGCTGGCCGCCGAGGGCGACGCCGATCCGGCTCATTTCCTCCAGAGCGATCGTCAAGTAGGCCGCCCGGAAGTTGACGCTCGTGATCTCCTTGCCGTCGAAGATGCCCAGGCCGATGGCGTAAATGTTCTTGAGCAGGCCGCCCAACTCGACGCCGATCACATCCTCCGAGAAACGCGTGCGGAAGTGGCGGGTGTCCAACACCAGCGAGACGGCCATCAGATCGGCGCGATTCTCTCCGGCAAGGACCACCACGGTCGGCATACCGCGCGCGAACTCGTTGGCGATCGTGGGTCCGGAGAGCATCACCCGCCCGTGGCTTGGGAAGAGCGTGGTCAGGGTTTGGAAGGCTGTCAAGCACGTTTCGCCGTCGATGCCCTTGGCCATGTTGACCAAAATGCTATCGGCCCGGGCGGCCTGGCACACCGGTTGCAGGGTCGACTGGATGAAGGCTGATGGCAGGGCGATGAACACGATTCGGCACGACCCTAAAACCGCATTGATGTCGGTGGTGGCGGCCAAAGCAGACTCCAGTGGAATCCCCGGCAGGTAGCGCGAGTTGAGGTGGTCACGGTTGATCTCATCCACCACGGCCGAGTTGAACTCCCATCCCAATACAGGAAAGCCTTTGGCTGCAACCAGGTTGCCAATGGCCGTCCCCAGGTTGCCCAGGCCGATCAAGCCGATGCGGGAGGCTAGATTGCTCGACATAATACTTTGTCTCCTCGTTGGAGCGAAGCGTGAAGAATAGGTGAAGAATGTGGGAGGAATTCTACCTAAGCCGAGGGGTCATGTCAACGTTTTGCCGGCGTCGTCACCGGAGACGCCAGGGCGTAACACACACCGGCGTTGGCCAGCACGTATGGACAGCCGCGCGTGAACCCGCAGGCCGCGCACCCGCTTTCAGTGCGATCGTCGGTCCGGTCCAGTTTGCCCATGCGGACCAGCTCAGCCAGCATGCCTTCCAGCACCGTCGGCTCCAGATCCAACTGCAGCGCCAGCACGTCCAGGCTCATGGGGCCGGGGGAGGTTTCGAATGTGTTGAGGATGTTCCGTAGCATGAATCACCTTTTGCGTGGAGAGTGGAGGGTGGAGGGTGAGGAGCAGACAGCGCACTCCTTACTCTCCATCCTCCACTTTCCACCCTCCACTCTCCACTGCTCACCGGCCCCAGAGCCAACTTCCAACCTGATAAACCACAAACCCAGACAGCCAGGCCAGCGCTAGCAGGTAGAGGAAGCTGAAGGCCATCCATTTGCCGCCGAACTCTGACTTGAGCGCGCTGAGCGTGGCGATGCACGGCGCATACAGCAGGACGAAAACCAGGAACGCCGCCGCGGAGAGGGGCGTGAAGTGCTGTTGCAGTTCCTGGCCGAGCTGGGTGTCTGCCTGCCCCGCCTGCGGGCTCACCAGATTGATTCCGGGGATCAGGCTGAGCACAATGCGTGCCGACTCGAGCACAGCTCGCCCGAAGCCCGCCACAATCCCGCGCAGGTCGGCCGCCAGGTCGATCGGCTCGGGTGGCGCCGCCGGTTCGCCGCCCTGGTAAATGACGCTCATGCTGCTGACCACGATCTCCTTGGCGACCAAGCCGGTGGCTAGCGCGCCGGTGGCCTGCCAGTTGCCGAAGCCCAGGGGTTCGAACACCGGCGCCACCGCGCCCGCAACGCGGCCGAACAGACTGTCTGCAGTGTCGGTGACGCCGAGCGGCAGGTTCAGCAGCACCCAGACGATCACGGAGGCGGCCAGGATCACTGTGGCGGCCTTGCGCACGAACTCTTCGCTGTGCCGCCACATGTGCGTGGTCAGGCCGCGCAGCGCGGGCAGGCGATACGGCGGCAGCTCCAGCACAAACAGCGAATTGCCGGTCTTGGCGAAGAGCGTGCGGCGGAAGAGCAAGCCTGACAGCACGGCCAATACGATGCCGAGCAGGTAGAGCGAGAAAATCACCGCCCCGGCGTGGCGTGGGAAAAACGCCGCGGCGAAGATGACGTACACCGGCAGCCGCGCCGCGCAACTCATCAGCGGCACCAGCAGCCCGGTCAGAACCCGGTCGCGGCGGTTTTCCAGCGTGCGAGTGGCCAGGATCCCGGGCACGTTGCAGCCAAAGCCGACGATCAACGGGATGAAGCTCTTGCCGTGCAGGCCCAGCAACTGCATCAGCCGGTCCATCACAAAGGCCGCCCGAGCCATATAGCCGCTATCCTCCAGCACGGCCAAGCAGAAGTAGAGGATCAAGAGCACCGGCAGAAAGATCAGCACCCCGCCGACACCTGCCAGGATGCCGTCCACCAGCAGCGAGACCAGCCAGGCCGGCGCGTGCACGGCAAACAGCACCGTGGTGACCCAATTGGCCAGCACGTCGTTGACCGTCGCGTCGATCCAATCGACAAAAGGCGCGGAGGCACGGGAGGTCAGTGTGAAAACCAGCGCCATCAGCAGGAGGAAGATCGGCAGGCCTAACACTCGGCTGGCCACGACATCGTCGATGCGATCGGTCAGGCTGTACTCCTGACCGCGACGGCGTTTGACGATTTGGTGCGCCAGGCCGTGCACGAAGCCGTACCGCCGGTCGGCGACGAGCAGCTCGACGTCGTCGCCATAGATTGCCTGCAGGCTGGCTGCGGCCGACTTGACTTCTCGACGCAGCGCATCGGCCTGCGGCGATTGACCCAACGCCTGGTTGACCAGGACGTCGCCCTCGAGCAACTTGAGGGTTGCATAGCGCGGCGCACTCGTGGGGAGTAACCGGCTGAGCTCAGGCTGTAGGCGGGCAATCTCCATCTCCATATCTTGGCCGTAGTCGACAACCTTGGGCTGGCACTCCGCCTCGCGGATGGCGAGACTTAGCAGGTCTTCCAGCCCTCTTCGTCGCGTGCCGACGGTAGGCACGGCCGGCACGCCGAGCAACCGGTGCAGTAATTCGACGTCGATCACGGTGCCCGCGGCTTCGGCCCGGTCCATCATGTTCAAGGCCAGGGCCACCGGTGCACCCAACTCCATCACCTGTACTGCCAGGTACAGGTTGCGCTCCAGATTGGTCGCATCGAGCACGACGATGGTCACGTCGGGATGCTCATCCAGGATGAAGTCGCGCGCGATCACCTCCTCCAGCGAGTGTGCGCTCAAGCTGTAGGCGCCGGGTAGGTCCACCAACGTTGCCTGTGAGCCGTTCCAGCGCACCGTGCCGGCCTTGACGTCCACCGTCTTGCCGGGCCAATTGCCCACATGTTGCCGCGCACCGGTCAGCGCGTTGAAGATGGTGCTTTTGCCAGCGTTGGGGTTGCCGGCCAGAGCCACTACCGGCACGAAGGGGGCATCACTGCCCATGGCCGTTCCGTATCAGCCAGGCCAACCAACGGGGACAGTGCGGGGCCTGCTGCTCGTCGCAAACGCCGGCCTTCAGCTCCGAACAATCCTCGCAGGGGAGCTTATCGACCATCACCAGAGCGGCCTCGGTGCGCCGCAGCAAGAGTTCGATAGCCGCGCACTCGATACTCCACCGGATCGCCGAGCGGCGCGATCCGTACGACCTCGATTTCGGCGCCGGGCACCACGCCCATATCCAGCAAGCGCCGGCGCAGCGCACCGGCGCCCTTGACTTCGCAGATTCTTCCGCGCTGTGGGGGCTGCAAATCACTTAGTGTCAGCAAAGATGTGTCCCTTTCGGTAACTGTCCAACCCGGTGAATGGAATTCACCGTCTGAAGCGGAGACACCTGCGCCTGCGCCGAGCCGCAAGCGAGGTGCAGGTGAGGCACCTCAGGGCCTGGGAATTGATCCGTTCTGCAGTGCCTGAGAGCTTGCCCTGAGTGCAGCCGAAGGGGCACTTCTCAACTTCAGCCAGGGGATTTCCAATCCCTGGAACCTTTTTTCAATACGCTGTCGTACTGTATTCTATCGTACAAACGCTCGCTTGCATATGACATAGGTCATATTTTGTGACTTATTTTTAGGCTGGGTTAATCTTTTCGCTATGGTGCGCCTGTACTCGTCTGTATGAACGCACCAATGGTTCTAGTGTTCTGTTAAGCTGTGAGTGTCATCCTTCGCCGAGCCTCGGGATGACACTCACTTTCTAACCTAACATGGCACTAGGCGGGGTGCATCCGAAACCTGAGTTTGTCGGGCATCTTGACAGATCGTCCGAAATAGATATGCTGGACATCTGAACATCGACGTCGCACCTCGTTCGTGGAGAACCCCGAATGACTGGAAATCTCATCAGCATCGTCTACAGCCCCATGGCTGGCAGTTTTAATCGCAAGCCATTGCCCCAAGCCGTTCTAGTGGCCGGCTTCGGCATTGAGCGTGATCGCAAGGGCGGCCATCCGAAGCGTAACCTCAATGTGATGGACCAAGAAGTCCTTGGCCGGCTTGCTGGCGAGGGCTATCCTGCCGATCCCGGCGTTCTTGGCGAGAACTTGATCGTTCAGGGCGTTCAGCTCACCGAGCAGCCCTCAGGCACACTCGTGCGCATCGGCCTCGACGCAGTGATCGAGCTAATTGCATTGCGCGAGCCATGTTACAAGCTCACCCCGCTCGACCCCCGTATGCCTGACTTGGTTATCGGCCGCGTCGGCATGATGGCGCGCGTGGTCGAAGGCGGTGTGGTGCGCGTGGGCGATTCGGTGGCGGTGGGCGGATGAGTGTCGAGTGTCAAGTGTCGAGTGTCAAGTGTCAGGTGGCAAGTGTACTCCGGCGCCTGATACTCGACACCTGACACCTGACACTCGACACCTGACACCTGACACCTGACACCTGACACCTGACACTCGACACTCCCACACCTGACACTTCTTCGAGAGCCAACCTATGTGGCAAACCTACTACCAACCGACAACGACGTCTGAAGCATTGGCGCTCCTGGCCGAACATGGCGAGCGGGCGCGTGTGATCGCGGGCGGCACTGATTTGATCCTTGAGCTGGAACGCGGCGTGCGCAGCCAGCGGATACTCGTCGACATCACTCGCATTCCCGGCAAGGGCGACATCGAACTGGACGAGGCAAAGGGCGAAATCACCCTGGGACCCCTGGTAACCCACAACGACGTGGTGGCATCGCCGCTGCTGGTCGAACGTGCCTTTCCACTCGCGCGGGCCTGCTGGGAAGTCGGCGCGCCGCAGATCCGCAACCGCGGCACGGTGGCCGGCAATCTGATCACGGCGAGCCCGGCTAACGACACGATCACCCCACTGTGGGTGTTGGACGGGGCCGTGACTCTCGTCAGCCAATCGCGGGGCACGCGACGCCTGCCGTTCGACCAGTTCTTCAAGGGCGTTCGCCGCACCGCGTTGGAGCCGGACGAGATGCTGGCTGCGATCCATCTGCGGGCGCTGCCCGCTTCGGCGCGCGGCCTGTTCATCAAGCTGGGCCTGCGGCGTGCGCAGGCGATCTCCTTGGTCAACGTCGCCGTGGTGTTGGACTTCGACGGTGAGCTGATCACTGCCGCGCGCATCACCCTCGGCTCGGTCGCGCCGACCATCGTGCGCGCTCGCGAGGCGGAGGCCAGCCTGGTCGGCCGGCCTCTCAGCGACACAGGGATGCACCACGCCGCCGAACTAGCCGTTCAGGCTGCTCATCCGATCGACGACGTTCGCGCTACCGCCGACTACCGCGCTTCGATGGTGGGCGTGCTGGTCGAGCGCGCCTTGCGTCAACTGCGGGCAGGAACGGAGCGCTCCGGCTGGCCGGCCAAGCCTGTCCTGCTGCGAGCGACAAGTGGCAGGTTGCAAGTGGCAAGTGGCAAGTGGCACGAAGTCCCGGAGCGGAGTGGAGTGGAGGTGGCAGATGAGGATTCAGATGGTGCACCTTCCGACGTCCCACCTGCAACCTGCAACTTGCAACCTGCAACCCCCATCACCTTAACCCTCAACGGCCGGACAACCACGCTGGAAGACGCCGTCGGCAAGACGTTGCTGCGCGCGTTGCGCGAGGACGCAGGTATGCACGGCGTCAAAGAAGGCTGCGCCGAGGGCGAGTGTGGCGCCTGCACGGTCTGGCTCGACGGCGAGGCGGTGATGGCCTGCCTGGTGCCGGCCGAGCGCGCCCAGGGGTGCGATGTCGTCACGATCGAAGGTCTGGCCACCGACGGGCAATTGCACCCGGTGCAGGCCGCCTTTGTCTCCGAAGGCGCAGTGCAGTGTGGTTATTGCACGCCGGGCCTGATCCTATCCGGCGCCATGCTGCTGAAGGAACAGCCAACTCCCACGTTGGCCGATATCCAGCAAGCCCTCGCCGGCAACCTGTGCCGTTGCACCGGGTATGCGAAGGTGATCGTGGCGATTCAGAAGGCAAGAGAGATGGTAGATTGAGCGCTGGGGAGTGCGATTTCCATCGCACGGTGCGGTACTCCTCACCGACCAGACTGTCCGACGAACCAATCTACCCATCTACCCATCTACCAAGTTACGAGGTATTCCCATGCGTGCAGTTGGTAGTTCGCTTCCAAGAGTCGATGCCAAATACAAGGTAACTGGTGAGGCATCTTACCCCGGCGATATCGATCGGCCAGGCATGTTGCACATGAAGGTGCTCTTCGCCGAGCGGCCGCACGCTCGCGTCCGGCGCATCGACACCGCCAAGGCCGAGGCCGCGCCGGGTGTGGTGGGTGTCTTCACCGCCGCCGACGTGCCCAACAATATCTACGGGCTGAACGTGCCCGATCAGCCCGTGCTGTGCGGCCCCGGCGCGCCTGAAGGCATGCCTGATGCCGATATCGTGCGTTTCGTCGGCGATCAGGTCGCCGTGGCCGTGGCCGAGACCGAGGCCCAGGCCGCCGCAGCCCTCGGCCTGATCGAGATCGACTGGGAGGACCTGCCGGTTGTGAACGATCCGTTGGAGGCACGTCAGCCCGATAGCCCGCTGGTTCACGCCTATCGCGACAGCAACGTGCTGCTCGAATACCACATCCGCCGCGGTGAGTTGGACGCGGCATTCCGGCAGGCGGACATCATCGTCGAGCACACCTATCGCACCGGCGCGCAGGAGCATGCGTACTTGCAGCCCGAAGCCGGCGTTGCCACGGTGGACGAATTGGGCCGCATCGTGGTCGACGTGGCCGGCCAGTGGGCGCACAAGGACCGCGAGCAGATTGCGACTTCGCTGCGCTTGCCGCAGGAGCAGATCGTGGTGCGGTATCCCGCCATCGGCGGGGCCTTCGGCGGCCGCGAGGACATGTCGGTGCAGATCATCCTGGCACTGGCGGCCTGGCGGCTGCATCGAGCGCGGTGTGCTGGCCGGCCGGTCGATCAAGACCATCTGGAGCCGCCGCGAGTCGATCATCGGTCACCACAAGCGCCATCCGATGGTGATCCACGCCAAATGGGGCGCGACGCGGGATGGCAAGCTGGTCGCCCAACAGATGGACATGACCAGTGACTGCGGCGCGTATGCCTGTACCTCGACCAAAGTCCTGGGCAACGCTACGCTCGCCTGCCTGGGGCCCTACGAGTGCCCTAATCAGTGGGTGGATGCGCGCACCGTCTACACGACCAACGTCCCCAGCGGCGCGTTTCGCGGCTTTGGCGGGCCTCAGGCCCACTTCGCCGCCGAGATGCAGATGAACAAGCTGGCCGAAGCGCTGGGCATAGACCCGATCGAGCTGCGCCTGCGCAACGTTTGGCACGAGGGTTCGATTCAAGCTACGCGCAGCGTCGTGCCGCCGGGTGTTACCATCGAGCCGGTGTTGGAGCGGCTGAATGATGAATGCGGAGTGATGAATGATGACTCCGGAACTCCGGAATTCAGCATTCAGCATTCAGCATTCAGCATTCGCCACGTCTCTTAACTCCTCATTGGGCCGAAAACTGCACGGCCTGGGAATAGCCTGTTGCTTCAAAAACGTAGGCTTCAGCCTGGGCTTCCGCGACGTATGTCACGCCACGGTGGAGCTGTATGGCGACGGCCAGATCGAGCGGGCTGTCGTGCGCCATGCCGGCGCGGAAGTCGGCCAGGGAACGCACACGATTATGGTGCAGGTGGCGGCTGAGGTGCTCGGTCTGCCGGTCGAACGGGTAGAGCTGATCGCACAGGACACGGCCGAGACGGCTAACAGCGGCAGTGTGTCGGCCAGCCGGATGACCTTCATGGCGGGCAACGCGATCAAGGGCGCGGCCGAGCGGGCGCTGTCGATGTGGGAGAACGAAGAGGATCGGCCCTGCATCGCAAACTACGAGTACGTGCCGCGTGCTACAACTTATTACGATAAGCAGACCGGCGAGAGCGACCCGAATATCACCTACGGCTACTGCGCGCAGGCCGCTGAGGTAGAAGTCGATCCCGACACCGGCCATGTGCGTGTGCTGCGCGTCGTCTCGGTCAACGACGTGGGAACGGCGATCAATCCGCAGCAAGTCGAGGGGCAGATCGAGGGTGCGATTGCGCAGTCGGTGGGCTGGGCAACACAAGAGAATTTCGTCCAGCACAACGGCCGCGTGCTGACCGACCAATTCAGCACCTATTTGATCCCCACCATCATGGACGTAGCCCTAGTTCAGCCGGTGATCCTGGAGTTCCCCGATCCACAGGGGCCGCTGGGTGCGCGCGGCATGGCCGAGATGCCCTTCATCCCGACCGCGCCGGCCATCGTAGCCGCGGTGCACGCCGCAACCGGTGTGTGGTTTGACGAGTTGCCGCTGACGCCGGAGCGGGTGTGGCGGGGATTGCGGCAAGGGTCTGTTCACTGAGATGGACTATCAGGAGATATTGAGATGACAAGACAGGTTACACTTGAGTACTGGATCGACGATACCTGGTATGTCGGAAGGCTGCGCGAGGTTCCAGGAGTGTTCAGCCAAGGCGAAACGCTAGAGGAACTGGAAGAAAACATTCAGGATGCCTACAAACTGATGTACGGAGTCTCTGGCTGTTCGCAAGGTACGAGTTAGGCAAGCGGATGTCAGATATCTCAACTAAACAGGCATTCATACGTGCCAAAGCAGTCGATGGTCGAGTCAAGTGGTCGCGACATGCGCTAGGCAAACTGGGTGCCGAGATAGCCACAGTGCGCGACGTCGAAGTCAGCGCTACAGCGGGCTGAATTAATTGAGGACTATCCTCATCTCCATCGACATTTACCCGATTGTCTCGTCTTGGTTTTTGTGTCGGCCAGGAACCCCATGCACTGTGTTGTTGCACTCGATGAGGATACCAACTTCGTTTTGGTGGTTACCGTGTATCGGCCTTTGGAAAAGGAGTGGAACGATGATTGGCGAACCAGAAGATAATCGCTGCTATTTTTGTGGAGGACCCCTCCAATCCGGACTGGCGACAATTCCTTTTGTCGTCGGTTCAAGAGTCGTCATTGTCAAGGATGTGCCGGCCGAGATCTGCACGCAGTGTGACGAACCCATTATGAAAAGTAATGTTGCGGCGGGGGTGGATCGTTTGCTGAAACACGCGTTCCAGTCCGGCTTCGAGGTTTCGATTGTCACATTCAATGAGCCGGCGCTTGCATTGGCATGACTTTGTTGCCTGAGGATCTTCTCATCGTCATCCGCGGGGCCGGAGACCTGGCCAGCGGCGTCGCCTGGCGGTTGCATCGCTGCGGCTTTGCTGTGGTGATGACCGAGGTCGAACGGCCCCTGGTAGTTCGCAGGACGGTGGCCTTCGCCGAGGCAGTCTTTGCCGGCGAGACCACCGTGGAAGGCGTGACCGCCTGCCGGGCTGCCGGCGTGGCTGAGGCGCAGGCCCTGCTGGGTCAGCGTGTGATTCCCGTGCTGGTAGACCCGCTGGTCGCTTGCCGGGCCGAACTGCAGCCGGCTGTGTGGGTTGACGCCATCATGGCCAAGGCCAATACCGGCACGCACATCGACGATGCACCCCTGGTTGTGGCTTTGGGGCCTGGTTTTGAGGCGGGTACGGACTGCCACGCTGTGGTCGAGACCAATCGCGGGCACGATTTGGGGCGGGTGATTTGGCAGGGGCCGGCCGAGCCGGATACCAAGACGCCGGGCGAGATCGGCGGCTACAAGGGCGCGCGCGTGTTGCGTGCGCCGGCTGATGGCTTCGTGCACGCCGATGTGGGTATTGGCGACTGGGTTCGGGAGGGCCATGTCATCGCCCGCATCGACGGCGTGCCGATTGTGGCCCCGTTCGACGGCATGCTTCGCGGAATCGTCCACCCCACGGTGCCGGTACACACCGGCATGAAGATCGGTGACCTGGACACGCGCGGGGAGCGTCGCTATTGTTTTACCATTTCGGACAAGTCGCTGGCGATTGCAGGGGGTGTGTTGGAGGCCATTCTAATGCGCATGACCGTTGTCAAACAGACCTCCGAGGTTTCGGAAAACCTCGGAGGTCATTCTGCGACCGAAGTGGACTGCTAACTTGACCTCCGAGGTTTTCCGAAACCTCGGAGGTCTGTTTTGGAGGGCGGCTCACCTGTCGTCATCTTGCCGTACTTTCTGCCGCCGGCTTGAGATGTGCGCTGCAATAAGGGCAATCCGCCGTCTCAGGCCCAGTCCAGCGCACCGTCTCCACGCTCAGGGGGCCGCCGCACTGGGGGCACTTTGCCGGCAGCCAGTCGGTGCGGCGCTCCGTTTGCTGGCGCTTTTCCTCTTGTTGGTTTACATAATACTGCATCAATGCCTGTGTCACGCCACTGATCGCCACCAACACCAGGATGCCGGGAAAGAACGGCCCCTTCCAGAAAAGATACGCCAGGCCGATCAACCAGATGGCGCCCTGCACCTGTTTCCAGGGCATTGGCAACTCCACTTCTTCGTCCTTCTTGCTCGTCTTTGTCGTCTGTTCGTTGTTGTTTTCGTCGGGCATGGTTTTCTCGCCTCTTCACATCCATCGCTCGGGCGGGTCTTTGCGCAGCACCCTTGCGGAGCACCCCGCAGTGGGCGGAGCGGGCCGACCGAGACCTGTTGTATTCATGCTATTTGAGTTTCCGCGCAAATTCCTTGCGCAGTTTCGTCACCTTGGGTGCGACCACAAACTGGCAGTAAGGCTGGGCGCTGTTGTTCTTGAAATACTCTTGGTGATAATCCTCGGCCGAGTAGAAAACTTCGGCCGGTACCACCTGGGTAACGAGCGGGTCGCGGTAGGCTTTGGATGCAGTCAACTCGGCGATAAACGCTTCGGCCGTGGCCCGTTGTTCCGGCGAGTGGTAGAAGATCGCCGAGCGGTACTGTGTGCCCACGTCAGCGCCCTGGCGGTTGAGCGTGGTCGGGTCGTGGATCGCGAAAAAGACCTCCAGTAGATCGCGGTAAGCAATCGTTGTTGGGTCGAAGGTGATCTGTACGATCTCCGCATGCCCGGTCTTGCCCGAACACACGTCACGATAGCTTGGATTCTTCATCCCGCCGCCCATATAGCCCGACCGCACATCCGAGACGCCGCGCAGCTCGTCGAACACGGCCTCCAGGCACCAGAAGCAGCCACCGGCGAGGGTGGCGACTTCGAAAACAGGCGTTTGTAAAGTCGTTTCTTGACTATCTGACATTTCACTCATCCTCCATTTGGTCTCTAGAATTCGTTCAAATCTATTCGCATTACGGTTACAAACCGTTCATGGTCGCAGGTAACGGTCTCAGGCCCTGGCCAATCGAGCTCTCACAACTTCCAATCGATGGCCAGGTTCGACATGGTGACCGCCAACGTGACCAACACCACCACGATAAACAAAACTACGCCGGCTCGCAGGGCGTAGTTAGGCTTGCTGATCGCAAGCACATCCTGTTCTGCACTCAGGCTGATCTCGTAGAGGTCAGTGCAGACCCGCTGGAGCCCGGATCCCGGAAAGCGCTCGCCGACGCGCAGGCACAACATGTGGATGGTGTTCGCCAGCTTTTCTGAGTTGACGTGAAGGGTGCTTTGAGTGGCGCTCATGTTTCAGCGAATTCCCGCAGCAGCGTGACTGCGTCCGAGCCCAGCCGATCGAGTTGATAGCCGCCTTCCTGTACGATCACGGTAGGCAGGTTGAGTGCAGCCAGGCGTCGAGCGATCTCACCCAGCCCAGCGGGCGTGATGGCCAAGCCGCCGTCCGGTGCAGATGGGTCCTCCGCCATCAAGTCGGAGCCGGCAGAGATGATCAGCACCTCCGGCGCAAAGACCCGCACTTCATCCAAGGCTTCATCCAGGGCAACCAGGTACGCTTCGTCATTCGTGCGAGGCGGAAGCGGCCAATTCCTATTGTACCCGATCCCGGCGCCAACGCCAACCTCCTCTCGGCCGCCCCAGAAGTACGGGTACTCAACGTCAGGGTCGGCATGCAGCGAACAGGTGAGCACAGACGCGTCGGCGTAGAAGATCTCTTGTGTTCCGTTGCCGTGATGGGTGTCGATGTCGACGATTGCCACTCGGCTGGAGTTCGCTCCTTGCAGCCAGCGCGCGGCGATTGCGGCGTTGTTTAGGTAGCAGTAGCCGCCGTATTGGTCGATCGATGCGTGGTGGCCTGGCGGTCGGCAGAGCGCATACGCCGCCCGCTCGCCGCCTTGAACGAGATTGGCCGCCGTCAGCGCCACCTGTACGCTCCAGTAGGCGGCCTCCCATGTTCCTGCCAGGACGGGGCAGTCACGGTCGATGGCGTAGTAGTTCGCCAAGCGACGTAACTCGATCGGCCTGTGGCGCTGTCCGCGCACTGCGAAATAGGCATCGGGCAAGAGCATGAATGTCCCAGGCTGGCGCTGCTGCAACTCACTGTAGGCCCGTTGCAAAAAGTCGACAAACGCAACATCATGCACGGCCACGATCGGCGCCAGGCCTAAATCGGTGGCAGGAACGACTGCTCCAAGTTGGGTTGAAGCGACTGCAGCCAGAATGGCTTCTCCGCGGTCCGGGATTTCGAGATAGTTCTCGTCGTAGCCCGGAAGGGCTAGACGAGTGGCATGCTTGTAGTGTTGGTTCGAGTAGACTACGTGCATGGGCGATATCCCTGATAGTGACACGGCCTTGGCGGAAGCCAGGGATTGGAAATCCCCTGGCTGAAACTGAGAAGTGGCTTCAGCCACTGCGGAATGGAGTCGTTCGCAGTCCCTGAGGGGACTTCTCAGCTTCAGGCGGTGAATTCCATTCACCGAGCCAGAGTCCCAGGGATTGGAAATCCCCTGGCTGAAACTGAGAAGTGGCTTCAGCCACCGCGGAATGAAGTCGTTCGCAGTCCCTGAGGGGACTTCTCGGCTTCAGGCGGTGAATTCCATTCACCGAGCTTGACTGGAACAAAGCGCCTCCGAGAAGCTTGTTCAAGCTTCTCGGAGGCGAAAGACAGGCTTGGAGCGACGCAGACCGGTGATGGGGCCAGCGCTTGTTTATTCGACCGTCACCTTTGTATACACGTCCGTGCTCTTCCCGTCGAGGTCTTGTACCATGAACCCGACGACGTATTCGCCGGCTGCGGCGTCCAACTCCTCCCAAATGAAAGGATCGGCGCTGAAGGTCAGCGTGTCGCCCTCCTGGGTGGCGCTCTTCGTGACTCGTCCGTTCGTATCCAGGTCCAGCCACGTCTGTTGCACGGTGAAGGTGTCGCCAGGGTTGGGCAGGATCTCACGCGGCGCGGCTGTGGTGCCATCGCCGGTGTAGCCGAAAACCTGCTGTACCTTGCCGCCTTGCAGGATAAGCTGCGCCGGGCGGGTGTCGCCGCTGTCGGCGTAGGTATAGGTGCCGGTCACCGTGTAGACGGCCTCTTCCGGTGTCGCGCCGTAGGCCTCCGGCCGCAGCAACACCGAGGTCGATGTCTGGCCGTCGCTGAGTTCGAACACCAAAGGCTCCCATTCGAAGGCAACCCGGAAGTCACCGCTCTCCGGCCACACCGGGTAGAACACGCCATCCACTTCCTGAGTGTTGGCGCTCTCCAGGAAGTCCATGTCAGCCACGAGGATCGAGTTCGCCTCCTGGTCAAGGAAACCGGTGAAGAACTTGATATAGCCGATGTTGTCGCCCTGGACGTCTGTTGTCAGGCGCACCGGTTGGCCGGGCGCGGCCGTGTCAGAGGAGAGCGTAATCGGCGACACCTGGATCTTGCCCGCACCGGGTGCAGTCACCGTGCTGCTGCGGTCGGGCACGACCGGAATGGTGTCGGCCGGCTGGAATTTCCGGCCGGTGTAGTGGAAGGCCAGGAAGTCATCCCAGGCCAATTCGCCGGCAAAGCGGCTGGCCACCGCAGTGTACGACTGCGCACCGGCCACCGGGTTGCTGTAGAGCTGGGAGTTGGGGAAGTAAACCGACAGGCCCGTGGCGCCTGGCTTGCCTGGGCCGTGTTTCTCAGCAACCACAGCGCTCTTCAGCGCCGCTAGCACTCGGTCGCCCGCCTGGACGACGTCGCGGCTGTTGGTTTGCCGCTGCACCAGCTGCACGAAGTTGCCCAGGTCGATATAGGAGGCAGGCACTTCCTTGCCGAAGATGCTCGTAAACGACTGGGCATACGTGCGCGCGCTGGCAACAGCCTGCTGCTTTGTGCTCTGCAGGCTGTAGGCAAGGTCATTCAGGCTGTTGAACAGCTCGGGTGTGGCGCCGAGGTCAATGCCCGTGAGGGTGACGCGCTCACCCAGTTGCTCGGTCAGCTGACTTGCGCTCATACGACCGTAGCCCTGTCCAAGGAACGCCGCACGCGCCTGTGGGTCGACGATGCGCTGATCGCCTTCGATGTAGCTATCCACGATGGCCGTGGCCAGTCCGTCGCCGTTCATCGCCGGGTTATCGTTCAGCGCGCCCAGGAAACTGGTATAGGCCCACCCCAGGGCCGGCTCGGTCTCCTGCGAGAGCACGGCGTAGTTGGCGTGCGGCGCCAGGGCGCTGAGCACCTCGACATGTCCCATCAGGCAGGCGTCCATGCCGATCAGTTCGAACTTATCCAGACCGGTCTCCTGACGGATTTGCGCTAACGCATCGTCGAGCTCGTTGAGATAGAGCTGGTTGCCTAGGGCCGCGGCGAGCGGAATGCTGCGGTCGCCGCGGCCGCCTGGGTCAGGATCGCTCCAGCCGCCTGGCCAGCCCATACCGTGATCGGACAGGATCAGCGCGTACTTGTCGGCCGGGTAGTTTTCCATCGCCCATTTCACAAAATCGACCAGCGTCTGGCCGTCGGCCATGTTGACTTCGCCGAGGTTCTCGACAACCTGCGAGCCTACTCGATCGAGGTCGTCGTCCTGGGTAACGAAGAAGCGACCCGTGCCGCTCCAGTTGCCATCACCTGAGAACCCGCCTCGGAAGCGGTCGACCTGTGCGACGATCTGCACTTTGTCGGTGGACCCGGTGCGCTCGGCTTCGTTCAGGTCGACGTAGATATCTTGCTCCAGGATTTTGTCGTCGGCGTCCTGATATAGCATGATGGTCCAGGTATCGCCAGTTGCTGCGCCAACTGCCGCGTCGGACGTAGGCCGGGTGGCGACGGGGCGGGGAGCAGATGTTGGCCTGGGCCGGGCGGTGGGGAGTGCCTCCTGCACCGCGGGCGGCAAAGGCTGGTCAGCTACGTCGCTCGAATCGCCGGAGTCGTTTCCACCGCCGCCGAGGAGCATCGATCCGCCACCGCAGACCACCAGCAGCAGCACAAGTACGAGCATAATGATCGGATTGCGACCGCCGCCACCCATCAGCGGGCCAAGGGGAGACCCGGACGAGCCGGTCGGTGGACGATAACCGCTACTTGGGCTGCCAGGCGGTGGGGTGCTGCCGCCATCGTCGCGTTCGCGCTTCGGGGCATCCGCTCGCCTGCGAGGCCCCGTGGACTCGGTACGCCGTCGGCGCTGGACTTCGACGGTCTCCTTGTCGTCTGGGCCGGAGCCGCTCGAACCCGATGTGAGCAACCGGTTCAAGTCGCTCGAGTCGCGGAGCCTGTATTTGGCAGGGATCGGCGACGCGGGCACCATGGCCGGAGCAAGTCTCAACGAGTTGGGGAACAATATTTTCCAGTTCATTGCTTTCTTCTCCTCGTTTGGAAGTGGGTGCCGGATAAAAACAACGCCTGTATCGGACTGTGGTGAGTGGTGCCCCTTTATAGCGCTGCACCGCGGCAGGCCTATGCTCGCATCGTGTTCCACGGCGGCTCCGTCGCAACGTCGACGAGCTCGTAGCCGATCTCACCGACGCAGGGGCCCAGAATAGCCAGGAGATGCGCCGGTCCGTCGCCGTCGTTGAACGATGCATGAACGCCCCCCGGCTCGATATAGGCCGAGTCTCCGGGGCCTAAGATGCGCTTTTCAGCCTCGATCCACTGCTCGACTAGGCCCGAGACGACGAAGATCATCTCCTCTTGGTCGGGGTGTTTGTGAAAATTGTGCCCACCCCCTGGCCGCAGAACCACGTCGATGACGGTCAAGTAGTTGGCCCCGGTAGCCGGAGGGTGGCTGAGCCATCCCAGCGTTCCCCAATCCAAGGCCTGGCGCTCTACACCTGCTGCCTGAATGAATTTGCCGGACATGGCTGTCTCCTTGTGCGAAAAGAAATAGTGGCGCAAATTCGGCAACGTCACTTCCCGATGGGATTGACGCTCCATCGCGTCAGTGTTTGCTGCTGCAAGCGCGCACGGACGTTGGCATAAAGTATACTTGAGCAAGGCGCTGGCGACAAACAAGCAGGGTGCCAGATTATGCGTCAGATTGTTTCTTGAGCACGTCCTGACGATTCCACTGGCGCACGCAAGTGCCGCGCTACTCACTGGTGGCGAATTGGCCGTTTTTGATTATAATTCGTACCTGAGCCGAAGCCGCAGCGTGCCGGAGAAGTCGCGCTGCGATCCATCGACAGTAGACGAGACCTTGATCGATGCACTTGACGACTGCCCTGCGCTTGAACGAAACCCAAACTGAACCTATCATCGCGCTGATCGGCGCGGGCGGCAAGTCGACACTGCTCTTTCGGCTGGGCGAGGAGCTGGCCGCGGCCGGTAGGCAGACGCTGCTTACGGCCACGACTCGCCTCTGGATGCGGCAGATCGACGATGCACCTTTCTCGGTAATCGGCGGCGATCTCTTCTTGCTGTCGCAGGAGTTGCCCGTTTCCCTGCGCGGCTATCGCCGGGTGCTGGTTATGGCCGGCGTTGCGCCCGAGCCGGGCAAGCTACGCGGCCTGTCGCCTGAGACGATCTGTCGCTTGTCCGCACTGGCTGATGTGGACGCGGTCGTGGTGGAGGCCGACGGCAGCCGCGAGCGGCCGCTCAAAGCGCCGGCCGGCCACGAGCCGGTGGTGCCGCCGTGCGTCACTCACGTCATCACCGTGGCGGGGATGCTAGGAGTGAACCAGCCGCTTGATCACCGCTCGGTGCACCGGCCGGAGATCGCAGCTGAGCTGACCGGCCTTCATCTGGGCGATCCCCTAACGCCAGCAGCGATCGCCAGGCTGCTTGCGCACCCGGCAGGCGGTTTGAAGGGCCATCGAGCGGGGGCTGCTTCCTTCTTGTATCTCAATTTGGCGTGGGACGACGCCGATGCTGAGGCTGAGGCAGGTAATCGTCTGGCCTGGGCACGCGAGATCGCTAGTCTGGTTCTAGGGAGTGCGGTGGCTCAGCCTACGTATCAGGCAGTTCTGCTTGGCAGCACCCAAGCCATGGAGCCGGTCGTCGAGGTTCACGCGCGTGTCGCCGGTGTGGTCCTGGCCGCAGGCCGGGCAAGTCGTCTGGGCGGCGACCTGCCCAAGCAGCTCTTGCCCTGGAACGCGGGCAATACGCTGGTTGGACATGTTGTGGACACGGCGCTGGCTAGTCGCCTGCTGAGCGAAGTGCTCGTAGTCACGGGCTATCGCGCCGAAGATGTTGCTGCCGTCTTGGCGGACCGGCCGGTGACCGTGGTGACCAATCCGGATTGGCTTGCGGGCCAGAGCAGCAGCGTGCGTGCGGCCGTCCACGGCTTGTCTTCCGAGGTTTCAGCCGCGGTGTTCTTGCTCGCCGACCAGCCGGGCGTGCGTTCCGAGACCGTCGATCTCCTCGTGCAGGCCCATCGCCGTTCGCCTGCGCCCATCGTCGTGCCTGAGTACAAGGGTGGTCAACGCGGCAATCCGGTGTTGTTCGACCGCAGCGTTTTCCCCGAGCTGATGGCTTTGCAGGGCGACACCGGCGGCCGGCACGTGATCGATCGGTATGGCTCTGCCGTGCTGGTCGTTCCCATCGATGAACCCCAGCCGCAAGGCATCGAGACGATGGCGGAGTATTGGCGGTCGCAGGCTTGACAGTCGCTGCTGACTGGACTATAATCAGAGTGCAGAAGCCAAGTGGCGCCTGTGGTTCACCGCGAGTGTTCGCAGGGCAACATCGCAGAGGAGTGGCACACCATCAGACTAGCGCTCTTCAGGCAATGATTCCGGCACCTAGCGTTGTTTCAGGATGCCTCACTTGCGCGTGCAGTGAGGCTTTTGTGTGTCTATGAAACGGTGCGGTGTTTTGGTGCCAGGCTGATTACAGCGCTTCCCTGAGAAGGGAGGCGCCCTATAGGTTTCTCAGCGCTCACTTTGAGCGCATCATATTCATTGAAGGAGGTTGTGATCTCACATGGCAAATGTCGAACTGAGACCCGGTGAGTCTCAGGAACAGCTTCTGAAGCGCTTCCGCAAGGAAGTCACCCGGTCCCGCGTGCTGTCTACGGCTCGCAAAAAGCGTTGGTTCACTTCTCCCAGCGAAGTACGGCGCATCAAAAAGCAGAAGGCCATTCGCAAGGCGCGCCAAGCACAGCACAAGCGAGAAAAGACGCTCGAATGAGGCGGTCGGGTGACTGGCTCGAAAGCAAGTTTCTCACCATTCACGTTACGAGTTACGTCTGGAAAGGAGGTGATGGCGAATGTCAACAGGCTCGAAGGACGATAAACTGATCCTCGAAGGCAAGATTATCGAAGCGCTGCCCAACACCACGTTCCGAGTGGAATTGGAAAACGGGCATGCGGTCCTGGCCTATTTGTCCGGCAAGATGCGCAAGCACTATATCCGCGTGCTATTGGGCGACGCGGTGCGCGTCGAATTGTCGCCATATGACCTCACGCGCGGTCGAATTGTATACCGGCATCGGGCACCCCAGGCTCGGGCCTGAGCGCCAGACGTGTTAATATAGCTTCCTGCGCGCTGGCTGGTCGGACGTTATGCGGCGCCACTCAGTGCGACTGGCACTTATTTCCATAGAATAGCGTTTGTTCCAAGAAAGGACCTTTCTCCGAAGAAAGGTCCTTTCTGAATCTAGAGGGTTTGACACAAGAAAGGACCTTTCTTCGAAGAAAGGTCCTTTCTGAATCCATGGCGCGTGTTACATCCCTACATACCGGTTGGCAAGTCGATAAACACGGTCTCCAACCCAAAACGACCGTTCAAATGCCGTCCCAGGGCCTTGAGACCCACGGTCTCTGTGGCGTAGTGACCGGCAAAAATAACGTTCATGTCGTAGTCGAGCGCATCGTAGAATTGCGCATGGCTGGTCTCGCCGGTGAGGAAGGTATCTGCTCCCATAGCCGCTGCTTCTGCCACATGCGAGGCGGCGCCGCCGGAGACAATCGCCACCCGCCGCACAGAGCTGGGGCCATGAGCCAGGACGATCGGCTCCATACCGAGTCTGGTCTTGATCGTGCTGACCAAGGCAGCCAGTTCCAGGCCATTGGCGGGAATGCAGATGACGCCGATGTCGTTGCCCTTGACGTTGCAGAACCAGCTATCCACCGTTAACTCCAGGATTCTGGCCAGCTCCACGTTGTTGCCCACCTCCGGGTGGGCATCCAACGACAGATGAGTGGCGTAGAGGTTCAGGTTGGTCTGCATGAGCCGGCGAACCTTGCGCCCAAAAGGCCCTCGGATCAGCTCCTGGTTACCCCAGAATAAGCCATGGTGTACGATCTGCATCTGCGCGCCCACCTTGATGGCCGCATCGATGCAGGGGAGACCGGCATCGACGGTAAAGACGATGCGGGTTACCTCTTCGGCGCCTTCGACTTGCAGGCCCTGCGGCCCATAATCCGGAATCTCGGCGATGCGCAGGTATCGATCGAGGTATCGGACGAGTTCATCACGTAGCATGGTTGGACACCTCGGTGGTATTGGATTCTCGAAGGCCGCGAAACGATGTTGGGATCGACCCGTTAACGGCTCTTGGTTAGCGGGGTAGACGTTAGTTGTAGGGCCGATGGTTCAAGGATCGCCTCGGCGTTATGGGGATCACCAGGAAGTGACACAGCCGGCCGGCCGGCCATATCATCTTGGCTAGTAGCGCCAAACCCCATTGACTCTTGCATGGGCTGTTTAGCAGCGCGTCGTTGGATGTGTGTAGTCACTATCAGCACAGCTAGCACCATCAGACTGACCCCTACCAGCACCACTGGAATACCCAGCCAGTCGGCCGTGGCGCCGATGGCGAGCATCGGCGGGATGCCGACCAGGTTGTTGAGCATAAACTGAACCGAAAAGACCCGGCCGCGCAGCCGATCGGGCGTGTTTTCTTGCAGGGTAGTCTGCGAGACAATGTTGACGCCGGATGCGGACAACCCGAGAATAAGGCTCATGAGCACGCTGGTCGAGGATGAGAGCGGCGCCGGCCGGCGCCATGTGCATCATCGACCTGGGATCAAGCGCCAGGCGCTGGTTGGTCGTCTCAAAGCGCCAGGAAAGCAAGCCAAACGCCGCAAATCCAAAGCTAAGTGCCACCAAGCCCCAGCGTACTACCCGCTGCTTGTGAACGCGATCGCCCCTGCGACCTAGAATAACTGCTGACACCAACATACCGATACCCGCTGGCGCAAAGACCACGATGGCGTCCTCTGGTGACAGGTGAAACACCCGCGAGGCGATCCCGGGCGCCAGCATGGCCATAATCATCACCAGACTGGCGATCAACGTCAGATTGATCATCGAAGCAAGCACGGTATCTCGTCCGACCACGAACTGCGCACCCTCCTTCAGCTCCGACTTAGCGCGATCCCATGCGCTGCGCGCGTCGCCGTGTATCTTGCCGGGTATGTCTTTCGGCAACCGGCTCACCAACAGCGCGGCCGTGGCGTACATGACCATCACCAGGACCAATGCCTTATTGATGCCAATAAGCTTGACCGCCAGTGGTCCAAGAATGATCAAACCAATCACCTGCGACAGCGCCAGGGTCAGATTGAACAGCGAATTGGCGGCTAGCAGGTGCTGGCGTTCCACCAGGAACGGGATCGTCGCGGTTTCTGCCGGGTTGAAGAATTGGCCGATCGTCGCCATAATGAAGGCGATCGTGTAGATTAGCAGGAGTAGCCAGGCGTTGGAGTGGCCGGGATATGCAAAGAGCACGGCGAGGTAGCACGATACGGCGACAACCCGTAGTGCATTGGAATAGACGAGCACGGTCTTTTTGGGCCAACGGTCGATGATCACGCCGCTGATTGGGGCGAAGATGACCCCCGGCAGGGTAAGAGCGATGATCATCAGGCCCTGATGGACGGTTGCACCGGTCAACCGTTCGATCAACACGATCAAGATGAAATTGGTCGTGTTCTGCGCGGTCTGCGCCAGCCATTGAGCTGCCCACAGCTTGCGGAAATTTTTGTTGTAGAGGACGGGCGAAAAGCCCTGTTGTGTACCGACAATTGCCATAACGTTCTCTGACCGGCATTATAGCACCGGCCCAAGGAAAGACAAGTTCTCTTGACTTCGGGTCTCGTTTTTTACAACCGGGCAAAAAACGGTTGACCCAAAAAAGCCGGGCGGGCAACCGCCCGGCTGAACGGACAGGTTACGGCGCCGGCGGCAAGGTCAGACCGGCATGGGGTGCTGCGCCGCTGGCGGGATCCCCGCGGCGCACGAACGTTTTGACTCGTTTCTCGAATTCCCGGCGCGTGAGCAAAACCCGGCGCGTACAGGTTGTGCACTGGAGACCGATGTCGGCGCCCAGCCGAACAATATTCCACTCATAGCCGCCGCAGGGATGCGGCTTTCGGAGCCGCACCACATCGCCGAGGCGAATCTCGATGCTCATGACCAATATTTTACCATGGGCGCGCGTTTATGGCAACAAACGATTTTGGCATGTTCCTGATATCTGGGCTGGTATCTTCTTAATGAGCAATCACCTCTAAACCTCATGAACGTTGCAGGTTGCAGGTAGCAGGTCGCAGAAGACTTCCAACCTGCTACCTGCAACTTGCGACCCTTGCAAAGGTGAGGGTCCCATGTCAACCTCGTTATCTGTAGACCATTCGGCTTTTGCGGTCAATGAACGCACTTTGCCAGCCCATCGGCCTATGCTATAATCACGCGACTTTGTCCGGCCGATGTGTTTCATCAGGCCAAAAAACTCTTGGATCACGGGTTTACCCGTGATCTTCTACGTGAGGATACGCTGTGACTGCAACGAACGGTAAGAAGACGACCGCAACGCCTAGCGGGCCTACGCACCCGCGCTACGCCTTGTACGGAACTATCGCAGCCGTTGCGCTGGTGGTTATTGTGTTGGCGCTGTATCTGCTGCCGGTGTCGGTCAACGGCCAGGTTAACGACGCAGGAAGTAATGAGCCGCTGGCCGACGCCAAAATTGCCCTGAGCACCGGCCAAGAGGTGCGCAGCGACGCGCAGGGACGCTTTATCGTTAAGGCCTCTCGCTTCCAGCCTTTGACTGCATCCGTTGACGAGGCTGCTTTCCAGACGTGGCAGGGCCAGGTAGCCTTCAGCTTCCTCCCGCTGGCGCCGGCCACGCTGGCCGCCAGTCTGCACCCCACTCTGCTACAAGGCCAAGTGCTTAACGCCGTCGATAGCCAGCCTGTCGGCGGCGCGACCATCACCGCCGGTGATCAGACGGTCACCGCTGACGCCGAAGGCCGCTTCGAGATGCGCGGTCTGTCGCGCGATGGCGCGACGCTCAGCCTGGCCGCAGAGAATTACATCGCCTATGAACAGACTCTGACCGAATGGCCGGCCGACGGCGCACAGCCGATCAGCCTGCTGATCTACCCCAACGGCCTGCACGGCACGATTACCGATGCTACGACCGGTCAGCCGCTGGCTGCCCCTACCGCCAGCCTGAACGGCCAACGCATCGTCAGCCTGGACAACGGTTTCTTCTACTTTTCATCCTCGGTGGGCACCGGCCAGATCAGCGTCACCGTGCCTGGATATCTGCCGGTCGCGGTGAATGTGACCACGGAAGCGGCCCTGCAAGGCAAGGAACCGGTCGACGTGGCACTTACGCCCACCGAGCTCACCGGCAAAGCCACTGACGGCCAGACTGGCAAACCTCTTGCGGGTGTCACCCTGACGGCTGGTGGCCAAACTGCCACCACTGACGAGCGCGGTGATTACCGCATCGAGCGGCTTCACGGCGCGGGCCTGGTGCTCAGCGGCGAACTCGCCAATTACGAAGCGGCCGAGCAGCCCATCGACGAGGCGACTAACTTGTTGGCCGGCCAGCCGCTGGATCTGGTTTTGCTGCCGCCACACTTGGCTGGTCGTCTGGTCAACGAGGTCACCAACAGTCCGGTGGTGAGCGCCACAGTTACGGCAGGCGACCTCTTGGCGACCACGGATGCGGACGGCCAATTCATACTCTGGACCGATAAGACGCCGCTCGAGATCGAGGCGACTGCGATCGGCTACGAGACGGGCAAGGCCACGTTTACTGAAGACGCCGACCTCAGCGTCGCGCTAAAGCCCAAGGGCGTTGTTATGACCGTCCTGGACAAAAGCGGCAAGCCGGTCAGCGGCGTGCAGATCAGCGGCCCGCGCAGCGAGGCGACCACGGATAAACAAGGCATTGCCCTGCTGCCGCTGCTGGAGCCGGGCGAGGTCTTCACCGCTACGGCCGAGAACTTCGCTACGGTGGCACAACCCTTCGACGGCAAGCCCCAGCAGCAGCTGGCGCTCTCGCCGAACAAGGTGGCCGGCAAGGCGGTGGACGCCGGCACGGGCGAAGCTGTGCCAGGGGCGATCCTCTACATCTACGACAAGGCAAACTGCCAGGGAGAGGCGTGTCGTGGCACCGAGCCGGCCATCATGGTCGACGCTGCAGTCGACGGCAGCTTCGAAGTGACTGGCATGCCCGCCGATCCGCAGGTGATGATCAAGGCGCCGGGCTATAGCCTACTCTTCCCCGAGGCCTTGGAAGCGGGCGATTGCGCCGCGCCGTATTGCCTGGAAGCGAAGCTGGAGCCCTTCGAGGCGCGCGGTTTCTATATCAAGTTTGGCTCGCTAGATAATCGAGCGTTCGTTACGGAGCGTCTCGATCTAATCGCAAATCGCCCTATGTGAATGCTGTGGTAGTCGATCTGAAGGACGAGTTTGGTCGAACAGCCTGGGAGCCAAGCAATCCCATCGCGCGCGAATTGGGAACAAGACAACCGGATGTCATGAGTCCGCAGGAGTTCGTAGCGCTGGCTAAAGAGCGAGGTATTTATACAATTGCCCGGTTTGTTACCTTCCAGGATAAGGCTTTGGCAGAGGGGCGAAAAGAGTGGGCAATTCGCGCCAAGGACACGCCAGACCAGGTATGGTACGAAGGTGACAAGGCCTACGTGAGCGCTTTCAGACCCGAAGTACGCGAATACGAAATCGCTCTGGCCAAGGAGTTGGCAGCGCAGGGAGTAGATGAAATCCAGTTTGATTACTTTAGATTTCCCGGTCGTTCGAAACCTGAGAACTATATTTACGGAGCTGAAAGCACGAATGAAAGTCGAAGAGAAGCCATCACTAGTTTCTCGCGGGATCTGATGAAAGCGCTCAAACCCTATGGCGTCTTTACCTCAATCGATGTCTTTGGCAGCATCATTCGCAATAAGGCCGAACCCTACATTGGCCAGAATTTAGCGGACATGGCGGTCGGTGTTGATTATCTCAGTCCCATGATCTATCCCCAGGTTTGGGAGGCCCGCGATTTTCCCGAGTGTGGTGATTCGACCCTCTGTCCCTACAGGGTCATTTCCGACAGTATGGCGGGCGTGCTAGCGACAGTCGCTTTGCCTACTCGCATTCGACCCTGGCTGCAGGGCTACGACAAGAATTATCGGACAACCGGGCCCGCGGCTGGCTATGACTACGACGTTCCGGAATACCTGATCCAGCGTCAGGCAGCTGAAGATGCCGGCGCCGAAGGCTGGCTCTTCTGGTCAGGCGGCGGCAACTTCCCGGACGAGATTTTCGGACCTATGCCAACCCTCGCCGAGCTGGAGGCGCAGGTCCGGGCGCGGCAGGGTGGACGGAGCGGGCCGTACTAGACCCATGGATACCCCCGGCCCCTCAACCCAATCCGTCCACGGCGGCGAGACGCGCGGCAAGACATACGACAGCATCACCACCCCTGTCGTTCAGACCTCGACCTACACCTTTCGTGATACGGCTGCGCTGGTCGAGTACATGGAAGAGCGGATGTTCTGGGATACGCCACAGCGCGAGGAATACGGGCGCTATGGCAATCCTACCGTGCGGGCGGTTGAGGCCCGGCTGGCCGCGCTGGAAGGCGGCGACGATGCGGTGTTGACCCCCAGTGGCATGTCGGCGATTACCGGCACCCTCCTGGTCTACCTCAGCGCCGGCAGCCACCTGATCCTGACCGGCGACTGCTACCGCCGCACGCGCGACTTTGTCCATGGCTTCCTGACCCGCTACGAGATCGAGGTCACGGCCACGCCGGCCGGCGACCTCGACGCGGTCGAAGCCGCGATTCGTCCCACTACCCGCCTGATATTCTCCGAATCGCCCACCAATCCGTTCATGCGCTGCCTCGACCTGGCCCGCCTGGGCGAGATCGGCCGGCGGCGGCGGGTGCGCACGGCTATCGACAGTACCTTTGCGACGCCGCTCAATCTTCAGCCGCTGGCATATGGCATCGACCTGGTGATCCACAGCGTCACCAAGTACTTGGCCGGCCACAACGACGTGTTGGCGGGTGTGGTCATCGGCAAGGACGGCCTGACCGTGCCGTTGCGTCAGATGCAGGGCGTATTGGGCAGCGTGGTCGATCCGCAGGCGGCCTTTCTGGTGGGCCGCGGGCTCAAAACCCTGGGGTTGCGCGTCGAGCGGCAGAACGCCAATGGTCTGGCCGTGGCGCGTTTCCTGGAAAGCCATCGCAGGGTGCGGCGGGTCTGGTATCCCGGCCTAGCCAGCCACCCGGAGCACCTCGTCGCCACAGCGCAGATGCGCGGCTTCGGCGGCGTGGTTACCTTTGAGATCGACGGCGACAGCGCCGCAACGAGCCGCTTCGTCGATGCCCTGCGTCTGCCCTACATCGGCCCCAGCCTGGGCGGCGTCGAAAGCCTTGTCGAACAGGTCGCTTTGGTCAGCTACTTTGACGCCGACCCGGAGAAACTGGACTCGCTTGGCATCTCACCCTCCCTCGTCCGGCTCTCCTGTGGCATCGAAGACACCGCGGATTTGATTGCCGATCTGGAGCAGGCGCTGGAGAGGGTGTAGGGCGAGTTAGGTGTCAAGTGTCAGGTGTCAGGCATAGATCTTCGATTTATTCGAGACCTCCGTACTTGACACCTGACACCTGACACTTCCCCGCCCCTAGCATCGGATTTTCCCATGACCAACCCCGATCTCTCCCGCTACGCACGTCAAATCATCTACCCTGGCCTGGGCGAGGCCGGGCAGCGGAAGCTGCTGGCGTCGACCGTGGTGATCGTGGGCTGCGGCGCGACCGGCACCGTGATTGCCAATCACCTCGCGGAGCCGGTGTCGGCCATTTGCGCATCGTCGACCGCGATTTTATCGAGCTGAACAACCTGCAGCGGCAGGTGCTGTTCGACGAGAACGACATCGCCCAACAACTGCCCAAGGCTGAAGCTGCCCGCCGCAAGCTGGCGGTGATCAACTCCCAGATCGAAATCGAAGGAATCGTGGCCAACGTCACCCCAGACAACGTGTTGCGGCTGCTGCACGGCGCTGACCTGGTCATGGACGGCGCTGACAACTTCGAGACGCGCTTCCTGGTCAACGACGCGTGCGTGCAGCTTGGCATCCCCTGGATCTACAGCGGCGTGATTGCCAGCTACGGCATGAGCATGACCATCCGCCCGGGCGAGACGGCCTGCCTGCGTTGTCTGTTGGGCCAGATGCCCGCGCCCGGCACGACGCCGACGTGCGACACGGCCGGCGTGCTCGGGCCGTCGGTCGCCGTGGTGGCGTCGATTGCTGCGGGCGAGGCGATCAAGCTGCTGGCCGGCTTCGGCGAGTTGAATGACGGGCTGCTGAACTACGACCTGCTTGACAATAGCCTGGATCATTTCGAGATCATGCGCCGGCCGGACTGCCCGACCTGCGGTCAGCATGATTTCGAGTTCCTCAACGCAGAGCGCGGCGCCCGCACCGTCACCCTCTGCGGCCGCAACGCCGTGCAGATCAGCATGGTAGACCGGCCGGCCGTGAACCTGGCCGAGGTCGCCGGCCGGCTGCGCCAGTCCGGTGTGGCGGACGTAGCCGGCAACCCGTATTTGTTGCGGGCGACGCTTGACGGCCTTGAGGTCACCCTCTTCCCCGACGGTCGCGCCATCTTCAAGGGGACGGAAGAGGAGAGCGTGGCCCGGACGATCTACGCGAAGTATGTGGGGATGTGATGGCAGGGTTTTGGGGGGCGCCTGGGCCTTCTCCCATCACACCGTCTGGTAGGGTAGGGTGCAACTGTCCGGACACGGTGGGCTGTATGGGAACCTATCGGTGGAGTTCTTCTCAACCACAGATCGCGTGATGTTGGAGTCATCCTGGTTACAGGCGTAGTAAGTCCCACACTCGGACAGCCAAGTTGCCCACAACGAAGAGGCCAGTGCCCAAGGCTAGACGCCACGGCGTAGTCTTGCCTGTCAATAGAAGAGTCAGGGCAGCGGGGATCGCCAATGCTGGAAGCAGGAATGGGATTGCGAGCTTCGCGCGATCCGTTTGCACTAACCCAATGGTAGTGCTAACTGCAAGCACCGTCAGAAGAAAGGCCAGTACGAGGGTTATAGTACGTGCTCCTCGACGAAGGAGGATCAAGCCGACGGCAAGAGCGCAGACAATTAGAGCAATAAAAGTGGTCGAAAACATTTCGTCACACGCTACCAGAGTCCTCACGAAGCTAAGAGCCACGTTCAGCAGCAGGATCCCAGCCGCCAACCGATAGGCCAGCCGGCTCTGCCCGGTCGGCGTCTCTGGGGCAACGTCAACCAGAGGCTTACCTTCAACCTGCATTTCATGGGAACTTCCGTCCATGGCGTTGCCTCTTTTTGGGCTGCAAGGGTGGGCCGAAGTCAAACATCATCGCCCACGCGGCGGCTCTCACACGCCTGTGCAATCGGCGCTAGGAACCTGGGGGCGTTCTCCAGGCGGTAGTCGATCCAGTCGTCCTCAGGCGCAAAACCAAACAACACCTGTGCCGGATCGGCGCGCTGCGCCAGTAGGTGCGGAGTGTCCTGCTCGTCCAGGCTCTCCATGTCGATCTGGTTGCAGCCAAGCTTGAATGCGGTGCTCACATTGCGGCCGTGGGCCAGCGCCTGGTAGAACGCCGAGGCGAAGCTAGTCGCAACTAATCGCAACTAATCGCCAACTAATCGCCAACTAATCGCCAATATCTTCAGGCATTCGCACTTCGTATCGAACGCTTCGTCCTTTGCCCTTGACCGCGAGAAGACCCTTCTCGGTCAGCCCTGACAGCGCACGCCTGGCCATTTCATCTGAAACTCCGGTGAGCTCGCGGAATTCTCGATTGGTGATACTGCCGCTTTCCTTCACGAACAGCACTGCCTTCATCTGGCGCTCGTCCAATCCCATTGTTCGCAGATAATCTTCCGTATATTGATCCTTCAGAAAAAGCACCTCGAACCGTCCGTTCTGCGAGCGAAACTCCGGCTCCGGCAGTCCCTGTTGCTGGCACAGCCCAACGATGCGCGTCGTGCCGCTGCCCCAGCGTTCGATCCAGCCAGCGAAGTAGAAGGCCTGCGCCAGCAAGGGATTGCGCAGCCGCGAGTCGTGCGGCGTCTTCTTCAGGTCGGCCACGGTGATGCCCGGCGGCAGCTCGCCCGGGTTCCAGACGTATACCCGGTCGTCGTAGACCCGGATGCTGATCTCGCCGTGAGGGTCGAAGTAGTCGCGATGGATCAAGGCGTTGATCGTCGCCTCGCGCAGCGCTTCCAGCGGGTAGTCCCAGATCTCTCGGCGCTGTACAGCTTCCGCCGCGCTGGTCGCGTCGCCCATCTCACTGGGGATCTCGTAGCGCACCTGCAGGTACTGCCGAAAGAGCTGCATCACCTGGTCAAGCTGCTGGAAGAGATTGCCCCGGATCAGCTTGTCGTCCACGATCGTGATGGCGTCCTTGAAACGGCCCATGTGCACCTGCGCCATCACGAAGCGCTGCTGCGGCGCTTTGCCGAAGAGCAAGACCGCACCGCGCGTCAACCGGCCGTCCACCAAAAGGTTTAGCTTGCGCAACAGGCTATCGGCCGGCTCGTCCGCGGACACCTGCGGCAAGCGAGGCCGTGCCAGACGAGAAAAACGCCGCACGGTGTCCAGGTCGATCTCGTCCAGCGAGAAGTCGCTCTGCACGCTGTCCCAGGTGACGTCCCACTTTTCGATGAACAATTGTCCCAACGCTTCCGGCGCAATCTCGCGCGTGGTGTTGCCAATGCGCTTGTAGAAGCGCCCCCGATAACTCACCGGCGTGCGCGCCGACGCCACCTCGACGGTCAGTACCTGCCTACCGCTCACATCCCATACCTGCAGAGATGGTTGGACGCGGAGCAAGTCTGCCAACAGATTCGCGTAGGTGCGCAGCCTGGCTTCGTCGACATCCAGGCCCACGACCTGGCCCTTGTCGTCAATACCAAGTAGCAGTATGCCTCCGCGAGTGTTGGCTAGGGCAGCGGCAGTCTCTAGGACAGCATCTGTCCATTGTGCCTTGAACTCGACGGTTTCGCTTTCGCCTGCCTGCAACAATGCGTTGATGTCAAGCGCCATGGTTTTGTTTCCCTCCGTTTTCAGACATCGGAAGTCTCAGAGACTACCGATGTGGCGATCAGATCACACCCTTCGTGTCGATCACATCCGGATGTGCGAACAGGAAATGGTCCTGGTAGTAATGCATCCACAGAAAGCTCAGCACCGCGATGTAGTAGCCGCGATCGAAGGCGGCGTCGAAGGGCATGCCCACTATCTTCCACAGCACCACAAAAATTACCAGCGCCAAGCCAACGTCGGCAATAGTCAGGGCGATGTTAAAAGCGCAGTAACGCCGGGCCGATTTGTTGTCGTTGGACAGCCGCTCGACAAATGGGGAATTCTTTCTTCACCGCGCTGTTGGCGTACGTGGATGAGCATCCACTTACATCGACGTGATATAGATGATCTGGTGCAGGACGTGGATCGACGCCCAGAAAAAGAACATCGTGAGCAGCAGCGTCAGGTTGAAGAGCGCCAGCGATGTGACGACCACCGGGACGATGAGCGCCGAAAGCAGGAATTTGCGATGCTTCTTGGCGAAGTCGTGGTCGAGCGGGGTGCGAGTCCAGGTCGCGTACATGTGCGGACCGCCGACCAGCAGCGCCACGGTAGCGTTGACGAGATTACGGCTGAGATCGTCGACCGTGGTGTTGAGCGACACAGCCACCGGCCCTAGCAGGCCGCCCAGATTGAGCAAAAACAGATACACAGCGTATGGCGCCGCCACCAAGATCACGCTGAGGGAGATAAATCGCAGATCGAAAGGGCGCGTATAAAGCCAGAGGCGGCTCGGTGTGGATTGGGCGGGTAGTGCAGCAGCAGAAACAGCCATAGCCTATCCTCCTCGCAATGGGTAGTGAGACCGAGCAAAGCGGCGAAACGGTGTCTTCAGGCGGCGGACCAGTGGGAATCGCCGCACCTGGTTAGCCGAGCCAATCGGAGCGTCCCAGCCAGCCACGGGTAAGTATAGCATAGACGCTTGCGTATGACAATCGAAAAAAGCGCACCGGCAATGGTATAATGTTGCGCATATGCCTTCAACCTTTGTCTCAACCAAGAACCAGCCGATACTAGTGGTTTTCCTTGAGAACGGCGGCCACGTCGCAGGCGTCGACCTGCCGCCCTGGGCCGCGCGGCTGCTGGACTGGTCGACCGAGGAATACGGAAAGGCGGCGGTTTGGCTGCAGGCGCGCCGCCACTATCGGCAGATCGTGGTTTTGGAGGACCAAGCGGCAACGGCAGCGGCACTATGGCAGGCCTTGTTGGCTGCGGACGGCGCTGTCGTGGACGTTCTGCTGCTGGTGCATGGCCAGCCGGGCTACGCATGCGGCTGTGTGGATCATTGGGTCGGGGCGGACTTTTTCGACGGCCTGCGGCGGCTGCGTGCGGCCGGCCAGGCCCGCTTTCGCCTGCGGGCGGTCTACCAGATGAACTGCTACGGCGAGACGCTTGCGAAAGAATGGCTCTCGCTAGGCGCACAGGCCGTCAATGGCGCGGTGGGCGTCAACTGGCTGCCGGAGCCCAGTCTGAGCGTCTTTCTGGCCAACTGGCTGGGCGGTCAGGCATTTGGCGACAGCGTCGAACGCAGCTATCGCGTTGCTAGCCGGCTGTTGGGCCTGGTCTGGCGACCGCAATTGGGTGGTCCCCACGAGAAGATCGCCTCGAGCCAAATGGGGGTATTTGGCGACAGCAGCGTGCGCAGCGCCTGAGTGGCGGGACGGGAAGCCTGCAAGTTGCAGATGGCAAGTGGCAAGTCTTCTGCAACCTGCAACCTGCGAGTATTCAGTGTCAACCTCGACTTCAGTAAGATATGGTAACTGCTCACCCGTCATTCCCGCGAAAGCGGCAATCCAGGCTGCTGATGCTCATCACCGATGTGGATCTCCTTGCAACCACAAGCAGGACGGCTGGTCGACCACCTACGATCAACCAGCCGTTCATCATTCA
>CAVPXC010000022.1:0-178021 GCA_963709505.1 uncultured Chloroflexia bacterium | reverse complement strand
GAACTGGAGGTAAGATGGGCATTCTTGGCGGAATTGAGGCCGGCGGCACCAAGTTCGTCTGTGCCGTAGGTACAGGTCCGGACGATGTTCGCTCAGAAATCCGTTTCCCTACGACGACGCCGGAGGAAACCATCGGCCGGGCCGTCGCCTTTTTCGAAGAACAAGTCAGGCAAAATGAGTTGGCGGCTATTGGCATCTCCGCCTTTGGCCCGGTGGATCCGAACCCGGTATCGCCGACCTTCGGCTTCATCACCAGCACACCCAAGCCCGGGTGGACCAATGCCGACCTGGCCGGCGCCGTCGGTCGCGCGCTGGGACTACCGGTGGGCTTCGACACCGACGTCAACGGCGCGGCGCTGGGCGAATATCGCTGGGCGCGGCGCAAGGACTGGACACCTTCCTCTACTTTACCATCGGCACGGGCATCGGCGGCGGCGGCATGGTCGGCGGCAAGCTGATGCACGGGCTGCTCCATCCGGAGATGGGCCACATGCGCCTGCCGCAGACTGGCAGGCCGACCCCTTCAAGGGCATGTGCCCATTTCACGGCGACTGCTTCGAAGGCTTGGCCGCAGGGCCTGCCATGAGCTCGCTGGGGACAGCCCGCCGAAACCCTGCCGGCCGCTCACCCAGCCTGGCAGTTGGAGGCGCACTATATCGCAATGGCGATGGCGAACTTCATCGTAACGATCTCGCCTCAACGGATTATCCTGGGCGGCGGCGTGATGAGCAGTCCCATCATCTTCCCGGCCGTGCGGAGCGAGGTTCTGGCACTCTTGAACGACTACGTGCAGTCGCCGGCCATTCTTCGGCATATCGACGAATACATCGTTCCGCCAGGCTTGGGCAACCGCTCGGGCGTGCTGGGCGCCTTCGCGCTGGCCGAAGAGGCTCTTTCCGTGTCACGCTGAGTGCCGCCGAAGCGTCTCCGGGATTTCCCGGCGCAGACGCCGGCCTATGAATTACGCTCGGGCCGGTCTCCGACCGAGCCCGCTAGCTACTGGGCTTACCACATGCCGCAAGCGGCCAGGTAGCCGCAGCGCGGGCCGGCCTGGATGTCATCGACGAGCAGTTGGCTCGCATGACGATCCACGCGCCGGCCGACGGCGTGGTTCTCGAGCAGGGCCATCGAGCCGGGTGAGGTGGCTCTGCCGGGCGGGGTTCTGCTTGTTTTGGGCGAGCTGGAGCATCTCACCGTCACGGTCTACTTGCCTTGCGGCGTGCCGTGGTGTATGCGGTCAAAGTTGCTGTTGACAATTCCGAAGGGCAACTCAAGCCGGGTATGCCCGCCGATATCACGTTCGGACAGTAGGCTACGATGACACTCCTCGAAGCAACTGGCCTAAGCAAGCACTTCGGCGCCCTGACCGCCGTCGATGATCTGTCACTGACCATCGAGCCTGGCGAGGCCTACGGGCTGGTAGGTCCCGACGCCTCCTTGCCATGGACAGCCCGTCCTCGCTCAAGCGTAATACCCTGCCCGGCCCCGCGTGGTACCTGGTGGTCGATCGCTTGATCCCTTCCCTCGAGGCCATGCAGCGGATCCCAGGCGTGTTCCAAGTGGGTCTGCGTGGCGATTACCTACATGCCGTTACGCTGGCCGGCCGCAATGTCGTCGGAGCGGGAACTCCGAACCAGGCTGACTGATCTGCGGTTGGCCGGTTACGAATTGGAATCAGTCAAGTCCGGTCTTGGCAGAACGATTGTGCTCTGACGTGCTTGTGTTGACCCCGGCTGTGTGGTAGAATGAAAACATATCGACGAGTGAGGTGGTATTGCATGGGCACTATCCAGCTTTCAAAATCAATCTATCATTTGCTTCGGCGCAGAGCTTCACAACAGGCAGAATCGCCAGATCAACTGGCTGAAACACTGTTGCGCGAGCATCTTCTGCCTCAGCACGCCTACGTTGAGACCGTCGACAGGACATCGGGACCGCGAGCTGTCATTAGAGACACCGGTATCCCTATCAGCATTATTGTGAGCTATCTTCGCATGGGAGAGACACCGGATTTGCTGGTGGAACGTGTGCTGCCACAACTGACCCTTGCACAAGTCTATGACGGGTTGAGCTACTACCACGAGCGCCGCTACGAGATCGACCGGGAAATCACCGAGAACACCGAGGCGTATGGTCGCACTTACTTGTGCGAGCATTTAGGGGCACAAGAGTATGCACGTATTTCCGGTCACGCCAACTAGCGGGAGATTTGTCTTTGCGCTTAACTTCTGAAGAACAAGCATTGTTGGATGGCGTCGCCGGCCCCGGCGTGCAGCGTGCGATGGAAATCGTAGCCACGCTGGGGCGCATCTACGGCGCGCCCGATTTGGTTCCGGTCACTCACGTGCAGATCGCCGGCGTCAGCTACAAGAACCTGGGCGACGCCGGCGTGCAGTTTTTGAACGAGTGGGCCGATCAGGGCGCCACCGTGCGCGTGCCGACGACCCTCAACCCGGCCGGCATGGAGCTGGACCGCTGGCAAGAGATGGGTATCCAGCCCAGTTTTGCCGAGCCGCAGCTCAGCGCGATCGACGCGTTCGTCAAGATGGGCGTCACACCGACGATGAGTTGCACACCCTACCTGTTTCCCGGCTATGTTCCGCAGCCGCGGCGACCACCTGGCCTGGGCCGAAAGCTCGGCGGTGATCTTCGCCAACTCCATCCTCGGCGCGCGCAGCAATCGCGAGGGTGGACCGTCTGCGCTGGCCGCGGCCATCGTCGGCCGCACCCCGCGCTACGGCTACCATCTGGACGACGAGCGCCGAGCCGACGTGGTGGTCGAGGTGCACTGCCCGGTGCGAGACATCGCCGACTTCGGCGCGCTGAAGCTACGTCGTCGGCAAGCAGGTCGGCAACGCCTGCCTCTGGTTCGCCGATCTGGCGCAGTGGCTCCCGCCGCTGCCGGAGGACATTACCCAGGGCGGCGCGGCCGGCGACCGGCTGAAAACCCTGGGCGCGGGACTGGCGGCTTATGGCGCCGTGGCCCTTTTTCACGTTGCGGGCTACACGCCGGAGGCCGTCGACTTGGGCGACGCACTGATCAAGCCGGACGCGCGGCGCCTGGTCGTCGACAGCCTCGACCCGGCCTATCAGGTCATGGACGCCGACCCCGGCCTGCGCCAGATCGACCTGGTTACCGTCGGCTGCCCGCACGCCAGTCTGAGCGAGATCGAGCAGATCGCCGGCATGCTGCAGGGACAGCGCCTGGCGACCCAGCTGTGGGTCACCACCGCGCGCATTACACGGGACCGCGCCCGTGAAGCCGGCTGGGTGCAGGCCATCGAAGCCGCCGGCGGCCAGGTTGTGGCCGACACCTGCGCCGTAGTCGCGCCGGTGCGCTCGATCGGCATCACCACCATGGCCACCAACGCCGGCAAAATGGCCTGCTACGCGCCGGCGCACAGCAAGGTCAAGATGCGCTATGGCAGCCTGGAACAATGCGTCGACGCGGCGCTGAGCGGAACGTGGAACGCGGAACGCTGAATAATGAAAATCGCCGGCCGGAGATCGCCACACATTCCACAGCAGGTAGCCGTGGCCTTCATCTTGCTGTTGGGTTTCGCCTTGCGGTTATACCGGCTAGATGCTGTGAGCCTTTGGTTCGACGAGCTAGGACAGGCATCTGTCGCCTTCAACGGAGTGCGCTGGGCCATCGCAGGCGCGCGTATGCACAGCGGCGCAGCGCCGGCGGATTATCTTATCACCTGGTTGATTTTCCAGCTGGCTCACAATGACTTTGTCGTGCGCTTGCCGGCAGCAATGCTTGGGACGATGACCATCGCATTGGTCTATCGGCTTGGGAGAGAGCTGTTCGACAAGCCCACCAGCATTTTGGCTGCATTGCTCCTGACAGTGGCGCCACTCCATCTGCGCTATTCTCAGGAAGTACGCTTCTATGCTCTATTTACCTGTCTCACTGTCGCGCTCACAATCGCCTTCATTATCGCGTTGCGTCGGCAAGACTGGCCTGGTTGGATCATCTACACGGCGATACTGATCGTTTCTCTCTATAGCCATTACTACACCACGATCGTTGTGCTGGTGCACGGGGTTGTCCTTCTGGCGATTTTGCTGTTTCCCACCCAAATCCCTCTGCGTGCTAACGGGGCAGGGAAAGCAGAACTCGCCAGGTGGAAAACAATCGGCTGCTATATCCTGACTTGCCTTGTAGCAGCGCTGGCATTCCTGCCCTGGTTTTTCTATGCGGTTGTTCAAGAGAGCGGGAGTCTAGTGGGCACACATCCTGAACTCACGTTCGCGTTTGTGAAAGACGCCCATGCTAGCTTGGTATTAGAGCAGGTTCCCAACTCCCTCACTGGTGTTCGGTATTGGCCTGTATGGTTGTATGGCAGTCTGGCAGTTCTGGGCTGCATCGGCGGTCTTGCGTATCGTAAAACGAGGCTGGGTGTGCTTCTGAACACCGCCATGGTGCTGGTGTCGTTTCTGTTAATCGTAGCCGCGTTGCGGTGGATCAATTATTTCTTTGCAGCTCGCCAGCTTCTGTTCATATTGCCATTCTATCTGTTATTGGTCAGTCTTGGAGCCATGATGGTCGCACGATTGGTGGGCCATTTGGCAAGAGGCCGGCAACATGAGAAGGTATTGCCAAGTCTGGCAACGGCGATGCTCGTTCTGATCATGGTATTGTCACTCTCGTCTTCCATTGACTTGATCTACAACTCGCGACGGGAGACTGTGGGCGAAGACTGGAAGGCTGCTTTGGCTTTCATTGCTGCCAACGCACAGCCTGATGATGTTGTGATCGTTCCCAAGATGCTGACACGTCAATATTTGAGCTACTACGCATCCGATTGGATAGAACGCATAGAGAACACAGATAGTCTGACCGAAATCCAAGAGATGTCTGAAGCACACGACGCAGCCTGGATTCTGGTCTATACCTTGGTCACCGGCATCGAGCTTGGATCGGAAATCGACCAACGTGGTGCCATTGGGGTTGATTTTGGCCCGGGCATGTCTGTGTACTACTGGCGACCGGGCCAGGAGCAGCAGAGCCTCCGGTTGCAGTCCTTGAACTGGACATCTCCTGAGAACTACCAAGCCCTCGAGCATCTTGCGCGGCAGTATCGATTTTCCGGGATGGACTCAGCGGCAGCTGTGTTTTATGGAAAAGCGGCAAGCCTGGCTCCGGATGACCAGCTGGCCTCAGGCGCTCTCATGGAGCAGGCTACGATTTTGCGAGAACAAGGGGAGGTTGACGAGGCACTGGAGGGTTATCAACGAGCCATCGACCGATGGCCAGCAAATGGGGAGGCATGGGTGCGCTTGGGCGAGGGCCTGATCGCCGCAGATCAGGTCGAGACCGCAGTGGCGGCTCTCCAACGAGGCAAAAGTATTGTACCGGATCATTACTGGGCCCATCGACTCTTGGGCTTGGCATACGGTAAGAAGGGCCAATATCAGAAAGCCGCCGAGAGCTTTCGTATCGCAGTCACCTTGCAGCCTGAGTATGCGTCCACCTACGAGCTTCTGGGCGACTCTCTGCTGGCGATGGGGGACATAGCGGGTGCTGTGGGAGCCTACCGGCGATATCTGGAGATTGCTCCCGACGGTGAACATGCAGCTGCATTGACACAGCGGTTGGCAAACTTGCGCGGTGCATCTCCACCTTAGATGTGGGAAAGGAAGTCAGAGACATACCAAGCTTCACGAGAATCGCTCAAGCACGGATAAACCGTTGACAACATGCATGGTTGTTTCGAAAATCACACCTTTTGGAGGCTCTAACATGGCTGATTACCAGGACGTTACGCCTATCCGGGATGAGACCAATCGTTGGGAAAGCACGATCGTAAGGAGAACCCTCGACCGTTTTCCCGAGCGCAAGGATTGCTTCGTCACCACATCCTCCACACCCATCGAGCGACTATACACGCCGGCTGACCTGCCCGATTTCGACTATCTGCGCGATCTGGGCTTTCCCGGCGAGTACCCGTACACGCGCGGCGTGCACGCGACGATGCACCGCGGCAAGCTGTGGACGATGCGCATGTTCGCCGGCTTCGGCACGGCCGAGGAAACCAACGCCCGCTTTCGCTATCTGCTCGAGCAGGGCCAAACCGGCTTGAGCGTGGCCTTTGATATGCCGACGCTCTACGGCTACGACAGCGACGCGCCCGAAGCGCTGGGCGAGTTCGGCAAGTGCGGCGTGGCGATCAGCTCGCTGGCCGACGTGGAGATTCTCTTCGACCAGATTCCGATGGGCGATGTGACGACGTCGATGACAATCAACTCGCCGGCGGCCATCGTCTGGGCGATGTACATCGCCGCGGCCGAGAAGCGGGGATACAAGCGCCAGCAGCTGCGCGGCACTCTCCAAAACGATATCCTCAAGGAATACATCGCGCAGAAGGAGTTCCTCTTCCCACCCGAACCCTCGATGCGCCTGGTGACCGATACCATCGAGTTCGGCTCGCAGCAGCTGCCGGAGTGGAATACGATCAGCATCAGCGGCTATCACATTCGAGAAGCCGGCAGCACTGCCGCCCAGGAGCTGGCCTTCACCCTGGCCGACGGCTTTGCCTACGTCGAGGCGGCCATCGCCCGCGGGCTGGATGTGGACGAGTTCGCGCCGCGGCTGAGCTTCTTCTTCAACGCCCACAACGACTTCTTCGAGGAGATCGCCAAATACCGCGCCGCTCGCCGCATCTGGGCGCGGGCAATGAAGGAGAAATACGGCGCCAAGAGCCCGCGCAGCTGGCTGATGCGCTTCCATACCCAAACCGCCGGCGTCAGCCTGACCGCGCAGCAGCCGGAAAACAACATCGTGCGCGTGGCGCTCCAGGCCATGGCGGCGGTGCTGGGCGGTACGCAGTCGTTGCACACAAACTCCATGGACGAGGCGCTGGCCCTGCCGTCGGAGAAGGCGGTCACTGTGGCGCTGCGAACGCAGCAGATCATCGGCCACGAGAGCGGTGTAACCAACACCATCGACCCGCTAGCCGGCTCCTATTTCGTCGAAGCGCTGACCAATCGTATGGAGGAGGAGGCCAACGCCTACTTCCGGTCCATCGACCGGCTAGGCGGCGTCATTCCTGCGATCGAGGCCGGCTTCTTCCAGCGCGAGATCGCCGAGGCCGCGTACATCTACCAGCGCGAGATCGACGACGGTTTACGCACGATCGTCGGCGTCAACGACTACGTTTCAGGCGATCGGCCGGCTATCCCGATCCTGGGGATGGATCCTCAGGGCTACGACCGCCAGCTCGCGCGTCTGAAGCGGGTGCGGGCCGAGCGCGACAACCACGTCGTCAGGCACACCCTGCACCGCCTGGCCGACGCCGCGCACGGCAGCGCGAACTTGATGCCGCCCATCCTGGAGTGTGTCGAGGCATACGCCACGCTAGGAGAAGTCATCGACGTTTTTCGCGAGGTCTTTGGGGAGTATCATGAGCCAGTATATTTCTAGGCCTTGACAGCATCATTGTGCTATTGTACAATGGACTTGTCAGGAGATAGAGCATGATCGAGTACGTCACTACCAACATTCGGTTACCTAGGGAGCTTCATCGCGAACTGAAGCGACGCGCTTTGGATGAAGACAAGAGCATGTCGCAGGTCATTCGCGAGTCTGTGGCTCAATATCTCGTGACCACAACGATGGACGCTGAAGTTGAGAGTAACCAGAAAATGCTCGAAGTGTGGCAAAATGACTCTGTTTGGAGTATCGGTACTGATACAGTGATTGCCGATGTAACCGACGGCTCAGTCAATCACGACGATTACCTTTATGGGCCGTTGTCTGATTCAGCGCGTGCGGAATTGGGGGATGAGTGACAAAACAGCTATTCATCGACACGGGAGCCTGGATCGCTCTGGAGGTGTCGAACGACCAGAACCATCTGGCAGCAACGAGCTTTTTGAAAGCTCAAGGCTTTCTTTATCGTTGGTTGACGACAAATTGGGTCTTGTCAGAGACAGTGACGTGGTTGCGGAGGCGTTCCACCCACGCTGCCGCACTGGGCTTTGGGACGCGGCTACGAAACAGCAGGCAGGTTACGGTCATGCGCGTTGGCGCCGCGCATGAAGAGCGTGCCTGGGAAATCTTTGCCCGTTATGACGACAAGGATTTTGGCTATGTTGACTGTACGAGCTTCGCCGTTATGGAATCCATGGGCATTGACCAGGCGTTTTGCTTTGACAAGCATTTCCGGCAATTCGGTTTTGACATCTTGCCCTATCTAGGGTAAATTGTGCACAATCGCACTTACGCAAAAGGAGCAGGCACCTATGTCGGAACGCAAGATACGTGTTCTGGTTGCTAAACCCGGCCTGGATGGCCACGATCGCGGCGCCAAGGTGGTGGCCCGCACGCTGCGCGATGCAGGTTTTGAGGTCATTTACACGGGCATTCGCCAAACACCGGAGATGATCGCCGAGGCAGCGCTGCAGGAAGACGTGGACGTCGTCGGTTTGAGTATCCTCTCTGGCGCGCATATGGCCCTCTGCCCACGCGTGGTCGAATTGCTGCGCCAGGAAGGTTTGGACGATGTGATGGTGCTCGTCGGCGGGATCGTCCCGGACGAGGACATCGAGCCGTTGCGCCAGGCCGGCATCTCGGCTGTCTTTGGCCCCGGAACCAGCACCCAGGATATTGCCGCCTTCATCACGAAAAGTGCCGCAGCGAGGGTCATGGCCTGAGCCCTGGCAACCTATAGCCTCTGCATCGTTCAAAACAAAACACGGCTGAACGCCGGCTCTTTGGCCGCGTCCAGCCGTGTTTTGTTCTTCGTCTCGTCTGGATCAAAAGAGATCGGACCGGTCTCCGAAGACCGGTCCGATCTAAGGATCATGCGCGACTGCGCACTCGCCAGGCAGCCAGTGCCAGCAGCGCGGCCAGCGGCAAGAGTCCCCAAGGCGCCCACGGCACGCCGCTGCCGTCCGCTGCAAATAGGCTCAACCGGACTGCGGTGGGTTCGTCGATCACAAAGTCCTGCTCGCTGGGATCCCACGGGCTGACCACGTCGCCCAGGCGGGCTCGCACCCGCACCTTGGCCGCCTGCGATGCCTCGCTTGGCGTCCGCCACTGCGCGCTGTCTTGATTTGCGCCGCTGACCGTCGTTTCAACGTCTTGCCAGCCGGCCAGGCTGGTATTCTCGATGTGTACATCGTCGATCCATGCCTGGTTCTGTCCGCTGCCGAGGGTAGCATCCCGCCGATAGCGCCATGTCAACTCGTGCTGTCCAGGCGCCAACGGCGTTCGGTACTCCGTCCAATCCACCTCGCCGCTTGAAACCAGGTAGGGCCGGCCATCCACCAGGAACTCGAAGGCGTCCCATCCCTGCTCAGAGCTTACTCGATATCGGAAACTGAGCTGCCCGGGTTGCGCAATGTCCACTGGCAAGGCGAGACTGCTGCTCTGGCGGTGGTCAATCGCGCCGGTAAAGGCCGTACCTGCCTTGACACGCCAGGGCTCGTTGCCATAAGATGTGTAGCCCTCCGGTAGTCGACTACCGTCAAAGGAGTCCTGTCGTGTCCCAGCGGCCGCTGCGTCAAGACTTACTTGGACGTCGTAGGTCACAGGTAAGTCGCTCCCGGCGTGCCACGACAGGATGGCCAGCGCGCCGGGTGGGAGAGTCTCGCCGCCGTCGGGATCGATCAGCGTGGGTGCAGGCAATGCCAGCAGCCCGCGCGCCATCAAGGCCTGGCGAATCGTCCGCTCATGGATCTTGCCATATAGGTTCGCATCGACGTCTAGCAACGCCTCGCCGGCGTCCACCAGCGTCGCGGCCGGCGGCAGGTAGAAATTGCTCTCCAACGCCAAAGTATCGACTATCGACGTGCCCAGCGCCTGGCGCAGATCCCACAGCACGCGGCTCCAGATCTCCCCATCGGTGTGCGGGTCGCCGGTGACATCGATGGGATACTGTCGATCCCGATCTACCGCGCCGCAGGCAATAGGGTGCAGTGGACACGTACGCCCGGCTGTCCCACTCGGCAATGCAGGCCGGGTCGTCGCTGGTCGATGCAAAGCGGCTTGCGGCAAGGTAATCGCCGAAGCCCTCGCCGATGGCCTCCATCTCGCTGCCGCTCCAATACGGGACCTGGTCATGGGCGAGTGCGTGCGCGTACTCGTGGACGATGACGTCCGGATCTTCTGCATCCTGCGTGCCACCGTCGCCGAAATGCAGCGAGTCGTCGCTGACGCTGTAAAAGGATTGGTCCTGTTCAAACCAGTGCGGGCTTACCCGGGTTACCCGGTCTCGGATTCCATTGGGTGGGGTGTTTGCATCGCTGTAGCCCAGCGACTGCACGTAGCGCTGAGTGGTGTCAATGTAGTGATAGACCATCACTTCCTCGAAGCGAGGGTCGTCCGGATTGTAGCGAAAGTCGCCGGTAGGCGAATAGGCCGTGGCAGGCTGATAGCCTTCCGGTTGAGTGACGTCGACGTACTCCCCGCGCAGCCAACCGCTGCCATCCAACCCGTGCAACTCCAGCGTGCGCAGACCAGGGTGAGTCTGTGTCCAACGCCAGATCAGGCCGGGCTGCTGGGCAGGCGCCTGATCAAAGACCTGCCCTCGGTCCATCACCAGGCGGTTGTAACGCTTTATGACTTTGCCGGTCACCGCGTCGACCAGAACCTCCCAGTCGCCTTGGGGTTCGGCCGCGGGCACCATCACCCGCCAAACCACTCGGCCCGCGGTGCTCGAACTCGGGCAACACGATCCGCTCGGGGGCCGCACTGCTGGCACGCGGCGCGGCGAAGTTGATTGCCAGACGGGCCTGCTGCATGGCCTCGACCGCGGTAACTGAGACCTGGGTCGTATCAACCCGCAGTGTTGGGATAAGGCGATAGTGCACGACCTGGATGGCGCCATCACGGCCGAGATGAAAGGTGAGATAAGCGCCGTAGACGGGAAAGTCGTCGATTGTCTGCTGGAAAGTGACGTGGCTGCTGTCCAGGCCATGTCTGATTGCGACCGGCTTGAGCTCCCTCAAACTTCGGCTAAGGCCGAGTGCCACATTGTTCGCAGCCAGGAAGGCACGCGCCGTGCCGGCCGCGTCGCTGCCGGCCGCACTTTGCGGCGTGTCGCATTGGCGCAAAGTATCCGGGGTATCGGTGACAACATTCCAGACTACTTCTGCGCAGGGCAAGACAGGTTGGACTGCCGGCGCGGCAAACACAGGCGTCGATACGAGGATCGTCAACGCCAGCGCGCTCAGTAGCCGCATCCAGCCGGCCACGCAGCGACGTGTTGCTTGTCTGCGAATGCAAAAGGAACTCACGCCTTACGCCTCCTCAGGTCAGGGCCGGTGCTCACGTAACAATGCTGCCAGCCCTGTTAGGCCTTTCAATGAGTATTGTATCACTGTTCTAAACCGGTGTCTAGTAGCCCAAATCCCCCAACTTGAAATACACCCATCTCAGCTCGCCAGATTGACCGGCCTTGTATCCGGTGGTATAGTGAGTTCTTGCGATCAGTGAACAGTAATCAGTCTGCACCGTTCACCGTTCACTGTCTGCTGCTTACATCTGGAACGATCCCCAGGAGGCTTCATGTCCGAAAGCGAACGTGCCGAGGCTTTGCGCTCGGAAATCGACTATGACGCGCTGATTGAAAAGGCCTCGCCGACGCTGAGATTGTACATCGGTAGACTAGAGCAAGAGAACGCCCTGCTCCGCCAGGAGGTCCTGGAGCTACGCCAACTCGTGGTTCGCAGGCAGCGGGCCGAGACCGCACGCGAGACGCGCGAGGAAGTTGCGCCAATCACCCTGGCTACTATTCGATACCCTGACGACGTCATGGTCCTTAGCATCACCAGCCGGGGCCTGGCCAAGCGAACTCCCCTTAACGACTACTCGACCCAACGTCGAGGCGGTGTGGGCGTGTTTGACATCCAATCTGGCCGCGACGACCCGGTGACGCAGTTGCTCGTGGCGCGCGACAGCGCCAGCTTGTTGATCTTGAGTACCCGCGGCCGCGCGTTCCGGGTTCAGCTCGACACCGTGCCCTTAACAGAGGTCAGAGGCAGGGGCGGTTCGCTGCCCGAGCGGCTGATGTTCACCAGCGACGAGGCGATTGGCTGCGCGTTGGCGTTAGACGACCAGCTTGACGAGCGCTCGAACTTGCTAATCGTCACGAGCAGCGGATTGGTGCGCGCGGTGCATCGCACGTACGTCGGGCCGCGCTTGCAGCCGGGCACACTGCTCTGCGATCCGAAGCGTGGGGGCCCACCGGCCGCCATGACCCTCTCCAATGGTGTGAGTGACGTGTTGATTGCGCTACGCAGCGGCGTCGGCTACCGCTTCGACGAGCGACTGATCCGCCGTGAGGGAACGCGCGGCATCCAGACATCGCCCGACGATACCGTGGTCGGCATCATCAGCGTGAGCAGCGATGAAGACGAGGTGCTGTTGGTCACCGCCGACGGCCAGGGCACGCGGCGGCAGATGGCCGGCTTTTCCGCCAACAAAACACCTGGCGGCCAGGGCAAGGTGCTCATGAAGACTGAGGCATTGGTTGGAATCGGCCGAGCCGCCGAAGGCGATGAGGCCCTGTGCATCAGCGGCTTTGCCAAGATCATCCGCTTCTCGGCGGCTGAGGTGCCTGCAAAGAGTGGAACAGTCCAGGGCGTGAGCGTGCTTGACATTCGGGGCGACAGCGTAGCGGCCGTGGCTGTCGTCACTCCGCCGATCGTATAATAGATAAGAGATGACCGCTATGCATCTGCCACAAACCGCGCTCGTTCGCCCACCCGATAGCTCTTTCGCCGCAGCCCTCGGTCAGAAGCCGCATGCTCCTGCAATTGACGTGACACGCGCCCAGGTACAGCATCGTTTGTATGCCAGCGCGCTGCGGGCCGCCGGCCTCGAAGTCGTCGTGCTTCCATCCGCACCTGGCTTACCTGACGCCTGTTTTGTTCAGGACGTAGCGCTCGTGCTGCCCGCGGGGGTGATCCTGGCAAGGCCCGCTGAGCCGGCGCGCCAGGGCGAGGTGGATGCGATGCGAGCGCACCTGCCGGCTGATCGACCATGGGTCGAGATACACCCGCCCGGCACCTTGGAGTGGGGCGACGTGCTGCGAATTGACAACACGTTTTACGCCGGCCAGTCCGCGCGCACCAACGCGGTCGGCGCCGAGCAACTGCGGCGGGTGCTGGGGCCATGGGGCTACCACGTGGAAGCGTTGCCGGTGCCGCACGGACTGCATCTGCTAAGCGGTGTCAACCATCTCGGCCGAACGCCTTCGGCGCCGGATGGCCCGGGCATTCTGGTCGCCTGGGCTGTTTATGCCGGCCTGCCGCAGTTCGCTGGGCTCGACGTCATCGTGGTGCCGGAGCGGGAGGCGCCTGCGGCCAACTGCCTGGCGATCGGCGAGTGTGTCATCATTCCTTCCGGCTATCCCCGGACCGAGGTGGAGCTCCGGCAGCGCGGCTTTCGGGTGCTGAGCGTCCCAGTCGACGAGTTCGCCAAGGCGGACGGCGGAGTGACCTGTCTCAGCATCATTTGGTAGTTCAAACCATCCGCGTGAGCTATTGGGATGGCGACTTGAAGCGTTGCGTTCTCGAAGACTGGACCTTTAGCTTTCGTAGCTGGCGGGGTCGTATAAGTTGCCCCGGATTACCGGCGGCGAGGTGGGGTTGGCGCTGCCGGTGGCTGGCTCGACGCTAATGCCGATGGCTTCATACTCGCTCATCGGCTTGGGTGCTTGGAACGCGATCGTGCCGTTGCCTTGCGCGTCAGGCCTGAACAGACCGCCACTGACGCGCTCCTTTCCGTGGATCAGCCAGATCTGGTACGCCTGGTCCGCTGCCAGGGCAGGCAAATTTTCGGCCAACACGAAGCCGGCTTGCTCTGTTGGGTTGCATACCACGGTGGCGTAGGCGCCTGTGGCTTCGCCGGCCGGCCCGGCGGGCAGGGCGATGCGCAGAAATTCACCTTGACCCACCTGCGTCAGAACTGCTTGCTGTTGTGTGAGCTGGGCGATCAGACCCGCTTGCGAGTCGCGCAACTGTCTTAGTTGCGCATCGAAATAGAGACCAACGGCCAAGAGCGCAACCAGCGCAACCGCACCGAGCCCCAGTGCCGGTCGCAACTGAGGAGAGGATAGGGCCTGGCGGATGTGCTGCCAGAAACCATCCCGTACAGGCGACGGTTGCGGCAAGGCGCGTGACGAAGCCCTTGGCGGCGCACTCGCTTCAGCGCGGATGCGATCCCGTAATCCAGCCGGCGCCTCAACCGGGGGCGCGCTAAAAAGCAGCGCCTCGGCCAGTATTTGATACCCTGCCAGCTCGGCTGTCGCCTGCTGGCAGGCCGCCAGGTGGATCTGCACCTGAGCCGTCTCGTCGGGGTCGGTGGCACCGATGCTGTAGGCCGGGAGGAGTGAATGGATATCTGCGCAGTCTTGTTCGTACTCGGTTATCATTGCATGTCGTGCCAGAATAGGCGGCCTTGCGCCTCGCTCACACTGTACACTTTTCCTACAAAAGGTATACGGCAGTATACTGACGATTGGATTGGGTGACAGCGAGAATCATCCCAATTCCCGCGCATGGTCAGCCGCCTCGCTCCAGAGGACTCGCAGCTTCTGCAAGCCAGAGCGCAGTCGTGTCTTGACCGTCCCCAGCGGCCAGCCCAAGTGCTCGGCCAGCTCGGTGTGGGTCATGCCCTGGAAGAAAGCTAACTCGATCACCATGGCCTGCTCGGCCGGCAGCTTGGTCATGAGTTGGCGCAGCAGCTGCCCGTCGACCCAGCGGCGGTCGCCGACGATGGCTGTGCCCGGCAACTGGTCGGGCAGGGCATCCAGGAACGTTCCACCGGCGGCGCTGTGTCGCTGCTCACGGCGCAGGCGGTCGATCGCCGCATAACGGGCGATGGTCAACAGCCAGCTGCCAACGTGACCCTTGGCTGGATCCCATTGCACGCTCTTGTTCCAGACCTTTAGAAAGGCGTCCTGCGCGGCCTCTTCGGCCAGCCGGCTATCGCGCAGCACGCGCAGCGCCAGCCCATAGACCTGGCTGCCAAAGCGTTCGTAAAGGGCCATAAGCGCGGCCTGATCCTGCGCCACGATGCGTCGCATGAGGTCGGCGTCGCTCGGAGTAGGTTCGGATGAAGATGCGAGAGAAGGGGTAGGCGCCATTGGGCGAAGTGTATCACAGGAACGGGCTGCGAACAAAGCGTTTTAGTCGGCGCGCCGCACGGGGTGCGGCTTTTCCTCCCAGCCCAGCCGGCTGGCGGCCAAAAAAAGTCGCGGGTATGTTGTGGTTGAAAAGCAACATACCCGCGAGCAACCTGGGAACGAAACGGCGGTGCGCCGGCCAAGGGCTAGCGCTCGATGCGGAAGGAGACCTCAGCGTGGACGCGGTAGACCTCGATCTCGTTGTCCTTCATGCGGATGTCGAACTCCTTGATCCCGATGCGGGTCAGGCCGCGCAACGTGGCTTTGGCTTCGGCAACCAGGTTCTGGGCAGCATCCTCCCAGCTGTCGGGAGACTTGCCCACCAATTCGATGATTTTGACAACTGACATTGTGTACCTCCTTGTACCTCAGCGTGCGGGAACCGATTCGTGTGTTGACTACAGACCGGTCACAGCGGAGCAGGGACCGGAACCGATAGCGTTACTTAATGTGAATGATAGCACTAAAGGAGGTAGTTGTCAATCGTGCTTTTCGAGTCGAGTCCAGTTAGCGTTGCCGGCAGACCCCTTCGGCGGCCTCAGGGCAGGCTCTTCGGGTTTCTCGTCCTTGACCAAGTTGCCGGTTCGAGCAGATGTCGCTCATTGCCGGGTAGCGGGTTCGACGAGGGAAACCCGAAGGGTCTGGCAATCGAGTTGTTTGTATGCCGATTTTGCGTTGCCGCGCTCCTCTGAGTATACTCATTTATACTTCTGCCCTCTTAGCAGATCAAGCCCGCACAGCCGCCAAGCGTACCAAGGATGCCAATCGCTGACGATAGGAAGTGCCAATGCTTGCGAAGCGTCTCGTCCACCGGCGAGACCCCAACGGTCACCTCAGCCGCTATGTCGAAATGACATAGCGGTTCTTTTTTTGTTCATCTGTTGTAGTCAACCTGACGCAGGGCCAGGTCGGCCCAGAGTTTAATCAGCTTAAGGAGGTTTGTCACATGATCGCAGGATTTAACAATCGGGTTGCTCGTATCGATCTGAGCACGGGCGCCATCGCCTATGAGCCTCTCAACGACGAAGATGTGCGCAAATACGTCGGCGCCCGCGGCCTGGGCGTCAAGTACGTGTTCGACAATGGGCCGGAGGTCGAGGCCTTTTCGCCCGATAACCTCCTGTGCGTGATGAATGGCCCGTTGACAGGCACCGAGGTCAAGATGAGCGGCCGGCTGGCGGTTGTCACCAAGTCGCCGCTGACAGGCACCGTGACCGACAGCCACATGGGCGGCTGGACGGCAGCCAAGCTCAAGTGGGCCGGCTTTGACGGTCTGCTGTTCAAGGGCAAGGCCGCAGGCCCGACCTATGCCTACGTCGAGAACGAGACCGTCACCCTGCACGATGCCACGGCCGTCTGGGGCATGGAGACGAGCGACGCAATCAAGCACCTTCAGGGCAAGCACGGCGATGAGTGCGCCGTGATGAGCATCGGGCCGGCTGGTGAAAATTTGGTGCGCTTCGCCAGTATCATGAATGAGAACGACCGCGCGGCAGGCCGCGGCGGCACAGGCGCGGTGGCCGGCTCCAAGAACTTGAAGGCCATCGTGATCAAGGGCGACAAGAAGAACCAGCCCAAGCCGGCCGATCGAGCCGCCTTCAAGGAGGCTGACAAAAAGGCCCTCGCCCAGATCATGAACGAGGCGGTGATCACTGCTCCACGCAAGGGTGTCCTAAGCGTCTATGGCACCAACGTGCTCATGAACATGGCCAACGTCGTCGGTGCGCTCCCGACCAAGAACTCCCAGAGCACTTCCTTCGTCGACGCCGAGCTCGTCTCGGGTGAGCACGTCAAGGAGACCATCCTGATCGACGACCCGACCTGCCATGCCTGCCCGGTCGCCTGCAAAAAGGAGTTCGAGATCACCGAGGGCAAGTACAAGGTCAAAGGCGAGAGCTTCGAGTACGAGTCGGCCTGGGCCTTGGGCGGCAACTGCCTGAACGGCAACACGGCTTCCGTGGGCTATATGATCATGCAGTGCAACCGCTTCGGCATGGACACGATCGAGATGGGCAACGTGCTGTCCATGACCATGGAGGCCACCGATAAGGGCTACACCAACGGCAACGGCATCGCCTGGAGCGACACCGACGCGATGGTTGACCTGATCGAGCGCATTGCCTATCGCAAGGACGACTTTGCCTGGAAGCTGGGTGAGGGCACGTACCGCGGCGCAGTGGCGTTCGGTGATCCCGACATCGCCATGACGGTCAAGGGCCAGGCGATCCCCGCCTACGATCCGCGCGGCATCAAGGGCATGGGCCTCGGCTACGCTACGAGCAACCGTGGCGCCTGTCACCTGCGCGCCTACACGCCGGCCGCTGAGATTATCGGCAACGTGCTCGGACCAGCCGAGCTGACCGACCGGCTGGCTTGGGAGGGCAAGGCCAAGCTGACCGTGATCTTCCAGCACGTCCACACCATGACCGACTGCCTGGACCTCTGCAAGTTCTCTACCTTTGCCGAGAGCCTGGACACCTTCGCCGAACAGTTCGCGACCTTTACGGGCATGCCCATGACGGCTACGGATCTGCTCACGCTGGGCGATCGGGTGTACAACCTGGAGCGCTACTACAATAACCTGGCCGGCATCGGCGAGGGCAGCGACTATCTACCCAAGCGTTTCTCGACGCTGCCGGCGGATGGAGAGGGCTCGGAAGGCAGCCTGTGCGAGATCGATCAGATGTTGGCCGAGTACTACGCCGAGCGCGGCTGGGTGAACGGCATCGTGCCGGAGAGCAAGTTGAGGGAGTTGGAGATTCTCTAGCTGTCTCAAGCCGTGTCAAGTGTCAGAGTGTCAAGTGTCAGGTCGCAGGATACTTGACACGTGACACTCTGATACTTGACACTTCAACCGGAGCGCCTGCTGGCCACTGCCGCCAGCAGGCGCTCCGGTTTTCTCCCCCAGTCTTCAACCTGGGATCGGCCTTCCACCAAGTCGAGCAGTATCTCCGCAAAGGTGGTGTTGACAGGCGCTTGTAGGCCCAGCTCGCGTGCCTTGGCAGCCACGGCTCCGTTTAGCCAGGTGATCTCCGAGCGGCCGCGGCGGCTCGGATACAGATCATAGTAGAGGGATGGCATCTTGCTGCCCCGCCCGCCGGCAATGGCCCGTCCAAGCACGGGGCGCACCCAATCCACCGGTAAATGTCGAACCAAGGGAGCGATCAGGGGGAGAGGATATCCGGCCAAGGGGATGGGTGAGATGTCTTGAGCAGCCATGATCGCCAAAGCCTCTCGCCAGGCCTCGACCTCGAGGTTGCCCAAAGCCTTATCAGAGAAGATCTGAGATGGGGTGTAGCCGAGAATAGCCGACTGCGCGTTGGCCAGGATGTTCATCAACAGCTTGCACCACTTGAGTGAACGATAGTCTTCGAACACCTCGGTGGCAAACCCTGCATCTTGAAATAGACCGGCAACACGCCCCGCATCGACTGGGTCTGGTCCCGGAGCGACCGCGAATTTGTACGAGGGCCGGGCTACGCGCACGTGCCCAGGCGCAAGCACCTCGACCGGCGTGGTAAGCGTTCCGGCGAGGATCGGCGCGTCCAGGGCTCCGGCCAGAGTCTCCTCGTTTCCAACCCCGTTTTGCACGCTTAGGACGGGTGGTGGCGCCGGCAGAGCATTGTGCAAGTCAGCGGCCAGCAATGCCGTGTCGTACGCTTTGACGGAAATAACGACCAGGTCGAGTGGAGGGTTATCGGCGAGGGAATCGGCCAACGTTGCGGCGACATCCACCTGCGGCGAGACCAAGTGACCGTCGGCCTCGACCAGGCGCAAACCGTTCGCGCGGATCGCGTCTACGGTCACTGGCCGGGCCACCAGGGTGACGGCGTGCCCGGCGGCGGCCACTCTGGCCGACAAGAGGCAGCCGATAGCACCGCCGCCGATGATTAGGACCTTCATTGTCTCCCACCAGACATGGACGTATTCCCTAGGACTGCTTGAAATCGATGCGCCGTTCAGTGCCTTTTCGCAGGCGTTCGATGTTAGGGCGCAGCGAGATCGCGATCAGGATCAGCGCGGCGTAGCCAAACAGCAATTGAGCAGCCGGTGTTTTGGTCGGGTTGACCAAGACCATGATCGTCAGCACCGCGGCCGATCCAACCCCGATGCTCAGCGTGGCCAACGAGGCGTAACGCCCGACGAACAGAAGCAGCAGGAAGATCGGAACAACGATTGCGCCGGCGAGCGGATTGAGCGCCAGCAAGGCGCCTGCGCCGGTGCTGCCGCCTGCGCCGCCCTTGAAATTCAGAAACACCGACCAGTTGTGGCCCGCGATCGCAGCGGCCCCGGCCAGCGCGGCTGCGGCCTCGTTGTGGAACAGCGCGCGCGCCGCCAGTACGACGACCGCCCCTTTGAGGAAATCCAGAACGCCGGTTAGGAGGGCCAGGCGGGCGCCGAGCGCGCGATAGACGTTGGTAGCTCCCGTGCGACCGCTGAAGTAGGTGCGGACGTCGATCCCGCGCATGCGGCCGATCCAGAAGCCGAAGGGAAGGCTGCCAACAAGGTAGCCCAGAAGAATCGCGATAATGTACGTATAGGCAGGCATGTCGAACTCCACAGCCACGAACGCGACGAACGTTGCCGCCGCCTCCAACGTGATCAGTTGTTTGTGTTTGAAACCACTCTGATATGGATAAAACCCCAAGGTCAACCTGAGGATACGAGCTGCCTCGGGCCGGCAGTTCGACCAATCGAGCGTGACTCCCAGTCTGCCTGCGCAAGGTGCTATTGAGGCGCGCCAGCTGGCTCAGCCGCCTCCCACGGGCGGGAAGATGCTGATGTTGGCCTTCTCCGGGATAACGGTCTCGATCCCGTCAGAGAAGAGGATGTTGCGCCCGTTGAGGAAGATGTGGACGCGTTGCCGCAGCAAGTTGCCCTCCGAGTCTACCATCTCCGGCCGCAGATCGGGCCATCGAGTGACTATCTCTTTCACCAACTCACGGATCGTTTGTCCCGGTCCGGTCACAACCGGCAATACGGCCTCGCCCGCGATCGGACGTAACGTCGCATACACTTTCACTTGTACCATAACACCTCTTGAGCGGTAAACTAGTAGGTTGGTAGGTTGGTAGATTGGTGGATTGGTAGATTGGTAAGGTGGTAGATTGGTGGATTGATTGACAGTTTAGCTCACCAATCTACCAATCTACCAACCTACCAATCCACCAATCTACCAACCTACCAACCTACCAACCTACGGACACTGTACCACACCCTGCGCCCACAAACACCCGCCGCAAGCTGGAAATTCATTGCCGAAGCAGTCGTCCACGTTCGACTCCGACATGTCACAGCCGCCGCAGAAGGTACAGGGCGGGAAGGCGAAACTTTGCACCCGCTCGCGGTAGCCCACGTACTCGGGGTCCAGCCAAAGATCACGCAGGCCGCGTTCGCGCACGTTGCCGATGATGTGGCGCTGCGATCGTCTGACCTTACCGTGCAGGTAACTCGTGTGGCTATGCATCAAGGGCCAGCAGGGGCTGACGTCGCCGTTCCATCCCAGGGTCATCGAGCCATTCTCGACGTAGTTGCACACGTCGTTGGCCCCGCCCCAACTGTTGCCGGCATAGCTCACACTGAACCCGCTGTTGAACGCCTCGAAGAGCGCGTCGCGCGTCAATTCGTTGAAGTCCATCTTGGGCAGGCTCAACCGGGGGACCCGATTTGCAGGCATATAGGCCAGGGAGCGCAAGGCCTTGGTGTAAAGTCTTTCTTCTTGGAGATTCTCGGTGACCGGCAGCAAGTTGCTGACCGAAAAGTGCATCGCGCCCAGCCGGCGGGCAAGGTTGAGCACCTGGGGCAGGTCGTTGATGTTGCGCTTCATCGCCACAAAGGCGATGCCGAGCTCCGGCTTTGGGAAATGCCAGCTGAGGTTGCCGTTGATCATCACGCGCAGGCGGCGGAAACGCTCCAGGTTGGCGATGACGGTGGGCAACTCGGCGCCGAGCCGCACGTCGGCGTAGCTTTCGGGTGAGGCGCCGTCGATCGACACCCATAGGAGGTCCAGCCCGGCCTCGATCAACTGCCGGGTGCGCTTTTCGGTGAGCAACGTGCCGTTGGTGATCATCTCCACTCGCGCACCAAGCTGTTTGACTTGGGCGATCCACTCAACCGTGCGGCCGTGGACGAGCGGCTCGCCGATGCCGCCGAAGTAGACCGTGGGCAGGGTTTCAAGCTCTCGCAAGCCCGCCAGGATCGCCTCGAAAGTCGCATCGGACATGCGCCCCATTGGCTCGTCCCAGGCATTGCGGAAGCAGGTGACGCATTCGATGTTGCAGGCATCGGTGGGTTCGATGTAGATCTTGGCCAGGTGGTTGAGAGGCCGGTGCAGGCGCAAGCTGTTGTTGGCCTCCTCGACGCGCAATTGCGCACCCGGCACGAGGCCAAGCTTGGCAGCAGCCTCCGGTGGCAACACCAGCCGGCCCTGCTCGTCGACATAAGCCCACTCTGCTTTCTTGGAACTGATCGATGGGGCAGGGGTCAAAGGGATCGTTTCGAATGTTTCCATGATAGGTGTTTCACCGGAAAGCTCACGCAGAGGCGCTGAGGCGCAAAGGACGGAGGGAAAACCTTTGCAAGGCGAAAATGTTTTAATATCATATGCCAGAATACGGAGCTGTCAAGATCGTGCGGTGTTTGTGCAGTAAGAGTGTCAGGTGTCGGAGTGTCAGGTGTCAAGTTTTCTGCGACTTGACACCTGACACTCCGACACCTGACACTCCTACACTGGTCGCCCGCTACTCCCACCTCCCCAGTCCCGGCCGCCCGACTGCCACGAACGCCAGCTCCGTGCCCAGATAGATTTCACCTTCCACCGGCCCGCCGGTTGGAGCGATAAGGTCGTGGCGTTCCATCCGTACTTCGACGTGATCCGCGCCCGCCAAGCGGGCGCGGGCCTCGATCCAGGGGGTCATTATCTGCCGGGCGTGCTGCACGGCCTGTTCGAGATGTTCGAAGTCGACGATGGCGTCGGGCAAGTGCAGCCGCACGGCGCCGTCCACACCCTGGGGGTTAATCACTATGCTCTGGCGCTGCGCAACGCTTCCTGCCACGGCGCCTATGGCGTTTGCTACGTCGGCGTGGGCCGGAATGACCAGCTTTGTGTGCAGCAGCTCGGCCACCTCCGGCAGGTAGGCCGCTACGGGCGCGCCAATAGCCACCAAGGGTGCGCGCAGCCGCAGGGAAACGGCCAGATGTGGGTCGTCGCCGCTGTTCAGCGCCTGTTCAAGTAAGAAACGCCCGACGGGCTCGCGGTTCCAGTCGGGGAGCGCGCCGGCGTCCTCCAACGTCTTGCCGACCAGCTCCTCCGCCACGCGTTGCGATAGCTCGTGAACCACACGGAGGCAAAACGTCTCGACCGATAGGCCGGCACGCTGCGCCAAGATCGAGGCGCCGAGCCGGGCCGCTTCGACGTTCCAGGGCGTGTAGCGACCGAGCACGTGCAACGCGTCGGTCGGTGTAAAGGCCGCCCGACGAACCAGGCCATGGGTTTCGAGGCCGCGCAGACGCCAGTGGACCGGCCTCCCAGCCTGGTGCCAGTGAAAGATCTGCGCTGAAGCGTGCGGGCCGTTCTCCAGCCGCTGGATAAGCTCCTCCTCGTGCAGCGCCAGTTGACCCGTTCGACGCGCCAACACGATAAACTCGGCCGGATCGCGCAGGCGCTCGCGCGTCGCGCGAGCGGCCTGACGTCGTAGCTCAATCAGTGCCTGTGGATGCTCGATAGCCAGCAAACTCAGCGGCACGGCTCGGCGCGGTCCGATCTGCAAGCGCCCCTCGGGTTCGAAGCGCACGTGGCTGTCACCGCCAAGGCCGGCCGTGTGGACGTCGATGGCTTCGACCAGGGTTCGCCAACCGCCCACGCGCGCGCCTTCGGGGCTGATCGCGGGTAAACCAGCGCGCAGCGATGCAATATCAGTCGTCGTGCCGCCGACGTCGACCACCCAAATAGCTGCTTGGCCGGCTACCTCGCCGCTGGTCTGGGCGAGATGCCAGGCACCCACGACGCTGGCCGCTGGGCCGGAGAGGATCGTCTCGATAGGCCGGTGTTCAGCCCACTCGGCGCGCATGAGCGATCCGTCGCCTTTGACGATCATGAGCGGCGCGCTGATGTTCCACTGCATCAGAATTTGGCGGACCGCTGCGATCAGCTCGCGTAACGGCAGGATCAGGTGGGCGTTTAATGCCGTAGTGGTGGCACGCTGCACCGAGTTGAGACGGCTGCTCAGCTCATGTCCGCAGGTGACCGGCAGGCCGGTCAGCTCCTCCACTAGGGCCTGAACGCGGTTCTCGTGAGATGTGTTCAGTACTGAGAAGTAGCCGGATACGGCAAAGGCCTCGACCGTATCGCGCCGCGCCAGGATGGCCGCGCGCACCGCGTCTTCGTCAAGCGGCGCACCCTCGTTGCCGGCATGGTCGTGCCCCCCGCGCACGTAGACCACATCGTCGGTGGCCAGCTCGCGCTGAAAGCCAAACTGTTCGAGTAGCGCCCGGTCGTAGCCGATAAGCAGCAGGCAAACCCGACCGCGGTAGCCTTCGGTCAGCGCGTTGGTGGCGAGGGTCGTCGACAGCGAAACCAGGACCACCCGCTCGGGCGACAGGGACTGGTCCAGGCTCGCAGCGGCCGCAAACACGGCCTGGATCGCGCTTCCAACGCCGATCGACAGGTCGTGCCGGGTGGTCAATGCTTTGGCGCTGGCTACGACCTGTCCGGTGGCGTGCTCCACGAGCACTGCATCGGTGTACGTGCCGCCGGTATCGATTCCAAGGGCAAGGTTCATGGGATTCACCAAGTACTGATCATTTCTCCACCTTCACGCCCCGCCAGAACGCGATATATCCTTTGATCTCCCTGGCCGCATCCTTCGGATCGGGATAGTACCAGGCGGCGCCGGCATTGACCTGGCCGTCTGCCACGACGTCGTAGTAGCTGGCCACGCCTTTCCACGGGCAGGTGGTATGGGCGCTACTGTCCTTGAAGTACTCGCGCCGAATGGCCGTCGGCGGGAAGTAGTGGTTGCCTTCCACGACAATGGTTTGATCGCTCTCGGCCAGAATGGCGCCGTTCCAAATTGCTTTCATGGTTGTGCTCCTTTGATGTTTTGCTCTGGGCTATTCAATCTCCAGTCGTATGGCCGGTACACGAAACGCACTCCGGCCTGCTGAGTTGAGAGCCATTTGCGATCTTCGGTTTCGCGTAGATGCTGCAACAGCAAGGCTATCACACCGGAACGGCCGCCGAAGTCGCCGGCATACCATTTGAATAGTGTTGACAGGCGCACAGTGCTCTGATCGGGTTCCACTGCCACGGTATTGGCGATGAAGTTAGCCGCAGCCAGGTCAAGCTGTAGATCGATCTGAGGCGCATCGTAGACGCCGATGGGAGGGCAGGAACGGCTCGCGCAGTTGAGCGCGAAATGAATCCGGCTGTCCATAGGATCCATGCGCCAGGCTAAACGCGGATCCGACGGCCCGAACTGCGGCCCGGGGATGGCCCAATGGGGACGGTTGGCGCGCAGGATGCCGTGTTCGATGTCGTTGGCGCTGAAGCGGTAGCCGCCGACGTTGTAAGCGGCGCGACGGAAAAACGAGACGAGGCCGGCGCGCCCCTCAGTGACGCTCTGCCGCACGCCGAAGACGATGGCGGCGTCGAGTATCAGCGCGTTGTATAGGTTAATCCAGAAGGCCAGCTGCTCGCCTCGTGTGGCGAGGGTCGCCAGGTCGAGACTGCAGAGCTGCGGCGTCAGCTCGGCTCGGTAGGCGGCATAGGTGCTGCTCGCGGCCAGTAGGACGTAGTCGACGTGTTCGCCGGTTGCGTCGATGCCCTCGGCCTTCAGCGCGTTGACTGCGCGTTTCAGAGTTCGCGCCGAGCTGGGGGCCAGTCATCGTCACGCGGACGTCTCCATCAGCGTTCAGTACCGCATCGCCGCGGAAGCCGAGGATGGTGCTGATCAGCGCTTCGCGCCCTGTGATAAGGGGATCTACTAAACCCATACGTGTCTCTCTTTCCGAGGTTTGCGCAGCTCTGGCTCGGGATGGCCCGATCACCACCCACGGCGATACTGGAAGGGCACAGGCAGATCCACGCCCAACTCGCGGCGGCGCGCAGCGGCCAATAGGGATCGCGCAGCGACTGGCGGGCGATCAAGACGACGTCGGCCTGGCCCTGGCGTACGATGGCGTCGGCTTGCTGCGCCTGGGTGATTAGGCCTACGGCGCCGGTGGCGATGCCGGCCTCCCGGCGGATGCGCTCGGCCAAGGGCACCTGGTAGCCCGGCCCCAGCGGCACCTGCTGGTCCAGCGAGAGGCCGCCCGAGGAGCAATCCATCAGATCCACGCCCTCTTGCTTCAGCAGCCGGGCCAGCGCCACGCTCTGGTCGATATCCCAGCCGCCCGGCACCCAGTCGGTGGCGCTGATGCGCACGAACAAAGGCAGCCGCTCTGGCCAGACGGTCCGCATCGCCCGCACTACCTCCAAGAGCAGCCGTGTCCGGTTCTCGAAGCTGCCGCCGTAGCCGTCCTGGCGCCGGTTGCTGATGGGGGAGAGAAATTCGTGCAGCAGGTAGCCGTGGGCCGAGTGGATCTCCACGGCTTGGAAGCCGGCGGTCAGCGCTCGCCGGGCCGCGCTGCGGAACGCGTCGATTACCTGATCGATGTCGGCCAAGGTCATCTCTTGAGGGAGGGCGTAGTCCGGCGAGAAGGCCACCGGACTGGGAGCGATGGCGCCGGGCACGCCGGCCTTGCGGCCAGCATGCGCCAGCTGGACCGCCGGCACGCTGCCGTGCTCCTTGAGGAAGCGAACGATGGGCTCGAACGCCACGACTTGGGCGTCGTTCCACAGGCCAAGGTCGTGGGCGCTGATGCGGCCGCGCGGCTCGACGCCGGTGGCCTCGACGAGGATCAGACCGGCGCCGCCCACGGCCCGGCTGCCCAGGTGGACCAGATGCCAATCGGTGGGTACGCCGTCCTCGGCGAATACCGAGTACATACACATCGGCGAGATCCAGAGCCGGTTACGGGCGGTGACATCGCGCAGGCGATAGGGAGAGAACAGGTGGGATTGGTTTTCGCTCATTTGATTGTCGGGTTCCTTAGAAAACTTTGCGCAACAGCGGGGCTTTCTTGAGCACCAGCGCGCTCACAGCCCACGACAGCAGGATGGCCAATGTAATGACGAGAAAGGCTTTCAGAAACAAAGGCAAAGAGAAAGCGACAAAGACGTAGGCTAGTGGGTAGAGGATCAGGGGATGGATGTAGTACATGCCGTACGAGTTGGCGGCCAGGCTTTTCCAGACGCGGCCGTCACCGTCGACTTTCTGGCGGAAGATCGCCACGCCGGCAAACAGGGCCGCCATGCAGAACACGCTGAAGAAGCAGCGCGGTCAATGGCCTGGACGACGATTGGCGCCTGAGGCGAGCTCGGCGCGCCCATGCGTATCGCCACGTAAGCGATTCCGCTCAAGATACACGCCCACAGCCACGTCCAGACGTAGGGCGTGTAGCCGTCGGGTTTGAACCAGCCGTGGCGCTGGGCGTAGAGGCCCAGGACGAAGTACGCAATGTAGTATGGGACACGCAGCGGTTGGAAGACGAACAGATACACGTGCAACCAGGTGTCAGGCGGGAAGAACAAGCCCATCAAGAAGAACCCTGCTGTGGTGAGCGCAACGAAGAAGACAAAGAGCCTGCGGGAAGGCATGGTGCGCTGCGGCGTGCTGTCCTGCAGGCGATAGCTGCGCGTGTAGATCAGCGCCAGCACGACAAACATCGCAAACAGGATGCCCAGAAACCAGTAGACCGACTGCTGGTACAAGTCACCCCAGAAATCGGTAGCCCAGAACTGCAAGTACCCCATCGAAACCTGGCGTGAGACATAGATCATGTAGGCCGTCAGAGGCGCCAGAAAGAGTGCGCCAAAGATCCACGGCAGGCCGACGCGCGTGAATTTCTCCTTGAGGAAGGCCGTCGCACCGCGTTTTTGCAGCGATGGCAGCGCAAAGTAGCCGGCAATGAAGAATAGGATTGGCATGATCGGCACGTCGACGAGAAGCACCAGCATGGTAAACAACAAGCTGTTTTGCCTGTCCAGCACGTACCACCATGTTGGCGCATAGGCCATGTAGCTCATCGAGCCATGCAGGACGATCACCAGCACCACGACAAAGCCGCGTAAGTTGTCCAAGAAAACCATACGGTTGGAAGTCGTCATCATCTGCCCTTGTTGTTTGTCTGGAAGGATCCGCGATGGACTGGATTTCTTGCTCATTCAAGCCCACCGCGGGCGTTGTTCTTCAGCGTATATAATTCGGGTGTATTCAAAACGGGTTGACTAAGCGGTGAAAGGCTCGCGCCGGTCGAGTAAGGTCTGGCGGCGATCTACGAATGATTAACTTGAGCACCCGCTGTTGACAGCTATCGACGACCGCCGCCAGACCCGTATCGAGACCAAGCGGGTTTCATTTGCACGCCCCGCTTGGTCTCGATACGGTCCTGGCAGCGAGTCTCGGCTAATGCATGCCTTTCATTGACACTGTGTGTTTCGATACTGCGCTGCCAGGACCTACTCGACCGGCGCTAACTTCTTGCCACCTCATCAACCCATTTTGAACAAACCCGCATAATTCTATCACCAACGAGCCCAAAAAGACATGATACCTATCATATTGTTCGGTCCAATTCTCAGCAATAGCCTGCCAGACATGACCTAGATCATACAAAACCGACCGAGTTGGAGTATACTTGTATTGTGTCGGATAAAGGAAAATCGATCAATCTATTCACGAGGGCGATTGTCATGCCAGATCGTAAGGACTCCGAAACTGTCCAGGCTGAGGCCGATCGTTTCAAACTGCTTGGTCACGTGGTGCGCCTGCAGATTCTCGACATTCTGCGACGCAACCCCGAGTGCGTATGCCATCTGGAGGCGGCACTGGGCAAGCCCCAGCCGTACATCTCCCAACAACTACGCTTACTGCGCGAGGCCGGGGTGATTTCCGATAGCAAGGACGGCCTCAACGTCTACTATCATCTGATCGATACGCAGGTCGCTTCGCTGCTCACCATCACCCTTGGACCGGTTTCATCTGACACACCGCGGGTGCGCCAGGTTCTGCCAGACTGCGTGTGTCCGAAATGCAACACCCCTGCCCGGCAAGAGATCAGGTTGGTCGCGACGTTATAGGTCTATGTAGACGGTTGTTGACTGTTAGGTTAGTTTCAAGGAGGTAACATCATGACCAAAACGGTGGTTCTGGTCGGCGCCCTGGACACCAAGGGCCAGGAGTTCGCCTTCGTCAAGGAATTGATCGAGCAAGCGGGCTTGCGCACGTTGGTTGTGGACTTCGGCGTGATGGGCGAAGCGGGCTTTTCGCCGGATGTCAGCCGGGATGAAGTCGCCGCGGCCGGCGGTGGCGATCTCGCCCATCTGGCCTCAGGCGAACGCAAGGACGAGGCCATGCGCGTGATGGCCGAAGGCCTGGCCGTAGTCGTACGACGCCTCTATGATGAGGGCCGGCTGGACGGCATCCTGGGCATGGGCGGCAGCGGCAACACGTCGATTGCCACGCGCGCGATGCGCGCTTTGCCCGTCGGTGTGCCCAAGGTGATGGTTTCTACTCTGGGTGGCGGCGATGTTAGCGCCTACACCGGCACGAAGGACATTACCTTCATGCCCTCGATCGTGGATGTGGCGGGGATCAACAGCATCAGCCGGGCGATCTACAAGAACGCTGCCGGTGCGATCGCCGGCATGGCACAGATGGAGGCGCCCGCAGCCGCGGGCCAAAGGCCGCTACTCGCCGCTTCGATGTTTGGCAACACCACGATCTGTGTCGACCGGGCGCGCGAGTGAGCTGGAGAACGCGGGTTACGAGGTACTGGTCTTCCATGCTACCGGCGCCGGCGGCAAGACAATGGAAAGCCTGATCGCCGATGGCTACATCGTCGGATCGCTCGACATAACCACCACAGAGCTGGCCGACGAGGTGTGCGGCGGCGTGCTTAGCGCCGGACCGGAGCGAGGCCTGGCGGCCTCGCGCGCCGGCATCCCCGCCGTGATCGTGCCTGGCTGTGTCGATATGGCCAATTTCTGGGGCATCGAAACGATCCCCGAAAAATACCGCGACCGCAACCTCTACCAGTGGAACCCCAACGTCACGCTGATGCGTACCAACACCGAGGAGAACGCCAAGATCGGCGAGATGCTGGCGGCTGCGGCCAATGCGTCTACCGCGCCGGTGGTCGTGGTGCTGCCGCTCAAAGGCGTCTCGATGCTGGACAGCCCAGGCGGCCAATTCTGGGATCCAGCAGCCGATCACGCTTGCTACGACGCAATCAAGAGCAATCTCAAGCCTGGCATCCCCGTGATCGAGTTGGACCACAACATCAACGACGCGGAGTTTGCCGATAGGTGTGCGGCGTTGATGCTCGAAATGTTGCGAAAGTAGAGCGCTGTCCATTTGGTGGTGGAGTGTCAGGTGTCAGGTGTCAAGTGTCAAGTGTCAAGTGCAGAGGTCCGATCGGGCTTCCGGTACCTGACACTTGACACTTGACACCTGACACCTGACACCTGACACCTGCCACTCCGCCACTCCGCCACTCTCTCACTAAAGAAGGAGGCATCCATGCCATTCATCACACGCGACGAAGCCTTGAAGCGGCTGTACGCGCAGGTCAAGGCCGGCCGGCCCATCGTGGGCTGTGGCGCGGGCACCGGCATTTCGGCTAAGTTCGCCGAAAAAGGCGGCGCCGACCTGATAATCATCTACAACTCCGGCCGGTATCGGATGGCCGGACGCGGCTCGTTGGCGGGGTTGATGCCCTATGGCGACGCCAACGCGATCGTAGTCGAAATGGCCGCAGAGGTGCTGCCGGTGGTCAAGGATACACCGGTACAGGCCGGTGTCTGCGGCACGGATCCATTCCGCTTGATGCCCGTCTTTATCAAACAGCTCAAGGAAATGGGTTTCACCGGCGTGCAGAATTTCCCCACGGTCGGCCTGATCGACGGCACCTTGCGAGCCAACCTGGAAGCCACGGGCATGGGCTACGACAAGGAGATCGAGACAATCGCCATCGCCCGCCAGCTTGATATGCTCACTACGCCCTACGTCTTCGACCCCGACCAGGCCAAAGCCATGGTGGAGGCCGGCGCGGATGTGCTCGTGGCCCACGTTGGACTCACCACAGCCGGCTCGATTGGCGCAGGCTGGGCTCTGACTCTCGACGAGGCAATCGAGAAGGTGAATGCGATCGCCGCTGCCGGCAAGGCCGCGCGCGAGGATATCCTGGTCATCTGCCACGGCGGCCCGTTCGACGAGCCGGATCAGGTCGGCCTGGCCCTGCCCCGCATGCCGCAGATCGCCGGCTTTTTCGGCGCGTCGAGCATCGAGCGCCTGCCCACCGAGCGCGCGATTACGCAGCAGGTCAAGGATTTCAAGAATCTTGCGGTGGGGAAGTAGGGGATGGTGTAGACAAGGAAACAAGGCCTACAAACAGCGTACCGAAGGTCGCGAGATACCGATCATGGTGCTCACACCGCAAGATGGCACGGTTTGGAGACTTGCCCAAGCGGCTTGATGCTGGAACATCACCATAAGAAGGACATCCGCTATGCCCAGCGAGAACGTGATCAGTCATCCTGCCCCTTCGACACGGCACGTCGTCGTACCGCGTACCCTGTGCTTTGTTTTGCATGGCGACGACGTCCTGGTGCTCAAACGCGCGCTGCACAAGCGGATCTTTCCCGGCAAGATCAATGGCGTGGGCGGTCATGTGGAGCAGGGCGAGGATGTCGCTGCTTCGGCCGCGCGCGAGATTCTGGAGGAAACTGGTTTGGTGGTCACGCACCTGTGGCTGGCTGGTGTGCTACACGTGGGCGGCGGCTTGGGACAGGCCGAGCCGCTGCGCGATGGGAGCGTGCCGGGTGTGATGGTTTTCGTCTTTACCGCCGATGCTCCTAACCGCGACGTGCAAGCTTCGGGTGAGGGTGAGCTGCTGTGGGTGCCGCTGGCGGCTGTCGATGGCCTCGACTGGGTGGATGGCGATCCGGGGCTGCTGCGGCGCGCGTTGGAAGCTCGAGCGGCTAACCGACCATTTTCGCTGGCCAAGTCTTTTGATCCATAGATCGGTCCGGTCGCCGAAGACCGGACCGATCTGCTAATCGTCCTCTTGGTCCATCGATCGGTCCGGTCGCCGAAGACCGGACCGATCTGCTAATCGTCCTCTTGGTCCATCGATCAGTCCGGTTCTCGAAGACCGGACCGATCGATATTGATACTCAGTCTGCTGGACGACCGCCAGGATGCTACTTCGAGCTGATGGCGCTTTCACTTTCGTTCTTGCTCTTGACAAAACGTTTACCCTATGTTACCATCGCCAACAATCGAATAGTTTCCGACGCTCTTATCCAGAGAGGTTGAGGGACCGGCCCTGTGAAACCTCGGCAACCAGGAGCGGCAGTGAGATAGTGAGATAGTGAGCTAGTGAGATAGTACGGCAATCCGCCGCACTACTCCATTACCGCACTATCTTACTACCGCACTACCTCACTAAGGTGCCAATTCCGTCAGCGTAAGCTGGGAGATGAGACGCGACTGTTTATCTGTCCGTGCTCGATTGCCCCGCCTCGCTGAATGCGAGGCTTCTTTTTTGCTGATTTTGTCGTGTGCCCGGACTTTCTGGGGAAGGCGAGTGCGATCATATTTTTAGAGGAGTTATCTATGCGCATACTCAAGTTTGGCGGAACCTCCGTTGGCACCGCCGAAGCTTTTGATCAAGTAGCCAAAATCGTGGCCCGCGCCCGCCAGCAGGATTCTCAGGTCGTCGTCGTGACCTCGGCCATGAGCGGCGTAACCGATACGTTGATCAATGCGGCTAAGGCGGCCGCGGCCGGGGACCGCAAGCCCTATCGCGAGGCGCGCGAGGACTTAATGGCCAAGCATCAGATGGTAGCGGGTCAACTGATCGGTGACGGCGTCGAGCGGGCGGCGCTGGGCCGCCTGTTTGATGCGCGGCTGACGGCCTTTGAGCGACTGTGTCGCAGCGTGGATGTATTGGGCGAGCTCACCCCGCGCGGTTTGGACGTGATTAGCGGCACTGGCGAACGGCTCTCGGCTCCGCTGTTGGCGTCCGTACTTCGCGCCAACGGCGTCGCCGCCGAATGGGTCGACGCTGCCGAGATCGTCGTCACCGACGACAACTTCGGCAACGCCGATCCGCTGATCGAGCCAACCACCGTCCACGCCAAGTCTCGGCTTCAACCACTTTTGAACGGCGGCGTGGTTCCGGTGATCACCGGCTTTGTCGGCGCAACCAAGGACGGCATCAGCACCACTTTGGGCCGCGGTGGCTCAGACTATTCGGCGGCGATCCTCGGCGCGGCTTTGCACGCCGACGAGGTGCAGATTTGGACCGATGTCAACGGTATTATGACGGCGGACCCCCGCGTGGTGCCAACTGCTCGCACGATTCCGGAGATTTCCTACATCGAGGCGGCCGAGCTTGCCTTCTATGGCGCCAAGGTGTTGCATCCCAAGACCATCCTGCCGGCCGTGGAGCGGGATATTCCTATTCTGGTGCTGAACACCTTCGAACCTGACCATGCGGGCACGCTGCTCGTAAAGGAGCCGAAACCCAGCAAGGACGTCGCCAAGGCTATAACGGCGATCAAGGGCCTGACCATGATCATCGTGGAAGGCCGCGGCATGCTCGGCGTTCCGGGTATTGCCGCCCGCACCTTTACAGCGGTCGCTCGGGCCGGCGCCAACGTGTTGATGATCAGCCAGTCCTCCTCGGAGCAAAGCATCAGCTTCGTGATCCGCGAGGCGGATCGGGATGCTGTTATCGGCCAGTTGCAAGGCGAGATGGCGCGTGAGATGGCGCACCATCATATCGACCACGTACGGCCGCTGGACGGGATCGTGATCGTGGCGATTGTCGGCGCGGCGATGAAGGGCACGCCTGGCGTCTCGAGCGCGCATCTTCGGCGCCTTGGGCGAGGCAAACATCAATGTCATCGCCATCGCGCAGGGCAGCAGCGAGTGCAACATCTCGCTGGTCGTTGCCCGCGGCGACGCGGACGACGCTGTGCGGCGCATTCACGACGCGTTCAAGCTGCACGAGGCGAATGGAGAGGGGTAATGGCGTGCAGTATTGTCAATTTACCAGTCTGTGGATGACAATCTCGTGACGCCAGGCAGGTATTCTGGTCCCAGGTCAAGCGGCAGGCACAAGGTTGATGCTTAGAAAGCGCCCTTGAACTGCACGTCGTCCGCGGCAACGTTGCTGTCGCGGACGCGGGCGACGACATAGGGATAGGTCAGAACCGTGGTTCCACCCAAGCGCGGATCGGGGCTAATCAAGCTATAAGTGACGACCAAGGAGTCGTCGCCGGCTTGGCTTGCCGCAATCGAGTCGATGGTGACCGAAAACCCGCCGCTGGGCTGCTTCCCGGCGTACACGACAACGTACAACGCCGCAGGGTCCGCCGCCGCGGCTGTTCGCGCGCGGCGGCGAGCTCCGGCGGCAAGCCCTCGAGCGCGGCTGTGGCCATTGAGGCGCCTGGAAGCGCCAGCAGGATCGGCAAGTCGCTGCCGCCGCTGTATGCAACGGCCTGGGCAACGATCTCGTAAACGGGCTCACTGGCAGGTGAAAGGGAAGCCTGGGGCGCCACACGGCCGTCAGCATAGACAGGCCAAAAGCCAGTGCCAGGGCCTTGATTAGTCGAGTCCGAATTGGTGTTAGCATGGTGTTTATAGACGCGAGCATTGTCGACCGGCTAGCATTGCGTGTTCCATTCCCCTGCAACTAATGAGATGTCGAAGACATCAACGTCGCCGTCGTTGTCCCGGTCAGCCCGATCCGGCGGGGAGACGGCCTGCCAGTAGCCGGCAACATATTGCACGTCTGACACGTCAACCCTGCCGTCGCCGTGGACATCGTGGTTGAGGGTGCAAGCCACACGCACGTAGTAGTCGGCGGGCTGCTGCAAGAATCCGTAAACCACCAGACCCAGGTAGTCGTATAAATCGCTGTCGTGGTAGTAGGTCAGGGCCTCGGTGTAGCCCGGGTCCGACGAGCTGTTGGCCATCGCAACACCATTGCCTCGGCCTTGAGACCAGCTGGACGCGCTGCCCGTATCGGATCTGAACAGTTCGGCGGCCAGGTCGTTGCTGTTGGCTCCCGTTGGCACGATCTCGATCCGCTTGTACTGGTAGCGGTTGACAGACAGGTCGAAGACTTTGGCGATCTCGCTGGCGTCTGCAGTATACGGGCCGTAATAGCCGTTGCTGCTGACAAGCAGGCCCAGGTTGGACCAACTGGCGTTGTAACCGGCGGTGCCGCTGTAGTGGTTTACGACGTATCGCTCGGGGTTGCTGGCTGGCCAGTGATTGCCATCTACGGTAATGAAGTCTACGCTGGATACATAGGGTGACACGTCCTCGATCGCTAGGCCGTCGGGATCGTCGAAGAAGGTCTTGTTGTACAGGTACAGGTCGTGGTCCGAGTTCAGGGACCGGATGCCCATCACTCTCCAGTAGTTGGTTGGGCTCCAGTCGGTCGGAAAGACGGCCAAGTGCGTGCCCATGGGAGTGGCCTGGGGGTCCACGTAACCCGTGTCAGGATAGATGCGATAGACGCCGCGCCACCAGCCGCGGCCGAGCCAGGTGCCGCTCCCATTCCAGCTTCCGTACAAGCTGACTTGAAAGCGATAGGTTTCCGATTCTGGCGCCACAAAGTCGACAATCTCGAAGCTGTTGGATGCAGAAGCTGATCCTTGGATATATGTTCCATCTGCCCGGTAAGCTGTCAGGTCTATGTCGGCGGGCAAGGGGTCGGTGGTGTAGCTGGCATTGGGGTTGGACAGCCAGCGGATGACGTAGCGAACCCGTTCTCCTTTGTAGGCAAACTCAGTGAAGTTCAATGGGAACGCGGTCGTGCTATCGACAAACTGCGACCCCCAATGGTCGCGTTCCACGCTTACCAGTGCGGCCGATCCGTTGATGCTGCCCGTGCCGTCGGCCCGGCTGAGCCGCTGGTCGCCCTCGATGTTGTGCAGCGAGGTGGCCATCAGCAGGGCAGAAGCCCCTTCCGGGTAGCCGGTCAAGCCTGGGTCGGCTTGCGTCATGTCGGCGGCCAGGGCAGCCACCATGGGGGAAGAGAAGCTGGTGCCGGAGCCGGTGCTGATCCACGGGCTGGCCTCCGACAGGCTGGTGATGTTGGTGCCGCTGGCCGTCAGTTCCGGCTTGTATATCCCATCGACGTTGTACTGGCTGGTGCCGTTCATGGCATCGCCCGTCCAACCGACCGAATTGCCATCGTCGAAGTTGCCGACGGTGAGCGCATTGTAACCCTTGGAGGGCGAGGTGACATAACTGCTGCCGGAGCCACCACATCCGCCTTGCCGGAAATTGCCCGACGCAACCACGGCCAAGTCATAGTTGTAGCGCACGAGGTAATCCATGTGCCGGTCGATGTTGCCCAGTGTCGAAGTGGCGCCGCAGTTGTCCGCCCAGAAACTGTTGTTGAGGATCCCTGCCCGGTTGGATCCCCAGTCCATGGCCGCCTCCAACGCGGCGATCGTGACGTAATCGTCGCCATTGGCGCTGTACATGTCGGCGTCCCGCGCCAGCCGCGCTGCGTCGTATGCGTACTGGCGATGATGCCCGATACCATGGTCGGATGCCATCTGCGGGTGCGAGAGGTGTCTCTGGTTTCCACAATCGTCAGGTTCGGGTTGTTGTCGGCAGCGCGCTCCCCTTCGACGACGGCCACAGCGACGTTATCGCCCGTGTACCCGCCCCAATCGGCCACTGGGAGCATATTGTGGGTTGGGCGCGCCACGTCGAGCGCAGGTCCACCCGGCACGGAAGCATCGTAGAGGGCGTCAACGTCAGGGTGGCGCGCCAGAGCAAGGAGCTGGTCGCGCGGGACGTTGGCCAGGTGGACGATGGGCGCAATCTCGCTGGCATAGAGGACTTGCAGGCCTTGCGCAGAGGCATAGTCGAGAAACCGGTCTCGCACCTCTGCGATCTGGCGCCGTAGGGCCGCTTCGTTTTCCTGTTGGAAGGCCTCCCCCTGCGCCTGGTCTCGCTGTTCCAGCTCCTGGTTGGGCTTCTCACTGCTGGTCGTTTGGTCGGTGAGGCTCTTGGGCGATTCGGCAAGCGCCGGAAGAGGGGAGGCTGGCGCTTTGGGCAAGACAGCGCCTGTTGCCTGGACTTCTGCAACCGACAAAGGCACGGCCGGGCGTTTGCTGGTCACCGCCGGGTCGGGCTGAGCTATCCCGCTAGTCACAGGTTGCGCCACCGATGGACCAGACGTGGCCCCGGACGCCTGTGGGTCGCCGGGGTTGTGGTCTGGCTTGCGCAGCGGCTCGATCGTGGTCTTTAGCCAGACCGAGACCGTAAACGTGTCTTCTGATGATGCCGCGGACAGCTTCGCAACCAGTTGTGGTGTCATTGCGCCATGCTCTGTTCGCCATTGGGCAGCAGCCCGAGCCTGCGTGGCGTTTTTGTCCACCACTTGCATTCCTGAGAAGGTTGCTCCAAGAATCGCGCCGCTGCGGGTGTCAACCGCCTTCACCGTCGTGAGGGTCTCGCCCGTGAGTAACGTGATGGTAGCGACATCTTCCAGCTTCAAATCCGCAACGTCGTACCCGGTATGATCCGCCATGCGTTGCAGCCAGTTGGGTTGCTCAACCTGTCTGTCGTGCACGAAACTCCCGGAATCTCGCTGAGCAAGGGGCAGTAGGCTTGGATAGAAACTCGATAGTACGAGCGACACGATCAAGATGAGGGTGGTCATGGATTCCTCCGAACGCTTGGCAAGCAAATCGACACATTCCGATGGGTACCAGCTCCGCTCCTGTTGTGACCTGGGCCAACTGGCGTAGCCATCTATAATGTTGAACGCCGTTTAAGCCGGAATTCGCGCACGACTTCTCGCCCACTGCCAAAATAGCTTTATGGTTGCTTTCAACTGCACAAATGGCTGCAAAGGAACAGCCGGCACGCGTTGCGGTCCGGTTGCCGCTATAATCGCCGCTCAGCCCGCAGCCATGCCACCGCCCGTCCGATGGTTTCGTGTAGTGGTGTGACGCTCCAGCCCAGCTGGGCTATCGCTTTGCGGTTGTCGGCGTAGATGAAGCGGCTGCCGAAGCGCAGCACGTCGCCGGAGAGAGGCAGCGGACGGGGAGACAGGCGATTGGCGCCGTCCACAGCAGCCGCCAGCGGCCCGATCAGCGACGCGGGATGGTGCCGCGCGGCGGGTTAACGCCTAGCACCGCCCCGATCTGTCGCATCAGATCGATCGAGGGAACATTGTGGCCAGCCAAGAGATATCGCTCGCCTGGGCGTCCTTTTTCGAGCGCCAGCAGGTGGCCGCGCGCTAGGTCAATCGAGTCCACCACGTTGATACCGCCCGGCGGCACCAACGGCACCCGGCCGCGCTGCACCTCGATGATCAGACGGCTGTTGGCCAGAGTCACATCGCGCGGCCCAATCACCACCGAAGGGTTTACGATCACGGCGTGTAGCCCGCGGTGGACCGCCTCTTGAACCACCTGTTCAGCCAGGTGCTTGCTGTGGCCGTAGGGGTAGACGTGAGGCGGCATATTGAACTGGTGCGTCTCGTCGATCGGCGCCTGGCCGTCGCCGAAACCGAGCGCGGCCTGCGAGCTGGTATGCACAAGCCGGGGGACACCAGCCGCCTGGGCCGCGTCGACCACGTTGCGCGTGCCGTCGACGTTGACATGGTAGGTCAGCTCGACGTTCTGCCCCCAGTAATCGGCCACCACGCCGGCCGTGTGAAATACCGCGTCACAGCCTTCCATGGCCGTTAATAGCGAGCCCGGCTCCAGCACATCGCCAAGCGCCGGCTCGTAGTCCAGTCCGTCGAGCGCAGCCAACGACGAGGTCCGACGGTGGAGGGCGCGCACCTGCCAGCCGGCCTGGTTCAGCGTTTCTACGATGTTTGCGCCGACGAAGCCCGTGGCGCCGGTGACGAGAGCGAGCATGCGTAGCAGAGAGTGGGGAGTGGAGTGGGAGTGGAGGGTGGAGGGTGGAGGGTGGAGGGTGGAGGGTGGAGAGTGGAGGGAAAGAAGCGGAGAGTGAAAAGTGGAGAGGGAGGGTTTTTTCACCCTCTACTCTCCACCCTCCACTCTCCACTTCTCCCCTGCGGCTGACTAGACCATGCGTTGCTCAGTCTTCGGGTCGAAGAGGTGCATGTTGTCCATATTGACGGTCAGGTCGATGGTTTCGCCTATGTGCGTCTTGGAACGCGGGTCGAGACGAGCGACGAAGCTCTTCTTGCCGGTCAGCAGGTAAGCGAAGATTTCGTTGCCCATCGTCTCGGTCACGTCTACCTGGGCCTGCATGTAGGCCGGGGCGATGCCGGGCGGCGCGTACTCGCGGACCTGGGTGTCCTCTGGGCGTGAGCCGAAGACGACCTGGTTGCCCTTGTACTTGCGCGTCAGTTCCAGGTACTTGTCAGGGACCTCCAAACGGAAGGTGCCGCCGTCCACGAACATCTTGCCATCGGCCTCGACCAGGGTGGCGTCGAAGAAGTTCATCGACGGGCTGCCCATGAAGCCGGCAACGAAGATATTGTTCGGATGGTCGTACAGGTACTGCGGGGTATCAACTTGCTGCAGAATGCCGTCCTTCATCACGGCGATGCGGGTGGCCATGGTCATGGCCTCCACTTGGTCGTGTGTCACGTAGATGAAGGTCGTGCCCAGACGCTGCCACAGCTTGCTGATCTCCGCACGGGTCTGTACGCGCAGTTTGGCGTCGAGGTTCGACAGCGGCTCGTCAAAGAGGAAGACTTTGGGATTGCGTACGATCGCGCGGCCCACGGCGACACGTTGTCGTTGGCCGCCGGAGAGGGCCTTGGGCTTGCGGTCGAGGAACTGGGTGATGCCCAGGATCTCGGCGGCTTCCTTGACGCGGCGATCGATCTCGTCCTTGGGCGTCTTGCGCAGCTTCAGGCCGAAGGCCATGTTGTCGTAGACCGACATGTGCGGATAGAGCGCGTAGCTCTGGAACACCATGGCGATGTCGCGGTCCTTGGGGGGAACGTCGTTGACGACGCGGTCGCCGATCCGGATCTCGCCGTCGCTGATTTCCTCCAGGCCGGCCAGCAGGCGCAAGCTTGTGGACTTGCCGCAGCCGGAGGGGCCGACAAAGACCATGAATTCTTTGTCGGCAACGTCGAGATTGAAGTCGTTGACGGCGACTGTGTCGCCCCAGCGTTTGTAGATGTGGCTGTAAGTTACGGATGCCATTACGAAGTGTACTCCTAGAAGAGGAAGTTGGCACGACCGGAAAGACAGAACTTTTCGGTCGGTCTGTGGGTCGAATCAGGCCACCGGTCGTGTCAAGACCAACAGACCGGGCATAAGCGCCAAAACCGTTGCTTTACGGCGTGCGTCAGGTCGGACGGTAGAGCGGGATATGCAGTTGTGGAGGCCCACAGGGGCCAATTGAAGTCAGGGCTGGAAGGCGAGGGGATAAGGAAGCGACGCCAACGAGCGCTCCCGCCAGGAGCTCGACTGGTCACCAGGCCCGGTGTAGCATCACCTCCTTCCAGGAGTAGAAGCGGGGACAGGCAATTGCCTGGCCAACAAGGACCGGCAGCATGCCGGTCCCAATGCTTGAGAAAGTATATCACGGTTCTGCGGGTTTGACAAGCGGGGGCAGGAGGCAAGTTGCAAGTTGCAGGTGGCAGGTGGCAGGTTGCAGGTGGCAGCTTTTCCGCTGCCTCCGACCTGCCACCTGCCACCTGCCACCTGCCTCCTATCGCAGCGCCAGCCCAGCACCAATCGCCTTGGCCACTGCTGCGGACCGGGTATTTACGCCGAGCTTGACGAAAATCGCCTTGAGATGGCGCTTGACGGTGTTGTCAGAGATCACCAGTGCTTCGGCGATTTCCTTGTTGGTTAGGCCTGTCACCAACAGCTCGAGCACCTCCAGCTCGCGAGAGGTGAGATCGCTCAGCTCGCCGGCGCCAGGATCGCCTTTCCGCAGCGCCACCACGATGGCCTGGTGAAAGGCCTGACGGTCGAACGCGCGCTTTTCGAGGAAGGCCACCATGCCATGCGTTTCGTAGGCCTGTTCGACCAGCTCAGGTAGCGCTGAGCCGCTGACGACGATTGCAGGCACAGCGGCTTTCTGAAGGTTTTGCAGCAAACGCAGTCCGTCTGAGTTGTCGTCGGGGTTGAGCGAGTTGGCAAGCGATAGGTCGACGATCGCCAACTCAAAGCTTTCTCGGCGCAAATAACCCAACGCCTCGCCATAGCTGCGGCACGCATGCACCAGGAAACCTGCTTCACTCAAGAGCTCGCCGAGGATGCTGCGCCAGCCTCCATCGTCTTCGACGACCAATGCGACAGGCAATTGGCCTGTCGCAGATGGTGGGTAGGCCTTCGGCAATTGCCTGTCAGTCACGGTCAGTGGCAAGTCGATATCTGCTGCGGTAGGCGGCCATGTGCCTGTCTCGATAGCTGTATGCTGCGGCGCGCCGGCCAACGCTTGACGCACGACGGTGCGAAACTCAGCGCGGCGGAAGGTCTCCTTGCGCAAACAGGTAAACGCCCCGAACTCCGTTAGCACGCGCACAGCCAGCTCCACCGTGGCATAGCCGGTCAACAGCAGTGCCAGGCAGCCGGGATCGTGCCGGCGCACTGACTCCAGAAAGAACAGGCCGTCCTGGTTGCGGTGGTCTTCTTTGCCAAGCGACAGGTCGACGATCGCCAACCGGTGCGGCGTGGCGCGCAGACAGGCGACGGCGGCCTCGATGTTGTCGGCGAGGTCCACCGTCAAACCTTCGTCGGTCAGAATCTCAGCTAGAATTTGCTGCCAGGAGGGATCGTCTTCGACCACAATCGCGCGCGGGCCCTGGGTTTCCATGGGTGTGCTCATCGTACGAGTGGGCTGTCCGTCTCAGCCGGCAGTCGTAGAACGAAAGTCGTGCCATGCTGTCCATCGCTGTGCACGGTCACGGCGCCGCCGAAGCGCGCCATCAGGGTTTTGACCCACCAGAGGCCAAAGCCGAGCTTGCCTGCGTGAGCCTTGCGGCTGGAGAAATCGAAGTCAAAAATCCGCTCATGAAGCTCGGGCGGGATGCCCGGGCCGGTGTCGCTGATCGCCACCTCGACCCAATGACCACTGCATGTGCCAATCACACTGATCACGCCGTGGCCTTCCATGGCCGTCGCGGCGTTTTCCAGCAGGTTGGCGAAAACCAGGGCCAGGCGCCGCGGCCCTGCCGCAACTCGCGGCAAGGAGTCGATTCCCTCTTGACGCACCCGGACGCTGCCTGGCAGGTCTGACGTGGCGATCGCCTCCGCCACGCATTCGGCTACATCGACCGGGATGACGCGGATCGGCCGCAGGTGATACAGGCTGTCGCGCATGATCGTCATCGCTTCATTGGCGCTGCGCTCGATCTCCGCCAGGTTGTGCGCCAGGTACGGATCGGCTTCCAACGCAGGCAGACATTTGTCCTGAATGCCTTCGACACGCACCGGGATCGTGCCGATTTTGTTGTTAACCCGGTGCAGCAGGTTTGCAGCGATGTCGCCGATCGCGGCGAAGGTCTCGGCCACAGCGCGCTGCTCTTCGGAGGCGCGCAGCGCCTCGCGTCGTGAAACCTCCTGCACCGCCAGCGCGGCATGGTGCGCGAGGACGGCCAGCACCTTCTTGTCCCAGTCCGCGTCGGCAAAGCGTCTCGGGTCGTTGGCCGCAGCATAGACACTGAGCGCGCCCAATGGCTGTCCAGCGTCGCCGGCCAGCAGCGGCATGATCAGCGCGCCTGACCAGCCTTGCGCTTGTGCAAGCTCGCGCTGTGCGAATCGTTGCTCCTGGCGAAGGTCATCCGCAACTACGGCTTTGCGGTCGAGAATAGCCTGGCCTGTCAAGCTGTCGTGTAGAGCGACCCGTTGGCCTCTCCGATCACCGTTGTTGGACGCTCGCAGCACGAGCTGGTCTTCCTCGATCACCCACAGGCTACTGGTCGGGACGTTAAGGAGCTCGCAGGCCATGAGCACCAGGCGGTCGAAGACCTGCTGCGCCGGCTGCGTCAAGAGCCGCTCGGCGATCTCCTGCAAGGCATCCAGCAGTCTCTGGTCCTGGATGGCGATGACGGCCTGGGTGGCCAGAGCTTGCAACAGATGGCTGTCCTGCTCGCTGAACGCGCCGACGGCTGGGCTCTCCAGGTTGAGCACGCCTTCAAGGCGGCCGCTGGCGCCGACGAGAGGCACGGCCAGCTCGGAACGCATCTGGACCTGGTGGTCCAGTGGGTAGTAGATGCGCGCCCAGGGGTTAGCCTGGAGATCGGCGATGCATAGGGGCTGCCGAGCCTTGGCTACCCAACCCATGATGCTGGTGGCGTTGATCGGCAACGCTTCGACCGCCGGCCGGTTCAGGTCGCCGGCGACGGCGGCCGTCACCAGCCTATGGCCGCCGGCGTCCGCCAAGCGGAAAATGCCGTAGTGGGCCCCGGTCACCTCAAGGGCCATCTGTAGGATGGCCTCGAGGGTATCTTCAAGCCTGAGGCGGGAGGAGATCAGCAGATCGGCGCGGCGCAGGCGGGCCAACTCGTCAGCGGTACGGGCCAGATCGCGCTGGACGCGCGTCAACTGGTGGGTCTGGAAGATGGCCATCGCCGCCTGATTGACGAAATTCTCCAACATCAGTAGATCGAGCGGCTCGAAGCGACGGGCGTGGCACAGGTAGATGTAGAGGATCCCCAGAGGCTTGTTGGCGACCACAAGTGGAAAGCACGCGGCGGCCTGTGCACCGGCTTGCGCATGCACCGGATGTAACGTGAGGTCCGGCTCTTCGTACGACAGCACTCGGCGGCGTTCTTCTATGGCGCGGTGCCCCAGGCCATGTCTGCGCGGCCCGCCTTCCGGAAACGCAACGCCGAGCGCGCCGGCCGCAACGCGCGATTCGGCGTCGAATGCATCGCGCGCTGGATCGTAGGAGTAGATCACCGCGCTGCCACCGGAGACGACCTCGATGGCGCTTGCGGCGATCAGACTCAGCGTTTCGGTCACGCCGGCCTGGTCGGCCAAGCCAAGTTGGTTGATGGTCGCGCCGATCTGGTTCAGCCGCGCCAGCGCGTCTAGAAGTCGCGGGCCGGCGTCTGTTGGGTTTGAGATAGGGGTGTCGGTCGGCATGTGGTTGGGTTGCAGGTTGCAGGTGGCAAGATACGCCAGTGAACAGTGAACAGTGAACAGTCAACAGTGAACAGTGAACAGATACCGTGGGTCGAGTAGGTCCTGGCGGCGTGGTATCGAAGTGTTCAGTGTTCAAAACAGGCTCACATCAGCCGAGACTCGCCGCCAGACCCTACTCGACCCACGGTCACCTGACACCGAAACAAAAAAACTGTCAGGTAGCTAGTACAGGTTGGCGCAAGTCCGCCTTACGTTTGGTTAACCGGAGTTGAGGCTTCAGCCGGGTTTGCGCTCAAGACCCGGCTGAAGCCTCGACTTCCAAACACCGGGCGGACTTGCGCCAACCTGTACTAGGTTACTGTTCACTGTTGACTGGTTACTGTTGACTGTTCACTATTGCCGATTTGTGCCGTGCAGTACTAGTCAGATCGACATCAACTGGCCAAGCTCATTATACTGTAGAAGCGGCGGAATGATAATGTGGGTGCATTCCATACGGGTCGTAAGCGGCGCTGTCCAGGGGAGGCATGTTGAGTATGAGATTTGACAAGGTCGATCATGCGAGCTACAATGTTAGCTAAGGCTAATTTATTAGTTTGAATTATGAAAAATATGCTCTTGACTCCAGCCCATCAAGACTACTTAAAGGGCATCTACCATCTTCAACTGCAAGGCGCAGACGCCAGCAACTCGGCCCTTGCTGCTACGCTGGGTGTGGCGCCGGCCTCGGCAACCAATATGGTGCGGCGCCTGGCCGACGCCGGGCTGGTCGAGCACACCCGCTACCAGGGCGTGCGCCTGACGCCGGCCGGCGAACAAGCCGCGCTGGAGACGATTCGCCATCATCGGCTGATCGAGTTGTTCCTCCATGACATCTTGGAACTGCCATGGGATCAGGTTCACGAAGAGGCGGATCGACTGGAGCACGCCATCAGTGAGGAGGTCGAGGAGGCTATGGCGCGCAAGCTGGGCTACCCGACCGTTGATCCGCATGGCGACCCCATTCCGGCTAAAGATGGCAGCCGTGTCGAGGTTAGCAACACGCCGCTGGCGAGCCTGCCGCCGGGCGCTGCGGTAAAGCTACGGCGGGTAAACACGCAGGACGGCGAGCGGCTGCGTTACTTGGGCAGCCTAGGCCTGTATCCGGGCGCTTGCGTGGTCGTGCTGGCGCGGTCTCCTTTCGACGGGCCTCTGACGCTGGAGGTCAACGGCCAACGCCAGATTCTGGCGCACGACCTGGCCCAACTGCTGTTTGTCACGTATGAGGAACCAACGGCTTCCGGCGAGCAAGGCTAAGCCTGGCCGGAAGTCATCGAGAACGGAGTGTTGAAACATGCCCGATCCCCGGATTGCCCTTGGGATTTTCGCCCTGCTCGCTGCAGGGGTTATGCTGCTGGTCTGGCCTCGGCGCGGCCTGCTGGCGCGCTGGCGCCAGTCGAGTCTGATGAACGAACGCATCGTGACCGAGGACGCGCTGAAACATCTGCACAACTGCGAGATGGCTGGCCGCCGGCCCACCGTGGAGAGTGTGGCTGGCGCGCTCCAGGTGACCGTTAACGAGGCCTCCTCCGTGCTCAACACGATGGAAGCGGGAGGGCTGGTGGCGGTCAAGAACGGCGATTTTCGCCTGACACCGCAGGGCCGCGAGTCTGCGCTGCACATTATCCGCGCGCACCGGTTATGGGAGCGCTACCTGGCCGACAAGACCGGCTACACTGAGGTGGAGTGGCATCAACAGGCCGACCGCTTTGAGCATCGGCTTCTGCCGGCCGATGTCGAGGCGCTGGCGGCCGAGCTGGGTAACCCCACCCATGATCCGCACGGCGATCCCATCCCCGACTCGGGTGGCAGCTTTGTGGCGCACGGCGGCCAGTCGCTGATGGCCATGCCCGTGGACGAATCTTTCCGCATCGTTCACATCGAGGACGAGCCGGAGGCCGTCTTCGCCCAGTTAGTGGCCGAGGGGCTGTATCCCGGCATGGAGATCAGGCTGATCGAGATGTCACCGCACCGGGTGCGCATTTGGGCTGATGGCGACGAGCATCTCCTGGCGCCCATCGTCGCCGCCAATATCTCGGTGCGGCCTGTGGAAAGGGAAGTAGCGGCCGAACCGCAGCCTGGCGAGCCGCTCAGCGTTCTCAAGCTGGGCGAGCATGGCCAGGTCGTCGGTTTGTCGCCGCGCTGTCCGCGGGCCGGAACGACGCCGCATGATGGACCTGGGCATATTGCCCGGCACGGTGGTCACTGCCGAGCTGATCAGCCCCAGCGGCGATCCCACTGCCTACCGCATCCGCGATGCTTTGATCGCTCTGCGCGTGGAGCAGGCTCAACTCATCAACATTTCTCGGCTCCCGGAGGGTGCTCGATGACCAAACAACCTGTGAATGGCGACCAGGCCATCGGCGCATGGCAGCCCCCGGCCCTCGACGCACTCGGCTCTGCCGTTGGACGACGACGATAACGTCGTGATCACAATCGCTCCGATGCCTGCAGCAACGGCCGGCTGCACCACCTGCCCGGTGCACAACGCAGCCAACCTGCGCAAGCTGGGCATCGACATGACCGGCACGGATTTCGTCGTGGCGCTGGCCGGTAACCCGAACGTGGGCAAGAGCACCGTCTTCAATGCGCTCACCGGTTTGCGCCAACACACCGGCAACTGGCCGGGCAAAACCGTAACCCGCGCCGAGGGCGGTTTCGAGTACGGTCCCCACCGCTACAAGATGGTGGACCTGCCCGGCACCTATTCGTTGTTGGCTACCAGCCTGGACGAAGAGGTTGCCCGCGATTTTATCCTCTTTGGCCAGCCTGACGTGACGATCGTCGTCGCCGATGCGACCCGGCTGGAGCGCAACCTGAACCTGGTGCTGCAGGTGCTGGAGATCACCGATCGGGTGGTGGTCTGCCTGAACCTGATGGACGAGGCGCGGCGGCACGGGCTTCAGGTCGACGAGCGCAGGCTGGCGCGTGACCTGGGCGTGCCGGTCGTGGCGACCGAAGCTCGCCGCAACAAGGGCATGCCCGAGTTGCTGCAGGCCATCAGCGAGGTGGCTACGGGCGTCACGGTGTGCAAGCCGCACCGGCTGCGCGGCGAGTCGCCGGCGCTGAAGCACGCCATCGGCCAACTGGTGGCGCAACATCGAGGCGGCGTACCCTGGCCTGCCCAACGCACGCTGGGTGGCATTGCGCCTGCTGGACGGCGACGAGCGTATCGCCGAGGCCCTGCGCAAGGGCGAGCTCGGCGACCTGAGCCATGGCGGCGAGGAAAACCAGCTGGCCAGCGCCGATCTGCGGCTGGAACTGGCCAACTGAAACGATCGTGTTCGAAACCCGTCGTAGGGGCAGGTCTTGCACCTGCCCTGCGGATCGAATACCAGTCGTAGGGGCAGGTCTTGCACCTGCCCTCCGGTGGAATGTAGGTTAGCATAGAGGGCAGGTGCAAGACCTGCCCCTACAGGATTGGAAAGACACATCTATGAGCGAATTAAGTCAAATCGCAGCCGAATGGCCCGGACGAACATCCAACCGGGGACCACAAGACAAATCTAGCGTCGAGGCCGGGCCGCCCAGCGCTGAGAGCATTCTGGCCACGGCCAAGACCCTGCGCTGGGAGATCGGCGGCGACTTCCACATGGCGCTGATGGAGTCCATCTACACCGACGCGGCGCGCATCGCCGACCGGGCCGTGACCCGGCCAGACGAAAAGCCCCGCTTCGACCTGGACCGCACCATCGATGGGCTGGTCACCAGCCGGTTGTGGGGCTTTCCCATCATGCTCCTGCTGTTCACGGTGGTTTTTTGGTTGACCATCACGGGGGCGAACATTCCGTCGCAGATGATCTCAGACGTGCTGATCGGCAAGGTCTATCCGGCCTTGCTTCAGTTCGCCGACGCCATTGGGATGCCCTGGTGGTTGAGCGGGCTGTTGATCGACGGCGTGTACCTGGCCACCGCCTGGGTGATCAGCGTGATGCTGCCGCCGATGGCCATCTTCTTCCCTTTGTTCACCTTGCTCGAGGATTTCGGCTACCTGCCGCGTGTGGCTTTCAACCTGGACAACATCTTTAAGAAGTCCGGCGCGCACGGCAAGCAATCGCTGAGCATGATGATGGGCTTCGGCTGCAACGCGGCGGGCGTGGTGGCCACTCGCATCATCGACAGCCCGCGCGAGCGGTTTATCGCCATCATCACCAACAACTTCGCCCTGTGCAATGGCCGCTGGCCGACGCAGATTTTGATCGCTTCGTTGTTCATCGGCGCGCTGGTCACGGCGGAGCTGGCCGGACTGGTCTCGGCGCTGGCCGTGGTAGGCATCGCGGTGCTGGGCGTGTTGCTCAGCTTCGCCGTGTCGTGGGGGCTTTCGCGCACGGTGCTTAAGGGTGAGGTATCTACGTTCAGCCTGGAGCTGCCCCCATACCGGCCGCCCCGCGTGCTGCGGACGATCTACACGTCGCTGATCGACCGAACCGCCTACGTGCTGTGGCGGGCGATCGTCTTCGCGGCGCCGGCAGGGGCCATCATCTGGCTCATCGCCAACGTGCATATCGGCGGCGAGAGCATCGCCGAGATCATGGTCAATGCCCTGAATCCGCTGGGTGTGCTCCTCGGCCTGAACGGTATCATCCTGGTGGCCTACATCGTGGCCATCCCGGCCAACGAGATCGTGATCCCCACCATTTTGATGTTGACCGTGTTGATGACCGGCTTGACTGGCATTGGGCATGGCGCCGGCGTCATGATTGCCATGGACAACACCCAGGATATGACGACGCTCTTCCGGGCCGGAGGCTGGACGCTGCTGACGGCCGTCAATCTGATGCTGTTCAGCCTGATCCACAACCCGTGCAGCACGACGATCTACACGATCTACAAGGAGACGGGCAGCCGTCGATGGACCACGGTGGCGGCTCTGATGCCGCTGGCCATGGGCTTCGCCGTGACCTTCGTGGTGGCGCAGGTGTGGCGGTTGGTGGCGGGGATGGGGTGAGTGTCGCGGGGAAGGAGAGCATAAGTCTATGAGCTGGCCCGAGGACTGAACTCGATGCACAGCAAGCTTCGCTTCGATTTCGGGCCAATGGGTCCCGCGCCAGTAGAAGCGACCGCAGGCGGGACAGCGGCTGAACGACTCTTGGGTTTCCAGAACGTAGGGTGGGACACCGGCAGCGGCTTCGGCGTGACTGGCCGGTTGCAATTGCTCGTTGCAGTGCTGGCAACGGCTGCCGGGCGCGGCCGGTGGCAGCGGAAGATCGTGCGCAGTCTGGGCCAGTTGTTTATCCAGCTCCTCGGACGCAATCAAGAGCGTCTGCACTCCATGGCGGGCGGCCAACTCCCGATCGCGGGTCAGGATGACACGACCTTCAGCACGAGCCAGACGCACAAGATGCGCGTCTGGCTCGTGCCGCGCGATGGCCGTGTCATACCCTAGCAACCGCAGCCAGCGGCCGAGCGAGCCGAGCATGGAGTCGGCGAGGAGTTTCATGGGGAGTGAACGGTGGCAGTGACGGTGGCAGACAGAGAGTCGGTAATTGGTGATCGGCGCGTCTGAAATGCAAGAGGGGCCGGCTACTGCTGCAGCCGGCCCCTCTTGCGTTCAGGGTGATGTGAACCGATTACGCTTCACTCTCCACCCTCCACTCCCACTCTCCACTGCCTAAGCAATAGTCACGCTATCATCCAGGTACACATCCTGGATCGCCCGCAGCAGGGCTGCGCCTTCGGCCATCGGCTTCTGGAACGCCTTGCGGCCGGAGATCAGGCCCATGCCGCCGGCGCGCTTGTTGATGACGGCGGTGCGCACAGCCTGCGCCAGGTCGTTCTGGCCGGAGGCGCCGCCGGAGTTGATCAGGCCGATGCGGCCCATGTAGCAGCCGGCCACCTGGTAGCGCGTCAGGTCGATGGGATGGTCGCTGGTCAGATCCTCGTAGACCTTCTTGTTGGTGTGGCTAAAGCCGATCTTGCGGAAGCCGTCGTTGTTCTCGGCCTGCTTCTGCTTGATGATGTCGGCCTCGATCGTGACGCCCAGGTGGTTGGCCTGGCTGGTCAGGTCGGCGGCCAAGTGATAGTCGACGCCGTCCTTCTTGAAGCCGGAGTTTCGCAGATAGGACCAAAGCACGGTGACCATGCCAAGCTCATGCGCCCGAGCAAAGGCCTCGCTGACTTCGATGATCTGGCGGCGGGATTCGGGCGAGCCGAAGTAGATCGTCGCGCCCACGGCCACGGCGCCCATGTCCCAGGCCTGGTCGACGCTGCCGTACATGGTCTGGTCGTAGGTCAGGGGCAGGCTCAGGGTCTCGTTGTGGTTGAGCTTGACCATGAGCGGGATCTTGTGGGCGTACTTCCGGGCCACAGAGCCGATCACACCAAAGGTCGAGAAGACACCGTTGCAGCCGCCTTCGATGGCCAGCTTGACGATGTTCTCGGGATCAAAGTACAGCGGGTTGGGCGCAAAGGAGGCGCTGGCCGTGTGCTCGATGCCTTGGTCCACCGGTAGGAAGGAGACGTAGCCTGTGCCTGCCAGACCGCCGGCGTTGAAGAGCGACTGAAAGTTGCGCAGCAGCACCGGAGTTCGGTCCGTTGCTGAGAACACCCGGTCGATATAGTCGGGGCCGGGGAGCTGGAGCATGTCCTTGGAGATCTTGGGGGCATTGAAGCCGAGCAGACTCTCGGCTTCAGCGCCGAGCAGCGATTGAATATCGACTGACATGGGAAGTGCCTCCTGAGCGATTTGATTTTCGATTGACGGCCGGCATCGAGCACGGCCGGCGGTTTGATCGATCGGTTGACAAGCGGGCGCACGAAGCGCAGTGACATTGGGAAATCGGCAACAAGTATAGCACGGGTCTTACTGCTTGTCCAAAACAGTGCGATCCGTCCGGGGGATTACCGTGAAATACCGCACTAACAAATCTCTAACTTGACTCTGTCAGGGCAGTGTGTTATACTCCCTTATGACGCAATGCGTCATGATTGAAACAGGCGGTACCACTGACGCAGGCCATTGACCTGCGATGCAGAGATAAAAGGAGAAACTCATGTCAGAGACACCCATGACCGAGCGTGTTAAGACGCTGGTCGAGGAAACCACCCACACGGTTACCAACTCGCCGCAGAAGCTCATCGACGCCAGCCGAGGCGCAATCCACATGACGCGCGAAGAGGCCGAGCATCTGATGGACCGCGGCGAGGATCTGTTCGACAAGCTCGCCGAGCGCGGCATCGAGCTCGAGCGCATGCAAAGCAGCCGAGTCACCGAGTGGTGGAAAGGCTGGGAGCAGCGCGGCCGTCATCAGGTGACCGTGGTCGAGGAGCAGATGGAGCACTCGGTCGAGGCCATGTTGCGCGCCCTGCACATCCCCACCCATGACGATTTCACGCGACTGGACAAAGAAATCGATCGCATCTCCAAGAAGCTGGATGCCCACCTGACCGAACGGGAGCTGGCGTCGCTGCCGATTGCCGACTACAAGAGCATGAACGCCAAGGATGTGATGGCGCAGCTCGACGGCCTGGACATGGACGGCCTGAAGTCCGTCCAGAAGTTCGAAATGGCTCACCACAACCGCAAGACCGTCCTCCGCGAGATCGACCAGCGCATGGCGGCGATGGCGTAATCCAGCTACGCTGCCATGGTTCTTTCGGCAATCGGGATAGGGGGACGGCCTAGCCGCCCCCCTATCCCGATTCTGGTTCTGCCGCTCTAACTGATCAGCTTGCGCCTGATAGGGGTCCGTGCTATTGTTTCCGATGGACAATCTCAAGACTCTGCTTACCGGCTACGCCATCCATCTTCAGGCCGCCGGACGCCGGCAGTCAACCATCGGATGGTACGAAAAGCAATGCCTGCGCTTCATCACCTGGCTCGATCAGGCAGGCATCGCGGCCTCGCTGAACGACATCACCGCGCTCCACATCCGCAAATACATCCCCTACCAACAGAAGGATGCCCACGCTTGGGAAGCAATCGGTGGTGCCGACCCAAGACCGTGGCAAGCGGCTGCTGAAGGCGATCGAAGGCAAAGCGCCCAGCGCGCTGCGCAATCGCGCCATCATCCTGACGCTGCTGGATTGTGGGCTGCGGGGTTTTCGGCAATCGACTCGGCCAGGCGCAGGACCAGCATCTGCTGGTCGGGCGTCATGACCTCCACCAGCTGCATCAACTGGAGCAGCATCGCGCGGTGGTGGACGTTCTCCGGCTGGTACATGATCGTCAATTCATCGATCACGTCGGGGAAATAGGGGTGGGGATCGTCGGTGCGCAGGGCCAGGTAGTCGAGGCTGCAATCGAGCACGCTGCACAGGTTGACCAGCGCAATCAGCAGCCGCAAGCCCTCGCCGCGCTCGATCTTGCTGACGTAGCTCTGGCTGGTGCCCAGGGCGTCCTTGAACACCTGCTGGTCGTCGTAGCCGATCTCGATCCGGCGCTCACGGATGCGTTTACCCACGCGGGAGAGATACAAGTTCTCGTTGCGGTATAGGTCGGTGAGCTTGGGGGCATTGCCCGCGTCATTGGGTCGGATGACTGTCTTGCTCGCCCTGCGGCTGCGGACGGTCTTAGGGGTTTCGCTAGTCATTGTTTATCAGGTCCCTCTAGGAACGCAAAGGACGTTTTGTACTTGCGATCTAAATTATATACGAAACGGGGTTTTTCGTCAATAGCGTTCGGCCCATCCCGCTACCCATACGAAAGGACCAGACCCCCCAGTGCTCAGTCAATTGTGCGTGTCCCAAAACTTACCCATTTTAGGCAACGAATCGGCTTGTGATATGCTACTCAGCCTGTTTTCGGCCATAAGGTTACTTGATCGTTCGTCATGCCAATGCCGGCGTAAGCGGCTGGCGGACTTTGACCTCGCGTTTCACACGTTCTGCCAGTTCTGCTTCTGCAACCTCCAAATCATAGCGTGCCTGCAACCGCATCCACACGTTTGCACTTGTGCCAAAATAGCGCGCCAGCCGGAGCGCCGTGTCTGCCGTTACGGCACGCTTACCATGCACAATTTGGCTGATTCGCAGAGCAGGCACATTAAGCTCTTGTGCCAGACGATACTGGCTAAGTCCGAGCGGCTTCATGAAATCCTCCAGGAGCACTTCGCCCGGATGGACTGGCGGCAGTCGTTCTTCTTGTTCCATCTTGACCTCACTAACCATGATAATCCTCGATCTTCACCTGTTTCGCCTTGCCATCTTCCCAATAGAAGCAAATGCGCCACTGTTCATTGATGCGAATGCTGTATTGACCTGCATGGTCACCGTGCAACGGTTCCAGTCGATTGCCTGGCGGTGAACGCAAGTCTCGCAAATCGTCCGCATCGTCCAGATAGAGCAACTTGCGGCGGGCGGTCCTTTGAATTGTGGTGGGCAGCCTACGTGACACCCGTCCGTTGAAGATCTTTTCAGTTTCTTCATCAGCAAACGACTCTATCATGTCACGATATTATCACGACACGATACTGTGGTCAAGTTCTGCGAAGCAGGCGTTACGTCGAACTGGCCAAGGCCTAGTTCGCCTTCTACCACAGCCGTATCGCCAGCCGACTGAAGGCCGCGGTGCACGTCCACGGTGCCGCGCTCCTCCCCCCCATTGCCCAGTCGATTGTGCCTTTGCCTGCTGGCTCCTAAGCCGCAGCCAGTTGTGGTTGCTGAGCCAACTTCTCCTGAAGCCACAGATTTACCGTCCACCGTAGGTCTGCCCGAATGCGACATAGACATCGTCGCCAGATACGTTCCCTTTTTCAGCGAAGCGAATCCGCGGCTGGCCAAGCAGCACCTGACGGGCTTCTCGTAAGGTCACTTGATGTTTCGTTGCAAGTTTGTCTTCGAACAGAAGCGACCAACTACAACCCCAAGCAGTAACGCACGGCATCTTCGATTTGCTCAAGCACACGTCCCGTCACTCTGCCCGCGGGCGTGGCTGGAAACCGACTGGCATCAAGCGAACGAAGCTGGAAACACAGAAAGACCGTTTCCAGCGGCAGCCCACTGTCCGCCGCACTCACGCGGACATTCGTCGGGTAGTCCCGTGGCAGATTCGCCCCTTTCGTGCCGACAATGGCCGTCACGACAAGTGGCAACTGATTGATCGCATCTATCGAAAGCACCAAGACTGGACGCTGTCCAGCCTGTTCCCGGCCTTGCACTGGGTTCAGATTGACAAAGTAAATCTCGCCTCGTTGAACGGTCATCAAGCCACCCCTAAACCATCCGCTTCGGTGCCGGCAAACTCCGCCTCAATCGCCTTTAACTCACGTTGCATGTGGGGATCCTGTGCCATCGCGGCGAGTTGCCCCTCCAATGAGGGCTGTGTCTGCAATGTGCGTCTGCGTATGCGCTGAATCAGGCGCTCCAGCAGCCAAAGTTGGTCTGGCAAGGCAAGTTGGCTGATTTCTATCTCAATTCTTTCGATTGAGCTGGCGTTCATAGGGTTAACCTTGGACAAAGCCCGCTATCTGAACCTGCGGCTAATAAACGTCACGACGACAAAGACGATGGCCCGAAAGGCCATGCAGAGGCGATTATACCACTGCAAAAGCAAAAGATCAACCGAAATGTGGCATACAGAAGCGCCGCCCGGCTTGACAGCCAGTTTAAAACCGAGCCCCGCTGTTTTCATCTATCGGAGTGTCGGCAGGCCGACGCGGCTCCTGTTTTGAAACGCCGCCTGGCCGGCTGGTCAGCGTCGAGATCGGCGGCTGCATGACGTGCCGCCAGCCGAAGGCCGTGCTGGTTTTTCGGATTGACGATTGAACGGGGTCGTGCCGTGGGACTTGGATCGCTACGATCAGAGGGAACAGGCGAATGCAAGAAGATATGATTGTAACCGCAAGACGGCTACTTCATATCGGGCGGCGACCTGGTGCCGTATCCGGTGGATGCGGCTGGCGGCTGCTGGATCGTACGGTGGGGAGGGCTAGCGGATGGCGTGACCGCGCCACCGCCCGCTGCAAGGGAAGCCCATGTCACGACTTACGCCATTAGTACGCTCGCTCTCGTCGACCGAGAGGCATCTGTTGCATATCAGGTTGGGTAACGATGTCGGCTCCTATTGGCCAAGATGTATCGTGTCAAAAGGCCAGTTCGGAATGGCCTTGTAAGAAGAATCCACACAAAGACAGAGGAATCCGTAATATTGCGTACGACCAAAGGCTTGCGTTTCTGTGAAGAAGAGAAGCGCCCATAATGAGTTGTTGGTATCGAACAACGATCGAAACGACTCGACATCTTCACGGCATTCATCAAGCGATATCCCGGTCAAAAAGTCCAAGTACACAGCCACAATGAACCGCAATGAGTTTGCCGCGATGATATCCTTGTATTTGGTGCATTTTTCGGTTACTGATGATGTTAAGCGCTCCATAAGGCCAGAAGTGCCACCGCGCTCGTACGTGTAAAACTCCAGCATCAATTTCGCAGAATCATCAAGCCAATCAGGCGTTCGTCCATCCAGACGTATTTCGTATTCGAAGGCGAAACCATTTTGGTTCAAGATAGAAGCTGGGATGAATTCTCGAAAGATATGGCGCGCGGCAGCATCAGTGTTCTCGTCACGGTGTTTTTCCGCCGATTTCTTCGCATTCAGAATAGCCTTCTTCATTCGCCTCTGCGAACCAAGGCTGAAGTTCGGCAACAACTCCTTGATTGCAGCGTCGATTGCGGAATTCGGCGAGAATGTGGTCGTTCCTGTATCGGTCATGTTTCTCCGCTCGCATTACAATGGATAAGCGCTCTTCTAGATCGCATGCCCTCTCGTAGGGGACAAGTTTCCAAAGCTGAAATTACGTCGAAGCGTATACCATGCCGACTCCCTCGGCTATGGCCTCTGTCATGGTCCGCCTCCCGGAATCCTCACCCGCTGGCGGCTCCCTGTGGGCGCGAGGGGGTGGGGGGAACCTACACTATGTATGGTTTGGCCATAGGGGTCAAAGTCCGGCCCGCTTCAAATTCAGCGCCAGCAACCGCTCCAACACCTCCTCATCCGCCAGGTCGTGCGGCCATCCGTAGGCATCGCAGACGGCCGCATCCAGCTTCCTATGCGCGAGATCGAGCCAGGCCGGCCGTTGGTTGTAGAGATTGGTCAGCGTGCGCTTCTTGAGTTCGGCTTCGCTCGCGCCAGGTGGGTTGAGCCAGGCGTCGCGCTGCTCCACCAACTCGCGGGCGGCTTGGGCGATGGCTTCGACGCGGGGATCGCCAGCAGGTTCGCTTCCTGGGGGCCAGGGGAAGGGGAAGGTCTCGAAACAAGTGGTTGGTGTGTACCTCAGACCACTTTCCGCTTCTCGAAGTTGGGTACCTTTACGACGCGCCCATAATCTCGTGCGCCTTCGAATGTAATACACCAAAGAAGTAGTCGTCGTCACGAGCGAAGACAATTACTACGTTTGCGGGCATTGCGTCAGCGGGAAGCCACGAGAACAGCGATATTTCGAAACCTGGGATGTAGCAATGTATCGCCAAAGATCTTCAGCGCGTTGCCGCATGTCAGGCCGGGGACGCTCAAACAACCACCATTGATCTATGGTCGATCGTTGTTTCAACCTCTGTGGTTTTACCTCAGATTCTACATACTCAAACGGTGCCTCGTACGATGCGGCAGTGGCGAGAGAAGTTCCAACACCAAAATCGATGATCCATACTGAGCCTGGGCGTCTTGCCAGGTCAACTCCGTTGAAGTATGGACGAAGTACATCGCCATTTGGTCTACCGTTAGGATTTGGTGGCAGTTCTATCCATCGGCGCGCCGTGTCTTCATCTATATCGAAAGGACCAGCTGGCGTGACACCCATGAAAGAGATCCCAACATTTTCCCGTAGTTTGCTAGCTTGGGTTACGTCGGTCATCTCAGTAAGGTTTGCATTTATTGTCGAAACAGTCCGGCCATCGAGCACTCGATCTGTCTCAGCACCAGATCAAAACCCACCATCGAGACGTGGACAGTGGCACCGTCCAAGACCCAGTCACGATCGGACTGTGCCCAGAAAATGTCGCCTGTCGCTTTGACGCTTTCAAGGACTTTGCGATTGGCTCCACCGCGGATGGCCTGGGTCGCCAAAAGTCCAGCTCGCTTGGCATTTCCCCGCTCGATCTGTGTCCGCGCTTTCTCGAACCAATAGCAGACGAGATCGCACTCGTGTGGTACCTTTCCCGCATACAACTTAAACAACTCGGCGACGTAAGCATCGCCGAGTTCATTGCGCAGGCGCTTACCTCCCAAGAACGGCGGATTGCCAACGATCACCTCCGCCTCCGGCCACTCCGGTTCCACCGGCCGGCCCTGCTCATCGTAGGCCAGGATCGCATCCATATGCTTGATGTTGTGGAGCGGCTGTAGGATCGGCTCAGAGGGAAAGCCGTAGCCATTCTCGTGCAGCCATTGCAGATAACCGATCCACACCGTGGCCTGCGCCAGTTCGTGGGCGTAGTCGTTGATCTCGATGCCGTACAGTTGGGCCGGACTCACCTCCGGGAAAAACGGCTGTAAACCAATTTCACCGCAGAAGTTGCTGACTTCCTTCTCCAGGTCCATCAGCAGCCGCAGGGAAATGTAGAGGAAATTGGCGCTTCCACAGGCGGCGTCCAGCACCCGGATCGATCGAATCTTCTGGGCAAAGCCCATGACCAGGCTTCTGCAGTTCATTCTGGATGCGAGTCGCCATGGCCCTGGTAGGCGCTGCGTCACGCTTCGCGGCCAACTCACGTGCTTGTTTCTTGATCGCTTCCCATTCTCGACGCAGCGGCGCCATGAGCACTGGTTCGACAATCAACAGGATGTCTTCCCTGCTGGTGTAGTGCGCGCCCAACTGCGCCCGCTTGGACGGATCCAGGCTGCGCACGAACAGTGTGCCCAAAATGGCCGGCTCGATGGCGGACCAGTCCAACTGCGTGATGCCGTGCAGGATGGCGATGCCTTCGCCGTCCATATCTAGCACAGCTTCGTCGTCAAACAGCCCGCCGTCGAAGTAGCGGATCTGGTGCTCGCCGAAGCTATCGCCTTCGGCCATGGCCCGAAAGAGCAGCTTGACTTGGCGATTGAAGCCGGTGACGTTGCGCCGGCCAGTCTCGACCATGCGGGTAAATAGATCGACCGGCAGCAGATCGATGTCTTCGGCGAAAAGACAGAACAACAGGCGGATCAGATAGTGAGCGATGTCGTACGGCTGATATCCCCACTTGGCGAGGTGTGACGCCAATTGTCCAAACTGCGCAGCCGCTGTCCTCTGTGACCTGGGCGGCCGTCATCTCCGGGCGAAACGCGACGGGGTTGTAGAAGATGTAGCGAAGCTGCTGCAGCCCCTGGGGTGTCAACAAATCGTCCAGGGTGATCGGAACTGTGACGTTGGCGCAGCTGGTAAAATTGGTGCGGATGCTGATGGTCTGGCAGTTGCTGACGATCAACAGCGGCGGGTTCTCCAGCGATTCACGGTACTGCAGGAGCTGGCTGTACGCCTTCCCCAAGTTGCCGTCTGGCCCTTTGTATTCGATGGCGAAGTGGTCTTTGTACCAGACATCGGCAAAGCCATTGCCGCCGCTTTGCTTCGTGGCTCCCGCCTCAAAGGTGAAGAACTTGTTTTCGGGGTCCAGCTCGGCCGGCGTTGGATGACCCACCAGGTGGCACAGGTCAATAAAGTGTTGCTGGTAGGCCTGGCGTTCCGTGGACGTGCTGCCGCGCCACTTGTTGACGAACTCCTGGGGTGTCAGCGTTGTTGGCATGAAAGGTCTCTTCAAGCTAGAACAGGAACGTTGCCCCATTTGGGTGTCGCCGTCGATTACAACGGCGTGAGCACCTTCGAGGAGGCCGTTGCACGCACCTACCGAGTCGCCCAATTCTCCACCACCAACCCCTGCACCTTGTCGAACTCGGCGACGTTGTTGGTGACCAGAATCAGTTTTTGGCTGAGGGCATGGGCAGCAATGAGCATATCCAACGGCCCAATAGGTTGACCCTGGCGTTCGAGCGAGGCACGGACTTCGCCGTAGGTCGCGGCTGCGGCTTGATCAAAATCCACGACCAGGAGCGGCAGCAAAAACTGATCCAACGCATGTTGGTTGCGCTCCGGTTGTTGGCTTTTCCGGACGCCGAACTGCAACTCGGCCACCGTGATAGACGAAACCGCAACGTCGCCGACTTCATAGCTGTTGAACCGAACAAGCACCTCGGGAGGTTTCTGCTTGATAATGTAGATGCAGATGTTGGTGTCGAGCATCAGTCTCATTCGAAAGCATCCTCCCTCAGTTGTTGCTCAGACTGGCTGCGACTGGCCATGAAGTCCTCCGAGAACTCGTCTAGGCTGTCGAATAGCGTCTGCCAACCTCCTTGGTAGGGCATCAAGACGACGGCGTCGCCGATCTTCTTGATGAACACCTGCGTCCCATCAAACCGGTATGCTTTTGGTAATCGGACAGCCTGGCTGCGTCCGCTCTGAAAGATCCTTGCTGTGTCCATTGGTGTCTCTCCATACCAAGAGTGCTGCTAATTCCGCATTTTCGACCAGTGATATCCACCCATAGTATATACCCATTCGTTGTTATGCACAAGAAAAGATCTTGTAAGGTCCAGGATCATTGCCGTCAAAGTTACCCTCAAGCAGATCGGCGTGCCGCTGGTGTTCACCGGCGAGGTGGAGCAGCACGTCCACACCGACCCCCAGGGCCGCCTGCTGGCGCACAGCCACCACTAGGCTCCACCCCCAAGCAACAAATAGACCCCCAGGCCCGCAGTTGGGGGTCTTCTCTTGGTAAAAAAAGACGATCCGCAGCGGGAGGGGGCTGTGGACCGTCTGAACCTGCAAAATGACCTACCTGGCGGCAAGATGTCCCATGGGCGCGACTTCGCGCGACAGAGGTGCGTGATCGTCCTGCTCGGTCTCATAGGGCTGAATCAGGATCGAGCCTGGAATGCCAGTGGCCTGTTCCAGCTTACGAATCATCCCCAGCGTCAAGGGTCGCCTTCGGTTGAGAATCTCCCAAACCCGCCCGCGGCTGCCGATGTACGGCTCCAACTGCTTGCGCGTCCAGCCTCTGCTTTCCATGAAGTACTCCAGCGCGGCTATCGGATCCGGGGCTGGCAAGTCGTAGCGCCCTTTCTCGTACACTTCGACCAGCGTCACCAGAATTTCGAGCGTGTCACTTTCTGGCGTGTCTGGCTCGGCATCCCAGAGCCGCTCGATCTCCTGCAACGCCGTTGTGTAATCCGCTTCGCTCTTGATCGGTTTTAGGGTCATAGGTCATCAGAACGCTGTTGGCTCACGCAGCCGCAAATAACGGCACCGCCCGCAGGTCATTGCCGTGTTGTTCGATCTCCCAGAGATCGTAGGTCACCTGATGTCCTAGCCAACTCTCCGCACTGCCACCCAACGCGACGGAGAGCCGCACAGCAATCTCCGGCGTCACGCGCGCCTTGCCGTTCACGATCTTCGACAGGGTCATGCAACTCACGCCCATGGCGCGGGCTGCATCAGTGATGCTCACACCCATCGGGTCGAGCCACAGCCCCTTGATGATCTCACCAGGATGGGGAGGATTGTCCATCTTCATGGGCCTAATGTAGCCCAATCCTTCCCAAAGTGCAATTTGATGGGTTACACACGCAGCTGGGGGCCTTTTCTTACCAACACGTGATGGGTTTCAACGCACCCTAAGGCCGCGCAGACCAACCCCCTGATGGCCGCCCTTGGGCAGCAGCCGGCCGCCCGACGCCGACCCGCTGGCCGACTTCAAGGCCCCCGCCGCCGCCCTGCCTTTACTCGAAGAACTGCTGCTCAAAAAGGACGTGTCCAGCGCCGTGATGATCTTCGACGCCGAGATGATCGTCCTCGCGGGCAACATCACCTGCACGCTTGGGCGTGGCGCATTGCGTCAGGTGCGTTTCGGATTCGCGTCGTTTTAGCTCTCCATGCTATACTTCGGTCCTTGCCGCCAGACAGGCCATCGGGCTCCACCTGACGGTTAATCCTTTTCTAGAGGGAAATGATTCCGCCAGAACTCTGGATGGTTCCGTGTCAAGGGGATACAGCAGCTTTCCAGACGGAACAGCCTTGCCAGGACTCAACCTAGAACGCCATCTCCGGCGCGCGCCTTTGCACACAGCCGGTCTCCTTGCGATCGGTGCGTTCTGTCGCGAGCTACGAGTTGGCTTGCACCTGGGGGGATGGACCCGGCAGGCTCAACCCAAGAGGAGGCACATCTTTGTTCACGCAGACACAGTTGTTCTACTTCAATGGATCTGCTGAGGAGGTCTTCGAATTTCTTCTGCAAGGCGGCGACCAACAGGAGTACACCTTTGGCGACCACACCTTCGTCTGCCGCCTCGCCTCTGAACCCGACCTCTATTCTGTGATCACCGTAGTCTTGAACGTCGGGCTGCGCCGGGCCCGGTGCAAGGACGACGCCCCAGATGAGCCTGATCCGGAGTGCATCCCTGACCCGTGTGCAAGGCTACAACTGCGCTTGTTCCAGACACGACCCGGGTTCTGCCAGGGCAAACTCTTCGTCGACGTGATGGAGACGGAGGCTGTCGCGGCGAGCCAAGGGCTCACCGTTCAGGAGGCCGAAACCGCCATTCGCAGCTTCATCGCTGGGCGCTGGCGCCAGCTGATTGCCTGTTGGGAGGCCTACAAGCGAGAGAGCACAGTCACTCCCACGTCTACGCGCTCGCTTGGCGGCCGGCCGCGCAACGTGGACGACGATTGGGGATACGAGCAGGTCATCGTCCTGGGCCGGCCGCGGTCCGAGGTCTATCGCGAGTGGCTACGGCGCATCGGCGAGCGAGCGAGTTTGCTGGCCAACCCGCAGCATACCTTCAACCAGGCCATCGCCGCGCGCATCAAGAAACCTCCAAATAAGTCAATAATGGCTGCTTCTTGACCAAAGAACCTGCTAGACTGGGTTCAGGCTGATCGCCTAAGCCCTTTTGTTTCTCAAGAGGGCCAGGCAGGAAGCCTGCCCCCACGCAAGTGGGGACCTGTCCTCACGCAAGTGGGGAACGCCGGCTCCCGCCTTCCGGGCGTACTTCCCTCCCCGATTGCTGGTGCCTTTCGATGTGCCTTGGGGGGCGGGGCCGGCGTCAGGTGCGCAAGGAGGTAGCGTCAGAATAGACGCCCAGCGTCTTGACCGCGCGCTCCTGCGCAGGCGTTAGCTTGGGTAGGTCGCCGCCGTCCTGCCCTTTCGCTTCTCCGTCGAACTTGGGGGCTGTCGCCTTGGCGATGTAGTCGGGCCGCTCCCTGGCCAGCGCCTCCAGCGCCTCCTTGACCCCGACCACCGCGCCGCTGTCTTCGATGCTCGTCGCCGACAGGTCGGCCAGGCGGTGGATGTCGCCGGGGTACTTGAAGCCCATCGCCGCGGCCAGGGCGGTGACTTCGGCCCGGATCAGCCGCTCCTGCGACTGCGCCAGCGCCTCGTCCCGTGCTTTCTCCGCAGCGGCCGCCCGGTCTTCGAGCGTCTTCAGGTCGGCGGCCAGGCGCTGCTGCTCGTCCATCTTGGCGCGCTCAAGCTCATCCAGCTTCACCGCCTTCGACTTCAGGTCGTCGTAGTCGGCGTACTTGGCCTTGACCCGTTCCAGGCGCTCCTTCACGATGCGGTCGATGTCGGCCTGGGTGAAGGTGGGGTCGGGCTTGGGCGCATCGCCCTCGACCTGCTGGGTGTCCTGCTTTGACTTCTTCGCTCATCGTCGATCCTCTGTCCGTGATTGACCGCTCACGTGGGCGTGGCTTGGGATTCTCGTTCCGTTCTCAGAACGACCTGGCTGGACTGGCAAAACGGGCAGCGGTTGCCCTGGTTGGCCTTCGTGACTGCGGCTGCGGCGGGCGTGGTCGCCTTGGCCTGGATCGACCATGTAAGACCGCACCACCTGCACCGTGCAACCTGAGCCATCGTCAACGCTCCAAAAAAGAAGTGCGCCGGGACGCACTTGGCGTACCCGACGCACTCGCAAGAAGGAGAAGCTTTCCGACAGAACGTGCCAGACATACTTAACTCTAGCACGAACAGGAATAGTGTACCACGAAACAGATTTCGTGTCAGGGGGTCTTGAAAATCCTACGGCGATCTCGCCCGTTTTGACGAAGACTCATGTGAAACTATGACATAGATCATTGTGCGATGGTCGAGTTTGGAATAAACTGATTAGAAGGATCATGGAACCATCCCACAACTTCGATCTTCGCCTTACCGGCACCCTCGCCGCCGTCAGCGTCGAAGTCCTCGACTCGCCAGCCGGACAAACCTCCGCGCCCAGCATCCTGCCCTGCATTGTCAGCCCCGAAGCGCTCGAAGACATTCGTGACCTAACGCCAGGGGTTGACCTACAAGCAATTGGTCGCGCCCTCTGGCGCTGCGCGTTCGGCGCGCCTGCTGTGGCCGAACTGTGGCGAGCCAGCAGGGCTCACGTGGGGTCTGAAGGCATCCTTCGTCTGCGCCTAACCATCGACACTCCCGATCTAGCCGCGCTACCCTGGGAGTTGTTGTATGACGAGACGCTTGGCCGCTTCCTGGCCCTCGACGGCCAGACTCCGGTCACCCGCTTCACACGTCTCCCAATCCCCTCTGTCCCCTGGCCGGCACGATCGCCCCTTACGTCTGCTGTTCACCGGCTCATCACCATCCGACGTACCCACCCTGGACGTTGCCAAAGAATGGACAGGAATCGAAAAGGTGGTTGCGCCGCTGGTAAAGGATCGGCGATTAGAGACGCCCCAACCGATCCCAGGGGGCGCTACCCTTTCTGCCTTACTCGCCGCCCTGCGCCGTACGGTAGACATCTGGCACTTTGCCGGGCACGGCACGGACAGCGGGCTTGTCTTCGTCAATGATCGAGGAAAGTCGCAATTGGTGAATGCTGAAATGTTGGGCCAGATGCTGGCTGGGGAAGGCGTGCGCCTGGCCGTTCTCAACGCCTGCCGGGCTGGCGTAGGCGGTGGGCAGGCAGCATCGGTTGCCGGCGCGTTGTTGCGGGCAGGCATCCCGGCTGTGGTCGCCATGCAGACCAATGTGTCCGACGTGACGGCTGATGCTTTCGCTGGGGCGTTTTACGACGCTATCGCAGTTGGGCGAGGCGTAGACCGAGCGATGACGGCAGGGCGCAAGGCGATCTGGGCGGCGGGTGCGAGCGAGTGGTGGACGCCCGCATTGTTCATGCGCACGCCGGAAGGGCGCATTTGGTGGGAGCCAGTCAAAACTGCGGAAACGGACGGCCGTGCCAGGGAACTCGCCTACCTGGATGGGCTGATCGAGAAGTACCGCTACTGGGCCGAGAAGTACACGCCGCTGGCTGGGATCGCCGAGGTACGAGCGGCTGCGGCCGAAGGCCCGCGGCTGGACTTGCCCATGCTGTTCATGCCGACCGGCTTTGAGAAGCTGGAGGAGCACGGATTTGGTATAGGGCGACGGACTGAGCGGGTGCCGGTAGACGACCTGCGCAAGGCTGTTGCAGATTACAGGAGGCTGGTTATCCTGGGTGAACCGGGAGCAGGCAAGACCACGACCCTGTGGCGGCTGGCCTACGATCTTGCCATCGCCGCAAAGGATGATCCGCGAGCGCCGCTGCCGCTGTTGGCGCCTCTGGGAGCTTACACGGGATCGGAACCCCCCCTGGACTACGCCCAAGGCTTTTTCGATGAGCTCGGTCCCTACCTCCCCGCCTATCTGAATAGCAAGCGTGTGATCCTGTTGCTGGACGCGCTCAATGAGATGCCACAGCAGGACTACAAGAAGCGAATAGAGCACATCCAGAATCTGCTAAACCAATATCGAGACACTCCAGTCGTTATTACATGCCGGAAGATGGACTATGTAGAGACGCTTTGGCTGGAGAAGCTAGAAATCAAGCCGCTAGAGCCATGGCGGCAACGCGAATACTTGCAGCGGTATTTGGGCCAAGCCGAGGGCGAAAAGTTGTTCTGGCAGATGGTTGGAGACCCGAAGGTCGCCGACCTCTGGCGCATCTGGCAGCGCGTGGGGGGCACCTGGATGCAGTTTTGGACAGCTACGGGCATTCCGGATGACGTTCGAATCAAGGGTATGGACGCCTCCCATTGGCTCCAATTGCGCAAAAAGGATCTGCCGCCCCTTCTTGTACTAGGTCGAAACCCGTATATGTTGGTGATGACAGCGCAAGTGTACGCCACGCGCGAGGGTGTCCTGCCCCACAACCGGGGGCAGCTACTTGCAGCCTTTGTTGACGCGTTGCTTACGCGCGAGGAGAAGCGTTGCGATCCCAGAATCTGGCTGGGTGCAGACATTCTGAGTAAGAGCATGGCGAGAATCGCATATGCTATGCAGCAAGCTGGAGATCTCGGAACCGCCGTGAACGCGCAATGGGCTGCGAAACAGCTAGTGCAGCGGGACGTAGACGCTAGCCTAGTCATCCATCAATGCGCCAGCGCCACTCTGCTCGATACGTCCGACTCCGAGGTACGTTTCGTGCATCAGTTGGTGCAGGAGTATTTCACTGCGCTCGCGTTGGTTGGGCAACTCCGTGATGGTGACGACCTACAGAGTCTCTGGCAAGACCAATTGCGAACGCATAACTGGGACGAAGCGGTTATTCTGCTGGCAGGAATTTTGCCCGACATGACGCCGCTGATTGAACGGCTGCTGGTCGTCAATCCATCATTGGCGGCACGTTGCATCGCTCAGAGCGGCGGTAAGCGACCGGCCGCGCCCATGATTCTGACCCTACAGCAACGGCTGGTGAATCTGATGCAGGACACGCGCGGGTCGATCGAGCAAATCATTGAAGCGGGCACGGTTATCAACTATTTGGGTGATCCTCGACCAGGTGTAGGGCTTCGGCCCAATGGTCTGCCTGACATCGACTGGGTGCTCGTGCCCAAAAAAGACCCGAAAACCGGACGCACAGAGTTCATTTACGGTAACGGTTTGAGACGTACTGAGCCAGATTTTTGGCTGGCCCGCAATCCGATTACGCGTCTTCAGTTCCAGGCGTTTTTGAGCGCAACCGATGGTTTTCGCAATCCGCAATGGTGGCAAGGTCTGGCTGTTGCGCAAAGGGACCTAATTGGTTGGGGAAACCGGCCACTGGAGGTTCCGAATCGTCCGATCGATGCCGTCAGTTGGTATGAGGCCATAGCTTTCTGCCGATGGCTCACCGCCAAGGCGCAACAACATTCTAGCCTACTGCCACGAGCCTTGTGCGATAAGCAAGGCTGGCATATCACACTGCCAACCGAGTGGCAGTGGGAAAAGGCTGCCCGCGGCCACAAGGGTCGGTATCCGTGGAGTGCATACCACTCTGAACAAGGATTCGCCAACGTCGACGCGAACTTATACACCGGCGATTTTTATCTCTCGAACTTGATAACTGCTGTAGGCGCACATCCACAGAGCGGCTCGCCCTACGGCATTCACGATCTTGGAAGCAACGTGTGGGAATGGTGTCTGAATGAGTGCAGTACACCTGAGCACATCAAGGAGAATGGTAATGAGAAGCGCGTGGTGCGTGGCAGCCCCGGGCATGACTCAAACTATTACGAAAGTTCTCTCCTCGTCGCTGCCGTTCGCCTTTGGACTGCCCCAAATACTCGTAGACATGGCATCGGGTTTCGGGTGGTGATTGTGAGTTAGACCACTGGCTCTTTGCTTTGACCTCTCTTACCTCTGGCTGCTGAACTTCGTGTGCGCGACCAGCAAATGATGAGGTAAACCAAACGTGCAACCTAGCCAAGTCTCATCCAATCTGCTATCGCAGGGTGGTTCCGCATGGGGGAGGAGTCGCTCGTCGCGTTCTTTCGCAGACTACCCCATCATCGCCCCCAGCGCCCCCACGCTGATCTCGTTGACGTGCACCTCCCCCTTGTGCCGGCTCTCGATCACCAGCCTGTCCCCCTCCAGGCGCGCAAACGGCAGCCCGCAGCAGGCGCAGCGGAGGATGATCGGCTCACTCGGTTGGGTCTTGTCGTTTGGTTTGGGCTTTCCATGCACCACCGCCACGGTGAACTGCTGGCCGTTCTTGAGGGAGACGCGCGCGCTGTCGTCGCTCAGCACCTCGACCCGCTCCGTGATGGGCATCCGGGTTAGCTGGGCGAAGACGTAGCGGGCGAAGTTATCGGGGGTCAGGTTGGGAACTGGCATCAGCGATACTCCTTCTCACATCGGCAAAGGTTGAGGCCGGCGCAGGGCGGGCCGCCTGGCGTGGGCAGCGTGCCGATGCGCCGCCAGCCCTTGGCCGCCAGGTCCGAGCAGGGCGAGCAGGTGCCGGCGTCGCCCACGGCGATGCGCCTTTCCTGCGTCAACCCGCGCTTCTTCTCGTCGGCGTCGCGCGCCTTCCAGTAGCTCTGGCGGCCGCCCATCGGGTACAGCCCGGCGCGCCAAAGGATCTGCTTGGCGGACAACGTGCCCGCCGCGATCTCGCGGGCGAAGCCGTCGAGGTAGCCATACTGCTCCTTCAGCAGCAGCGTCACCCGCCGCTTGTCGGCCGCGGTCAGGTTCTGCCAGCCGCCGCGGGCCAACGCCGCCTGCTGGAGGTAGAGGTCCTTGAGTTCCTGGGCCACGCCCCGCTCCCACGTCGCCAGGTCGATCCTGCGGTCGATCAGCGCCTGGGTGAGGCGGTTGATTTCCTGGGTGTGGAAGTCGATCCGCTCCTGGATCAGGCCCATGATCGTGGCGCGGCTGACGATGCGGTAGGACGGCAGCGGGCCGTGGAAGCGGCCTGTGCGGCGGTCGTAGACGTACTGGTCAAGCTCGATAAAGCTCGACCCGGTGCTCGTCAGGCATCGGCCAGCGCCTTCTCGTCGATCCAGCCAATGATCACCACGGGCCGCCGACCCTTCTCCGGCTTGCCCGCGCTCAGCAGCGCGCCGGGGGCCATCGACCCGACGATCTGGCCGTGAAAGCTCTGGATGTGGGTCCACTTGGGGGACTTGATCTTGGTTTCGCGATAGTCTGCCCAATCTTCAGGCGTCATGGCGTTATCTTCATAACCTCATACACTTCGATGCGCGTGCCGGGGCACTGAAAACTCCGCAGCGCCTCGGCGTTCTTGAGCCACGGCATCCGGGCCTTGTCGCCGGGGCCGATGGCGTAGAGGGCGTCGCCTGCCAGGTGGGGCAGGGCGTCTCTCTCCGCCAGCCACGCCACCGCCAGGTCTGCGGCAGCCGGCTCGCGGTCGCCATACCAGCCGCCCGCAATGCCCACCGCAGCTCGGTTCTGCATAACGTTGGCGACGGCGATCTTGGCCTCGACGGGACAGCCGGGGGCCTCGCCGGCGATGATCCGCGCCGCGGCGAGGAAGGCAAGTAGTCTCATCATACGGTTACAATCACAACCTCAAGCGCGGGGCGTCCCCTTGACGGGGCGGGCGTCGAGCAGGCCGGGCAGGCTGGCGCTTGCCGCGCCACGTCTCAGCCGCCCGCGCGATGTCCTCTTGGTCGATCTCGGCCAGGGCCAGCAGGTCGTCGAGGTCCAGCGGCTCGCCCAGCGGCGCGTCGTCGCCCCGATCCAGCCGCTCCGCTTGCTCGGCCAGGTCGCCTGAAACCAGCCTGCGGTCGGCCAGTTTGCGCAGGATGTTACTTCTCGCCATTCTGAGCGCCTTTCTGGGCGGCGGGGTTGTCTTGTTGGCCCGCCTGCTTGTCCTCGTTCGCCATGCGCAGCGCTTCCTTGACCGCCGCGGCCTGGCGGGTCTTCTCGCGGCGCAGCATCGCCGCGCTGGTCTTCCTCGCTCACGCCCATCTCCTTCCACGCCTGCTCCTTGTCGATCAGCCCGGCCTTGAAGTCCTCGCGCAGCATGGCGCGGTGCTCGGTCTCGTTGCGCACTTCGACCTCGGCCCACTGCGTCGAGAGCGTCAGGCCGTCCAGGGCAAAGCCCGCCCTCGCCGAAGGCGTCGTTCAGGCCCAGGGCCAGCCGCATCACGTCCTCCCAGGCATTGCCGAAGTGCACCGTAGCTGACTGCGCCTGCGCCACCAGCCCCAACTCGCGCTCCTTGAAGCTTTCGCCCGACTCGCCCGACGCATAGCCGACGAACAGCGACAGGGGCCGCCGCGTGACAATCGCCACCGTCTTGCAGAACAGCCAGTAGGCTTCGAGCAAGGTGTCGAGGGTGCCGGTCGGGATCTTCCCAAAGGCGGCGGCGGGGTCGGTGTCCTGCCAGAACGCGCCGGGCGCGACGTAGGGCGTCTCGACGAACGCACCGCCCGTCTTCGGGTTCGTCCAGGACTGTCCCCGCCTGCCCAATCCCCACAGCTCGCTGCACCGTACCGTGCGGGGGCTGGCTGCTCCCGCACCCCCGCCGGAACCAGAGCCGGACCCGGAACCGGACCCAGCCAGCAGCTGCCAAATACAAAAAGGCCGTCCAAAACGGACAGCCTTGCCAACCCCAATTTCGCCGAGCGGCGATTATCTCAGCCGAAACAACCCAAATCGCGATCAAAGAAACCGGACGCTAACACTACAATGGCGAAGCCAGCATGGTCATCACCTGGACGCTCGATCTCGACAAGCAACCGCGTTTGACAGTTATGCGCATACGGTTACAATATGTTCTGCATGAAAAACTGCGCCGGACGTCAGTAAGCCGCCTTGCGACCCGTCGAGTGGACAAGAGGACGTTGATTTTTTCGCCACCTTAACACGACCGAATAGGTTACTGCATGCAGTTTATCAGGGGATCAAATACACGGTATATTGTGTATTCTCGTGGGCCGCTAGCTCAATGGTAGAGCAAAAGACTTTTAATCTTTAGGTTCAGGGTTCGAGCCCCTGGCGGCTCATAGTAAGTGCCCGAGATATCACGTCTCGGGCACTTACTATGCAGAGGCTGGTACCGGCACGATTAAAGACTGGGCAGAGCATTTGTCGCACCGTCACACATGGTCGTACATACCGCGCATCTCATTGCGCTTGACCCGCAGAATCTCCCTGGCCATCTCCAGTGACTCGTTGGTGTATCGCACCAGGTCGCTCTGTTGTCCCTTGGTGACGCTCACATCGCGGTTCTGCCAGTCCACCACGACTTCTTTGATGGTGTAGCCCGCTTTTTCCATGATGTAGAGAAGCTCAACATCGTAAGCGGATACTTTCCAGCCGCTGGGACGATCCTGGAGCTTGAAGAACTGCAAGCGCGGGAATGTCTCCAGGGCGACGTGGCGACGACAGGTCTTAAAGCCGCACTGGGTATCATTGATATCGCGCAGCAAGAAGAGACTGCGCAGGCTGCGGAAGATCAAGCTGCCCAACTTGCGTAGCAAGGTAAATCCCTCCCGCGTCGCGCCCCGCGAGCCGATGACTACGTCATAGCCCTCCCCATACCAGGGTAGTAGCTTGTCGACTTCGTCAATCGGCGTGGACTGGTCCATGTCGGTGAACAAAACGACTTCACCCTGGGCGTGTTGGATCCCAGCCCATACCGCCGCTGGCTTGCCGCCGTGGGGAATATCCCGCACAATGAAGCCGGCTTTGTCAGCGATCATACGCTCGATTAGCTGCCTGCTGGAATCGGTGGAGCCGTCATCGACGATAATCACTTCCCAGCGATAGCTTTGTTGGCTGAGGAAATGATCGACTTCGTCCAGTACCCCCCGTTCGATATTGCGCGCTTCGTTATAGCAGGGTATCACGACCGATAGAAACAGGGTTGTTTCAGCGTTGGTCATCGACTTTGCTCAAATTCACAGGAGGACATGTGCCGAATTATACGATCCTAGACCAAAATCAGCAAACCCAAGCTTCCGGCAAGCAGTCCGCCGACCACGGACGACACGAAATTGACCGAGTCGTTGTTCAGCCACGACCAGCCTCGGAGGGGCTGAGTGGGGGTGCCGCAGGTGTGCACAAGGCGCTCGGTTTCCTTGCCGCAGGTGTCACACCAATACATAGCCTGCACGGTGGCGCCCAGCAAGCTGTCGAACAACGATCCTAACAAGCCAGCCAGGCTGGCGATCCAAACCACTGGTAGATCGCTCAGCAGGAGCGTACCCCTCGTTGCCAGCGCGGCGCCCTGGACGAGCAAGAATGCAGTGACTCCGATGAAGGCACTGCCCGCCAGTGCTGCGACTGTCCCATACCAGGTGATGCCACCCGAGGTGCCCGGCGCTACTGGCTTGCCAGTGGTGATCAGCCGCGGCGGGGTCCGTGACAACACGCCCAACTCGGTGGCCCAGGTATCGGCATTGGCGCTGGCAATGGCGCCGAAGTAGGCCAGGGTCAGATAGGCATACAGCGGATTGCCCAGCCTGGGCTTGCCAGGCAGGTCGATCAAGAGCAGCACTGCCAGGGCAAGCAGGGCGCCAAATCCGCCATTAGCCAGCGTCTGCGCCAGGTCGCGGCGTTCACCTTTGGCGAACTTCTCGGCCATGGCCGTTTTGTCCGCCGCGGCGGAAGTGGCTCAGCAGGGTCGAGCTGACGAAAAAAGCGATCAACACCAGGCCCCACGTCCAGCCGCCGAAGCCGAAGATCGCGGTCCCTGTGATGATCGCGCCAGCCACACCGCTCTTCGACAACGAGTTGCGGCGGTATGCCAGCCAGCCAATAGCCGTGCTCAGCAAGAAGCCGAGCGCAATCCGGGTCCAGTCCATGATTAGCTCGATGTTATCGATACCAAAGCGATCAGAGCGGCAGCCTGGGCGGCCAGCGCGCCGGCCCACAGCAGCCCGGCCGCCACGCGGTGCTGGCGGTATACCAGCAGCCCCCAGATGCCGTTGATAGCCCACACGGCGAAGCCAAACGCGGGGAAGACAAAGATCATGCGCCGGTCCAGGTTGTCCCACTGCGGCAAGGCGTATGGCAACGATGTGAACCGAGTCATCGCCACACCCAGGAGCAGGAGGAAACCGGCAAAGCCGGCGATCAGCATCACCAACAGGAGGCGGTCCTGCCATAGGGGTGACCCAACGATGCGCGGCCAATGCCGTTCCTGGGCGACAAGACGCGTTGGCCCCAGTTGGTGGTGTTGGGCCAGCAACTCCAGAAAGCGATCCGGGTTATCCGGCGAGATTCCGTACGCACCGGCTGCGGTCATGATCACGAGCTGCTCGTGCCATGGTTGGGTGGCCAGGCTGTAGATTCGCAATTTCTCAAATCGACGCCGCGTGCCCAACTCCGTGCCATACACAACGTATCTCTCCAATCGCGGCCAGCGATCGGCCATGCCGCGTGCCACTGCGTCGATCTGGCCGTTGGGGCCGTGCACCTCTGACCGGCTGCCTTGCATGGATCTCACGGCTTCCCCGCGGCGCAGTTCCTGGATGGCGCCCAGCGGGATGACCTGGCGTATCGGGCCCCACGACAAAGTAACCGCATTGCGATCGATCCGATAGCTGAGGCTCAGACAGGCCCAGGCGCGCCAGGCGACGTAAGCAATCGGAACCCAGAGCAGGATCACCATCACCAACAAGAGGAACGGCATGGTGCCAACCGGGGTCAAATAGGCTAGGAGCGCCAGCAGCAGGTCGAGCGCAATCAGCAGCCCGGTAGCGATTAGCGCCCGCTTGCCGTCGGGGAAGGGAGTGGGTTTGAAGATCATGCGTATGAGTTGGAGTGATGAGTGCGGAGTGCGGAGTGATGAATGCGGGATGCGGAGTGATGAATGCGGAGTGCGGATAAAGGGTGGCATTCGACATAAAGTACCCAAATGCTCCTCCAGATTCCGCATTCATCACTCCGCACTCCGCACTCATCACTCCATCCCCCACTAGCTCGTATACACCGGCGTATTCCAATGATGATACTTCTGCACCTTGCCGCGCACGACGTCGAAGTAGAGGTCGCGGATGGCCTGGGTGATCGGGCCCATGCTGCCGGTGCCCACGGGGCGGTGATCGACCGACGTGATGGCTGCCACCTGGACGCCTGTGCCGCAAAAGAACAGCTCCTCACAGACGTACAGCTCGGTGCGGTCGATCTCCCTCTCCAGTGTTTCAATACCCAGCTCGGCTGCGGCCAGCTCCATGATCGTGCGGCGGGTGATGCCTTCCAAGATATTGGACGACACCGGCGGCGTGATGAGCTGGCCGTTGCGCACCATGAAGATGTTCTCGGCGCTGCCCTCCGAAACGTGGCCGTGCTGGTCGAGCACGATGGCCTCGTCATAGCCATCCATTAGCGCCTCGGACTTGACGAAACCTGAGTTGACGTAGGCGCCGGCGATCTTGCCGCGGGCTGGGATGGCGTTGTCGTCGATGCGCCGCCACGACGACACGCGCACGGACGCGCCTTCCTCGTTGGCGACGTAACGACCGAACGGCGTGGCGAAAATCGTCAATTCGTCGGTCATGCCGTGTAGCAGCACGCCGATCTTTAGGTCAGCTTTGTACGCCAGCGGCCGCACGTAGGAGTCGAACTTGAAGCCCTCGCAGCGCAGAAGCTCCAGCACGACGCCGCGCAAGTGCTCTGGGCTGTAAGGCAGGTTCATCAGCAACAGCTTGGTGGAGCTGAGGAAACGCTGGATGTGATCCGTCAGCCGGAAAACGTAAAGTTGCTCGGCTTCGTCGTTCCAATACGCCCGGATGCCGCCGAAGCAAGCTGTGCCATAGTGCAGCGCATGCGTCATCACGCTGACTTTGGCCTCTTCAATGGGTACAATCTGGCCTTCGAAAAATGCGTACTTGGTCATGGGAACGGTACCTTGGTATGTTGGTAGATTGGTAAATTGGTAAATTGGTAGATTGGTTGCTGAGATCGTCCATTGTGACGCGGTGGGTCACTCCCCACCTGCCACCTGCCACCTGTTACTTGCCACCTACCGTCCACTGGCGCAAGAGATCCATGAAGGCGTAATCCGTCATGTCCATGCTGAGCGGGGTGATGGAGATGTAGCCGTTGGCGACCGCGCCGACGTCTGTGCCATCTTCGACGACGCCGGTGGGCGGCTCGCCGCCGATCCAGTAGTAAGGCTGGCCCTTGGGGTCGAGGCGCTCGATCAGCACGTCACGATAGACGCGTTGGCCTAATCGAGTAACCACAGCGCCGTGGACCTGGTCACTTGCGACGGGCGGCGCATTGACGTTGAGCAGGACGTTGGGCGGCAGGCCGCGGGCGAGGATCTCGCGTGCCAGATTTGTCACGACCTCGGTTACGGCCCGAAAATCCGACCACTCCCGCGCGTCCAGCGACACGGCGATGGCCGGGATGCCGCTGACCACCGCCTCCATCGCGCCGGCCACCGTGCCGCTGTAGGTGATGTCGTGGCCCATGTTGCCGCCTTGGTTGATGCCCGACACGACCAAATCGGGCCGCATCGGGATCGCGCCCAGCAGCGCCAGGCCGACACAATCCGACGGCGCGCCGTTTGTGGTGTAGGCTGAAGAGCCGTCGGCCAGCTTCACGCGGTGGATGCGCAGTGGCTTATGCATGGTCTTGCTGTGTCCCGCCGCGCTCCAGTTGCGGTCGGGTGCAAAGACCGTCACCTCACCCACTGCCTCCAGCGCCTGTTTGAGCGCCAGCAAGCCGGGAGAGTGTACGCCATCGTCGTTGGTAATCAGGATATGGGCAGGCATAGATACCAGGCAAAATTAGCCCCCAGCGCTGGCTCTTTGATGACGGCCGGCTGGTGAGACAAGCCGCGGCTGGGGTGGGTTGATATGGCCGTCGTCATGGCATTGTAGCCGTAGCCGGGCGATTCAGCAAAACATCGGCGCTTCGTTGCCGGTAAGGGCGTCTTGTGGTAAACTGTGATTCGGTACTCAAGCGTTGTCCGGCGTGTGTTACGGAGGAAAAATGACGGTTCAGACAATCGATCTCCTGAAGACACCTACTGATCTCAAGAAACTATTGTCCTTTATCACCAAAGGTGAAGAGGTTTTGCTGACTGAAGGCGCCAAGCCCATTGCCCGGGTTGTCCCCATGGCGTCATTGGAGACGCAACGCGTGCCCGGATTGCACGCCGGCGCGATCTGGACCAGCGACGATTTCGACGCGCCGCTTTCCGATGAGTTCTGGACGGGCGAGGCATGAGACTACTCTTGGATACACATACCTTCATCTGGTGGGACAGCGATCCTGATCGGTTGCCTCAGCGCGTGTTGGCATTATGCCAGAGCTCGTCTACAAATCTGCTGTTGAGCGTGGCGAGCGTCTGGGAGATGGAAATCAAACAGCAGGTCGGCAAGCTCAAGCTGCGTATGCCTCTAGCAGACTTGATTTCTGGGCAGCAGGAAACCAATAGCATAGAACTGCTGCCGATTCAGCTCGGCCATGTACTCGCCCTAGACAGTCTTGCACTTCACCACAAAGATCCTTTCGACCGGTTGCTGATATCTCAAGCACTTGTCGAGGATGCCATCTTGCTAAGTGCAGATCCCATTTTCTCTCAGTATCCGGCGACAGTGCTATGGTAGCCGGTCGAAGCCACGTTGGCTTTTGGCCGCTACCTCAACGTTCACGAAGGGCGTATCTCGATGCCGAGCAGCCGTACATCAGTCGTCATCCTCATCCTTATCGGCGGCATTTCGGCGGCGGCCGGCATCTTCGGCAACGTTGCGGCCAGCGCGTTGTCCACCGACTTGCAGCCCTACCTGTGGCTCGCCTGGCCGCTGTTCATCCTCTTCACCGCGGCCGGCATCGGGCTGGCTGTCTGGCAGGTGCGGCAGGACCAACGGGCTCATCCCCCTGCCCAACCGCAGCCTACCGACCCGCCAACCGTCCTATCGGCCACGGCCACGCCGCCTAATCCACTATCTCCCCGCCCCACCAAATTACCCGTTTCACAATCTACCAGCCTACCAGCCCAAGGACCCGCCGGCAACGACTTTGACTACGACGTCTTCATCTCCTACAGTTCGGCGGACAAGACGTGGGTGCGGGGTGAACTGCTAAGCGCGTTGGAGCAGGCCGGCCTGCGGGTCTGCATCGACTTCCGCGACTTTCAGCCGGGCGCGCCCAGCGTCACCGAGATGGAGCGGGCCGTACAGACCAGCCGGCGCACTCTGCTGGTGCTGACCCCGGCCTATCTGGCCAGCGCCTGGACCGAGTTCGAGGCGCTGATGCTGCAAACGCTGGATGCAGCCAACCGCCAGCGCCGGCTGATCCCCCTGCTGCTCGAGCGCTGCGACCTGCCCGTGCGCATCGGCTACCTGACCTACGTCAACTTCGTCGACCCCGATGACCCGGCCTGGGCCTGGACCCAGCTTCTGACCGCGCTGGGCGCGGCGCCGCTGCAGGAGACCATGCAGCCGTCTACGCCGGCCGGCTGGCTCCTGGCCCACCCCTACGCCATGCCGCCCAACTTCACCGGCCGTCGGGCGGAGCGGACAGAGCTATCCCAGTGGCTGGAGCAAGACAGCCAGCACCCGCTGCTGGTGATCTGCGCCTTGGGCGGCTTCGGCAAGAGTGCGCTGGCCTGGCACTGGCTGCTGCACGACGTGGACGCCGCGGCCTGGCCGCGCGTCGTCTGGTGGAGCTTCTACGAGCCGGAGGCCACGGTCGAGCGCTTCCTGGCCGAGACCCTGGCCTACCTGGGCGTGGACCCGCGGCGCTACCCGGGCCCGCGCCAGCAAGCCGACGCTCTGTTGAGCCTGCTGCGCCAGCCCGGCACCCTCCTCCTCCTCGACGGCTTCGAACGCGCCCTGCGCGCCTACAGCTCTATGATGGCCGCGTATCAGGGGGACGAGGTTGCAGGTGGCAAGTTGCAGGTGGCAGGTGGGCAGGTGGACAGCACGGACACACCCTCCGGCATTAACCATTCCCAATTGCCAATTGACCATTCACAATTGGACTGCGTCTCCCCCATCGCCGAGCACTTCCTGCGCTCTTTAGCCAGCCTCCCCGGACTGCGCGGCAAGGTGTTGATGACCACCCGCCTCGTCCCGCGCGTCCTGCAAGCCCACGACGGCGATCTCCTGCTGGGCTGCCGCGAGATCGAGCTGACGCAGATGCAGCCGGCCGATGCAGTCGCCTTCTTCCGCAGTCAGGGCATCCGCGGCGGCCGCGCCGAGATCGAAGCAGCCTGCGCGCCCTACGGCTACCACCCGCTGAGCCTGCGCCTGTTGGCCGGCTGGATCAAGAAGGACATGCAGCAGCCGGGCGACATTGTCGCGGCCCGGCGGCTGGACGTGAGTGGCGACCTGGTGCAGCGCCGGCACCACGTGCTGGAGACGGCCTACGGCAGCTTACTCCCCGCCCAGCAGCAGCTGCTCAGCCGCATCGCCTGCTTCCGCGGGCCGGTGGGGTATGAAGCGCTGGCCGCGGTGGCGGCGCAATCCCAGAAATCCGACTTCTTTTCCGGCAAGCCAAGTCTGGTGGGGCGACTGTTTGGGCGCAACGAACGGGTGCGCGAGGACAAGAAACCGGGTTTCTCGCTGGACGCCGCTCTGCCCGACCTCATCGATCGCGGGCTGTTGCACCGCGACCTGAAGACCAACCGCTTCGACCTGCACCCCATCGTGCGGCGCTACGCCTACGACCGGCTGGCCGGCGACCAGCGCAGCGCGGCCCACGCCCAGTTGCGCGACTACTTCGCCGCCGTTCCGCCCGTGGAGCGGGTGCAAACCCTGGACGACCTGGCGCCGGTGATCGAGCTCTACCACCACACCCTGGCCGCAGGGCAGTACGACGAGGCTTGGGTGTTGTATAGAGATCGCCTGTGGAAGACTATTTACTATCAGCTCGGTGCATACCAAATGCAGATTGAGCTGCTGCGTTCGCTATTCCGCGATGGTGAGAATCGGCCACCTACTCTTAACAACGAAGCTCACCAGGATCACGCCATGAACGAACTGGCCAACAGCTACAGCCTCAGCGGCCAGCCCCGCCGTGCCGTGCCATTGTTCGAGACGATTAACGCGTCGTTCGAGAAGCGGGGCGACAAGCACAACCTCGCCATCGGCCTGGGGAACCTGGCCGACGGCCAGGCGAAGATCGGTGCGCTGCGGGCCGCTGAGGCCAACCTGCGCCGCCGGATCGAGCTGTGCCGTGAGATCGAGGACGAGTTCGACGAGGCGATCGGCCACCAGGAACTGGGCCCATTGCTGGCCTATCGGGGTGCGTGGGACGAGGCGGAGGGGGAGTTGGCTGCGGCGTTGGCAATCACGGCCTGGAACGAGAATCCACAAGGCCACGGTGTGAACTGGGCCTATCGCACGCTGGGGGCGCTGCTGTTCATGCGGGCCGTTCCCCTCACCTCTGACCCTGTGCGCAGCCCCCTGAGCGACAGCGAAGGGTCTCGCCCAGAGGGCGAGTGGGACCGGAGGCGTTCTGACACCACTTTCCGTGCGGGAGAGGGGCGGGGGGTGAGGGGAGATCTCGTCACCTCCGCGCTCCACGCCGCCCGCCGCGCGCTGGAGCTGGCGGACGAGACGGCTCGCACCCGGTATCCGAACCCGGTCGATTACGTGCGCGCCTATTGGTTACTCGGCGCGGCCTGCCGGGCCAACAGCGATCCCGCCGCCGCCGACCGCCACCTGACCGAGGCCCTCACCCGCTGCCGGGGCATCAACCTGGTGGAATTCGAAGCCAACATCCTGCTCGACTTGGCGCGCCTGCGGCGGGACGCGGCGCAGACCGGGGGATCCTTCGGCCCGGGGCCTCAGGATGACAGGATGGGCGAACCCCTCCGCCTGGCCCAGGAAGCCCTCGCCATCGCCGAGCGCAGCGGCTACGTCCTGCAAGGCGCTGACGTGCGGCTCTTCCTGGCGCAGCTCGCCCTGGACGCCGGCGACCGGGCCGCGGCCCTGGCGCACGTGCGCCAGGCCCGCCGGCTCGCCGCCTGCGACGGCCCGCCGGACTACACGTACAAGGTGGCGTATGACGAGGCGGGCGCGTTGTTGGACGTGCTGGATGACGAAGCTGCGAAGTGACGCGAAGGCACGCCCACTCCGGGGTGCTGCGCAAAAGCGCGAAGGCCATGAAGTGCCACTGAGCAGTAGTGGCGACATTGCCGACAACCTTACTTGCACAATGCCACCACATACGGTATCATCGTAACGGACCATGACCAAACGAGACAAGTTGCGCCAGCGTATTGAACAGAACCCGAAAGCGGTCACTTTCGAGGATCTAGACCAGCTCCTGCGCGACAGCGGCTTCGTGGTGCGCCAACCGCACAGCGGCAGCAGCCACTACTTTTACAAACGTGGCCGCTTGACCATTGCCGTTCCTCGCCGCAGACCCCACCTGTTACCAATCTACGTCAAACGAGCGCTGGCCGCGATTGACAGGGCTGAAGAGGAAGAAGACAATGAGTGAGCAAAATGATTTGGATTTCTACGTGAGCCTCCCATACTCTGTCCGCATCTACCCTGAACCGGACGGGAGCGGCTACACCGCCGAGATCCCCGATCTGCCCGGTTGCATCACTTGTGCTGACACGCTTGACGAGGTCTGGCTGTTGATCGAGGATGCCAAGCGGGGCTGGTTGGAGCTGGCCCTGGCGGACGGCGACGCGATCCCGGAGCCGGCGCCGCCGATTGAGGAGCAGCCCAGCGGCAAGTTCACAGTGCGCGTGCCGCGCTCACTCCATCGCAAACTGGCCGAAGAAGCCCGCCGCGAGGGCGTCAGCCTCAACCAGTTCGTCACCGTGGCTCTAGCCGAGACTGTTAGCACCAAGCGGGCCCAGGCACACCAACGTTAGTCCACCTTCATATCTCACCGTTAAGACACAAAGGACGCAAAGAGCAGAGACTGAACTCTTTGCGTCTTGGCGGTTTCCGCAGAGCTGCTCATGACCCCGCCCACCATCCTCCCCCTCGACTCCCCCCTCGCCACCCTATCCACCACCGGCGGCAAGGCTCAAAATCTGGCCAAGTTGGCGCGCGCCGGCCTGCCCGTGCCGCCCGGCTTTATCGTCACCACCGCCATCTACCAGGCCTTCGTCGCCGCCAACGACCTGCAACCCTTCATCAATTATCAATTATCAATTGACAATTCCCAATTGACAATTGACTCCGCCTCCGCCGCCATCCGCGCCCGCTTCGCCGCCGCGCCGGTCCCCCCCGACCTCGCCGACCCCATCCTCGCCGCCTACCACGCTCTATCTCCGGTATTGACCATTGACAATTCTCAATTGACAATTGACAATTCTCCCCCTCCGGTAGCCGTTCGCTCCTCCGCCACCGCCGAAGACCTCCCGGACCTCAGCTTTGCCGGCCAGCAGGACACGTTTCTCAACGTCGTAGGCGACGCAGCGCTGTTGGATGCGGTCGTCCGGTGCTGGAGCAGCCTGTGGACCGCTCGCGCCATCGCCTACCGGGCGCGCAACGGTATCCCGCAGGATGATGTGGCTCTGGCCGTGGTGGTACAGGCCATGGTAGAAAGCGAGGCCTCCGGCGTTCTGTTCACCGCCAACCCGCTGACGGGCAAACGCACAGAGACGGTGATCGACGCCACCTTGGGCCTGGGCGAAGCGCTGGTGAGCGGCCAAGTCGAGCCGGATCAATATGTGGTGAACGTGGTCACAGGCCGGATCGTGAGCAAGACGTTGGGCGCCAAGGCGTTGACGATCCGCGGCCAGGCCGGCGGGGGCACGACTACGGTGGCAGTGGACGCCGCGACTCAGCCGGCCCTTGCCGACGCGGCCATTCTAGAGCTGGCGCGGCTGGGCAAACGCGTCGAGCAGGAGTTGTACGCCGGCCAGCCGCAGGATATCGAATGGGCCTGGGCCAATGGCCGGCTCTTCCTGCTGCAATCGCGCGCCATCACGTCGCTTTATCCCCTGCCTGACGGCATGCCGGCCGAGCCGCTGCAAGTGCTGTTCTCGCTCAACCACGTCCAAGGCATGCTGGATCCTTTCACGCCGCTAGGGCAGGACGCCATCATCCGCGCCTATGTGGCCCTAGCTACCCTCTTCCACCGCCAGTACACGCCTCAAACCCAGCGCGAGATAGTCGTCGCGGGTGAGCGGCTCTACATCAACCTGACTCCGGCGCTGCGTCATGGGTTGGGAAACAAGCTGCAGAGCGGCATACTGAGCGCGGTCGAGCCGGGCGCGGGGCAGGCCATCGCCAGCGTGCTGGATGATCCTCGCTTGGCCGTGGAGCGCAGCGGTTTCAGCCCGGCGGCCGCCGCCAACCTCGCCCGTTTTGTGGCCATCGTGGTCCGCCGGGTGGCCCTGGTCATGCGTGAACCCGATGCCCGCCGCGCCGCCGCCCAGCGCCTCGTCGACGATTTCATCGCCGAAATGGAGGCCCGTAGCCGATTTGCGAGCAGCTTGGCCGAGCGCCTGACTCTTTGGCAGGCGATTTACGATGAGTTTGCCGCTCGTATCTCCTTGCACCTGTTTCCGCCCATCGCTGCGGGCATGGCAAGTTTCTTCCAGCTGCGTTGACTGGCTCAGCACGCCCTAGGCAGTGACCAACTCGCACTGGAGGTGGCCCGCGGCCTGCCCAATAACGTTACCACCGAGATGGACCTGGCCCTGTGGACCGTGGCCCAGGTGATCCAGGCCGATCCAGCGTCTGCGGCGCGCTTTGGCCAGGCGAACGCGGCTACGCTGGCGGACGAGTACGAGGCCAAGACGTTGCCTCTGCCTGCCCAGGCCGCGTTGATGGCGTTTTTCGAGCGCTACGGCATGCGCGGCCTGGCCGAGATCGACTTGGGCCGGCCCCGTTGGCGCGAGAACCCGGCTTACGTGATGCAGATGGTGGCGGGCTACCTGCGCATCGACGACCCGGCGCAGGCGCCCGATGCGGTGTTCCGACGCGGGGCCAAGGAGGCCGAAGCAGCGATCGAGCGCCTGGCTCAAGCCATGCCCAACCCGGTCCAGGCTCAGGCGGCGCGTTTCCTGGCCAGCCGCATGCGCGCCCTGGCCGGGCTGCGCGAGACGCCAAAGTTTACCATCATCCGGCTCATGGGTATCGTGCGCAAGATGATGCTGCAGAGCGGGCAAGAGCTGGTCGCCGCGGGCGTGCTGGAGCGGCCCGACGACGTGTTCTTCCTGCACTTCGAGGAGCTAAAAGCATTGGCAGCGGGAGATCGGCGGGACTGGCAGGCCGTGGTCGGCGCGCGGCGGCTTGCCTATCAACGAGAAGTGCTGCGAAAACAGGTGCCAAGGGTGCTGCTAAGCGACGGCACGGCCTTCTACGAGGGGTTAGGGGCCGAGGACGGCGAGGGTGTGCTCAGCGGCAGCCCGGTATCGCCTGGCGTGGTCGAGGGTACAGTGCGCGTGGTGTTCGACCCGCGTGGGGTGCAATTGACGCCGGGCGAGATCTTGGTCTGCCCGGGCACCGACCCCTCGTGGACACCGCTATTCCTGGCCGCTGGCGGGCTCGTAATGGAGGTCGGCGGGCTGATGACCCACGGCTCGGTCGTCGCGCGCGAGTACGGGATCCCGGCTGTGGTTGGCGTCCACGAGGCGACGAGCCGGCTCCATACCGGCCAGCGTGTGCGGGTGGATGGCACGGCCGGGCGTGTGGTAGTGCAGAACCGCGGATAGACGGAGGTGCGGATCGGAGGAGAACCGCGGGTGACCGGATGTGCGGATCAGAAGGCAGCGCTTCCGATCCGCACATCCGTCTATCCGCGGTTCTCCCCGGTTCGGCGAATCACTCTGGCCACGCGTTGGATCTCGGCGTGGGTGAGCGAGGAGGACGAGGGAAGGTAGAAGCCATCGCGGCAGAGTCGCTCGGCAATGGGAAAGCGTTGGCCCCGGTACTGCTGCCAGTATACCGGTTGGCAATGCATGGGGATGAAGAACGTACGGGTTTCGATGCCATGCTCGGCCAGCACTTGGCGTAGTTGATCGCGACCCATGCCATAGGCCGCGCGATCCACCAGGATGCCGTACATCCAGAAGACGTTTTTGGCCCACTCGGCCTCGGGGGCGTGGTGATACCTGGGATGTCTTGAAGCAAGCTGGTGTACAGCGCAGCGTTGCGGCGTCGTGCTGCTACCATGTCGTCCAGCTTCTCCACCTGCGCCAAGCCGATGGCTGCCTGCAGATTGGTCATGCGGTAGTTGAAGCCGACGAATTTGTGCCAGAAGTGGCGCTCGTGGCTGAAGGCGTGATCGCGCAGGTTCCAGGCCAGACGCGCGATCTCCGCGTTGCTTGTGGTGATCATCCCTCCCTCGCCGGTGGTGATGATCTTGTTGCCGTAGAAACTAAAGGCGCCCGCAACGCCCAAGCCGCCGGCCCGGCGGCCCTTGTACTCCGCACCATGAGCCTCGGCCGCGTCCTCGATCACCAACACGTCGTGGCGGCACGCGATCTCATTGAGCGCGTCCATGTCCACCGGGTGGCCGTAGATGTGCACGGGGATGATGGCCTTGGTGCGAGGCGTGATCTTGTCGGCCACCTGGTTGACGTCCATCTGCCAGTAGGTCGGTTCGTTGTCGACCAACACCGGCGTCGCGCCGCAGTAGGTAACCGCATTGATGGTGGCAATCATCGTGAAGGTGGGTATGATCACCTCGTCCCCCGGCTCGAGCCCGAGGGTCGCCAGCGCCAGGTGGAGCGCCACCGTGCCATTGGCGCAGGCGATACCGTATTTGGTTCCGCAGGCCGCCGCAAACTGCGCCTCGAACTCGCGGATGAACGTGCCGGCCGAGGAGATCCAGTTGGTTTCCACAGCCTGAACGATGTACTTGAGCTCGTTGCCGCCCAGCGTCGGCTCGCATACCGGGATGATCCCCCGGTAGCTCGGTTGGTCGAATTCGGGGATGGGCCGGTAGCTGACCTTGAGCTCCGGATCGCTCACCGGAATGATCTCGGCCAGGTCGCCCATTTCCTCGAGGGAGAGTTCAACGGGTTTCAGCATGCATTTGTCCTTTGTGGTTCGTCGCGGTGGGGAGTGGGAAGTGGAGAGTGGAGAGTGGAGGGTGAAGAGACTTCGTTGTCCCTCCACCCTCCACTCACCACTCTCCACTTCCCACCCTCACTCGCGCCGCAGCCGCCAAATCGTCGCCACGTACTTGCGCCCCTTGACCAGGTAATCTCCCAGGCAGGCGCCGGTCTTGCTCTCACCGGCGGTGCGGGGAACGCAGACGTAAGGCACCTCGACCAGGACAAAGCCCTGGCGGTGAGCGCGGGTTAGTAAATCGATGCAGTACTCGCCGTAATCGCCCTGCAGACGGACACGCTCCAGCACCTCGGCGCGAGCGGCGATGAAGCCGCTCGTATAGTCGTGCACCTGGGACCCGAGCAGCAGGATGGCGGTCCGGTTGATGATCCAGCTCAGCGTGCGGGCCATCGTGCCGTGCGCGCTGTCAGCGCCGCCGGGGATCCAACGCGAGCCTACGGCAACATCGGCGCCCTGCTCTTGGATTGCTTGCACCAGCTTTGGCACATCCTCCGGCGGCATCGACAGATCGCAGTCCATCCAGGTGATGATATCGGCGCCATGGGTGTTGATCGCCTCGTCGATGCCGCGCTGGATCGCTGACGTCAAGCCCTTCTCTCCGATGCGGCGACAAAGGGCTACTGAACCGGTCTGACGATCCTCCTCTCCGTCGTCCCGTCCGGTCTGATAAGACTGTGATGGGTCGCGCGCGGGGGAGGAGAGAGGGAGCGGAGTTTGCGGAACGGCAACACTGACGAGGGCGGGCGGGGCCTGCTTGACCAGCTCTTCGACGACTTCCCACGTCCCATCAGGCGAGTTGTCGTCGACCACCAGTACCAGATACGGCGGCCGGTTGGCTGCCAGCAGGCGTTCGACGAGTTCGCCGATGTTGCCGCGCTCGTTGTAGGTTGGCAAGATGGTGCAGACGAGCTGGCTGGTTTGGGCAGAGGTAGACCCTTCGCCAGCGTCTTGTGTCGGATCAGTGTTTGTTGGCGTCACGGTTTCGCTGCGGCGGTTTTTTGGCACTCTCTTCGGCTTCGGCCGGGGGCTGCGACAGCATCTCGGCCAGCGGCTTCAGACGCATCCACCACTGGTTGACCGGGCGCTGATAGGTGGGATCCATCAGAAGCGACAGATCGGCCAGGCTAGTAAACGCCACTTTGCCCGCCTGCAAGCCGATGGCGGCGGCGCCAGGTGCGGGCTTGCCCGCCTCCTCGATAAGGAACTCGATGCAACGTGCAGTCAGCCGCGTCGCCTGGATGCGGTCAAACGGCGTGGGATTGCCGCCCTGCTGCACGTGGCCCAGGATTGCCGGGCGCACGTCGAACCAGGTGCCGCCTTCCTTCTCGAAGAGCGCGCACATAAACTGTGTCGAGTACACCCGGTCGGCGTTTTCGTTGCGGATGATCAGCCCGAGCCGCTTACCGTGTTGGAAGCCGTCGATCAGGCTGTTGACGTCCTCCTGCAAGTCGGCCAGGCTGACGCCGTCCTCCGGCAAGTAGACGTGCTCGGCGCCGGTGGCGAGTCCGCTCATCAGTGCGAGGTAGCCGCAATCGCGACCCATGACCTCTACGACGAACACGCGGCGCGTGGCGACCGCCGACTGCTTGATCTTGTCCACGTCGGTTACGATGCTGTTGAGCGCAGTGTCAGCGCCGATGCTCAGTTCGGAGCCGGGCAGGTTGTTGTCGATGGATGCAGGCAGGCAGATGATGGGGATGCGGAAGGCCTTCACCGCCTCGCGGTGCCGGTAAACCTCGGCCGCAGCCTCGTAGCCAGCCCATCCACCGATCATCAGCAGACCGTCGATGTGATAGGCCGTGAGGTTCGCGGCGATGGCCGCCAAATCCTCGGCGTCGGGCACAAGCCGGCTCGTGCCCAGCTCGGCCCCGCCGCGCGAGACCCACCCGTGGACGCTCATCCAGTCCAGCTCCCGGATGTTGCCCTTGACGAGGCCCTCAAACCCGTTGTACACGCCGAGCATCGTGTGGCCTTTATCGATGCCAAGCCGGACCGCTACGCGTGCGGCGGTGTTCATGCCCGGCGCCGGCCCGCCGGCATGGAGCACGGCCAGGCGCAGCTGTCGCTGCTGGGGATCGGGCTCGTGCGGCTGTGCCCGCATGAGGGTCTTAAAGATCCGGAAGGACTCGGCAAAGCTGCCGCCGCGCAGTGCCATGGCTTGCTCGTAGTTCTTGTCCGCAATGACCTTGGCTACCAGCTTAGTTTGAGCCACGGCCGGCATAAGCGGCGAGCGAATGGCCCGGTTTTGGCGCAGTCCGATCAGCTTGGGCTCGCTTTCGGCCGTGGCGGTCAGGACTTCGTCCACCGCATCGGCGCCCAGGATCGTGCTGTGCCAGCGGTCGAACGCGCTGGGGACGCCGCCGCGCTGGACGTGGCCCAGGATCGTGACCCGCGTGTCTTCGCCGAGGCGGTCGTGGAGCACCTGCTTCACTTGCTCGGCGCTGATGGGGTTGCCGTTGCGGTCGCGGGCGCCTTCGGCGATGATGACGATGTTATGCCGGCGGCCGGCTTTGCGGCCGGCCCCGAGCGCCTCGCACAACTCGGATCCCCAATCGTCCGAATCGGGCGGGTTCTCCGGGATGAAAGACCAGTTGGCGCCGGTGGCAATCGCGCTCATCAGCGCCAGGTAGCCGGAGTTACGGCCCATCACTTCGACGACAAAGGCTCGTTGGTGGCTGGCCGCGGTGCTGGCGATGGCGTCCACCGCCTCGGTGATGCGCTGCAGAGCCGTATCGGCGCCGATCGTCATATCGGTGCCGAACATGTCGTTGTCGATCGAGCCAACCATGCCGGCCAGGATCAGCTGAGGATGCGCAGCGGTCTGTTTTTGGGTGAGCTCGCCCCGCTCGACGAGCTCGGCCAGCAGACCCGGCCACTCCCGGCGAAATTCGTCGGCGCCGGACAGGCTGCCATCGCCGCCGATCACAATGATGCGGTCGATGTTGTTCGTCACCAGGTTCTTGGCGGCCTTTAGCTGGCCCTCGCGCGTGCGGAAGTCCGCTGAGCGCGCCGTACCAATTGCCGTTCCGCCCTGGTGAAGGATGCCACCCACGGAGTCCCAGGTCATTTTGCGGACATAGTCTCCGCCATCAACCATACCCTGGTACCCCTCGTAGATGGCGTACACGTCGGCGCCGTGGGTGAGCCCGCTGCGCACAACGGCTTGTACAGCGGCGTTCATCCCTTGCGCGTCGCCGCCGCTGGTCAACACCGCAATGCTTTTTTTGGCTGAGGTGCTCATTAATACCTTCCTTTCAGTCAAGGCACGGCATACGAACACATTGTACTCCATTTCTCCAGGAGTTCCAAGCGTGCGACACTCCGCTAGGGTTGAAGCCCTGCGGCATTTCAGAAACGGCTGTTTTTCGCAACAATAGGTTAACGATCCAGCGCGCATTGACGTGCCACTGGTGGCATTAGGACAGGTTGGCGGGTTCGGCTGGGTGATCGTCGTGCTCGGCTTTGTGATCGATCCGTCGTCGTGGTTCGGCGGCGGTGATGGCAATTGCCGGCGTATCGGCGGTTACTCCGGGTAGTAGTGGAAGGGAAATGATGCGAAACTTAATTGTCGTGGCATTAGAGGACCAGGCCACAACGGCACACGCTCGTGGTCTCTTGGCTGATGCGATGGGCGCCAACAGGGCTTCTCAAAAGCCGGCCCAAGTGTCACGGTGCTGCGCCAGTAAGCATCCCGACTCCCATGTGACGGGGCATGCTTCCCTGGAAGTTGTCCAATCGCGGGGAGTTGCCCCGGCCTGGACGCGAAGGAGCGCTGTCCCATGACAACGCTCGTTTTGCTTGTCCCCCAAATCCCCCTACCCCCCAATCCTCCCTTGCTCCGGGTTCACGATGGGTCGATCACGCCCATCCGATGCATCATCGGCTCAGCCATGTCTTCGCTCCTACCGGCGGGAGGACCTTCGTCGCCAATGCCGAAGCGCCGGAAGAAGCCCAGCAGATCCTCGGTCTCCAAGAAGTTCGCCTGCTGACCGCTCTGCACGTGCTCGACCTGGCCGCGCCAGCGTGACTTGGCCCCCGACCACTCGCGCCAAAAACGCACGACGAAGGTGATACCGGTGGCGGGCTGGGTCGTCATCTGGCTGCCTACGACCGCCGTGCACTCAGGCGCCAGACACCCACCGCAAGCCCGCCGCACAGGACGAAGGCGACCAGCCAGTTCCACCGGGGCACGACAGATCCGGCCTGGAGGGCAGCCAGCCTCACGGCCGTGGGTTCGGCATATTCTTGGCGCCGATGTCGCACACCAAACCCTGCGGACGGACCACGCCGTGTTGATCGATGCCGCTGACCGGCGACGATCGTGTTGATGGCCGTGGTCGTCGCGCTGGTGGCACCCGATTGCACCCAATGGCTGATGCCGCCCCCGACACCCGCTGCGGTATTGTTTGTCACCGTGCTGTTGACGATATGCAGGACAGCTGGCGGATAACCAGTAATGCCGCCAACCCAGATGCCGCCGCCACCATCGATCGTGGAGGGTCCTATCGAATTACCGCTGATCGTGCTGTTGGCCACCGTCAGGGACGCGGCCGTCACGTCGATGCCCCTTCCGTCAGAATTGTCGCCGATCCGCCTGGATCCAACGCGCGATTGTTGCTGATCGTACTGCGGTTGATGGCTCCACGCACGTCTGGGGATGGCCCGCTGCCCACGGTCAGGCTGACGCCGCCCCCAAACATCGCCTGATTACCGGCATTGGTCGAGTTGTTGATCGTGAGATTTGCAGTTAGGCCACTGTTGGCGGCATTGCATATCCCTCCACCACCGCTGCCTACCGGGCAGTCTGCATGGGTTGCCGCATCGTCGTTGGCGTTGACGATGGCCTCGATCAAGGAACATTGGCCATCGGCCGCGATGTTGGGGTCGAACGTGGTCACGGTGATGATGGCGCCGGGACCGGCTTGTGGTGGCTGCCGTGGACCGGGTGTCGGGTTGTGCACATGATCAGCCCTTTCTCGCTGTCATAGCATATGTATGATGGACTCCTATTGTGTCGTGAACTGATGGACGGGCACAATGCTGCGCAGTGCCTGTCCTCGCGTCGGAGTATGCCTCCTACCACACAGCATCGCGGAGGGGTGTCAAAAAAGTGTCAAAAAAAGCAGCTTCTCGCCAAACTGGAGCGAAACTCGCTCTGCAGAGGCAGGAAGCTGCGATGGATCGCGCGCCGTCGCATCAGGCCATCGGGCGCGGCGAAGGTGGCAACTCTGCTGTGATTACGCCGCGCCGGCGCCGATCTGCAGCATCGCGCCGAGCAGATCGGTGACGAGCCAATGGTCGGTAAGCTGGCCGTCGGCGACGGTGAAGATATCGATGATATTGAACGTCACGGGCTTTCCCGTGGCGGGCATACCCCAGAACGGTTTCGGGAGTCCGACGCCCACCGTGGACTCCCGAACTTGTTCGGCTCCGACCGGTCCACCGTGGGCGGGTGCAAGACCCGCCCCTACGATGGTGCGACCGCGGGCGGGTGCAAGACCCGCCCCTACAATCAGAACAAACCCAATTCAATTGATTAATCCGGAAGCCCGAGAATTTATCTCGCAATCTATCTCAGGATGGATGACACACCAACCGGCGATCTGATATAATGAAGGGGAATATACAGGAGTGTGCCAGCAATGCGCAGAGTTGAGATCCGAGTTCAGACATGCATCGACGCAGAGTGGTCTGAGTGGTTCACCGGCTTCGAGATCAGCTACACCGATAAAGGTGAGACGATCTTGACCGGTTCCGTCCCTGACCAGGCTGCCCTCTACGGTCTGATTGCCAAGCTGCGGGACCTGGGGCTGCCACTGCTTTCGGTCAACCAGCTGGACTTCGGAGATCGCCCCGGTCATCGCGGGTACCACTGCGCGTGCTTTGCGAGGCAGTTTGCTTTGAGAAGGCCCGAACAAGTTCGGGAGTCCGCGGTATCTACCGGACTCCTCGACTTGTCGAGGCAGTCGGACCAGTCTGATCCCGCCGCCCGGCCGGGTGCTTGTAGCAAAGAAGGTTCGCTGTGTCATCCGGACACAATCGCCTTATATAACCGCCGGTTTCCGGGCTGACTACTGCTGGAAATATCTGCTGAGACCCCGCATCCCGCGGGCGGTATTCGCAAACGAATGACATGGTATGTCATGAGTAGCCATCTATAAGGTCCTGTCTACTTTGGCAAAGCTGTCTCGGTTGAATATGATGGGGGTAATGAAGAAGTCGCTCATGCCACAAGAGACCTATCGGGAATGTCATATGGAGATGTGATCTATGACAGATGACTTGGCCACCAACAGCCGTACCGGACGAACCGTTCGACGTGTTCGAGCGCGCGTTTCTCGACAAGCTCTACTTCGCGCGCGGCACCACGTCGCAGTCGGCCAGCGCACTGGATGTCTACCAGACGCTGTGCCTGACCGTGCGCGACTACATGATCGAGGGCCGGCGCAAGACGACTCAGACGCACTACCAGGCCAACCCCAAGTTCGTCTACTATCTGTCGGCGGAGTTTCTGCTCGGCCGACAGCTCGACGCAGAACATGCTCTACACCGATACCTGGGAGCTGGCCCGCCAGGCCGCCGAACGCAACGGCCTCGACCTGCAGGATTTTATCCGCCTCGACCGCGAACCGGGCCTGGGCAACGGCGGCCTCGGCCGCCTGGCCGCCTGTTTCCTCGACTCCCTGGCTACGCTCGACATCCCCGCGGTCGGCTACGGCATTCGCTATGAGTATGGCATCTTCCGTCAGGCCTTCAAGGACGGCTGGCAGGTAGAAAGTCCGGATGACTGGCTGTACTTCGGCAACCCTTGGGAGTTCGCCCAGCCCGACGATATGGTTGAGGTGGGATTTGGCGGCCGCGTCGAAGGACATACGGACGAGAACGGCGTCGCCCGCGTCCGCTGGGTGCCTAGCGAGACCGTGATGGGCGAGCCCAACTTCATGCTGGTGCCCGGCTATGGCACCGAGACTGTCAACATCGTTCGCTTGTGGCGGGCCCGTGCCACAAGCGAGTTTGACTTCCAGCTGTTCGACATGGGCGACTACGAGCGCGCGGTTCAGCAGAAGGTTGTCTCGGAGAATATCACCAAGGTGCTCTACCCGAACGACGCATCTGCGCAGGGCAAGGAGCTGCGGCTGCGGCAGCAGTATTTCTTCGTGGCCTGCTCCCTCCGCGACATCATCCGCCGTTACGGTTTCCGGAACACCGGCTGGGAGAGCTTCCCCGACAAGGTCGTGATCCAACTCAACGACACCCACCCGGTGATCGGTATCGCCGAGCTGATGCGCATCCTGGTGGACGAGCAAGCATTGCCGTGGGAGCAAGCGTGGGATATCACCCGGCGCACCTTCGCATACACCTGTCACACCCTCATGCCGGAGGCGCTGGAGGAATGGCCGGTGAGCCTGTTCGAACGGCTGCTGCCGCGGCATCTGGAGATCATCTACAGCATCAACGCGGCCTTCCTGAAGGAGGTCGCCGACCGCTACCCAGACGATCCGGGCCGCATTGCACGCCTGTCCATTATTCGCGAGGGACCGGAGCGCCGTTTGCGCATGGCGCACCTGGCCAGCGTGGGTGCGTTCTCGGTCAACGGGGTGGCTGCGCTGCACTCTCAACTGCTGCAAGAGCACACCTTGCGTGAGTTCGCCGAGCTATGGCCGGAGAAGTTCAACAACAAGACCAATGGGATCACCCCGCGGCGCTTCATGCGCCTGGCCAACCCGCGGCTGTGCGAGCTGATCAACTCAAAGATCGGCGAGGGCTGGCTCAACGACCTGGACCGGCTGGCCGGGCTGGAGGCCTTTGTCGACGACGTTGAGTTCCAGCAAGCCTGGCGTGCGGTCAAGCAGCAGAACAAGGAAGCGCTGGCTGGCATCATCAGTCGCCGCACCGGCGTCGAGGTCGATCCCAACACGTTGTTCGACGTGATGGTCAAGCGCTTGCACGAGTACAAGCGCCAGCTGCTCAAGACCCTGCACATCATTACCCTCTACCAGCGTCTCAAGGCCGATCCGGAAGCGGAGATTCCGCCACGCACGTTTATCTTCGGCGCCAAGGCAGCGCCCGGCTATCGCATGGCGAAGTTGATCATCAAGCTGATCAATAGCGTGGCGGAGGTGGTCAACGCCGACCCGGAGGTGGCCGGCAGGCTGAAAGTGGTCTTCCTGCCCAACTTCAACGTCACGCTGGGCGAGCGCATTTACCCGGCGGCCGACCTGTCCGAGCAGATCTCGATGGCCGGCAAGGAGGCCTCAGGCACGGGCAACATGAAATTCGCGCTCAACGGCGCAGTGACCGTAGGCACGCTCGATGGCGCCAATATCGAGATCCGTGATCTGGTTGGCGAGGAGAACTTCTTTCTGTGCGGACTGACGGCTGAGGAGGTCATGGCGCTGAAGACCGGTGGGTACAACCCGCTGGAGTACTACATGCGCATCCCGGAGCTGAAGCGGGCGATCGATGCGATCGCCGCCGGCGCGTTCTCAGGCGGCGACCGCAGCTTGTTCCAACCGATCGTTGCATCCTTGCTGACGAACGACGAGTTCCTCGTTTTGGCCGACTACGAATTGTACGTCGAGGCATCCGAGCGAGCTGCGCGAACCTACCGCGACGATCCGGACGGTTGGGCGCGCTTATCGATTCTCAACACGGCCCGCTGCGGCTTCTTCTCGTCGGACCGCGCCATGCGCCAGTACTGCGAGGAGATTTGGCACGTGAAGCCAGTGCGACCGTAGGGTTACAAGACGAAAGTAGTCTGATCGACAGGAGGTTGCGATGGAAGCTGTGTTAGCCATGCTCGGCAACGCCGCGGATGGTGCGTTCGTAATCGACGAGAACCAGCGCATCGTGTTTTGGAACGGCGTTGCCGAGCGGATGCTGGGCTATGCCGCCGAGGAAACCCTGGGGCACTCGTGCTTTGAGTTCATCCGCGGCCGGGACGAGCACAATCTCGCCTGGTGCCGCAACAACTGCCACGTAACCACTACGGCCCGATCCGGCGGCGCCATCGAAACTTTCAACACGCTTGCTCGCACCAAGACCGGCGAGACCCGTTGGATCAACGTCAGCATCCTGGTCCTGCCGACCGCGGATGAGGGCGAGTCCTCGCTAGTCGTTCATTTGTTCCGCGACGCCACCGAGATCAAGCAGCAAGAGCACTTCGCCAGGCAGGTGCTTAGCCTGACAGAAAGTCTGGTGCATGAGGCCTTCACCAGCCCAGCTCCGACCGGTGGCGAGTCGCTGCTGAGTAAGCTGACCGGCCGCGAGGTCGAGGTGCTCAAGCTGTTGGCACAGGGCCTGAGTACCGACGACATTGGAGCCACGCTGTCGGTTTCGCACGCCACAACCCGCAACCACATCCAGTCCATTCTGCAGAAGCTCCACCTGCACAGCCGCGCCGAGGCTGTAGCCTATGCCTTCGAGCACGGCTTGATGTTCATCGATTAGACCCTCCGACGCAGCTCGTGAGTCCATGGCGTAGGAATGAAAAAGGATGCAAACCTGCACTAGTCAACGATAAGTCATTTGCATCTTCCGAACGAACGCAATCTGGGCCGTATCGTACGAGGGGTCACCGGAGCGTCGCAAAACGTGCAAAACGTGCATACAACGCAGTCAAGGCGGTCACCGAGACCGTAAGCTGCTGCGACGGCACACGCACCCTGCCAACGCTTCGTCAGGTCTGCGTGTGCACTCTACTAGTCATTTGCCTGGTGTTGTCTACACAAGTCATACCAAGCCAGGTACCGAAGACTTGGACCTTTCTTCTGAGAAAGCGTCCAATCGTGTACGATAGTACAGCAGGTGGCCGGTGTCGTGAGCCGCAGCTGTCCCCGGTGACCTGCAGCCGGCGGGCATGGATTGATCTGCCCGCCGGTGCTTCCATGCTGAAACCTCGGACTCTAAACATCGGGCGGACTTGCGCCAACCTGTAATAGTATCACCGGGGGGGGTGCTCGTTGAACGAGGCGTCGGGTCCACGGCGTAGGAGGAAAAAGGATACAAATGCACTACTCAAAAATGAGTGCATCTGCATCTACCCAAAGGGACGCAACTCGCGGTATAGTTAGACAGGGTCATGGAGCGTTGCAAAACGTGTAAAACGTGCAAAACGCTCAAAGCGGTCACGAGATGCATGGCCGCTTATGCACACGCACCCTGCCAACGTCGTCAGGTCTGCGTGTGCACTCTGCTTTCTTTGTCTGGTGTTGTCACCAAGATCACCAAGATGCCAAGAAAGATCCAATCTAAATATACACAGAGATCGGGTCTTTCTGCCGCGACTGTTCCGGTTTCCCTGAAGCCTGCAGGAGAGTTCCCGTCATGAACAATAACAGCCCCGGCAGCCGCCTTCTCAGCCGGGCCGAAGTTGCGGAGATGTTTAGGGTGTCTCCCAGCACAGTCACGCGTTGGTCCGACGCGGGCATGCTCCCGACGGTCAAAACCCTGGGCGGACATCGCCGTTACGACGCTGCGGCCGTGGCAGAATTGGCACAGCAGTTGCAGAAGGAGAAAACTGAGATGGAAGAACTCGTCCTCGGTGTCCCCGACCTATGGGCGGATCACCACGTGTTGACCGTGCGCACCACCTTGTTTGGCCTGGCCGGCGTCGAAGAAGTCGATGCCAGCTCATCCTTCAAGACGGTGCGCATTTCATTTGATCCCGACCGCACGTCGGCGCAGGTCATCGTTAAAGCCCTAATCGGCGCGGGCTATCCGCCGGCCGGCTTCGAGGAAAACGGCAAGAGCGAGGTCCCGGTCAGCGTGGGCAAAACCGACCCGACCTGGGCCAAGCTTGCCATGCGCACAATCGAGACCAACCCGGCGGACCTGGCGATGTCGGCGGGGGGGCGAAAGCATTAGGTGTACGAGTAGCTGGTGATTGGCAAATTGGGCCAGAGGTTGGTTGTACCAGCGAACCAATTTCCTTGCGTCACAGTTTCCCAACGTGACCAATTTCCCAATGTACCAATTTACCACTTTACCGAAGGAGACCAACCATGGCTAAAAAAGGACGCGAAAACACCGAACGCTCGATGGACCCGGCAGCCCAGGCCATCCTCATCCGAGCGGACATGCTGGGCATTGGGACGGCTTTCACACGGGCCGAGAACATGACGCCGTGCAATATCGGCAGCGGCAAGAGCGGCATGTGCTGCAAGAACTGCTTCATGGGCCCGTGCCGCATCACCAAGGACGGCCAGGTAGGCGTCTGCGGTGCAACCTTGGAGACGATCGCCGCCCGCAACATGGCCCGCTCCATCGCCTCGGGCGCGGCCGCCCACTCGGACCATGGCCGCGACCTGGCCTTTACGCTGGAGGCGGTGGCCAAGGGCGAGGCCCCCGGCTACAAGATCCGCGACTCGAGCAAGCTGTGGGACGTGGCCCATCGCGTCGGCATCCCCACCGAGGGACGCCCGGTCAACGATGTGGCCCTGGACATCGCCCGCAAGGCCCTGGGCGAGTTCGGCCAGCAGCGCGGCGAGCTGACCTATCTCAAGAACGCGCCGGCCAAGCGCTACGCGCTGTGGAAGAAGCTGGATTTGTCGCCGCGCGGCATCGATCGCGAGGTCGTGGACACGATGCACCGCACCCACATGGGCGACGACCAGGATCCGGCCCACATCCTCAAGGGCGCGATCCGCACGGCACTTTCCGACGGCTGGGGCGGCAGCATGTGGGCGACAGATATCAGCGACATCCTGTTTGGCACACCCAGCCCCAAGGTCAGCCAGGTCAACTTGGGCGTGCTCAAGACCGACGAGGTCAACATCATCGTGCACGGCCACGAGCCGACCCTCAGCGAGATGATCGTGGCTGCGGTGCAGGACCCCGAGCTGATCGACTACGCCAAAAGCAAGGGCGCCAACGGCATCTGCCTGGCCGGCATCTGCTGCACCTCCAACGAGGTCATGATGCGCCAGGGCATCCCCAGCGCCGGCAACTTCCTGCATCAGGAACTGGCGATCCTGACCGGCGCGGTTGAGGCGATGGTCGTCGACGTGCAGTGCATCATGCAGGCGCTGCCCAACCTGGCCGACAATTTCCACACCAAGATCATCACCACCTCGCCTAAGGTCAAGATCACCGGCGCGCTGCACATGGAGTTCGACGAGCATCATGCCATGCAGGTGGCCAAGGATATCGTGCGGCTGGCCATCGACAACTACCCCAACCGCGGCGAGATCCTGATCCCCGATGAGAAAGAAGACGTGGTGCCTGGCTTTAGCCACGAGTACCTGAACTACATGCTGGGCGGCAGCTATCGCGGCTCCTTCCGGCCGCTAAACGACGCCATCATGTCCGGCCGCATCCGCGGCGCGGCTGCGGTCGTCGGCTGCAACAACCCCAGAAGTCACCCAGGACAAGGAGCACATCGACATCACGACCGAGCTGCTCAAGAACGACGTGCTGGTGGTGCAGACGGGCTGCGGTGCCATTGCGGCCGGCAAGTACGGCATGCTGCTCGGTGAGGCCGCCATGACGCATGGCCGGCCCTGGCCTGCGCGAGGTGTGCGAGGCCATCGGCATCCCGCCGGTGCTGCACATGGGCTCCTGCGTGGACAACAGCCGCATCCTGACCGTGCTGACGCAGATGGCCACCGAGGGCGGCCTGGGCGAGGACATCAGCGACCTGCCGGCCGTGGGCATCGCGCCGGAGTGGATGAGCGAAAAGGCCCTGGCTATCGGCACCTACGCCGCCGCCTCCGGCGCCTACGTGCTCTTCGGCGTGGATTCACCCATCGAGTTCAGCGAAGAGGTAACCAGCCTCATGTCCGAAGGCTGGGAGGAGATGATGGGCGGCAAGATGGAGTTTGTCCATGAGCCGATGGAGATTGTACGCCGCAGCCTCGAACACATCGACAAGAAGCGCGCCGCGCTCAAGTTGCCGGTGTATGACGCAACCAAGTACGGCCAAAGCGGCGACTATCCGATTCAGGACTATCTCGACCTGCCGGTGGAAGAACAGCAGGCGATGATGTATGGCGTGCCGGCCTAACACGTAATGCGCAACACGTAACCCGGAGCGGCCACGAGATACGGGTTATGGGTTTCGCGTTTCAGTGAGCGTAGGTTGAGTAGCGGGTTGAGGGCGCACGACTCGCATGAGGGCGGCCGATTCCAGCGTATCGAAACCGAAGCGGCCGAGTTCCACGCAAAACCGCTGATTTCGACAAGCCCAATTCGAGGGTCTCGATACGAACCTGGCGGCGATCTCTCGTAGAGACGGAGTCTTGAGTGCTCAAGTTAGTCTCCGGTTCAAACGCCGCCAGGTTCTACTCGACCGGCGCTGGCCTATCACATGATTATCTTTGTGACGTGAGTTACAAGGTACACACTCTGGTGACAGCATCACGTGATCAGTGGTGCAAAGTCGATTACGGAGGTACTAATGTCAAGATACATTGCCAGCCGAGCCATTCGTGGCGCGCACTTGCTGGTGAATGAAGCCGACGCGCTGTTGGCCAAGACCATCGCCGAGTACGGCCCTGACGCACCGGTCGCGTTTCCCAATACAGCTTACTACCTGCCCACCATCAACGGCATGATGGGCCTCCAGGTCGAGACGGTGGGCCAGCTCCAGCCGGTGCTGACCCATGCCCGCGGCCTGCTGCATCCGATGCCGGCCGACTGCCGCTGGATGCCCTACCTGGGCGAGACGCTGGACAGCGGCATGGCGACGCTGTTCGCCGCCGAGGCGATCGAGGCCATGCGCTTCGTGCGCGGCGAGGAGCCGCAGCGAATCCCCGGCTTCACGATGACCGGCGGCAGCTTCACCAGCCCGGACGCTGCCAAGGGCGGCGACGGCGCCAACGGCTTCCTTAACGGTCCGATCGACGACGTGCAGCTGCGCTCGTGGGGCATCGCGCTGGTTGACGGCCGCATGCCCGGCTTTGCCGCGATCGTCGGCTGCGCCAAAAGCAACGAGGTGGCGGTCAAGATCGTGCGCGAGCTGCAGCGGCGCAACATCCTGATCTTCCTCAGCGGCAACGTCAACGGCCGCAGCATCATCCACCAGCTCCAGGAAGAGGGCGTCGAGATGGGCTACGACACGTACATCGTGCCCTTTGGCCTGGACACCCTCAGCGCGATCTACGCCCTGGGCTTTGCCACCCGCTCGGCGTTGACCTTTGGCGGCCTGAAGGCCGGCCAGGCGCGCGAGATCCTGCTCTACAACCGCGCCCGCGTCTTCGCCTTTGTGCTGGCCCTGGGCGAAATCGACGACCTGAAGTATGCCGCGGCGGCCGGCGCGATCAACTATGGCTTCCCGGTGATCGCCGACACCGTCATCCCGCAGATCCTGCCCACCGGCGTGACCGAGCACGAGCACGTGGTCAGCCTGCCCTTCAACGCCATCCACGCCAAGGACGACCTGGAGCGCGCCGAGAAGCTGGTGCAGAAGTGCATCGAAACGCGTGGGGTCAAGATCAAGATCACCGAGGTGCCGGTGCCGGTGCCCTATGGCTCGGCCTTCGAGGGCGAGGTAGTGCGCAAGAAGGACATGCGCGTCGAGTTCGGCGGTAAGTACAGCCGGGCTTTCGAGTATCTGCGCATGGTCCCGCTGGAGCAGGTCGAGGACGGCCACGTCGAGGTGATTGGCCCGGACTTCGCCGGCGTCGAAGAGGGCGGCTACCTGGACATGGGGATTCTGATCGAGGTGGCCGGCCGCAAGATGCAGAAGGACTTCGAGCCGGTGCTGGAGCGCCAGGTGCACTACTTCGTCAACGGCGCCAGCGGCGTGCAGCACATCGGCCAGCGCGACATCGCCTGGATCCGCATCGCCAAGGCCGCGGCCGATAAAGGCTTCACCCTGGAGCACTTCGGCAAGATCCTGCACGCCCGCTTCCACGGCGAGTTCGGCGCGATCGTCGACAAGGTGCAGGTCAAGATCATCACCGACCCTGCGCTGCACGCCGAGTGGCTGCAGAAGGCCCGCGACGCCTACGCCGAGCGCAACGAGCGCATGGGCTCGCTGGTGGACAACAGTGTCGACGAATTCTATACTTGTACCTTGTGCCAGTCTTTTGCGCCGACGCATGTATGTATTGTTAGCCCGGAACGTCTAGGCCTTTGCGGCGCCTATAACTGGTTGGACTGCCGGGCCAGCTACGAGATCAACCCCACCGGCCCTAACCAGCCGATCCGCCTGGGCGACACCATCGACCCGGTCAAGGGCTACTGGACCGGCACCAACGACGTGGCGGTCAAGAACAGCCAGGGGACGGTGCACGAAGTCGCGATGTACTCGATCATGGAGAACCCCATGACGGCATGCCTCACTGCCGACACCGAGGTGTTGGTGGACGGCCGCATCGTTCGCATCGGCGACTTCGTGGAAGCTCAGCAGGGACAGCCGACAGGCAGCCAGTTGTCCACCCTGAACGATGCCGGCAAGCAGGCATCGAGCAAACTACTTGGCGTACACAAGAACCCAGCGCCGGAGCAGCTGTTGCGAATACAGACTAAGTCTGGCTTGGCGCTGACTCTAACTCTAACCACGAGATAGCCGTGGATCGCTGGGACTTCAACGGCAACGGCCAGGGTCCGTGGGTACGGGCCGATGACCTGCAGGTGGGCGATGCGGTCTACGCGCTCAAGCACTTGCGCGTGGAAGGCAAGACACCAGCGACTATCGACCTGCTGCCTGATGATTGCCGAGTTGCTGACGAAACACTGTTGACTGATATTGAGGCCAGGTTAAAGGCGCGCTACGGCTCGCTGTCGGCTGCATACCGGGCGCTGAACTTGCCCAAGCCTGATCCGCGTGTCAGTTCTATGCCAGTCGGCACCCTTCGACAGATCGTCGAAGCGCTCAAACTGGACTGGAATGAATTCAAAGGGCAGATCAACCTGGTGACATCGCCTGCGGGACATCCAGCTTGGTCGCTGCCGCAGATCACGCCTGACCTGTTCTATCTGCTCGGACTGATAGCCTCAGATGGCTCGCTGCACCGGACTGACCGCACCCAGTGTCGTGTGAACTTCACCAATAGCGACGAGGCTTTGCTGGCAACCTATGCGGAGACCTACCGGCAGCTCTTCCCACAGGCCACGCTAGGACGTCGCCAGAAGATAGGCGGCGGCACTATCGACGGACGCCAAATCACGACTACCCAACCCGCCACCGACCTGTACAGCAACAACTTCCTGCTCGGCTTGCTGGCCGATGCATTGGGTGTGCGCATGAGCGGCGATGTGCCCTGGGACCTGGCGCGGTTGGCCAGTCTGCCAGAAACGCATATTGCCGCCTTCTTGGCCGGTGAGTTCGACGGCGACGGTTCTGTGCGCTTGCGCCAGTACGACGACAAGTGGCCGGTGGGCGAAGCCTACCTGAGCCACTCCGACCCGCAGGCAGCCCGTCATCTGCAACTGCTGCTCAAGAGACTGGGCATCGTTGGCCAACTGCGCCCTGACCGCACAGTCTACAAAGTGGAGTTGCATGGCGGTAATCTGCGTCGCTTCGCCGAGCTCGTCCCTAGCCGGCATCCGGTCAAGCGAGCAACTTTGGACCAGATCGCAGCCCTACCTAAGAGCGGTCCGGACAAGACCCAAAGCGAGGTGCTACCCTACGCTGCCGGCAAGGCGTTGGCACAGTTGCCGGAAAGCCAGATTGTGCTCAGCCCATCGACCCGCTTCTACTATGAAACGGGCCGATCCCGACCTGTGGCCGATCAGGCTCGCCTGGTGATGGACGAAACGCCGGAGGCCGCTGTGGCCTTGGCACCGTACCTGGAAGGCGATTCCTTCCTGGACACAATCACGAAGGTCGAGACGATCCAGAACGACGGCCAGTACGCTTACGTGTTCAACCTGAGCTTGTTGGACATCAACAGCTACCTGGCCAACGGCATCCACGTCAAGAACTGCGGTTGCTTCGAGTGCATCGTGATGCTGATCCCCGAGGCCAACGGCGTGATGGTGGTCAGCCGCGAGGACACCAGCATGACGCCGGCGGGCATGACCTTCAGCACGCTGGCCGGCATGGCCGGCGGCGGCCTGCAGACGCCGGGCGTGATGGGCGTAGGCAAATACTACCTGACCAGCCCCAAGTTTATCTCGGCCGACGGCGGCTTCAAGCGCGTCGTGTGGATGTCCAGCGTGCTCAAGCGGGCCATGGCCGACGAGCTCAAGACCGTCGCCGAGCGCGAAGGCGACCCCGACCTGATCGACAAGATCGCCGACGAGACCATCTGCACGGACGTCGACGGGCTGACGGCGTGGATGGAGGAGCACGAACATCCGGCGTTGTTTATGGATCCGATTTTCTGAGGCAGTGTCAGGTGGCAAGGTGTCAAGTGTCAGGTGTCGTGTGCGAGCCTGGACACTTGACACCTTGTTCACGCCGGCTGGTGGAGACGCTGTCAGCCACAAATGAGGTCACACGTCAAATTGAGCCAAATGGACGACTATCTCCCTGAGCGACCGAGCGAATACGAATACTTCATCAACAAGCGTCCTGATCGAACATACGTTAGCCGTGCATTTCGACCGTCGGGCCTCTTTGGGCCGGAAGACCAGCGCGAGATAAGAATAGTTTCGAAGGTTCTTGACTCTGGACGAACGACCTGAGTTTGCCAAACTGAAGGGCGAACTCGTACTAAGGGTAACTGGGGGCGGGAGACAGGAAGTCAAGATAGTATTCTACGAGGACACACGAGAAGTCAAGAACATCACAATACAGCGGTTCGAGATAAGGAGTGGTTCTCCGCATCGACATGCGTTCAATTTTTATGGAGATGAGATAGAGAAGCTGTACAACTTACTTCGTCTCGTCAGATACTTGGATCTCGAAAGCTCTGAGAAAGTGAGGCTTGATGATGCCATCGTCAACGACTGGCTACTCAGTGAACCAGAGAAGAGGCGATATCTAGTCGAGAACGTTGAACCGGATTTGCTGGAGGAGATCGTCAGACATAAGGTCACAAAGACGGATGTGGTGGCCCTGGCTTATCGAAGGCAGCAGCTGGAGGAGTTCGAACGCCTGTTGAGTGACGAGGCATACTTCAAAGGCAAGATCAGCGAGTGGAAGGCGAAGAGGAGTTGAGGATGCATGGCAGAAGTTCTTCGAACAGAATTCGTGGATATTTGGGTATGGTTTGCGTTACGTCTTTACCTCTCCGTTGGACAACCGCAAACTAGAGCAAATAACTACTGGTCACTCATTCTTGGAGGCAGGCAAACGCAGTGATGCGCTGTTGAAGACACGCGGCCTGATCAGTTCACTCTGCTTCGTAGAGCTTAAGACGCACCGTACCCAGCTCTTGAGCAATGAGCCTTACAGGCCAGAGAGTTGGCGCATATCGAATGAGCTTGCGGGGGCGATTGCCCAGGTCCAGAAGACAGTGCAGAAAGCGCTCAAGAGCCTCAAGGTTGAAACCACGAGTACGGACGGATTCCCGACCGGAGAGATTGTTTTCAACTACCAACCCAAGGCAGTTGTGGTCATTGGGTGCCTGGATGAGTTTCGCAGCAGCTATGGAGTCAATGAATTGAAATACAGCTCTTTTGAGCTGTTTCGCCGCAACACGATGAATCCCGAGATAATCACGTTCGATGAACTATACGATCGTGCTAGATTCATCGTTGAGCTTGCCGAAACGGACACCCAGGTAGTGAGACAAACTGTGGTCGAAACCATTGATGAAGAGGAGATACCGTTCTAGTGGACTGGCCTACAGTTAAGTTTTTGTCTCACCACAGGCATTCGTTGACGTCAAGCCTGACGTAGGTCAACGTGCCATCTACCGCAACAGAACATCGTTGGCGAATGTGGCGCTGATTGCCCGTTGGACGGCTTTCTCTTTGTGTAGCTTTTATGCTACAATGCACTCATGGCTGACGACGCTCCAATCAAAGTACTCGAATATCAAACCGAGGACGGCCGCATCCCCTATCGAGAGTGGTTGCGCAACTTGCGAGATCGTCAGGCCCGCGCTCGGGTACGCGTGCGTGTCGATCGAGTGAGCCTTGGCAACCTTGGCGATTGGGGTACGGTTGGTGGCGGCGTTAGTGAGCTTCGCATTCATTATGGACCAGGCTATCGAGCCTATTTTGGACGCCAGGGCAATACGATGGTCATACTGCTCTGTGGCGGCGACAAGCGGACCCAAGCACAGGATATCGAATTGGCACAGGCGTACTGGGCAGACTACCAGCGGAGGACAGCATGAGCGACGCAGCAGTACCGTACGAAATTGGCTTACTAGAGGACTTGGCCGATCCCGAAGAGGCGGCGGCCTATCTGAACGCGGCGTTGGAGGACGGCGATCAGGAGGTTTTCTTACTGGCGCTGCGCCATGTCACGGAAGCAAGAGGTATGAGCCAGATCGCCAGGCAAGCTCGTCTGAACCGCGAAAGCTTGTACAAGATGCTCTCCTCGACGGGAAATCCGCAGTTGGCTAGCCTCAACGCGTTGCTGCGCAGCGTCGGTTTGCGCCTGGCCGTCGAGGTCGAACAACGGCAGTCGGCCAGCGTTGCAATTGCTGAGAAGCAAGCGGAATACCAGATAGATGGCGAGTGAGCAGGAGTGCGTGACTGTAACTACTTCGTGACTGAGCCATGAGAGACCTAACCACTTATCCATTCGAAGTTCGCCCCTTGACTAGAGAAGAAGGCGGTGGCTATCTCATCTCGTTCCCGGACTTCTCCGAGTGTATCTCGGACGGCGAGACGCCCGAAGAAGCGATCCGCAACGGCATGGACGCACTGGCGGAGACGATTGCGGCGCTGGAGGATATGGGATTGCCTGTCCCTGAGCCTGGCAGCGGTGGCAGCTACAGCGGCAAGTTCATCCAGCGCTTGCCAGAGAGTTCCCATTCGCGGCTCGCAGCGCGTGCTCGCCAGTTGTCTACCCTTGATCGAACTCAAGCTCATCCGCATCCTTGCCGAAGACCTGGAGGCCATTGGCGATATCTTTCCCTTTCAGGCCGGCAAGACTTATGAGTTGCCAACACCTTATGGCATGGTTGGCGCAGCAGCGATGTTGGCTGAGGCGATGGCTTTCTATCACACCACTGATATTTCGGAGCCTAGAGATGTCGAGTAACAATGCCGCCTCAGGTTCGCTATCCCCTGACAATCGAGATGAGTATCCTCACGTAACTCAGGCTGACCTGGACCGAGCGAAGTTTCGCATCGGACTGCAGCCTATGTCTGATGAAGATGAGATCGAACGCATAATGTTGGCGCATTCCAAGAAGCTGAGGGCGATTCTTGATGCTGCCGAAGAACGCATCCAGGCGACCGGCGGCATCCGCCACGAGGACTTCTGGAACCAGCTTGACGCCGAATATGAGATCGTAGAAGGTCGCAGTCAGGAGACCATCAATCGTGACACAGAATGACAAGCCGGTTGCAATCATTATTGGCGTTGCCGGAATGGATGAAGAGCAGCTGCAACTGAGCACTAGCGATCAGTTCTGGAAGTTGATCGCAAAACGCCGCGGGCAAAGGACCATTGATCGTGCCGAACTGGAGCGTAGACTTGACAACAGGTCTGAGCAGCAACCTGCCAGGATAGCCACTACAACGCCGGCCATTGCCGAACCCAAGCCTAATTACGAAATCGGCAACGACTGAGCCGCTACTTATGCCCACCACCCTCGTCCGTGACCTGATGCAAGTCGGCGTGCCCACGTGCCGTGAGGACACACCGTTGAAGGACGCCGCTCGCCTGCTGGTCGAGCGCAACGTCGCCGCGTTGATTGTACTGGACGAAGACGCCAACATGGTGGGCTGGATCGGCGAGCAGCACGTGGCGCGCGTCATCAACCGCGACTATGCCAAGCTGACGGCTGGCGCCATCATGGACGAACACGTGCCGGAGATCCTGCCCGACGTGCCGGCCGCCGCCGCGGCCCACTTGATGCTCGACCGCGGCCTGCGCCAGTTGTTTGTCACCCATCACGCCGGCGGTATCAAGTACCCGGCCGCCGTCATCACGCTGCAGGACGTGTGCCGAATCCTCGGCGGCATGGAACGCGCACCGGGTGTCGGCGTCGGCGCCGAGCGGCCCACGGCGGTGGATTTGTTTAAGCATCGGTATGGGTTGTCGTGAGGCGTGATAATATCACAACGAATACGGACAACGAATGCCGGAGCGGATGCGACCAACGTACTACGGGCGCGTAATTGTAGATCGGTTCGGTCTTCTGGGACCGGACCGATCTAAGGCCATCAATCGGGATCAACTCGGCCTAAGGGTGCAGTGAATGGCCAAAAATGATCCTCTGTGGATGACTAATGCGAGTGATCAGTGAGATGCGTGACACTTCTGGTGCAGTTTTCTGCATTCGTTGTCAGCATTCGCTGTGATATCCCCTCTCCCAAAGGAGCGAGAACCCCACATGCCTGTTACCAGTCCAAAGAACAAATACGCAGGTAAAGTCCGAGAGGTCACGATCGGCGCAACCCAGGCCGATGGCGGCACGCGCACCAAGACGGTGACCGTCGGCGGCGAGTCGACGTTGCCGTTTCTGTTCCACGAAGGCGCCATGCCCCACCCGCCCGTGGTCGCCGTCGAGATCGCCGACCAGTGGCCGGTGGACTGGTCGGTACTCCTAAAGGAAGTCTGGGGCGATGCCGTGAATGATCCGGCAAGCTGGGCTAAGGCCGCCGAAGCCAAAGGCGCCGATCTGATCCTACTGCGCTTGACCGGCCCCGTGCAGCGCGGCCCCAACGGCGCCAGGCCGACTGCGGCCGAGGCGCGCAAGATGGTGCGCGTCGTGCTCAACGCCACCGGCCTGCCGCTGATGGTCTTTGGCCCCGGCCAAGCCGAGTTGGATAACGAGCTGCTGGTCGCAGTGGCCGAAGAGGCGGCCGGCGAGCGGCTGGTTTTGGGCGTCTGTGAGGACAAGAACTACCGCACGATCGCCGCTGCGGCCATGGCCCACGGCCACCTGGTCGACAGCCGCACGCCGATGGACGTCAACCTGGCCAAACAGTTGATCATCCTGACCCGCGATGTGGGCCTGCCGATGGATCGCATCCTGATGGACCCCAGCACGGGCGCGTTGGGCTACGGCATCGAGTACGGCTACAGCGTCATGGAACGTCTGCGCCTGGCCGCGCTCAACGGCGACTCGATGACCCAGCAGCCGATGCTGGTGACCCCCGGCGAGGAAGGCTGGAAGCTGAAGGAGTCGAAGGTCGGTAGCGGCGTGCCCGATGCCTGGGGCGACTGGGCCGAGCGAGCCGTGACCTGGGAAACACTCACTGCCACGACCCTGTTGCAATCGGGCGCGGACATTGTCGTGCTGCGCCATCCCGACAGCGTGGCTGAAATCAAGGCCGTGATCCAGCGGCTGATGACGCCTGCGCAGAATGGGAACTCGTAGGAATTCACCCCATGAACGACCAACCCGCGACCGCCCAGCCCGAAGTCACCATCGAAGAGCTCATCGCCGCGATTAGCCATCAGATCGAGGTAACACATGGTGGCTGGGTCGACTTCGTCAATTTCGATGGCACGACGCTGCAAGTGCGCCTGCAGGGTGCGTGCATCGGCTGCCCCATGTCCCAGCAAACGCTGGCCATGGGCATCGGCCGGTTCTGTAAACAGTATTTTCCTGAGATGGAGTATATCCAGGCGGTGCCCTAGCAATTGTCAATTGGGAATTGTCAATTGTCAATGGTAAATGGCCGGAAGTTCGGCGCCCAGTTGTCAATTGACCACCCTCCGATTCCGCCATTAGCCATTGACAATTGACAATTCCCAATTGACAATTATCAATGGCTAATGGCCGGAAGTTCGGCGCCCAGTTGACCATCCTCCAATTCCGCCCTTGACAATTGACAATTCCCAATTGACAATTCTCCGTTCCCCAAACAAAGGAGTCTCTCTATGGCCCTTTCCGGTCTAGAAATATATAAGATGCTTCCCGGCGGACAAAAGCCGCCCCATCCGAAGGCCAACTGCAAGGAGTGCGGTTACCCGACCTGCCTGGCCTTCGCCATGAAGTTAGCGGCCAAGCAAGCCGATCTTTCGGCGTGCAAGTACGTCAGCGACGATTCTGTGTCTAAGCTGTCCGACGCAGCCGCGCCGCCGATCCGCTTGATCACGCTCAGCAGCAACGGGCACAAGCTGGAAGTCGGCAACGAGACGGTACTCTTCCGTCACGAGAAGACCTTCTTCCACAAGCCGGGCCTGTTCGTGAAGGTCAGCGATGGTGATGGGCAGGAGGTTTCACAGCGCACGGTCGCCGCGGTCGACGCCTATGCCGTAGACTACGTCGGTATGGCGTTGAGCATTGACGGCATCGCCGTGGCGTATACCTCCGGCAACCCGGAGACCTACGGAGCGGCGGTCAAAGCCGTCTGTGACAGCACGAAGAAGATGCTGATCCTGATGGCCGACGACCCGACGGCGCTCAAAGCGGGGCTGGCTGCTTCGCAAGGGCGCACGCCGCTGGTCTACGCGGCTGATGCCGAAAACTGGCGCCGCGTGGCTCTCGCGGCTAAGACCGCCCAGGCGCCATTGGCTGTGCGTGTTCAGGACGCCGATCTGGATGCACTTGCGAAGCTGACCGACGAGATCGCCAAGTTCGGCGTCGAGGACCTGGTACTCGATCCTGGCGTGCGTGGATTTAATGAGTCGCTGGCGGTGTTGACCTCTATCCGGCGGCTGGCACTTAAAGAGAACCTGCGCGCCTTGGGCTACCCAGTGATCACTTTCCCTGGCGAAGGCGCAACCGGCCCGCTGGACGAGATCGTGCTGGCCGGCCAGCAGATCGCCAAGTACGCCGGCATTGTGGTGTTGGATCATGTCACGCCGGCCAGCGCGTACGCGCTGCTGGTGCTGCGCGAAAACGTCTACACCGACCCGCAGAAGCCGATCCAGGTTGAGCCAGGCGTCTACCCGATCAACAACCCCGGCCCGGACGCGCCGTTGATGGTGACGACCAACTTCTCGATCACCTACTTCAGCGTGGCCAACGAAGTCGAAAGCAGCGGCCTGCCGGGCTGGCTGTTGGTGACCGATGCCGAGGGCATGAGCGTGCTGACCGCCTGGGCCGCCGGCAAGTTCGACGCCGAGCGCATCGCCAAAGCCGTTAAGGAATCGGGCGCGGCGGGCAAGATCAACCACCGCAAGGTCATCATTCCCGGCCACGTCGCCGTGCTGATGGGCGAGTTGGAGGAAGAGCTGCCTGGCTGGACCATCCAAGTCGGCCCGCGTGAGGCGGTTGATCTGCCGGCGTTCTTGAAGTTGGTGTAGGTGTGGATGGATTCAGAGAGGCGCTATGGAAAGTCCGAACTCGCTAGCTATTCAACCCAACGTCTACTATACCGTCGAAGAAACCGCGCGCCTGCTTCGTGCGTCGCAGCAAAGCGTGTTGAAGCTATTACGCTCCGGACAGGTGCCCGGCGTTAAGCTTGGTAGGGAATGGCGTATTCTAGGCGGCGAGCTGCTCGACATGGGCGCCCGGCCGGAAGATACCGAAACGGGCCTGGTGGCTGAATGGCTCGAAGCCTCCAAACGTTCTCTGGCCGAGGTCTGGGACAACGATGAAGATGCAGTCTATGACCAACTATAGCTGTGGTGACGTGATTCTGGTGGATATTGCTTTCAGCGGCGCGACTGGCTCCAAACGAAGGCCGGCAGTGGTTATCAGTACCAGCGTTTTCAATAGAGCGGTTATCAAGCTGATCGTGGCAACCATCACCAGCAACGTTCTGCCGCCGTTTCGACCAGGCGACTTGCTGTTGAATGACTGGCAAAAGGCCGGTCTGATCAAGCCTTCAGCAGTGCGCGGTGTCCTGGCGACGGTGGACAAGTCAGACGTAGTGCGCAAGCTGGGCGAGTTGTCCGTTAGAGACTTCGGCATGGTGGAAAGAGGAGTCGGTAGTATCCTTGGTTTTGTCACTCGTATTCCCATGCTGCATGAGGAAAGTGAGGCGTATCAACTAATGGCTGCCGATGAAGCCCGTGAGGTCGAAGCACTGGAATGGGCAGAGGCGATGCTAGGAGATGTGACAGATGCAACACGGTGAGGTCTCGTGGGTGCACTTTAATTGATGTGGAGGTAAGTCGTGACTGCGACCCATGTATCGGAGAAAGCAACCATAATGGTCGATCAACTGGCCAACTACCGGCGGATTGCCAACCTGCCGGACGGCACGCGGGTTTTGTTGCGCCCTATGCAGCCGGCCGATCGAGCCAGCGTGCTCGATTTGTTCTCGCAGGTGTCAGGCGACGACCTGCGTTTCCTGCGCCAGCGGGTATCGGATCCAGCGATCGTGGAGCGGTGGTTTGAACACTATGATCTACGGCGGGTGTTTCCCCTGTTGGCGCTGGTCAACGACCACGTGGTCGGCGATGCCACGCTGCACGTCGGCGATGGGCCGTATCGACACCTGGCCTGGATGCGTCTCTACGTGGCGCCGGAGTTTCGCCAACGCGGCGTGGCGCGCCTGATGGTGGAAAGCCTGACCGACATCGCCCGCAAAATGGGCCTGCAGCAGATTCTTGGCGAGGTGACCACAAACCGAGTGAAGGTTATCAAGCTCCTGGAGTCGCTCGGCTTCTCCTCCATGTTCAAGTATCCCGACCACTTCATGACCGACGACGGCGAGGTTTTCGACGTCGAGGTGTTGATCCTGCCCTTGGTTCGCAAGGTCGAGTATTACTAAAACGAGACCCTTCGGGTTTGCCGCAAACCCGAAGGGTCTGTGGAACTTACCACAGATGCCGACAGTCCGATTTGCTCCCGCCGGCAAAGAGATCGATGTCGCGGAGGGCACGCTTATTCTGGAAGCCGCGCAAGCCTGCGGCGTCAATATCAACGTTCCCTGCGGTGGCCAGGGACGCTGCGGCCGATGCGCGGTCATCGTCGAAAACGGCGCAAGTAGCCAGGGCGTTCGGCGGCGTTCCACCATGCGGCTGCCCGCGGCTGATATCGCAGCGGGTTACGCGCTGGCCTGCCAGTCCGTAATCACCGGCGACGTCGCCATCACGGTGCCCCTTCAGGAGGAAGTGGCGCGCCACCTGGTCACCGACAAGAAGGCGATTGCAATCGAGCCGCCGCCGGGCTATGCGGTCGTGGACCAACCGCTGCAAGCCTTCTTCATCGCCCTCGATCCGCCGAACTTGGGCGATCAGACCGACGACTGGGCCCGCGTGCAAGCCGAGCTGGCGAGCAGCCATGGCATCCATAGTCTGACCTGTGATTTGTCGTTGCTTCGCGGCCTCGGCGCTCGGCTGCGCGAGGCGGATTGGGAAGTGACGGCCATCGTCGAGATGGATGCCTGGGACCGGCCCGCCGGCCCGCCACGGCTGATCGACCTGCTGCCAGGCCGCCAAACGTCGTCGCTCAATGCGGTGGCCATTGACATCGGGACGACCACCGTGAGCCTGTACCTGGTCGATCTGATGTCCGGCCAAGTCGTAGCGCGTTCGGCTGACTACAATGCCCAGGTCACCCGTGGCGAGGACGTCATCTCGCGCATCATCTACGCCTCGCAGAAGCCGCGAGCGGTGAGGCCGTCAAACAATGGGCATAGCCAGGTCGATGGTCCAGAGGAGCAGCCGAGTCGACAAGCCCCGGATCAAGCTGCCCAACCTGGTCGAGATGCAGAAGCTGGTCGTCGGCACGATCAATAAGCTCATCCAACAAGTCTGCCGACGCGCGGACATTGAGCCGGAGCAGATCTACAAGGCCACGGTGGCCGGCAACCCCACCATGCTGCATCTGTTTTTGGGCATCCCACCCGAAAGCATTCGCCTGGCGCCGTACATCCCGGCGGTCAACCACCTGCCGAGCCTCGCAGGCGGGGCAAACGAGTTGGGGTTGGACATCAACCCGCGGGCGACGGTCGATTGCTTACCGGGCGTCGCCAGCTATGTCGGCGCCGACATCAGCGCGGGCGTGCTGAGCACCGGGCTGCATCGCAAAGAGGCCTTGAACCTGTTCATCGACGTAGGCACCAACGGCGAGATGGTCCTGGGCAATGCCGACTGGCTGATCACCTGCGCCTGCTCGGCTGGGCCTGCCTTTGAGGGCGCGGGCGTCCAGCACGGCATGCGCGCCACGGCCGGCGCCATCGAGGAGGTCTGGATCAACGCCGAGACCAAGGAACCGACCTATCGCACCATCGGCAACCTGCCGCCGAAGGGCTTGTGCGGGTCGGGGCTGATTTCGCTGTTGGCGGAGATGTTCATCACGGAGGTGGTGGATAAGAGTGGGAACTTGGATCTTGGATATGGTACGCCTCCTGCAACCCCTCCCCCAGCCCCTCCCCTCGGAGGAGAGGGGGGCCGGAGGCGTGTGAGGCTGGGCGAGCATGGGGAGGAGTATGTTGTGGCTTGGGCTGAAGAAACGGCGGATGGGCGCGATATTGTCATTACCAAGGTAGATATTGACAATTTGCTGCGGGCCAAGGCAGCCATCTATGCCGGTTTTAGCAGTCTGGCGCAGGCGGTCGGTGTGGAGTTGGAGATGGTCGACGAGCTGCTGATCGGCGGTTCTTTCGGCCAGCATATCAACGTGGAGAAGGCGGTGGAGATTGGTCTGCTGCCCGACCTGTCGTTGGACGAAAGCACACAAGCAGTGGCAGGTGAAGATGGCCGTTGGGCAAAGTTCAGGTACCTGGGCAACACGTCGCTGCGTGGCGCGTACTACGCCCTGGTCAGCCGCCAACTGCGCCAAGAACTGCGCATGATCGCCGGCAAGATGACCTACCTGGAGCTCTCGGCCGACAATAGCTTCTACGACCAGTTTACATCGGCGATGTTCTTGCCGCATACGAATATCGAGTTGTTTCCGTCGGTGAAGGCGGTGCTGGCGGAAAACTCGTAAAACGTAACACGTAACCCGGAGGCCGGAACTCAGAATTCATGTTTTCGAAGTGCTCCGGATTCCGTGTTACGAGTTACGGGTTACTTCCCGAACAAATTCAAGCTTTTGCGAGGAACTAACTTGACCACAACCATCGCACTCGCCGGCAAAGGCGGCACGGGGAAGACGACCGTGGCGGCTTTGCTGGTTGACATTCTAGTAAAGCGCGGCGAGTATCCAATCCTGGCGATCGACGCCGATCCCAGCAGCAATCTGAACCTGGCCCTCGGCGTGCCGCTCAACAAGACCGTGGGCGACCTGCGCGAGGATTTGCTGGCCGATGTCCAACGCACGCAAATGGCCTTGGGTGTATCGCAGCGCGAGATGCTCGACGTGCAGATTCGTATGGCGGTCGAGGAAGGCGAGGACTTCGACCTGATCGCCATGGGTAAACCCGAGGGGCCGGGCTGTTACTGCCCGGTCAACCACTCGCTGCGCCAGATTATCGACGTGATGAGCGAGAGCTACGCCTACGTCATTATGGACAACGAGGCCGGCATGGAGCACCTCAGCCGGCGGACGACGCGCGACGTCGAGTGGCTGCTTCTGATCAGCGATCCCACCGTGCGCGGCGTGACTGCCATCGGCCACATGCTCAAGATGGCCGACGGCCTGGGCATCAACGTCAAGCACAAGGGTATTGTGATCAATCGTTTACCCCAACCGGCCAATGGCGGCGGCTTGATCCCACCGGCCATCCAGGCCATGCTCGACGGCTACGACGCGCCGCTCGTCGGCGTAATCCTGGTCGATCCGCTGGTCAACCAGTACGATGCCGAGGGCCTGCCCCTGGCCAACCTCCCGCCCGATAGCCTTGCCCGGCAGGGTGTGGCCGCGCTGGCGGACCTGATTCTGTTCGGGCAGTTGTGAGAAACCCTCTGCTGTGATACCATCAGATTGACAAAACCTGAGACCATCCGAGGAGATGATCAGTGATGGAACTAGATGAACTGTTACCAAAATTACGAGGGCTAGATCGGGCGGACAAGTGGCGTACGGTGCAAGTTCTGATGGCTGAGCTTGCACAGGAAGAAGGCATGCCATTTGTACCAGGAGCGGTCTATCCTGTCTGGTCACCGTATGACTCTTATGAAGCGGCTGCCACGTTAATGCGGGTGCTCAGAGAAGAAGGCCCGTCCTATGAATAATGCGGAGCGGTTTGCGTTCAAAGTGGCGGACTCTCGACTAGGCGAGGCGAGCTATCGTCCAATCCTGTCGCTCGAACTCGTATATCGGGATCGCTCCGTAACCGTGGATGGCTCTTAGACACCGGCGCAAGCTGGTTGGCTTTGGCCAGCCGGCCAGCACACCGCCGCTGGCCGACATATGGGCTACCTGGCGCGAGGTGACGGCCACAGCCGATGCCTATCTGGACACGCTGACGCCGGACATACTGCAGACCCGGCTTCTCTGGAAAGGCGAGCCACTGGACGAGACTGTCGGCACGCTCTTGCTGCGCAACATCTATCATTACTGGTTCCACACCGGCGAGGCCCACGCCATCCGGCAGATGCTCGGCCATCCCGACCTGCCGCAGTTCGTAGGCGAGTTCGGCGAGGCGGTGTATCTGCCGGCGTAGCGTCAAATGAATGAAGATCCGATCGTAGCAGAGGTGCGAAGAATGCGGGAGGAACACGCTGCGCTTTACAACTACGACCTGCGGGCGATCTATGCCGCGTTGAAGAAGCAAGAAAAGCTGAATCCATTGCCAAAAGCTTCGTTTTCACCGAAGCGGATTCCGATACCGGTGGAAGAGTTTGGAACTGTCAGAACCTTGTTTCATATGCTCAGGGAAAATACCGATGTTTCCTATGGACAAGACAGTGATCCGAATCGGGTTGAAGACTGATCGTGCCCAGTAGATTGGCTTCGATCTAGTGGCTCTAACCCTTGGATAACGTAGATAGAACGGAGACCTACCCATGCCCCTCCAAATCATCGGCGAGAACATCCACATCATCTCGCCCAAGGTCAAAGAAGCCCTGGCTGCCAGGGATGGTGCGTTTTTCCAGGACCTGGCCGTCCGGCAAGTGGAAGCCGGTGCAGTGATCCTGGACCTGAACGTCGGCCCGCAGAAAAAGCTGGGCCACGAGATCCTGCCCTGGCTCGTCGAAACGGTCCAATCGGTTGTGAACGTGCCGCTCAGCCTGGACACCACCAACCTGGCCGCGATCGAGGCCGCGCTGGAGGTGGCCAAGGTGCCGTGCATCATCAACTCCACCTCGGCCGAAGAGGAGCGCTTGCAGAACGTGCCCCTGGTGGCCAAGAAATTCGGCGCCAAGCTGATCGCCCTGACCATGGCTGCGGCCGGCATCCCCGTCAGCGCCGACGAGCGGATCAATATCGCCCTGGAGTCGCTGATCCCGCGCGCCATGGAGCTTGACATGCCCTTGCCTGACCTGCTGATCGACCCGCTGGTGCTCACGGTCAGCGGCTGCCAGCAGTACGTGCCGGAGTGCGTCAACGCCGTGCGTATGCTCAAATTCGCCGGCGACCCGCCGCCGATGGTCAACGTCGGCCTGAGCAACGTCTCCAACCAGGTGCCGGCCGAGATGCGGCCGTTGATCAATAACACCTATCTGGTGATGCTGATGGCCGCGGGTGTGGATTACGTCATCGCCAACCCATTCGACGAGCAGCTCTGGGAGTTCATTCACACCGTCGAGGACCGCGACGAAAGCACCGGCAAAGGCCGCCTGTTGGTTACGCTCTACGACAAGACCCAGGCCATGGACAAACTCACCCCCGACGACGTCGACTGGTCCGACCCCGAACAGGTCGCGATCTTCAAGACGGCGCAGGTGTTGTATAACGATGTGATCTATACGGATTTGTATTTGGAAGTCTAGCCGTTAAGCCGGTGTCAAGTTTCAAGTATCAAGTGTCAGGTGTCAAGTGTCAGGTTGTTTCGCCTCGGGCGCCTGATGCCTGAAACATGAAACATGACACTTGACACTTGACACTTGACACCTGACACCTGACACCCCCCTGGAGGCCCCATGTCCCTCTTCTCCCCCCGTCGCTACCAAGCCCCCTTCAAGCCCTACAAGCGCGAGGAGTCTGCGCCGATCCGGCTCTTTACTTCGTTTGAGCAGGCTGTCAAGGGCGTGACGTTTAGCTGTCGCATGTGCGGCAACTGCATCCTGCAGGAGACAGCCTTTGTCTGCCCGATGACCTGCCCCAAGGGCTTGCGCAACGGGCTGTGCGGCGGCGCAACGCCGGAGCGCTGCGAGGTCGATCCCTCGCGGCCTTGCACCTGGTACGTGATCTACGAGCGCGCCGAGCGCTTGGGCCGCGAGGACAAGCTGCTGGAGATCAACGCGCCGCTGGATGGCGCGCGCGTCGGCCGTGAAACCTGGCTGGATGTGGTCGACAAGTGGCGGACGCAGGAGGATCGGCTGAACCCGCTGGATTTCTTCCGTGACAAGGAGAAGTTCAGCGAGAAGTGGGACGCCATATTCTACGCCACGCGCCAGCCTGACTGGTGGAAGGGCGACAGCGAGTATCACCCGCCGGCATACACCGAGCCGATCTCGCTGCTGGAGGCTACCCTGCGCACGGGGACGTTTACGACCACCGCCGAGATCGCGCCGCCGCTGGATGCCTCGTTTACCACCGAGGACAAGAAGGTGCACTGTCTGTGCGACTACGTCACCGCGGCGAACTTCACCGACAGCGCCTCGGCCACGGCGCGCATGAGCAGCCTGGCGGCCAGCGCGCACTGCTTGCAGGACGGGCTGGAGCCGGTGATGCAGCTCCAGGCGCGCGATCGCACGCGTGTGGCAATCGCTGCGGACGCCGTTGGCGCGGCCGGGCTGGGTATCCACAACATCCTGTGTCTGAGCGGCGACCACCACAGCGCGGGGCCGGGCCCGATGGCCAAGCCCGACCAGTTCGACCTGGATGCCGTCCAGATGCTATGGATGCTGCGCCGGATGCGCGACGAGGGCATCTACCTGGACGGCCGCAAGATGAAGGCCACTCCGAAGTGGTTCCTGGGCACAGCCGCCTCGCCCTTCGGCGCACCGCCCAAGTTCGAAGCCATCCGCATGCACAAGAAGGTCAACGCCGGCGCGCAGTTCGTGCAGACCCAGCCGATCTTCGACTACAACCACTTTGTCGAATGGCTGGAGGCGCTGGATCAGCGCAATCTGCTGGACAAAGTCTACGTGCTGGCTGGCGTCATCCCGCTCAAGAGCGCCAAGGCGGCCCATTTTATGGCCGAGGAAGTGGCCGGCGTCTACATCCCGCCGGAGATCGTCAAGCGCATGGACGCCGCGGGCGAGGACAAGATCGCCCAGCAAGAGACTGGCGTGGCGATCGCGCTCGAGATGATCGAGAAGCTCAAGAACACTTCTAAGATCGCCGGTATGCACGTCATGGCCGTGCACTGGGAAGAGATCGTCCCGCGGCTGGTCACCGAGTTGGGTGTGCCGCGGCCGGTCTACAAGAGCATGGCCGAAGTGCAAAAGCCGGCCATACCGACGAACGGGCAGCAACCGCAAACAGCGTCACCTATTCCAACGAAATAGGCGTGAATCACAGAGTCAGGCAGGACGCGAAGTCTTCCGGGCCAGAAAGTAAAGGCTTAGAACCTGTTGGAAAAGGCCGGATTCATCTCACGCAGAGGCGCAAAGAGCGCAGAGTAAGAACAAAAGGGGTCGGAAGTTCGACCTCCTTCTGCGGCTTTGCGTGAGCTTTCCCAAACTTTCTCAGCGTCCGGTGTGTATTCGTGGTGAGTAAACGAGCATGAACAAAATCGCAATCACCGGCAAGGGCGGCGTGGGCAAGACGACGTTGTCCTCCCTATTGGCATACCTTTACAAGGAAGCCGGCTACGACGTGCTGGCTGTGGACGCGGACCCGGCCTCCGGGCTGGCGAACGCGTTGGGCTTTCCGTCTGAGCAGGCCGCGGCCATCCAGCCGATCAGCGAAATGGGTGAGCTGATCTACGAGCGCACCGGCGCGCAGCCGGGGACTATTGGCGGCTTCTTCAAGCTCAACCCCAAGGTGGACGACATCCCGGAGCGCTTCAGCGGCACCTATCGGGACATCCGGCTGCTGCGCATGGGCGCGGTCAAGCTGGGCGGGAGCGGCTGCCTGTGTCCGGAGAACGCGTTGCTCAAAGCGCTGACCACCCATCTTCTGATGCGCCGCACCGAAGTGTTGATCCTGGACATGGAGGCCGGCGTCGAGCACCTGGGTAGAGCGACCGCCAGCGCGGTGGACGCGATGTTGATCGTCGTCGAGCCGGGCCGGCGCAGCGTAGGCGTGATGGAAGAAATCCGCCGGCTGGCGGCCGATCTTGGCATGACCCGGCTCTATCTGGTGGGCAACAAGGTGAGGAGCGAGACCGACGAGGCGTTCATCCGCCAGATCGCCGGCGATTTGTCCGTGCTCGGTTTTCTGCCCTACGATCAGCAAGTCATCGAGGCCGATCTGACCGGCCAAGCCGTCTACGACATCGCGCCACAGACCGTGGCCGCGGCGAGGAGCATCTGGCAGGAGTTGGTAGCGTAGTTCTGTGCTTTCACCGCAGAGGTTGTTGACTCTGCGCGGCGATTGCCCTATACTGGGGTCAATCGATGGAGTGACGCAAGGAATTGCCAGAGGTTGACATGAATGATGTGACTTTGTCCAGTGTGTTGAGCACAGTTCAGTTTATCGAGGCCCCCACAGGTCGTCGTCTGGCGGTCATGGACGCCGATGATTGGATTGGGCTTGTCGAGTGGCTCGAGGAAGTCGAAGACCGGCAGATCATCCGCGCCAACCTGGCGCGTCTACGGGCGGGCCAGAAAGATTCGGGCGCTGTGCTTTTGGAGACTGTCCTGGATGAACTATAGGGTATGGACGGTAGCCGCATGAAAACCCAACAGTGCGAGGCAGAAGCAGAGATGTTGCCGGAGTGTGACTTCAGCGGCAAGAAAGGGGTACGCGGCAAGTATCACCACGCCTATCAGCAGGGCCATGTAGTCAGGATACAACAGGAAGACGGCAGCGTCACGACGCAGTATTTCACTCTTGAGGACGGCGCCGTCTTGTTGGCGCCAGATGTACGTGAGTATTTTCCCGACTCGGAAAGCATCAATCAGGCCTTGCGTGGCTTGATCGGCTTGATACCGCGCCAGGCAGCCCAGCGCAGGCATCATGGCGGTGTGGCGAAAACCGGATAGGACGATGCTTGATGAACCCATACGTCAACAGCGTCCACCCGCTCGACGATTCTTGTCTCGAGATCGTAATCGAGAACGGCGAGCAGCGCATTTTCGACGTGAAGCCCTATTTGTATCGCGGCGTCTTCGTGCGGCTCCAGAACCGCGCTCTCTTTGAGGCGGCACAAGTGGTAGCTGGCTCGGTGGAATGGCCCGGTGGGTTGGATTTGAGCTATGACACGCTCTATCTGGAAAGCCAGCCGATGACGAAAGCAGCCGCTGTGGAACTGGCGCATGCCTGATTTAGGCGCTGACCTGCAAGCTGGCTCCGCAACTGCGGTTGACTTGCTGCAACAGTTGCCTTGTACTAGCGCAAAGGTTCCGAGTGACGTTGGAGACGAGAAAGATGACACGGGAATTCAGCGTAGTAATCGAGCAGGACGAAGATGGCTACTTTGTGGCAACGGTGCCGGCGCTACACGGTTGCCATACCCAGGCCAGGTCACTGGATGTCCTCATGAAGCGCATCAGGGAAGCGATCGAACTCTGCCTGGAAACAGCGAACCTGTGACGCATGGACATTATGCTGAGTGCTGCGCCTCGCATCGTCGAAATCCAGGTCAACGATGACTCGATCATAGCCCAACTCGCGGATGGCCGTTCCATCAGCGTGCCTTTAGTATGGTCCTGGCGCCTATCCGATGCTACGCCGGCGGAGCGCAACAACTTCAAGATCATCGGAAATGGGTTGGGCGTGCACTGGCCAGACATCGATGAGGATATTAGCGCAACAGGGATGCTCTACGGCTTACCAGCCTGACCTCGTAAGGCTTCAACTCGGCGTAAGCGCCGACAGCAGCCACCCTTGAGACCAACGGTGGCACCCTTCTAATTACCCCAGGTCATCGAGGCTGACCAAAACGGTCAGGCCGTCTACGACATTACGCCGGAAACGGCGGCGGCGTCGAGGGAGATTTGGGAGAGATTGACTGAGTAACCCCACGCTGGGTGCCCATCAGTTGACTTGTACATGTAGTTGTCCTATACTGGCGATAAGGTGCGAAGTGGTATTGGGGGTTAAACAATGACCCATACACTGTTACTGGAGCTACCCGAGCAGGTCTACGCGACCTTGACAGAAACCGCCAAGCAGCAGGGCCAGCGTCCCAAGGCTGTAGCCGTGCAATGGTTGGTGACTGCCACCGAGAACCTCGCAGGTGATCCTTTTGAGCAATTCATCGGCGCTATCAGCAGCGATGTCCCTGATTGGGCAGATTGTCACGACGAATACATCGGCAGGGCGCTGATGGTAGAACTGCGCGACTCCGAAGGACAAGACCGTGCCATCTGAGATTTTTGCCGACACTTCAGGGTGGGCTAGTCTGATTGACAAGACCCAGCCACAACACGAAGTTGCGGCCAGGCTGTATCACAGCACTCGTCAGCGCGGAACTCAAGATGGTTGCGACTGCCTATCGTGCACGGTCGCAAGAGAGCTTTTGTCAACTCGGCGACAGCTGAACGGCGCGGCGATAGGCCGACTACCGACCGATGGGTAACCCCACCCCAGTAGAGATTCAGGCGGCTCGCCCGCCAGATGCCCAACGCCTCACCACGATCGCTCACGCAGCCAAACGCCACTGGGACTACCCCGAGGAGCTCATCTCGCTGTGGCAAGCTGACCTCACCGTGTCCCCGCAGTTCATCGTCGACTGCCCTGTGTTCTGCGCAGTTCAGGACTCCGAAATCGTCGGGTTCTACGCCTTATCGCGTCAGGGGGAAGCCTTCGAGCTCGAACACTTGTGGGTGGACCCGCAGCACATGGGAGCCGGCGTCGGCGCTCAGCTTTTCCAGCACGCCGTTCGCACCGTCCGGTCGATGGGTGGATCGGTCTTGAACATCGCATCCGATCCTCATGCTGAGGGCTTCTATCGGCGGATGGGAGCCATTCGTGTGGGCGAGGTGCCGTCGAGGCCTGAAGGGAGGTCCTTGCCGCTGCTGGCGCTTGTGATTGAGGCAAATGATCCTGCGGCGACCTCGCCACCATTGGGTTGACCCGTACGACGTGCCGTGCTACAATCGCCTCAGCGGCCATCCGGATGGTGTCTTCCTCGCCGCACGAGCCAAAAACCTGCATGAGGTAGGTTATGTTCAAATCCACCCAACGGCCCATCGTTATTCCGCAATCGGAACATCTGAAATTGGCTGGCGCATTGGCCCAGCTGTGGGGCAATGCCGAGTTTGAGCTGCCGCCGCTGCCACGGCTCTCGGTGGTGACCGGAATCGCGCTGCACGACCGTGCGTTTGGCTACCTCGACGACCTCCCCGTGGGGACGGAAGTGGACGACGCAGCCTGGCTGCCGATGACACGCAATGGCTTCACCATGCCGTGCGCCGATCCGATCGCGGACCTGATCACACGGCATCATCTGCTTCGCCTGGTGTCGGGGCGGGACACGCCGGCGCGCCGGGTGCTGGCTGAGGAAATGCGCGGCGTGATCCGGGAGCAGATCGACCAACATGGTTTGGACGCCGGCCTGTTTCTGCAGATCGACCGCATGACCAAGTTCTGCGACTTTGTGGCTTTTGACTTCTGCCTCGAGAAAGCAACCGAGGGGCAGGTCGAGGTGTTTGCGCGCTACGCCAGCGCCGAGCTTAGGGTCGTGCGCTATCGGATCGACGGGAGTGAGATCACCCTAGATCCATGGCCACTGCAGGTTGCCGAGTACAGCAGTTATCTCGTGGGCTATCAGCTTGAGGGCTATCCCGAGCGATTGGATGGCCTCATGATACCCTACCATATTCGGTCAGTACGGTAGAGAGGGGATTGTTCATAAGAAAGGACCTTTCTTCCGAGAAAGGTCCTTTCTTGCTTCACGCTAACTTGCTGGACGAGTTATTCGTCAAGCGGTCTCGCGTATGTGTTCGATCAAGAATACATTGACGAGGGTTTCAATGGAGACGCCTTGCGTGCGTGCACGTTGGGCCAGTTTGTCCACCACCTCTGGTAGAATGGCGACACGAACGGCCCGTTTGCTGGTCGTTTCGAACTGAAACCATTCTCCATCATCGCCCATGAAGTCGGAGGTATCCAAATTGTCCCAGAATGCAGCTTCCTCTTCGTAGGTCTTGAACTCCGGTAGATCCAGCTGGTTCATTTTCTGAGTCTCCTGAAACTTCGCTTCTCAACGTCAGTTATATCTCGAGCCGTAATAGGTCGATACACTGTTATCAAATTGCTTATGAACATGTCACTCTTTGGCTACCTAATCGCATTCTACGAGACCATTGTCTCAATTATACTGTTTCTGGGGGCATTCGGCAAACGATTAGACCGGTCTCATGGGACAACCTAACGGATCGGCACTGGGCGCGTGCGCGGCGGTTTGCCAACTCGCGTAAGTCGGGCTAAAATAGCACCGTCTTTCACAATCCTCTGTGCCTTGAGATCCGGAGGTCACCTTGTCCGGAAACACAATCGAGATCGGCGGCCCGTACTTCGAGGATTTCGAGGTCGGCCAGATCATGCCCGATGCGCCGGCCGTGACGATTACGGCTGGACACGCAGCCGTTCACCAGGCGCTTTTCGGCGATCGGCTGCGCCTTCCGCTCGACCATCCCCTGTCGCAGCGCATCACCGGCCATGATCAGCCGCTGGCCAATCCCAGCCTGGTCTGCAACATCGCCATCGGCCAGACCACCTACGCCTCGCAGCGCGTCAAGGCCAACCTGTTCTATCGGGGCCTGGTCTTCAAGCGCCCGGTCTATCTCGGGGATACAATCCACACCACCACCCGAGTGGCCGCGCTCAAGCAGAACCTGGCTAAGCCGGGCAAGCCTGCCACCGGCCTGGTCGTGCTGGAGATGCGCGTGGCCAACCAGCGGGACGAGGAGGTCCTCCTCTTCTGGCGCTGCCCGATGATCCCCTGTCGCAACCCGCAGGCCAACACCGGCCACGCCAATTCCTTCGACGCCATCCCGGCGGAGATCGAGCTGCAGGCCGTCAAGGCCTTTGTCCCAGCGGCATGGCGGCTGAATCTTTTTCGAGAGACCGTGGCCGGAACCCATTTCGAGGATCTGGTCGCCGGCACGACTTACGCGATCACCTCGCGCGACACGGTCACCTGCGCGCCGGAGCTGGTGCGGATGACGCTTAACATCGCCGTGACCCACACCGACGCGGCCAACAGCGTCTATGGCAAGCGGCTGGTCTACGGCGGGCACACCATCTCGATAGCCGCCGCCCAGATCACCCATGCACTGCCAAACCTGGTGACGTTGGTGGCCTGGCGCAGCTGCGATCACACGGCGCCGGTGTTCGAGGGCGATATCCTGCGCAGCGAAGTCACCGTCGATCAAGCCCATCCGCTCGATCAGGGCGGTGGGCTGGTCGATCTCCCGCGATCGTCTACGCCGAGCGCGGTGACCAAGCACCCGAGCCAGGCAGCGATATCCAGGTCTTGGATTGGCGAGTTCTTGGCTTGATGGCCTGATTTGTAGCACAAGAGACCGGACCGATCTCTGAATTAATCCAGTCATCGATCTAGAACGGTCCGGTCTTTGGGGACCGGACCGTTCAAAGAACCAGTTGAGGGAAAAGGTGACCCATGAACGGTATTCTGACCGGCCTGCGCATCGTAGAGGGATCGGCCTTTGTGGCTGCACCGCTGAGTGGCATGACACTGGCTCAACTCGGCGCCGATGTCATTCGCTTCGACCCGATCGGCGGCGGCCTGGATTATCGCCGTTGGCCGATCACCAAGGACGGCAGAAGCCTGTTCTGGGCAGGACTCAACAAGGGCAAACGCTCGATCGCCGTGGATATCAATGCCCCGGAGGGAAGAGAGCTGGTCACGAGGCTAATCTGTTTGCCGGGCGAGAACACCGGGCTGTTTCTGACCAACTTCCCCGCGCGCGGCTGGCTGTCCTACGAAGCCCTCAAGAAGCGCCGCGCCGATTTGATCATGGTCAACATCATGGGGGATCGCCACGGCGGTTCGGTCGTCGACTATACGATCAACCCGGCCGTCGGCTTTCCGGCCGCCACCGGGCCGGACGGCACGCACGATCCCGTCAACCACGTCCTGCCGGCTTGGGACATGATCACCGGCCAGATGGCCGTGGCCGGCCTGCTGGCCGCCGAGCGCCATCGCCGTCTCACAGGCGAAGGCCAGCTCGTCAAGCTGCCCCTGGCCGATGTGGCCATGTCCGCCGTCGGGAATCTGGGCAAGATCGCCGAGGTGCAGATCAACCAAGCCAAGCGGCCCAAGATGGGCAACTACCTGTATGGCGCCTTCGGCCGCGACTTCATCACCGGCGATGGCCAGCAGATCATGATTGTCGCGTTGACCAACCGGCAGTGGCAGGGGCTGGTCAAGGCCACCGGGCTGGGCCCGGAGTTCGACGAGCTGGCCGAGCGCATGCGGCTGGACCTGTCGCTGGAGGGCGATCGCTTTCGAGCGCGCCGGTACATCGCCGACATCCTCGAGCCCTGGATCCACGAGCGCCGTATCGACGAGTTCCGCGATGCGTTCGAGAAAAATGGGGTCTGCTGGGGCCTCTACCAGTCCTTTATGGAGCTGGTTCGGCACGACCCCGAATGTTCCGTTGCCAACCCCATGTTTAGTATGGTCGAGCAGCCGGGCATCGGCACCTATCTGATGCCGGCATCGCCGCTCGATTTCGGCGCCGCGCTGCGCCTCGAACCGATGCGTGCGCCGCTGCTGGGCGAGCACACCGACGAGATCCTTGCCTCTATTCTTGGCCTGAGTGACGGCGAGATCGCCAAATTGCACGACGAGCGGGTCGTAGCCGGGCCGGAGACGGCATAGAGGGCGGTATAGTTGGCCGATGGGGAGGGTTGGGGTATACTCGCCCCGCGCGAGTCCGCGCCAACCTTATGGCAGGAGACTAACCATGACCCTCGGTTTTATTGGTCTGGGCATCATGGGCAGCCGCATGGCTGCCAATCTGCAGAAGGCCGGCCTTGAGCTGGTTGTCAGCAATCGTACCAAAGAGAAGGCTGGCGCGCTGTTGGCCGGCGGTGCGGTCTGGGCCGACACGCCTGCGGCCGTCGCCGGGCAGGTGGACATCCTTTTCACGATGTTGGGCGATCCGCCGGCCGTGGCCGAGATCGCAATCGGGCACGACGGCTTTCTCGATCAACTCCAACCCGGTAGCCTTTGGGTGGATTGTAGCACGGTCAACCCGTCTTTCTCTCGTGACATGGCCGGCGCGGCGGCACAGTGCCAGGTGCGCTTCCTGGATGCGCCGGTCGCCGGCAGTAAGGCGCCGGCCGCGGCGGGCCAGTTGACCTTCCTCGTGGGCGGCGACGTGGCGGATGTGGCCGAGGCAAAACCTTACTTCGACGCAATGGGGCAGCGCGTGGTACACGTCGGCGAGCACGGCATGGGCACGTCGCTCAAGATCGTGTTTAACTCGCTGCTGGGCGGCGCGATGGCAGCTTTTTCAGAGTCTATGGCCATGGGCCAGGCGCTGGGGCTGCCCCAGTCGGTGCTTCTCGACTTCCTGCTCGGCAGCCCGGCCGTGCCGGCGATCGTTACTGGCAAGCGCGCCCGGCTGGAAGCAGACGCTTTCGGTGACGCCGACTTCCCCTGCAGTGGATGCGCAAAGACCTCCATCTGGCCGCGCTTACGGCTTACGAGCATGACGTGGCCATGCCGATTGTTAACACTGCCAAGGAGATCTACGCGCTTGCGATTCGCCATGGGCTGGGCGACGAGGATTTTTCGGCGATCTACCGGTTCTTGAACGCCCGGACGCAACCCAGTGAATGAATTCACTGGCTGAACCTGAGAAGTCGCCTCAGCGACTGCGGAGGGTTGACCAACGCGATCTCTCCGCCGTTGGCTGCGGCCACTTCTCAACTTCAGACAAGGATCCAGGACTTACGCAAAACGGGTCTCGATACGGCCCGGTGGGTTTCGATACGCTAGTTTCGGCACGTGTGAGTACCCGTTCTTGACCGCTACTCAACCCACCGGGCCGTATCGAGACCCGTTTTGCGTAAGTCCTGGGATCTTAATCCCTGAGAGGTGATCGCTTGAAAATCGTACGCACCATCATCCTTGTTCTCGTCGGTCTTCTGCTGGCTTTCGTCGTCTTCCTCGCCGGCTCGGTCATTGTCGATGCTCTGATTGGCGGCAGCCGTGTCGAGCAGCTCACCAACACCGAGATCGCCGGCCCCGACGGCCAGATGATCCGCGCCTACGTCGCCCGGCCTGACGCACCCGGCATCTATCCGGGCGTAGTCATGATCCACGAGTTCTTCGGCCTGCGGCCGGATATCGTCGAAAAGGCCGAGGCCCTGGCCGACGAGGGCTACGTGGTCATGGCGCCCGACACCTACCGAGGGAAAACTACGGGCTGGATCCCGCGGGCGATCTTTCTGCGCATCACTACGCGCATGGAGCAGGTGGTCGGCGATCTGGATGCCACATTCGACTGGCTTGCCGGCCAGTCCGATGTTGACCCGGAGCGCATTGCCGTGATGGGCTTCTGCTACGGCGGTGATGCCGCGCTGCAATACAGCCTGGCGCATGCCAAGCCGTCTGCTACGGGCATCTTCTATGGTTCTTTGGTGACCGATCCGGCTCAGCTCAGCAAGCTGCCCGGGCCGGTCCTAGGCATCTTTGGCGCCGACGATGCGTCGATCCCGCTTGGAGAGGTCGAGGCGTTCCAAATCGGCTTGAACGTGGCTGGCATACCAAACCAGATCACGGTCTACCCGGGCGTCGGCCATGCCTTTGTGGGCGGCATCGACGCCATTCGCGCTGGCGGCGCACCGGGTGAGGCGTGGGCCGAGTTCCTGACCTGGCTGCAGACGACGATTGGCAGTTAACGGAGCAGGCCGATCTCCGTCAGCGCTTTGAAGGCGATGCCAAGTCCGGCGAAAGTGACAAACAGCGCGCTGACTGCCGGCAGCAGGCGTCTGGCGCCGCTAGGCACCGGCAGCCGGTCGGAATACCGGCCTGCATAGATAAACAGCAGGCCGATGCCGGTCAGCACGCCGGCCAGACCAAGACTGAACGCCAGCACCAATGCAAGTCCGAAGGCGGTGCGGTTGACTGCAACCGCACCTAGCATGATAACCATGGCAGAGGGGCACGGCAGGAGACCGCCGGAAATGCCCAACGCCAGCAAGCCGCGCCAAGTCATCGGCGATCCATCTGTTCCCGGCGGGAGATGGCTGTGGCCATGATCGTGGTCGTGGCCATGAAGGAAGCCATGATCGTGCGAATGATCCGAATGATCATGGTCATGCGAATGGTCGTGAGTGTGCGAGGGGTCGTCGTGGTGGGAATGAACGGGTTGCGCCCGATCCCGGCTGCGCAACCGGGGTAGACCACCTAGCCGGCTAGCAACGAGCCGTATGCCGATACCCGCTACCAAGAGGCCGGAGACAAGGCTGAGCCAAGGAAACAACCGCTCAGGCATGACATATCGCGATGCCATCAGCGCTATGAAGCCCAACGCATAGACCCCAGCCGTATGAGTTACCGTGGTCGTCAGTCCCAACCCTAGCGCATGCCGGGCCGTGCCACGTGACCCAACAAGGTAGGCGCCGACGACGGTCTTGCCGTGGCCAGGGGTGGCAGCGTGCATGGCGCCCCAGACGACCGCGATGCCGAGTGCCAGCAAGATCGCGGGCAGTGAGCGGTCCTTTTGGTGGATCAACCGCGTGAAAGTGTCGTCTCGTCTGGCGGTTAGCGTGGAACCCGTCGCCGGCAACGCAAGCGATGCCGGCCGGCCGGCCATCGATGCAGTCTCAAGAGGCTGGGATTCCATCGATACCTTGACTTTGCGCTGGTCTGGCGGATTGCTCAGGAGGTCGTTGGGATAGTGAGTCAGCCGTTGGCTGCTGCTGCTGACCGCAAAATCACCGCTTAGCGCCCAGCCTTGAGCGCCGACGACAATCTCTCGCCAGCCCAGCCGGTCCGGGTAGTTGGTGTTCTCGAAGTCCAGGTTGGCGGGTTGTCCGGGCAACTCGATGTTGACCTGGTACTGGCAGTCTAGGCGCAACGTCAGCAGGCCGCCCTGACCCGGGGGGAACTCGACGGAAGATGTAACCAGGGTCAGCGCGACTGGCTTGCCATTGACTTGTAAACGCAACCCAGGACCTAGAGTCTGGCATTGAGTCATGTGGTAACGGTTTGCTTCCGCTGGGCTGGGCGGCTCGTTGCCGTCCGCGTGCAGTTCCGTGATCGCTTGCAGCGCGGGGATTTCGGCCATATCCACTACGTAATCCACCGTCACACGCTCAGGGTTGATGGTGAGACCCGCATATTGGTTGACGGTAAAATTTCCGAGCGGATGGGCCAGTGCAGATAGGGTAAACACCTGCGTACAAATCAAAATCAATCCAGCGATACGGAGTGCACGGAACTTTTGCATGAGGTTTGTCTCCAGGGATCGTGTTGCGCTAGTTGCGGCGACTTGACGCTAGTGGACAGCAGTCAAAGCCATGAGATCGTCCACCGTCTGTCGCGCCACCGGGGCATAGACAATCGAGAAATTCGGATTGACCGCCAGCGCGCTTTCCAGGAAGTGCCGGGCCTGGTCGGGGTTATTGAGCTTGGAATAGATCATTCCGGCATGGAACAGCTTCAAGGCATCTTTGGTTCCCAGCCTGAGGGCTTCCTGGCTATACGACAGGGCTGCCTGGTAATCGCCGGTCTGATAGAGCGCCCAAGCAAGCACATCTGCCGCGTAGACACTGGGCCGCCGCGCGTAGGCTTGGCGGGCCTGGGCCAGCGTGCCGGCGGGATCAATGCCATGGTCGGCGTTGTACAGCGCCAACTCCAAATCGAGGTCAACGCCGTTGACTTGATAAAGCCGTTGGATGCCGCCCAACAAGATTTGCTGTTTGTGGACGGATTCGTGCATGCCGGCGACCTGGTACAGATCTGCCAGCGTGATGACGAACTCAGGCAGGGGCATCGATTGGCTGGCATGCTCCAGCAACGAAATGGCTTCGAAAGTCTGCCCCTGCGCCGCGCGGAGGCGTCCCAACCCCGCTTGCGCATAGACATAGCCCGGTAGCTCCACCAACACGCGCTGGTACTCCTGTTCAGCTCGGCTGAGGTCGCCGCTGTTGAAATACAGATTGCCCAGTTGCGTCCGGCTCCAAGCCGTGTTTTCGGGGCTTGCGGCACTATCGACAGCCCATTGCATCATGCGGATAGCGCCGTTCGTGTCGCCGTTCAGCTCACGTAGATACGAGACGCGCGCGTAGGCGCTGGCATCCGGACGCATATCCACCATGTGCTGGAGGGTCTGAACCGCTTCGTCGTAGCGGCCTAGCTCGACCAAGGCATCGGTTTTGACGCCATAGGCGTAGGCCCGATCCGGGTTGATGCTACGGGCTCGCTCGCCCCACTTCAGTGCATCTCGAAACTGGTGACGGGCCAGTGCCAGTGCACCCATAGCGCCGGTGGCCGAGTAATCCTCGGGTTCCATGGCTAGCGCTTTGCTCAACGCATCTTCCGTCTTCTGATAATACGTAGGATCGCCGGTCTCGCGTGCCTTCTGAAGATACACCAGGCCCAGTTGGCTGAATGCTCGCCAATCGTCGGGTGTTTTGCGCAGCTTTTCCTGCAGGCTTTCTAACCGGTGATCGGTCGATGAACCTGCCCGGAATAGCGTTTCGCCCAGGTAGTCTTCCGGCAGCAAGGAGGCCTTTGAGGCGCGTGGTCCCGCCAATATCCACGATGTGGCGACCAGCCCGGAAAGAACTGCGAGCAGGATGGCGATTCGGATACTCCATCGATTGTGTGCAGGAGCTTGCATTACGACCTCCATTTGCCGGAGTCACCCGGAGCTACTTGATCTCTAGATCGGTCCGGTCTCCGAAGACCGGACCGATCTCTCACGGGCTCCAGGTTACTCCATCGAGTTACCTATGGATTGGTGTGGAAGCGATTCCGGCCATCCCACGGGCTGGGTAGGAAAGGAAAGGCCTCCGGTAACGGCTTGTCGTTCCCATGAACGTTGTCGCCGGCGCCGGCGAAGTTCGTCCCGCCGATCACCTGAATGGCAACATCGGTCACATCGTCGATGGGCCGCCTGCCGTTGGGCCAACCGGCATTGTCGCCGGCCAGTACGGTCAGCCGCTGTTGGCTGGCCAGTGGCGTGGGCGCCACGCTGATGTTGAGGCGCAGGAGTTCCGAGAGCCGGCTGTAGTCGCCGGGCGTGTACGTCAACAGCACGTCGCGCAGGTCGAACAGCGGAGTGGCCGGGACGCCAAAGACCAGGGAGAGCGCCGTCGCGAGGCGCGGATTGGTGTAGTAATCGACGAAGGCGGCCTCCTGCCTAGGATCTGTTCTGTTCCAGCGATCCTTGTCTCCTGTGCCGATGATTGCCTCGTTGACCAGGGGATTGGCCAGGCGCTGTACTTGGATAAAGCTGTTGAAAGTCTCAGCGCCGTCTTGCTGGGGCGCCACGCTCCGGTCCGTGGCGTCCATGCTCTTGCCATCTAGCCCAAGTACCGTAACCCTACGACGACTCGTGTTCGCATACGCACCCAGGACGGGCTGCGTCGTCTGGCCAGGGCCCATGCCGTCGGCAGTGAGCAGGCTGGCCGGCACCTCCAGGGCAATGCTGTGGACGTTGAAGCCAGACAGCATGTCCGTTCCGGGTGAGCGTAGGTTGATTGTGTCGAACACCGCGCCCAGGTCGATGTAGAAGGGGTCATCTCGCTGGCCGGCGAACACGCGCACGCCTTGCGCCAGCGTATAAATGCCCTGAGCCGCCAGTGAGTCGTAGTTCGGCATCGTGCGGGGACCTACATTCGACGGCACGGCGAATAATCCACTGCCCAGTGTAGTGCGGCGATTTCCCCTCACCATGACGACGTTGTACCGCTGGCGCAGACCGAGACCTTCCGAGCCAGGTCCATCCAGAGCGGTGATCGGCGGAACGATCGAGCCGTTAGAAGGTGGCACATTGCCCAGGTAGGCCAGGAACAGACCCAAGGCCTGCGGCACACCCCTGAACTCGTTGGTAAAGCTCAACTCGAAGCGAATATCGTTGGCCTTGCCGTTCTTATCGTTGTCAAGATAGAAGGTGTAGAGCACGTTCGGGTCGAAGTTGTAGTAGTTCGGCCCGGAGCTTGGCTCTTCGCCAGGAATGACGTCCATGATGAGAACCAGATTGTTTTCATGGCCGGGCTCATAGCTGCGGAACATGAAAAAGTCGGTGATATCGGCGGCTGGATCGAGAGCGATCAGCGGCGCCTCACGGTGGCTGGCGGCGCCCGATCCACTGGGCGCGACACCTACGATTAGCATGCTCAAGACCAGAACTAGGCCAAGAGCCGAGAATGCGAGAGACTTCTTACGAAACATCGGGTACCTCCAAAATGGTCAAGATTGGTTCGATTTGATCTTTACCCAGCAAGGCTGGGTGTTTGTGTCAGTAAGCCATCTTCGTCACTCCATGAACGCCTCCTATCTGTCTTCAGCGCGTCTGTCCTGGCGTGGTTCTTTGAAAGTCAATGTGCCTCTTGCAAGCGGCCGATATCCAAATGCGCAACACAGCGCCAACGATAGTCGCGATCCTTGTTAAGCCGACGAGATAAGTATCGCGCCTGACAGTGCTCGTTTGCCAGTTCAAAACGTGCTCATTTCCTGCTCACTTTTGCATCGCCAGCCAATTGACACGCCAGTTTGTATGTCATATAATCGCTCGTGGCGATCAGCGTGTCTTTTTCGCTTTGTTCCCCGTGTCTCTGTGGTTTTGGAGGAATAGCTCTTGAGCAACGATTTTCACGGCCTGCCCACCCGCACTCTGGGCAACGACCATCTCACCCTTGACTATCTCGCCGAAGCCGGACCGCGTATCGTGCGACTTTTTCTCGCCGGCTCGCATACCAACCTGCTGGCTGAGGCGCCCGATCTTAGCTGGGACACGCCGTCCGGCATCTATCGGCTGCACGGCGGCCATCGCTTGTGGCACGCGCCTGAAGCCTTTCCCCGAACCTATCTGCCTGACGACAGCGGTCTCGAAATCGACGTGTTCGACGACGGCGTCCGGCTGCGGCAGCCCGTCGAAGAGCCCACGGGCGTGCAAAAGGTCATGGAGCTGCGTCTGCACGCGGACAAGCCCGCCCTGACCGTGCAACATAGCCTTCACAATACCGGACAGTGGCCTATTGAGCTGGCGCCGTGGGCGATCACGCAGGTGCCGCTGGGCGGCGTGGCCGTGCTTCCTCAGCAAGCCCCGGTGTTATCGCAATACCTTCCCAGCCGCCAGCTCAACCTATGGTGGTACACCCACTTGCGCGATCCGCGACTGCAGCTGGACGACGACTTCATTCTGGTCGACGGTCTGGCACACGACCATGACTTTAAGATCGGCTATTTCAATCACGCCGGCTGGATGGGCTACCTGCTGGGCGACGTCTTCTTCGTCAAGCGCTTCCATCCGCAGCCTGGCCAGCCCCATCCCGACCAGCACAGCAACTGTGAAGTTTACGTCTGGAATCGCTTCTTGGAGTTGGAGACGCTAGGGCCGCTGGTCCGGCTGGAGCCAGGCGCGGCGACGACGCACGTCGAGACCTGGGAGTTTTATCCTGGAATTCAAGTCATTTCAGCCCTCGAAGGCGTCAGGGATCTGGTCGCGAACCTTGGTCTAGCTTAAGCACAGCCTGGTAGATTTCGACAGTTCGGACTTGGCCCGACTACTCCTGGCAATTTCGAAGAATGCCCATGATTGACCAGCCCATTCCCAACCTTCACGACATCCTAACCGCTCGCCCAAACGTCTATCGCCATCTGCGGCCTACACCATTGCACCATTACGCCGGCCTCAGCCACCTCGTCGGTGCAGAGGTCTGGGTCAAGCACGAAAACCACCAGCCCATTGGCGCGTTCAAGGTGCGCGGTGGGCTCAACCTGGTAGCCGGCCTGAGCGAGGCCGAGCGGCGAGCCGGCCTGTTCACGGCGTCGACCGGGAACCACGGCCAGAGCATCGCCTTTGCCGCACGCGCTTACGGCGTTCGAGCCACGATTGCCATGCCCGAAGGGGCCAATGCCGACAAAGTCGCGGCGATCGCGGGCTGGGCGCGGAGGTGGTGTTCCACGGCGCTGACTTCGACACGGCCCGCGAGTGGATGATGCACGAGGCTGCGGAGCGCGGCGGGTTGTTTGTCGGCCCCACCGACGAGCGACTGATCTGTGGCGTCGGCACCTATGCGCTGGAGATTCTGGAGGATCTGCCCGACGTGGACGTGATCTTGGTGCCGGTGGGCGCAGGCAGCGGCGTGTGCGGCACGAGTATCGTCGCCAAAGCGATCAATCCGGCCATCGAGGTGATCGGCTGCCAATCCGCCCAGGCGCCGACCATGCTGTTGAGCTGGGCAGCAGGTAAGCCGGTCACTGGGCCGATGCAGACCTTCGCCGAGGGTGTGGCGACGCGCGTGCCGTTTGAGAACACCCAGCGCATCATGCGCCAGTATCTGGACGACTTTGTGATGGCGCCCGATCAGGCGATCGAGGCTGCAATCCTTCTGCTGCTTCAACATACTCACAACCTGGCCGAGGGGGCAGGCGCAATTCCGCTGGCCGCTGCCTTGCAGATCAAGGAGCGGCTAGCCGGCAAGAAGGTCGTCCTCGTCATGAGCGGCGGCAACTTGGCGCTGAGCGAGTTACGACGAATTCTTTCAACGTGACCTCCCCTGCCGTGACGACGAAATCCTTTGACGAGTTGATTGTGGAAGCGCTGGAAGCTCCCTTCTCTGGCTGGGACTTCTCCCTGTTGCAAGGTCGTTGGATCACTAGCCCACTGCCGTGGGACTACAGCGAGCGCGTTCTGGCCGCGTTTTCGGGCGCTGGCTCGTTGCTGGACATGGGCACGGGGGGCGGCGAATTCCTGGCATCTCTGGCACCCTTGCCACCTGACACCTGGGCGACCGAAAACTATCCGCCTAACATGCTCATCGCCCGCGGCCGCCTGGAGTTGTTGGGCATACACTTGGCGACTGGCGTTCCCGACGATGCTTTGCCCTTTCCTGACGATCGCTTTGATCTGGTGATCAACCGCCACGAGTTGTATGATGCGGCCGAGGTCTACCGCGTTTTGAAGTCGGGCGGGCGCTTTCTGACGCAGCAGGTGGGTGGAACGGACAATATCCGCCTCAATGAGCTGCTACAAGACGAGGTAGCGTTTGAGTTCGCTTGGTGGACGCCGGATCTGGCGGTGCGCCAGCTTCAGGCGGCCGGCTTCGAGATTACGCAGCAACTAGAGGACTTTCCCGAGACGCGAGTGGCTGATATCGGCGCAGTGGTTTATTATCTGCGCGCCGTCCCCTGGCAGGTCGAGGGTTTTTCAGTGGAGACTCATCACCATCGTTTGGCGGCCATTCACAGCATGATCGATCGCAAAGGTGCTTTGTGGTTGCGAAGCCATCGCTTCTACCTGGAGGCGCTGAAGCCTCGAAACGATGCCAACAACACTTGTGTGCTCGGTTGAGCACCTACCGAGCGCAGCATCGCGCGAATTTTTGCATAGGAGGATCTGATGGGAAAGAATAGCCCGTGGTGGCTCGCGCTGATCCAGGGTCTGGTCGCCCAGAGTTTTTGTTTTTCCCGGCCGAAGCCTATAGCGTTCGAGCGTAACGGAACTCCTGGAAGCCGATCGGGTTGGCGTTTACCTCCGGGTCAACAGTCACGTGGATAAGGGCCGGTTTGCCCGATTCCACCGCCCGCTGCAATGCCGGCGCCAGTTGTTCGAGTTCGTCGACCTTTTCACCGAAACAGCCCAGACCCTGAGCGATCATGTCATAGCGCACGCTGGGGCTGAAATCGACAAGGCTGTGCTGCTCTGGCCCGAAACCGGCGACGTTGAACGCGGTTTTTTCCATTCCCCAGGCATCGTCCACCGCCACGACGACGATCACAGGGGCGTTGGCGCGTAAGGCCGTCTCCATCTCCATGATGCAGAATCCCAATGCGCCGTCACCCGTGATGCAGTAAACCGGTCGCTCGGGCGCAGCCAGCTTGGCGCCGATGGCGAAGGGCAGGCCGGTGCCGAGGTAGCCCATCTTGACCGAGTAAAGGAAACTGTCGGGTTCCAAGATCGGGTTGAAGGCAATGCCCCACAGGGTTGTATTGCCGCCGTCCAACACGGTGACGGCGTTGCGTGTGAAGAATTGGTTCACCACCATGACCATCTGGCCTGGGTTGACCCCGTGGCCGCTGGAGGCTTGCAGGAACTGCATGCCGCGCGTGAGCATGGCAGCCGACTGCTCACGATAGCGCATTAAGTCAGGCATGATCTCACGGGGTCCGGTTTTGGCTTCTACTGCCGAAAGCAGCGCCGCTAGCGCGGCTCTGGCATCGGCTACAATGCCCAGATCCACAGGCCGGTTCACGCCGATAGAGAGAGGGTCGGCGTCGATCTGGATGGTTTTCTGTCGCGCCGGATCGCCCCAGGCCGGTGGCATGCCCCAGCCGTCGTACTCGCCCAGCCGCGCGCCGACCACCAGCACCACGTCCGCTTCGTTGCGCACCAACGCGGTGGTCTGCATGTCGAACAGATGGAAGTAGTGGGGGTGCTCCTCGGGGATCACGCCGCGCGCGCCCACGCTGCTGCCCATGCCCGCGGCCAGGTAGTCACCCAGGGCAACCAGCTCTTGCGACGCGCCGGCCCATAACGCGCCTTTGCCCGCATAGATGAAAGGTCGTTTCGCATTGGCCAGCAGCTCGGAGGCCTGCTCGATCTGCGCGGGGTCGCCCGCGCCTAGGTTGAGCACGCGGTTGTTGGCGGCCGGTGTGATGCGTAACTTGCCCGCGTCGACCTTCATGGCCAGCATTTCGTCGGGAATGACCAGCAGCGCAGGGCCGGGGCGACCTGTGGTGGCGGCACGAAAGGCCGCCCGCACTATTTCCGGTACCCGATCCCAGCGCGGAATGAGGGCGCTGTACTTGGTGATGGGCTTGGCCATGGCCACCAGGTCGGTGGCCTGCCAGGCGCCGCCGCGATCGGGGTAGTTGACCGCCGTGCGCCGGGAGCAGGCGATGGCGATCACCGGGTGCCCCTCGCCGTAGGCGCTGGTCAGGCCCGCCAGCATGTTGGCGCCGCCGGGGCCTGGGTTGCCAAAGACCACGGCCGGCTTGTGCGCGATGCGCGTGTAGCCTTCGGCGATGTGAACGACGGCTTCCTCGTGGTGCCCATTGACATAACGCACACCGTAATGCTCGGCATGGACGACAAAGGGGATGTGGGCGCCATCGATGATACCTGCCATCATATCGACGCCTTCGGCGTGCAAGCACTGCATCAGCAACTCGCCAACGGTGATTTCGGCCATGGAATTCTCCAGTCTAGCTATTTGGTTTTTGGGCGAAGCCACGTAGGAGTCTCTTTTCCTCCAGACGCTTGAGGCCTCGTTTTTTCAACGGTTCATAGAGCTTGAGCATCAGGGGTGGGTAGAGGCTGTTGGTCTTGGCCAGCCAGCCGCGCCAGCGGGGTAGGTTGATCTCGAGCGGCTTGTCGCGCATCGCCTTGAAGAAGGCCGCTTCCAGGTCATTGACAGACAACATGCGCGAGCCGGAGTAGATCAGCGCTGCAGCGTCGGGCTGCTCGAAATGTTGGTGAGTCAGGGGCGTGTCCACCACGTCGGGGGCGATGACGGTGACATATACCCCCCCTGTCTGCGCAGTTCGACGGCTGCGGCCAGTGAGGCAGCGCGTAATCCGGATTTGGCGGCCGAGTAGAGGGCGTTGCCGGGTGTCGGCGAAAGACCGGCCAGCGAGCCGACGTTGACGATCTGGCCGCCGCCTTGCCGTGCCATGACCCCGGCCACAAGCTTCATGCCGATCACCGGCCCCTTCAGATTGACTTCGATCACGAAGTCAAAGTTCTCGATGGGCTGATCAAGCAGAAAGCCGAGCCGGCCGCCGCCGGCGATATTGAACAGGTAGTCGATTCGACCGAAAGCCTGGAGAGTGTCGTCGATGAGCCTCTGCCAGTCCTGCACCGAGCGCACGTCCAGGCGGTGCAGTCGAACCCTGTCGCTGGGTACAAATGCGTCCCGCAAGCCTGCCTCGTTGATGTCAGCCAGGGCCAGCCGGTACGCGTCGCCGCTCCTCTCCAACACGCCGGCGAAATGCTTGCCGATTCCGCTCGCTGCGCCGGTTACGATGGCGTTTTTTGGAGCCATGGGTTATCTCACTTTGCTGTTAGGTTCCAGCCCAAAGATCGCCGTCGTCGCCAATAGGTTCTTGACCTTGATGATATGGATGCGGCGGCCACGGCTCAGGTACATCTCGCGGGTGATGCGAATGCCGATCTGCGGGCAGAGGTGGGCGAAGTCGGTGATACTAAATGCTTGCCAGCGGGGCAAGTCATGCCAGCGCTGCGGCAAATCGGGCGCCTGGGGAACGCGACCGGTCAGCAGCAGTTCCAGCCGGCATCGCCAGTAGCCCCAGTTTGGGAAGCTGACGATGGCGCTCCGGCCGACGCGCAGCATTTCCTTCAGAATCGTAGCCGGGTCGTCCAAGTATGGCAGCGTCTGGCTGAGGATGACCACATCGAAGGCGAGGTCGGGGTAGTCGGCTAGGCCTTCTTCCAGATCGCCTTGGCGTACGCTCAAGCCCCGGCGGACGCAAGCCAGCACCCCTTGCTCGCTCAACTCGATGCCACGGCCTTTGACCTGCTTGGTGTGTATCAGCACCTCCAACAGGCCGCCGTCGCCGCAGCCCAGATCCAGCGCCTTGACCCCATCCGGCACCATGTCGGCGATGGCCTGTAAGTCAGGTCGTAGTTGAGCGTACCCATCGTGATTCATAGGAGAGGCGTCCGTTGTCTACCGCGTCGGTATAGGCGCATCCGCATGGTCATCGCGTGCGAGCCCGTTTGTGCTGCTTAAAAGCTGCGCATTACACGTCCCACGAAGCTGCCCAACAGCCGCGTCATGGTATCCACCTCAAGCAGAAACGCATCGTGGCCCCAGCTGCTTTCGATGTCCAGATAGGTCACGTCACAGTCGGCTGCGGTGAGCGCCTTGACCATTTCTTTGCTGTGGTAGCTGGGATAGAGCCAGTCGCTTGTGAAACTGATGACCAGGAAGGCGACATCGGTGGAGTTGGCGAAAGCGGCGGCCAGTGACTCCCCGTGCTGCGCGGCCAGGTCAAAGTAGTCCAGTGCCTTAGTGACATAAAGATAACTGTTGGCGTCGAAGCGGCGGGTGAACTTGTCGCTGTTGTACTTCAGGTAGGTCTCGATCTCAAACTCCGCCTGAAACTCATAGCCGTACTGTTCACGTCCCTGCAGCCGCCGGCCGAACTTCTGGTGCATCAACTCCTCGCTCAGATAGGTGATGTGGCCGACCATCCGCGCTACAGCCAGGCCTGCATCGGGTTTGTGGCTGTTGTCGTAGTAGTCGCCGTCGTTCCAGGCCGGGTCCGCATAGATGGCCTGGCGGCCGACCTCGCTGAAGGCGATCAACATCGGGCTGTGGCGGGCCGTGGTGGCGATGGGGATCGCCGCGCGCACGCGCTGCGGATGGTGCGTGGCCCACTCCAACACCTGCATGCCGCCCATCGAGCCGCCCGCCACGCACAGCAGCCGCTCGATGCCTAGATGGTCCAGCAGGTGCACTTGGGCTCGCACCATGTCGCCGATGGTCACCACCGGAAAGTGGAGCCCGTACGGTCTGCCGGTAGCCGCGTCGATGGTGGTCGGGCCACTGGAGCCGTAGCAGCTGCCAAGCACGTTACTGCAGATTACGAAAAACTGGTCCGTATCAAAGGCCTTGCCTGGCCCAATGCAATCGTCCCACCAGCCCGGTTGGGCGTCCTCGACCGAATGATAGCCGGCCGCATGCGCCCCGCCACTCAGCGCATGACAGAGCAGGATGGCGTTGGATCGCTGCGCGTTGAGCTGGCCGCACGTTTCATACGCCAGAGTCACTGGGCTCAGCGTCGCTCCGCTTTCGAGCTGAAACGGCTCGCGGTCGGCGAAGGTGAGGGTTTGGGGGTGGATGAGGCCGATCGAGTTGGTAGGGATCACGGTTGGGAGTGTCAGGTGTCGGAGTGTCAGGTGTCAGGTGTCAGGTGTCAGGTGTCAGGTGTCAGGTGTCGGAGTGTCGGAGTGTCAAGTGTCGGAGTGTCAGGTGTCAATATTCGGAGTCCCAGGAGAGGGGTTTTATGCCTGTAGACGGCCCTCAATTTCTTGACACCTGACACTCGACACTCCGACACTCCGACACTCCCGCACTATCTTACTGCCGCTCCCAGCGCTTGATCCAGGTCCCAAAGGATATCCTCGATGTCCTCGAGTCCGACGCTGAGGCGGATGAAGTCGGGCGTGACGCCGGCGGAGGCCATCTCCTCGGCAGTGAGCTGGCTATGGGTGGTGCTGGCCGGATGGATGGCAAGGCTCTTTGCGTCGCCAACGTTGGCCAGGTGGCTGAACAGTTGAAGGTTGTCGATAAAGGCCCGGCCGGCTTCGACGCCCCCCTTGATGCCAAAGCCCAGGATGGCGCCTGCGCCTTTGGGTAGGATTTTCTTGGCACGCTCGTGGTCAGGGTGACTCGACAGGCCAGGGTAGGTCACCCAGGTGACGGCGGCGTGGTCGTTGAGGAATTCAGCTACCCGCTGCGTGTTGCGCACGTGACGGTCCATGCGCAGGCTGAGGGTTTCGATGCCTGTCAACGTGTTCCAGCTGTTGAACGGCGCCTGGCACGCGCCGATGTCGCGCAGGATCTGTACGCGCGCTTTGATGATGAAAGGCGGTAGGCCCATTCCCAACAAATCGGCGTAGATCAAGCCATGGTACGACGGATCGGGGGTGGTGAAGTTGTCGAAGCGGCCGCTGGTCCAGTCGAAGGTACCGCCGTCGACGATCACGCCGCCGATGGCCTGGCCGTGGCCGCCCAGGAACTTGGTGGTGCTGTGGGTGACGATATGCGCGCCCCACTCGAAGGGCCGGCAGAGATAGGGCGTTGCGAAGGTGTTGTCGATCATCAGCGGGATGGAGAACGCCTTGGCAATGGTCGACACTTCCTCGAACGGAAAGATCGAGATGTCAGGGTTGCCTAAGGTCTCGCCGTAAAGGATCTTGGTGTTGGGGCGGATGGCTCTCTCAAAGCCGTCAGGGTCCTTGGGATCGACAAACGTGACTTCGATGCCCAGGCGTGGGAAGGTGTAGTTGAACTGGTTATACGTCCCGCCGTAAAGCCGGCTGCTGCTGACGATGTGATCGCCCGCGCTGCACAGGGTCAGGATGGCCATGGTCTGCGCGGCGTGGCCGCTGCTGGCCGCCAATGCCCCGACGCCACCCTCCAGGCTTGCGATGCGCTGCTCAAGCACATCGGTCGTTGGGTTCATGATGCGGGTATAGATGTTGCCTAGTTCCCTGAGCGCAAATAAATTGGCCGCGTGCTCGGTATCGCGAAACTGGTAGCTGCTGGTCTGATAGATCGGCACCGCCCGGCTGCCGGTGGCGGTATCGGATTGCTGGCCGGCGTGTAGCTGGCGGGTAGTGAAGCCGTAGGTGTGATCGTGGGTCGGTTGATCGGCCATGTTCGCTGGATCTCCTATCTTCGAGTATGGGGTTATCAAAAACCCCTCCGTCTGGAAGACAAGAGGGGTAAGGAGTCAGTCTGGGCGCTCATCCGCAGGTGGGAAAAAATCCCCAACAGGGGATGAGCAGGATACGACATGACGTCACCTGATCTCATCTTCCAGAACAAGTCTGCCGGATTTGGCACCCTGGCACTGCTGTAGCATCTTCGCCACATCAATCGGGTTGTCGAGGCATCGTAGGGCCGGTCCCTCCGCCTCTCTGGATAAGAGTTTGGTCGTATTAAGTTATGTGGCAGATCATACTTATGGGGTCGAATTTTGTCAAATTTGGTTATAGAAATTCAGAAGGCAATTCTCTGGCGGCCGCGGAGGCATGGCACACGGAATATTGACAGCGCGATTGTGGTGCGGTAGACTGGCAGGAGGTATAGGTATCATGAAAATCATCATCTTCTCCGACCTTCACGCCAACTGGGAGGCGCTCTCCGCTCTGCAGCGCGCTGAGAGCCAACCTGATGCGATTCTGTTTCTTGGCGACGTGGTTAACTTCGGCCCCGATCCGCAGCGCTGCCTGGACTGGGTCCGGGCGAACGTCACCGCGGCCGTGCGAGGCAATCATGACCAGGCCGTCGCCTTCGGCGGTGAGGCGGGTGTCAACCCGGCGCTGCTTGAGGAATTTCAGGTCATGCGTGATTACACCCAGAGCGTGTTGTCCGCCACAGATCGTTCCTGGCTAGGCAGCCTGCCGTTGAGCCAAACCCTGCACCTGGACGGCAAGGATTTCCACCTGGTGCACGCGATGCCTAGCGATCCGCTGACCAAGCGCTTGTCGCTGGTGACTGCCCGACAGCAGGACCTGGAGTCCGAGCTGGACCGGCTGTCGTCGCGCCCTGACGTGCTATTGGTAGGCCACACGCATCTTCCGGGCATGCGCAAGGTGGGCGATACTCACATTGTCAACCCCGGCAGCCTCGGCCAGCCGCGCAATGGTATCCCCGACGCGACATACGCCGTGTGGCGCGATGGCGAGCTGCAGATCCACCATCTGCACTACGACCACGACACCACCCAGCGCAAGCTGATGATGCTGCCGCTGGACCCGGACGTGGTGGACCGGCTGCAGGAGATACTGGAGACGGGCAATGCGTGAATGAGATGATTGACAGCACATGTGATCCGGTTACAATAGGTTTAGCCCTGCAACGTTGTCTGGAGACACTTGAAGTCAGTCGCTCTTGGAGTATCTGTGGACATATCAGACTTAATTTGGCTGCCCGATGTTGTCGACAAGCTAATTGAGAAACACCGAGTTGATCCCCTTGAAGTTGAAGAGTTGTTTGCTGGCCGACCGCAGTTTCGCCGCCACGAGCGCGGGAGAATACAGGGCGAAGATCTCTACGCCGCGTTGGGTCAGACAGAAGCAGGACGCTATTTGATCGTCTATTTCATACGCAAGGTAGGCGGTATAGCTCTAGTAATCAGCGCCCGTGATATGGATTTTGGAGAGCGCAGACAATATGGACGAAAGTGATAAAGTACGGGATCGGATCCCTGAGGACTTCGGAAGCATTGAAGCAGCTGCCGAGTTCTGGAACACCCACAGCTTGGCTGACTATTGGGACGAGACTGAGCCAGTCGAATTCAAAGTGAGTTTGCAGCGCAGCACGATCTTACTGCCTCTGGAACAGGGCGTAGCCAAGCGCTTGTCTGAGGCAGCCCGCAGGCAGGGAATCTCGGCTGAGACACTGGCCAATCTTTGGTTGAGTGAACGATTGCAGCAGATTGTGCCGAGAACTGTCGGAACGAGAGTGGCTGAGACTCGTGAAGAATACGGTCGCCAGGAGCATCAGGATGCTTGACCTTACAGGAAAAGTCGCCATCATCACCGGCGCCTCGCGCGGCATCGGCGAGGCCATTGCGACGGCCTATGCGCAGGCGGGCGCGGCTGTCGTGCTCACCAGCCGCAAGATCGAAAACGTCGGCCCGGTGGCGGAGCAGATCCGGGCTGCCGGCGGCCGCGCGATCGCCATTGCCGCGTACGCCGGCCAGCAGGATCAGATCGAGATGGTTGTCGAGCGCTCCTTGGCCGAGTTCGGCCGCGTCGACATCGCCGTCAACAACGCCGCCGCCAACCCCCACTTTGGCCCCATCCTGACCGCCGACGGCAGCCATTGGGACAAGATCTTCGAGGTCAACGTCAAGGGATATTTCTTCACGGCCAAGGCCGTGGCGCCGATCATGAAACAGCAGGGCGGCGGCAAGATCATCAACGTCGCCAGCGTCGCCGGAATCAACCCGGGGCCGATGATGGGCGTTTACAGCACCAGCAAAGCCGCCGTGATCATGCTGACAAAGGTGTTGGCCGCCGAGCTCGGGCCAGATAACATCCAGGTCAACTGCATCGCGCCCGGCTTTGTCAAGACCAAGTTCTCGGCCCCGCTTTGGACGAACCCGCAATTCAAGGCGGTGCTGGAGAAGATGACCCCTGCCGGCCGCATTGCTGAGAGCGAGGAAGTGACAGGAGCGGCGCTGTACCTGGCCTCGGACGCGTCAAGCTTCACAACCGGCGCCGTCCTGGTGGTAGATGGCGGCATAAGCCTAGGCATACTGCCGCTTGCCTAAGTCACTTTAAGATTGCGCTTCACGATGTCCGAGATCGCCAACTGATGCCGCTCCATCAGCTGTTCGTCGATCATCTGGATCTGTTTCCTGGGGTTGAAGAAAGCCTCGGCCCAGCCGTAGCCGGCGCACGCGGTGTCGGCGATGCTGTTGCCGTCTGCGTCGCGCCCCCACCATTGCCGGTACTGCTCCTCCAGTTCGGGGCGAATGTGAAACTCAGGCTCTGAGAAATGGGCGGAGTAATAGTAATCGGGGGGCAATGCGTTCAAGATCGTCTCAAAGATGTGTACCCGCACCCGAAACTTCGGCGGGCCGTAGAACGCCAGCCGCGCCAGCCCGCGTAAGGTGGCAAACGGCGCGATCACTTCGATCTGCTCGATGTGCGCGAAACGCTCTTCCAGTAGCTTGAACACCCCCAACATGACAATGCCGCTGGCGATGCTGTCGCCGACCAGCGCCACGGTCTTTTCCTTGCGTTGCGATGGGGAGATGTCCTGGTCCTTGACGATGGTGGTCTCCACGCGACGGCTGTAGCGCGGCACGGAGGGATCGAAGACGTGATGCGAATCGACCAGGGCCTCGTCGCAGTAAAAACCGTAGTTCTTGAACAAGGCGTTGCCGATCCGGTACTTGGCGCCCTCGCGCAGCACGGGCAGAATCACCAGGTTGTTTTGGGTGTAGCCCGCCAACGCTTCCTGGAAGGTGGGAGAGCACAGCACGCCGCGAATTGCCTCACCCGTCAACTCGGTTCGGGCCGCACCCAGCAACAGTTGGCCCGGCAGGCGGATCTCCCCTGACGGCGGCGCCTGGCCGGGCAGGCCGATGATATCGAACAGATGCGGCTCCGGCGCAGTCGTCCACAGGTACATGAAGCCGGCAGTGGCCGGACTATGCGTGAAAACGAGGTCAAGACAGCGCCCGTTGTCCAGGCAAAGCTGGCCGGAGCGGTAACAGGGAGCGTCCGTGTCGGCCGCTGGCGCGTTGTCTTCCAACATCAACGTGCCCACGATGTACTCGTGGGCAACGTCTGTAAAGCGAAAGGGATAAGTGAACATGCTGTTTTCTATAGCCTCGTGCATGGTTTGGATGACCGCCTTGATGGCCTCATTTAGTCACGATCCGGTGGTTCGAGTGCTCTTAGCAATGGCTAACGGAGTGACAGAGAATTAGCCCGCCGCAAGCCGCAGGGCTTCAGCCCTGGCGGACCAGTGCGCCCAGCTCCCTGGCTGGGTAGGCGGGCTTTTCCCCGGCTTCCCGTGCCCGCAGCCCGGCACGGGCCAGGGTAGCCAGAGTCTCAGACTTGCACGATTGTCGAAATAGTTGTATGATGCAACATATGGAATACCAAAGAGACGAACACAGAGTACACCTAATCGTATACCATCTCATCTGGTGCCCCAAGCGGCGCAAACCAGTATTGGTTGGAGAAGTAGCCAAGGATCTGCGATCTCTCATCGAGGCAAAGTGCGAAGAAAAGGGATGGGAGATTTTTGAGTTAGCTATCCAGCCAGACCATGTCCACTTGTTCCTGCGAGCTTGGCCCAGCGATGCAGCGGCAGACATCGTACAAGAATGCAAGGGCGCTACTTCGAGAGAGCTTCGGAAAAAGCACAAGCACCTGCAACGTTTGCCATCCCTCTGGACTCGTTCCTACTTTGCCAGTACCGCAGTCAACGTCAGTAGCGAGACCATCCAGAAGTACATCGCTGCCCAATCCAAACTATGATCACCACGCAGACGCTTCCCTACCGGGGCAGTAAAGCCCTGGCCGATGAACTGAATAAGGAAAGCGCCAGGCACTACAACGCAACGCTTTCCAACCATTGGCGCACCTTCCGCAAGAAGGGCGTTTGGCTTTCCGAAAAGTCGGCCTACCGCTGGGAGGACTACCAGTCGGGCGGCACGATCCTACACGCGCACAGCCGGGATGCGGCCCAGCAGGCGTTCTATCGGTCGTGCAAGACGGCGAGAACCCTCAAGCGGAACGGGAACACGGCAGCGCGGTATCCCAAGCATCGCCGGGGCTTTAGAACCACGATCTGGAAGAATACCGGCATCCGTAAGAGCGGCAGCACCCTGCTTCTGGCTCGCGCTGGGGCCTGGCTCCGATCACGGTGGCCTTCCCGCCGCTTGGGAGTACCTGTCGGGTTTTGGAAGCCCGGCTTGTGTTCGACAAGAAGTCCTACAAGTACACCTGGCACATGGTGCTCGAAGACGGTCTGGTCCCGCCAGCCGCACCGGGAGACCGGGTGCTGGCGGTCGACATGGGCGAAATCCACCCGGCCGTCATAGCGGACACCGAGCAAGCCCTGGTGCTCTCCTGCCGGGCGCTGCAGAGCCTGCAAGCAGTACGGCAACAAGCGCCGATCTGAACTCGCCTCTTTGCGGGATCGGAAGAAGCGCGGGTCGAACAACCGGAAGCGCATCCAGAAACGGATGAACCGTTTCAAGGCCCAACAAGAACGCCGGGAAAGGGACATCCTGCACAAAGTCGTCGGGCCGTGGTCGATCATGCAGTGGCCCGGCGTGCAGGCAAGATCGTCATTGGCGACGTGCGGGACGTGGCCGATGGCGTCAACCTGGGACACCGAACGAACCAGAAGGTGTCTGGCTGGTCGCATGGGCGGCTGCGCCAGTACATCACGTACAAGGCCGAGCATGTCGGGATCGAGGTCGTGCTGCAGGATGAGCACTACACGACCCAGACATGCCCCGTGTGTGGGCAAAGGCAAAAGCCCAGCGGACGCATCTATCGATGCGCGGCTTGCGGTGGCGTGTTCCACCGGGACGTTGTCGGCGCAGTCAACATCTTGTCTGCGCACATCTACGGCGAACCTGGTCATATCGCTCCACCTTCTCCAATGTATCGCAGGCCGTTTCTTCGTGAAACGCTGCGTAGTCGGGCCGACACCCCGGACCTGGCCAGGGCGCCTCATTAGCTCCCTGGAAGCCGCTGGGCTTCAGCCCATGTGGAGTGTCACCATGCCAGTATACAGCAAGTTTGCAGGTTGAACAAGGTCACAACGCTATTCATCGTCACCCCCGCGCACGCGGGGCCCATCTGGATGGATGCCCGCGTGCACGGGCATGACGTGGAAAGGATCGTCGCTCTTGCGCACGCGGGCATGACGGAGTCCTAGCGGTGCGCCTTCAGACCGGATGTGATCCATTGCCACTGCCACCTGCCACTGCCACCTGCCACTGCCACCTGCCACCTGCGACTTGCCACCTGCCACCTGCGACTTGCCACCTGCGACTTGCCATCTGCCATTTGCCACCTGCAACCTCCAATAACATCGTGCGTATAGACAAACGAGACTGCCTCGAAAGAAGTCTCAATTTGGAGCCGGCGTCTGACCGGCGTTGGAGTTGCATAACAGAAAGGATGTTACAAGGAGGATACCGTGGACATCGGCAAGTCGTTTAGCTACGTTTTTCAAGATAGGGACTGGCTCAAGAAAGTCCTGATCGGCAGCCTGATCCTGGCAGTAAGCCTGCCGTTTACAGCCGTACTGGTTGGCTTTTTGGGCCTGGCTATCGTGTCGGGTTACGCCCTGGAGGTGCTGCGCAACGTGCGACAGGGCAGCACCCACCCGCTGCCGGAATGGCGTGATAAGTGGAGCGAATGGATGATCCTCGGCCTAAAGCTCTGGCTGGCGCTGCTGGTCTGGAGCCTGCCGGCCCTGCTGCTTAGCGTCTTCAACGGCCTGGGCAACCAAATGATGTGGACCGACAGCGATCTGCTGGGGCTGTTCGGAGGCCTGATGGTAGCTGTCGTGGCCTGCCTGTCCCTGCTCTGGTGGATCATCGTGGCTTTGGTCACCCCGGCCATCAGCATTCGATTGGCTGAGACCGAGGATGTTGGCAGCGCGTTCAAGGTGGATAGCATCTACGTGTGGACCAAGCGCAATATCGGCGAGGTGATTATTGCGGTGCTCGTATCGGTCGCCGCAATGATCATAGCGGTGACCATCGGTTCGCTGGCAGGCGTACTGCTGTGCCTTATTGGTTGGGTCATCACCATTCCCGCGGCCACATTCATCGCCAACCTGATTAGCGTGCACCTCTACGCTCAAATCGGCCTACGTGCCAGTGCGGTCGCTGAGCCTGTCGTGGAGCCGCCGGCAGCGCCGGTGTCGCCAGCGACCCCACCGCCGCCTGCGCCGACGGTCAGTCGATCCCCTAAGGAGCCGACTCAGAACACTATGGTGGTCGCACCGGACGGCTCAATCGTGGTCAAGCCGTCGGAAACCCCATCGGACTCCGGCACGAACGTCACCCGTTGAGCCTGCAACTACCTACACGCTGCGCTGCGGAGGTCGCGGGTCCCCAAAATTCGCCCGCGGCCTCCGCAACGTTGTTTTCAAGCCCGTCCTGAGGTATAATTGAGAAGCAGACACCTGATCGCGCAATGTTGCGTGTTTGTGATGCTGTCAATTCGTTGTTACCCATTCGCTGTGATAAGGAGCTCAAAATGAATATCGGCAAGTCTTTTTCCTACATATTCGATGACCCTCGTTGGCTGAACAAGATCTTGATCGGGACTTTGGTTCTGATCATCAGCTCACTACTTTCGACCATCCTGATCGGCATCCTGGGCTATTTCATCATCATGGGTTACGCCCTGGAGGTCCTACGCAACGTGCGCCGCGGCGACCGCTATCCTCTGCCCGAGTGGAAGGACCGCTGGGGCGAATGGCTGGTGCTCGGCGTCAAGCTGACGGTCGCCCTGCTCGTTTGGGCGCTCCCCGCCATCTTGATCGGTCTGTTCATGATCGTGCCTGCCGCTATGATGGACAGCAACGACACCTTAGCAACTATCGGTGCGCTGGGCTTTGCTTGCCTCGGCTGTCTGATCTTCCTCTGGACGTTGGTTGTCATCTTGGTCTCGCCGAGGATCTACATTCGCATTGCCGAGACTGAACAGATCTCCAGCGGTTTCCAGTTCGGCGATATCCTTCGCTTCACGCGCGAACACATCGGCGACGTGATTATCGTCACTATCGTGTACTTCCTGGCTGCGATGGTCGTCAGTTTTCTTGGTAGTGTAATCGGCGCACTGCTTTGCTTGATCGGGCTGATCGTTACGGTGCCCGCCGCCCAACTGATCACTATGCTGATCCAATCGCATCTGTACGCGCAGGTCGGCATCGACAAGGCCGTGCTGCAGAGCTGGGCCTATGGGCTGCCAGAACCTCAGCCCTCGCAAGCGGTCACGCCCGTTGCGCCCGCACCCACGCAGGCGGTCACGCCGGTTGCTCCAGCACCTGTGGTAGATATGGCTCCCCAGGTCGAGCCTCAACCGCCGGCTCCCCTGTCGCCTGAACCGGGCTTGCTGGACGAGACACAGCTGTAGCGCCTGGTATGGGCGCCCTACAGCGCCGGAGTGAATTGCCATGATCAATGGCTTGGCAAACGTCTTCACATCTTTCGGGCTGTCCTCGTCGGCCGGCCTGAACGCCTACTTGCCGTTGCTAATCGTCGCGCTGACTGCGCGGTTTACCAACCTGATCGAGCTGCGGCCGCCGTTCGACTGGCTCACCGACCCGTGGGTGATCGGTGTGCTGGTGGTGCTGCTGCTGATCGAAACCGTCGCCGACAAGATCCCGGCCGTGGATCACGCTAACGACGTCATTCAGACGGTCGTCCGCCCCGCGGCGGGTGCGATCCTGTTTGCCGCAAACAGCAACGCCATCAGCAACATCCATCCAGGGGTCGCGCTGGTCTGCGGCCTGCTTTTAGCCGGAAGTGTGCACGCCACCAAGGCCACGCTCAGGCCCGTGGTAACTGTTACCACCGGCGGCCTGGGCAATCCGGTGGTTAGCACGGTCGAGGACATTATCGCGATAGTGGTCAGCATCCTGTCCATTCTGGTGCCGGTGTTTACCTTCGTCGCGCTGATGGTCTTTTTCGTATACGCTTTCCGCTGGTGGCGCCGCCGTCGGGCCAACAGGGTGGCTGACCAGTCGATCACGCCGATCGGGCCGTAGCGGCTCGCTTGAGCGGATACGACTTCAAGGGAGCCGGGCGGAGCGAGGCTAATGCTTCCTTGCGTCCGGCTCTTTTAAGTTCCGATAAGCTCTTTAGTATGCAGCTATTCAGACCGCCGGTGCGAGTACGTTGATTGAGTAGGTCCTCCGTATCGAAATCAACGTGCTCGCACCGGCGGTCTGAATAACTGCTCTTGTGCTATAATACCGCCATGGTCCAGACCGCCTCCGACCCTTCGCACGCGCTGAGGGCAGACGCGCTGCAGGCTCGCATTGACAGCCTGCCCCTAAACCCCGGCGTGTACTTGATGAAGGATAAGCACAGCCAGGTGATCTACGTGGGCAAGGCAAAGGTCTTGCGCGCCCGCGTCCGGTCCTATTTCCAGAACTCGACCCAGCACCCACCGAAAACGCGCCGGCTGGTGGAGGAGATCGTCGACCTGGAGTGGATCATCGTCCCCACCGAAGTGGACGCATTGATCCTTGAAAACTCCTTGATCAAGCGCTATCAGCCGCGCTTCAACGTGCTGCTCAAGGACGACAAGACCTACCCGTACCTCAAAATCCATTGGCAGGACGACTTTCCTAAGGTCTCGATCACGCGCAAGGTGCACCGCGATGGCGCTGGCTATTACGGACCCTACACCTCCGCTTTCACCGTGCGTGAGACGCTGGACAATCTGCGCCGCGTCTTCCCGTATCTAACCTGCAACCGCGAGATCACCGGCAAGGACGAGCGCGCCTGTCTCTATTACGACATCAAGCTGTGCGCCGGCCCTTGCATCGGCGTAGTTGATCGTGAAGAATACCGTCTAGTCATGCACGGCCTGGCGGATTTTCTCGAAGGCCGCAGCGACGAGGCCATCGCTTCGCTGGACGGGCGGATGCGCGCCGCGGCTCGAACGCTCAATTTCGAGCGCGCCGCCATGTATCGCGATCAGATCAAGCTGGCCCGGCAATTGGTGGCGCGGCAGCAGGTCGTCTCCACCAGCCTGCTCGACCAGGACGTCATCGCCTTCGCCAGCGACGACGGCGGCGACGAGACCGCGTTCCAGGTGTTCTTCGTGCGTCGCGGCAAAATGATCGGTCGTGAGAGCTTCGTGCTTCCGCATACCAAAGATGACGATCGGGCCGAGCTGCTGGCGTCCTTCCTGAGCCAATTCTACGATCAGGCAACCGCGGTGCCGCCAGAGGTGCTGGTGCCAATCGAGCCGGCCGGCGTTGACGTCATCGCCGAATGGCTGAGCGATAAACGCAAGGCGCAGGCGGCTCATGACGAGGACGTCTCGGTGGCGGTGCTCATGCCGGCCGGGGATGAGGCAGTCACCGTCATGACTCTGGCCGAGAGCAACGCCGCCGAATCGCTGCGCACTTTGCGCGCGGTGCGCGAGGCTGACAAGAGCAAACAGGTGCTGGCGGTTCAGGAACTGCAAAAGGCGTTGGATCTGGAAACGCCGCCGGGCCGCATCGAATGCTTTGACATCTCGACACTGCAAGGCACCAACACCGTCGGTAGTATGGTCGTCTTTGCCGAGGGCACTCCGCGCAAGTCGGATTATCGTCGCTTTAAGATTCGCGGCCGCGGCGCGCAGGGCGAGCCGGATGATTTCGCCTCGATGCGCGAGATGTTGCGCCGCCGCTTCCGCCGCGTGGTTGAGCCTGAGCAAGAGGATCCGGGCGCCAAGGCCCGCCGCAGCACCGCCGTCTGGACCGTACTTCCCGACCTGGTGATCGTTGACGGCGGCAAGGGCCAGCTCGGGATAGCGGTCGAAGTTCTCAAGGAGTTTGACCTGCTGGACCAAGTGCCGGTGGTGGGCCTGGCGAAGCAGCACGAGGAGATCTTCCGGCCCGGCCAGCGGCATTCGATCCTGTTGCCACGCGACTCGGAGGGGTTGTACCTGGTGCAACGCATCCGTGACGAAGCTCATCGCTTTGGCATTACCTATCACCGCAGCCTACGCGGCAAAGCGAGCGTGGCTTCGGAGTTGGATAAGGTTCCTGGTATTGGTCCCAAACGGCGTCAGGCGCTGCTCAAGGCATTTGATTCTGTCGAGGACATCAAAGCTGCAAGTGTGGATGAACTGGCGGCTGTCCCTGGCATGAACTTCGAGCCGCGGCGCAGATGGTCAAGGAGAGCCTGTGAGTTTCATGACCATCGACGGCAGCGAGGGTGAAGGCGGTGGGCAGATACTGCGCACTGCGCTCAGCCTGTCGGCCATTCTTGGCCGGTCGCTACAGGTCGTCAACATCCGGGCTGGACGCAAGCAGCCAGGCCTGCGGCCGCAGCACGTTGCGGCCGTCAAGGCGGCCGCTGCTATCTGCAACGCCCGCATCGAGGGCGCCAAGGAGCACAGCAGCGAGTCTGCTTTTCGAGCCGCAGGCCCTACCGCAGGCCGGCGCCTATCGTTTTGGGATCGGTACGGCCGGTTCGGCCACTCTGCTGCTGCAGACTGTTCTGGTTCCCCTGGCGCTGGCCGGCGACCACTCACAGGTTACGGTGACTGGCGGCACGCACGTTTCTTGGAGCCCTCCCTTCGACTACCTGGAGCAGGTGCTTCTGCCGGCCATTGCGTCTTTGGGCTATCGCGCAGAGTTGAGCCTGCTCCAGTGGGGCTTCTACCCCAAGGGTGGCGGCAAACTGACCGCCGAGATCGACGGCGCGCTCCGTCCACCGCTTGGAAGCGCGTCTGGCCATGTTGAGGTGGACCCGCAACGGCAGCCGGCCTGGTCCCATTCGCGCGGCGAACTGCGTGCACTGAGCGTGCACTCGGCCGCGGCGAACGTCGGTAACCAAGTCACGGCCCGCCAGGCCAGCCAAGCCTACAACCGGCTGGCTGCAGCCGGTCTGCATCCGACCACGCATCTGCTCAACCCACCGTCGGCCGGACCCGGCACGTGCGTCTGGATTCTGGCCGAGTATGACGGCGGGCTGCGTGCCGGCTTTACCGGCTACGGCCGGCAGGGTTATCCAGCCGAGCGCGTCGCCGACGACGCAGTCAATGCTTTTCTGGCGTTTCACGCAAGCGACGTTCCAATCGATCCGCACCTGGCCGACCAGCTCGTGCTGCCGCTTTGCCTGACTGGCCAACCCATCGCCTACCGCACCAGCGAGATCACCCAGCACTTGTTGACAAACATCTGGGTTGTGACGCAATTCATGGGTAAATGCTTCGAGGTAGATGGCGAGCTGGGGCAGCCAGGTACAGTGCGGTACTTGGGCCGAGCTGACGGCTGATGGCAGATCGCAGACGGCATGTTCAAGTTGGATGCCCGCGTGCGTGGGCATGACGATACGGTGTGTGCGACCGCACTCGCAACCTACCAACCTACCAATCTACCAATCTACCATCTTCCAATCTCCCACGCTATGTTCGAACTCATCTTTCTCGGAACCTCCGCCTCAGCTCCCACAATTGAACGCGGGCTATCGTCCGCCGTCGTGCTTCACCGCGAATATCGCTTTATGATCGACTGTGGTGAGGGCACTCAACGGCAACTCCTTAGGTCAGGATTGGGCTTCAAGCGGATGGATCGCATCTTGCTGACCCATGGCCACCTTGACCATATCCTGGGGCTCGGCGGGCTGATCTCGACCTTCGGTCGCTGGGAGATGATCCCCGACATCGATATCTATGCCGGCCGCTGGGCTTTGCAGCGTGTGGCCGATCTGATGGCCGTTGTCTTTGGCACGGTCGATTCGTTACCGATGAAGGTTAACCTGCAGGAGATCAACCCTGGCCTCTTGTTTGCCGACGACGAGTTCGAATTGAGCGCGTTTCCGGTCAGCCACCGGGGGGCGGGCTGTTACGGTTTCGCTTTCTTGGAAAAGGAGAAGCGTCCGTTTTTGGCCGAGAAGGCCGAGGCCTTGGGCGTGCCGTCCGGGCCGATCCGGCGCGAGCTGGTGCAGGGCCGGCCGGTGACGCTGGCCGACGGCCGGTTGGTGCATCCGGACGAGGTGTTGGGTCCGACGGCGCCTGGCGCCAAGCTTGTGTTCGTGGGCGACGTGGGTCGTACGGAGGACCTCGTGGCGGTGGCAGCCGGCGCCACCGCGCTCGTGATCGAGGCGACCTATCTGGAGGAGGAGACGGATATGGCGCGCAAGTTCGGCCATTTGACCGCAGCGCGCGCGGCGCGAACTGGCTCGCGACGCCGGCGTAGGCACTCTGATCTTGAACCATCTATCGAGACGCTACCCGGTGCGACAGGTGCTAGCCGAGGCACGGCCGATTTTCGAGAATACGCACGCTGCAAACGATTTCGACCGCTTTCGCATCGTCAAGCAGGAGCCGGCCGAGTTACTTATCGACGAGTTGCGTCCGCGGTGGGGACAACGGTAGGAACGGCCAGGTCAGTCGTGATCGTGACGGTGCGAGTTGTGCCTTTGGGTCGGAACTGTGATGGCCAACGATCTGAATGTAGCCGTCCAATTTGCTCAGTGTGCTGCCCCTATGGTATACTCTCCCTGAGCGCGCGTAGCGCGCTCTTATTACGCACGCCACTCGCGATCAGGTCGTTCTGATCTGATCCGGCCGACTGCGTGCCCGGCGCTTGACGCGCCGGGTGAGCCGGTCCATTGGCGAGGGCGGACGAAAAAACGCACGTTAAGGAGGCTCGAACATCGTGGCAGTTGTCAAAATGAAGGATCTTCTGGAGGCAGGAGTCCATTTTGGGCACCGCACGCGCCGGTGGCACCCCAAGATGAAACCGTATCTGTTCACAGAGCGCAACGGCATTCACATCATCGACCTGCAGCAAACCATGTCGCAGATCGAGAACGCTTATAACCGCACTCGCACAACGGTTGCGGCCGGCGGTACCGTCCTCTTCGTTGGCACCAAGAAGCAGGCTCAACAAAGCATTCAGGAAGCCGCTACAAACGGTGGCATGCCTTACGTCAACACTCGTTGGCTGGGCGGCACGCTGACCAACTTCCGCACCATCCGCCAGCGGGTCGACTACATGATCAAGCTGGAGCAACAGAAGGAGCGCGGGGACTTCGAGCGGTTGACCAAAAAAGAGGCTCTCGAGAGGGAACGTCTGATCGCCAAGCTGCAGGATCGCTTGGGAGGCTTGCGCGATATGCGCCGCCTGCCCGATGTGGTCTTTATCACCGACGTTGGCCGAGAGGTTATCGCCGTCCAGGAATGCAATAAGTTGGGTATCCCGATCATCGCCATGGTGGATACCAATTGCGACCCGGACCCGATTACGCTGGTGATTCCGTCCAACGACGATGCCATTCGGGCCATCAAGCTAATTGCAGGTGTCATCGCTCAAGCCGCCACCGAGGGCCAGCAGATGCGCGATGTGATTGCGGCTGAAGAGGAAGAGGACTACAAGGGTGGTATCTCCTATGAGCCGAAAGAGCCAGAAAGCTATCTTGGCCCGTCGACTCTCGCCAAGCTTGCCCGCGGTTTCACCGTAGGCGGCGAGGAGTTCGAAGAGGTTGATGTGGAGTTTGCGGACATCGAGATTGATGCCAGCGACACTATCTACGCCATCGATGCCATTGAAGGGCTTGCGGATTTGGACATTGAGGAATTCGCAGCCGGGGATGAAACAGAGGAAGAGAACTAGGTTTTTCTCTTCACACTACGTTGCTACTCATCCAGGGCACCGAAGCCAGCTTCGGTGCCCTGGATTGTGCCCAAAACTCGAAGCAAAGGATCTGTCCGATCAAGCCTTCGCATGTCTTGTCCTGCAGACTGTGGGGATGTACGAAGTTGTTTGTGGACGACCCGAAAAGGAGAACGACCTTGGCTACTTCAGCTGAAATGGTAAAAGAACTACGTGCAATCACAGGCGCCGGTGTATTGGACTGCAAAAAAGCGCTCGATGAGTTCAACGGTGATTTTGAAAAGGCTGCGGAGTTCCTGCGGCAGAAAGGCCTGGCGGCAGCCGCCAAAAAGGCCAGCCGAGAGGCCAACGAAGGCATCGTCGGCTCGTACATCCATATGGGCGCCAAGGTAGCAGCCTTGGTAGAAGTTAACTGTGAGACCGACTTCGTGGCCCGCACGGACGACTTTCAAACCTTGGCCAAGGACCTGGCAATGCAGGTCGTTGCGGCACGGCCGGTTTACGTGAGTTGAGAGGAAATTCCCGCTGACGTTATCGCTTTGGAGCGTAACACCTTCACCGCCGAGTTGAAAGACTCAGGTAAGCCCGCTGAGGTGATCGAGCGCATTCTCGACGGCAAGATGGAGAAATTCTATCAGGAAGCCGTGCTAGTCGATCAGCCTTTTATCAAGGACGGCAATGTCACCGTTGGCGACCTGATCAAGCAGTCGATCGCCCGACTTGGCGAGAATGTTGTTGTACGGCGCTTCGTACGGTACGAAATTGGCGCGTAGACCTCTCGCATGCAAGTGCCAAGCACTTACGGCAACACAATTATGACTGAGCCAATATACAAGCGGATCCTCCTGAAAATCGGCGGCGAGGCGTTGGCTGGCAAGAGCGGCTTCGGTATCGACCCGGAGCGTGCAGCCGAATTGGCCAACAAGGTGCGCCAGGTGAAAGACCTGGGCATTGAAGTTGCTGTCGTGCTCGGCGCTGGCAACATCTGGCGCGGCAAGATTGGCCTGGAGTCAGGCATGGCGCGTGCCACGGCCGATCATATGGGTATGGTGGCCACAGTGATGAACGCCTTGGCTTTGCAGGACGCACTGGAGAGGGCAGGCGTTACTACGCGTGTCCAGACCTCCATCGAAATGCGTTCGTTGGCGGAACCCTACATTCGGCTGCGGGCAATTCGTCACTTGGAAAAGGGACGTGTGGTGATCGTGGGCGCTGGCACCGGCAATCCATACTTCACGACCGATACGGCAGCCGCGCTGCGCGCCATGGAAATTGGCGCCGATGCCTTGATCAAGGCAACGAAGGTTGACGCCGTCTATGACGTAGACCCGATGACTCACTCTGAGGCGCGCCGCTTCGAGTTCCTCTCCTACATCGACGCACTGAACATGCGAATCGGCGTGATGGACAGCACGGCTATCACCTTGTGCATGGAAAATTCCATGCCCATCTTCGTGGTGGACCTGTGGCAACCTGGGGTGCTGGAAGCGGTGATCAGGGGCGAGCGTGTGGGCACGGTGATCGGCGACCCCAAGTTTTGGCAGGACAGGACGCGGCAGCCTGTCAGGTGAGTGGAGAGGTTGTACTCTCTTTTGGAGCTTTCCTTATGGTAGACGACATACTCTTGGACGCGGAAGATCGCATGGACAAGACGGTCGATGCCTTGAAGCACGACCTGTTAACCATTCGTACGGGCCGAGCCTCCCCGGCGCTGGTCGAGCACATCCCGGTAACCTACTACGGAACGCCGACGCCTCTTCAGCAGCTTGCCGTTATTGGCGTGCCAGAGCCACGGCTGATCACAATCAAGCCGTTTAGCTCCGGAGACATCGGCGCGATTGAAAAGGCCATCCTGAGTTCGAACTTAGGAATTACCCCTGGCAATGACGGCAAGATCATTCGCCTGGTGATGCCCATGTTGACCGAGGAACGCCGTCGCGATCTGGTCAAGCAGGTGCACAAACGGGTCGAAGAGGCCCATGTCTCGGCGCGTAACATTCGCCGCGACGCTAACGAGCTACTCAAAGCCGCCGAAAAGGACAAACTGATCTCCGAGGATGACCATTACCAGGCGCGCGAAGAGGTGCAGAAGCTGCTCGACGACACCATCAAGCGCACCGACGAGATCGGCGTGACCAAAGAGGCCGAGATCATGGAGGTCTGAGCCTCCCAAGGCACTGCGCGCATGACGCCTGACAGTACATTCAATGGGGTCAGCGGGCTGCGTATCCCGTACCATGTCGCTATCATCATGGATGGCAACGGCCGCTGGGCGCAGCAACGCGGGTTGCCGCGCGTGATGGGACACCGCGCCGGCACCAACAACATCCGTCGCGTGCTTCAAGCCGCGACAGAGCACGGCATCAAGGTTCTGACAATCTATGCCTTCTCCACGGAGAACTGGGGACGTCCCCCGGCGGAAGTGCGCGGCTTGATGCAGCTGTTGAGCCGCACCATCCGCGACCAGCTTCAGGAGCTCAACGAGAACGGCGTCCAGATTCGGCACAGCGGCAGCCTCGTCGGCATCTCCGACACTCTCCGGCGCCAATTCTTGAAGCGCTCGAGATGAACTCGCAATAACTCGACAATCGTCCTGAACGTGGCTTTTAACTACGGTGGCCGGTCTGAGATCCTCGACGCCGTCCAACGGATGATCGCCGATCGTGTGCCGTCGGAGGCCATCACCGAGGACCTCTTCAGTGACTACCTGTACACGCATGGTCTGCCTGACCCCGACCTTATTGTCCGCACCGGCGGGGAGTATCGGTTAAGCAACTTCCTCATCTGGCAGGCCGCATACGCTGAGTATTATGCGACCCCCACCTACTGGCCCGACTTCGACGAGGTCGAGCTGCACAACGCGCTCGTGGCCTACACCGAACGCGATCGCCGGTTTGGAAAAGTCAAAGTCCCCTAGCCCATGCTACGCACACGCGTCATCAGCGCTGCCGTCCTGCTGGCGATCGTCGCCGTGCCGTTCCTTCTCGGTGGGTGGCCGTTTCTGCTGCTAATCGTCGCAGCCGGTGCGTTGGGGGCGTGGGAATATACCTCGCTCTTTCGCCAGGGTGGCGCCTTGCCGTTGCCCTGGCTGTGCATTCTCCTGACCGTCCTGTTTATCGTCCAAGCCCAGTGGTCTCACCTGTCGCCGTTTTCCGCCTTGCTGACGCTGGCGGTCATCGGCTCGTTGATCGCCGTCCTCTGGCACAAATCGCCCCAGCCTGCGACCGATTGGGCCTTGACCCTGGCCGGTGCGCTGTACCTCGGCTGGCTTCTACGCCGTTTCGTCCTCCTGCGGGCCGACACCGACGGCCTGTCTTGGCTGTTGCTCGGCGCCCTCAGCATTTGGGCGGCCGATGTGACCGCCTATTTCGCCGGCCGCGCCTTTGGGCGGTGGCGAAGTCAGCATGCGTCTGGAATCCACGGCACCGGAGTTCGACGAGAACTACAACTAGGGCGGTCTGTACCCACCGGCCGCGGCGGAAACTTCACGGCCAGCGAGATTCCCGAGGCCATGGCCGAGATCAACGAGGGCCGCGTGCAGGCGGCGCAGCGCCTGAAGGACGAGCGGGAACCGTCTGGGCGACGTCTGCAGAGCCTGCCGCCATGGCCCATATCGAGATCTGCTGCGCTACGACGGACGCCGCGTGGCTGTCACCGGCTGCGCCTCCGGGATCGGCGCGACGCTGTGCGCACAACTCGGCGAGTTGGGGGCGCAGGTGGTCGGCCTCGACCTGAACCGACCGGCCGCCGAGTCCCCGCGACTTCGTACAGGTCGACCTCGCCGACCCGGATTCGGTGACCAACGCCGCGGATCCGTTGGGGGGCGGATTGATTCGCTGTTCAACGTGGCGGGAGTGTCGTCGGGTATCGGCGACCCACTGCGGGTCGTCACGATCAACTTCCTGGGTACCCGGGCGTTGACCGAGGCGATTCTGCCGAGGCTGTCGCCGGGGTCGTCGATCGTGTGTGTGTCCTCGCTTGCGGCGGCCAACTACCGGGACAACCTGCCGCAAATCGCCGGCCTGCTGGCGACGGAATCGCTGGCCGAGGGCGTGCAGTGGTGCCGCGCGCATCCCGAGGCGCTGGCCGACGGCGGGTACCGGCTGTCCAAGGAAGCGATCATCGGATACACCGTGCGCAACGCGGTCCCGTTGGGCGCCAGCGGAATCCGGATCAACTGCACCGCGCCGGGGGTGACCGAGACGCCGATCCTCGATCAACTGCGCTCGGCGTACGGCCAGGATTACCTCGACGCCATCCCCAAACCGCTGGGGCGGGTGTCGGATCCGGCCGAGCAGGCCGCGGTGCTGGCCTTCCTGGGCAGCCGGGCCGCCGGCTACATCACCGGCCAGGTCATCTGGGTCGACGGGGGCAACCTGGCGGCCCGGCAGGCAGCCGACTTCGAGAAGGGATGACCAGCGTGGCCAGCATGAGCGACTTCCGCCGGACCGCCGACGACGTCCGCAACTGGGGGAGGTGGGGCGACGCCGACGAACTCGGCACGCTGAATCTGATCACCCCCGAGAAGGTCGCCCAGGCAGCTGGCTTGGTCAGAGACGGCAGGGTGTTCCCACTCGGCGTCGACTTCGGGTCCTCCGGCCCGCAGGGCGCCTTCCAGTACCGGCAGAACCCGACGCATGTGATGACGATCGACGGCGGTGACGCGGACACCCTGCTGCGGTACGGGCCGGACTGGCTGCGCAACCCCGCCGCCGTCCAACTCAGCGGCTACTCGAAGGCCGGTCCGATGCGGTTCAACGACGACATGATCATCATGCCGTTGCAGGCCGCCACGCAGTGGAACGCGCTGTCCCATGTGTACTACGAGGAGACCCTGTACAACGGCTTTCCCGCCGAGTCGGTGACCAGCCTGGGCGCCTACTACCTGGGCATCGACAAGGTCGTCGGCAAGGGGATCACCTCGCGCGGGGTGCTTCTGGACATCGTCAGGCTGCGCGGCGTACCGACGTTCTGTGGCTCGGTGAGCCGATCACGCAGGCGACTCGACGCGGCCGCACGCAGCCAGGGCGTCACCGTCGAGCCGGGCGATATCGTCCTGATCCGGACTGGTTGGTGGGCAAGGTTTCTCGAGACCGGCAACGGCTCCGAGCCGGGCGCGGGGCTGGACTGGACGTGTGCGTCATGGTTGCATGACCACCAGGTGGCCGCAGTGGCTGCCGACAACCTGATGGTGGAGAACCCGGTGTCCGGGGTGGACGGCGGATTCTGCCGATGCACATGTTGTGCCTGCGTGACATGGGTCTGATGCTCGGTGAGTACTGGAACCTCAACGAGTTGGCCGCCGACTGCGCCGCCAACGGGCGCTACAGTTCCAGCTCGTCGCACCGCCGCTGTCGGTCACCGGCGCGGTCGGGTCGCCGGTCAACCCCATCGCGATCAAGTGACCTACGAGCACCGCAGCATCCTCGTCGACGGGCTGGCCACCCACTTCCTGGAAGCTGGCGACGGCGATCCGTGCTGCTGCTGCACGGCGGCGAGTTCGGTGCCAGCGCCGAAATCGCCTGGGAGAAGACGATTCCTGCGCTGGCGCCGGCGCTACCGGGTGCTGGCGCCGGACATGCTGGGCTTCGGCGACTCGGCGAAGGTCCTCGACTTCACCGACGGCCGGCGGGCTGCGGATCCGGCATCTCGCGCGGTTCTGCGCGATGCTCGGTGTGTCCTCGGCCCACTTCGTCGGCAACTCGATGGGTGCGGTGAACCTGCTCACCGACCTGACCGCGGGAGCGGCCCGTGCTGCCCGTTCGCAGCGCGGTCGCGATGTGCGGCGGCGGGGACATTCGAAGAATCGGCACACCGCCGCGCTCTACGACTACGACGCCACGTTGCCGGCCATGCGCGCGATCGTGGCGGCGCTGTTCACCGACCCGTCCTATCCGGCCGACGAGGCCTACGTGCGCCGCCGCTACGAGTCCAGCATCGTGCCGGGAGCCTGGGAGTCAGTTGGCGGCAGCGCGGTTTCGGCGTCCCGGTCTGGAGCCGCCGGCGACCCCGTCCAGGGCGGAGCGGGGCCTACCAGCGCATCGGGTGCCGGTCCTGGTGGTGGAGGGCGGGGCGGACAAGCTGTTGCCGCCCGGGTGGGCGGCCGAGATCGTCGGGCAGATCCCCGGCGGCCGGTCGGCCGTCGTCGAGCAGGCCGGGCGCTGCCGCAGATCGAGCAGTCCGAGGTGGTCAGCGACCTGCTGCTGAAGTTTCTTGCCTCGGTGTAGCGACGAACACCACTGTTCTGCCGGGGTGGTGCGGTGTGGTTTCAGTGGTCGGATTCGAGGTGACTGGACGTGCGGGATATGAACCCTAAACTGGCCGGGTGGGTACGCTAAAGGTTTGCAGTGACAGTCTGGATATGCATTCTGGGCAGTGCACCGCGATTGCAGCCCGGGTTAGCCAGAGAGGTCCCTGCTCCGCCCGTTGCTCCTTGATGCAGGCGACAGCGGTCGCAGTAGAGAGGGACTTACGCCGCTGTCTGCGCAACCGCGGCGGTTTTAGCGGCCAGCGTCCACGCGGAAGGAGCGAGCTCACCGCAGCAGCGAGCCAGTACGAACGCTCTGACGAGACCTCCGCACAGCAGCTATCCAAGCTGAGTGGCGGACCGATGCGGGGATAAGTCCCGACGTCACCGGCGCCGCGCTTCAGGGCCTGTCGCAAATCCTAGGCTGGGACGCGGAACACCTCGTCCGCGCCGCTACCGACTGGACCGATACCGCTGAGCACTGGGAGTCCGCTTTCGACGGCGTGCACCAAGGCATGCTGGCACCGGGCGGCACCGCATGGCAGGGTGCGGCCGCCGACGCAGCGCGAGAACATACCTTTGGCGATCTGGTGAAGGTACGGGGCCTCGCCGACATGTTGAGTGAAGCCGCGACTATCGCCCGACGGGTGACGGATCAGCTCGACTAGCCTCAAACGGCAGGCCATCGAGGCCATCAGTGAGGCTGACCACGCGGGCTTCACCGTGGGGGAGGACTGTCGGTCACCGACACGAGGAGAAGCAGCCATCTTCGTGTCGCGGCGCTGGGCGATGCCGCGATGATCACCCCCCAGGCGGCCGCGCTGAGCGCCGCAGACAAAGCCATCGCCGCCAAAATCGCTGCCTCGACAGCGGAACTCAACGGGCGTGGATTCTCTGAGCCACGCGAAACCATCCAAGCATTGGATGTCCCGCTCGCGCCGCCACCCGATCCTTCATACCCGGCCAACGACGTCATCGCCGAGGCTACTCGACCTCGACGGCAACCACGTGGTGTTGAGGCGCGGGTACTACAACGCGGCCACAAAGAAGGATTGGGTGGCGACAAGATCTACTGGAAACACGGACTGATCAACTCGAGCGTGTTCAAGGATCTGATCTCACATACTCGCCCGATCGACAACCAGGGTGGCTCGTTGGTGTATGAGGTGCCTATCAATAAGGCTCACTGCACGTCGGGTTTCCTTGGTTTCCAGTTGCACCGACACCGGTGAGAGTCTGGCGATGAGGGTCGTCAGCAACACCAACCGCAGCTACGACGTGCCCGGCGGCGGGCAGAAAGGAGTGATCACGATGTATCCCCTCCCTGGGGGCAGCGAGAATAGTTGAAGGTGCAGCAAGAATTGGACGCTAACGCCATGGGTGAACAACTATGCACCTATTAACTGAGCCCTCGCCGGACGATACCCCAACCGACGCGGAGTGTAAGTTTGCGGTCGAGATTCTGCATCGGCGCTGCATCGCATCGAGGTACGCAACGCCAACGCTGCCATCTGCCCCCGTCTCGGGCGGCTCACGTTTCTGGTATCTCACGCCTGGACCGATGGCGCTTCAATACGCTTGGTCTACGCACACCGCCGTCGGATCGCACCTGGGGCCTGGCTCGTGACACCCGCAGGTCACTCATAGACCCCGGTCCTTGGAATCAAGCGGACGATCCGGCCCTGTACTCTTCTTGCTGGATCTCGAAAGAGAACTGGCCAGGTGCAGAATCCCAAGAGCCCGGCGAAGCGGACGACTGATCTGGTGGCGCGGGTACCCGCTCACAGACCTCCCCGGCCCATCTTTCCGGGCTTCCCGGGGACTCGCTACACCTCCCCACCACCGGACCCGGCGTGGATCGACCACACGCCCCCACCTGTCGTGGAACCTCGACGCTACGCAGACCCAGACGGACCGCTTCCGCCAGGTGTGCGGACGCAACGCGACTAAACGTGCTGCGCCCCAAGCGGATCGTTCCCGCGCTGGCGCCGCATTGCCGGGTGCTGGCACCGGACATGGTGGGTTTCGGTGAATCGGCGAAGGTCGTGGACTTCATCGACGGCCGCGGGCTGCGGATTCGGCACATCGCGCGGTTTTGCGAGATGCTCGGTGTCGCCCGGGCCCATTTCATGGGCAACTCGATGGGTGCGGTGAACCTGCTCACCGACATGACCGCGGGCGGCCCGTGCTGCCCGTTCGCAGCGCGGTCGCGATATGCGGCGGCGGGGACATCCAGAAGAACCGGCACACCGCCGCGCTATACGACTACGACGCCACGTTGCCGGCCATGCGCGAGATCGTGGCGGCACTGTTCGCCGACCCGTCCTATCCGGCCGACGAGACCTACGTGCGCCGCCGCTACGAGTCGAGCATCGTGCCGGGTGCGTGGGAGTCGTTGGCCGCGGCCCGGTTTCGCCGCCCCGGTCTGGAGCCGCCGGCGACCCCGTCCAGCGAGCGGGCCTACCAGCGCATCACGGTGCCGGTCCTGGTGGTGGAGGGCGCCGCGGAAAAGCTTTGCCGGCCGGGTGGGCGGCCGAGATCGCCGGGCAGATCCGCGGCGGCCAGTCGGCCGTCATCGCGCGGGCCGGGCACTGCCCGCAGATCAAGCAGCCCGAGGTGGTCCGCGACGTGCTGCTGGCGTTCCTTGCCTCGGCGTAGCGACGGACTATTCGGTTGGTGGTGGTTGGGGTTGGAAGGGTTGGTACCACCACCATTGGGCGCGTTCGCCGGTCGGTCCGGGGTAGGGCGGGATTCCGGGCGGGTCGTCGGTGGGTGCCCGGGCGATCGATCCGGGGTGAAGCTGCTGGCCGCTGCTGTCGGTGACGGTCAGCTCGTGGGCGGGTCCGATCAGGGTGATCCCGCCCTGATGATGCAATCGGTGGTGATATGGGCAGGTCAGCGCTAGGTTGTTTAGTCGGTGGGCCCGCCGTCCTCCCAATGGCGCAGGTGGTGGGCGTGCAGGCCGCGGGTGGCCCCGCAGCCGGGCACCACACACGTGCGGTCACGGTGCTCCGCGCGCGGCGCAGCCGCCGGCTGATCACCCGGGTCGCCCGGCCCGCCCCGATCACCTCCCCGCGGCGCTGGAACCACGCCTAGCACGTCGCGTCACAGGTCAGGTACTGCCGGTCGGCGTCGGTGAGCAGCGGACCCAGATGCAACCCCGCCGCCCGCGCCTCCACATCGACGTGCACCACCACCGTGGCGTGCTGGGCGTGCGGGCGGGCGGCGGGCCTCGGCATCCCAGCCCGCCCCGACCAGCCGCAGGAACGCCTCCAGGTCGCCGGGCAGCGGCGGCGCACCCGCCGACACACCCCACCCTCACCGCCGCCCTCGTGCGGTCGGACTTCCATTCGGTGATCAGCGCGTCGCGATGCGAGGCCAGCGCCGCCTCGAACGTCGCCGCGTCGTGGTGGCCCAGTTTGATCCGCCACCAGCTGAATTGCTCATCGCCAGCCCCTGGTAGATGAAGGGCCTGCGCGGGAGGGCCCAGGGGATCCGGCTCGGGGCGCATGTTCGAGTTTGATCGCCGTGCGCAACTGACTCACCGAGGCGCACTGGGCCAGCTGCGCGTAATGCTCATCAGACCCCTCACCGGCCCGCGCTGCGATCACCCCCACCTGATCCAGCGACAACCCGGCCCTCCCGCAACCCCTGCACACAGCCGGGGAAACGCCGCCGACTCACGCGCGACGGTGGCGATCGTCTTGGCGTTGACCGACGAGGTCCCCAGCTTCCAGGCCGCCACCCCGCCACCGCGCGGCCCCCGTCGCCCCCCACAACCCCGCCCGGTCCACCTCGGCGACGATCTCCACGATCCGCCCGTCAATGGCGTTGCGCTGCCCCGCCAACTCCGACAACTCCCCGAACAACACCTCGAGGCGTTCGTCTGCACGGTTCACCTCCGATGCGTACGACTCGGCGAGGGACATGTAAGCATCATGGCAGACCGGTACGACAAGTGGCCCTGAGCATTTCGCCAGTCCCGGCGCGATGATGCGATACGCCTCACAGTCGATAGAGGGTCCCGGGGACCGTCGCAGTAGACACTTAGCATTCGGGCTACAACTGCAAGTCAATGGTCATCGGGCTGTGATCGCTGTACGCTCCCCAACCCGCATGTGTGCCAACGGTGACGGCACTGATTGCCCCGGGCCGCGACACGAATGTGTAGTCAATGTGGTACGGCTTGAGCGGGTTGCGGGTCCACCACAACGTCGGATCAGGCTCCGCCCCGCGACCGCATCGGCGATTGAAGTGGTACGCGCTGACGAATCCACGGGCCTCCATCTGGTCCATGAAGTCACCGAACTTCGTTGGCTTGGTGGGAGTGTCCCAAGTCACCGAGTTGTTGAAGTCACCGCTGATCACAACCAGGTCCGCGTCTCCCGACAAGAACTCCGCGTAGTGATCCATGGACGCCCGACACGCACCGAGTCTTGAGCTGCCTCATGACCCGCGCCACGGTGGTTGAAGTCCCAGACGGCCAGCATCCTGAGATGCCTTGGTCCGCTTAGATGTAACGGCATGACCCACTGATATCCGGGGTCATAGCTGTCGTCGATTCGAAGATCCCAGGCTCCGAATGCGACGGCGGAGAGACCCTTGCTGGTGTTGGAGCCGACCCATTGCACAGACGTCGCGCCAATCGCCTCCAACGCCTGGCGAGTCTTGTCGGGGTGGGCGGACTCGGGAGTATCCGACGGTCGGGTCCAAATCCGCCAGCAGGTGTGCCTTTGTTGTGCAGGGACATGGCCACGTTCCACTCCACAAGGCGCACGGGGATCGCGTCGTCACTCATGGCTCGAGGTTCTCATGAGCGGCTTCCTCAGGTTGCACAATGCGTACCTGCCGCCGCGTAGGCCGACGGACTACTGTGATTGCGGCTTGTTCGCACGCCTGACCCCCGTTCAGCGCGTGGGGTTCGACAGGCCAGTTGCGTTGTCCCGCTTCGTCAAAGAGGGCAACCGCGTTGGGCGCGGGCCCGGTAGTGAACCGGGTTTGGTAACGGATTCCGGCGTACCTGCCGGTGGCGAAGAACGCTGCGGCCCACGCCTGAGGGATGTCGTAGTCCAGACATGTGCCTATCTCCCGAGTCATCCCGTACGCGGCGGCATCACGCGAACAGGTGTTGGCCAGCCAGCGCGGGGCGGACACCCGCAGTTCAGACACTTCGGTGCGCGCGGCGGCCTCGAAGGTGACTACCCCCTGACGCACCAGGTCGTGGCCGAATCGCTCTCGCAGTGCCGTTGGGACATCTGTTGCCAGATAACAGGTTCCGTCGGGCAGCAGGAGGTCGAACCGTCCGGACAGGTCCGAGGAGAACCACCACGGTGACGTGCCGACGGTGTGTGCTCGGTAGAGCCGCGCGGCGCTGTGGAGACGGGAGCGGGGAAAGCGCGACGGCGGCGACGGCGGTGGGCGCAGGGCAAGCGGTTGTCGCGTACCGCTCATGCGCGCCAGCCCGTCGCCACCTCACGTGCCAAAGTGATTACCTGCTGCGCGTCACCGCCTTTGCGCAGCCAGTCGCTGGGGCAGGCGCCGTCGAGCTGGTCACTGGCGGCTCGCATCCACAGCGCCATCATCCAGGTGTCGTCGCTGCCCTCGGCCAACGTGGCAAGGACCGCGCCCAACGCCGGGATGGTGGCGCCGTTGTCGAGAAACTGCCAGACCGGGTACACCACTCCGCCATCGGCTAACGGACAGGCCAGTAGGGCCAGGCGGGTGCTTTTCTGGTGCACGGCCTGCCGCGAAATGCCCAGCCAGCGGGCAAGACCCGCGGTGTCGTAGAAGGGGCCGGAGATCTCGTCGAAATGATGACCCAAGGGCAGTGCGGCCACCATTGCGTCGGCGATGGCTTCCGGGTCGCCGAACACCTCCGCGCTGACCTGCGCCTCGGCGGCCTTGCGGAGCCGATCGTGCACCTTTCGGCCGACCGATCGCATGATCTCCCGCTCGAACGTGGCCAGATCCGTCATGGATCACCTCCGGTGGGTGTATCGTCGTCAACACTGACAACCATAGTACGTCAAGGTTGTCAACGACTTGATGTCAACCGGTCCTCGACTAGGCCACCTTCGCGGCGGCCCTGAGTTCCCGGTAGGCCAGCAATGTGTGGTCGGCCAGAGACGACACGTCATCGATCGCCGATGCGTTGGCGACGAATCCGAAGTCCATGTGGTCGTGGTAGGAGCTGAGCGTGACATTGAGCCCGATGGACGCGGCGAGCGCGGAGACCGGGTAGATGCCGAGCAGGCGGGCACCGTTGAGGAACCTGGGCTCCTTGACGCCGGGCACATTGGAGATGACCAGGTTGCACACCGGCGGTGTGATCTGGTCGACGTGGGTGGTGGCCCCCAGGACAGCCAGGCCGAGCAGCCCGGCCCCGTAGGTCATCGCGGCATCCGAGGACCAGCCGGTCAGTTCGCCCTTGGCCACCTGGACCGACTCGACGATCTGCCGGATGCGTGGCGCCACAGGGGCTTGCGGCTCGCCCAGGCGGACGAACAACGCCGAGGCCCGGGTTCCCACCGTCGTGTCGTCGTCACTGCGAAGCGATACTGGGATCATCGCGATGAACTGGTGGGCGAACGGCTCTCCGACCTCGGCGAGATAGGCGTGCAGCCCCGCGTCGACAATCGTCGTCGCGACGTCGTTGAGCGTGGCCCCGAACCGGTGTCCGATGTCGTGCATCTCCTCCAGTGGCAGCGACAGAGTCGCGAAGCGGCGGCCTTGTTTGAGCGGCCGGTTGGTTGGCGCATGATGCGCCAGAAACGGGAGGCTGCCCTTCGGGTCGACTCCGATCGCTGTCGTGAGCGCCTTGCGAAGCATCCCCATCGAAATCTGGTTCATTGCCCCGGCTTGGGACACCACGTTGCGGATCAAGTCGGTGATCTTGTGCAGCAGCGGTGTCGGCTCGGGGGGTGCCGTTGTAGGCACCGTGGAGGCCGGGGGTAGCGCGAAGGCCGGCAAAGGGACCGTGCGCTCGTCCACCTCGGAGAGTCCCCGATACAGCATCCGCAGACCGGAGACCCCGTCGACGACACTGTGATGAGTCTTGGTGTAAATCGCGAAGCGGCCGCCCGGGATTCCGTCGATGATCCAGCAGCGGAACAGCAACCGGTCGCGGTCCAGCATCGGTTCGTGGAGGTCGGCCACCAACCGCAGCAGATCCTGATAGGAACTTCCGGGCGGCAGGGACAAGTGCTGGACGTGGTAATACGGATCCCACTCGTCGACCTCGTGGAAGTGCGGGGTGCCGTGACCCACCAACTCCGGCACGACGTTGAACGGTGCGGTCGGGCGGAACTGCCGGTATGCCGCCACGATCTCGCGCACCACCCCCGCCCGGCCGCGAGGCTTCTTGAACAGCATCACCGCGCCGACGTGCATCGTGCCCGCCGGTGTCTCGAACAGTAGCCAGGAGAGGTCGAGGGGCGCGATCGACTTGTTCATGTCCCGCCTTTCACGCTGTGGTGCGTGATCGCGATGCTCCGCTCTCCGGCCCGAGCCCGCGAGGGCATTAATGCCCTGGGGTGGCCGACGATGGTCCCATGGCCGCCACCGGCTCGACGCCGACGTACGTCGAACTCAGAGCGGGCGTCTGCGACAGCGGGTCCACCCGGTCACCGCTGACCAGCAGGTTGCGGTTGACCCCGAACGCCTGCGGGGGCGTGGTGCCGGTCGGGTCGAAAACCCTTGAGCCCCAGCCGTGGTCGATGACGACGACGCCGGGCCGGGGCCGGTCGTCGACGCGTGCCGTCAGTTCGATCGCGCCACAGTCGGAGAACACCCGCACCCGCGCACCCGTGGTGATGCCGAGGCCCTCCGCGTCGGTGGGGTGAATGAGCGCCTCGCTGCCCTTGCCGGCCGGGTGCAGGCCGGGAAGGTCGTTGAGCCATGAGTTCATCGAGTGCCGGTGACGCCGATTGCCAAGCTGGAAGGGCCGGTTCGGCGGCGGGACGGGCAGCGGTTCGGCAAGCAGTTCCCTGGTGCGCGCGACGAACTCGGCCGGGGCGGCGTGAATCTTGCGGTCGGGCGTGCGCAGGGCGCAGCGAAGCCGGCCGAACTCGCGGTGGCCGAATACCAGTCCGTGCGGGTGTGACATGACCTGCCGCCAGGTGACGGCTCGTCCGGCGGTGACCAGGGCCCGGTCGATCCAGTGCGGCCCGAAAGCCATTCGCGGGCGCCGGGCGATGCGCGCCGCGGCGCGGGTCCCGGCGACGAAGCGGTTCATCCCCCGTATTCCGAGGGACGGCCTGCCCATTGCCACAGTGAGGTCCAGGAAGATGCGCCACTCTTCGCGGGCTTCGGTCGGCGGGTCGACGGCCCTGCGCCCGTACTGCACGAACTGCTCGTCGTGCAGGCCGCTGGTCAGGGCGAGCAGGTCGTCACGTTCGAGCCAGTGCACGGCGGGCAGCAGCCAGTGGGCGTGGCGGTGGCTTTCGCGTTGCACCAGGTCGACGACGACCAGCAGGTCCAGGGTGGCCAGGGCGGCATCCAGTTGGCGCCGTCGGGCCGGAGACCACCGGGTTGCCGGCGTTGATCACCATGGCGCGGATCTGACCGGGGCCCGGGGTGGTGATCTCGTCCGGTAGTTCGTCGAGGCCGTGGTGACCGGCGACCATGGCCCGGCCCTGCAGTCTGCTGCGGTGCGGCGACGGCTTGGCCAGCGCGGCGAGTCGCAACGCGTCGACGTAACCGCGTTCGTAACGCCGGCCGCCCGGACGGTCCATCCGGCCGGTGATCACGTTGAGGACATGGCCCAGCCATTCCCCGATCGTTCCGCTCAGGTGCAGCGACACCCCGGTCCGGGTGACCGCCATCGCCCGCGGTGCCGCGGCGAAATCCCTTGCGGTGCATTCGATGACGTTCCGGGGAATGTCGCATCGCTGCGCCAGGTCGTCGAGGTCGGCGGTGGCGACCAGGTCGCGCAGCGACGGGACGCCGGTGGCCAGATCCCGGCAGTCCCCGGCGTGCTCGAGACCCTCGTCGAGGATGACCTTCACCATGCCCAGCAGCAACGCCCAGTCCTGGCCCGGGCGCACCGCCAGGTGAACGTCGGCGTGCTCGGCGCTCTCCGAGCGGACCGGGTCGACCACCACGATGTGGGCACCGGCGCGCTGCCGGTCCAGGGCGCGCCGCCAGCCGCCCGGCACGGTCTCGACCCAATTCCAGGCGCTCACTGCGGGATTCGTACCCACCAGCAGGAAGTAGGCGCAGTTGTCCACGTCGGACACCGGCACGAACAACGGCGAGCCGTACATCGTCTCGGCCACCACGTGCATCGCGTTCTGGTCAACCGAGCCGACGAAGTAACGGTTCTGGCTGCCGATGGCGTCCAGCCAGCCGGTCATGAACAGGATGCTGGAGGACGAGAAGCCCGCCGGGTTACCGGTGTAGGCGGCCACCGCATCGGGACCGCCCGCGTCGATGATCCGGCTCATCCGGGCTGCGATGTCGGCGATCGCCTCGTCCCAACTCGCCGCCACGTAAGAGTCGCCGACCCGCCGCATCGGCTGCCGGATCCGGCGCGGATGTGCCACCACCTCGCCAGCGGTGCGGCCCTTCGCGCAGAAATCGGTCCAGCTGTGCGGGTTTCGCTTGTCGGCGGCGATCCTGACCACCTGGTTGTCCTCGACGTCTACCTCCACCCCGCAGGTGGCCAGGCAGTAACGGCAGAACGTGTCGACGGACCGCACCGTCACGTGATGGCGTCCAGCGCGGCACGGGTGTCGAGGTCGACGAACGCCGCTCCGTACCGTTGCGCGAAGGCCAGTGAGATGTCCGGTCGCTGCCAGGCATCGCCACCGCTGAGCGTGGCGGTCCAGATGGCCAGCCCGTGCGCCACCGACGCGCGATACCGCAGCCACACCTCCTCGGCCGACGGCATCTCGCCGGACGGCAGGCCGAGCGTGGTGCGGTACTCCTCGAGAAGGTTGCGTTCGGCGCTGCGGCGGTCCTCGACGGTCAGCGCTCCCTGCAGGAAGTAGCCGACGTCCAGGGACCAGTTGCCGCGCCGGGCCATCTGCCAGTCGAGGAAGCCGACATCCTTACCCGGCGTCACGTAGGTGTTGCCGATGTGTGGGTCGCCGTGCAGCAAGGTCTGCGGACCCGTCGTCAACGTGGTGATGTAGCGCGACCAGATGTTCCCGAACAGCTCTGCTCCGGTCAGTGCCGTGATCTCCGCCGGCACTGTGTCAGCAAGGCGCTCGAATGCGATCTCCAGCGGTGCCAGTTCCAGACCGGGGAACGGAACGAATGGCTCCAGCCACCCCAGCGCCGGGTGGTCGAGCACGCGTTCGCCCCAGTACCGACCGTGAGCCGGGCCAGTCCGCGCACACCGGCGGCCGCCTGCTCGACCGTCAGGGGCCGGGTGGAGTCGCGCGGGTCGGCGCCCCGCGCGGCGACGTCCTCCATGATCATCACGAAGTTCGACTCCGCCTCGTCGAACGCGGCGCAGTAGACGTCCGGATGATCCAGCGGCAGAACGACTCCCGACGAGAACAGCCGCGGCTCGTGGAACAACCCGCTGGTCAGGGCGACGAGTTCGGCATGCGCCGGGTCGACCGCCTTGCCGAACACCGTCGGCGGCCCGTCGCCCGCGGAGTAGGACAGCGCCAACCGGGCACGGCGATTCGTGCCGTCGTCGCGCAGGGCGACCTCGACACCGTCCACCTCGGCGCCCGGATAGTGGCCGGCGATCGCTTCGGTCATCCACCCCGGGGTGATCTCCTCCCACTCCCGCGGGATGGTGATCACTTCAGGCAGCTGCCGGCGTCGATCGGGAGTGTCACGCCGGTGATGTAGCGCGCCTCGTCGGAGGCCAGGAACAGCACCGCATTGCTGATGTCCACCGGCTCCACCCAGCCGATCGGCAGCACGTGCATCATCTTCGCGACCAGCGCCATGTCGTCGGGTCCCGGATTCTGCAGATCCGGACGGAACAGCCGCATCGTCGCCTCGTTCATGAACAGCGGGGTGTTCACGTTGGTCGGATGCACCGAGTTGACCCGGATGTTGTGCTCGCCCAACTCGATGGCGAAGGTTCGCATCAGGCCCACCACACCGTGTTTGGCGGCCACGTAGTGGCCGGTGTGCGGGTAGGCCTTGAGCCCGCCGACCGAACTGGTCAGGATTATCGAGCCGCCACGGCCGCCGGCGAGGATATGTGGCACACCGGCTTTGACCGACTTCCACACCCCGCCGAGGTTGACGTCGATCATCGCCGTCCAATCGGCTTCGCTGGTTTTGTCCAGCGTTGCACCGCCGTTGCCGATTCCGGCGTTGGCCACGATGATGTCGAGCCCGCCGAGTTGCTCGACGCCGCTGTCCACGGCCGCTTTGAGCGCCTCGTAGTCGCGCACGTCGACTTCGGCGGTGACCACTCGCCGGTCCTGCGCTTTGACCAGGTCGGCCGTCTCGGCCAGATCCTCCGGCGTGGAGGGCGCGATGATGTCCACGGTTTCGACGGGCCTGCAGATGTCGACGGCGATGATGTCGGCGCCCTCCTGCGCCAGGCGGACCGCATGGCTGCGGCCCTGGCCGCGTGCCGCACCGGTGATGAACGCGACCTTGCCTTCTAGACGTCCTGCCATGTGTTGAGTCCTTTCCGGAGAATCAGGCTGGTTGATCGGGTTGGTGGATCAGGGAACGAACGTCGGCATGGATTCCCAGCCGCGCACCGCGGTGGTCGGCGACTTGACCGCATTGGGCCAGTCCACCTCCCAGGTGGGGAAGCGCGCGAGAATCTCCTCCAGGGCGATGCGTCCCTCCAGGCGGGCCAGCGCGTTGCCCATGCAGAAATGGGTGCCAGCGCCGAACGTCATGTGCGACTTGAGCTCTCGATGGATGCCGAACACGTCGCCGTCCGGGGCGAACCGGCGGCGGTCGCGGTTGGCCGAGCCGACCAGCATGAGCATTGCCGACCCCTGCGGCACCGTCTGCCCGTAGTACTCGACGTCGCGGTCGACGTAGCGGGCGATCTGCAGCGCCGGCGGCTCGAACCGCAGGATCTCCTCGATGGCTTGGGGGATCAGAGCCGGGTTCTCGGCGAGTTCGCGGCGTTGATCGGGATGCTCGGCCAGGATCTTGCCGGCCCAGCCGATCAGCCGGGTGGTGGTTTCGGCGCCGGCGGTCGCGATCACGATCAGGTACATCAGCAATTCCACGCGGCTCAGCCGCCGCCGGGTGCCGGTCTCGTCGGTGAACTCGGCGTTGAGCAGTTCGGTCATGATGTCGTCCGAGGGATGGTCGGTGCGCCAGTCGAGGAACTCGGCGAACACCTCACCGGTGGCCATCGAGTCGACCTTCTCCTTCTGCAGCGTCGCCTCGCCGTGGTCGGCGATCTGCCGCTGCCGGTCCTCCGGAATGCCCAGCAGCATGCCGATCACCCGCATCGGCATGTGCTCGCCGAGATCGTTGACGAAGTCGAAGCGGCCGGTGCCGACCAACGGGTCGAGGCAGCGGGCGGTGAACTCGCGGATCTGAGGTTCCAGCGCGGCGACCTTGCGCGGGGTGAACATCCGCGCGAGCAGGTTGCGATGGATGTTGTGGATCGGCGGATCCTCGAAAATCAAAGTGCCGGGCGGGATCTCCATCCCGGACTTGATGATCTCCAGCAGCGCGCCACGGCCGGAGATGAACGTCTCGTGGTCGATGACGGCCTTATTGACGTCGTCGTAGCGGCTCAGCGCGTAGAAGTCGTGCTCGGGGTTGTAGTACAGCGGTGCTTCCTCGCGCAGTCGCGCGAACATCGGATACGGGTCGAGGTTGAGTTCGACGTCGTAGGGGTCGTAGTGCAGGTCGCTGTCCGCGCTGACTGTCACCGGTCGTTCCCTCCCAAGGCCCACGGCCCGCCTGTCATTTCGGGTCACTGTCGCAGTTGGCCGCGAAGGGTGTCAATGCAATGTCGGCTTTAAACTCAATACCGTTTACTTAAGATGACATGGTTGTTATTCTGAGTGTGTGCCGCGGGCGGGCTGGGTCAAGCCGGAGAGTGATCAGAGGTTGTCTGATCACATCTCGTTGGGGGTATTGACCAGGGTTTTCCCGCCCGATTTGGTTGATGCGGTGCTCGCTGAGTGCGGTCGGGTCGAGCGTCGTCACCGATTGTTGCCGGCGCGGGCGGTGGTGTACTACGTGCTGGGGCTGGCGCTGTTTTCGACCTCGTCGTATGAGGAGGTGATGCGGATGTTGGTGTCAGGGCATTCGTGGGCGTCGGGATGGTCGCGCGAGTGGTCGATTCCTACGAAGGCGGCGCTGTTTCAGGCGCGCAGAAGGTTGGGGTCCGAACCGCTGCGCGCGTTGTACGGCAGGGCGGCGGTTTCGTTGGCGAATCCGCAGGTGGCGGGTGATTTTTATCGGTCGTGGCAGCTGATGGGCATGGACGGGTTGTGCCTGGATCTGGCTGATACTGACGCCAACGTCGAGTGGTTCGGTCGACCGCCGTCCTCGCGGGGAGGTGGACGGGGTGGAGCGTTTCCGCAGGTGCGGGTACTCGGGCTGGCCGAGTGCGGATCCCATGCGATCATCGATGCCGAGATCGGCACCTACCGCCAGGGTGAACAGACGCTGGCTGAGTCGGTGTTGCGGTCGCTGAAACCGGGGATGCTGCTGCTGGCCGACCGTGGGTTCTTCAGCTACACACTGTGGGACAAGTCCCGGGCCACGGGCGCCGATCTGCTCTGGCGGCTGAAGTCCAACGCCGTCCTTCCTGTGGAAAAGCGTTACCCCGATGGATCTTTCGCGTCCCACATCTATCCGGGAACCAAGGCTCGCCGCAACCACGCCGACGGCATCGCGGTCCGTGTCATCGAGTACACCCTGGCCGGCGCCGACAACGATGCCGCGCCGGCGGATCGGACCTACCGGCTGCTGACCACGATCACCGACCCCACGGCCGCTCCCGCGTCGGATCTCGCCAGGTTGTACTCCCAGCGGTGGGAGATCGAAACCGCGTTCGGCGAACTCAAGACCCATCAACGCAGCCCCGGGCTCGTCCTGCGGTCGAAGATGCCCGACGGGGTCATTCAGGAAGTGTACGGATACCTGTGCGTGCACTACGCGATACGGTGGCTGATGCATTCGGCGGCAACCAATTTCGGGCACGACCCGGACAGGTTGTCGTTCACCCGCTCACTCCGGGCCGCTCGGCGCACCACCGCCAGCCACCCGGGTTTTTCCCCCTGACACCCTTGACGACGCCGACCGATGCGTGACCGCCGAGATCCTGCACGAACTGCTGCCTACCCGACGTGCCCGCGTCAACCCGCGTGTCGTCAAACGAAAGATGTCGGTCTACCAAGTCAAACACCCCCACCACCGCAACGCACCCGTCATCGAGCGCCAACCGGTCATCCTCATCCTTAAGTAAACGGTATTGCGCTTAAACTCGAAGAGCCACTATCAGGGGTTCCACGTTCCCGCCGTGACGTGATCACACGGCAGGGTCTTTTGGCCCTGATGCGCTCCCGGCTCGCGCGTTAACGTCGGGCTGAGGTTTCGGCCACCGGGTCGATTCCCACATCGGGGAGGGGCACACTCTGTGAGCGCTGAGGATAAGGCGAAGAACAAGCTCGACGAACTTGGCGGCAAGGTCAAGGAAGCGGTCGGCAAGGTGCTCGGCGACGAGAGCACTGAAAATGAGGGGAAGCGCGACCAGACGAAGTCCAACCTCAAAGACGCCGGCGAGAAGGTTAAGGACGCCTTCAAAAAGAAGTAGTACCGCGTCGGCAGGTAAATCGGGTGGTGGCGGGATCTCACCCGTGCCGTGGATCGCTTGCAGCACCCCACCGGACGCTAATGACACCATTCAGCGCATCGCTGCTGGTACCGGAATTTGTCAAGGAGTTTGAGTCCAGCAGGTGTTAGGCGGCTGTCGTTTGATCCTCCGGTTCTGGTGGTTTGGGTGGGTTGATCGCGGCGGCTTCGGGTAGGTCGATGATCTTGGGTGCGTTGTCGTGGCTGAAGCGGTGCCGGTGGCGTGTTCGCGCCTCGGCGAGCACGGCCCGGCGTCGGCTGTCCTTCTCCTCGGCAAGGCCGTAGAAGACGTCGGCGGGGGTGTGCAGGCCGATTCCGCTGTGCCGGTGCTGGTGGTTGTACCAGTCGACGAACTCATCCATGAAATCCCTTGCGTGATGGATGGATTCGAAGTTTTCGGGAAACACCGGGGCGTACTTCAAGGTTTTGAACCATGACTCGCTGAAGGGATTGTCATTGGACACCTTGGGCCGTGAGTGCGAGCGAGTCACACCCAGATCCGAAAGCCACCCGGCGACAGTGTTGCTGGTCATCGAGGTGCCGCGGTCTGCGTGCACGACATGGGGGATTCCGTAGGTGGTGAAGATCTGTTGCATCATCTCCTTGGCCAGCACACCGCACTCGCGGGCATGCACATGGACCCCGACGATGTAACGCGAGTAGATGTCGATCATCACGTAGGCGTCGTAGTAGACCCCCTTGGCTGGGCCGCGCAGTTTGGTGATGTCCCACGAGTACACCTGCCGCGGTGCGGTCGCCAGCAGCTCCGGGCAGACCGCCTTGCGATGCCGGGCCAGCCGGCGACGCTCCTTGACCAGCTTGTTCGCATTCAGGATGCGATACATCGTGGAGATCGAGCACAGGTAGGTGCCCTCGTCGAGCAGAGTGGCCCACACCTGCATCGGGGCGCCATCAACGAAGCGGTCACTGTTGAGCACCTCCACGACCCGCGCGCACTCCGCGGCGGTGAGCTTGTTGACCGGCACGGTCGATACCCGAGCCGATGCAGTCGGCTTGGGTGCGGCACGGCGCAGTGCGGTCGAGCGGTGCATCCCGGTCAACCCCGCCGCATCCCGGGTGGAGATGCGATGTGCGCGCAAGGCGCTCCAAGCGTCCATCAACGCTTGCTCGGCTTGGTCGGTTGCTCCGCGCTCTCGGAGAGAATCTCCAAGAGCGCGTGTGCTTTTCCCATTATCTCCAAGGCAACCTCAGTGGTGGCCAGCCGCTTGGACGTCTTGTCCAGTTCGCGTTTGAGGCGAGCGATCTCGGCCTGCTCGGCCGTCAGCCTGCCGACCCTGGCCCCGGCCGGCTTACCCTCCAGCGCCCCGGCATCTCGTTGCTTGCGCCATTCGCAGATCAGCGAGGAATACAGGCCCTCGCGACGCAGATAGGCGCCGCCATCGTTGGTTGCGCAAGCCTGCTCATAGGCCGCCAGGTGCGCCAGTTTCTCGGCCGGACTGAACCTGCGCCGCCGCTGCGGACCACCAGAGCGTGGACGCGTTGAATCCATCTGCGCATTCTCCCCGGCCACAGCCAGGCTGGAAATCGTCATCGTTGCGTTGATCCGTATCTCGCCCTGCAGGCGGGTTGCTATGAACCACTGGACTCAACTCACCCTGACACGCAGGGTACCTTCGCCGTTGCGTGAGTTGTGATCGGGGTCGAACACGACCGCGTCGGAACCGGTCAAAGCGAAGCCAATGCTCGGTTAGCTCGTGGGCGTCCATGGCCCCGTTATCTTAAGTGCCACAATGATTTTCGTCATATTGGCGACCGAGTGGAGCTTGCCGATTCCGGTCGTTTCCCGGCCATAAGCGGCGAATAGATGGTGACACACCGGGTGCCCCCGCTGACCGCTCGCCGGCGATCCCGCTCATCACCGGCAGAACTCCGCGATCGGCAACGTCCCGCCCGTCGCGGGGTCAACTAACCTGCCTCAGCAGTAGATCTAGTTCGGCGCCGCGCCGATCCACTGCTCGCTCGGTGAGTTCGGTGCGGTTCCAGCCGTAGCTGCGTTTCATGTGGCTGATCCGTCCTTCGGACCCGGTCCGCCATTTCACTTTCTCGCGGGGCCTCAACGGAGCCCGAACCTGGTGCGGACACGGAGTTTTCGCCCACAACCTAGTCAAGATCGGCACCCTCGCAGCCTGAAACGACCATTGCGCACCGCTGACCGCACCTGATCAACACCTTCGGCCACAAGTACCACACCGATCAAGGGTTTTTCAGGTCGAAGTAGCTAGCATGCGCGACGATCGCCAGTCCGCGTACACGCCGCGTATACGAACGGTCCTACCTAGCCGACCTAGCTGTCAGCTATACCCGGCTACCAGGGCGTATACAGTGCCCCCAGTGGGACTCGAACCCACACTGTGCGGATTTTAAGTTGAAGCTGTAAGCAACGTCGCGGCAGGAGTTGCCCACCCCACCAGTTCGACTGCACCCACATCGACGTACCGTCGCCGGAGACAAACCTCGATGTGGATGGTCGTGGCGTAGCCGCCGTTCTTCGGGCCGATACAGTCGGCGCCACGGGGCGAAGCGCGGGTAGCCGCCGAGTGGGTGCCCGCGCTGCGATGGCGGCAGGCTACCGACGCTCGCTGAACTTCCCTGGTCAAAAGTCGACTAGCTAAGGGTCTGAAGACCCTCGACACGTCATGACGTCCGTGCAAATCTCGAGTAACCAGTTCATCTCACGGAGGGAGCGAAAGATGGTTCTAGCAGGGCTGTCCAAGCTGATGATCATAGCAGTCGCCGCAACCGGGCTGTCTATTCCTGTCGTTATGGTGTCGACTCCGCTGGCGTCGGCGCTGCCGGTGACACAAAGCCCGTGTTCACCCGGGGTGGCGCCGACTGCGCCGGCCGACTTCTCGCCGTCGCCGAGTTGCACCAGCGACAAGGAGCAATGCATGTCGGCCAACGTGCAGGAGGGCATCTATGGCGAACGGTATGTACCGCCTGATGCCGTCGCCATGTGTATGGATGCCTACCGGGACTGCGTCAACGCGAACTCGGGCACGGACGCGGTCGGCTGAGACTGACTGGTTGCGGCCCTTGGCGATGTGTGTGGCCGTGCTGACGATGAGCGGCCGGTGCGGCACCGACGGCCCGGGGTGCTGCCCGCCGACCAGATCGTCGTCATGGTGCCTACGGCGACGGCCGCGTGCTCACTGCGGTGACACCGACTGTGGTGCAACTGGTTCCGACCCGACCGATCAGTGGAACCGAGGGATTGGAACGCCTCTCCGATGGTGACAACGCCGGCGGTCCGAGTGCCGTCACCACAGTTCCGCTCGGCCGGCTCGGGACGAAAGACGACATCGCAGGGCTCGCGATGTTCCTGGCATCCTCAGCAGGCAAGTGCAGTTAGTTAGTAGCCCGGTGAAAGAAATCCCTGGGATGGCACCTGCAGCAAGTCCTACTCGGGCCGGGGAAGAATCGCTGAATCTGCCGCCCCGATCGTCCACCGCCCCACCACTGCACGGCATATCCGATGAATGCCAGCCTCGGAGGTGGGGTCCTAGTGGTGTGTCCTGTAAATAATTGGTAATTGTCTTGTAGGATTTCATTATGAGGCAACCTGTTCCGGCTCTGTTGGTATCCGCAGGACAGCGGGAGGTTCTTGAGGCTTTGGCGCGGTCGTCGTCGGCTCCGCATCGCGAGGTGGTTCGGGCGCGGGCGTTGTTGATGGCGGCCGATGGTTTGGCGAATATCGCGATCGCGCGGGAGTTGTCGGTGTCGCCGGCGTCGGTCAGTGGGTGGCGTGTCCGGTTCGCCGAGGAGGGATTGGTCAAGTTCGCCCAAGTCCGCGAGGGCCGGGGTCAGACCGACAATGCATGGGGCGGCAAGTGTTTGGGTATTGGGCGGCCCCGGTTGAGCGACGGGGGACTATGCTCCCCCCACAGTCACCGCTATCAGGTCACCGATCTGGGGATCCGGGTCGCCCTGTTCTCCACCAAGGTACACAGTCGCATCTGCGCCCGGGCCTGTCCCAACTGTTCGACGGCTGCCCCAAGGCCCCCAACCGACCCATCGCCACCGCCATGCACCGCCTGAACCAGGCGTTCGCCGCGTTGTTCGATCAAGCCAAACTGGAGCCCTGCAAAATTTGACTCATCTGTGCAGATCGGGGTCGCTCAAGGAACCCTAGGGCCACGCGCTCACCGAGTACGCGGGGCTCCCACGTTACCCGACCAAGAATCGGAATTCATACAGCCTTGCCGAAAGGACACCGAAATGCAGACATAGCCAAATAAAAGCCGGGGCAACGCCGAGAGGATCGGCGTTGCCCCGGCTGGGGTCAGCTTCTTAGTGA
>CAVPXC010000021.1:0-120765 GCA_963709505.1 uncultured Chloroflexia bacterium | reverse complement strand
AGAAAGACTTTGAGAAAATCATAACATATTCTACTCCATCCATTGGCCGCGGGTGGGTGATCTGCCGGTAAATCTTTGGTTAAAGATTAGCCGTTATCAGACTCGTTGGAACGCCTTAACTGGCCCTTGGCGGGCCGTTAATCCATGTGTGCGACAATCAAAGGGATGGGTTTTACCGAGGCCCTGGCGGACCAGCCCACCCGATCGCCTATTCAAGCCAAAGACGCCATCAACATGCGTGTACACGCGTGGGCGGCCGCTAATCACCAGATGGTAATTTGCGGGCATACCCACCTGCCGGTCTTCGCCCGGCCCGGTGCCACTCCCCATTTTTACACCGGTGCTTGCCCCTTTCCCGGCCAGATCACAGGCATCGAAATAGTCTCCGGAGAATGTCCAGTTGGTTCGTTGGGAGGCTGGCTCCGTGCACCCCCTCGAGCCAGTCCAATTGCGACGTCGCACTCGCAATGCAACTAAGGTAACCATTCATCCATCAGTCCCGTCCCCTTCGGGAAAGGAAATGACAGGTGAATGGTTACGATTTCACTTTGGCAGTGTATCTTCTCAATAATCTCCGGGGTTGGGGCATGGCCTTGCGCCTGACCTCCGGGGCGACCGCAAGGGTACGCCCCTACAAATTGAGAAGATAAAAGGACTTTGAGAAAATCATAACATATTCTACCCCATCCTTACGCCCCGCGTGGTTATCTGCTGGTAAATCTTCCGTTAAGGATCAGCCGTTATCAAACTCTTTGGAGCGTCTTAACTGGCCCTTGGCATCCCGTTAATTCGTGTGCGCGACAATCAGAGGGATGTGATGTACCGAATTCGAGTAGAAGCAATCTACGTCGAGAAGAAACATTATGACGATCTGTGAAACACGACCCTATCCAAGAGCACTTTCAAGGGAACGGACCTCCACCAGTCACACACGCCTTAGCCAGGCTTTCGAGGGAACCATTCGTGTTCCGTTCGACGATCAGGTTCCGTTGGTGCTGTTTAGCGACTCCCATCGCGGCAACAAGGGCAAGCTCGATGCATTTGCCCCTAACAGAAACCGTTGCTTGAGGGTATAAATCATGCGCAAGTTGAGGTCTTCGACCTGGCAGGGATACGCCGACGTGAAATGCGCAAGCAGCAGGTTGCTTGCGCCTGCAACCTCGACCGCGGCCTCGATTTCAGCCATCTCCGACATGCCCGTGGAGAGAATCAGCGGCTTGCCACTGGTTAGCAGACGGCGCAGCAAGGCATGATCGGTCAACGATGCCGAGGCGGCCTTATGGGCCGGCGGGTCGAATTGCTCGATGAAGTCCACCGAAGGCTCATCCCAACAGGACGCGAACCACAGCATGCTCCGTTCCCGGCAGTGACGATCGATCACGGCATACTTGTGCACGCCGAACTCCATCCTGCTCCGGTAGTCGATGTAGCTAATGCGCCCCCAAGGCGTGTCCTGCTGGACGCTCCATTGATCCTTGGGCACACACAACTCCGGTGTACGTTTCTGAAACTTGACTGCATCGCAGCCGGCGAAGAGAGCACCGTCGATCAGCTTCTTTGCCAGCTCCAACGACCCGTTGTGGTTGATTCCAATCTCAGCGATGACAAACACAGGCTCACCGTCGCCCACCCAGCGATCGCCAATTCGCACCTTCGGATAGAGCCACATGTGTTATAGTCGAGGTATTCGTTGCCATCCACATCCCAAACGTGCGATCCCTGGCCGCGGCACAGATACTTGGGCGCCACACCCTTTACGTGCTGAGTCAGGCCCTTGGCCAGGGTCTGAGTGTAGGCGGGGATCAGGCCGGTCGCCCGGGCGTAGAGGCGGTCGGATTCGTCGATCGAGGGATAGCCGTCGTTGAAGGTCACTGTGTTGGGCACAGTCAGTTCCTCCCACGGAGACACGTCTGGATCGCCTCGGCGATCAACGGGCCGGTGAAGCTTTCCTGGGCAAGCACGGCGGGCAGCAGCGCGGGCTTGAACCAGCGATCGGGCAGGGCAATGGGCAAAACGGGCACGGCCAGCCGGTAGCGCAGCAGTGTTTCGCTGACAATCGAAAAGAGCCCGCCGGTCAAGAAGTGGTCCTCAAGCGTCACCAGCAGACTGGTTTCAAGCGCCGCGGCAATAACGGTTTCCTCGTCGATGGGCTTGACGGTGCGCAGGTTGACCAGGCGAACGGTGCGGCCGGCGGCCTGCAAGTGCTGCACAGCCTGCCAGGCCTGTCGAAACAGCATGCCATACACTAGAATGGTCGCATCGGCGCCATCGCAGACGATCTCGGCCCGGCCGATCTCGAAGCTCGGATCGTGCTCGACGACCGGCGGCAGTGCGTTGTGACGAATGTATGCCGGAGCAGGGCTGTCCAGTATTTGGTGAAGTCCGATCGACAGGTCAGCTTCATCCGCGGGACAAAACACCTGCATGCCGGGAATGGAGCGCATGAGAGACACATCCTCCAGGGCCTGATGGGTGGGTCCGTTGGCCTCGGAGAGAAAGCCAGGCGCCGCGCCGACCAACTTGACCGGCAGTCCGGCAATGCCTACGTCCGTGCGGATAAACTCGAAGGCGCGCATCGTCAAGAAGGCGGCCAAGGCGTGACAAATCGGAATGCGGCCGCGCAAGGCCAGGCCGGCCGCCATACCGACCATGGCCTGCTCCGCAATGCCCACGTCGACGAAACGTTGACCCAAAACAGCCGGCAACTCGCGAATCGCGGCGCGGTTTTCAGCGGTTAGCACCATGATGCGCTCGTCGTGCAGCGAGATTTGCTTCAGGGTCTGAGCGTAGCTGGGATATGTCATCGTACGACGAGGGCCTCCGATGTCAAACGCGCCGGCCGCGTGCCGTGCAGCTCATCCAGCAAGTCGTCGATTTCTGCCGCAGTGAAGTCGCAGAACCAACGGTCGGCGCGGGCCTCGATGCTCGGCAGGCCGCGGCCACGCACGGTCTCGGCAATCACTACACTTGGAGCTCCGGGCGCCAGCGGCAAGCGACTAAAAGCTTCGTGAAGCACGGCGTAATCATGGCCATCCACACGGATCGCCTCGCAGCCGAAAGCCTGGAACTTGAGCGCCAACGGCTCCAAGGGTATGAGCGATTCCGTGCGTGCGTTCGCCTGGAACCCGTTGCGATCGACCACGATGACCAGGTTGTCCAGCCGATAGGCCGCCGCCACGAGACACGCCTCCCAGTTGGATCCCTCGTTCAACTCGCCGTCGCCTGTCACGACGACGACGCGATTGGCCTGCCTGCGCAATTTGCAGTCCAGCGCCACCCCCACCGCCACGGGCAACAGATGTCCCAATGACCCAGAGTGAAACTCGACACCCGGCACGTCACGGTTGGGATGCCAGTAGATCAAGTCGTTCGGTTGGAGGTGGTTCGCCAGGCGTTTGAACTCAAGGATGCCCAGGTCGACCAGGGTGCCGTAGAGCGCCGGCACGTCATGCCCCTTGGACAGAAACAGGTAATCGCGCGCCGGATCGTCCAGGTTGTTGCGGATGACGTTTAAGTAGCAGGAGTAGAGGTATACTAGCAGATCCACGCACGACAGCGACGCGCCGATGAAGCAGCCGCCACGCGTAGCCAGGCGCACCACCTGCTCACGTACCCGGAGCGCCCGATCTTCGAGCCAGGCCTGAACGTCGGCCGGGAGCGGCTGCCGGCTTCGCCACAACGTCCGTGCCTGCCCATTGGTTGGCTGCTTAGAAAATGTAGGACAAATCCCTCCGGGAGGCTGCGCACTCGCCGGATTTGTCCGGGTCGGGCGGGCAAATTCGGCAATTTGCCCTACATTTTCGGCTACCGGGGTGCCGGCGGGCCGGTCCGGCGCCTGTCCTATCGACGTGAACGGCGGACCAATCGTCGACGAATGGGGGAACATGTGCTACCTCCTGACAGCAGATCGCTCAGGTTGAATTGGAGAGGATAAGGGCGCCTTTTCTCGGGCGAAATGCAGGTATTGCTCCACGTAACTGCCGACGCCTGCAAACTCGATCATGCTCTTGACCATCGCCACATCGCCTGCCAGGCCGCGGACCGGACCGCTCTTCCGCATCTTCAACGTGTTGCGCGCTGACGAGGGCATCCAGTAGACCCGTTTCTGTTTCTGCAGCATCGATCGGTTGATAGCAATCTCGATCTGGTATTGGTCCGGGTTTAACGCTAACACCTCGCGCAGGTCCGCGGTCTTGAGAATCCGCTCGCCCGAAAAGAGCACGTCGCCTCGGCTTAGACGGGCGTGAATGGCAGCCCTGACCCGGCGCAGGATAATCATATCGATTTCCGGATGGGCCAGGGCTATGCTCACTGCCCGGCCGATCTCACCGGCCTCCAGACCGCGCAGGTCGGCGTCGAGTAAAAGCACGTGGCTGGTGTGGACCAAGTCGACGCCTGCTCGCACGGCCGCGGCCTTGCCGCCCTTTTGGGGAACCCGCAAGAGTGTAACGCCTGGATAGCGCAGGACGATCTGGCGCGAGGTATCGTCCGTGGAACCGTCGTCAACGCAGATTACCTGGGTAAGGTTGTTCAATCGAGTGGCAACGTTCAGCACGCGCAAGATGCGGCCCTGCTCGTTGTAAAACGGAGTGATGCAGGAGCATCGAGGGCGAGGCAAAGATCGTTTCAAATCGGGTAAATCAATCGTCATCGTAACCAATCCTGCTCATGGAGTTCCAAATGCACCTAAATCGCTGTCGCGCAGACTTGGTACTATTGCAGTGTTTGTCTGTCGTTGTCATGCTGAGCCTCTCCGACATCCCGCGGATGCTTGCCGCAGACGTCTCAGCATGACAACGACAATTAGTAGTGCTATGCTACCGCCCTCGTCTGCTCGGCAGTGATTGACGAGAGCTCATGCAGGTGATGGCGGTACCAGTTGACACCTGCGTAACGGGAGTTGATGTACAACAGGTCTGGCCGCCTCGCCAGTAGAGCCAGGATGTCGTCGATCCCGAACAGGCGTTTGGCGGGATGTAACGCTTCGAAGATCGCCGAGATCAGGACGTAATCATCGCGATAGTCAAGCGTCCACCGATGCGTCATGGAGTAATCGTGACCTGTGTTCCATACGACGTTACCCAGGCGAAAGCGCGCCGGCCGCTCCCAGAGGAATGGCGTCGTGTGTTCTCTTTCGAACCCCAGCACCGCCTCCGTCCAGGCGGTCTTTAGGGCCTCAAACGACATCACTTCGACGTCATTGCCGTCCGGGAAGGTGGCAGGATGCAGATTGCTGACGTAGTCGACCTGACCGGCGCCCTGCAGGTAGGCATCGATCACTTGATCGATGATCTGGGGGTCGATCAGCGGGCAATCCGATGGAATCTTAACGACAACGTCGGCTTCGAGCCATTGGGCCGTCCGGTAGTGGCGATCGAGCAGGTCCGTAGGATGGCCGCGAAAACATGGATAATCTTCGGCGATACACAGGGCCTCGATGGGGTCGTCACCTCGATCGGTCGTTGTGGCGACGACAATCTCGCCGGCCAGCTTCGCCGCTTGCAACCGTTCCAGCATGCGTGCCAGCACCGGCTTGCCCATCAGCGGTAGCAGTACTTTGCCCGGCAGGCGGCTGGAGTCCGTTCGTGCTTGGACGACAGTGACGACGTTGGGAGATTTGTGACGCATAGGGCAGTTATCCCGCGCCGGCCTGGGCGTAGGTCAGGCCGTGCGAAGCTATGCTCGTCTCGGTCTCGAGCAGGCGGCGGCATACGGTGGCGATATTCCGATGGCTTGTGCCGGTTGAGAGCCAGGTGCTCGCTCGATACCATTGGCGGCACCCACTGCGCGCAGTCTCGATAGAGATCAAAGGGCAACTCCACAAAGTAGGCAACCTCCGGTTTTGAGTCACAATCGACACGGTGTACATGCATGACGGCTCGACATCCCACGGAAAGATGAGTAGAACTTGATTGTCCCTGTCATCATAGAGCATCCAGGTTAATGGTCCTCGGCGACTGGGTTAGGTTTCGGTTAATAGTCGCTTAAGGGTGACCACCGCACGTGTCCATGATTTCAGTTTAGAGTTCGATCCAGAGTTTCCATGTAGCCGGAATATCGCCGGCTGCCAAAAGATAGTTCGTGCGTGGGGTTTTGGGCTCGATCCAAAGCTTCATACCGGCCTCGTGCGGCATTCGATCGGCCTTGCGCTGGTTGCAGCGGGCGCAAGCCGTCACAGTATTCCCCCACGTCGACCGTCCCCCACGCGAAACCGGGATCACGTGGTCTACTGTCAGCTCGGAAGCCTTGAGATGTTTGCGACAATAGGCGCACACAGAGCCGTCGCGGACGAATACACCGCGGCGGGTCCAGCGCGGCGTGCTGCGTCGCGGCACGTTGACGAAGACCTTCAAGCGCAGCACCGACGGCACAGAAAGGAGACCATCGTTCCCCGTCAGCGTTGCCTGCTCGGCCACCATCGCTTCGACCCGCTCCTTGAACACCAGTTTCGCCGCACGCGCCACGGAGAGCACGGCAAGCGGCTCATGTGTGGCGTTCAGCAGTAAAACAGCGTTCACTGCAACCCTCGCCAATCGCAATGACCCAAGCGCGGACCACGAGTTCGCGTCCACCAGGGGGCATCTTCTGTCGATTGTCGACTGCAGCTCATGCCACACTCCAGGTGCGCTCGCCTGGTGGGATCGAGGATCGGCAAGCGAGAAGACCTTGACTCCCATTATCGACTGTTGACTTTAAGTGCGATTTATCGACGCTTTAACCGTTGGTCACAGTCCGATTAATGTTTACTGCCGCGTTCGTGCGAATCTCCCAAATCGATCCAACCTAACCAGTTTGGCACGCGCCTAACTTCAATGTATGATTTGTTTCCATCTACAACAGAACAGGAGAAACCGCAGTGACCAACAGTATTCTCGTTGCCTATGCCAGCCGAACCGGTACCACGGCGGGTGTGGCCGAAGCAATCGGCAAAACTCTCGCCGAAAGCGGCGCGGAGGTTGACGTGCGCGCCATGGCCGACGTGAAGGAACTCACTTCCTATCAGGCTGTCGTCGCCGGCAGCGCCATCCAGGGCAAGCAATGGCTGCCGGAGGCCATGCAGTTCATGCAAACCCATCAGGCGGCGCTGCGACAAAGGCCCTTCGCCGCGTTTCTGGTGTGCATGACGCTGGCCATGAAGAAAGGCGACTATCGCGCCGAAGTGGCGAACTGGCTGCAGCCGGTGCGTTACCTGGCGTCGCCGGTAAGCGAGGGCCTCTTTGCCGGCGCGCTGGACATCAGCAAGGTCCCCACGTTTCGGGACAGGCTGATGTTTCGCATCAGCGTCGCCACGGGCGTCTGGTCGGAGGGCGATCACCGCGATTGGGAGGCGATTCGCGCCTGGGCCGAAAGCGTCGGTCCGCTACTACTCGATCCGAAACAACCCTAATACTCCAGTAGGCAGGTTCGCGGCTTGACTGTCGTAAACAATTCGTTTATGATGTGACCTATGATTTGGTCGTTCGCCGATGACGAAACGGAACGCTTCTATACAACTGGTAAGTCGCGCCGGCTACCGTCCGAGATTCGCACTCGCGCTGCGATGCGACTCACGCAGTTGAATGCGGCCACCCGTGTGGAGGATTTGCGCCTGCCACCGTCGAACCGATTGGAGGCGCTCAAGCATGACCGCGTCGGGCAATGGAGCATCCGCATCAACGACCAATGGCGGGTCTGCTTTCGCTTCGCAAACGGCGATGCCTTTGATGTGGAGATCGTCGACTATCACTGAAAAGAGGCCGTAATGATCAATAGCGGTTTGGCCCCCATTCACCCCGGCACATTTCTGATTGAGTCGCTGCACGAACTCGGCATTTCCCAGGCCGAGTTCGCTCGCGCGATTGGCGTGTCGCCTATGCGCGTCTCGCACGTCGTCAACGGCACCCGCCCGGTGACGGCGGAACTAGCCCTGCTTTTTGGCCGCGCGTTGGGCCAGTCGCCGCAATACTGGCTCAATCTCCAGGCGGATTACGACCTGAAGATAGCTGAGGTGGCTATCGGCAAGCAATTGCTGGCTGTTGCCCAGTTGGCGCCGGCTTAATCGGGTTAACCCACGTCTGCTCAACTACGCCATTCGCCCCATCGACTTCACCTCCCCCACCGACGTCGCCCGCCACGACCAGATGGTCGCCCTGGTGGAGCGGATGCCAGCCCTGCACACGAAGCTGGCCGCCGAGCAGATGCCGCACGTCAAGACCGTGCTCCAGCGTCACGCCAAAGGCGGAGGCGACCGATCGGCAGATCGACTTGTTGGTCTATGAGCTGTACGGGCTGACGGATGAGGAGATCGCTACCGTGGAGCAACGTTGAGGGTCTCACACTTTCCTGCCTGCGCAAACAGCAGGTGACTCACACTAAATGAAAACGATCACGCGGGAGGATGTAGATCCAGCCAAACGGCAACTTCAACCAAGACCTGGCTCAAGCTGGGTTGGTCGGATGGGGTCAAGCGGTCGTGCGGCCCACTGTGCTTGTGATGCGGAAATGTAATGATCTCAGGATGATGCGGGGCGTTGTCGTAACGAAAGACACGCTGCCCCCCTTGCAGATACGTATATGCGTAGCCGATGCGCACCGGGTAGCCCAGCTCGGTGCTGACAACTTCGTAAAGGTCCAAATAGGAATCATCCCAAAAGAACGCACGGCCCCGGACGAGACCGTTAAAATCGTCCGAGGCCAGGCAAGTGAACGGTTCCTGCAGGTGACTTACGAGTGCGTTCTGGCGCAGGCTCCGCTCCAGGGATGCAAAGTAGTCGTCGATTCTCACCCAGCCACCAGCTCGCTTTGCATAAACTGGCGAACCGGCAATGAGGTCAGATACAGGTGGTACAGGCCTGCCCACATCATGAGATCATCGTCGTCACCTAATTCGCCGTCTCGGTAGCGCCGGTAGAAGTCGATCGTCGAGTATCCGTACCTCCGTTCGTACGTACGCAATCGCTCGCTAAGCTCGTCGAAGGTCACACGTTCTGGTGTCAACATAGGTCTACTCCTCATGGTGTCAGTGTCTGAATTATACCTACTTCAACCGATCTTGACAACACAGAACCCCAAGATCTCCCTCCGTTCCCGATATCGCCGCCACGACCAGATGGCAGCCCTGGTGGAGCGCATGCTCGACCTGCACAAACGCCTGGCCGCCGAGTAGATGCCGCACGTCACGTCAAGACAGTACTCCAGCACCAGATCGAGACGACCGATCGACAGATCGACTTGTTGGTCGATGAGTTGTATGGGCTGACGGATGAGGAGATCGCCATCGTGGAGAATGGCTAGGAACCTGTTTGATGTTGGACCTGCCCACATCATCAGATCATCGTCGTCACCTCATTCACCATCACCTGGGATTGACCTTGCAATAGCATGACTTCCATGCTATTATAGCACCATGATACGCTCGTTCAGGAATGCTGGCACAGACGACATCTTCAACGGCAAGAACACGTCCTCTGCACGACGGGTTTGCCCCCAACAACTATGGCGAGTAGCAGCGAGGAAACTGGATCAACTGGACTTCGTTGTCGCGCTGGATGAACTCAGCATACCGCCGGGCAATCATCTCGAAGCGCTCTCCGGGGATCGTGCTGGCCAGTGCAGCATCCGGATCAACGAGCAGTATCGTGTGTGTTTCATCTGGAGCGACTTGGGGCCAGATGAGGTCGAAATTGTTGATTATCATTAAGGATTGGAGCGTGTAGAACGGCCATGATTCGAGTACCTACCGATAGAGTACCCACACATCCAGGCGAGATGGTGCTGGAGGAGTTCCTCAAGCCTATGGGGCTGACACAGCGCGAGCTTGCCAGCGCCATCAGTGTTCCGTATCAGCGCGTTAATGAGCTGGTCAATGGGCGGCGAGGCATGACACCGGCGACGGCACTGCGTCTGGCGAAGTATTTTGGCACTTCCCCGGACTTCTGGATGAATTTGCAGCTTCGTTGGGATCTGTATCATGCCGAACAGACCGAGGCCACCCAATTGCAGCAGATCCGACCCTATGTTCGCCAGGGCCAGTCGAACACGTCTCCTGAGCCTGCTTGAGTGATCGGGAAATGAAGTTCGACCTTCAATGTGAACTGGAAGAAGACGGACGCTGGTTGGCCGAGGTCATGGAGCTTCCAGGCGTCCTGGCCTACGGGCGCACGCTTGAAGAAGCAATGGCCAGAGTTCAGGCGTTAGCGCTGCGCGTGCTCGCCGACCGCCTCGACCATGGCGAAAGCCTGCCGAGCCGCCTACAACAAAGTCTTTCTGGCCTCGCGTCTTGTAGCTGGACAGCCCGAAATCCTGGCTGAGCCATACAAGCGCGCGATTGGCGCGAATTCAATCCGGACCGCGGATCGCCTCGCCTCAACTTGCAGGCAGCACGCAAAGCACTGACCAGTTTCAAGAAAGCAAGCGCCGATCCCCGAGCAACTATTGATATGCTGGTTTACTACGTTGAGCAAGGCGTAGCCTGCACCTGTCAATATGGAGATATTCACCAAACATTCTACATCAGCCTAGAGTCGGCATTTGAAGAAGCCGTGGGCTTAGTCTGTAAGACGGGAAGCACAGAGATAGCAGAGGAGTTTCGTTCGCGCATGGAGCGGATTGTCGCTGACACAAGCAACGTAGGCTGGGGTTTTCACGACTCCCTTTTGGAGGTTTTCTACAGCGATTATCCAGTAGAGTAACGTCAGGTGCGTTGCCCAAACGGTCTGGTTCGGGTAGAATAGTTGTATTGTCAGCCGGTTGAAAGGAGATCCACCATGGGTACGAACTATGTTGAACCAGGGGACCAGGCAAAGCAGGTGCTAAAATCGCTTCTCGAAGACGCCATAGCGGATGGAGCGGATTCGATCGATTTGGAGTATGTGAGCGATGGCCTTGAAGTGACCTTTATGTTTGGAAATAGTGGGATCGGTATCGTCTTGGATGATCGCATACTTGCCGGAGAACTAATCAAACTCATCGTCGAGCGCGCCAAACTCCAAAATTGATCTCGCGGCACACGGTCAATTGGACATACTGCGGCAAATCGCACAACATCACCGCTGTAGAATATGAGAACTTCGGTGAATCCGCTTTCAGATTGATACTGGAAGAATCTGAGGGGGAAACGCGGCCAGCCATAGCCGGCCGTGCGCTGACCCATCCGTTCGCTGCGCCTAGCACAGGCTCGCCGCCACTTCCGCAAAGCCAGCGTCCGGAACAACAAAAAAGGGAGCGGGGCATCACGTGTTGTTTCTTGCGCAATTTTCGAAATATATGACGGAATCTGGCATATAGGTGCTGTATAATCATGCCAGATCGTGTCGATAGAGACAGCGTTTCTCGAAGCCGAAGGACACAGACCAAGTACCTAGCATGTCCAACACCGCCACCCGGCTGATCACGCTGATCATGTTGCTCCAGCGCCGGCCCAACCAGAAGGCCGGCGAACTGGCCGCGGCCTTGGGCGTCTCTGTGCGCTCCCTGCATCGCTACATGGCTATGCTGGAGGAAATCGGCATCCCGATCTACTCGGAGCGCGGGCCGCAGGGCGGCTTCTCTCTGGTGCGCGGCTACAAAATGCCGCCGCTGGTCTTCACGCCGGAGGAAGCGGTGGCCGTCTACCTCGGCGCCAGCCTGGTGGCCGAGATGTGGGGCAGGCTCTACGAAGAAGCCGCCACCGGCGCGCTAGCCAAGCTGGACAACGTCCTGCCCGCCGAGCAGCGCCACGAGGTGGCCTGGGCCCGGCGCAAGCTGGTGACCACCGGCCTGCACCGCGGCGCGCAGGAACCGGTGGCTCCCCTGCTGGAAAAGCTGCGCCGGGCCGCGCGCGAACGCCGTCGGGTACGCATGGTGTATCGGAGTCGCAACCAGCCGCAGCCAGTGGAGCGCATTTTCGATCCCTATGCCCTGGTGCATCGCTGGGGCTGGTGGTATGCCATCGGCGACTGTCACCTGCGTCAGGCCATCCGCTCCTTTCGCGTCGACCGCATCGCCGAGCTGGTGCTGCTCGACGAGACCTTCGCTGAACCGATCGACTTCGATATCCAAAACTACCTGGCGACCGACATGCGCTTCCAGCCCACCCTACACATGCGCATGCGCTTCCCGCCGCACTTCGCCCAGGTAGCCCTCGACGATCGCACCCAATGGGAGACGATCGAGGAGCAACCCGACGGATCGGTCATCGTCAGCTTGCCGGCAACCGACCTGGAATGGGCTGCCAGCACCGTGCTGGCCTACGGTGGCACGGCCGTTGTCCTGGCGCCGGAGGAGCTCCGCCACCTGGTAAGAGAGCGTGCGCTGGGCGTGGCGGCCTTGCATCAGGACCTGGCAGTGATTTAGGAGGTTACGATGGACAAACTTGACCTGCGCAAACAGTTAAAGCACCTGTATCAACCTTCGGCCAAGAAGGTGGAAATCGTGGACGTGCCCCCGCTCCTCTTCGCCATGATCGACGGCGCGATCGAGCCCGGATCCGAACCGGGCATGTCGCCGGCCTTTGCCGAGGCGCTGCAAGCGCTCTATGGCATTACCTACACGCTCAAGTTCATGTGCAAGAAACGAGCCGAGAATCCCATCGATTACACCGTGATGGGGCTGGAGGCGCTGTGGTGGGTCGAGGACGGCCGGTTCGACATCACCGTCAAGGACAACTGGTATTGGCAGGCCATGATCCTGCAGCCCGACTTTATTACCCCGGAGATGTTCGCCGATGGCCTGGCGCAGGTTCGCAAGAAGCGCGGCGACACCCCGAGCCTGGGCAAGCTGCGCCTGGAGCACTGGCAGGAGGGGCTGGCCATGCAGATCATGCACATTGGCCCGTACAGCGAGGAGCCGGCAACGGTTGGCAAAATGGACGAATTCGCAGCGGCCAATGGCTACCGAAAGGCTGGCAAGCACCACGAGATCTACATCGGCGACCCCATGCGCTCCGCGCCGGAAAAGCTGAAGACAATCTTGCGGCATCCGATAGAGAAGTAGACCGGAGCCCTTCATGATCGCATCTGCCCCCCGCCTCGCCGCCGCATCTACCCGATCCAAAATCCTGATCGCCGTAGGCATCATCGCCGCCCTGTTGTTCATCGTCGCAGGGCGACTTCCCGATTCCTACTGGCTGCGCATGATCACCAAACCGATCCCTGTGCTGCTTATGGCCTACTGGGTCAGTACGCTGCGCGTCAAGGGTCCGTATCAGCTTGCCATCCTCATAGGTCTACTGCTGTCGGCGCTGGGCGATATCCTGCTGGAGATGTCCGAAACCACTTTCCTGTTCGGCCTGGTTGCTTTCCTGTTAGGTCATGGGGCCTATATCGCGGCCTTCACGCGGGATAGCCGCAAGCTCTACCCGCTGCGCGCGGCTGCGGCCTACACCTACGGCCTGCTTGCCTACGGGTTCCTCGTCCGTACCGGCACCCTGGGTGACATGAGGATTCCCGTGATGATCTATGTGATGGTCATCAGCGTCATGCTCTGGCGGGCTGCCGGCCGCGTAGGCGAGCCGAAGATCCTTCCATTCTCCGCCTGGGCCGGCCTGATCGGCGCGCTCTTCTTCGTGTTCAGCGACAGCATCCTGGCGTTTCGCCTCTTCGAAACGCCTATTCAGCTCGGTGGCTCAGCCGTCATCGTCACGTACTGGCTGGGACAGTTAGGCATCACATTGTCGGCGTGGCGGAAGTGAGCGGTGAGCGATGAAGGATGAACGATGAACGGTACCTCAAGGTTAGACGTAAGGAGATAAGAAAACTATGGAACCCAAGTTCGTTTCGCGCCCGGCCTTTACGCTGGTTGGCATGAAGGTGCGGGTCAAGCCGCAGAGCAACACTCCCGGCCAACTGTGGGACGAGTTCGGCCCGCGCATGGGCGAAATACAGCACCCGGCCGAGCCCGATGTAGCCTACGGACTGTCCGACAACATGGACATGGCGACCGGCGAATTCGACTACTCTGCCGGCATGGCGGTCAGCAGCACGGCCGATATCCCGGCCGGCATGGTGGCTCTGGACGTGCCCGCCCAGACCTACGCCGTCTTCCCGTGCACGCTGCCCACGATCCGTGACACATACCAGCATATCTACGGGATCTGGCTGCCCATGTCGGGCTACGTGCGCGCTCCCGGCCCGGAGCTCGAGGTGTACGGCGAGGCGTTCGATGCACGAGAGCCGGCCTCGGTCTTCGACATGTACATCCCTGTGCTCAAGGCATAGCAACCGATTGCGACCGTTGCCGGCTCAGAGCATCAAGCCGCCTGACGACCAGCTTACCACTGACAGATCCCAGCATGCCACCCGCGAAGAAGACATCGCTCGACTCTCTGTTCGCCCCACTCGATCAAGCGGTCGAGGATTTCTGCCGGTTCATGCAGAACCTGCCGCCGGAAGCTACGGAGCAACGAGCCTGGGGACCGAAGGAAGTCCTGGCGCACCTGGTCTTCTACCACGAGTTGTACGTCGCTCAAGCGCAGGCGTTCCTGGCCGGCATGCGCGTCGAGCTTCCAAAAGGGCGCTACAGTGACTTGAACGCTGAAGCGGCAGAACGCTGTCGAGATCTTCCTATGGACGAGCTGGTCGGGCGCCTGCGGATCGCCAACCGGCGGCTAGGCGAGTTGTGCGCCGCAGGCGACCCCGACCAGATCGTTGTGCCGATCAAGTCCGGCGTCAGGTCGTATCGGCTCGCCAAGCTTATTCCGGAGGTTGCTTCGCACATCCGCAACCACCAACGCCAGCTTCAGAAGGAGCTGCGCCGGGTCCCTTGATGCACCAATGCAAGGAATGTGCGATCCGTAAATCCTGCTCTCCCCTCCGACAACATCTAGCCTAAGGCCAGGAGTTCAACGATGACGGTCTTAAACCAAATCGCCTATTTTCTAAATCGGCGCGACGAAGTGCCCAACCAGGAGCTGGCGCGCCAGCTGGTGGAAGCCCAGGATCGGGCAGGCATCCAGGAGATCGCCGAGAACGTGTGGAACAAGAATACCAACATTCAAAGCAACTGTGTCAAAACACTGTACGAGATCGGATACCTAGACCCGCCGTTGATCGTCCCCTATGCCGGCGACTTCCTCAAGCTGCTGCACAGTCGCCATAACCGCCTAGTGTGGGGCGCGATGCTCGCCTTGTCCACCATTGCCGACATCGCGGCCGACTCCATCGACCCCCAGCGCGCTGACATCCAGCGCGCGATGGAGCAAGGATCGGTCATCACCGTCGACGCCGGCGTGCTGACCCTGGCCAAGCTCGCGACGACAAGCGACGAGCGACGTCGAGAGATCTTCCCGTACCTGCTTCAACATCTGCAAACCTGCCGGCCCAAGGACGTGCCGCAGCACGCCGAAAAGATCGCGATTGCCGTCGATGCCTCTAACCGAGACGAATTCATCCGAACTCTGGAACAGCGCCTGCCAAACATGAGCGCGTCGCAAAGCACCCGGATCAGGCGGGTGATCAAGCAAGCGGAGAAAGGGTAGAGGGCTCACCATGCCAAGACCAACCACCAAAGCCGGAATCCTCTCGGAAAGCGCCAAGGAACATGACGCCCTGGAGCAGCTACTGGCCACCCTCACCCCTGAGCAAATGGTACAGCCCGGCATCGTCGGCGAGTGGTCAGTCAAGGACGTGCTCGCACATCTGGCCGAGTGGGAGCAGATGGTGCTGGGCTGGTACCACACCGGCCAGGCCGGCGAAACCCCAGCGCTGCCCGCACCGGGCTTCAAGTGGAGCGAGCTGCCGGCCTTGAATCAAGCCATCTACGAGAAGGATCGCGACCGGCCGCTGCCGGCCGTACTGGAGGAATTTCGCACCGCCTATCGCCAGGTCACGGCCTGGGTGGAGAGCCTGAGCGAGGAAGATCTGTTCACGCCCGGCCGCTATGCCTGGGCAAAGACCAATGCCCTTGCCTCCTACGTCATCTCCTGCACCAGCAGCCACGATCGCTGGGCCAGGACCGAGCTGCGCAAAGGCCTACGCGCCAGCAAAGGATAAAATCGTATTGAGCAAAATCGACACCTATCGCCAAACCCTGCGCGGCATCGACAACTGGGAGCCATACCTCCTGGCCGAGTCCGGCTTGCCTGGCCCGCGCGGCAACATCGAGCTGGCGCAGGCGGTTGCCGACGAAGGGGACGAGCCTCTCTTTCTGCACCTGCTTTCCTTCGACGCCACCAGCGCTCCCACCAACACACCCCAGGAGTTCCTGGCGTTTTGCGGCGTGGTTGGCCTGGGCCGGTTGGTCGCCGAGGGTAGACCCGACTTGCTGCCTGCCTTGCGCCGCCATGCCAATGATCCACGCTGGCGCATGCGCGAGGGCGTTGCCATGGCCCTGCAACGCTGGGGCCGGGTTGACATGCCCGGCCTGCTCGTCGAAATGGACGCCTGGAGCCGCGGCAGCCTGCTCGAGCAGCGCGCCGCGGCAGCCGCATTGTGCGAACCCGCGCTGCTGAGTGACGCAACCGACGCAGAGCGCACCCTGCAGATTCTAGATGCCATCACGCTTAGCCTGGAGCAGGCTGTTGACCGCCGCAGCGATGCCTTCCAAGCTCTGCGCAAAGGCTTGGCCTACTGCTGGAGCGTAGCAGTCGCCGCGCTGCCCGAAACCGGCAAGCCCATGATGGAGCGCTGGCTCACCAGTGAGGACCGGGACGTGCGCTGGATCATGCGCCAGAACTTGCAGAAACAGCGGCTGGTCCGCATCGACGCCGGCTGGGTGGCTGCGTGGCTAGCACGTCTTGACAAGTAACCGGAATGCCTGAACAAGTTTAGGAGTCCGCGACCTGAGCAAGTCCGCCGCCTACCACCAGGACTCCTCGACTTGTCGAGGCTCTGGAGTCCACGATCTGAACAACCCACTTGCACTTCATACCTGCCACCCAAGATCAGTGAAGGAAACCACCATGAAAATCGGCCTCGTGATCAAGCTCGACGAAGACCAGGCGCTCGGGCGAGCGCCCCGCTACTCGGAAATTCGAACAACGGCGCTGGCCGCCGAAAAGTCCGGGTTCGATTCCATTTGGCTCTACGACCACCTGCTCTTTCGCTTCGAAGGCCCAACTGCCGGCATCTGGGAGTGCTGGACGACGCTTAGCGCGCTGGCTGAGGCCACCAGGCGCGTCGAGCTGGGAACGCTGGTCATTTGCAACGCCTTCCGCAATCCCGCGCTGCTCGCCAAAATGGCCACGACGCTGGACGAAGTCAGCGGCGGCCGGCTGATCCTGGGTTTAGGCGCGGGCTGGCATAAACCCGAATTTGAGGCCTTCGGCTTCCCCTTCGATCACCGCGTGGATCGCATCGACGAGGCGCTGCAAATCATCCGGCCGCTGCTGCGCGAGGGACGGGTCGATTTCAAGGGCGTCCACTACCAGGCAAACGACTGCGAAATCACGCCGCTGGGACCGCGACCCCAGGGCCCGCCGCTGCTGCTGGGCGCCTTTCGCCCGCGCATGCTTCAGCTCGCAGCCCGGTATGCCGACCAATGGAACACGGCCTGGCTGGGCCAGCCCAAGGAGTTAACGGAACGCTTGACCAAGCTGCATGCTGCATGCGAGGAGGTCGGCCGCGACCCTGCGACGCTGGCCGTGACCGTGGGCGCCCAGGCGGTCTTCCCCGACCTGGGCGAGGTCGATCCCTGGACAGCCGACCCGATCACGGGCACCCCCGAGGAGATCGCAGAGACCCTGAAAGGCTGGAATGAAGCCGGCGTAGCGCATTTGATCGTGCAATGTAGCCCCTACAGTCGACAGGCGCAGGATCGACTGGCCGAGGCCGTTCGAATCTCCCGCCAATGAGGCGCAACCACCGCAGTGGATAGCATCGCGTACCAGTGCTTTGAAGATATCTGAACAAGTTCAGGAGTCCTGGACCGCCAAGGAAACCTCATGACCACTCATCTCCTGTCAACCAAAGCAGCCACCTACCTCCATCACCTGTGCATAGACATCCCCAGTCGTCGCACCGGCAGCGCTGGCAACCGGGAAGCGACCGATTTCTTTGCCACCACCGTGGCGTCGTTTGGTTTTGCGACCGAAACACCCGCCTTTGAGTGTATCGACTGGATTGAGAACGGCGCCGATCTATCGGTGGCTGGGTTTGCCTTCGACGTCCGAGTCAGTCCCTACTCCCTGGGCTGCCACGAAGCTCGGGCGCCGTTGGTGGTGATCTCAACGATCGAGGAGCTGGAAGCGAAAGACTTTGCCGGCAAGATCGTCCTGCTGCGCGGGGAGATCGCCAAAGAGCAGTTGATGCCCAAGGAATTCCCGTTCTACAACCCCGACGAGCACCGGCACATCATCCACCTGCTGGAGACAAAAAAGCCACACGCCATCGTCGCCGCCACCTCACGAGACCCGGAGATGGTGGGCAGTGGCGTCTATCCCTTTCCCCTTTTCGAGGACGGTGATTTCGAGGTGCCATCGGTCTACACGATGGATGTGGAAGGCGAGCGTTTGGCTGCCGTCGCCGGGCAGGAAGTGTCGCTTGAGATCCGCGCGCAGCGCATTCCCGCAACAGGCTGCAACGTGATCGCTCGCAAAGGCGCCCGCCAAGATCGGCGCGTCGTCGTCTTTGCGCACATCGACGCACGGATCGGCACGCCCGGAGCAGGCGACAACGCCAGCGGGACGATCGTCCTCCTCCTTTTAGCGGAGCTGCTTGCAGACTACGCGGGCGATCTGGGGATCGAGCTCGTAGCCATGAACGGCGAGGACTACTTCTCCAACCCTGGCGAGAAGCAATGGCTGGCCGAAAACGCCGGCGGCTTCGACGAGATCGTCTTGGGGATCAACGTGGACGATGTCGGTTACGTCAAGGGCAGAGTTGGGTATTCGCTCTACGACTGCCCTGCTGAGATCGCCGGCACGATCCAAGATGTGCTTACCCCGTATCCCGGCATCATTCAAGGCGATCCCTGGTACCAGGGCGACCACGGGCTGTTCTTGATCCATCAGATTCCAGCCTTGGCGTTCACATCGGAGTTGCTGGTGGAGCTGATGACCGAGATCACGCATACGCCCAAGGATACATCGAACATGGTCGACGCCGTTAAGCTTGTCGCCGTCGCTCAAGCGCTTCGTGATTTGCTGCTCCGTCTTGCCGGCGGATAACGTCATCAACAGGCTGGATCGTACTACCCAGACGCATAAAGCTGCCAGGGATAGATCATTCGCACATCCACCGGACGACCATTCAGGCCCACGACCCAGAATTCCTCGACACCCGCCCCTGCCACTGTTTCGCGGCTTTCCAGGAAGGACCGGATCGCCGGCGGCATCACATGCGGAAAGGTCAGCTTGACCTCGATCAGAAGCATTCCCTCGGGGCTTCGCACGATGAAATCGATCTCTCGTTTGTCGACCGTCCGCCAATAGCCAACCTGCTGGCTGCCATGGCGCTTGAGCAACTCGGAGTAGATGCTGGTTTCAAAGACCGGGCCAAGTGCCTCTCGCTGGAGCCGTTTGAGCCACAGCATCTGCATGAGTCCCGTGTCACAAAAAAAGACCTTGGGCATCTTGGAGATCTCTGAGCGAACGTTGCGGCTGAAGGGGCGCACGAGCCGAATGATATAGGTCTGCTCAAGCAGGAAGAGATAACGCTCGACGGTTGGTCGAGCAAGCGCACAGATGTTGCTTAGCTCGGTGATGTTGAGCAGGCTGCCGCTCTGACTGGCCAATGCTTCCAGCAAGCGATTGAACTTCGTGACATCCCTGATCTCGGCCAGGTCTCGGATGTCTTTGCGCACATAGGTGTCTATGAATCCGCTGCAGGTAGCGCTCCTTCATATCAACCTCTGACGTTAGCACGATCTTGGGGTAGCCGCCGAACAGAACGTATTCGGTATACAGGGCCTGCAGCTCTAGAATTTTCCTGTCTGTGAAAGTTGGACTTGGCGTGAAGGATACGCCGCGGAAGGTCAGCATCTCCCGAAACGATAGCGGATATATCTCGAAATCCACCGTGCGTCCAACCAGCGAGTTGCGGAACTTACTCTTCATCTCAAAACTGGAGGAACCGGAAACGATCAACTTGAGATAACGATGGTGGTCGGCGACCAACTTCATGAAGGATGAAGGGTTCTTGAGGTACTGGATTTCGTCAATCAGCACGAAGAGCTTGCCGCCCTGTGCGCGCACGGCATCCAGGTCGGCGCCCTCTTCCTGAAGATAGCGCAGGAATTCCTCGACCCCGCGATCCAGGACGGCGACAAGCCGGCTGTCCTCCAAGTCGATGTAGAACGTGTGCGCGCCTTTTCCCGTTAGCTCGCGCTGAAGGTACATCAACAAGCTGGTCTTCCCTACCTGTCGTGCACCGTGCAGGACGATGACGTCATCGGTTTGCAGATAGCGCTCGATGTCGTCCAGAACCGATCGTTTGAAGATGGTTTTGTCCATGGAATCCTCGCTATGTGAATGATACCTCTATTCTAATCGTATTTTTTGTATAGTCAACTTAACGAATTCTTCCCCATACATGTTCCGCAGATTTCGGAGTCAACCTAGTCGTGCTAGGATCTCGCTTCTATCGTGGGCGGCGCCTGGTTTCTCCTATTCACCGCGCTGTGTCAACAGCTTGCGCACATCTTGCTGCTTGACTGGCATCGCCCACAACCCAAGAATGAAGCTGCGAACAGATTGAAGGCTATAAAAAAAGAAGCCAGTACCCCGTTCGTCGCATGAAGCGCCGCGAACGAGAACTGGCTTCCTGTCTTCATAGGATAGATCAACCGAAATTGTCCAATTATTGCCCCGTGACTGCTGAACCGGCAATGGCATACACCACCTGCATGCGAGCCGTCATCTCCAGCTCGCCAGGGGCGATCTGGCCAACGCCTCCACCGGCGGCTAACCTGGCGTTGATGCTTTCCAGAGGCACCGCATTGCCGTCGATAACCTCGCTGATGCTGACAACTTCACCCACCTCGACGCCATGTAGCGCCGCCAGTTCCTGCGCGCGAGCACGGGCATCTTCCGAAGCCTTGCGCCGCGCCTCGACCATAACGGGGTCCGGGTTGCCCATGCTGAAGTTAACACCGTAGATGTTGTTGGCGCCGGCGTCGATAGCCGCTTCCAGCACATCACCCGCCTTGGCCAGGTCACGGATAGCGACGGTAACGTTATTGCTGACGTGGTAGATGACCTGATCGCTGGGCTTGCCGTCAGGCGTAGTGGGACGCTCGACAAAGATGTTGAACCCGGACGTCTGGATGTCCTTCTTGGGGATCTTCAACGCGGTGAGTGATGCCATGATGGCATCCATGGTCTTGGACACCTCGGACCTCGCCTCATCGGCGGTATCGCCCGTCATGTCCACGCCGATTTGCACCTCAGCGACATCCGGCTCGACGGCCACCGTTCCTTCGCCCACGACGGTGATCGTGCGGGGAAGCTGAACGGCAGTGGTCGCTTGGTCCTGCGCTTCAACCGTTTGTGTAGCACTGTTGAAGCCCAGGAACAACCCGGTGCCTGCCAACAGCACGACCAGCCCAATTCCTAGGATCCGAAATCCTTTGCTAGACATATCACTTTCCTCCAGATAGAGTGGGAATCTACGTGTCTCTCACGTAAGTCGAAACTGCGGCGCATTCTCGCCGCTCCGATAGAACGATTGACGGCTCGAGTTAGTTCACGCAGTCACCCGCTCGCCCCCTGAAAAATGTAAGGGACACCACTCTTGCCGGCCTGTGTGTAACCAAGAGACTGGACCTTTTTTCCGCAAAAGGTCCGGTCTGGTTTGATGGCGTCGAACTAAAGACCGGACCTTTTTTCCGCAAAAGGTCCGGTCTGGTTTGGTGGCGTCAAACTAAAGACTGGACCCTTTTTCCGTAAAAGGTCCAGTCTCAAGTTGACTTCTTGACCGATAAGTTGCTTACTTCAGCGTCTGTAGATACGCCACCAAATCGTTCAGCTCCGCAGGCTTGAGTTTCTGCTCCCAATCCAGAGGCATCACACTCGCTGGGCAGTCTGCGTTGGGATCTGCGGCGTTGCAGCCCTTGGCGAGGTGCTCGTTGGTCTTGACGATCGATGTACGGATGTACTGCTCGGCCGGCTGACCGGCGACCGTGGTCGCGGCACGCGTGGCGATGCCCGCCATCGACGGCCCGACGATGACCTTGCCGGGTTCAAGCGAATGGCAGGTGGAGCAGCCGGCGTTGCCGTTGAGGATTGCCTGGGCAAAGAGCGCCTTACCGGCTTCGGCGTTGCCGCCGGCGGGCGCTGGCGCGGCGCTGTTGGCCGCAGGCGCCGGTTCAGCCGCCCCGCCGCCGCCGCAGGCAGCCAGCATCATCGCAATCGTCAGGATCGCAAGCAATAGAAACAGCTTTCGCATAGGTTTTCTCCTTCTGTTGTTAGACGTGTCTCGACGATTCGCAGGCTAGGGCTTGCGAAGGACACGATAGCCCCATTGTACCCGAATGCGCCAAAATGTGAAAAATCTCGCAAGATTATTTGACGCGACGCGTTACGTCATTTCAACGTCATCAAAAACGCCACGATATCGCTGATCTGCTCGTCTTTGAGCGTTTGCCCAAAGTTGGGCGGCATTTGGTTGGCAGGGAAGCCCTCTACCACGTGCGCAGTGGGGTCTACGATCGACTGATGCAGATACTCCTCAGCCGCGAGGCCTGGCACGCTAGTCGCCGCGCGCGTAGCGACCCCGGCTAGTGAGGGTCCCACCAGGCGTTTGCCCGGCTCCAGCGAGTGGCAGACCTGGCACCCGGTGTTCGTGCCGAGTGTCTCTCCCTTGAACAACCGCTCGCCTGCCACGGGATCAGCGCCCAGGCGCACATCCTTGAACTGCAGCGGCAGAACCTGTCCGACCGCAAGGGCAACCGTCTGATCCAGAATGACATGCGGTTCGGTCTGGCCGGCCTGATCGAAAAGCAGCACCCGTAGGCGATGGTCGCCAGCCGGCAGCCGCACCTGTTCGATCACCTGCACGGGTAGGTTGGCGTCGCCTCGTCGCAGCGGGTACGTCTTATCCAGAGCCGGTTGTCCGTCGATCTCGATCACCATGCGGGTCGCCACTGCCTTGCTGAGGTCGGGGACCACAGAAGTGATCACGTCGGACAGGGTGCTGACTACTGGGAGACCGCTGCGATGCTGCAGGTCAATGCGGATCGACGCCTGGTTGCCCGCTGCCGGTCGATAGGGCACACTGGTGAGTGCGATCGTCGCGGCCAGGACGGCAGCGAGCAGCACCAGGGCCGGCAGCATGGCCCGCCAGTTGGCGAGGGTCAAGCTGAGGCCGTAGGTTGTGGCTTTGGATGGATGTGGAAGAACGCGCAACGCGCGGCGGAAGTCGTTGGGCGCCTCCCAACCGGTGCTAATTGACGTTTGAGCGACCTCGCGACGCAGCCTGGGAAGCCGTTTTCGCTCCAGGCGCTGCTCCATCCACAGGTTGCCCTCGCGGTTGGCGCAATCCTCCGGCGGGCAGCCGATAAACCGGACCTCGGCTGCGCCTGCGGCCAGCGCCCGCCCGGCCAGGTCAGGATGCGCCATACCGATGCACGTCAAGGGGATGACCTCGACGTGCATGTCATCACTGTCTCTCGGTGACGCATGGCTGTTGCCTTTTTCGCCTCCGAAATAGGCCCGCTCCGGCTGGTCCAGGAACGCTCGGGCGCCTTGGGCTGCGTGTCTCTCGCATGTGAACACGACACGCACCGGGTGCGCGGCCTCCTGGCTGGCTTTGGCGACCGTCTCCTGCCACAACGGCTCCGGCGGCCGATCACCCAGAGTCAGGGCAAGCGGCGGGCAGCTACCGATGCATATGCCGCAGGAAACACACATCTTCGAGTTGATGACCGCCAACAGCTTATGCGGCCCGCCGTCGGTGCGCTCGACCATCGTGATGGCTTTGTACGGGCAATCCGCCGCGCAGAGCGTGCATCCGGTGCACCGGTCGGCATGAACCTGGACGGGTTCAAGCCGCTTGCGCAAGAGCAGCCAGGGGATCAAGGTTAGCAGCGCCACGATCAGGATGACACCGCCCCAGAACACACCAGGCGTCAGGTGCAATGCCGCCGGCAGGTAAAACAACAGGAATAAGTCCAGCGGCACCTGAACCGGCAGGCTGCCAAAGTCGGCTGGAGGCAGCATGCCAACGGGGACGAGCAGGGCGCCGATCAGCAGAAGGCCGCCGAGGATGGCCATCCAATAGCGGGGCGGAAGGACCTTGGCGCGGCGCAGTCGTTTAATGTGGATATAGAAAAACAGCCCGACAATGACCGACAGGCCGATATGCACGGTCAGGACGCCCAGGATGAAAAGCCAGCCCTGGCCGGCCGCTTCGGTGAGCAGGAAGCGGTTAAGGAAGGTTACGCCGCCTGTGAAACCGTCGAGCAAATCGATTAGCGCTTGATTAAAGAGTTGGGCCCGCGTGTCGAAGATCAGCCAGTAGCCGGTCAGGCCGGCGCCCCAGAGGAGGATCGCCATGAAGATGCCTGTGACCCAGGCCAGCCAGCGCGGGCCGCGGAAGCGGTCCATGAAGAACGTACGCCAGCCGTGCAGGAGGGCAGCGAAAATGGCCAGCGCTGAGGCGTAGCGGTGCAGCGCGCGCATTAGCCGTCCCACGAGATTGGCTTCCATTCGGGCCACCGCCTGGTAGGAGTCTTCGAAGCCAAACGGGAAGAACATCGTGAGGTAGATCCCGGTGATGAGGATGATCAACAGGGCGAAGAGCGTGATCGTGCCGGTGTGGTAAAGCGGGTTGAACTGTGGATCGCGCACGACGCGCGCGATGGGCTTCTCCACGGCCAGGCTGAAGCGCTCCAGCCAGTTGAGAAAACGGCGCACCGGGTTGGCCTGGCGCAGGGGCCAGTCGATTGTGGTAGTGCTTGTCTTTCTGGCGCCGTTGATGGGCGGTGCGGGTGGGGATTCAAGTGGGGGTATCATTGTGTTGCATCGCGTAGGGGCGGGCGCAAGGCCCGCCCCTATGACGCGATATTCGGTGCGCCGGGCGGGCGCAAGGCCCGCCCCTACGGTTACCAGACTTTGAAGCCTGGAGAGGTGTTCGCCATGTTGGTGATCTGGTAGAACAGGTTCGGCCCGTAGGCGATGAGCACAAGCACGATCGCCGCCACTAGCCACGGCGCCCAGCGGTCGAGCCACGCGGGAGTTTGCTGCGGATCTTGAAGCGCCTCGGCCTCGGGCACCTGTGGAACCTCCGCCGCGGGCGCCTTCTTGCGTAGTACGGTCACCACCAGGACGGTTATGAACAGGTAAGCGCCGACGAACATGATGACGCCGCCGATCGCCGTTCCGATCAGCCACGGCTGCCAGCTGGCCGGCACGTACGGAGCAACGCCGAGAGGCGTGCGCCGCGGCGCGCCCAGCAGTCCCACGCGGTGCATGGAGGTGGAGAAAATCGCCATGCCGACGAACCAGATCCATGCCTGTATCAGCGCCAGCTTAGGCGCCCAGAGCTTGCGTCCGGTCACATGGGGCACCAGCCAGTAACAGATGCCCATGAACGACATGGTGGCGGCCGAGGCGACGGTCAGATGGAAGTGGCCGGGCACCCATGCCGTGTTGTGCACCACCAGGTTGATGTTGTAGGAGGCGTTAATGATGCCGCCGATGCCGCCGAAGATAAACAGGACCCCGGAAAGGACCTGTGCGGTCACCGATGGATCGCCCCAAGGCAGCTTACGGATCCAGCCAGTCAGGCCTTTGCCGCCCCGCTGCCGGCCGGCGTATTCCAGCGAAGCGACGACGGTGAATGCGGTCAAAAGCGACGGGAATGCGACCGCGAAGGTCAGGAGCGAGTGGATGTACTTCCAAAGAGGCGGCACGCCGGGATCGGTGTACTGATGGTGAAAGCCCAAGGGCGTTGAGAGCACAAAGAAGAGCCAAAACGACAGCCGGGCCAGCGAGTCGCTGAACAGCTTGCCGCCGGCCTGTTTGGGCAGCATGGCGTACCAGGACACATAGGCCGGCAGCAGCCAGAAGTAGACCAGCGGGTGGCCGGTGAACCAGAAGTACGTGCGGTCGAGCTGCGGGTCAACGCCGGGAAGTAGGCCCAACGACCAAGGCAGCAGTTGCGTCAGGATCTCGACGGCGATACCGATCGTGGCGATCTGCCACATCACCATGGTGATCAGGCTGCCGAAGGTCATCATCGGGGTGCGAACGTCGGCGTTATCCTTGCGCCACTTGTAATAGGTCAGGTAGAACCCATAGCCCTCGAACCAACTGCCCACGACCACGAGGGTCAAGCCGACGTAGAAGGCCCAACTGGCTTGCAGGGGCGGGTAGAAGGTGTAGAGCACCGAGGCCTGGTTCAGCAGGATCGGGACGGCGGCCGTGAGCAGGCCGAGGACCATCATGATGAAGCCGATCCAGTTCAGCACTGGCGCGGCCAACTTGCGGCGCAGGCCGTAGGTGACGGTAAGGTTAAAAAAGCCTGTGATAAAGAAGGTCGTCCACACCAGGGCGTTCAAGACACCATGCAGCGTCAAACCCTGGTAATAGGATTTGAGCAGCGGCTGGAGCAGTTGATACAGGTCGACCTTGGCGAATTCAAGCGCCTGCATCGGGCCAAAAAGCGAGCCGATCGACAGGGCGAGAAGACCAAAGAGCATGTGCAGGCCGACGAAGCGCTTCTCGCCGGTCGATAAGACATATTTAGCCGGCAGGGCCGCCGGCAGGGCTGGGATAGACTGTGCTGAGGTGATTGCGGTCATAAGGCTTGCTTCCTCTTGAAGGTGTTAGGTTGCGCTCGGTCAGCGGGTCAGGGGGTGACCTTCATTGTGCCGAACATGGCCGCATGGCCCAGGCCACAGTACTCGTGGCAGACCCAATTGTAGTCACCGGGTTCGGTGAATGTATAGCTGAGTTTCGACACCTGGCCGGGTATGACCATCAAGTTGACGTTGGTGCCCTCCAGCTTGAACCCGTGCTGTACGTCCTGGCTGGTGATGTAGAAGGTGACCGTAGACCCGGCTGGCACGGTGATCTCGCGCGGGTTGAAGAACCAGATCTGAGCCATGATGAAAGCTTCGTACCGGCCGGGCGCCAGCTCGCGCAGGCCAGGCGCGGCAAACGGACCTTGCGATCCAACCGTCTGGGGGTTGACCCGGGCTTCCGGAGCGGGCAGTTGGATGCCCAAAGCGAGGCCTGCAACGGTGACCGCCACGGCAAAGGAGACGAGCATGATCACAGCAGCGATCATCCATCCCCGTTCGTATCGGTCGACGTGCATGGTAGGTTCGGATGAGGGTTGTTGTGTGGTCATGGTGTGGTGGGTCCTTGGCTGAGCAGGAGCAGATAGACGGAGCCCCAAAGGACTATCAGCATAATCGCGAACACGATAATGAAGAGCACGGTTCCTTTGGGATGGAACTCTTCACCCTGGCCTGGCTGTTCTTCGTTAGCCATCGAAATACCTCCTCGCAATGATATCGCCGGCCTGAGAACCGCGGACTGCAGAGGCGCGGACCAGATCGGAAGCGGAATGGTGGAGAGCAGCACCACTGAGTACTCTGTAAAATTAATCCTTGTGTGGTGTCACCCTTCGCCGAGCCTACCTAGAAACTTCTTGAGTTTTTTGGCCGGCGCATCCTGCCGCGTGGATCGGAAACTCAGGGTGACACCACGCAGAAACTTGGTTTACAGGGTACTGAGTTACTCGTTCTCACGGATTTCGACGTTGACCGTCTTGGCGCCTGACTTCTCGAAATTCAACGTGAGGGGCAGCTTGGCGCCGGCCTTGAAGTCGTCTTTCTTGTCGATGCACATCACGTGCAGGCCGCCGACCTTGAGTTCAGCCTGGCCGCCGGCCGGGATCTCGATAAAGCCGCCCGGTACCGGCCGCATGCCCATCATACCGTCGTCGCTTTTAAACGACTCGTGCAACTCGACCGTGCCGCACGACGGTGATTGGCCGCTGACGAGCTTGTCAGCCTCGGTGCCGCTGTTGCTGATCATCATGTAAAAGGCGCCGGCGTTGGTCATCATGGGGGATGGGCGTCCCCACACGCCGTCGACTTTGATCTGCGGACCACTTGCCGCGGGCGGGGCAGCGCAAGCTGCCAGAACGCCGGCCAAAACGGCGGCGATCATCAGGAGGGAAACGAATAACACGCGTTTCATCGGAAGACTCTCTTTCTGCTGGTTTAGCAAAGCTGGTTTTGCGACGAGGGTGTTATGCCTCGTCTTGTGCCCTGAAAAGAGCACGATCACTTTATCAAATGCTGCAGATCGTCGGCGATATCCTTGGGATCCGCATCAAATGGAAACAAGAGGCGCATGCGCCCGTCCTTGTCGATCACACTGAGCGTCGCGGTATGATCGACAAGGTAGCCGGTGGCCGCAGTGCCCTCGTGTTTTTCGAAAATAACCCCGAACGGGGTGGCCGCGGTCACAATTTCTTCGGGAGTGCCGGTCAGGCCGATGAAGTGCGGATCGAAGTAGGTGACGTACTCGTTCAGCTTCTCCGGCGTGTCCCGCTCCGGGTCAACGGAGACCATGATGAACTGCACGTCGTCGGCCTTCTTGCCCAGCAGCTTCATAACCTGCTTCATATCGGTCAGCGTCGTTGGGCATACGTCGGGGCAGAAGGTGTAGCCGAAATAGAGCACGACTACCTTGTCGCGGAAGTCGCTTAGGCTTGCCAGCTGGCCGTCGGCCCCGGTGAGCGTGAAATCAGGCGCCGGCTTATTAGATACGAGCTCGGTGCCGCGGAAGGTATACGGCTGCACGCAGCCCGCAAGGGTAGCGAGGGCCAAGAGAGCTAGTAGGATCGCCGAAAGGCGAGTGGGTTTGCGCATAGTTAGTTGCTCAGAGGCTTGCGTTAGTGCAGACCATTCGGGTTTCTGGTTGCTAACCAGTTTCGCGGGAAGGGTAGTTAGCGTTGTTTGCAGTGACGTGAATTGGATTGGAGAAACCCGAAGGGTCTTATCGAATGCTGATGTCAGCTTCTGTGTCACCGGATTTCTCGAAATAGAGGGTAATCGGCAGCTTGTCGCCGGTGTTGAAGTCGATCTGCTTGTCGATACACATGATATGATAGCTGCCAGGCTTCAATTCTACCTGGTCGCCGGGCGGGATTTCGATGAACCCGCCCGGCACGGGTCTCATGCCGCTAGCGCCGTCGTCGGTCTGGTAAGTCTCGTGCAGTTCCACAGTTCCACACAAGGGCGACTTGCCGCCTATCAGCCGATCGGGCTCCGTGCCTTTGTTCTGCAGCACCATGTAGAAAGCGGCTACGTTGAACATCTGCGGCGTGGGCCGTCCCCACGCCTCCTCAACTCGGATGTCAGGTCCACTGGCGGCAGGACCATCACAAGCCGTCACCGACGCCAAAAACACCGCCAGCATCAGCAAACCTCGGTAACCTACTACGCTTCTCGTCACTTACCAACCTACCAATCTACCAATCTACCAACCTACCAACTTACCAACCTACCAACTACCAACTTACCAATCTACCAACTTACCAATCTACCAACTTACCAATCTACCAACTTACCAATCTACCAACTTACCAATCTACCAACCTAATTCGCATAACACAGAAACAAATGCGCCGCCTCGTACACCAGCTTGTTGACGCCCGTCGCCTTCTGCACCTCCTCCGCCAGCACGCCCAGGTGGCGCAGAATGCGGTCGGCGTCGGAGGTCTCCACCTGGTATTTGTACTCGCTGCGCACAAGTCCCAGGCCGTCCACGAGAACGAACTTGGGATCGAACTTGAAGGCGCCCTGGCCATCTGCCTGGTAGAAGGCCTCGAAGCCTGTGCCGATGACCTGTTTGAGCCGGGTTGGATCGCCGGTGGCGAAGCGCCAGCGTTCGGGATCGGCGTCCAGGGAGTCAGAGTAGGCTTTGAGTTTCTCTGGCGTGTCGTGCTCCGGATCGAAGCTGATCGTGACAAACTGCACCGGCAGGCCGGTGAGGTCCACCTCGTCCAGCCGGTGCTGCACTTCCTTCATCGTGGCGTTCATGGGAGCGCAGGCCGGGCCGCAGCCGGTGTAAAGAAAGTTGTAAAGCACCACCTTGCCGCGCAGATCCTCGCTGGTTAGCCGTTGGCCGTCCTGGTCGGTGAGGATGAACCCCGGCGCCTGGCGCATGCGCGGCAGGACCTTGATCGGCTTGAAGATGGCGAAAGCCATGACTCCGGCCACCAGCAACACGGCTGCGCCCACAGCTAGCCACCACCAGCGAAAGCGTATGGGTGGTTTCGTTGTCTTTGTTGGGGAACTTGCCTGTACTGCCATCAGAGGCTGACTCCAGGGCCGGCCGAAGGACTCGCACCGTTGCGCAGCACGGAGACCAGGTCAGCCGAAGTGGCGTCGCCGAGCCGGCGCCACTGGTGGACGACCATGCGGTTATCGGCCAGCGAGAGAAACACCAAGAGAGCCTCCATGTCCGCGTCTTCAAGCAGAGCGAGCATCTCTGCCTGGGGCTGGCAAGGCTTCTCGCAGTCGACGATGATAGTGCTGGGGCGGTGCTCGTGCAACAGCGGGACGGCAGCCTGCAGGTTGTTTGCGACGGCAGCCACGGAAATCCCTTCGCTGGCCAACACGAGGGTGATGGCCTCGGCGAAGAGCGGGTGGCGGGAAATTATCAAGACAGAACTGCCGCTCATTAACACCTCGACGTTGACTGCAACGGTGGACTCCGCCACGGATAGAGCCATGCGTGGCCTATTGCGTATTCTATCACACGCGCTTGCGTCTGTCGTCACAAGGAGGGAGGATTTGTGGGTAATCAAAAAGAGTGACCATGGGGTCACTCGAAAGGATGAGAAGGATGAGATTGTTTTGACTAGTCGGATCGATTTCGGACCGGTCAAAGTAAGATATGCCCGCTCAAGCGTTGAGATGGGAGTCAGCTGCCGGCGACCAAGCCGCCTCGAAGCGCGTGGGCGGCGGCTTCAGTGCGGCTGCGCACGCCCAATTTAGCGAGGATGCTGCGTACGTGGGTCTTGACGGTGTTTTCGGCGATGTTGAGAGCGGTCGCGATTTCCTTGTTGCCGAGGCCTTGGGCCAGGCAAGCAAGTACCTCGAGCTCGCGCTCGGTCAAATCCTCAGCGACAGGCGCGGATGGCGCGGGCTCGGCGAGCTCGTCCAGCAGGCGCGCGGCCAGTTTGGGTGGCAGCACGGCCTCACCCCCGGCCACGCGGCGGATCGCAGCAAGTACCTCCCGGCTGTCCATGCTCTTCAATAGATAGCCGCGCGCGCCGGCTTTGAGCGCACCGAGGAAGTCGGCTTTGCGATCCGAAACGGTTAAGATCAGCACGCGTGTCTCCGGGCAGGCCGCGCGAATGCGCTGGGTGGCCTCGATGCCACTCATATCGGGCAGGTCCAGGTCCATCAAAACCACATCGGGGGTCAGGGCGACGGCTTGGGCGACGGCGTCAACGCCCGTGCCGGCCTCGCCGATCACCGTGATGTCAGGCGCGCTCTGCAAAATCAAGCGTAAGCCGTGGCGCAACACGGCATGGTCGTCGGAGATCAAGACACGAATCATGAGTAGGATCTAGCCTAGGTGGGACCCTTCGGGTTTCCCTTGTCGAACTCGTCATCCTGTTAACTGCGATGGCTATGTTTTAACGAAACCTGGTTTGCAGCGAGAAATCCGAAGGGTCTAGGATGCGACCTGCACAAGCGATGCAGCCGGCTGCTCAGTCAGGGTCACGGGTTTTGACGGATGGATCGGGACGGTGACGGTGAGCCGTGTGCCCTGGCCCGGGCTGGTGGCGAGCGTCAATGTGCCGCCGAGGCTGTGGACCCGCTCGCGCATCCCGGTTAGACCCACGTGCTGGCGGCCACGCGGCAGACGCGGGTCGAAGCCTCGGCCGTCATCCGAGATGCTCAGCTCGACCTGATCGAGGCCACAGCGCAGCGTCACCCATGCATGGCGAGCGCTGGCGTGTTTACGCACGTTGGTCAGACTCTCTTGGGCGATGCGTAGAAGCTGCAGTTCCGCTTCAGGCGCAAGGACAAGGGGATCGTCTAGCTCACCGGTCTGGAAGTCGGTCTCGATGCCGGTGCGATTCTCGAATTCTTCGGTATATTCGGCAAGCACGCTGGCCAGCCCGCCGGCATGATCTGCAGCCAACCGCAGGCCGTCGATCGATTCGCGCACGTCCATGTAGGCTTCACGCGTGGCCTGCCGTGTGCCGGCAAGTACCTCTGCGGCTGCTTGCAGGTCGCCGCTATCCAACAGCAGCCCCAGATGATCCAGCTGCCAGCCCAGCGATCCCAAGGTCTGTGCGAGGCCGTCGTGGATCTCGCGCGACAGGCGGTAGCGCTCGTCCAGGATAGCCATATGCTGCACCTGAGCGTGCAGCTGGGCATTGCTGATCGCCAAGGCCGCCTGGTGTGCAATGGCTGAGAAGAAGGGCGCCTGGGTTTCACCAAAGCGGCCGCGCTGCTCCGTCATCATCACCAGGGCGCCCAAAACCTTGCCGCCGGAGATCAGTACGTCTGCAGCGGCCGACCTGAGTCCGCCCGCAGTCTGCGGCAGCAGGGCCTGCTGTTTCGAGAGGTCAGGGATCATCAGCGGCTGGTTACTTTGACGAACCTGTTCGGCCAGGCGTAGCGCCAGATCGAACATAGCGTTGTCGCCGGCATAGTCCAGTCCGGCCTGTACCCAGTGGTTCCAGGCTGCGTTGCCCTCGTCCCACAACAGGATAGCACCGCGCCGCACGCTCCAACCGGTCAAGCTAGTCTCGAGCACTTGCTGTAGAAGGATGTCGAGGTCCTGCCCGCTGCGCGTCAAGCCTTCGACGGCGAAGAGCGTGGCCATCTGCTGCTGGCGCAGGCGCACACTTTCCAGCGCCGACGCAATCTCAGTGGCCACGATGTTTAGCAGTTGGATCTGTTGCTCGGGCGGGCCATCCGGTGAGGGGAAATACGCGGTGAGGATGCCCTCACGGCGATTTTCGCGCACCAGCGGGACGCACGCCAGAGAGCGGATGCCTTCGGCGCGGGCCAGCGTCTGCATGCCGTCGAAAAGCGGGCAATCGCCAGACACCTGGGCGTTCAATGTGCTGCACGTTTGGCAGCGTTCAGCCGCCACCCCGAGGTCGATACGTTGTCGAAAGCCGGTGACGTAGGCATCGCTGAGGCCCCAGGCCATGTCCAGCCGCAGACGCTCCTGTTTCTCGTCGAACATCACCACGGCCGAACCCTGCGCGCCGGCCAGGTGGGTCGGCGCGTGCGCCGCAAGTTCGAGCACCTGTTGGATGTCGGCCGCCGATGCGATTTCCTTGCCGATGTCGTGTACGGCCAGAAGCTGGCGGTGGGTTTCGGCCAGCTTGGCATAGGCTTGGCGCAACTCGTCTGCGGTTCGTCGCTGGCGGCTCACCTGGCCGATGAACCAGCCCAAGGCTAGCCAGGCAACGAGCGTGCCGGCCAGCCCGATCAAGCCTACGGCTATCCAGGCGTTCGACCGGCCGGGTAGCCAGAGGACCAGAGCGAGCAGCCCTAACTGCACGATAAGAGCAATGGATACGACCACCAGAACAACGTTCCACGACAAGCCACTGAGGCGCTTCAGTTGGGGACGAGTCCGTTGTTCGATGGGGGGCATGGCTTGGGCGAGTTGTCGGGTGTGATTTGCAGGGGGAGCGGCACGAAGAAGACGACTCCTCTGGTTGTACCATACCATGGCGCATCGCGGCAAATCGGCAGTTTCAGATTTGACATGTGCGCCGCACGCGCATGCACGTGTCATGGTTTGTGCAAGCCGGAGACACCTGCACGTGCGTGCGGCGCAAGTGTGCTTCGGCGGCCCTCCTCATGACATACCATGTCATTCGTTTGCGAATACCGCCCCGCGGGATGCGGGGTCTACTCATGACATACCATGTCATTCGTTTGCGAATACCGCCCCGCGGGATGCGGGGTCTCAGCATGACACGCGTGGTAGTAGTATCTACTGGCTACTCTTCCTCGCCGATACCCATGTGAGCCAGCTCCTCGTCTACTCGAATGCTGAACTTGTGCAGGGAAACGCTCGGCGCTTTCAGGTTGTAGTCGCGTATCTCCCGATTGATCTGTTCCACGTCCTTGCGGAACTCGCGCAACGACGCCAGCCAACTGCCTTCGACCCATTGATGGCCCGCGCAGATCTGCGCGTCACGCAGCTCCATAGTCTCCTTCCAGGCTTGCTGCAGCTTACGCCTCGCAGCCTGCAGCCTCGCGTCGATTTGCTTCGCATCGTCGATCCAAGGCAAGGTGTAGCCGGCATTCTTGAGCATGTCGTGTGCCAGTTCATCCGACGGATCGAGATAGGGATTGCCACCGAGGTTGAGTGGCTTGCCCTTGGTGGCTTGCGTGTCGATCTCGATCTTGGCGATCTGTTCCTCGATCACGCTCCGCCAATCGCGTTTGGAGTCTGACTTGTCTTTGCTCTGGCCTTCCTGTTCTTCTCGGTAGGCACGACGAAGTTCTTCCTTTGATAGAGGGGGATCTTGGTTTGTCCTCATGTTATCCTCGGACGATTGGCGCCAGAAGAACCACGGACTGGCGGAGGCGCGGATTCCGGAAGGAAGTGCGTAACGGCGCATAACCGCCGTTACGCTGACAATGTGCCATCGGTTGGTGTCTGAAAACTCCGTCAAGGAGGCGAAGAACGAAGATATGCGCGTTCCGCTCCGGAAGTCCGCGTCTCCGCCAGTCCGCGGTTCTCCACCTTACTGCCCGTATAGCCGCTTGTACGCCGCATACTGCGCCAACACCCGCCGCACGTAGATCTTCGGTTCGTTGATTGTGATCTCCTCGACGAATAAATCGTCGTCAGCAGTGTTGGCCTGGTCCACCCAATACTGAGCGTTGCCGGGGCCGGCGTTGTAGCCTGCCAGCGCCGGGTACGGGTTGCCGTCGAACATGTTCAACGCAGCCCAGAGGTAGTAGACGCCAAACTTGATATTGACATACGGCTTGTAGATGTCGTCCGGCTCGAAGTTGGGCCAGCCGATGGCGCCGGCGATTTCCTCGGCGGTGCTGGGGATAACCTGTGTCAAGCCCTGCGCCGCAGCCGACGATCGGGCGCCACGCTCGAAGAAGCTCTCTTGACGAATCAGGGCATAGATCAACAGAGGATCGAGGCCGCGCACGGTCGCTTCCGCCTCGACCAGGTCGGAGAAATAGGTCGGGTAGGCCAGCCGCTCGACGAAGATCGGGACGCCGCCCTGCGGTCCGAGCGCCGCAAGACGCACGGCTGCCTGTGTTGCGTGCTGATACAGGCCCAGGTCACGCCAATGCAAGGCCAGTGCGTACAGCGCCAAGGGATCGTTCTTGTAGCGATCCCGGACCTCATTGCCGTCGCGCAGGGCCTCGGCGCGCAGGCCTGCGGCCACCTGGGCGTCCGTACGCTGGAGCTGAGGATCACCGGCCACAGCCGCCGGCAGCTGGCGCAGGCTGGCCGAGTCGATCACACCTGGCGCGGCCCAGCCTGCCAGCCACCGCTCCGCTGCCTCCTGCGAGCCATCGTCCTCCAACTGCATTCCAAGGGTCATGGAGAGGGTCAAGGTGCTTGATACCGGCAAACCGGCCTGCGCGACCAGGTCTTCGGCGTGTGCTGTATAGTAACTGTCTCCCACTTCGGTCGACAGACGGCTCCATAGTTCCAAAGCCTGTTGTGTGTTGCCCAGACTCCAGCGCGGCCTTGCCAGCCCAAAAACGACCCGCGTGCGCGAACAGGTTGCTTGGGTAACCGGTCACGAGCCGTCGCCAGCTCTCTGTTGCGCTGGATTTCTGGCCCAGGCGATACTGGCAGATACCGCCGCGATACAGCGCTTCGCCGGCCTCGGCTGCAGCAGGGTAGCGCCGAGCCACGTCCAGGTATTCCGTTGCAGCGGTTTGACAATCGCCATCGCGTTCGGCCAGCCGCGCGGCCTCCAGCAGTGCAGCCGGCGCTTTCGCCTCTGATGCGCCCGCGGCCTGCTTGTAGAGATCGCGCGCCGCGGCTCGATTGTCAAGGCGCACCTGCGCGACCGCCATGCGGATCAATGCGCCGGCCCGATCGGCATAGTCCGGATGCGTGTCCAGCAGCTTCTGCCATTCGACCAGAGCCGCTTCAGACGCGCGTTGGCTCATGTAGGCCTCGGCTACGAGTACCTGCAACTCGACAGGGGGAGTGGGCTGGCTGGCGATATAGCGGTTCATCGTCGCGATGCCGTCGGCGTAGTCGCCGTTACTCAGCAAGATGCGGGCGTAGCTCTGTTCGTCCAGCGGTTGACCTAGGGCAGCTAGCGCGTTGGCCGCGTTTAGGGCGTCCGGGCTGGCCTCGTCCTCGCCGATGGCCCGACGATAGCGGTCGGCGGCGGCTTCTTTCTGACCGGCCTGTTCTAACAGTTGCCCCGATCGATACTGGATCTCAGCCCGGTAGCGGCCGAACTGGCTGACGCCGAGGATCTTGTCAAACTGCTCCAGCGCAGCCTGGGTGTTGTCCTGTCCCTTGAACAGTTCGGCCAGTTCCTCTTGCGCGGCGAAGAGAACAAAGTTGTCGGGCGCGGCGGCAACGGCCTGGTTCAAAGCGTCGAAGGCGCCCTGTGTTTCGCCAGCCTGCTTCAAAAGCCGGCCGATGCGCAGAGTCACTGCGCCGGCCAGGGTCTGGTTACGCGCCAGATAGCGGCGGTAGGCCTCCACGGCGCCGGTCGGGTTGCCGACCTCGGCCAGCGCCTCACCCATCCAGAAATCCACCTCAGGTGGGACTGCCTCGGGTGGCGCCTGCTGCTGAGCGAGGCCCAGGGCGACGTAGGCCTCCGTGGGCTGGCCATCCTCCAGGTAGGCTTGACCGAGGCGCCAGCGTGCTTCGCTCGCCTGAGGGCTCTCTGGGTCATCTTGGACAATCGCGGCATATAGCGCCCGGGCGGCTTCGTAGTCGCCGTTTACATGTAGCCGGCGCGCTTCGGCCAGGCGTTCGCCGACAGGGGATGGCGGTGGGACTGGGGTAGCGGTCCCCTTTGCGGGCGTCTCGGTAACGGTTGGCGTGTTCGAGGGCTGTTCTGTCGGCAATGATGTGGGGGTAGCCGCCGGCGGTTGGGTGGCAGATGGTGCCCGCGTGGGCGAGTCGATCGTTGCGGTTGCGACGACTGCCGGCTCGGCAACAGCCACAGTTGGTGTTTCAGCAGAAACGGCTGTGTTGGCGGGTGTGGTCGCAGGCGTCGGCGAGCTGCGCGTGCAGGCGACGAGCACGATCAGAGCTGTGGAACAAGGTAATACCAGCCGGAGCGTCTGGGAAATCTTATTAGGCATGGGCCGATCATAGCCCGGCGTCAGGCTAATGTCAAGTGGGTGGCGTGACAAAACCGGGTGTCGCCGGGCGATCGGCGCGCGGTCGTAGGGTTTTAAGACCCGAAGGGTGTATACACCCGAAGGGTTTGTCGCCAATCCCCAACTTGTTCCGGCGTGGAATTTGTGGTAAGCTTAGTTAACTTGTTTTGATGCACTCTCCATCTCCCGTTCTGGGACTGCTCCAAACACAAAACCCAAGGAAGGTTCTCATGCACCGTTTGCATCAACCGCTCTGGCGGCCTCCATGCGATTTTCGTCGGGAGTTCCACGTATCGCGCGAACTCGCGCGATTTCTATCAATTTGACGGAGACCTGTTTTCCGTGCGCGGCACCGTCGTGGTCGCCAATTTCCGCTCTGCCCGGCAGTTCGCCCAGCAGATGAACGAGAAGCGCGACCTTCTTCGTTTCCCCGAACAGGCGGTGAAGGCCAGCCAGGTCAACGCGATGGCGCTGATCCACGAGATTCTGCATTTGATGATCGTGTCCTACCGCCAGCAGCGCAACCCCGGTGTCTTCGAAGATGCGCTGGCGCACCTCAACGAGACGCTGGAGGCTCAACCGGTTGACCAAACGCTTGCCACATTTGAGGGCGAATTCCCAGCCATGCCGGTCTACCGCGGCGAGGAGAGCGTCGAGGCATATCTGTCCGGTGAGACCGGCGGTGACCCCAACCGCCACATCGCCCTGGAAGAAATGCTGCTGCTCTGGCTGTCGAACATCAACCCGGCGTACTCCCCTTATCGCGAGCTGTTCGACGATTCGACTTTGGTGGAGGACACCGAGTATAAGGAGATCATCGACGGACTGCGCCAGTTCTTTGCCTCTGCGCCCGGCATCGGCGCTGGCAACGAGAACCTGCTCGACCTGCTGCAGGCGCCGATGCGCGCCTCTCCCAACTCGCTGACCGGCCAACTGGAGTGGATCCGCACCAACTGGACCCAGTACCTCGGTAAATATCTTTTCCGGCTCCTGGCCGGGCTTGACCTGATCGCTGAGGAGGAGAAGGCCGTGTTTGGGGGCGTGGGCCCGTCGATGGCGCCCGATTTCTCGCATCTGACCTTCGAGGCCGAGCGCTTCAGCGTCGATTTGGACTGGATGCCCAAGACAGTGATGCTGGCCAAGAACACCTATGTTTGGCTGGACCAGCTTTCCAGGAAATACGAGCGGGAGATTCGCTATCTCAACCAAATCCCGGACGAAGAGCTGGACCAGTTGGCAACCTGGGGCTTCACCGGACTGTGGCTGATCGGGCTATGGGAGCGGAGTACGGCGTCGCAACGCATTAAACAGATGATGGGCAAAGCGGACGCGGTGGCATCGGCCTACTCGCTGTACGACTACCAGATTGCGGCCGATCTGGGCGGATATGACGCCTACCGCGACCTGCGCGACCGCGCCTGGCAGCGCGGCCTCCGCCTGGCCAGCGACATGGTGCCCAACCACGTTGGCATCGACGGCAAATGGGTCATCGAACACCCCGACTGGTTCGTGCAGCTGCCCTACAGTCCCTTCCCCGTGTACACGTTCAACGGCCCGAACCTGACCGAAGTCCCTGGGGTAGGAATCTATCTCGAGGATCATTACTACAGTAAGAGCGACGCCTCAGTGGTGTTTCAGCGTCGCAATTTCGATACGGGCGAAGTGCGGTATATCTATCACGGCAACGACGGCACCAGCATGCCCTGGAACGACACCGCCCAGCTCAACTACCTTCTTCCCGAGGTCCGCGAGGCGGTGATCCAGACCGTCCTGCAAGTGGCGCGTATGTTCCCAATCATCCGCTTCGACGCCGCCATGACGCTGGCCAAGAAGCACTACCAGCGCCTGTGGTTCCCCGAGCCAGGCAGCGGCGGCGACATCGCCTCGCGCGCCGAGTTCGGCCTGACCAAGCCGGACTTCGACGCCGTGTTTCCGGAAGAGTTCTGGCGCAACGTGGTGGACCGGGTCGCACAGGAAGTGCCCGACACGCTGCTCCTGGCCGAGGCCTTCTGGTTGATGGAGGGCTACTTCGTGCGCACGCTGGGGATGCACCGGGTGTACAACAGCGCGTTCATGAACATGCTCAAGATGGAGGACAACGCCAAGTACCGTTCGGTGATCAAGAACACCGTCGAGTTCGACCCGGAGATCCTCAAGCGCTACGTCAACTTCATGAACAACCCGGACGAGGACACGGCTGTGGCGCAGTTTGGCAAGGACGACAAGTACTTTGGCGTGGCCACGCTGCTTTCGACCATGCCTGGCCTGCCGATGTTTGGCCATGGCCAGGTCGAGGGCTTCACCGAGAAGTATGGCATGGAGTTCCGCCGGCCGATGTGGCAGGAGACCCCCGACGGGTGGTTGGTCAATCGCCACGAGCGGGAGATCTTCCCGCTGCTGCATAAACGGTACGTCTTCGCCGAGGTGGCCAATTTCCGGCTGTACGATTTCTTCGGCACCGACGGATCGGTTAACGAGAACGTCTTCGCATACTCCAACCGGGCTGGCGACGAGCGCGGCCTGGTGATCTACCACAACAAGTGGGCGGATGTCCGAGGCTGGATCCGCACGTCGGCCTCGTATGCAGTCAAGGAGCCTGACGGCGGCAAACACCTGGAGCAGACGGACCTGGCCAACGGCCTGGGTCTGCCCAACGACGGCAATGCCTACGTGATTTTCCGCGACGTGGCCTCGAACCTGGAGTACGTGCGCAACTGCCAGCAGCTCCATAACGAAGGCATGTTCGTCGAGCTGGGCGCGTTCAAGGTGCACGTCTTCCTCGATTTCCGCGTCGTGGAGGACAACGAGTGGCACCAATACAGCCACCTGATGGGCTACCTGGCCGGCCGCGGCGTGCCCAGTATCGAGGATGCGCTCAAAGAGATCTTCCTTCAACCGATCCACGATCCGTTCAAGCAGCTGGTCAACGCCGGCATGTTCCGCCGGCTGATCGATGCCGAGCGTGCGAGGATTGAAGTCGAGGTCGAGATCGAGATGGAGCCGGAGGCCGATGCGGAGGCCGTAGCGGATGCTGTTGAGGTGGCGGAGGCAGTAGCCGAAGCTGTAGGCGCAGAAGAGGTTGACCAGCTAGACGCGCTGTTGGACGAAGTAGAGCAGCACTACACATCCTTGCTCGCGGCGATCAAGGAGTTCGCCGAGGGCGAGGGCGATCCTGCCGCGTTGGCCAAGAAACATCGCGAGGAGTTAGAGACCATCCTGCGCTTGGGCGAGATCGGCGAAGAGGTGCCGGAGCTGCAGGTGGTGGCCGGCATGTTGGCCGAGCAGCTGGGCAACGAGACCGTGGCCTGGGGCACGGCCCTCGGCTGGCATTTCGTGCACAAGCTGGCCAAGGTGGTCGACGAAAAGGCCTATGCCGACCTGAGCCGGAGCTGGATCGACGAGTGGCTGCTGGGCCGCATCCTTTCGCGCACGCTGCAGAACCTGGGCGCCGGGGCGCAGATGGCCGAACGAGCAGTGGGCATCATCAAGCTGCTCACCGCCAATCAACGCTGGTTTGAGTTCAAGGTTCAGCCGCAACGCATGGCCTTTGCCGCTCTCAGCCGGCTGCTGCGGGACGCCGAGGTGCAGCAGTTCATTCAAGTCAACCGGTACCAGGGCGTGTTGTGGTTCAACAAAGAAGCCTACGAGCAGCTTTGTGATTGGCTGCTCCTGCCGGCCGTGGTCGACAGCGTCCTCAAGCTGCCTGAGGACGAGGCCGTCGCGCAGGTAGAAGCTCGCCTGCAGATCATCTTCAAGCTGCTGGAGGCCGGCGAGGCGTCGGAGTACCAGGTCGAGAAGCTGTTGGAGGCGGCGCGGTAGGCGGAGACGTGGAGGGTGGACGGTAAAGAGTGAAGAGTGGACCGGACCGGTTTTCCGCAACCGGTCCGGTCTGGAAAAAACGACCAGCACTATCGACCGGACCGGTTTTCCGCAACCGGTCCGGTCTGGTAAAGACGACTAGCACTATCGACCGGACCGGTCTCGTTTCGAGGATCACCGCCATCGACCGTGGTCTCACGCAGTTTCAACATCCACACCGGACCTCGTTCAATGGCGGCCACCTCAAGACAGGACCCAATTCATGCGACGAAGAACGATTGTGTTTTTGCTAGTTCTACTGTTGTCGAGTGCGCTCGTGCTAGCGATCGCCGCTTGAAGTCGTCTCCCCGTGGGAGTGACTCTGGAGAAAGATCAAATCGGCCGGGCTCGACCGGACGACCCGGCTCTACGTGCCCGAGTTGTATGACCCGACTGCGCCTACACCGCTCGTGATCAACATGCACGGCTTTGCCTCGCGGCCCGCCAGGGGCAAGTTGCCCAAAGCCATCGTGGGGCATACGACCGGGGACATCGATGCGACGGCAGTCATGTGGGAGTTCTTTGCTCAGAACCCGCTCGAATGACGTTCAGACGGGTAAGTCGATGTCGAGCGTCTATGCGGCATCGAAGATAGCCGTGTGATCGCTGTGTCCATTCCAGGCGCCGGAGGGTTCAGCTTTTCTCGGCTGTCACAAACCAATTATGCGGGATGTTCGGCATGGTCGTCGGAATGATTGGGAGCGTCCATCGTCCGTGGTTGGCATCGGGTGCCCCTGCCTGGGTTAGCGTGGCCTGCCAGCCGCGCTCGGCCAGAAAACCGACCGGATCGTCCATCGTGCCGATCCAGGGCGCGCCGGATTGAGCCTGCATCTCGACCCATTTCTGTGTCAACGGGGAGGTCAGCATGCTCCTGCGCACGGACTGCCGCCGTCCAACAGGCGGTCGATGCCAGCAAGTGATCAGACGGGGACATCTCTGACAATTACTTTGTCGCTGCCTTGCGCAAAGACTGGGCGTAAGGGTTCTCGGTGGATAGTGAGAAATCGTAGTCTTCTCTCATCTCGTCTACTCGGCGAACAGTTCCGCCACTCCGATGGCGAAGTCCGACAAGATCCCTTCGCCGCGCAGGGTGTCTCTTTCATCGTATTCTGCGACATCCGTTACCGAGCTAAAGACCAATACCTTGCGGTTTTGCGGCTCGACGATCCAAACGCGCTCCACCCCGATGGAGAAGTAGTCTGCCAGCTTCTCTCGTACGTCCTGCCAGCGGTCATCAGGAGACATGATCTCCACCACCAGATCAGGCGCCACTGTCAGGAAACCTTTCGGGAGCGCCTGCAAACGCCTCCCAGAGACGAAGGCAATGTCGGCGCCGCGCACCCGGTCCGGATGTCGCCGGATGTAAATCCCGACTTCCCCACCTGTGACCCAACCTAGCTTATGCTTCCGAACAAATAGCCTCAGCTCGCTGCCAAGGTTGAACTCGATCATCCCATGTTCTGATCCTGTCGGATGCATGTGAACGATCCTCCCGTCAATCAATTCGCAGGGACCGATGTCCCCCAGAGCGAGCAACTCCTCGCCGGTGATTAGCTCTTCTTTCACGGAAGCAACTGCACCTGCCATTGTTCTACCTCGTACCTTCTCAGAATCAACTCTGTCCGTGAAACCCACAAGGCCATTCTATCACGGTTTCGGATGTCGCGCAATGTTGTATCTTGGCTGGGTATTAGAATCTGATTCCATGTACCTGCCGCAACAGTCCATCCACCAAATCCTCGGCGGGTAAAGGAAGGACCTTCTCCTGGAACAGAAGCATGCTCAACAACGGCATTTCCATCATAAACCCGGTCATATCCATGCCGATGGCTTCATCGCCGTCACCTTCGCCAAAGGTCGCGCTCATTGCGGCGGTCATCATCTGGAAGAAAGGCGAAAACACCGGCCGGCCACGCAGATCTTCCAGCCACTCGCGCACGGTCGACACTCGATTGAGCAGGCAGGGCAGATCCAGGGTCGATTCCAGCGTTACCGTCTCTTTGCAGCGGATGTCGGCAGCCGACGCGCCGATCAGCAGGTCGAACTCGCCGCTCTCTGTGATCCATTGCTTGTAGGCCGGGTGCTAGTAGGCGAACGCGTGGAAGTCCAGTGCGATAGTCTCAGCGCCACTTGCTGCGGTGTCAGGTCGAGGTCGGGCCGGTCGTAGCCCTCGGATTCCTTGAAGTGCGGCCGGGCCAGCTATCGCGCCTGATCCGCGCTGCGCCACCACGCCAAGGTTGCAGCGACCCCGGCAATGAAGGTCAGCAGCACCAGAACAAAGCTGTGCATTGCTACCGGCTCGGCGTTCGGCCCTGCCAGCTCGCCAACCAAGACGGGAATAGCCCATGGAAACCAATCGGCCCAGCCCAGCGCAGTCAAAATCTGGGCCAGCGCGAGCGCCAGAATGGCCCATCCCAGCGGAGGCAGATAGCCACGTCCGATACTGGCAAACAAGGCGACCCACGGCATGAGCAAGCAGTTCAGGAGAACGGCAAGCATCAGATACCGGAAGGATGTCCATGCCAGTTCAGGCGATCCACCCGGAATACCGACGGCCATGCCAATCCCCAGGCCCAACAGATAGATCCAGAGGGCCAGACCGAGCGTCCACAGGCCGATCAAGACAAACTTCGCGCCGACGATGACCACGCGCGGGGTGGGAAGGGCCAACAATTCCTTGACGGTGTGATCGGAAAACTCGCGTCCAAACACCCAGGCTGCGATAAACGCAAGCAGGAGGGCGCCACCGGCTGCGGTTCCGATCACGAGCACGTAGAAGAAGGTTGGCCAATCGGCGGTTCCCATCGCAAGCTCGGCCTTTGCGCCTAGCAACCCCATTTCGCGCGCCCGTTCGGGATTCTTCAAGATAACCGTGAACAGCCCGGCGGCAGCAGGCAACATCGAGACTGCGGCGACCGTAAGCAGAGATACTTTGGAACGGCGCGCCTTGAGCGTCTCGGCCCACAAAGCGGAAATAAACGAGTTCATTTCGGTTCTCCCGTCAAGCGCAGGAAATAATCTTCCAGGTCCTCCTGTTCCACGGCCAGTTTGGTTGGAGGCGTTCCTGCGTTGACGAGGATAGTCGCTACTTCGTCCGGCGCTTCGATGGCGTGTGCTTTGCTCAAGAAAATCACGTCTTCGTTTACTTTTACGGCAAAGCCGGCTTGGCTAAGAACGCTTTGTGCGGCTTCGAGATCACGCGTTCTGATCTCCAAGCGCCGCGACCGAAGGTCTTCCAGTTTCTCCGCCTCGAGTTCCTCGATCAAACAACCTTTGTGGATGATGCCGATGCGCGTGGCCAGGCGGTCCACCTCCGTCAGGACGTGGCTTGACATGAACACGGTCACGCCTTGGTCGCGGGCGAGACCTGCCAGCAGCTCTCGGATCTCGACCACGCCCGCCGGGTCGAGTCCGTTGGCGGGTTCGTCGAGGATGAGCAGCTCGGGCTCGTGCAACAGCGCCCGCGCTAGCCCAAGGCGTTGCAGATTGCCGGTCGAAAGCGTGCCCGCTTTGCGATCGGCGTAAGCGACAAGCCCCAGCCGTTCGACGACGCGGGACGTGGCATCGAGATCCGAAATCCCGTGCAGGCGGCGGCCGATCTCCAGGTTCTCCCGGACGGTCAATTCAGGATAGGCAGTTGGCCGCTCGACCAAATGGCCAACGCGATTCCATGGCCCGCGTCCATGTGGACCGACAGCCTGTCCCAGCACCGCAACCGATCCTCCACTCGGACGGATCATCCCCAACAAGGCGCGGATGGTAGTGGTCTTTCCCGCGCCATTCAGACCGAGGAAGCCGTAGATCTCGCCGCGGCCGACGCGCAGGTCAACCGAATTGACCGCCAGCACGTGGCCGTAGGATTTCGACAGCTTGGCCGTTTCAATGACTAGACTCATTTGGCCATCGTCTTCTCGATGCGGCGGTCAGGAATCAGCCACATGACTGCAACCAGGACGTAGAGCGCGGAGGCCAGCCAAGAGTTCACAAGAGCTAAGGGAATAGCCACAAAGTAGATCCCCAGGGATATTTTGCCCTTGAAATCACGGCCGAGTGCGGTTCCCAGAACGGAGTCTTTGCCGTGAAGTGCAACCAAAACTCGAAAAAGAATTGTGTATGCGATAGCGGCCAACAGCAGCACCGCGCCATACAGCGCAACGGGCCAGGCGGCAAACGAGTTCTCGCCCATCCAGCCGGTGGCGAAGGGGATCAGCGACAGCCAGAACAGCAGATGCATGTTCGCCCAAAGCACTCGGCCATCGATTTGCCTGGTCGCCTGGAGCAGGTGATGGTGGTTGTTCCAGTAGATACCGATAAAGACAAAACTCAGCGCATAGCTAAAAAACACCGGAACCAGCGGGAGCAGCGCTGCCAGATCGGCTTCATGCGGTATCGTCAATTCCAACACCATAATCGTGATGATGATGGCAAGCACGCCGTCGCTAAAGGCTTCCATTCGTCCTTTGCTCATTCTTGACCTCCATTGCTCGCTGTCCTGAAAATAGCCATCTAGCCGCTCGGGCCGGTCTCCGACCGAGCCCCGCCGATTTTCATCCATCGGAGTGCCAGCAGGCCGGCGCGGCGCCTGTCCTGAAAATGTAGCGCAAACTAGGCAATTTGCGCTACAGCCATCTTCCCGAACGATAGGTATCATCGATCAATACCGGCACACACTCGCTCACATTCAGCTCTGAGGCCAGTATAACATCGTTTGCGAAGCCTTGCGCAATGAGCTCTTTGCCAGAACCGCACTGGCTCAAGGTGTCACCAAGCCTGGGCTTAACGGCACGAAACGCCGCTTCCGCACCAAGTGCTTCCGGCGACTTGACGCCGGCGAGAGTGCTGATAATCGCCCCTGCACCGACCAAGTCCTCAAAGGAGGGGCGCAAACTTGCGTCATCTCTCCATCGCTCGCCTGCGGCGATTACGGCGACCTTGCGCCCATAGCGGCTGGCTGCCAGAGCTATCGCCCGTGCGTTGCGCAAGCATCCTGCAATGACCGATGTTGGCTTCGCGGCTAGCGTCAACGAGGCGCCATTTGGCGATGGCAGGACGATCCGTGCCCCGTTGGGGATGTTCATTAGCGACTGCGGTGACAGTGAATACCCGGAGTGGGCTCGGCTGCCGGCCAGCACGGCATCCACCGAAGCGGCATAATCCACGGCGCGATCATCTCGCCAGCGATACGGAAAGACGATGGCCCCTCGATTTACCGCGATTTCGACACTGGTCGAAAAAGACAGCACGTCGACGATGATCACCACATCGCTGATGGGCGCTAAGGTTGCTACCCCGTGTTCTCCCCACTCAAATCGGATATCGAATTCCTGTTGATCGAAGGTCATCGCAAGATCACCCCACACGGTGGTTTCGACTCATTCGTAGTTCATGACTTGTCTCCAAGGGGAAGAATTGTTGTTGCGCAGTCATTGTACGCCAGAGGCGCGCACTGTCAAAGGCGATGTTACTGACCGAGGAATCAAGTAGGTGCTCTCGGCGACGATTTTCTTCGGGCCTCCGCGAACAGGGTTGGTGATGCTTGGAAAACCTCGACGTGTTGTGCTACTATCGAGGCTATGACCATCCCTCCTTTCTTCAACATCGGCGTTGCTTGCACCGATGCCCACCTCGGCACGCCGGCCGCCGGCCGCATTGCCTTGATCGTGGAGGATGCCGAGCGCGGCACGTCGCAGGTTACCTTCGGCGAGCTGGCCGAGTTGACCAGCCGCTTTGCCCAAACCTTGCGCGAACTGGACGTGGATGCCGGCGAGCGGGTGTTGGTCCGCCTGCCTAACTGTCTGGCCTATCCCATCGTCTTCCTGGGAGCGATGAAGCGGGGCGCGATCCCGGTGCCGAGCTCGAACATGTTGACAGCCGAGGAGGTTGGCTATCTGCTAGATGACTCGGGCGCATCGGTCCTGGTGACCGATCGGCGGTCGTGGGAGGTTTTGGGTGAGCAGTTAGGAAGCGCGCGCGGGCTGCGGTATGTCATTCTGGTGGAGTTGAACAGCCAGGAACGAACGCCATCAGAGCCCAGCTTAACCGGTCACACAGGTCCTACACGATCAGAACCCAACCAGAGCCCCGCCATGCACGACCTGGACGCGCTCCTGGCCGCTATCGATTCCTGCGACCCGCCACACCCCACGCGTTCCGACGATCCAGCCTACCTGGTCTACACGTCCGGCACCACGGCCTTCCCCAAAGGCGTGCTGCACGCACATCGCGCCCTGCTGGGACGCCGGCCGGCGATGGAGGCCTGGTTCGATTTCCATGGCGACGACCGTGTTCTGCATTCCGGCAAATTCAACTGGACCTACGTGCTCGGCACGGCGTTGATGGACCCGCTCTACCTGGGGCAGACCGCTATCGTCTATGAAGGCAAGGCCGATGCGACGTGCTGGATGCCGCTGGTCGCCAAGCACCGCGCCACGATCTTCATTGGCGTGCCGACGATCTACCGGCAGGTCCTGCAGAAGACGGCCTTCGGCGCGGCCGACGTGCCCACGCTGCGCCACTGCATGTGCGCCGGCGAGCATCTATCCGACGACGTGCTGGCCGGCTGGCGGGAGCGATTCGGCCAGGAGATCTACGAGGCGATCGGCATGTCGGAATGCTCGTACTACATGTCACAGCGCAAGGGCGTTCCGATCCGGCCGGGATCGGTCGGCATGCCACAGCCGGGACACACGGTCAAGCTGGTGGATGCCGACCTGGGTTTCGATACGTCCTTACTCAACCTCCACGAGGTGTCCGTGGGAGAGGAAGGGATGATCGTCATCGCCGAGGACGACCCCGGCCTGTTTCTGCGCTACTGGAACCAGCCCGCAGAGACGGCCCGACTGCGCCGCGGAGGTTGGTTCCTGACCGGTGACTACGCCCGTCGCGATGCCGACGGCTATTTCTGGTTCCTCGGCCGCAGAGACGACATCATCAAGAGCTTCGGGTATCGGGTGTCCCCCTTCGAGGTCGAGCGCATCCTCAAGGATCACCCGGCGGTGGCCGACTGCGCGGTGATCGGCGAGGAGGTGGGGTCGAACAAGACGATCATCGCCGCCTACGTTTTGTTGGCGCCGGGTTCGGTGGCTAGCGAAGAGGAGATCGTTGCTTACGCCGCACAGCACCTGGCCAGCTACAAATGCCCGCGTGCCGTGCATTTCGTCGGCGATTTGCCGCGCACGACGAATGGCAAGGTGTTACGGCGGGCGCTGTGGAATGGCGCGGTCAGGGGACGCACGTGTTGAGTGGCGAATCCCACTACTTTTGGCGGTGGCACGAACTTGGGGCCTTTTTCCTGGGGCGCGCAAAAACGGCGGTCTCTTTCGTTTAACATATTATGCGCCAACACGCGCTCATCCAGAAACTCAAGGAGACACTCTCATGACCGATCCCCTCGCAGAAAACTGTCAAGCATATGCCGAGAGCAACGGCAAAGTGACCGGCGTCCGGCTGGACCATCTGCCGGCGCCCAGCACCAAGTACGAACTGATCCGCGCCACGCTGTTCGACGAAGAGACCGCGCACCTGAACGTACCCGAATGAATTGCCTTGCGCTGGGTGGGGCTCATCGCGGGCCAACCCGGCCATCATAGTACCTTTGTGAAGAGGTAGAAACACGATTTCGGAGGAGCAATTGACTACGCGTACTTGCAGGGTCGGTATCGCCAGCAGCGAGCGTTTCCAGGTGCTGGCCTTCTTTGATCTTATTGCGGGGCCTGCCGGAGACTCGCGCGAGCTGAGATGCGCTGCGCCGCAACGACCTGGAGACCTATGCGACCTTACGCGCCGCGCCTGGCGACGCCGCACGTCTGGCTGGCGCGATGCGCGATGCGGCGGCCGGGTTCCGCCGGCTCAGCAGCCAATGACCAACCCACGACCTAACCCCTACCCCGGCCCTCGCTCCTTCCAGCGTGGCGAGACCTTGTACGGCCGCCAGCGTGAGACCGCGGATCTGCTGGGCCTGCTCATCGCCGAACGTATCGTCCTGCTCTCGTCCCCCTCCGGCGCAGGCAAGACCTCGCTGGTGCAGGCGGCGCTGATACCGGCATTGGAAGCCGAGGGCTTCCGCGTGTTGCCGGTCATGCGCCCCGGCCTCTCGTCTGATAAGCCCGCGCCCGGCGCCAACCGCTATCTGCTCAGCCTGCTGCTAGGGCTTGAGCAAGACCTACCCGATGAGCAGCAGACACCGCTGGCAGATCCAGCGGGCTTGAACCTGGCGGATTACCTCCAAGCTCACTGGCCCACCCCCAAAGACGACACGTCGTGGCACGGCGATGTGCTGATCTTCGACCAATTCGAAGAAGTGCTGACGGTCGACCCCACGGACCGGGAAGACAAAGTGGCGTTCTTCGAGCAAGTAGGCCAGGCGCTGCGCGACCGCAACCGCTGGGCTTTGTTTAGCATGCGGGAGGAGTTCGTCGCCGCCCTGGACCCCTACCTGCGTCCCATCCCCACCCGTTTTGACAAGGGCCGGCGCTTCCGGCTGGACCTGCTGGACCCGGACGCGGCCCGCGAGGCCATGCAAGGCCCCGCCGCCGACCAGGTCCCGCCGGTAGCGTTCGCCGATGCGGCGGCGACCCGGTTAGCGGATGACCTGCGCCGGGTGCAGGTGCAGCAGCCGGACGGAACCACGGCCGCAACGCTGGGCCAGGTCATCGAGCCGGTGCAGTTGCAGGTGGTGTGCCGGCGGCTGTGGGACAACCTGGCCGCGGACGATCTGACCATCGATGTGGATGACCTGGAGGCTGTGGGCGATGTAGACACAGCTCTGCAGGGCTATTATGCCGATACAGTGGCGAAGGTGGCCAGTGAGACGGGCGTTCGGGAGCGGGCCATCCGCGAGTGGGTCGACCGCCGGCTCATCGCCGAGGGTGGCATCCGCGGGCAGGTGCTGATGGGGGTGGAGACGAGTGAAGGACTGAGCAACGCCGCCATCTGGCCGCTGGTGAACGCCCACCTGGTGCGTGCGGAGCAACGACGAGGCGCCACCTGGTTCGAGCTGGCCCACGACCGGTTGATCGCGCCGGTGCGCGCCGACAACACCACCTGGTTCGACGCCAATCTGAGCACCTTGCAGCGCCAGGCGGCTCTGTGGGACAAGCAAAAACGCCCGGATGGGCTGCTGCTGCAGGGCGAGGCATTGGCCGAGGCGGAGCAGTGGGCGCAGAAGCCCGGAGCCGAGCTGGAGCCGCATGAACAGGACTTCCTGGCAGCGTGCCGGCAAGCACAAGAGCAGGCCGTCAAGGAACAGCGCCAGAATCGGCGCATCAGGCGTTTGGCGGTAGGCCTGGCCATTATTGCAGTCATTGCAGTGGTTGCGTCAATTCTTGCCTGGCAGAATAGCTATCCGCGCCAACCGCCAGTCTGAGCTTGCCAAAGCCAGTCTAAGCTTGCCAGGTCACGAGAGCTGGCTGCAGCTGCGGTTACCAATTTGAACCAGGACCCGGAGCTCAGTCTATTGTTGGCACAGCAGGCCATCGACATCGCTTACACCACTGAAGGCGAAGACGCGCTGCGTCAGGGGTTGCAGACCGCACGGGTCATCGAGCGGTTCGCCACGGGCATTCAAGGGATACAGCGCGCGGCCTTTAGCCCCGATGGTGTGTACCTAGCCGCGCTGACAGAAGACGGCCGAGTTGAGATGTGGCAGAGAAGGACAACTGATTTCAGCATGAGTGGCGCGGGCGAGAGTCCGCTATGGACCAGTGATAGCAGCTCTGATGCCCAGGGCTACGATTTGGCCTACAGCCCCGATGGCGAGCTCCTGGCGACCGCTCACGGCGACGGCACTGCGCGTCTTTGGGACGCAAGAACGGGCGAGCAAAAAGCGGAGCTGGCTGCAACACTGTCCGAACGCCTACCTGGAGTCTACAGCGTGGCATTCAGTCGCGATGGGCGCACACTCGCCACCGGTGGCCAAGATCGGATTGTGCGATTGTGGGATGTGGACCAACCCCAGCAGCCCGTGCAGGAGCTGATCGGCCATCGGGGCGACATTCTGGACATCGCCTTTTCGTCTGCCGACACCCGGCTTGCCACCGCGAGCGCCGATGGAACGGTGAAGCTCTGGGATTACACCACGGGTGATGAACTCCAATCCTGGCAGGCGCACGACGAGCCTGTGTACGCGGTGGATATCAGCCCCGATGGCCGCCTGCTCGCCACGGGAAGCCAGGACAAGACGGCTGTGATCTGGGACATTTCAGGATCGCAGCCTGAGAAGTTGCAGACCCTCTTCGATCACACCAACTCAATAGGAGACGTGGGCTTTAGTCCCAACGGGGCGTGTCTTGCGACGGCTAGCGCAGACCGAACGGCCAAGCTTTGGGACGCCAAGACCGGCCAACTTCTGCTCAACCTGCCAGGCTTCGACGGCTGGGTCACCGGAGTGGACTTTGACCCATCGGAAGAGTCTGATGCTGCCTCAGACAGTCCCTCTCGCTGTGGCCAAAAGCTGGCGACTTCCAGCCTGGATGGCGTGGTACGCCTTTGGAACATCGGTGCGAACCACGAGGGCAGGCTGTTTCTTGGGCATGAGGGACCGGTCGAGTTGGCCGTCTTCAGCCCTGATGGCAGGCAAGTAGCTACCGCCGGCGATGACGGCACAGCCCGGCTGTGGGATGTTGAAACGGGCCGCCAGCTTCTTGAGCTGCCAGAGCACAAGAAGCGCATCAATCGAGTTGCTTATAGCCCCGATGGGAAGGTGATTGCCACAGCCAGTTGGGATGGCACGGCCGAGCTTTATAACAAAAACTCGGGCAAGTTGCTGGCCTCGCTCATCGAGCCAAGTGGTCAGGCGGTCCACAGCATTGCATTCAGCCCGGATGGAAAGGTGGCGACAGCCAGTGAAAGCGGCAACGTCATCCTGTGGGACGTTTCAACTGGCCAACCCCTGCGCACCTGGCCGCACCAAGACAAGATGTATGGTGTCGCCTTCAGCCCCGACGGAACCTTGTTGGTTGCAACCGGTGCAAGTGGCCAGATACAGGTGTATGATGTGGCTAACGGTGAGCCGCGAATGTCCCTGACCCAAGGACCACTGACTGTTTACGATGCGGCCTTTAGCCCGGATGGCAAGCTGCTGGCGACTGTGAGTTGGGACGGCACGGCCCAGCTGTGGCGCATGCCTTCTGGCGAGCCGGTACGCACTCTGCGTGGGCACAGCGATCGGCTGTACGGGGTGCAATTCAGCCCCGACGGCCGGTCTTTGGCCACATCCAGTGCAGATCATACCATCCGCCTGTGGGACGTAGCCACCGGCGAGGTCAGTCATACCTTGCCCGGACCCGAGTTCAACAGCCTGCAGTTCAGCCCTAATGGACGTTCACTCGTCGTCGGCGGCGAGGATGGCACCGCGCGAATCTACACGCTAGAGCTCTCCGAGTTGCTGGCAGCCGCCCGCAACCGCCTGACCCGCACTTGGACCGAAGACGAATGCTCGCGTTACTTACATACCAACCCATGCCCAACCGGCGCTGCTGATTGAGGCGCGATCCGCCCGACTGCATTGAAACAAGGAGACATCCATGAGCAACACCTATCGCCATCTAATGATCGTCTTGTTTGCCAGTATCTTCGTCGCCGGATGCGGGGGTAGAGGCGAACGATCTCATTCGTCACTCCGGCCGTCACGCCCCCTCTTCGTGTTACGACACTCGATGTAGGAAGAGCGCCACCAGTTCTGACCGAGGAGTCCCCGCCGATCTACACGGCCGATGACAGCCTATGCCGGTGGAGCGCACATGAATGCTGGGGGTGCGGCGGAGGCGCTGGTGACGAGTTCGTTGTGCCAATCGATACCACCTCAGACGCGATTGTGAGCGAGCTTGCCGGGCATTCGCCCGCGTTTAGCCCAAATGGCGAACTGATCGCTACTGTAGATGGCGAGGAAGTGCGCGTGTGGCACGCCGATGACGGCAAACCAGCGTACGTGCTTGCGGGGGACTCGTTTGTGTTCAGCCCTGACAGCCGATTGATCGCCACTAGGCAGGCAGAAGGGTGGCACATCGGAGACGCGACGACAGGGCAGCAGCAGTATGTAGTATCAGACCCTGGCGGGTCGGTCTATTTCAGTCCTGACAGCCGGCTTATGGTCAAAACAGACTACGTGCCATGGGATGCCAGGAGCGTTGGAACAAGCGTCCGAACATATGATGCGAAGACCGGTGCTAAACTGTTGGACCTTCCGGTTATGAATCCGACAATGATGACCGTCAGCCCGAACGGAGACTTTCTTTCTACCACTATGAGCGCCATTAGCCCGAACGGACGCGTGCTAGCGACCGTGCAGTCAAAAGAGGTAGGTGCCTTAGGCGTCGACGTCATTGAACTGTGGGATACCACCACAGGCGCTGAGTTGCTGGTGTTGCAGGCCCAGATCCAGTCCGAGACGCCTCTAGCCGGTGTGCGAGGTCACAAAGATATAGACTCAATAACCTTCAGTCCGGATGGTCGGGCGCTGCTGAGTGCGGGCCCCGATGCCATCCGCCTATGGGACACTGCTACCGGCGAGCATTTGCGCTGTTTTCAGACGCCCGACCACTATGGAGCATCAGAGGCCTTCTTTGGTGCGGATGGCAGAACCATCATAAGCAAAATAGCTTCCAAACTGGGCTCAAAGAGCGATGACGAGGTTTACCTGTGGGACGCCAACGCCAACCACCCTGTTGGCATGCTCGGGCTTGTTAGAGAGCCTGCTGCGGGTCTATTGCAGCTCTCTTATAGTGCGCAAAACGGAACTCTGCTTTCCTGGGGCGAGTTGGATTATGATGACACGGGGGAACGCAAGGCCTATCTGTGGAACCTCAACTCCCGCCAATTGTTGGGCGTTTTGCCCAATCCCAGTTATCTGACCGAGGCCGCGCTTAGCCCCGAAGGAGATAGCGCAGCCACTGTCTTCTATTACGAGGCTTCTCCTTACGAGCGGGGAGAACGCAAAGCTTTGCTGTGGGACACCAATCACGGCAGCGTGGCTTTGGCGGGTGCTGCCCAGGAAAGCATCTGGGATGCCTTGGCAGCTTCCAAGGACGGGGACATGGCATCGGCTCAGCAGAGCTTACGCAAAGCCGAGGCGCTCAGCTCAGACGTATCCCTGCATGTTTCCTGGAAGGACGCACAAACCGCGTATGCATCCTATCTTGAGCGAGCTGGCCGTTTCCAGGCCCTTTCCGATAATATCGACGACGCTGTCACGCAATTTTACGCCGAAATACGAGACAATAGTCCAAAGTGGTCAGACTGGTCAAGTTCGGACCTTGCAAGCCAACTAAATGGGTATTCGACTGCTTTGGCTCAGAAGGGCGACATTGCAGGCGCACTGACTGCCTACCAAAAGGCTGTAGCCCTGAATTCGGAAGTTGCAATTGTAAGTGATTTGGGCAGCGATCCGGAGACAGGAGCGAAGCGGCTGTACGCCCAGAAGGTTGTCGAAGAAGGAGAGTCCCTCGCACGTGGAGGCGACATCGCCAGCGCAGTAGCGAAATTCAACGAAGCCCTGACGCTTGACCCCAGCCTGGAGATCAACCCAGACGCCAAGGCCCGGCAGATCTATGCTCCGATTTTGGCGGAAGAGGGACGGATCGACGAAGCCACCACCCTGTTCCAGGAGGCATTGGCATACGATCCGACCCTGGACACCCAGCCGGAAGCTGCGGCCCGGCGGCTCTATGCGTTGGCGCTGCAGACGCAGGGAACCCACTTGGCTGAGTCGGATCGCGAACTCGACAAGGCTGTCGCCGCCTTCCAGCAGGCAGTTGGCTTACGATCCGACCCTGGGCATCGACCCTGAGGCCGAGGCCCGCCGCCTCTATGCGTCGGCACTAGTGAGTGATGGAGAAGGTCTAGCCCAGAATGGAAAGATCGACGAGGCCGTCGCCGCGTTTCAGCAGGCTTTGAGCTATGATCCGACCCTGGATATCAACCCGGAATCTAAGGCCGGACAAGTCTACGCCGAGATTCTGGTCATGGCGGGAAGCAGCCTGGCTCAGGTGGGCCAGCTTGACAGCGCCATCGCCCGATTTCGCCAGGCGGTAACACAGGATCCCACTCTCGATATTGTCCCGGAAGCCGAGGCTGGACGACTCTACGGAGAGGCTTTGACAAATGAGGGGATTGGCTTGGCCCGGGTGGGCTTGACTGATGAGGCCATTTCAACGTATCAGCGAGCGGTCGAGCTGAACCCTTCTCTTGACATCGACCCCCAACCAAAGGCCCAACTTTGCAGGTGGGGAGCACTGTGGAGACGGGTGGAGCTGGTGTTGGAGGCGTGCGAGCAGGCGGTCACACTGAGCGACGGAGACCCGATGTTCCGCGATAGCAGAGGCGTGGCGCGAGCTCTCACTGGAGATACGGCCGGAGCCGTCGAGGATTTTGAGGCCTTCGTGGAATTGCTGAAAGAGCAAGATGTATATGATCCCGGTAGCAACCAGTACCGTACCTACGAGACCGATGGCAAGCAACGCGAAGAATGGATCGCTGCGCTGCAGGCGGGCCAGAATCCGTTCGAAGACGATGCGCTGTTAGTGCAGCTGCGGAACGAGTGACTTTCGCCAGGTCGTGAAATGGACCCTGCACGCGATGCGAAGTCCCCACCGACCTGCCGGACCTCCCCACATCGGGAGGCTTTCGGCCCCTTCGATCAAACGATGCAATGCAAGGAGTTATCCATGCCCCAAGCTGATCTCGAAATCTCACTCTACCGCCGCGACGCGGGCGGCGACAACGGCAGCTACGGGGTCGAGCTGCGTTTCGGCGACTCCCAGAATGAGGCCGAACAGCGCCAGGGTGGCCTGAACCCGGTGCACTTTGACCCGATCGAGCTGCGCCAAAGAATGCTCGACCCAGCCGCCTACGGCCAATATCTGGCCGCACAGCTCCTGGCCGAGCCGGACGTGCGCTCTTTGTTCGACCGGGCGGTGGTGGCTGCTCAAGCGCAGGACGTCCCTTTACGGCTGCGGCTCAACATCGCGCCGGGCGCGCCGGAGACTCCACAGCCTGCGCTGGGAGACATTGCGGCTGCCAGGGGCAAGCGCGCCCTTGCTTGCCGGCGACAACCTGCGCTTCTCCCGCTTCCTTTCTAGCCTGGACTGGCGGCCGGTGCGCCTCCGGCCCGAGAGCGAGCTCCGGGCGCTCGTCGCGATCGCCAGCCCGAGTGATGTGACGAAGTACCGCCTGGCCGAGGTGGTCACTGCGGTCGAGCTGGCCGCAGCGCGCAGCGGGCTGGGTGATATCGAGACGGTCGAGCTGGCGACGCGCGGCCAGGTCACACTGAAAAACCTGGTCGCCCGTCTGCGCGATGGTTACGACATCCTCTACCTGGTGGCCCACGGCATGCTCGTGGACGGCGAGCCGTGGCTCTTTCTAGAGGACGAGGACGGCGCCACCGAACGCGTGTCCGGCCGCGAGCTAGCCGTGCGCATCCAGGAGCTGGATGATCGCCCGCGGCTGGCCATGCTCGCCTCGTGTCAAAGCGCCGGGACGGGTGACATCGTGCCGGCGCCACAGGAGGGCGGCGCTCCTTCGGAAAGCTCAGGAGAGGCACTTGCCGGGCTGGGACCGCGACTGGCCGAGGCAGGTGTGCCGGCGGTGATCGCCATGCAAGGGCAGGTGAGCATGGAGACCGCAGCCGCGTTCATGCCCGTCTTCTTTGCGGAGCTGCGCCGGGACGGGCTGGTGGATCGCGCCATGGCCGTGGCCCGCGGCGCCGTGCGCGACCGGCCCGACTGGTGGATGCCGGTGCTCTTCATGCGCCTCAAGAGCGGCCGCGTCGGCTATTCGACCGGCTTCGGCGGGGAACTCACCACGTGGGACAATCTCCTGCGAAGTGTCGCGCGCAAGAAGTGCACGCCGATACTTGGCCCGGGCCTCAACGAGTGGCTCTTGGGGTCGGCGCGTCAAATCGCTGCGAAATGGGCGGAGAAGTACGGCTACGCCATGGATCCCGATGGCAGAGAGAGCCTGCCCCAGGTGGCCCAGTATCTGAAGACGACCCGCAGTGAGTTCTTCTTGCAGGATGAGTTCGTAACCTATCTGCGCGAGCAAATCATGCAGCGTTATGAAACTCATCTTCCTGCCGACAAAAGCCAGGCCGGGCTCGACGAGCTGGTAAGCTTCATCGGGACTCTGCCGGCAGCGCAGGAAGCGATGCAGCCCCATCGGGCGCTGGCCCGGCTGCGCGCGCCGATCTACTTCACTACGAGCCCCACGAACCTCTTGTGCGATGCCCTGCGGGCCAACGACGAAAACGTGAAGCCAGAAGTTGTGATCTGTCCCTGGAAAAAGGACCTGTTCCTGGAGCCCTCGGTCATCGAGAAGGAGCCGGCGTATCGCCCGACGCCTGAGCGCCCCCTGGTCTATCACCTGTTTGGCCGCCTGTCGGAGCCTGAGTTGCTCGTGCTGACCGAAGACGACTACTTTGACTACCTGCTGGGAGTCACAGAGAACAACGACTTGATCCCCGGCTTTGTGCGCAAGGCGATGACCGACGCATCGCTGCTGTTCCTCGGCTTCAACCTGGACGACTGGAGCTTTCGCGTGCTATTCCGCACTATCGCCAACAGGCAAAGCGTTGAACTCATGAAGAAATACGGGGCGACGGCTGCGCAGATCGACCCGGCGGCAGGCTACATCGTCGAGCCCGAAGGCGCCAAGCTCTACCTGGAAAAATACTTCGGCCGCGACTGGTATTTCAGCTTTTTCTGGGGCAGCGTGGGCGAGTTTGGCCGCGAGCTCGAGCAGCGCCTGCCCAGAGCAGGGTGAAGCCATAGCTTTCGTGGATTTCCGCGAAAGTCCGATTGCGCAGTCGTGATTCCGTGTCATTCGTGGTAAAAAGGGGTGCCGTCCGATGACCAACCCGCGAGACAATCCCTACCCCGGCCCGCGCCCCTTGAAGCGCGGGGAGACGCTCAATGAAAGGAAACACCCATGACCCCCACCAACCGCCCGATCACCTCACGCGAATACAAACTCATGCTCAACACCGAGCGCTTCCGTGACCGCCGTGCCGGGGCCAGCCTGTTCTGGAAGCTGCTGGCTTTCCTGACGGAAAACCAGGGCAACGAGGTCATCCCTGATCACGCCGATCCCGACAAGAACGCCGAGAAAGTGCGCACGACCTGGTATCTCGACACGCCTGGCTACGAGCTGCAGCGCGCCAATATCACTCTGCGTGTACGCGAGGAGCCGGAGGCCAAGAAGCGCTACAAAGTGACGCTCAAGTTCCGCGCGCCCGACCGTTACACCGCCGCCGGCAGCGACATAAGCTGCTCTCAGGAGGTCGATGACGAAGACGTCAAGTTCGAAGAGGATGTCGTCCCGCCCTTCTCCAGCAAGTTCGCCTACTCCGTCTCATTTAAGGCCAAAGGGCTGCCGCCTCTCGCCACCGTCGCGGATCTAAACGCTCTGTTCCCCGGTCTGAAGGGCTACGACATTCCGCAGGCAACTCCGATCACGGCGGTCAATGGCTTTCAGGCCCACGAGGTGCTGCACTATGTCGGCAAGCTCAAGCTTGACAAGATGCCGGCCGTACGCGCCGCCGGTGGAATGCCCGAGTTCGTCGTCAAGGTCGCGCTCAGCCATTGGTACCTGCGGCCCGACGAGAACGACTATCCTCTGGTGACCGAGTTTTCCTTCGGCTTCGATGCTGCCGGCCAGAAGGACGACGAGCGCCTGGAGCGATTCCCGCCCACCGTCGTCGCCGGCGCCAACCGCCTGTTCCGCGACGTGCAGAACCAGGCCGGCTGGCTAGCCCAGTTCGGGTCAACCAAGACAGCGTATGTCTTTGAAGTCCTTTGAACGTATCCTCTCAATGATCCAGGGTAGGGGCACGGCCTTGCGCCTGCCCGCCGGGTGCTGTGTGGCGGGTCGTTCAACAATGAAACGTCCAATGTGCGCTGCGCAGTTCGCAACGATAATGACTCTGAGAACCGCCCCGTTCCCTGCCGTTCCCACGGTTGGGGCGGGGCAACTTTACTAACTCACGCCCACAAGAACCGGTGTCTCCACCGCAAAGCGTTGCTTGCGCCGCTGGACGATGGCATCGACATGTTCAGGCCAATCGTACAACACACCCGGATCGATGTCCGCGCCGGTCGGCCAGACGATCGTGCCCAAGTCGTGATCTACTCTGGCCTGCCTGAAAAAGTGCAGATCGCGCAGCGGGCCAAAGAGCGGGCCGAGCAAGATCGGCTCGAAATCGATGTTGCGTTCGACGCCATCGCCGAAGCGCACGGTCAGCACATAGTCCCTGCCGAAAATTAGATCTACTACGTCACGAAACTGGAATTCATGAAACCGCTTGTTCATGCTCACGCCCTTCAATCCAGGCCCTGTGATGATGATACCATAGAAGCGAGATACCTCAGGCATCGTCAGACAACTCCTTGCTCAAGGCTACAAACCAGTATGTCGATCACCTTAACGAGTGAAGATGTGATCGCAGTTGAGATTATGCCGTATCGCAAAGATGCGGATAAGACCGCAATGCCTTGATTTGGGTCGCGACTGCGCCCCCTGCCAACCTGGGAACAAATACTCCGGATATGAGATTCGTTTCAACCCGCTTGTGGTGACTGTGCTTGCATAATCCGTGTGAACAGATAAAATACGGGCCATTGTAAAGGCTTGCCGGTTCATTAAGACTACCAGGGTGCTTATGGTCTTTGAAACCTTCGAGCTTCGCATCCAACCGGGCCTGAGGCCATCGTCGCGCAGGGCAACCGCTACAAATGGTGCATCTCGGTCCGACAGCAAGATCGGCTGGCGCGGCTTTCGCGTCGCTTACTGCATCAAGGAGCCAGCATGAGAGACTTACGCCAGCAGCGACAAACCCGGCCCGGTCTGATGGAGAGCATCAAGAGCGGACTGGCCGTGCCTATCCTCAGCGACGAGGCGATCTTCGACTTGGTCCTGGAGGGCCATCCTTCACTGACGGAGGCATATGCCGAGTACAGCGGCTACCCGCTGGACGACCGGGACAACCTGCCGCGCGTCGCCAAGTACTGTAAGCTGAACCGCCAGACGAAGGCGCTGCAGGCGGGCGGCAACTTTGACCACAACGACCTGCGCGCCGACTACTTCGATTTCGTCAAGAACTTCATCTATGCCCAGGCCGAGCAGCACGGTATCGACGCCGATGTGCTGGCAGAGGCGGAGGCGCAGTTCCATACCAAGACCGTGAGCGAGTTCGCCCGGCTGTTGGGCTACCCGAGTTTCGACCGCGGCCAAGAGGACCCGCTGCAAGTGCTGGCCAACCTGCCCTTTCGCGTGCTTCTGACCACCAGCCCTTACACCTTTCTCGAGGCGGCGCTGGTCAAGGCCGGCAAGACCCCGTTCAGCACGGTGATCCGCTGGCGGCAGGACCTGCGCGACCTCATCGACCCGCGCGCCGCCGAGCTGCATCAACCCGATGCACTGCGGCCGCTGGTTTGTCACCTGTTTGGGTTGGAGAGCTACCCCAAGTCGCTCGTGCTGACCGAGGACGACTACCTGGAGTTCCTGGTGGACGTGAATCTGGGCCGCGGGGACGACAAGCGCGACAGCGTGCCAGCCCAGGTGCGCAAAGCCCTCAGTGGCGACCTGCTGGTGCTGGGCTTCAGCCTCAACAGCTGGGCCTTTCGCGCCCTGTATGCAGGCCTCATCAAGTCGGATGATGCCCGGGCTGAGCAGCGCGGCATCTGCGTACAGCTGCCGCCCAGCGAGGCCGAACGGACCTACCTGCACGACTACCTGCAGCGCGAGGCGCGCTTCGAGGTGGTCTGGAGCGATTTGGGCCACTATGCCCAGGGATTGCCCCGGCCATAACGAGGAACCGCCATGATCCAGCCCACCAGCGACACCGTGACCAATCCCTACGTCGGCCCGCGCACCTTCGACTACGCCGACCGCAAGCGCTTCTTTGGACGCGAGGCTGAGGCAGCCAGCCTGCTGGCCCGCGTCATCTCCGAGCGACTGCTGCTTTTCTACGCCCAATCGGGCGCGGGCAAAAGCTCGCTTATCAACGCCCGCCTGATCCCGCGCTTGCGGGAGGAGGAAAGGTTCAGCGTGCTGCCCGTGGGCCGCGTCGCGGGCCAGCTTCCGTCTGGTGTGGAGCAGGTTGACAACATCTTTCTCTTCAACCTGATGTCCAGCCTGGACCAGGGCGGCGGCAGCCCGGCGCAGTGGGCGCACCTGAACCTGAGCGACTTCCTGGAGCACCTGGTGACCGACGATGGCCTGGTGTGGCGCTACGACCCGGCGGCCGCAGACGGGCTAGCGGAGGAAGAGGCTACCCCGACTGAAGTCGCCGGGCCGGCCCCCCGCTTCGCCCTGGTCATTGATCAATTCGAGGAGATCATCACCGGCCACCCCGATCACTGGCGCGAGCGAGAGGATTTTTTCCGCCAACTCGACGCGGCCTTGCAGGTCAATCCCAACCTGTGGATGGTACTGAGCCTGCGCGAGGACTACGTGGCCGCGCTCGATCCCTACGCGCCGCTGGTCTTCAACCGGTTGCGCGCCCGCTTCTACATGGAGCGCATGGGCGTGGTCGCCGCACTGGACGCCATCCGCAAGCCGGCTGAGCTCGGCGGCCGGCCCTTTGGCGACGGCGTGGCCGAGCAGTTGGCCGACAACTTATGTCAGGTGCGCGTCCCTGGCCACGAAAAGACCATCGCTGGCCAGTACGTGGAGCCGGTGCAATTGCAGGTAGTGTGCTACCAGCTATGGGAAAATCTGGGAAGAGGAACTGGGGAAGCTGGAGTAACTGAAGGTATTGACCAATCCGAAAACTCCAATCAGTCCAACCAGTCGAACCAGTCCCACCAACCCACCCCCGAAATCACCCTCACCGACCTGGCCGCCGCCGGCGACGTCGATCAGGCGCTGACGCAGTTCTACGAAGAGACGCTGACGGCCGCGCTGGCCGATCAGTCGGCCGCGAGGGTAAACGAGCGGCAACTGCGCACTTGGTTCGACGCGGAGCTGATCACCGAGGCGGGCACGCGAGGCCTGGTGCACCAGGGCGAGACTGAGACCAGCGGCCTGCCCAACGGCATAGTACGCGCCTTGCAGCGCCGCTTCCTGGTGCGGGCCGAGGCGCGAGGCGGAGATACGTGGATCGAGCTGGTGCACGACCGGTTCGTGAAGCCGATTCGGGCGAGTAACGCGGCCTGGTTTCCCGAACACCTGAGCACATTGCAGCGCCAGGCCAGTCTTTGGCAAGCTCAGGGCCGGCCTGACGGTCTGTTGCTGACCGGAGATGAGCTGAGCCAGGCTGAGGTATGGGCGAGAGTACATGTGACTCAAGTCGGGACTTACGAGCGCGCGTTTCTTACCCGGTGTCAGGAAATGCATGAGATTGCAGTGCGCGAACAACGCCAGAGCCGGCGCATCCGCAACCTCGCCATTGGCGCCATAACGGTGGCCGTCGTGGCCATCCTAGCTGCCGGCTTCGCCTTTATCCAAGTTCGCCGGGCTGGGCATCTGACTCGCCGCGCTCGGGCTGGCGAGCTATCCATGGCAGCCGTGGCCGCGCTGACTCGCAATGATGACCCGTCGGTCAGTTTGCCCTTGATCCTGGCCCGAGAGGCTGTGCTCACGACTTGGGGACCAGACAAGGAGGTCACTGCCGATGCCGCAGCAGCCTTGAGCGAAGCAGTGAATGCTGCGCCAGTGTTGATGATGGAGGTGGGCGGCGACTCACAGTCTGTGGATACTGCTGCTATGAGCCCCCGATGGCAAATGGGTGCTTGCCGGCGGCCCAGGCAATGCAATCTGGCTGTGGGACGTAGCTACAGGCGAAAAAGCGCGTCAACTACAAGGGGACATGGGGAAGGTTAACTCGGCTACTTTCAGCCCAGACGGCCGTTTTGTGGTAATGGCGGTTGAAGACGGTTCCACCCGCCTGTGGGACGCGATGACAGGCGTCGAGCTGCGCCGATTCACAGGTCACGCGAGTCCGGTGACTGCCGTCACCTTCAGCCCAGACGGAAGGCTGGTGGCCACGGGAAGTCAGGACTCGACCGTGAGGCTTTGGGAAGCGACCACCGCACAGCAGGTGCGCGTGTTCAAGGGCCACACGGGCACGATAAGGTCGGTCGACTTCAGTCCGGACAGCCAACTGGTGGCCACGGCCTCCGATGATGGCACAGCTCGATTGTGGGAGCTTTCTAACAGCAGAGAGGTGGGACAATTCAAGGGCCATACAGGTCCGGTTCGGTCGGCTGCTTTTAGCCCTGACGGCAAATTGCTGGCGACAGCCGGGACCGACGGCACAACTCGGGTGTGGGACACGGCCAGTGGAAAGGAAGTGCGCCAGTTCAAAGGCCATCTCGGCGAGGTCGCATGGGCCGAGTTCAGCCCTGACGGCTCGCGTTTGGTAACGGCCGGCAGTGACGAGACCGCCCGGCTATGGGATCTATCGACCGGCACGGAAATCCGTCGTCTGGAACAACATACAGGCGCACTGGCTTCGGCTGTTTTCAGCCCGGACGGGAAGTTGATAGTGACAGCAGATCAGGATGGTATCATCCGGGTTTGGGATGTGATTGGACATCCGAACACGTGGCTATTGGGTAACACGAATGATAGGATTCGGGGCAAGGCCATCTTCAGTCCAGACGGTCGACTGGTGTTGACCACTACCAGTGATGAGGTCGTTCTTTGGGACGTCGTTACAGGGGCGAAGGTGCTTGGACTACGAGGGCCAAGTGGTATCAACTTTTTTCAAGCCACGTTTAGCCCTGATGGCAGGTTTGTGGTGGCAAGCGGCTCCGAGGACGATACTTTGCGCTGGTGGGACGCAACCACAGGGGAAGAAATACGGACGTGGCCTGGGCTCGCGGGTGGAGAAATTACCCTGAGTCCGGACGGCAAGCTGGGAGCAACATTTGAGACGTCGGATTTTGTCGTTAGGATATGGGATGCGACGATGGGGGCGGAGGTGAGGCAGTTACAAGGCCACACAGACGTTGTTGGGACCGCTACTTTCAGTCCGGATAGCAAACTGGTGGCTACGGCAAGTGAAGACGGTACGGCACGACTATGGGATGCCGCAACGGGACAGGAAGTGCGTCGGTTGCCCCAACAGAAGAAAGGAGTCCTAACAGCATCTTTTAGTCCGGATGGTAGGCAAATTGCGACCGCTGGTCGGGATGGAATCGCTCGGCTGTGGGATGTCGCAACGGGACAGGAACTGCGTCAATTCAAGGGACACAGCAGCTTGATTTGGATGGCAACCTTCAACCATGACGGCACATTACTCGCGACCGCAGGTTTCGACGATACAGCGCGCCTGTGGGATGTCGCCACAGGACAGGAACTGCGTCAGTGGCAGGGTCACGGGGGTCCGGTCAGGTCGGTCGCATTTAGCCCGGATGACAGGCTCATGCTGACGGCGAGCGACGACGGCACAGCGCGACTGTGGCAAGTAACAAGCATAGAGGACTTGCTTGCGCGCGCTGAAAGCCTTACTCAAGGCGGCCTCTTCCTCGGAATGTATGAGAGGGTTCGCTACTTTGGCGACTATGGCGCCAAGCCGACTGAACGATAGCGAAGACCTAATCGATGCCAGACACCAACCGTACTGCCGGACGCTTCCCATGGCGGGGCGGTCTGCTTTTGGGTAGGTATTGGCACAGTTACCCTACCAGGATTCCGCCCCACTGACAATTTCAGTCGAATTCGATACACTACCCCGCTTTGGCCTCCTCCTAGGCTTATGCTATAATTGCATTCATGTTGACCGTGACTACCCCAACAGGCCGGCGAGAACGCCGGTCCGTTGATTCTCAGGTTCTGGGGACACAGCCCATCGCGCTACTCGCCGCGCCACCTACGTGCTGGTTCTGCTCTTGCTCTCGCTGTTCGCCTGGGCGCCGCTGCTCTATCCGGGCTATCTCCAAATCCACTCCGGCTTCCTACCCCTCTTCAACGTGCACGAAAAGAAAGGTCCGGTCTTCGGAGACTGGACCTTTCTCGTTCGTGGACATTCCTTTCGTCTACTTCCTCTGTCCGGACATCTTTCGATTGTCTCTCCCATAGTTGCATAATGAAATAGGCGGGAAGCAGCACTGTCTTTGGACGGTTACAGCCACGTTAAGCTTGTACCTCATCGCACAAAAGTACTATTGACCTGGCGCGACTCCCAAGCGTATGATGAAACACGCAACCGAGCTTGGAAAGAAAGTTTCCAGTCCGATGTTGCCAACCTTATCATATTGCTTGCCGGGAGTTCAACCTCATGCGTTCCTTACCTGCCGGATCGAGCCGGGGTGGGTGGCTCAGCCTTCTTCTTGCGGCGCTTGTCGTAGCCATTGCCGCGCCACCTGCCGCAGCAGAACCGTCTTTTCTTGGCGCTGCCTCTGTCCGGGAGATCACCGGTGTACCCGCACGCCAAACCCAGCCGGCTGAGCCGGCTGGGTTTGAGGAGTTGCTGGCCAAAGCAAAGCAACATGGAACCATGCTGATCATCGTCGGGCTCGCGCTGCCGGCCGGGTTCCAGGCTGAAGGAACACTCAGTGCTCCGGCAGTTGCGGCGCAACGCGCGGCCATCGCCGCTACCACCCATCAACTGATCGATGGCCTATCCGACGCCGGCACTCAAGTCACCACCGTTTTCCAAAGCATACCCTACCTGGCGATGCGCGCCGACACCGAGACGCTGCGTGCGTTGGCAGCATCGCCTCTGGTGGCCAGCATCGAGGAGGATGTGCCGGCGCAGCCCTCCTTGGCAAGTTCCACCACCCACATCGGCCTGCCGGCTGTCTGGGCCAGCGGGGCCGAGGGGACCGGCCAGGCGGTGGTTGTGCTCGACACGGGCATCGACACCAACCACCTCTTCTTCGGCAGCCGTATCGTCGACGGCGCCTGCTTCTCGAACGCCAACGGTATTGGCGGCGAGACGAGCCTCTGCCCGAACGGCACCGCTACTCAGCTTGGCCTCGCCGCAGCCGAGGCGGACTTGTCTAATTCGGCCTGCTGGAACGGCGCCACTGGCCTTTGCGGACATGGCAGCTTGGTCGCCGGGACCGCCGCAGGCGGCGATGACCCGATCGGGTTCGACGGCGTAGCGCGTGGCGCTCAGATCGTTGCCATCCAAGTGTATACGCGATTCCACGACGCCGGCCATTGCGGCAGTGCCCCGTACTGTGTTCTGAGCTTCACCACGGACCAGCTTCGCGCCCTCGATTACGTCTACACCACCCTGCGGTCCGCGCAGCCAATCGCTTCGATCAATATGAGCCTGGGCAGCTTGCTGTATTCGACGGCCTGCGATGGCGACAGCCGCAAAGCCGCGATCGACAACCTTCGCTCGGCCGGCATCGCCACGGTGGTGGCGTCTGGCAACAATAACTCGACCAATGGGCTGAGCGCGCCAGCGTGTATCTCGACCGCCGTGGCCGTGGGTGGCGTAACCGACTCGGATAATCCACCCGCCGATCGGGTCGTCTACAACGTTCACACGCTCGTCGACCTGCTGGCGCCCGCCCAATCGATTACCTCGTCAGCCGTAGGCGGAGGATATGCCACAGCCAGCGGCACCTCCTTTGCTGCTCCGCACGTCGCCGGGGCCTTTGCGCTGTGCAAGAGCGTCAGTCCGCTGCTGGGCGTGGACCAGATCGAGGCTATCTTGCAGCAGACCGGCGCGCGGGTGGCTGATCAGCGGTCTGGCGGCATCCACACCCGGCCACGCATCCAGCTCGACGCGGCAATCGCGGCGTGTCGCGAGGTCAATCTGTGGACCGGCGCCGTAGACGACGCCTGGAACAACCCCGCCAACTGGAGCCGCAACCTGGTACCCGATGCAACCATGTTCGTGGAAGTCCGGCTGCCTGCGAACGGCCGGTATCCCCGCATTGAGGCCGACAAATCGGTGCGGGGATTAGTTGTCGAGCCAGGCGCGCGCTTGAACCTGGTCAATAACCGGCTCACCGTGCAGGGCAATATCGATGTTTTAGGCCAACTCGACGCCGCGGGCGCAACAGTCGTATTGACTGGAAGCCCGGGCCAGACCATCACCATGGCCGCGTGCAGCCAGCCGGTCAATCTCCAAATCGGCACCAGTGGTTCGGGCCCAGTGGTCATCTCCGACGGCAACCTGGTGGTCACAGGCAATCTCATCATCGGCCCCGATGCTGTCCTGGACCTGGTTGACAAGAGCTTGACCGTCGGTGGAACGGTGACCAACAACGGGTCCCTGCGCCAGATCAAGAACGTTCTTGCCGGGACGACCCAGTTTCTGCACATCACCAACGCCGCCGGCAATCAGACCCAATTCGACGGCCTCGAGATTACCTCGCTGGCGGCCATGGGTACCACCGCCGTAACGGTCGCCGCCAACCAGATTTGCAGCGGCGGCCGGCCTAGCGACGTGTTGCGTTGCTACACAATCACTCCGGCCACGCCGCAACCTGCTACCGTCAGGTTCTACTACCGTACGGCCGAGGCCAACGGTAACCAGGCTCCGGTAGCCTGGCATTGGAACGGCACAGGCTGGGATAGTCCGCTGGCAGGCAGCTACGGCGGCAACGGCGAGGCCCGCTGGGTGCAGGCCACGGCTGTTAGCGCCTATTCGACCTTTGGCCTGGGCGATTATGCACCCCTGGCCGTCGAACTGGAGCGTTTCGAGGTTGAAGCTATACCGGACCACGTTCTGGTATCCTGGGAGACGGTCAGCGAGATCGACAACGTAGGGTTCAACCTCTACCGCCGCAACTCTGCCAGCTCCGACCCAGGCGCTGACGACGACCGGCCCAACCCCGAGGACCGGATCGCCTTCGTGCCGTCGCAGTCGCCCGGCAGCCCTTCCGGCGCGTCCTATCTCTACGACGACCGTGAAGTTCCCGTAGGCCAGACCTACTGGTATTGGCTGGAGGTTGTACATTTCGGCGGCGGCACAACCCTCTACGGCCCCGTGAGCGTCGTCGTTGAGGCGCAGAGGCCGTGACACTCGATCCTTCGCCAATCGCAGCACAGTACGAGAATCGCGCCCAATGCCGGAGAATCTCCTGCTTTGGTGACCGGCCCGGACTGTGCTATAATCGCAGCCATGTCGAGCGTTATCACACCAGCGGGCCGGCGAGAACGCCGGTCCGTTGATTCTGAGGTTTCTGGGGACACAGCTCATCGCGCTACTCACCGCGCCACCTACTTGCTGGTTTTGTTCCTGCTCTCGCTGTTCGCCTGGGCGCCGCTGCTCTATCCGGGCTATCTCCAGGTCCATTCCGGCTTTCTACCCGTTTTCAACCTGGCCGACCTCGCGGCATCCCCAAACAAGCTGCGCTGGCTACCCACTATCGGCGTAACGCCGGACCTACTGCGCGGCGAGGGGCCGTTTGCCTATTGGCTGGCACTGCTGCTGCGGCCGTTTGCCGGCGACGTCGGCGCGGTCAAGGGCGTTTTTGCGTTCAGCATCCTCGCCGGCGGGCTGGGCGTGGCGGCATGGACCCGGCGCGCATTCGCCAGATGGGACGAACACGACATCGTCGAGCGTTCTGCTGTGCTTGCCGCAATGGTCTTTATGCTCTGGCCGCCGCTGCTGGCTACGGTCTACGTGCGCGGCGCGCTGGCTGAGGCGGTGTTGATGGCGCTGGTGCCGTGGGCGCTTTGGGGAGTGACAGGTGTCAGGTGTCAGGTGTCAAGTATCAAGTATCAGGTGGCAGGTGGCGGTGCTTATCAGGGGTCAAACAGACGGCAGGTGTTTTCCTTGATCGGGGTGGGCTTCCTTGCTTTGGCACTGGTGTGGACGCAGGCAGGGCTGGCGTTGTGGGCGACGGCGGTGCTGGTGGCATGGGCCCTCTGGCCAGGCGCACCGGGCAGGTCGCGGCTCACCGCTGCCGGAGCGGTACTGGCAGGCGCGGCGATTGGCTTTGGCCTGCTCTTGATCCTTCACGGTAACGCAGCGACTGGCGCCGGCCTGCAGGTCGACATCGCCGCGCACGCGGTCTATCCCTACCAGCTCTTCTCGCCGGCCTGGAGCTTTGGCATCAGCACGCCCGATTGGAAGGGCGACCTCCCCTTGCAGCTCGGCCTGGCGGCGCTGGCGCTGGCTATGGTCACGGTCATCCTGGGCGCCGGCAGCTTGGACGCCCGCGAGGAGCAATCGGCCGGCTCGACGCCGGCCAAACCGTTGCAGTCCGCACTTGGCTTCAGCCTGGTCGTTGGCCTGATCCTCGTCCTGCTTACCACCACGGTGGCCCGCCCGCTTTGGCGCATGTTGCCTGCGTTAGCGAGCACCCTCACCTATCCCTGGCAGCTTTTTGCCCTTATCGGGCCGCTGCTGGCGTTTCTGGCCGGCGCCGTGCTTGTGGTCGAGCGCCGGCTGGCACTGCTGCCGATGTGGGCCGGGCTCGTGGTTTTCGTCGTGCTCAGCAGCACGGCCTACCTTTCGCCACGCTTCACCCAGGTCGCCCCATCCCCCGCGCCCGCCAGCATCTTCGGCAGCAACCAGATCACCCTCCTAACCGCCGGCGCAACCTTTTTCAATAAGCAGGCGCCCTCTGCCGGCTCTCCCTACACCCTGCAACCTGCCACCTCTGCCTCTGACCTGCAACCTGCCGCCTCTCCCTCCGACCTGCAACGTGCCACCCTGCAACCTGCCACTCCCCTGACCGTCACGCTCGCCTGGCAGGCTCTGCAGCCCATCGCCTTCGACTACAACCTCTTTGTCCACGCCGTCGACGAGGCGGGCAATAAGCTGGCTCAATGGGACGGCCAGCCGCAGCGTGACCAAGATCCCTATCCCATGACCCAGTGGCAGGTGGGCGAGATCGTGCCGGGCACGATCCGATTGGAGCTTACGCCCGAACAAGCCGCGGCCGTCCGGCAGGTCGTCATTGGCGTGTACAACTGGCAAAGCGGCAGCCGCTTACCAGTGGGCAGCGACGACAAAGTCATCATCCCTGTCCACTCCGCTCCCCTCCGGGACTTCGTGCCTCCCGCTCCCAACAGCGAGGTGGCCCCATGACCCACCGCGTGCCGCAACAGTTGACTAGCCTCACTGCAGAGTCTCCGGCTCCGATCTGCCCCATTCCGCAAATCCTGCTCTCCCCCCTCTCCCGAGAGGTGGCCCCATGACCCACCTCTCGTCTGCCCAGCCAACACGCCGCGGCGCAGGGTCACAGGGCTCGGTTCATCTCATTCTGGTCATCCTGCTCTCCGCCCTCGCCGCAGCGCCTCTGCTCAAGCCCGGCTATTTCTGGGGCGCACACGATGCGCGGCACGACGTCTATTTCATCTTCCAGTATCTGCGGGCCATGAACGACGGCCATTGGCTGGCGCGCTGGTCGCCGGAGTTCTCCTTCGGCTACGGCTATCCCTTTTTCCTGATCTACGGACCGCTGACGTCTTTCCTGGGCGCGCTGCTGGTGAAGTTTGCCGGCCTGGGCTACACCCAGGCGGTCGAGCTGTTGTTCGGTGGAGCGATCATCGCCTCCGGGCTGGCGATGTACGGCTACGTCCGTTCCTGGCTAGGCCGCAACGCCGGCCTGGTCGCCGCGGTGGCCTACGTCTTCATCCCATACCGCCTGGTCGAGGTCTACGTCCGGGCCAGCCTGGCCGAGTACGTCGCCCTCATCTGGCTCCCACTCATCCTTTGGTCAGTCCGCGCCGCCTTCCAATCCACGCGCCAGGCCGACCACTCGCGCTTCCGCTCTCGCCTAGACTTGCACCTGCCCTGCGCTCCGGCGCAAGTGCAGGTGTCCTCGGAACCGGCGAGCCACGAAGTCCCGCAGCGGAGCGGAGTGGGTGGTCCGCTCCCTACTCATCATTCATCACTCAGCACTCATCGCTCCTCACTCATCACCCTCCTAGCCACCGCCCTCACCTTCGCCGGCCTCATGCTGACCAGCAACCTGGTCGCGTTGATCTTCGCGCCGCTGCTGGCGCTGTATTGCCTGCTGCTGCTGCTCAACCGGGTCAACGAGGAGCAACCCTTGCGCCGGCTGTCGAAGGAATCTCTGCTGCCGCTGATCGCCAATCTGATCCGAATTGGCGCGGCGCCGGCTGTTGGACTCTTTCTCGGGCTGCTGATGAGCGCGTTTTTCTGGCTGCCGGCGCTAAGCGAGGGCAAGCTGGTCAACCAGGACCAGTGGTATGGCGGCTACTACCGGCCGGAGCTGCATTTCGTCTACCCGCACCAGCTTTTTGCGCCCGACTGGGGCTTTGGGATCAGCCAGCCTGGACCGGACGACGCGCAGCAGGGTGCGCTGAGCTTTCAGATCGGCGCCGCGCCGCTGGCGTTGGCGATCCTCTCCTTGATCGGCCTGCGCGGACTGCGTTCAGGGCGGCGTCGCGAGCTAATGCTGCTTTGGCTTTGGCTGCTGCTGGCGGTTTTCCTTATGTTGCCGATCTCCGCTTGGGCCTGGCAGCACGTCGGCTTTGTCAGCTTCGCCCAGTTCCCCTGGCGCTGGCTGATGATCGCCGCGCTGCCGCTTTCCGTGTTGGCCGGCAGCGTGGCTTTGCTCAGGGTCGATCCTTTGTGGGCAGGCAGAGAGGCTTCCGACGTTAGTGGCACGAACTCGTCAGCCCAATCCGACCAGTCCTTGAATCTCTCAACCGTTGCGCTGGCCTTACTCATCATCCTCGGCAGCGCCGCCTACCTGCGCGCTCAGACGCCGCTGCCCACCCCACAGCAGGGCCCGGTGAGCTATGCCGCGCTGATGCGCTTCGAGCAGAGCAGCAACGAGATGACCGGCGCGCCCAAGTGGGTCGATCTGTCAAAGCGGCCCATGTGGTCAGACATCGCCGAGCTGTACGCGCAGGCCGACACCCCCCGCTGCGGCCGGATGCCAGCAAAGAAGAACAAGCGGCCGCTATGGCCCGGCAGGCAGCGGCCGTCAAGACCAAGGTGGATTACTCGCAGGTACCGCAAAATGCGACCCTGGCGGTGGACAGCCGGGAGCTGGGCAGCGCACACGAACGCATTTGGGTGCATTCCGGCGAACCCGGCCAGAAGATCACCTTCAACATCCACTGGTTCCCCGGCTGGCGCGCCTATCTGCTGGACGGCGAGCGCGGCCAGATCACCGGCGAGCTGCCGCTGGAGCGCGAGGACGGGCCCCTGGCGCGCATCGTCGTGCCCGTGCCTGAGGGTGATCACTACGTGCTGCTGCGCTTCGAGGATACCCCCGTGCGTACCCTGGGCCAGACCATCGCAATGGTTGGTTGGCTGGCCTTTGCCATACTGGCGATTCTGGCCGTGGCCGTGGCCGTTTGGCGAAGCAGAGCTGCAAAAGGGCCGAGGCCGATGATCGACGAGCAGGAGATCGAAGTCCTAGCGCAATTGTTACGGCCGGCCGTTGCGACGAGAGATCGAGATCGAGATCGGCTCGGAGCTTTTCGTGACGCGCTTTTTCCGCATGGGCGATCGCCGAGGCGAGGTGGTGTTGGCGCTGGAGCGGCCCAGCGGCCGCCTGCTGCTCCATCGCAAGGCGCACTACGGCGAGGACACCTACCGGCTGCTGACCGGCGGCATCGGCCACGACGAAGCTGTTGCGGCCGCGGCTGTGCGGGAAAGTGCCGAGGAGACCGGCCTGCAGGTAGAGATTCGGCGCCTGGTCGCAGTGATCGACACGACCTTGCGCTTTGGCGCCATTCGGCTGCCGTTTGTCTCCTACGTACTGCACGTGGTCGAGGCCGGCGGCCAGTTGAGCGCCGATTTGCACGAGGTCGCCGGCTTTCGTGAGGTTCTACCCGGCGATCTGCCAAGTATTGCCGCTCAGCTGCGGGCCATCCCCGGCGAGCGCGGCTACTGGGGCCGCTGGCGTGCGGTGGCGCATGACGTTGTCGCTGAATATCTTGCTAATTGTCAATTGGGAATTGGGAATTGTCAATGGCTAATGCCGGAGTCCGGAGGCCCATAAGAAAGCCTGATTCCTTTCCGCCCTCCGGCATTGACAATTGACAATTCCCAATTGACAATTGACAATTGTCAATGGCTAATGCCGGAGTTCGGAGGCCCATAAGAAAGCCTGATTCCTTTCCGCCCTCCGGCATTGACAATTGACAATTCCCAATTGACAATTGACAATTGTCAATGGCTAATGCCGGAGTCTGGAGGCCCATAAGAAAGCCTGATTCCTTTCCGCCCTCCGGCATTGACAATTGACAATTCCCAATTGACACCTTGGTTTTGTGCAAAATAAGGCCGGTTCTATCGTTTCGTGCAAAATGAATTGAGTTCTATTCGGTCAAATGGCGCTTTGCCAGGGTTTTCGTGGTAGTATCTAGAAACAATTCCACGATAAGCCCGGAGGAAAAGAGCCATGAAACCCGTGTTTGACTTGACCGATAAGCCGTTCAACACCAGTTTTGCACCGTTATGCGTGCTTGGACACGCCCTTTGGGAGCGTGGTGAACTGGATGTCTTGCGCAAATTCTGCGCTATTCCTGTGAAATCTTGTGATCACACTCCTGGCGAGAAACTATTGGACGCATTTCTGGTGATCCTGGCTGGCTATCCGAGCCTGTACATGCTGAACACCGTGTTGCGTCCTGATCCGATGCTGGCCCAAGCGTGGCACAGGACGACTTTTGCCGATCAGTCGATCGTTTCTCGCACGCTGGATGCATTCACTGCGGAAGGTCTGACCGCATTTCAGTCGGTTAGCTCGGACTTCTGGCGAGCGCATAGTCAGCTGGCAAACCACGACTGGCGCCGTCGCTTGATCCTGGACCTGGATCTGACGCCCTTGCGCATCAGTCCACACGCCGAAGACAGCACCAAGGGCTACTTGGGTAAAAAAACGTCACGGGTCGGCAATTGGCTCGAATCATGATCCATCGATACCGAGAGTTGGTGCTGTCGCAATTGTATCCAGGCAATCAGCATAGTTCCAATTGCCTGGTGCCAGCAGTCTTAGCCTTTGAAGATCGGCTCTCCTTACCTGCCAAGTATCGCGCCAAGGTGCTGTGGCGCATCGACCAGGGGTTTGGCGGCGACGAGAACATCAACTGGCTCCTGGAACGCGGCTATGGCGTGCTGGCTAAGGGCTGTTCCAATCGTCGATCGGCCAATTTGGTGCAACAGGTCAAACGTTGGCGAGCGGTCAGGGACGACAAATTCGTCGGTCAAGTACCTACACCCGACGGTTTCGCCAGACCTGTCGATACGTTCTCAATTCGTTACGCCGCACCCACAGGTTGGAAGCACGCCTATCTCCTGAGCACGCTCGGCCTGTCCGCTGTGGCAACCGTCCATCTCTACGACCAGCGAGGCGGCGCTGAAACCGAGTTCCGCTCGGACAAGAGTGGCGGCCTGCATATGGACAAACGGCGCAAGCATAAGCGCGACGCCCAGGAGGCATGGTTACTACTGACAGATATGGCGCATAACTGCCTGGCCTGGCTGGCAAGCCTCGCTTTCGCTGACAGCCCGTTCGAGTCCTTCGGGTTCTTGCGGATCAGTCGAGATCTGCTACGGATTCCTGGTTCGATTGAGATGGAGAACGGCCAACTCTTATCGGTGAAATTGTTAAAGACATCGCCCTATGCCGCCGATTTATTGGACTGTTTGCAGCGATTTTGGCGATAGAACCCCGGCTATTTTGCATGGCCGGAATAGAAACCCATCTATTTTGCACCGGCAGAATAGAACCCTGCCTATTTTGTGCAAAATCAAGGTGACAATTGACAATTGTCAATGGCTAATGCCGAGTCCGAGGCCGATAAGAAAGCCTGATTCCTTTCCGCCCTCCGGCATTGACAATTGACAATTCCCAATTGACAATTGTCAATTGTCAATGGCTAATGCCGGAGTCCGGAGGCCCATCAAGAGTCCGATTCCTTTCCGCCCTCCGCCCTCCGGCATTGACAATTGACCATTCCCAATTCACAATTCACAATTCACAATGTCCCGCATCCGCCAACACTTTGACCGAAACCTGATCCTCCTATTCGCCTTGTCGCTCTTTGCGCTGGCGCCGCTGCTGAGTACAGGGTATTTCTTCGACGCGCACGACGCCGATCACTCGGTCTTCTTCTTGGTGGAATTCAATAAGGCGATCGGCGACGGCATACTCTGGCCGCGCTGGTCGCCCGACCATGCCATGGGCTATGGCTACCCGGTTTGGGTCGTCTATGCGCCGCTGGCATATTTTGTTGGCGAGGCCTTCCACCTGTTGGGACTGGGGTTCACCGCAGCGATCAAGGCGACCTGGGCGGTGGGCTTCTTGTTTGGCGGCTGGGGCATGTTCGTGCTTCTACGGCGCTGGTTTGGCCGCAGTGCGGGCGCTCCCCGTGCGCTCGGCGGTGCGGTCGCGCTGGTCGGCGCCCTGATCTACGTCTACGCGCCGTACCACCTGCTCACGATCTACGTACGCGCCGCTCTGGCCGAGTTCTTTGCCATGGCCTGGTTTCCATGGGTGCTGCTGGCGTTCAGTGACCTGGTCGATTCTACGGGGGACAGGAATTGGTCCCTCCGCTCCATCGCCCTGGCCGCTCTGGCTCTCGCCGGCCTGGTCATGACCCATACGGGCATGATTTTGGTCTTTACCCCGCTTTTGGCAGCTTATTTGATCTTCGCACTCGTCCGTCGCGGCTATCGCCTGGCACGCCCCCGCGTGCTCGCGGAGCAGTCCGTCTCATCCGACCAGGTTTGGTGGCGCGATCTCGGCGGCGCGATCCTGCGATTGGTCGCGGCGGGGGCATTGGCCGGCGGCCTTGCGGCGATCTTCCTTCTGCCTGCGCTGGCGGAGCAGCGCTTCGTGTCGCAAGAGTTGTGGCTGGGCAATACCTACAGCTACCAACGGCATTTCGTCTTCCCCAACCAGTTCCTGGATACGTTCTGGGGCTATGGCTATTCCGACGACCCCACCGGGCCCGACGACGGCATGAGCTTTCAGCTCGGCGTGATCGGGGTGAGCCTGGCCCTGACCGCCGTGGCGGTCGGTCTGCGCCGTCGGGCGCCGCAGCGCAGCACGACCGCCTTTTTCCTGGCGGCGCTGCTGGCGATCTTGTTTGCGATGACACCCTTCGCTCGCCCGCTGTGGGATGCGGTCGGCCTGCTGGCCGTCTTGCAGTTCCCTTGGCGTATGCTCAGCATCGCCAGCTTCTGCCTTGCGATAGTGTCCGGTGCGGCAATCGCCAGCCTAATCTCGGCTGGCGGCTTGGCGGATAGCGAAGCGACGGCGCACGGTTCCGCCCATCCACAGATCCCGGCCGCCATCATCGTCGCCCTGGTCGTCGTGCTGGCAAGCTTTCCGTTCACGCTGCCGCAATTCACCGACATCACGCCGGTCGACGAGAGCACCGAGGCGATCATCCGCTTCGAGACCAAGTTTCCGGATATGATTGGCTTCATGGCGGCGACCGAGCAGCCATTTACCGAGTTGCCGCTGACCGCCCAATATCTTGCGGGTGAACCATTGCAAAAGGCCGCGCTGTTGAGCGGCAGCGGACAAGTGCGCACGGTTCGTGTTACATCAGCCTCGGTGGTGGCTCAAGCGACACTTGACAGCCCGGCCACATTGGTGTTTTATACCTATGACTTCCCCGGCTGGCAAGCGACCGTGGACGGCCTGTCCGTGCCACACCGCACGCAGCCACCCTATGGCTTGATCTCCCTGGACGTGCCGGCCGGTGACCACACCGTCGCCATCCGTCACGGCACGACCCCCGTCCGCACCGCGGGCGCGATCATCTCATCTGCCAGCCTGCTGATCGCTATCGGCCTGCTCATCTTCGGTTCTCGCAAGCCTGGAAGATCCGCTCGTTTGTCGGTCAGCAACTCAATAGACTGACCACTGTTTACTGTTCAGATACCATTGGTTAATTTATCGTTAAGTTGAGCTACCCACCCGTCATTCCTGCGAAAGCAGGAAATCCATCCGGGTGGCGGTCAACGCAAGCTTACCAGATGGATTTCCTGCTTTCGCAGGAATGACGGATGGCGGTCAACGCAAGCTTACCAGATGGATTCCTGCTTTCGCAGGAATGACGGATGGCGGTCAACGCAAGCTTACCAGATGGATTTCTGCTTTCGCAGGAATGACGGATGGCGGTCAACGCAAGCTTACCAGATGGATTCCTGCTTTCGCAGGAATGACGGATGGCGGTCAACGCAAGCTTACCAGATGGATTTCCTGCTTTCGCAGGAATGACGGGTGGCGGTCAACGCAAGTCTTACCAGATGGATTTCCTGCTTTCGCAGGAATGACGGGTGGCGGTCAACGCAAGCTCACCAGATGGATTCCTGCTTTCGCAGGAACGACGGGTGAGTAGCAATGCTTGACGATAAATAAACCAACGATATCTGTTTACCGTTCATCGTTCACTATTCACTGACATGCAAGACCAACCCAAACTCTCCCCCAACCTGCGCCCCATCCGTTACTGCCCGAACTGCGGCCAACGGGTGGCGCAAAAGGCTGATACCTGCTTCATGTGCGGCTATGACTTTCGGGTAAGCGAGCGCCGGCGCTTTCGCCTGTCCGTGGGCGACCTGATTTTGATCGTCGTGGCTCTTGGCGTCGCCTACCTGTGGTGGACGAACGGCCCCAGCGATGACACGGCCGCGGCTCAGCCGCCCGTAGCAGTGACCTCCAGCCCCACGGCAACACCCACCGTCTTTCGCACGGCCACTCCGACCGCGACCGTTGTGGTCACCGTAACTGGGCCGCTGACGGCCACTCTGCCGATCACCACCGGCACCGCGCTCAGCGAGACGATTCCGATTACTCCCACCGTCACGCCCACCCCAATCGTCTACGTCGTCAAATCGGGCGATACCGTCGAGAAGATCGCAACCCGATACGGCATTAGCCGCCAGGATTTGATGGCGGCCAACGCTATGGCGAACGACGCGCTCCAGGTCGACCAGAAGTTGACCATCCCGGCAGGTCCCGTGCCGCGCTGGGCCGGACGGCAAGATTGTGCCCACGCCAACGCCAACCCCCAAAAGCGGCTTGTTCAAGGTGCTGGTGCGACAGGGCGACACGATCGACTCGATTGCGAAGCGCATGGGCAGCTCGATCGAGGCCATCGTTCAAGCCAACGAGACGATCGGCAGCGCCGACACGATCATCCGGCCGGGCGATTTATTGAACGTACCGGTGGGCACGGTGACTTTCACCCCAGCTGATCTGAGCTTGGCCGGGGCCACGGCCACCTGGGTGCCGACGCCGACGCCGACGCCTGGGCTGCGTTGGCCGGCGCCTCAGTTGATGACCCCCCTGGAAGGCGCTCAGCTTGCCGGTGGCGAGGTCCTCCTGCAATGGCTATCGGTGGGTTCGTTGAGCCCCAACGAGGTGTACGTCGTGCGCATCGTCCCGCGGGGCCAAAGCCGCGCCCAGTTCACCGATGTTGCTACAAGCACCAGCTATCGGGTGCCGGTGGATTGGCTAAAGCGGCAGGCACGACGAAGCAGCGGTTTCACCTGGACGGTCCAAGTTGCGTGGGATGCGCGCGCCATCGCCGGCCAGGCGGGCGGGCTGCTGGCCAGCAGCCCGGTCAGCGCCCTGAAGCGCTTCGAATGGACAGAGGAGACGGGATCCTAACCTGAGAAAGGGCAGAGTGTGCGTCTACTGCACTGCGGTTTGCTGCACCACAAGCGCCCGGATCGCGATCGGCAAGGTGATGTGTTCGCGCTGGAAGGCCTCTTTGATCACCTTTAGGCCCTGATCTTGCGTGGCCCCGAAGTCAGCCTGAGCTGTGTCGATCCAGTAGTAGAGAATGAATCCGATCAGCTGCTCCCCGAAGGTGTCGAAGATCACGGATGGCGCCGGATCGCCTACCAGGCCGCGCACCTGTTGGACCGCCTCCAACGCCGTGCGCGTGGCCAGGTCCAGATCCGTATCGTACGACACGCCGGCGCGCAGGCCGACGCGCCGTCTTTGGGCCTTGCTATAATTGGTCAGTGGGTTGGTGTAGACGTTGGCGTTGGGGATGAACACCTGGAGCCCGTCGAGGTTGCGGATCTCGGTTGCCCTGAGTGAGATATCCATCACCGCCCCAGTGAACCCGTTGACTGAGATGGTGTCGCCGATATTGAACGGCTGTTGCCAAAGTAGCAGGATGCCGGCCACGAAATTCTTGGAGATGTCCTGCAAGGCGAAACCGATCGTGAAGCCGAGAATGCCCAGGGCCGCCACGAAGCCGGTCACGTCGAAGTTGACTTGTTTTAGCCCCCAGATGATGCCCAGGGTAATCGTGCCATAGCGGCCCAGGCGGCTGAGCAGAAGAGTGGCTTCACGGTCCAGCTTGCGCTTGTTGCAGGCGCGTTGGATGAGCTTAGCCACCAGTCCCGCCAGAAACAGCATGACGGCAAAGATGACCACAGCCGTGATGAGCCGTGGCAGTGAGAGAGACACTCTAGAGAGCAGCGAACTCAGTGTTGCTTGGTCTATGTTCATTGGACCCTCTCCACGCGATTATGCCGCGATCGCTTCCGGCGTAAACACTAGCCTCATCTCCCACGATTGTCCCAAACTTTGGCGCGTCACTTCCCACACGCCGGCCGGCGGCACAGGGTTGCGGTGGTCGTAGATACGCAGCGATTCCATCGTGTGGTCGTCGATGCCGAGCGCCAAGAGCAGAGTCATGATCGGTCCGCCATGGGTCACCAGGGCGATCGTGCCGCCGGCGCCGTTCTGTTGGGCAAGCCATTGCCAGGCTAGATCGACCACGGGGAGAGTTCGGTCGCGCAGCGCCTCCTTGCTCTCTTGGGGATGCCATTCGCGCAACTCTTGGTCGATCTTCACAGTCGCACCGGTGATCCCGGCGACGATCTCAGCCGTGTGTTGACAACGCTCCAAGGGGCTGGTCCAAAGCTGTTGAACATTGGCCAGCAGCAGGAAGTGGCCGAGTGTGTGTGCTTCGGCCAACCCTTGTTCCGTAAGCGGCGGGCCGGGCGGGAGGTGATAGGGGATGTCTTTGCGGTTCCAGTCCGGTGATGCGTGCCGAACGAGGTAGAGGGAGGGCATAAGGTTTTGTCTCTTTCTTTGTAACTGCTCACCCGTCTTTCCTATCCCCTTCGGGAGCAGGAATCCATCGGGTAGGCTTGCACTCACCGCAATCCGGATGGATTCCTGCTCCCGAAGGGGACAGGAAAGACGGGTGAGCAGTTACCTTTCTTTTTGGGCCATTCTTGACACACAACGACGCCCGATCGGGCGCCGTTTGCATGCCGCATAGGGTTGTCATTCTAGGCGGTGGGGAGTGGTTTGTCAAGCCAAAGGCATGGTAGACTCTGCATTCAAAAAATCCTGCAGCCAACCAGGTACGGCGTCGGCATACGGTTGCTTGTGGTGGGCCGCCGCGGTTCCCGTTCCGAATTGCCAGGATAACGCGTGGTTGGCCATCCCCAATCGATAGGCCTGTCGAAAAGCCGCCAACAACGTTGGCCGCGTCGCGAACGTCGTCCATGGTTCCAGGTAGGCATCACGCAAGCGCATCATCTCGGGTCCATATTCGGCCAGATCGAGTCGATGCGCCGCGGCGCGGATCGTCACCACCATTGTGAAGAACGGATGCGCGACGCTGCTGTCGCTCCAGTCGACAAACATGTATCGGCCATCGTTGACGAGCACATTCCCATCGTGGACTTCTTCGTGCGTCAGCGTTTCCGGCAGTCCGGCGCTGGCCAGTTGTTCGCACAAGTCTACCATTCGCGGTTGCAGCTCGCGCAGGCGCTGATATTCCTCCACCGTCAAACCAGGCTCCAGGCCGACCCTTAGGTTGTCAGTGTCCTCCATAAGCTGAGCGTACAACTGCGGGAGCATGACCAGGCGTCGATCGGGCATGCCGAGTGCGAGTAGCTCCGGCACACGAGCCGCCATCTCGATCTGAAGCTCGGCGCACAGCGGCAACACTTTCAGCCAATGCTCGACCTGACCAGGAGAGCGACCGATGTCTCGTAGGGTGATCCCGGCATCCGCCGTCAGCAACCAGCCTTGATCGAGATCCATCGCCAGGACGGGAACCGTGCAATCCGGCCGCCAGCGCGCCAGAGCTTGCGTCAGCGCGGCTTCGTAGGGATACGCCGGCGCCGGCGCCTTAAAATAGACCGTGCCGTTAGTGGTGGACAGGCGCGCAAGAGTGGACCAAGGTCGTTGGTGCAGGACTTCAATCGGACCGGTGATATCCGTTCCCTGCGCCTCCAATTGGGCATGGATCCACGCCGTGGCCTGTTCGAGCCAGTCTGGGTGTTCCCAGGGGAGTTGTTGGGGGTAATCTTGCATAGTGAGGCCTTCCTTCCTTAATTCCTGTCCTTCGTTAGTAAATGAGGGAGGTTATGAGTTGCGACTACTATGCCGCAAGTGAGCGGTTCGTGCAAGCCGCAGGCCATCCGTATTAATGGCCTGAACGCAATTGGAGAAACGCGGCAGATGCAAATCAGGTCGTGGAGGCTGTTGGCTAGACTAAACGGCATGCCGTTTGTACATATGGCGGCTTACCGATAGAATGCATTCTCGGGCAACACACGGCGCGGCGTACCATGAATCCGATCGCCGCGGCGCGCCAACGTGCAGCGCCGCAAAGTTGTCAAAGCATAGACGTGAGGAGGTAGAGACAGTATGCTGAAGAACGATTTCGCCAAGGTGGGTGGCGCCAAGTTCTACTACGAGATTGCCGGAGAAGGGCCGTCGCTCGTCTTGCTACACGCGGGAATTGCCGATGGCAGGATGTGGGACGAGCAGTTCCAAGTGTTTGCAGAGTATTGCCAAGTGCTGCGGTATGACCGGCGTGGCTTTGGAAAGACAGCCATGGTTGCGGGCGCCTATTCTCACCACCGAGACTTGTTTGAGTTGCTGAAGCTTCTGCAGATCGAGCATGCAGCTCTTGTCGGGTGTTCGCAGGGCGCGAAGATCGCTGTCGACTTCACACTTGAGCACCCCGAAATGACGGATGCCCTTGTCCTTGTTGCTCCTGCACTGAGTGGGTTTGTATACACTGGCGACATGCCGAGGCAAGCCGAGCAGATGGACTTGGCCGAGGAGGCAGGTGACCTGGCGCAGATCAACGAACTGGAGTTGCAGATATGGGTTGACGGCCCGCATCGCACCCCGGACCAGGTGGACGCCCAAGTGCGTGAACGGGTGCGTGAGATGAATCTCATCGCCCTTCAGACACCGGATGGCTTGGGCAGAGAACAACCGCTTGAGCCTGCGGCTGCTGGTCGAATGGCCGAACTACACACGCCAACGTTGGTCATCGTCGGGGATCTCGACACACCCAAAACTCTGGCGGCAGCCGGCTTTCTAGCGACACACGTTGCCGGCGCCCGGAGGTTGGAAATGACAGGTGTCGCGCACTTGCCCAACATGGAAAGACCGGAGGAATTCAATCGCCACGTTCTAGCGTTCTTGGCTAGGTAAATAGAGGTAGCATGGTGAGCTATCACATCCGGGACGCAATTCATGGCGATGCGCCCGCACTTGCCGATGCGGTCATTGAGCCGATACTCACGGCGTTTCGCCGCCGTGTGCCAGATCAGTGCTTGACCTGGTTGACGAAAGACGAAAGCCGGGCCAATTGGCAGAAGTGGTTCGAGCGTGACCGCCGCAACGACCAATTTCTCCTGGTCGCCGAGTTGGCGTCGCATCGAGTGGTGGGATGTGCGTTGGCGGGAGCCTCGCCCGCTGATCCACAGTTTCATGCAGAACTCATCCTGCTGGGCGTCCTTCCAGGCTGTCAGGGGCAAGGAATAGGCCGCCAACTAGTCGGGGCGGTCGCTGCGCGTTTGCTCCAGCAAGGCATTTGCTCGATGCGGGTAGGCGTTCTCAGTGTCAACCCCTATCGGCATTTTTATGAGCGGCTAGGTGGGCAGCACGTATGCGAACAACCCTATGACTGGAATGGCGTGATGCTTACGGAAACGATCTATGGTTGGACCGACATCACATGTCTGCTGATTGGCTGAATGGCCGCCCATTCTTTGGCCAGATCCGCGATTTGACGCACTTGAGTGATGGAAAGGTAGCATGCACAAGTCGGACATTTTCACCAAAGTTCTGGCGACAGTTGGGGCACTCTTCGTTTGGTTCCCAATCGTGGCGACGGTCGTGACAGCTGCGGCTGGATCGATCAGGAGTCGCACGTTGCGTTTCGACTACCTCATGCCCGCCGAGCTCTTTCCGGTTGTCCTTGCCGGCGCAGGGCTGCTCTTGTGGGCAGCGCTGCGAGCGCGCTCGAGACGCGAACTGATCGGCTGGGGTATTGCCATGATGCTGGTGCTGCTGGTCGGTGGGCAGGTAGTTGCCTCCGCAACCGGGCTAGCATCGGGTGAAACCGAGCCGGCCGGCTGGATATGGGCGCTCGTCATCGCGTCACTGGTCGGCTACACGCTGGCGCTCGTGGAGCTCGGCATCGCTGGCCTGTTGCTGATACGCGATGTCTTTCAACGTGACGGGACGGATGGCCCTGTTCTGCCGCCAGCTTAACGGCGCTGCTAGCGGGGGAGCAAGCTCAAGCTGCCACCGACGTGACCGCGAATACAAGATCGACCAAGACGTGCCCTTCATTGACTTTGACTTCGAGTCACTTTCAGTGCACCTATGATACGGGTCGAGAGGTCATGTTGCCGTCCAACCGGCGATTGCAGCCTCGACTATCTCGCCATGCGCACCGACGATCCCCAGCCTTGTTCTCTGACGCGATCGACGAATTGGCGATCATGTTATTCCTCACATTCCCGGCAAAAACAAACTCCCGTCGCAAGGACGGGAGTTACTCAATACTGCCTGCGCCTCAACCGAGAAACACAGCGGATCCTGCTATGGTGGCGACGGGTGGGCTCGAACCACCGACCTAAGGATTATGAAGCCTTCGCTCTGGCCGCCTGAGCTACGTCGCCATATGGAGATGGCTGACAGGAAGCCTGTCAGCCATCTCGTCTTGGTAGCGGGGGCAGGACTCGAACCTGCGGCCTTCGGGTTATGCGTACCACTACAGCTTTCGCTGCTCGGATGAACCGATTTGTGGTCTGGACTTTCTCTTCACCCTCGGCTTGATCCGTTAGGGTGCCTGCCATTAAGTCTCTACACCTTCTCTGATGTTGCCATCAGAGCTTGGCTCGGGATTACCCCGCCAGGGGTTTCCCCGAATTTGACAGGTGAACCCACATGAGTTTCCTCACGTGGCGCCCATTGCGCTATTAACTCCCAGGCGTCACGATATTTGGCGGATTGTGGTTTTCGTTGACGCCTGTCGGCTTCTACTAAGTGAATCTCACTACGGTAGCCGATAAACACATCTACTGGAAAGATATAGAAGAGCTCAAGGTTTTCCACATACACAAGTGCAAACTGGAAATCAGATGTCTGATAGCTGTCGCGTATCATGCGACGCCGGTTTGTCTTGGTGCGGCGATTGTCTACAACGTAGTTTCCTACTTTGTCATAAAACCACGCCGCTTTCACTTGAACCTTGACCAAGGTGCCGTCAATATCGAAGACCAAGTCATAAGGTAACCGATCTCCAACGGGCTTTAGGACACCCCAGCCTCGCTTCAAGGCTTCGAGGATAGCTGCTTGCTCAGCGATATCTCCCTTTTGTTTCGTGTTCATTTGTTAATCTCGCGATACTGAGCCCGACGAGCTGCCACTGCTCCACCCCGCATCGCTACAATCACTAGTATACCCGGTTTCGACCTCCCGTCAAATACCGACTACCTGCGGAAAAAACGATCTCGCCATTGCTGCCAGTAGGGAGTCTGCTCCACATCGGCTGCAGTCGCCTGGACCGGCGTCTCCTCATCGCCCACGACCCACACCGCAACCTCGCCCGGGAAAGCCCAACCTAAGTCGGTGTGCGCCTTTTCGACGACGTACGCGTCCGTCTTGGCATACTCCAGCCGGGCCTGGTTCTCCGCCAGCCGCTGCTCGGCCAAGTCCACTTCCTGCTGCCACTGGGCAACCTCGGACTGGGCCTCGCTGCTGGCGATCAGCCGGCTGGTATAGCCAAACAGAAACAGGCCGACGATCACGATCCCGCCGGCTATCGCCATTTGCTTTGGATTGAGATGAAGACGGGCTGGCGCCTTAGCCATCGGTCCCTCCGAAAATCGCATGAGACCTGATCCAAAGGAGGCGTCCCATACGTTGGTCTTGACAAGACCGTGAACCTACACAACCAACGCACCGGGTTTGCCTTGTTAAAAACAAGCCCCAGAGAATGTCGTCTGGGACTTGTCGTGGTCTGGTGCCGAAGGAGGGACTTGAACCCACACGGGCTAATGCCCACTACGCCCTGAACGTAGCGCGTCTGCCAATTCCGCCACTTCGGCTTGCTACTAAGAAAAGTTTATCACGGTCAGGGTTAATTGTCAAAAACCGGGGGGTAGATTGGTAAGATTGGTAAGATTGGTAGATTGATAGATTGGTAGATTGGGTTGCAGGTCGGTGAGAGATCCTCACCGCTTTTCCAATCTACCAATCTATCAATCTACCAATCTTACCAGTTTACCAATCTACCAATCTACCTGCCCACTCCCGTCTCCATCGGCACGGCCGTGACCCGCTCCGTTACTTTGTACCATTGATCGGCCGTGCGGAAGCGTTCCCAAGGCGAGTTCAGCCGGCCTACCTTGACGCCGTTGACCCGATCACTCACGCCGTAGCTGTAGACGTCGAAGAACAATGGCAGGGCCGGAAGCTCATCGGCGAAGATCTTTTGAAACTCGCCGTACAGTTGCATACGCAGACCGGGATCGGTTACCGCCCGCCCTTGCTCCATCAACAGATCGGCCTGGATGTTGCTCCAGCCGGTGTAGTTCTGCCCGTTCTCAATCTGTGTCGAATGCCATAGCGGATAAGGGTCCGGGTCGCCGCTGAGCTGCCAGTGAGTGACGGCAGCATCGAAGCGTCGCGGGCTTAACGACTCGGTCGCCAGGCTGGTGATGTCCACCACTTTGGGCCTGGCATCAACCCCAATCTGCCGCCATTGCGATGCCAAGGCCTGCAGCACAGCCTCGTTGTCGCCCACAAGCTCGAATGACAAGGGCACGTCATTCTGATCCCGTACGCCGTCCCCATCGTTGTCCGCCCAGCCGGCCTCCACCAACAGCTCGGCTGCCTGCTGAAAGTTCGGCCTGGGCGTCTGCTGCGGCGCATAAGCCCAGGTGCCGGGCATAAAGGGGCCATCGGCCGGCATGCCCTGGCCATTCAAAGCCTCATCGATCAACTTGGACTTATCCAACGAGACCGATAACGCCTGGCGCACTCGCTTGTCGGCTAGAAATGGGGCCGTGGAACTAGCCAGGTTGAAATAGACAAAGGTCTCGCCGGCCAGCGGCGCCGTGAACACCGTCATATCCTTGCTGGCCTGCGCGGCCGCCATGTCCTGCGCCACGATGCGGCTGACGCCATCCACCTCACCACCCTGAAATGCACTGAAAGCGCTCGTGTAGTCCGGGAAGAACCGGAACTCGATTGCCTCTAGAAATGGAAGCGGGCCGGACCCATAGGGGTTGGGCTCGAGCCGCGCCGTCAACGCGGTCAGGCCGGCGAGCCGCCAAGGGCCGGTGCCGACCGGCTGCAGGTTAAGAGCCGACTGCGAGATCTCGGCCACTGGTACGGCGCTCCATAGGTGCGCCGGCAGGATCCCGATCGTAGCTTCGGACAGAAACGAGGCCAGCGGTTGCTGCAGGCGGAATCGTATTGTAGATTCGTCGAGCTGTTCGATGGTCACGCTGCGCCACAGTTGCGACAGATAAGTCGAAGCAGGTGCGCCCGAATTGGCGAATGCGTCAGATTGCAGCACACCCACCGTGAATACCACATCGGCGGCCGTAAACGGCGCACCGTCGTGCCAGCGAACCCCCGGTCGCAAGTGGAAGGTGTATTCTAGCTCGTCCGGGCTGATCTCCCACCGTTCGGCCAGGCTCGGCGCCGGCTCGCCGCGCTCGTTCAAGCTCACTAGACCCTGGAAGATCAGGCCGGTCAGATCACGGTCGAGCTCGTTGCCGAAACTCAGGAGTGGGTTGATCGTCTGAGGCACGCCCACCACTGCCTCGGTGTAAACCCCGCCTTTGGCGGGTACGATGAGGCTGGTGAACTCGCGCGCAGTGCTTGAGAGGATGGCGGCCAGCAGCACAATGCCCAGAAAAGCAATTAGCGCCTGCCAGCGGATTGAGCGTCCCAAGAGGCTTTTCCCTAAACAGAACAACGCCGCGTCGCACGAAGTGCAGACGCGGCAGTCGGATCAAACGAGAAGATGCAGCGACTAGGTGAGGGCGGCCGAGAACAGAGCCACAATGAAGAACAAAATGCTGACGACGAGGGTCAGATTGAAGAGGGTCTTCTCGAAACCGCGCTTCGTGGTCTGAAAGCTGTCGCTGCCGCCGAATACAGCGCCGCTGCCCAGGTTCTTGGCCTGCATCATCGCCAGGGCGATCAGCGTAATGCCCAAGATGATTTGAACGATGTACAAAACAGTGATCACTTACAGTTGCCTCCGGTTTTTTGAACTGGGGCAAATTATACCACGGGAAGCTGTGGGTTGCAAACCTAAGGCCTTGTGCGATAGGCCTGACGGCAACTATGTCAGCTGATCTCATGGACAGATTGAGAAGTGCTGGCAACCGCCCGGACTCCCGAACTTGTTCGGGGTCCGACCGTGCCCGCCAGCGATGACAGCGCGGCGTCCAGAGCCCCGACAAGTCGGGGAGTCCGCGGTTTGAAGTCCGCGGTTTGGCACCTGCGCTGGGACCGGACTCGCGAACTTGACCGGAAAAACGCGACGGCGTAGCAGTCACTGCTACGCCGTCGCGTCGTTCAGAGAGCTGTTGAGCGTTCGCTATTCGTTGATGTGCCCGACGGTCGCCATGTAGTTGCTGGCGTCTACCTGCGCGTCCTCAGTGACCGTAAACTCGACCAAATGGCCCGGTTCATGGTTCGCCCAAGCCGCAAGGAGATCCGACTTGCCCCCTTTCAGCATCAGGAAGATCGCCGAGTTGCCTTCGTGCATCGACTGGCTGACCATGTCGATCTGGTCCTTGCTAAAGCCAAGATCGACCGCCTTGCTCGTCAGGCCGCCGGCCAGGGCGCCCAGGCCGGTCACGACAATCACGCCGATGGGACCCGCCAGCACGGCGCCGATCACCAGACCGAGCGCGCCACCGGTCAGAGCGCCGCGCTTGGAGGTGAAGTCGCGGGTTTCCTTGACGTGGACTTTACCGTGTTGGTCCTTAGTGGCAACCACCGCGTCCTCGATCTCGAACTGCTTCTCCTTCTCGTCCTTCTTGATCTCGTCGAGCACGTCGAATGCCCGATGTTCCGTGTCAAAGGTCATGATAATCAGGGTGCTCATAGGTACCTCCCGGTTAACCCTTCACTGAGCCAGCCATCATGCCGCGCACGAAGAAGCGCTGCAGGCCGAAGAAGACGATCAACGGCACGATCATCGAGACGAACGCGCCGGCGGTGAGCAGGTGCCAGTCGTTGCCGCGCGAGCCGACCATCTCGGCGATACGCATCGTCAAGACCTGCACGCCAGGCTTGGCGCCGATGAAGATCAAGGCCACCAGGTAGTCGTTCCAGGTCCACAGGAACTGGAAGATGGCGAAGGAGGCCAGGGCCGGCACCGACAGCGGCAGCACAAGCCGGGTAAAGATCGTGAAGTGCGAGGCGCCGTCGATAAAGGCCGACTCCATGATCTCCCGGGGCAGGGTGCTGATATAATTGTAGAGCAAGTAAACGGCCAGCGACAGGCCAAAGCCTGTGTGCGCCAGCCAGATGCCTAGAAAGGTGCCGTTCAAGTCGAGCTTGACATAGTCTTTAAGGATGGGCACCAGGGCGATCTGCAAGGGCACGACCAACAGGGCTACCACCATGATGAAGAAGACCCGCCGGCCGGGGAAACGCATCCAGGCGAAGGCATACGCGGCAAAGGCGGCGATCAAGATGGGTATCACCGTGGCTGGGACGGTCACGATCAGGCTGTTCATGAACGCGCCCCAGAAATCGTCGCCTTGCACCGTGGTCGTGGTGCCGTCTGCGTTGCGGATCTCGAAGGTTTTGCCTCCAAGGACCTGCTGATAGTTCTCCAGGGTGAAGTCCAGGTTCATGGTCCATTGCTGTTCCTGAACCTCGATTCTTCCCAGACGTTTGTTGCCAATCCATACCAGCTGCTTGTCGTCACCCGTGATAACGCCGGCACGGAAATCCTCAAAGGTGCCCTGCGCGCCTTCGATGGTCATCACGCCGTTGCGATCCAGGTCGGTCGGTATGATAATCGTTTTCGTGGTCTCCCACTCTTTGTGGGGGAAGATCGTCCACCAGCCCGACGTTTGAATGTCAAAGCGCGTGCGGAAGGACGAGACCAGCAACCCGATAGTTGGGATGAGCCATAGGACGACCATCAGGATCAATGCGCCGTTGACGAGGATATCGCCGGTGCTCACTCTGCGTTTCTTTGTAGCTGTCTGAGTGCTCATGAGAAACCTTCCTGTCCTCTGAACTGGCGCAGGTTATAGATCATCACCGGAACGACGGCCAGGAGCAGAACGATCGCGATCGCGGAGCCGTACCCCGAGTTTTGGTTGGTAAAGACCTCTCGATAGAACTGGGTTGCGATCACCTGGGTGCCGAACTGGCCGCCGGTCATCACCTGCACGACGTCGAAGATCTTCAAGGTGAAGATCAGGACGGTGGTCGATACCGTGATGATGGTGCCCATGATCGTTGGGATCATAATCTTGAAGAACACCTGCAGCTCGGTGGCGCCGTCCACGCGCGCCGCCTCCAACATATCCCCAGGGATGCCCTTGATCGCGGCCGAAAAGAGCACCATGGCGAAGCCTGTTTGCAGCCAAACCATGACGAGGATCAAGAACAGGTTGTTCCAGGGCGCAAGCTGGGCCGAGGCGGTCCAGGCAATGGGCTTATTGCCGGTGATGCCGGTATAGATCGCATTGAAGAGGCCGATGTTTGGATTGATATCGTACATCATGTTCCAGATCACGGCGGCGCCCACCATCGAGATGGCCATCGGCATGAAGATCAGTGACTTACCGACCTTGTCGAACCGGCTGCGGTCGGCCAGGACGGCGATCAAGAAGTCCCAGCACGACCGTCGCCGTGGCGCCGAAGATGATCCACATGATATTGTTGCGGAAGGCCGTGAACATGTTGCGGTTGGTGAAGACGGCCACATAGTTCGCCAGGCCCACAAATTCCTCGCCGTTGCGGTCGAGCAAGCTCATCCAGAAGGTACGGACGGCCGGCAAGGCCAGATACCAGATCAGGATAGCCACAGCCGGTCCTACGAAGACAAACGGCAGGATGCGGGCTCGCCACGGGTCGCCGAGTCGTTCCACCAGCCAGTTAGACACCAGGTAGAGCAACGCGACACCGCCCACTCCCCAGATGACGGCCACGATGGCGACGACGAGCTTCGGCGCGTTGCTGTCCCGCAGGAAGACAAACCCGGCGTAGAGCACCACAAAGGTGACAATGGGCACGAAGAGCGAGATGAGAATGCGGAAAATGTTGGTAGCCAGCCAAGCCAGAGGCCCGGTCGGCTTGGCGGCTTTTGCTTCTGCAGGCTGTTGCATGGCGGCTCTCCTTTGCCTGGTGTGTGGAGGAGACCCGTAGTGACGACTGGTGTCGCTTGGAGAGACGGCTGAAGCCGTCACTACGGGCATGTTACAGGTCGATAGTCCCTACCGGAGACTGACGCAGTCGGTCAGCTACTCCGAACTTATCCTTACCGCGGCCAGGAGGCATCGATCTCGGCGAGGACGGTATCCAGGTCGGCGGCGCCGGAGAAGTAGTCGGTCATGCCCTTCCAGAAGGAACCGGAGCCGACTTCGCCGGGCATCAGGTCGGAAGCGTCGAAGCGGACGGAGGTGGCATCGGCGACAAGACCGGCGATGTCAGCCTCCAACGGGCTGCCATACCAGTCGAGCTGGACGTCCTTCTGCGGACCGAGTGCGCCGCCAGCGGCCAGCCAACCTCTGACGCCTTCGCCGGTGGAGAAGTACTGCATTACGGCACGTGTCTCAGGGCGATCCTCGAAGGCAGCCATGATGTCGCCGGCCACCAGGAAGGGCTTGCCATACTGCTCGTCCACGCCGGGGAGGTAGAAGACACCGTAGTCCTCGCCATACACGGCCTCGGCCGGGAAGAAGGAGGTGATGAAGTTGCCCTGCTTGTGCATCCAGCAGTTGGGCGGGTCCTCGAACATAGGGGTCGGGGAATCGCCGAAGAAGGTGGTGACGATCGCCGCCGTGCCGCCCTGAACCATGGCATCGTCGTTCCAGATGCCGGCGAAGGTCTCGATGGCGTTCTTGACCTCGGGCGAGGAGAAGGGCAGATCGCCGGTGATCCAGTTGTCGTAGTTGTCAAGCGAGGTGGTGCGGAGCATGAACTCCTCGGTCCAGTCGGTGGCGGGCCAGCCGGTGGCGGCGCCGGACTCGATGCCGACGCACCAGGGGGTGTCGCCGTCCGAGACGATCTGGTCCTGAAGGGCTTGCAGCTCTTCCCAGGTGGTGGGCACGGCGTAGCCGGCGGCTTCGAAGTCATCCTTGGGGTACCACACCAGGCTCTTGCCGTTGAAGCGCTGCCACACGCCGTATTCCTGGGCCGTGCCATCGGCGCCGGTCATGGTGGCCATATCGCGCCACGACTGGAGATAGTTCTCAGCCAGCCAGGCCTCAGGCACCATGTCGGTGGCCGGGACAACCTCGCCCTGGCCGACGAAGGTGTTGAGCAGGCCGGGCTGGGGGAAGTCCACGACGTCGGGGGCGTCGCCGGCCTGCACGCGCACGGTGATGCTGGCCTCGAACTCTTTGGAGCCCTCGTACTGGATGTCGATGCCGGTGGCTTCCTCAAAGGCCTTGATCGAGTTCTCAAACTTGACCGTATCCTCGTCGGTGAAGGGACCGGCCATGGTTACGACTGTGCCCTTCATCTTGCCGTTGTAGGCATCCGCCAGCTCAGTCAGGCCTTTCGATGCGGCGCCTTCAGCGCTCGCACCGACGGATTCGGCTGCGGCTGTACCCCCTGTGCCACCGGCCCCGGAAACGCCCTCGGGCCAGGAGGCGTCGATCTCGGCGAGGACGGTATCCAGGTCGGCGGCGCCGGAGAAGTAGTCGGTCATGCCCTTCCAGAAGGAGCCGGAGCCGACTTCGCCGGGCATGAGGTCGGAAGCGTCGAAGCGGACGGCGGTAGCGCCGGCGACGAGGCCGGCGATGTCGCCTCCAACGGGCTGCCATACCAGTCGAGCTGGACGTCCTTCTGCGGACCGAGTGCGCCGCCAGCGGCCAGCCAGCCTCTGACGCCTTCACCGGTGGAGAAGTACTGCATCACCGCGCAGGTCTCAGGCCGGTTCTCGAAGGCAGCCATGATGTCGCCGGCCACCAGGAAGGGCTTGCCATACTGCCTCGTCCACGCCGGGCAGGTAGAAGACACCGTAGTCCTCGCCATACACGGCCTCGGGCGGGAAGAAGGAGGTGATGAAGTTGCCCTGCTTGTGCATCCAGCAGGTGGGCGGGTCCTCGAACATGGGGGACGGGGAATCGCCGAAGAAGGTGGTGACGATCGCCGCCGTGCCGCCCTGAACCATGGCATCGTCGTTCCAGATGCTGGCGAAGGTCTCGATGGCGTTCTTGACCTCGGGCGAGGAGAAGGGCAGATCGCCGGTGATCCAGTTGTCGTAGTTGTCAAGCGAGGTGGTGCGGAGCATGAACTCCTCGGTCCAGTCGGTGGCGGGCCAGCCGGTGGCGGCGCCGGACTCGATGCCGACGCACCAGGGGGTGTCGCCGTCCGAGACGATCTGGTCCTGAAGGGCTTGCAGCTCTTCCCAGGTGGTGGGGACTGCGTAGCCGGCGGCTTCGAAGTCATCCTTGGGATACCACACCAGGCTCTTGCCGTTGAAGCGCTGCCACACGCCGTATTCCTGGGCTGTGCCATCGGCGCCGGTCATGGTCGCCATATCGCGCCACGACTGGAGGTAGTTCTTGGCCAGCCAGGCTTCGGGCACCATGTCGGTGACCGGGACAACCTCGCCCTGGCCGACGAAGGTGTTGAGCAGGCCGGGCTGGGGGAAGTCCACGACGTCGGGGGCGTCGCCGGCCTGCACGCGCACGGTGATGCTGGCCTCGAACTCCTTGGAGCCCTCGTACTGGATGTCGATGCCGGTAGCTTCCTCGAAGGCCTTGATCGAGTTCTCGAACTTGACCGTATCCTCGTCGGTGAAGGGGCCGGCCATGGTTACGACCGTGCCCTTGGCCTTGCCGTCGTAGGCATCTGCCAGGCAGGTGAGACCCTCGGCGCGTGCTAACTCAGCGCTTGCACCTACTGATGTATCACCACCGTCCACTACTACCGGTGCCTCGGTGGGTTGCTCCACTGGAGCGGGCGCCTCGGTTGCTTGCTCGACCGGTGCGGGAGCTGGCAGTAGGCTCCTCGACTGGCGCAGGAGCGGGGGTAGGCTCTGCGTTGCCGCCGCCGCAGGCGGCCAGAACCATGCTCATCACGATGAGCACGGCGAGAAACATAAAGAACTTGCTTTTCATGGGTAACTTCTCCTCCATTGGAGTTGATTCGTGTCGCAACCGACACGTTTGACAGATTGGCACAAAACTTGGTACTTCAAGAATGTGGGCAGTAGGATGGTTGTTGTCTTTCCTCCTTTCGATGTGAGCGAGTTGCTATCGCTAGCGGCAGAAGCGTCCGGGACAGGTCGATAGGACCGGACCGCCTTGATGGTTAGCCGTGTGGCCTAGATGTGAACGCCCGCTCGTACCTCGCGGTACAGGGCCTCTCGATCCACCGAGGGCGGCAGAGGCCCTACCCGCTCGAGCTTGCGAGCGACGACAGCCTGGGCAACGTGCGCCGAAAAAACCGGGTCGTGGCCATCCAACTGGCTGACCAGGTAGCCGGCCCAGAAGGCATCGCCGGCGCCGGTGGCATCGACGACCTTGACCGGCAGCGGCTGGATGCGGGTCTGCTGTCCATCAATAGACACGATCGCGCCGTCCTTGCCCATCGTCAGCACGACCAGCCGGGGGCCCCAGGCATGGAAGCGCTCGATATAGGCCTCCGGCGCCAGGCCGGACCCAAACAGCCGGCTGGCGTCGTCCAGCGATGGCTTGGTGAGCGTTGCCAGCGCATACAGCTGCTGAAGCACGTCCATGGCCTCGTCTTGATCCGGCCAGATGCGCGGGCTGTAGTTGGGATCGAGCGAGATCAGCTTGCCGTGCTTTTGGGCAAGCTGGAACGCATGGACGACCGCGTCCCGGCAGGGCCGCCGGCTGAGCGCAAAGGTCGAGGCGTGGACCACCCGCGAGCGCCGGATCGCTTCCTCCGGGATCTCCTGCGGGGTCAATTCAGCATCGCCGGCCCGGTAATCCGAGAAATCGGGTGTGCCGATCGTCTTGGAGACGAAGATCACCGTGGTGCGCACGGTCGGGTCCATCACCATGTAGTCGGTGACGACGCCCACCTGATCGAGCTCGGCCTTGCAGTATCTGCCAAAAGCGTCGTCGCCGATCTTGGAGATAAGGCCGCCCTTACCGCCGAGCCGCGCAACGTTCCCGGCGATGTTGCCGGGCGAGCCGCCTTGGAAGCGGCGAAACGTTTCCGCCTCGCGGAGCGACGGCACGGTCTCCTCGGAGATGAAGTCGATCAACGTCTCGCCGATGGCCAGCAGGTCGATGTCGCCGGTTGGGAGTGGGAGGTTCATGCTACACTCTGCGATTGGACCGTTCTTCGGCGAACGGTCCGATCTACTTGGCTAACAGTCGTTCCAGATCGGACCGTTCGCCGAAGAACGGTCCGATCGATTAAATGCGACCTTCGTACATCGCGGCCAGATCACTCGTCGTGAAGTCGTTCGCCGGATTGGGATCGACGAAGTAGGGCGGGATAGACAGCCGGCCGGTGGATTCCCTGGCGCTTTGGTCTGCAATGAGCTCTTCAAGCACCGCGGCATAGCCGGCGGCCGTTCGTTCCCACGTGTATCGGCTGAGAATGCGGTGGTGGCCGGCCTCGGAATAGCGCTGCCAACTCGCCGGGCTCTCCAAGACACGCATCAAGCCGCGGGCGACGTCGTCAGGATCGACCGGGTCGATCAGCACGCCGAACTCCTGCCCGTTCTCGTACAGGCTCTCGCTCGGCCCGCCGTGCTTGGTCGCCACGGCAGGCAAGCCGGCGGCCATGGCCTCCAGCGGCGCCAGGCCGAAGGGCTCGTGGAAGGCAGGCAGGCAGAACAGGCTGTGGCGCTTGGCCAAGTGGCGGTAGGCCGCGGCCAGCTCGGCCTGGCCCTCCAACGGTAAGCTGGTTACCTTGCCCCACAGGCCGGCCCGGTCGCATAGCTCGACCATGGCATCCAGCAGCTCGCGCGTCTCGCCGGTGAAGCGGCTGCGCTGCGTCAGCGCGTTGTCGGCGCCGCGCACCACGATGCCGACGTTGGCCTTTGCCTGCACTTCCGGGTGCTCGGCGAAAGCTCGGAGCAGGGCGAGGTGATTCTTTTTGCGGTCTACCCGGCTGGATAGGACAATCACCGGCAGCTGCCGCCGTTCCGGAGCGATGTCGCGGGCAATCACCTGTTCCAGGAAGGCCGCGGTGGCTTCTTCGTGTGCATTGTGGCTCGCAACGTCGAATACCTTGAGGTTCACGCCGGGCGGGATGACGGCAAAACGGCTGTCGTCCGTCGGGTCGATCGCGGCCCGATAGGCCGGATGGCCGTACTGTTCGAAACGCTCCTCGCGTGTGCTGGTGATGCACCTGCCGGCATAGTTCATGGCCAGCCGCTCGGCGGCCAGCCGGCGCGCGAAGCGGAAACGTTTATCCAACGGGCCGAGGACTTCGTCGCTCAACTCTGTTGCAGGTGGCAAGGACTCCAACAGCTTGTCCAGCTTCTGCGCGCCCAGGGAGTGGCCGGTGAAGGTAAACGGCACACCCGTGCGGGTTTCCAGCAGAGCGCCGACCAGCCCGCCGTCGCCGTAGTGGCTTGTGATGCAATCCGGCAGCCGGCCCTCCTGGGCGTAGAAAGCCTCGATGGCAGGCACCCACTCCTTGATCAAGTGCGGCCACAACTCCTCTTTGACCAAGAAGGCCGGGCCACCGCAGTCGAGCCGCACGATCCGCACGTTGGGGTGGCCGGGATAGGCGTCGAGCCTGCTCGCAAATTGCGGCCAGGCCGGGTCTACGATCCGGCGAGTGATTATGTCCACCTGCCAGCCCTGCTCCGCCATCGCCAACGCTGCCTCTTTGACGTAGACCAACTGGCCGCCGAAATCGGGGTGTTGGGTCCAGTGGCTGTCCGCTGAATCGAAGTTGCCTTGTGGGTTTAGGAATGCGACATGCATGGTTTTAGTCTGCTTTTCGAATGTAGCGCAAATTGCTATTTTGCGCAGGTCGGACTTGTCAGACGCAAATTGGCAATTGATTGCGTTACATAGGCGGAGCGGTCGTGCTCCGCACGATCAACTCGACAGGAAGTTCTTCGTAGATTACCGGGCCGTCGGGGTCTTCCATCGACTCTAGCAGCAGCTGGATCCCGCGCTGTCCCGAATTCGAACAAAGGCTGGTGGATGGTGGTCAGGTTGAGGTATTCGGCCATCTCGATGTCGTCGAAGCCGATCACCGAGAGATCCTCCGGCACGCGGAAACCGCGCTCGCGTGCGGCCTGCATGACGCCAAAGGCCTGGGTATCGCTGGCCGCAAACACGGCCGATGGGCGGATCATCTAGCGCCAAGAGTGTGTGGGTAAGCACCCTGGCCGTCTCCTGGCCGTGCTCACCTGTCTGGTGGTACTCGGGCCGGAAGGTGATGCCGTGATCGGCCAGGGCGTGGCGTAGCCCTTCCAGGCGATGCCGGCTCGAGGTGAAGTTGAAAGCCGTATGGACGGGATCGCCGACGAAGGCGATCCTGCGGTGGCCGAGTCCGATCAGGTGCTCCGTGGCAAGATAGCCACCGGCCACGTCGTCTACAATCACGCGATGCAGGGCAGGATGGCTGGTGTCCACCAGGACGACCGGCACGTCTGCGCCGGCCCAGCGTCCGACATCGTCGTCGGTGGGTGACAGGGAGATGACAATGAGACCATCGACACGGTGGCCGGCTGCCACATCCCGAAAAATGGCATCGCGGCGGGCAGGCGTCTCGATGTTGTGGACGATCAGGTCGTACTCGCTGTCGGCGATGACAAACTCGATGCCCCGCAGTCGCTCGACCACGGAAGGACGTGTGAAGAAAACGGCGACGACGCCGATGGAAAGCGTTTTGCGGAGGGAGAGGCGTTGGGCAATGGGGCTGGGACGGAAGTTGAGTTGCCCGATCACGTCAAGCACTCGCTTGCGCGTTTCCGGGCTCACGCGCGCGTTGCTGTTGAGCACTCGAGAGACGGTGCCAACGCCAACGCCTGCTTGCTTGGCTACATCGTAGATCGTGACCGGCACGGTGGGAGTTCTCCATCGAACACCAAACCTAACGAAGCTGTGGAACCGGTTCCATTGTAGCATGAAACTTGGCGACTGTCAATATGGCAAACTCAATAAAAACCTACAGGTGTTTCCGGTCCGCGCCCCTCCGCCAGTCCGCGGTTCTCAGGTTAGGACAGATTTGAGATGTTGCTGCAAAAAAGCGCGGCGCTGCCGGCGGAGATCGACCATCGGCGGCGACGCAAGCGGTGGGGTGGTCATGATGAGAGCATCCTCGCCGTTGTCGCTGTAATAACGACGGCGTCTCCCTGCGACTCCGAAGCTCAAGCGCCGATATAGCGATTGCGCTCTCAGGTTGCTGACTCGCACCTCGAGCGTGCACGCCTCCGCGCCACTCTCTTCCATTAGATCGAGGAGCTCCAGGAGAAACCACTCGCCCAAGCCGCGGCCTTGCCAGCGCGGGTCGATCGCAAAGGTCATCAGGTGCGCCTCGTCGTCGATCACCCAGAAGCCGGCATAACCGAGAAAGACGGCGGCCGGCCGCGGGTCGCCAGCTGGATGGTCACCAGGGGCTTGCTCCAGAACCCAGTAGCTGGAGGCCCGGTTCTTGATTTCCTTGCGGTAGAAGCTCTCCGGCCAGGCATCCCCCTCGAAGGCTTGGGTTTCGATCGCCATAACCAGAGGTAAATCGTCGAGATGCATAGGCCGTAGCCGCAGCGACGATACCGGCAACATCAGCTACGGCTCCCGCAGGTAGATTGGGCTGAGCGCGGCCAGGTCGTCGGAGTCTCCGGCCCGCAGGCGATACCAGGCCAATTCGGCCAGGGCGCCCGCCCGTCGCGGCGCCACTGTGATAGACGCCAAACGCGCGTGTTTGCCCAGGATGGCCTGCAAGTGCTCGCGCAGCGCGGCCGGCAGCTCGCCGACGAAATAGGTCGGCTCGTGCACGGCTGCAGCCATCTCGATGACATCGGAGAGTGCATAAGCTGTGCGCACGCCTTTCCACTCGCCCACCGTTGCCGCCTCGACACCATCAGGCAACCGCTCCGTGCCGATTGCGGCCTCCGGCCAATAGGTGGACCAACACATACGTCCGCGGCCGGCTTGAACCACGGCACAGACTGGCTCAGGCCGGCCCAGGTGGGGAAAAGCCGTTGCATCCAGTGTCGGAATGCCAAGGAGCGGCAAGCCGCTGGCCAGGGCCATGCCCTTGGCAGCGCTCACCGCCACGCGCAGGCCAGTGTAGGAGCCAGGTCCCAGGCTGACTCCGATTGCCGTCAGTGCTGTTGGCGCCAGCCCATGCCAGCTCAATAGTTGCGCCAGCCGCGGCATGAGCTCGACCGTTTGCGCGTCGGTGGAGTGCCAGGTGAGCTCGGCTACGAGCTGCTGGCCGTCAAAAAGGGCGATGCCGGAGTGGCGGGTGGCGGTGTCTAGGGCTAGGAGCATAGGAAATTGTGAATTGTGAATTGTCAATTGTGAATTGTCAATTGTCAATTGTCAATGGCCGATCGTCGGCACGCTCCGGTTCATTGACAATTGACAATTCACAATTCACAATTCTCCGGGGCGCGGGGGGGCCTGTAATCCCTGAAGCAGTTCCGCGGCGCGGGGGCCGGTGGGGTGAAAATCCAGCCGGCGTTCGGTGTCGTCGATTGCGGCCATGGTAATGAGAAGGTGGTCTGGTGGGAGCAGGCGTTCAATACGATCGGCCCATTCGATCACGCAGACGCCGTCGTCGCTCATGAGCTCGTCCAGGCCAATGTCCTGGGCCTCCACGGTGGCATTGCCCAGCCGGTAGCAGTCGGCGTGATAGAGCGAAAAGCCGCGCTGGGTGGCGTATTCCGCAACCAGAATGAAGGTTGGGCTGGTCACCGGTTCGGCGATGCCCAGACCTTGAGCGATGCCGCGCGTCAGGCAGGTCTTGCCGGCGCCAAGGTCGCCAACCAGCGCCAGAACATCGCCAGGTTGGACCACCAGGCCCAAGGCTTGGCCAATCAATTCTGTTTGTGCTTCGCTGAGAGAGTAAACCGTCAGATCCATAGACTGTACGGTTGCCATTATACCTGTCGCCGCTCAAAACCCAAAGCGCCTTTGAAACGTAGATTGTTGCGCCCTATTTGCCATTCGTTGTCGGCTAGTGGTATCATTCAAACACGAGCAACCATGCGAGTCCTCATCATCTCAGACATTCACGCCAACCTGACAGCGCTCGAAGAAGTACTGGCCGACGCCGAGCGGATCCAATGGCTTGGCCGCACAGGCTTCGATGCGGTTTGGTCGTTGGGCGACATCGTCGGCTACGGGCCGCGGCCCAACGAGTGTATCCAACGCCTACAGCAGTTTGGGGGACATCTGCGCGTAGCCGGCAACCACGACTGGGCGGCGCTTGATCGTCTCGACATCGACGACTTCAACCCCGAAGCTCGCAAGATGGTGGTGTGGACGCGCAACCAGCTCGACTCTTTCAGTCTGGCGTACTTGCAGCGGGTTGCCGACTACCCCATCGAGCCGATCCCCGGCGGGTCTTTCATCGTCACGCATGCCAGCCCGCGCCATCCGGTGTGGGAGTACGTCTACAACACAACCATCGCGCGCGAGAATTTCGACTACTTTGACACACCTTACTGCCTGGTAGGCCACACGCACGTGCCGCGTGTCTATCGGCTGGTGCTTGATGCAAAGACCGGTCGCGAGTACTGCACGGCGCACTCGCCGGTGTTCGACTTGGATATTGGACTGCGCGGCGATCAGCGCCTGATCCTGAATCCGGGCAGTGTGGGTCAACCGCGCGATAAGGACCCCCGCGCTGCCTATGCCTTGCTGGACACAGAGCAGGAGACATGGCGCTTTTGTCGTGTCCGCTACGACTTCGAAGTGACTCAGTCGCAGATGCGCCAAGCCGGCCTGCCCGAGCGGCTGATCGCACGATTGGCCTACGGGTGGTAGACCTGCGCAGTCGCTTTGAACTGCGCGTTGGCCGAGGACGTGCAATCGAAGGACGGCGTTCCGGCCGTACCCAGTCAAACCCTGGTTTGGAGGAACAAGATGAGACAATTGATTGCCCTATTGCTTGTCGTTACGGCGGTTGCAGGCTTGGCCGGCTGTGCCTCGCCAGCGGCGCAGCCGGCTGCAGAGATGTCGCGTGACTTCGCTGCGGGCGCGCCGGAAGCGCCAGCGCCGGCAGCCGTCGACATGAATCAGTCCACAATCGCACAATCAAGCGAGGTGGCTGCGCCTCAGCAAGTCGTACCTGATCCCCGCAAGATCGTCTACACCAACAACATCTCGATCGTGGTCAAGGACCCGGCCGCAAGCGCTCAGCAGATCCAGCAGATGGCGACCGAGGCCGGTGGCTACGTCTCGCAGTCGCAGCTAAGCCAGTACACGGGCGACCAGATGCGAGGCATGGTGGTTGTTCGTGTGCCGGTGGAAAGCTACGAGCAGGTGCTCGGGCAAATTCGCAAGCTGGGCGTGCGGGTGTTGAGCGACAGCAGCAGCGCCAGCGACGTGACCTCCGAGTACACCGACCTGGAGGCGCAGCTGCGCAATCTCGAGGCGGCAGAGACGGAGCTCGCGGCTCATGTTGACCGAGGTGCGAGCCCGCCCTAACGCCAAGCCTGCTGACATCCTCGAAGTCTATAACGCATTGACGCAGAAGCGCGGCGAGATCGAGCAGGTCAAGGGACGCCTTCAGATGCTGCAGAACCAGGTTGCCCTTTCGACCATCACTGCGGATCTGGTCCCGGACGAGGTCACCAAGCCGGTGGTGGAGGAAGGGTGGCAGCCGCTGGTGACGTTGAAGGATGCCTCCCGCGCGCTGGTCAACATCCTGCAGGGACTGGTCGATCTGCTGATTACCTTGTTGGTGGTGGTTGTGCCGGTGCTCTTGATCGTCGCGATCCCGATTGTGCTCTTGGTTTTGCTAGTGCGCTGGTTGATGCGGCGCAGGCGCAAGCCTGCGCCTCCGGCGGCGTAACCTGACACATTAAAGAAAGGACCTTTCTTCCGAGAAAGGTCCTTTCTGGTTTGCGCAAGGTTGCTCACAAAGACCGCGCTCCGCCGTTGGCCGGTGGCGGGACGCCGCCATCGGTGGGCGGCGACTGGCCGACCGCCTGATTGCGCAAAGCCCACTCTTGAATCAGCTCGTTGTAGATCTGCAAGGTCTCGCTCAGGTCCGTTTGACGGCGGTCTCGCTCACGCCGCTCTTGGGTTTGGCGAGCTTCTCCGATCCTAAGGACGATCTCTTGCTGGACCTTGCGCGGGTTAGGAACGTGTATGAAGTCGAGCCTGCCTTCGACCGCAGCCGTCTCGACGATCACATCCCCGTAATTGAACAGGTTGGCCCAGAAGCTGGGTACCGTGTAGTTCGCGTTCTGCACTCTATCCCATTCGGCTTGACGTCGCTGCTCGAACAGTCCCAATGGTAGAGCGTAGATGTCGACGATGTGGGTTTTCGTGAGGATATACTTATCGTTGCGCCAGTTTTCTATTCGGAACCACAGCCAGAATACCATGACGAGCATCATGACTACGTAGAACGGATCGAGCCACGAGGGTAAGGCGGACAATATACGCTCTGCGGAGGATCACAGCGCAGGCCCAAGGCAGCACTAATCACCACAATTGGGATAATTGCCGCCCAGATCAGGAAGAAGACACTCTTGCGATAGACCACGACGTCCTGCATCTGTGCAGCATTTCGCTGCGCCTTCGCCTTGCGTTCCTTGAGCACACGTTCGCGCGAGCGCCTCGGGAGCAGATACAGTACAGCTGTTCCAATTCTTCCCGGCACCGCTTTCAACCAGCGCCAGGCACGCCGGAAGGGCTCTGTAATTGCCCTGAAAAAGCGCTGGCCGGGCGTCAGTCGCGGCGTAACCACCATGGTGCTTGGGAGTACTCTGCTGGGAATGGAAGGCGTCAAGCGCATCTTGAGCGCCTTGATGACCTGATTGCGCAAATTCTCAATCTGCTCCGCCTTTGACCCGGCCTTCATCTGACCCTGCAGCTCGCGGATCTTAGCCTCGACCTCCTCCGGGTCCTGGACCATGTCGAACGCAATGGAACCCACGCCGGCCGTGCGGATGTCCAGATAGGCGTAGTTGAAGATCTTGGCAAAAATGCTGCCTCGTGTGGTGATGTCCTGGATCCGCTCCAAAGAGGCCTCAAGCTGGTTCTCGTAGATCAGCAAGACGGCATCGTGTCGCACAACGCGCCGGCTGGTTATGACGTAATAGTCGTTAAAGTAGTCTATCGTGAACCAAATCGTCGCGGGTAACAGCAGCACAAGAAGCGTGATCACGGCACCCAATGAATTCCAGTTCATCAGCTCGGTGAGAAATAGGACCAAGCCAGCGACGAGCGCAGCCACAGCAAAGGCAGCCGCCAGCCGCAGCCAGAGCCAAAGCAAGCTACGTCGTTTGACGAGTTCGATCCTTTCTTCGTCCTCTTGCCACTTGAATTCTTTCTGCTTAGGCCGCACCATGGTCAATTGCCACAGTTGGGTCTTCTCCCACAGCTCCGGTTTCGAACTCGATGACGTAGCGCATATCATCGCGCTGGATCGTAAACCAGTCGCTACCATCCAAGGTACGGCCGCTTTCGCTTGGTGCCGCAACCGACCGCACCGTAGCGCCGTGTTTGTCGCCTTGGAGCAAGGCGGTTGTGCCGTAGTAGTCGTTGATTCCAGGCTGAAGATAATGCTGAGGCCGATCTCGACCATTGTCGTCGGTGGAGCGGACCAGCGCCGCGCCGTCAGATAGGACGTAGAGCTTGGTGCCATACTGGCCTTGCCTGGTCACGTCGAGACCGGACGGTACGTGTTCCCACCCGGTGACGTTTGCCAGCTCCTGCCACTGCGTCGCATTGAGGTCCTTGAAGACGTCATCTTGCTTGAGCGCCTCGATCAAGCGGTGTAAGATGTCGACCCGGTGGGTCAACATGAAGGTGACATCTGGAAACCGGTGGCCGAGTTGCTCGATCAGGCTCCCTGGAACGCGCAGCAGCTTGGCCTGGGTCGCAGCCTCAGCCGTAACGGTCAGAAGGCTAGGAACTGCCATCAGTCCACCCACGAAGAAATTCCCGGCTGTCAGGAGTTGCGGTAGGCTTGAAAAGCCCTGAGTGGTCTGCACTTGGGCCGATGGCGTCGTCGCAGCCAGCGTGCTGGACCCGCTGAACACGGTCTCCATCTGTTGAGTGATCTTGACCTGGCCCGTGTCGATCAGCCAGATCGATCCATTCGGGTCCGTGGCGGTGCAAATCCGCTGGCCTGGGCTAAATTCTTTCTCCTCCACCGCGGCTGAAAGGCGATCGATTTGATCGTCGTCCAGGCTGCGCAGCAAGGGGATCGCCTGCAAGCGGGGGGCGGAGCTGGCGTAGAAGATCGACCAAAGCTCCGGGTGGCGGACCAACAGCTTCGAGAGCGTCGTGGCACTGATGCGAAACAGGGTTAAGTCTTGCTCGGCACGAGCGGTTGTGGCGTAGTGTTGCCCCCGAAACAGCGATTGCTGGGCGAAAATGTCCCCTTTGCCGAGTAAACGGTGCCAGAACTCGTCGCCGGCTGCGCTCAGAACCGACTGTCGCACCTGGCCATCGTAGATAATGTAAGCGTCGTCCGACTTGAATTTGGGGTCGAACACGAAGTTGCCCGCCTGCCGCATCACTGTCTCGACTTCCTTGGCCAGCTCGCGCAATTCGGAGTCGGGCCAGGTGCTGAGGCGGGGTCGCTCTTTGAGAGTTTTGAAGATCTCTTGCTGCCAGTCCATCGTCATTCACCCAACCATCTGAGTCTCGGCAGGGTTCGATACATGTATCGACCGGGCGCCCTTATTGTATCACAAGAAAGGAGTCCGTACACATCTGTTCTGAGATTACGTGACAAACCCGGGGCGCACATCGCCATCCATCTGTGCAAACTGGCACGCAGATTTGGCGCACTGCGTCACAACTATGGTATAATCGCTCCCAGTTCCTATATTCCATACCTTAGCTCACAAGGAGGTGACCCTTGAACTTCGTCGTTTGTGTTAAGCAAACACCGGACACGGCGGAGCTGCCCAAGATCAGTGCAGCAGAGGCTGTTAGCGGCGACATCAAGGCGACACTCGTCCTGAATCCCTGGGACGAGTTTGCAGTCGAGGAAGGCCTGTTGTTGCAAGACCGCTTTGGCGGCGACGTGACCGTTGTTACGGTGGGACCTGAAAAGGCCTCAGACGCGCTCAAGGATGCGATTGCACGCGGCATCCAAAGCGCAGTACTGCTCAACGATCCGGCCTTTGCCGGGTCGGACGCGTGGGGCACGGCGGCGACCCTGGCCGGCGCCATCAAGAAGAACGGCGCCTTTGACGTCGTGCTAACCGGCAAGATGTCGGTCGATGGCAACAGCGGCCTGGTGGCCCCCGGCCTGGCTCGCAAACTGGGCGCCACGCTGCTGACCAATGTGGTCAAGATCGTCGACATCTCGGGCGGCAAGATCACCGTGGAGCGCAACTTGGAAGAGGGCCGCGAGACGATCAGCGCCTCGCTGCCGGCTGTCGTCTCCGTCAGCAAGGAGATCAACGAGCCGCGCTATCCCAGCTTCATGGGCATCCGCAAGGCCGCCAAGGCCGCCATCCCCACCTGGAGCGCCGGGGATCTGGGCATCGGCGCCGGGCAAGTCGGCGAAGCCGCAGCCAAGGCCCGCTGGACCGACGTGCGCAAGCCGCCGGCCCGCGCCTCGCAGGTCGTGATGGTCAAAGAAGCCACCCCGGAAGCTACCGCTGCCAAGCTGGCTGACCTGTTGATGGCCGAAAAGGTCATCTAAACTAGAGAGGTGAGATGATGAGTGTTCTAGTTTACGTCGAACAGTTCAACGGCAAGGCGGCGCCGGTTTCCTGGGAGGTGCTCGGCAAAGGCAAGCAGCTTGCAAGCCAGATGGGCGGCAAGCTGGCAGCTGTGGTCATCGGCAACGGCGTTGAAGCCGTCGCCCAAGAGGCCATCAGCTACGGCGCCGACGTCGTGCACCTGGTCGAGGATGCCTCGCTGGCCGTCTTCCGTGTCGATCCCTACGCCGCCGTCGTCGAGGACCTGGTCAAGACGCACAGCCCGAAGATCGTTCTCTTCCCCGCCACTGCGCGCGGCAGAGACCTGTCGGCCGTTGTGGCCTGCGATCTCGATGCCGGCCTGGCGGCCGATTGCAGCGACCTGAGCCTTGTCGATGACGAGCTGGCCGCCGTACGGCCAGTCTTCTCCGGCAACCTGTTGACCACTGTCATGTTCAACAGCTCCGTGCAGGTCGCCAGCGTGCGCCCGCGCTCCTTCCCGACCCCCGAGGCCACTGCTGGCGGCGGCGAGATCGTGCGCTCCGGCGCCGTGGCCCCGGCCACCGGCGTTCGCGAGGAGATCAAGAGCTTCGAGAGCACGTCCACCGGCGAGATCAGCCTGACCGATGCCAAGATCATCGTCAGCGGCGGCCGCGGCGTGTCCAAGGACCCGGCCCAGGGCTTCAAGCTGGTCAAGGACCTGGCCGACACCCTCGGCGGCGCCATGGGCGCCAGCCGCGCGGCGGTCGATGCGGGGTACATCCCCTACAAGTACCAGGTCGGCCAGACTGGCAAGACCGTCCGCCCGGACCTGTACATCGCCAACGGCATCAGCGGCGCGATCCAGCACTTGGCCGGCATGGGCTCGTCCAAGCTGATCGTCGCCATCAACAAAGACCCCGAGGCGCCGATCTTCTCCGTAGCCAACTACGGTGTCGTGGGCGATCTGTACGAGATCGTACCGGCGCTGACAGCCGAGTTCAAAAAGCGTCTAAGCTAAGCGATCGGACCTTTCTCGGAAGAAAGGTCCGATCTGACCCGTTTGATAAGCGAGATTGGACCTTTCTTCCGAGAAAGGTCCAATCTGTTTTGGCTAGTCAACAAATCCTAGACTGGACCTTTCTCGGAAGAAAGGTCCAGTCACAAGTATAATCGATGGCGAAATCTAGACACGCAAATGACCGAAAACAAGGTAGAATACCGGTCATGCGAAAACGCTACTCTGCCCAGTTCAAAGCCGAGATCGTGGAAGAGACCTTGAAGGAGGAAAGGACCATTGGTCAGATTGCCTCCGAGCAGGGTATTCACCCGAACCAGCTCAAGCGTTGGAGAGTAGTTGCGCTGTAGGGGTTGCCCAGTCTGTTCAGTAAGGACGTCAAAGCGGCCGAGGTCGCTGCGACTGAGCATGAGCGACAGATTTACGAGTTGAATGCCGAGATTGGCCGGTTGAGCACCCAGTTGACCTGGCTCCAAAAAAAATCTGGCATCGACACTGCCAAGAGCTAAGCGCGTGGCTCTGGTGTAGCGCGAAACCTCGGAACTGCCGCTCAAGACGCAGGCTGACTGGATTGGTTCTCGCGCTACGTGGTGAGCTGGGAACTGGATCAGACGCTCGAAATGCCGTTTGTGGTGCCACGGTTCAGCGAGCCTTGGCCCGAGCCACACCGGTCATCTGAAACAGCGACCAGGGCAGCCATTTCACTAGCCCTCAATACATCCAAAAGAAGTCAGTGTGACAGCCGGGAGAAAGTCGGTAGAGCGGAATCAGAAAAGCGACACACTGACATAGAATCAGTGTGTCGCAATTCAGCGGTTATGTAACCTAGTGACCCACTCAAGCCTCGAACTTGAAACCTACTGATTAAGAGTAAGCCGGTTCTAAAATTGTGCCTGGCGGGTATAAAAGCTGGTTCTGAATACATTGACTTTGGCCTTGCCTGCCAAGTCAGTATATTACCAATCCAATTTTACTCAGCTCCTGGCATCTGTCAATTCACCAGTGAGTGGTTCTATCACAGCAATCCTTCCCGCTGCGCGACCTTCGAATCAGTTCCAGTCCGGTAGTTCATCCGTTGGCCACCCTTTCCAGCGCACGGTCGATGAGCTGGCTCACGCGTCTTCCCCGACGCGCCGCCGCTGAACGCAGGTCATCAGGCTGTGCCAGGCCTCGAGCCAGTGCTTCCTGCACTGCCTGCTCCACCAACTCATCCGCCAATCCCTCACGCGCGACGTCGGCAATCGTGCGGGCAACGGCCGTGACAGGCAGTCCCTCGAAATGGGCAATCTCCTCTCGGCTGATCTGGTTGGTGTGCAGGCGCAGGCCCTGACGCCTGCGCGAGGTAGAGCGCGGCACGGTCAGGTGAATCGCCGCCGGCAGCGCGTCGGACAGATCATACAGCGCAAGCGCGCTGTCGTGCGAGATCACCGAATGGGAGCCGGTCTCCAGCCAGGCAATGAACAGGTCTTCATGGCGAGAGCTCGGAAAGTGGGTCAGGCGGTAGACGCCATGCCTGGCCCGTTGTACTCGCCCGGCCGCAGCGAAGCGCGACAACTGCGAGCGATCCACACCGACCTCCTCGGCCTGGTGGGTCGTAAAGTACCCCGCTTGCGCTTCGGCGATTGAGTAGAGCTTGTCGAGTGTATCTATCGGCATCATGGTATTGCTATCATGTGTGCATTACGTTGCATATAAAACAACATTATACACACATCATACCTCACTCGATCTCATTCGACAAATCACCGACCTCTGCTCCTGCGATCAAAGCCATCGCGCGCTTCGGTCAGCAGGCGCTCGATTTTGGACTCGATCGCGCCAGGCGTTGCTTCAAGTCACGTTCTAGGGAGTCGTAGTAATCCTCGATCCGCGCGACGTCTAGCTCGAGAAAGCGCTGCATCCGCGTCTGCCAGGCCGATAGCCGGCCGGCGAGATCGAGTTCTTTGCCATGCCCTTCATGGGTATGCCATAGCCAAAGTTGAACGGATTGGGGTAGTATCAGTAGCCCGGGTTACGACTGGCCTCGTGGTACTGGCGCCAAGCGCGTGGTTTGGCCTGGGGCCTACGCAGGCCAAAGCTCGTCCAGGCGCTTCCGTCCCGCCTCCAAAGCCTGACGTTCCAGGAAGCGTCTCACGGTCGTCCATGCCACGCGCTCGATCATTTGTGGCATGGGGGTAGCTTCGGCGTCGTCAAAGTAAGTCAAAGCGCGCACAGCGCTGACGGCAAAGGTGCGCACCTGGGCGTACTTCACAGCTGCCACCTCGAACAAACGCTCCAGCGGCGCCTGTTGCAAGATGCAGTAAAGATCGACGTAGTCCTTGCGGCTGCCCCGAGACATGATGGCCGCAAGCTTCATGGCGCCGATCTCCTCTATCGTGGCCAGCGGCACGCCCTCCAACAAAAGCGGTTCCTGGACCAATGGGTAGAGCGCCAGACAAAAGAAGCTGACGCCAACCCCGCGCCAGATCCCCACAAAAGTCATGTCCTTGTCCCAGCTGATGGCGAGCGCGGGGTCGTCGAAGGCCGTTCGCATGACAGACCGCTCATCGGGGCCGACTGCGTCAGGGGCGGGTGAGAAGAAGTCGAGATCGACCGAAAAGCGATGGCCGAGTTGCAGGGCCAAGCCGGTACCTCCGGCCAGGTAATAGCGGTGGATGAAGGGAAGGGTGCCGGCGACTTGAAACGCCTGGCGAGTCGCGGGCGTTAACGCTTCCCAGTGAGGACTCAATAGGGCCATACCTGCTTCGCCTCCCTGGCAAAGGGCGAGCGGCGCCAGCGGCGCACACCCAGCAGCTTGCGCCAATAGGTAAAAGTGACAGCCGACAGCATGCGCTCGCCGCGCAGACGGACGAAGGTGCGGATGCGTTCGATGCCGTAGGTGACCACGAGCCAGCGGATCTCTTCCCACGTGCCGAATTCTAGTGTGCGCTGGATAATCAGGTCGGCGTCCTGGTTGGCATCCAGGCGCTGCGGATCGTATTCCTGAAAGTGCGGCCACAGGCCGATGGGTATGCTGGCAGTGGTCATGGCTGCTCTCCGGTACTCAGTCGGGAACCACGTCTAATCGTAGGCAAGGACGGTTGGCAATTGGATTATAGCATGGCTGAGGCATGCGCCCAAGAAGAGATGGCGCCGAAGTGCACATGGAAGCCGCTTCGGGTGGCTCTAACAGGTCCAGCAGGGCGATGACGTGATCGGCGGTTTAGGTTCAGCGAGCCCAACTTCCGGCGCAACCAGCGGATCAATACAAGTAACCTCGCAGGCCAGAATCACTGGCTCGACACCCACCACTCATCTCCTTCTCAGTCAGCTTGTCCTTGCGGGCGCGCTCGGCCAGGGCCTTGATCTCTGCTGCTAGCGGAGCCACGTCCCTCCCTTCACGTTGCGCACCGCCTGCACGACCAGTCCCGCCTTGGGCAAATGATGTGATGCTGTGTTCTTGCATTTGTCACCTTGGTTTTGTGCAAAATAAGGCCGGTTCTATCGTTTCGTGCAAAATGAATTGAGTTCTATTCGGTCAAATGGCGCTTTGCCAGGGTTTTCGTGGTAGTATCTAGAAACAATTCCACGATAAGCCCGGAGGAAAAGAGCCATGAAACCCGTGTTTGACTTGACCGATAAGCCGTTCAACACCAGTTTTGCACCGTTATGCGTGCTTGGACACGCCCTTTGGGAGCGTGGTGAACTGGATGTCTTGCGCAAATTCTGCGCTATTCCTGTGAAATCTTGTGATCACACTCCTGGCGAGAAACTATTGGACGCATTTCTGGTGATCCTGGCTGGCTATCCGAGCCTGTACATGCTGAACACCGTGTTGCGTCCTGATCCGATGCTGGCCCAAGCGTGGCACAGGACGACTTTTGCCGATCAGTCGATCGTTTCTCGCACGCTGGATGCATTCACTGCGGAAGGTCTGACCGCATTTCAGTCGGTTAGCTCGGACTTCTGGCGAGCGCATAGTCAGCTGGCAAACCACGACTGGCGCCGTCGCTTGATCCTGGACCTGGATCTGACGCCCTTGCGCATCAGTCCACACGCCGAAGACAGCACCAAGGGCTACTTGGGTAAAAAAACGTCACGGGTCGGCAATTGGCTCGAGTCATGATCCATCGATACCGAGAGTCGGTGCTGTCGCAATTGTATCCAGGCAATCAGCATAGTTCCAATTGCCTGGTGCCAGCAGTCTTAGCCTTTGAAGATCGGCTCTCCTTACCTGCCAAGTATCGCGCCAAGGTGCTGTGGCGCATCGACCAGGGGTTTGGCGGCGACGAGAACATCAACTGGCTCCTGGAACGCGGCTATGGCGTGCTGGCTAAGGGCTGTTCCAATCGTCGATCGGCCAATTTGGTGCAACAGGTCAAACGTTGGCGAGCGGTCAGGGACGACAAATTCGTCGGTCAAGTACCTACACCCGACGGTTTCGCCAGACCTGTCGATACGTTCTCAATTCGTTACGCCGCACCCACAGGTTGGAAGCACGCCTATCTCCTGAGCACGCTCGGCCTGTCCGCTGTGGCAACCGTCCATCTCTACGACCAGCGAGGCGGCGCTGAAACCGAGTTCCGCTCGGACAAGAGTGGCGGCCTGCATATGGACAAACGGCGCAAGCATAAGCGCGACGCCCAGGAGGCATGGTTACTACTGACAGATATGGCGCATAACTGCCTGGCCTGGCTGGCAAGCCTCGCTTTCGCTGACAGCCCGTTCGAAGTCCTTCGGGTTCTTGCGGATCAGTCGAGATCTGCTACGGATTCCTGGTTCGATTGAGATGGAGAACGGCCAACTCTTATCGGTGAAATTGTTAAAGACATCGCCCTATGCCGCCGATTTATTGGACTGTTTGCAGCGATTTTGGCGATAGAACCCCGGCTATTTTGCATGGCCGGAATAGAAACCCATCTATTTTGCACCGGCAGAATAGAACCCTGCCTATTTTGTGCAAAATCAAGGTGTCAAATTAGAACCTATGATCTATTATGTGTCAGCAACCCTCCTGCCAGCCGCTATCTCTGCCTAGCTGCTTGGGCACTGAATGGAATAGAAGTCGATTGCGGTCGCTTGGCTGCGCAGGGCTCATCGCATACGTTCACTTTTCGCCAGTTTCCACACTCTCGCGGCGTGGAATAGAACCTTAGTTCTAGTTCGAGACTTCGCATCTGAGAAAAGAGGTAGCGACCCATGAATACTCAGCCCCAAAACACAGCCAGATGGGGTGCCAAGCTCAACGCCAGCCAGGACGTGCGCGGGCCGACCGATCACCCGGCCTGGGCCAACCGCCGACAACAAGAAACCTGGCGATCACGCGGCCTTGTCCTGTGGGAACAAGATACGCAACATATCACCGTGTTAACTGGTGAACAAGCCCTGGACGTCCTTACCCAAATGCGATCACGCAGCGACTGGCGGGAGGAGGGACTGGTCGTTGGAGGATCGGTGCTCTGCCACGAGATCACGCTCAGTGGTGCCGAAACCAAACAACTCTTTGATCTGCTGCAGAGAAACGAGCCGGTGCTGCGAGCAATGGCCGAAGCCGAAGAAGAACAGAAGAGGCGAGCACTAGCGGAAGTGTATAAACTCCTCCTCGATGCTGCCGCACGACGGCGCCGCGGGACCAGGAAAAGTCCCAAGCCGAGGACGGCAGTGTGGTAATGTCGATCAGCGACTCGGCCGTGATATGACAAAGCGGCCAGACTGGCCGGCTACAACTGCTTAACTTGCTGCGGAAACGCGATCTACTGAGCGATGAGTTGGGCCAGATCGAGATCGCCCTCCGGCACGACGTGAGGTGTTCGACAATCCACGCCATGTGAAGGACTACCTTCCTGGAGCCAAACGTCAATGTCAGCTTGCTTGCACCCGGATCCTCGCGGGGTTTTAGGGGGTCATTCGCTGCCGGTGCTGTTGTGGTAGGTGCTGGCTAGATAATCACTGGTTGTGGTATAATTGTCTCGAGAGCCATAACACGGACCAATTCACCCAATGGATTGTTGGAGGCAACTATGAGATGGCCTGATGCCCGCAACGCCTATCCCAACCGATGGTTGGTGATCGAGGCATTGGAAGCTCACTCTGACGGGAATCATCGAATTCTCGACCGCATTGCCGTGATCGAGACTTGCACGGATGGGGCTGCGGCGATGCAATGCTACAGCCATTTGCATCGCCAACATCCCCAACGCGAGTTCTATTTCGTCCACACTAGTCGGGAGGCGCTGGAGATCCTTGAGAGCAGATCGGTCAGCACGTGGAGGAGCCATGCAGTTGCAGTTGAAGTATGACCTACCGTGCGTCACTGTGCGGATTGGTTACCAGGGAGCTGAGATCGACATTCCTGACGTCGTCGTGGACACTGGGTCAAGCAGCACGCTGATCGCGACCGAGTTTGCGGCTCAGGTCGGCATTTTGCCCCTCCCGCAAGATAAGCTGCGCAATGTCCACGGAGTAGGCGGCATCGAAGCGGTCTTCATTCGTCAGGTCGATAGCTTGCAGGTGGGAGACCGTGCGCTTGACAGCTTCGAGATCGACATCGGCAGTATGGATTATGGCTTTGACATCAACGGCTTACTAGGTATGAACTTTCTGCTCCAAGCGGGCGCGGTCATCGACCTCAGAGCGCGCACGATCGACTTTGCGGATCAGGACGGGCCGTAGATTGCGGAGTATCTGGGTTGGACGAGCGCGTCTTTGAGTTATTGGTGGAGAGCATCAAGCAAGCTGGCGAAGTCAAACGCGGGGAGCGCAAGCCCAGCTGCTGTTTCACCCTCTGATCACTCCATCCCGCTCCAGCTGCGCCACCGGGCTGTACCGTGCATGCGCCGCCTTCAGCTCGTCGAACGTGAAAACAGCGTACGATTCCCAGGTCACCCTGACATCGGAGTGACCCAGCGTGTCCGCCAGCGAGGCCAGGTTGCCGCCGTTGGTGAGGTACTCGCGGGCGAAGCCGTGCCGGAAGCTGTGGGGGTTGACTGGCCCCTTGACGCCTGACTTTCGCTTCAATCGCTTCAACATCTCGCGCACTCCTTCATCCGTCAGTTGCCCATCGCCTCGCGTTCCGAGATTGACGAAGAGCCCGCGGCCTTTGTCGGTTGGACGAACATCGAGCCAGGAGGCCAGCGCCCGTAGGGTCACATCCGAAAAGAACCCAAAACGTACTTTGTCACCCTTTTCGCGGAGCTCCACCCGACAGTGTTCCGAATCAACGTCCTCAACCTCCAGACGAACCAAACCGCCAACTCTACATCCGCTATCGGCGAGCAACAATATCAGCGCGCGGTCGCGTTTTCCGACGATCGTATCGGCGTCGATGCTCGCCAAGAGCGCCTGGAAATCAGCTTGTGCGATCGCTTTGGGCTTGCCCCGCGGCGTCTTGAGTGCCTTCAATCGCAGTGCAGGGTTCTGAGCGATCAACTGCTCCTCGGTCAGGAACGCAAAAAGCCGTCGGATTACCCTCACGTAGGCCGCGATCGATGCCGGAGACAAACCGCCGTCCTTTTCATCCCTGCTGGGATGATCCTGGTAACGAGAAGATCGTCGCGCGAGATGATCGACAAAGCGCCGAAGATCCCGCAGCGTCACCTGATCGATCTCCACGTCTCCGAGGAACTCGACCAGACACGCGGCCTTTTCGGCGTAGTCCGACGTCGTACGCGGGGAACGCCCAGCCGCGCGCGTCGCTATCAGAAGTTCCTCAACCGCTTCGGACAGTCTCATGATGCGATAATCCAGCTACCAGACAGTTTTGCTGCGTGTCTCATTAACCGTGGGTCGACTGGGAACCGTCCCGGAGGGAGTAGGGTCTGGCGGCGATTTATTCACGATCAACGTAAGCACCCGTTGTTCCCAGCTACCGAGACTTGCCGCCAGACCCGTGGAACTCGATACGGTGGCCTATTTGATCGAAAGGTCTCGATACGGTCGTGGATTGAATTCCAGCTACCAGACAGTCTTGGTTTGCTATCTCATGAGCGTGGGTCGAGTAGGGTCTGGCGGCGCTCGACTGATTATCAGCTTGAGCACCCAATGCTTCCAGCTACCGAGACTCGCCGCCAGACCCGTATCGAGACCCGTGGAACTCGATACGGTGGCCTATTTGATCCGAAGGTCTCGATACGGTCCTGGCGGCGAGTCTCGGCTGATTTGAGCCTTCTGTGTACACTGCACAATTCGGTACGACGCCGCCAGGACCTACTCGACCGACGTATCAGATCATCAATCCATTTTGAATGTACCGTGGAGCCTGAGAGCCCTGGCTGTTCGCGTCCGTAACATCGACCTGCAGCACGCCGGCCAGCCAAGCCGCGTCTGCCGGCATCAGCTCCAACCAGGCGCCTTGCTTGCGCCCTGTCTCAAACCGTAGCACCCGCCGGCCGTCGATGCAGTGGGTCACCACCAGCCGGCCGCGCCGCATCGTCTCGCCTGCGCACCCGGCGCACACGAACAACAACGTTTGTTGCCCGCAGATTTCATCACGCCTCGTCTCGTCCACCGTCCACCTCTTCATAAGCCGCCTTAGCCACGACTGCTATCATAAACTCGCGCAGCCATCCGCTCACCAGCAGGTTGTTGGCATCCATCCCCTGCGGCGAACACAGCGCAATCACCCGGCTCCCTCCCCCTCCGAGGGGGAGGGTTGGGGAGGGGGTTTCTGGGGCGGTCGCGGAGAAGATGGCCTGCCTACCCACCACCCTCGCCACCTCCCGCGCCACCCCCTGCTCATCGGCCCAAACAACCACCCACCGATACCGCCCTGTCAGCCGCCGCAGATATGGCGCCGCGCGCTCGACATTGCTCTGCGGCCCAAACGAGACCACATCCACCTGATCCCCGGCCACCTGCCAGATGCTGACCGCGTTGAGCTCGCCTTCGCAAACCACCAGCGCCGGCTGTCTCTTGAGCAAATGCACGCCGAACAGCGTCCGCTCACCGCCGGCCTTCTGCCAGTAGCGCAGCTCCGGATGGCTGATCAGCCGGTACTGCAACGCCTTGACCGCCCGACCATCAGTCCACGGCAGCGTAATCGCCGGGCCGAGCGCCTCGGCCTGCCAGCGATCCTCGCTTTGCCGCTCGCGACGCCAGCGCCTGACCTGCGGCGCGTAGCCCAGCCGCCAGGCCCGCCACGTCGCCGGCGTGAGGCCCCGGCTGAGCAAATAAGCTCGCCCCAACGCGCCGGCCGTTTCGTCGAGGCGCCTGGCCGCCGCGTCGACAGCTTGCCACGCCGACCACTGCCAGCCGGCCACGCGCCAGGCCGCCAGATGCTGCTCCGGCCGGCGACAGCCATCGCTCCGCGTGCTGGCCCCATCGACGCCGAGCAGGTTCCATTCCAGCCGCTCTCTGGCCGCCGGGAAGTCGACGTGCTCCAGGGCCATGATCAGCCCGAAGTGGTCGCCATGGACGCCGCAGCCGAAGCAGCGATAGCCGTCCCGGTAGACCGTCAAGCTGGGCGTCGCCTGATCCGGGTGGAACGGGCAGAACCACTGCCAGGCCCGACCGACCCGCGCGGCGGGTTCACCCAGGTAGTGCGCCGCCAGATCGCGGCAGTCCACCATCTCCTTGATGCGGCTGATCGTCGTTGTCATCTCGTCCTCACACCTTGCGCTCGAAGCGTAGAAACTACTCACTCGTCATTCCCACGAAAGCGGGAATCCATTCTGCTCATTCTCGTAACCGGCCTGAGAGAGAACAACGAGCAAACGGTGTCAACCTGAAACGAAAACGCAGATGGTTTCCCGCTTTCGCGGGAATGACGGGTGAAGAGTTACGAAGCGTAGACAAAAAGTGGCGTTTTTGGGCTTTTGTCTACACGTTACGCGTCTACATGTCTACACTTCGACCGGCCGGTAGCGCTGTGTGCGGCCCGCGCTCTCCACCGCCACCTCGCCGCTGCGCGCCAACGGCCCCAACACCCGCTCCACGGCCTGGGTCGTCATGCCGCGAATGCCCTGGCCGATCTCGCGGGCCGTCGGCGCCTGTCCGTTTGCCGCCAGCACGCACAACCTCTGCCACACCTGATCCTCCTGCTGCTCGCTGCGGGTTGGCTCTGACTCGCCCAGCGCCGCCATGAGGTGGTGCAAGTCGGCGCGCCAGCGCTCGGCGATCTGCTGGGACCTCGCCCAGTGGCGCAGCTCGATCAGATCGCCGCCTTCCAGGCTGGCCAGCAGGGTTGCGATGCGCAGCGCCTTCTCGGCCAGTCGCGCGTAGTTGCCGTCCAGGTCGGTGCTCTGGCTCTGCTCGACGATGTCCAGCAGGCCGTCGTAGTAGGCGTAGTAGGCCTCGACTACGCCTGGCCCAAACGCGCAGATGGCCGGCGCGAACTCGCCGCGCTCCACCCGGCGCGACCCCGTCGGCTTGCCCTCGCCGTCCGTGGCGGCGACGATCCGGATGTCCGGCATGCCCAGCCGCTGATGCCAGGCCACGAGCGGCTCCACCAGATGCAGCGGAATTGTGCGTTCGCCCGGGGGGAACTTGCCGCGCTTGCCGCCGTCGTGCCTGGGCGGCGCCACGAAGGCGAAGCGGGCGTAGAAGCCGTCCTGCCACAGCGCGCCGCCCGGCCGGGCGTAGAACCGCAGCTCAGCCGGCGTCAGATTGGCCAACAGGGCCAGGTACGGCCGCTCCACCGTGTCGTCGCCCCGACTGATCGTGCCATAGGCATAGACCTCGTGGTGGTCGTCCAGCCGGCGCAGGAGGCCGCGAAAGTCGGCCATGATGCCGTTGAGCCGCATCATGGCCGCGATTTGCTGGCCAAATTCCTCGTAGAACCAGCCGCGTTGTCCGCTGAGCGCCAGCCGCGCCCGCACGCGTTCTTGCAGCGCCGGCGGCAGACTGTCGTAGTCGTCAGGCAGGTGCGCGGCCAGGTCACGGATGAACTTCTGCGGAGTCATGCTGTCGCCGAGCAGCAGCCAATCCAGCCCCGCCGCCTTGAGCGTCTGCGCGCCAATTTCGGCGGTGGTGGACTTGGTGTGCAGGCTGGTGCGTGCGCAGAGCAGGATGTAGAGCGACGTGAAGCGCTCGCCGCCAAAGTGGACCATCACCCGGCCGGCCGCGGCCGTGGAGAGCACCCACAGGCCCACGGCCTCGTGGAAACCGTCGTAGGCCCGGGGCGACCAATAACGGCTGAAGACGATGTAGTCGTCCAGCCAACGGCTGGCGCCATCCGCCAGGGCCGGATCCAGTCGGGCCTGGGGAGGCAGCGGTGGACAGCCGCCTACATCTGGCGGAGCTGGCTTGCCTGTGCCATTCCGGCCTGGCTGATGAACGATCGCCTGTTCCACCAAGGTGGACAGGTCGAAGGGGGCAGTCTGTTCTGTCATCGCGCGCCTCGAAAAGTACGGGGGGTTTGGGGAATGGGCGTCAGAAATCAGTCACGAAGGGCACGTCATCCTCCACGGTGATCACGATCTCGATTTGCACCTCGATGCCGGCGAGGTCTTCGCCAGCCTCTGCACCTATCACCCGCGCGCCGGGTACCTGTCGCCGGCGCCCGACCTCGATCAGGATGCTGTACACCCTGACCAGGCACTGATGCACCTCCTTGTCAGACCATGGACCATCCTGCGTCGTCTGTTGATTGCTCATGAGGGTCTCCTTTTGCTCCTAGCCATCGTAACTATCCAGCGCTTGCTTCTCCAACTCCCGGCGCACGAAGTATCGCACCTGGTCGGTGGGCCGGCGCAGCTCGTCCGCCGGCAGCCGCCTGCAACTCGTTTTCGTCGCAAGGACTTGACGGGGCCAGCACCGCACCCCTGGGCGCCACCTCTGTACAACTTGGTCGCGATTGGGGCAAGAGGGGCTTGAACTGATCTTCGATACGCCGAGGCGCCGTCGAAGTGCGATGCTGGCCACCGCCGGCCTCCGGCTCGCCGGCTCCCCTGCGAACAGAAGAGCGTAAGCCTTCAGCCTGCCCTCAGCATAGCAGATCTCCCACCGCCGGAATAGGGATTAGTCCCTTTCGTCCCCTATTTCGTCCCTTTAGTCCCCATTTCGTCCCCATTTCATCCCCATTTCATCCCCCCATTTTGTCTCTTTGGTGCTGCTTTTCGTCCCTATTTCGTCCCCCATTTCGTCCCTTTGGTACTGTATTTCGTCCCCCAATTCGTCCCTTTCGTCCCCTGAAGCGACAAAAAACAGCCCAGGCCGCCGGCCTGAGCTGTTGCATACCGTTCACACCCACCCGAGTCGCAGACGGGTCATTCTACGACCCACCCTCCTGCGAAGCGGCCTGGGTTTCTGTCTTTCATTCTCCTGCGCCGCATCGCCTTCTTGAACGCATCATACGGCTCCGATAGCCGCTCCAGGCGTTCCGCCGGGATGCGCTTGCGCCACTCCTGGTACACCTCCCACATCCCTCGCCCCTGCATTAACTGGCCGTAAGCCCAATCGTCGTCGGCGTCTGGCGGACGGCCAGCCTGTCGTCTCGCCCTTGGCGGGGTGTGCTCCTTGGTCTGCTGCTCGACCCACGTCTCCAACAACGAGCGGATCGCCGCGGTGTCGTCGTGGCGCGCTTTCCCGGCTTCGACGCTGTTACGCCTTGCTCCCGCGCTCCTCGCCCTCCCGCTCCTCGATCACCTCACGCAGCAGGGCTATCTCCTTGGCGCTCGGCGACCAGTCGCCCCACGGGCTGGTCTCATTCTCTGCCGCGCGCCCCTCGATCCACTCCTCTAATAGGCCGCGCCACATGGTGACCAGAAAGGTGGCGCCGGTCATGTCAACCAGTTCGCCATTGACGTCCTCGTACTGCCACGTCAGGCCTTTCCACTCCTGCGCCAAGTACAGTTCGGCGCGGCAGTGGCCAGGTCGCCGCTGCAGCAGCGCGATGCGACCCACCTCCCCTTCGGCCACTGGCGTCGGGTTTGCCCGACCTCGTAGCATGAGATTCCAATCCCATGGCGCCCGTCCCACTTGTCCGGGTTTGCTTCCGGCCTTCGCGCCATACAGCCGCGCGTGCAGCGCCACAGCGTACAAGGCTGCGCCATGGGTGGTCGGCCGAAACTCGCACACGAACCAGTACGCATGGTTGGTCAGCACGATCCTCCGGGGACGCTGTCGTTCCGACCCCAGGATATGAAAGAACACGTCGTCCGCGTCGGCGTCAAACGTAAATGCGTGAAGCGGTTCCCACATGCGGCGTCCTGAGCAGCGTCGGTCGGTGCCTGGTGTTGGCAAGAAGGGATGCCCTGTGCCTGGCAGCTACCTCCGACTGCGATCCTGGCAGCGTCAAACCAGGTTGATCTGTGTGTTTTCCAGCCCGCTTGCCTCTTGCGGCGTCGATGCTGCCGGCGGCTCAGGGGGAGCCCTGCGGTGTGGGGGTGGACAAGGCAATGGTTGGGGTTGTTGGCAGTATAGCACGTATGTTCTATTTTGTGCAATTCTCGCCTGCTGTCCGCAGACATCCACCCCCAAAACAAGTGCCTCTGGCTCCATCACCGACGCGCTGGGCGGAGCCAGAGGCTACGTTACGATTTTACCATAGGTCGGAAAAAACGTCACACTCCAACAGAACAAGGGATCTGTGTCAGCAAACAGGCCGGACAGGGTGGCGCAGGTCCGGAAGGGGCGGGCCAGCAGACACAAGGAAGGCCATCATTTCCAATGCACGGTCTATCAGCTGGCTCACGCGTTTCCCCCGACGCGCCGCTGCCGAGCGCAGGTCGTCAGGCTGCACCAGGCCTCGAGACACAGCTTCTTGCACTGCCTGCTCGACCAGCTCATCCGCCGATCCCTCAGGAGCCACGTCGGCAATCGTGCAAGCAACGGTTGTGACCGGCAGTCCTTCGAAGTTGGTGATTTCCTCTTGACTGATCTGGCTGGCATGCAGGCGCAGGCCATGACGCATCGCGAGGCTGTGCGCGTGACGGTCGGGTGGATCGCGGCCGGCAGCGCGTCGGACAGATCATACAGCGCAAGGGCGCTGTCATGAGAGATCACCGAATTGGGACCGGTCTCCAACCAGGCGATTAACAGGTCTTCATGGCAGAACGCGGAAAATGGTCAGGCGGTAGACGCCATGTCTGGCCCGTTGCACCCGACCGGCCGCAGCATAGCGCGATAGCTGCGATCGATCGACGCCGGCGTCCTCGGCCTGGTGGGTCGTGAAGTACCCTGCTTGCGCTTCGGCGATCGAGTAGAGCTTGTCGAGCGTATCTATCGGCATCATTGCTCGGCGAGCCAGGCGGTGAAGTCCCTGGCCTCGTGGGACCAAAGCTCGCACGGGGGGAGAGTTGGAGGAGGGCGCGGCTATCTCCGAAGTCTGCCCGCTACTCTTGAAAGGCTGGAGGATGTTTGCCTGCCTGGCAGAGCAACCGGCGCAAGCTTACCACGCCGGAACGATTGAGTTGCAGGGTAGCGACAGTAGCACGGCCCGATGCGGTCAGCCCGACTACCTGCGTGAAGTCCTCAGTCCAGCCAAAATGGTCTTGCCAACGCTGTTGACGCGGATGGAAAAGCGGCACATCCGTGCCGTCCACAGGATCGGGGGCAGTAAGCCGGTTGAACTTGTGGCTGTTACAGCCCGAGCAGGCAAAGGCCAGATTATCGACCGTTGAGGTGCCGCCTCGACTAACAGGCACAATGTGGTCAATATCGAAGGATTGGGTGGCGTACTCGACCACAGATTGGCAGTATTCACAGCGGCCCTGGGCCCGCACGAACAA
>CAVPXC010000020.1:0-141637 GCA_963709505.1 uncultured Chloroflexia bacterium | reverse complement strand
TATATGAGCATCTATAGCATGACGTGGAGTATTCAGTCGTGATGCCAGTGGTCGGTGGCTATCTCAACGACACCATCGCGTCCTGCGGCAATCTGGTATGGAGGGATGGTCATGGCACTGCTAGCGGTTGCCGGTTTTGGCATAATGACGGCTATCACAGGACAACGCACTGCCCAAACAGAGGCATCCGGCTAGCGAAGTTCAAATCCCTGCGAAAGAAGCACTTCACGCAGATGCGTGCCGTGCCGGCTGCGAGAATGTGGCGGGCCGAGTGTTCGGTCCAGCCGTAGTCTCCCATTTTGACCTTCCTTGCCCGGAACCGCCACTTGCCGGCCATCGTAGATTCCCGTAGCAACCATGGCCCGGTCGTATTCGGCCAGCGTTTGTCCTCCCGGCTGCGGTTGTATCGCTCCCAATGCAGCACGGCGCTAAGGGGCAGCCGCGGCCGTACCTTCGGCTCCACAGCGGGCCACCCCAGGGTCATCCCGACGATGGGGAAGACCAGCCGGGGCAACTCCAGTAGATCAATCACTTCCTGCGGATGGTTGCGGATGGCGCCGATGTAGCACACGCCCAACCCCATCGTATCCCCAGCCAGCGCTGCGGTCTGCATCGCCAATGACGTGTCCACGGCAGCAAGCAAAAAACTCTCCACGTACTGGGTAACCTGCTCATACCCGCGCAGTCGGCAGGCCCGATCCAATCGGGCAAGGTCGGCGCACCAGGCCAGAAAGACCGGCGCCTGAGCAATGTGCTCCTGGTTGCCGCACAACACGGCCAGCCGCTCACGCGTTGCCTGGCTGATCACCGCTATCACGCTGAGCATCTGCAGGTTGGACGAGGTCGTGCTGCGCTGGCCGGCGGCCACGTCATAGCTTCAACCTGCTCCACCGGCACCGGGTCCGGTCGATAGTTGCGCACTGAAGCGTGCTTGTGTATCTGTTCGATCGTGGATGTAATTACGGGTTGATGCACCGATATCTCCAGGTGGTATCTGATCTCATTCTTCTGAGGGAACATCAAAATCTCGGAGTGATTTTCGAAACGTACACCATGCCGCCCCATCTCGTTTGGCCGGCGTCGTTGGTTTTGAACAACAACAACGCCTCGTCGGCCTGGTCCGAGCCCCATCCGGTGGAGTAAACAACGTGGGTCACGTCAGGGGAAAAAGACGACCTGGTCGCCAAGCAGCTTGCCCGCATCCACCGACAGGTTCAAGAAGACCTTGCTCTCTGCCCAGATAGGTCTTCCGGAGTCCGTCGATAGCATTTTCGGCGCTCAGCGACAGCCCTTCGTAGCTATAGAGAAGGCTAAGATCCCACGGATCGGCCATCAACAATGCCAACGTTTCGTAGTCCTGTGCCTCGATCCCGGCCCCTTCACCCGCTCGATTGTCAGGTCCAGCCCGGTTCCTATCAACGTCACCACAACCGACGTTAAGATGCTCGATGGCACCGTCGCCGGGGCTGATACTATACACTTGGACGCGGCCTTGCTGGGTGTGGTCGGCACAGTGAAGCTGATCGTGCCGGTAGACCCGGCGATCTTCGCCGAGTGGTCCGTTCACGATGCCGCCCCCCAGGCCGATCTCGTAGCCGGTAGCATCGAGCACCCGCACCACCAAGGGCTGATCGGATGCCAAGCCGGCGCCGGTAACGGTGAACGGGCTGGTGACCGTCACGCCGCGTGGTGGGATCCTGAATGCTGATGGCTTCGCAGCCGGTCGGGCAAGCAACCGGTGGCGCTGGGGTCACCGACAGCAACGGTGTCGCCGGGTGTCGCAGTAATCGGCGGCGGCGTAGCGGTGGCCGGACGCTGATCCGGCACGGGAATTCAGCAGCCGTTGCCCCGTGAAGATTTGGTTGGCGTCCTGTAGACCGTTCGCCAGCATGATATCGGTAATCGTAACCCCGTAGTTTGCTGCGATCAGGCCAAGCACCTCACCGCGGCGAACGTTATGCACCTTGCCGGGGTCCGTCCAGGCGGCGCCGGCACGACCAGACGCACGCCAGGCCGCACCTGGCCGGCGCTGCGCAAGTTGTTGGCGCCGAGCAGCGCACTGGCTGCCACACCGTAACGTGCCGCGATGACGTAGAGGGTTTCGCCTCTGGCCACAATGTGGATCTGTTGGGGGCGGAGGCGTTTCTCCTGAGCGCGGGCTGCCCCACAGGCATAACCAGTAACGCGACGACCAGCAGCACTGCGAAAACACCCACTACTGTCCACTTTCCCTCAGTCGAATGAAAGGTCATAGGTCTCTGCTCCTCTTGAACTCTGCTGTAGCTTCTACTGCTGCTTGCCATGCCAACCGATCGGCCCGGCGCAGCAGTCGCTCGTTATGACAAACTCACAGGCTCCTTGGTTGTGGTCACCTTGGATCCGTTGTGCTTGCGAGCCGCAACCTCCAGCGCCACACCGGCGAGGATGATCGCCAGGTCAGCCCATTGGACCGCCAGCAGAGGCCCCCAGGCAACGGAAAGATCGCCGCGCTGTCCAGGCGATTACAAAATCGCCTGCTCCAAGAACGATCAAGAACAGACCGGGGCGTCGCGTCCATAGGCTGGCGGTCAGCAGAAGCGCCAGCGCCAGAACCATACCCAACGCCTGGCTCGGCAGCCGAAAGGCATGGACGCCGACCAGGTCGGGCCAGTCCGGTGCGTAAATCGCTGTGGCGGCTTTAATGCATGGCCGTAGGCGCAGCCGCGGAGCACACAGGCCAACCAGCCGCCCAACAGCCCAAGGATCAAGGGCACGACCAGAGCGCCGGCCACGATCAACACCCGTCGCAGAGAGCCAGGATGCCCAGGCGTGCCCGTCAGGGCTAGCAGCGCTACAATCCCAAGGCCGGCCAACAGCCCGCCGTGAAAAGACAGGCCTCCGTCGAACGGCAAGATAATCTCCTCTCTAAGGGGCGCTCAGCGTAATAGGCACCATTGGCCAGCACGTGAACAAGCCGAGCGCCGATTAGGCTGGTGAGTAACGCCAAGAGCACCAAATCGAGCAATCCATCCCGCTGGCTCCGCTTGTGCCAAGCGATCCAGGCCAGAATAGCGAACAGAGCACCGCCTAAAACCACGGTGTAGGCATAGACTGGATGGGGGCCGATTGAAAACAGGAGTGGATACACGGGCGTTCATCATTGGGTCGCCTAGTGAACAGTGAACAGTGCAGACTGATAACTGTTCACTGTTTACTGATTACTGATTACTGATTACCATTGGCCTATTTATACCACGGAGTGCTAGCAGAGTTTCGAAAAACTCAGGGACCCTACAGCCAATTTCTGAGCCAGACGCCCTACAAGTTGAACGTGCTGTTCCAGCAACTCCTCAGCATGTGTGGCTGTTTGGGCCTCAGTCGCATGTAAGAGCAGGGGGTGGTCTGGGGTTAGGCTGTGCTAGGACCCACTCCCAATCGTTGAAAAAGATCTTGATACCATCCAGCACCTGGATATCGAACTCGGCAAACTCCTGTTGCAGGCGCCGGATCACTGCGCCTTTGCTATCCCACGGGCACGGAACGGTAGTCGAGTGTACCTGAAAAGTGGGTAAGCCAGCGACCACTTCGGAGAAACGGATGCGATGGTGCGCCAAATACTCCAGCAGCTTGACCATCGCCATCATGGCGTCGGCGACGGGCTGAAATTCCGGGAAGATGAAGCTCCCGAGCCGTCGGCCGCCATAATCACGTTGGTATTGTCGGTTGCGTACATCAAGGAGGCAATATCCACCTGAGTTCGCACGATGCTGCCGCCATGCCGCTTGGCGATCCGCTCAAAGGCCGAGGAAAGCGTCACAGGCATGGCCACTACGCTTCCGGGCGCGGAACGCAACGCCAGCTCGACCAGGGCCGCACATACCACCGGGTCCGAAATCATTTGGCCGGTGTCATCGGCGAGAAACATCTTCTCGCCTCCGATGTTCAGCTGCACTCCAAGATCGCTGCCCAATGCGGCCACGATAATGGCAAGCCGCTTGCGCTCTTCCTGAAACGCCTCTTGTTCCAGCGAGATGTAGGTCGGATCGACGCGAGCGCCGAGTGGCGTCGTATTGACTTCGAGCTTCTGCAGAATGTCCGGCAACACCTCCGATGTTGACGTGTAGGCGTAGTCAATCACGATCTCCAGGCCAGCGTTGCGAATGGCTTTTTGGTTGACACGGTTGAGGAACTCGTCACAGTACAAAGGGATCGCATCGCTTGCATAGCCAATCGTTCCGATATTATCCATATAGGCGCGGCGGAAGTCCTCGCGAAAGAAAACTCGCTCGATATTGCGCTCCTCGTGTTTGCTCAGGTTCATACCGTCGCTGCCGAAGAATTGAATATCGACAGTACGTTGATCGAAGGGCGAGATGCGCACGTGTACCCCCGCCGCTGCGGAGGTCTTGCGGGTGTAGAAGCGAGCCACGGGGATGGGAACGCTTTGGAGGTCTTTGGCGTTCACGCCGGCCCACGGCAGGCCCGAGATGACCGCACGCTTAAGCATGCGTGATCCAGCGTGCCCATCGCGGTTGATGGTCACCACCGATCCACGCGGGAGCGTGGCGCCGAAGGCCGCGCCGAGCCGCGTGGAAATTCGGGCGTCAAATCCACGTTGACCACCCCGGTGACACCGTAGCGTCCAAAGAGCACACGACGCCCTTGCGATCCCCATATGATGCTCGTCTTGACGACGGCGCCCGGATCCACTTCCTTGCCTGGCCACAGCTTGACGCCAGAATGAATGACCGCTCCTTCGCCAACCACCGAACCCTTGCCGATAACTACACCCTCAAACAAGGAACTCTTGGCCTTGATACTGCACTGGTGGCCGACGATGGCCCCACGTATCTCGGCCCCCTCGCCGATGTAGCAATTTCGCCAGATGATGCTGCGATCGATTTGGGCGCGATTGTTGACGATGGTGTAGTCGCGTACGACGCTTGGGCCGCGCATCACCACCCCCGCCTTGATCTGCACCTCATTGCCTAAGTAGATCGGACCGTAGAGCTGGGCGTCAGGCGCGATGTCGACGTTCTCACCCACCCAGATATCGCCACCGATGTGTGTTCCGAACGTGTTGTAGCCGAAGACCTTTCCAGCCAGTGCCTCGGAGGTGGCCCGTCGATACTCGCTGATGTTGCCGATATCGCACCAATAGCCCGGGGCGACAAAGCCATACACGGGCAGACCTTTGTCGAGCATCTGCGGAAAAACATCGCTGCTCCAGTCGAACGGCTCTCCTGCCGGGATGAGATCCAGTACTTCTGGCTCCAACACATAGACCCCGGTATTGACCGTGTCGGAGGTTACCTCGCTCCAACTCGGCTTCTCTAGAAAGCGCATCACCCGCCCATCGCCATCGGTGACAATGACGCCGTAATCCAGCGGCTCGGGCACATGGTAAAGGACGATTGTGGCCATCGCCTTCCTTTCTTTATGAAAGGCGATAATCTCTTCGAGGTCAAAATTGGTGACGGCATCGCCGCTTAATACGATAAATGTATCGTCCAGATATTGCCGAGCGTGGGCGACACTGCCCGCTGTGCCCAGGGGCGACTCCTCGATGGAATAACGAATACGCACGCCCATGGAACTACCATCCCCGAAGTAGTCTTCAATCATGCTGGCCATATACTGCAGAGTGACGACGACCTCAGTAATCCCATGGTTGCGCAAAAGCTCCAGGATGTGTCCGAGCACCACCTGGTTGACCAACGGCAACATCGGTTTGGGGCGACCCACTGTCAACGGGCGCAGCCGCGAGCCTGCGCCCCCTGCCATCACGACGGCTTTCATTCGGGTTTTTCCTCCAGGTAGATCACGATCTCATCCTCTCCATGCGACACATGGCTCTGGTAAGGGTAGCCAAGTGCTTTGATCAGGTTGTGTGCGCCCCGGTTGGTTGCCAGCACCACGGCAGAAAAGCGTTTGATTCCCAGCGAACGAGCGACCTCCGCCAGTTGTCTCATCAATTCTAGTCCGATGCCCTGCTTCTGCCAGTCGTCGCGCATGACGACGGCGACTTCGGCGTCGTCATGCGCGGGGAGTTGATTGAAGCGCGCGACGCCGATGGCGGTCTCGATGCCATCTTCCTCGACCGAAGCCAAAAGAGCCACGCTATCGACACCGTTGACAGCCAGAAAGGCCGGCAGCTTTCTGGTTGCCGCCGCGATCGGCACATCTTCGACAGAAACAAGAAAGCGCAAGTAACGTGTGTTGGGAGAGAGCCGCCGTACTAGATCGACGAGCAACTCCCCGTCGTCCGGTGTCAGAAAGCGAACGTCTACCAGCCTGCCGTTGCGGGCCACGATCGGATAGATCGGACTAGCCATTGCCCTCTTTTCCTTCGGGACGAGGAACCCGGCCAGCCAACTCGGCCGCGCCTAAAACCCCGGCGTAATCGCCAAGGGTTGCCGACAGAATACGCACGCTGTCGACATCGCGCTGCGAAAGGAAACAGGGGCGAGCCGTCGCACGGATCGGATCGAGGAAGCTGTCACCCAACGCCTCAATCACGCCACCGCCGAAGACGATCATTTCAGGGTCGAGGATATTAACCAGGTTCCCCGCCAGGAGGCCCAGATAGAACTGCGCCCGAGCGATCACTTCGGTCATCAACTCATCGCCCTGTTCCAGCGCAAGTTTGATCGTACCGCTGGTTAGCCGGTCGTTGTCCGCAAGAATTAACTCCGCCAAGATACTCGGACGCCCTGCGACGAGCGCGGCGCGCACATCTCTCTCGATGGCCGTGCGGCTGGCCAGCGCCTCAAGACACCCATGCTTGCCGCAGCCACACAGCGGTCCGTCTGGCAGGATGATTGTGTGCCCCACCTCGCCTGCGGCGTAACGCGCGCCGCGAATAAGCTGGCCGTTGAGAATCAGGCCGCCGCCGACGCCTGTGCCAACGAAAATGCCCACCATGCTCTTGCAGCCTTTGCCGGCGCCATAGACAAACTCGCCCAGCGTACCCAAGTTTACGTCGTTATCGACGACGACCGGCAGCCCGAGCCGCTGCCCCAACACGTCTCCGAGCGGCACGTCGAGCCAGCCCGGCATGTTCGGTGCATTGAAGACAACCCCAGTCTCCGGGCTGGCCGGGCTGGGCGCGCCGATACCTGCCGCATCTACGTTTTTCATCCGCAGACCGGCCGCGTCCACGGCTTCATTAGCCACGGAGACGATACGACCGATGACCCCTTCCTGACCGATTTCCGGCTTGGTTTTCTTCTTCGCCTCGCCGACAATCTGGCCGTCCGGGTCGACCACGGCTGCCAGGATCTTGGTCCCACCCATGTCGATGCCAAGCCGATAGCCGGATAGCGTTTGCTTTTTACGAGCGGGTATCTTCTTCGGATTTGCCATAGGGTTCCTTCCTTGCAGTCGAGTGAGTTGCAGCTCGACGTTCTCATTTTCCTCTGAGACAGACGCGTTGTCAAGAAACCATATCCGATGACCTATGCGGAACGTACTACCGTGGACGTAAGACTGCGGGCAGGTCGTCTGACCTGCCCGCACAATAGTTTCTATCTCTGCGCCGGCTGCCGCTACCAGCCGAAACGCTCTTCATTCCAATATTCGCCGTTCATGTGGTAACCGTTGCGCTCCCAGAAGCCGGGTCGATCAGCAGCCATGAACTCGATGCCCCGAATCCATTTGGCGCTCTTCCAGAAATAACGCCTGGGCACCAGCAGCCGCAAGGGCCAACCATGTTCGGCCGTCAGCGGCTCACCATCGTAGTGCCAGGCGAACATGCTCTCATCGTCATACAGAATGTCCAGTGGTAGATTGGTGGTAAAGCCCTGTTCGCAATGAGCCATGACGTGGCTCGCCTCGGGGGGAAACGTGATTTCCAACCTATTTACGAAATCACGCCACGACACGCCGCTCCAGGTCGTGTCCAGCTTGCTCCAGCGGGTGACACAATGGATGTCGGTCGTTAAGGTAGTTTCCGGCAAGGAACGAAACTCGTCCCAGGTCAGTCGTAACGGCTGCCCGACCAGGCCGAAGACACGGAAGTCCCAGGTATCCAACTCGACCTCTGGCACCGACCCGTAGTGCAACACAGGAAACTTGTCGGTGATGAATTGACCGGGGGGAATCCGCCCGCCCAGATTCGTGTCGGGGCGGCGGGTCACTTTCTTCAAGCGCTCAACGCGCTTCAATGGGTTTTCGAAGTTCATTATGTCCACCATCCTTCCTAGTTTCCTACTTTATCACGCGTCCCTGGCGGTATCAGTAACCTCACTCGCATGTGCCAACGGACGTCCACTAATCGTCGATCTCCGCCAGCACAGGGAGATGATCCGAGGCCAGCAGAGTATCTTCGGTCTGCCAGGGACGACACCAGCGCACGGCCGAAGCCAGCGGTGCAGACACCCAGATGTAGTCGATACGCACTAGCGGCGCATCAGCGGGAAAGGTGGGTAAAGGACCCTCTGATGCGCCGGCAGCGTCGACGTAGCCGCGGCGCATCAGCCGCGGCACGACCTGGAAGTCCTCAGCCATCATCCGATGCATCCACTCCACAGAGTGCAACGCATCCAAGTCACCGGGCCGCTCGGCATAGTCGTTTGGCGCCAAAGTATTGAAGTCTCCCATCAGCAGGTGCGGCCACGCGCGATCGCGCGTGGTCCACTGCAGCAAAGCGGTCAGCTGCACGGCGCGCGCGGCCTCGCTCAGATGATCAAGGTGAGTGACGTAGACCGAGAGGTTGCTGCGCCCGTCAGGCAACAAGACCCGTCCCTCTAGCAGGCCGCGCTGTTCGTGCCCATCGATCGGCGTCAGGTGATGGCCAGCATGCGCGAGCAAGGGAATGCGGGTCAATAGGGCATTGCCATACGAAGCCGTGGGTGCAAATGCATCGTTCGGGGTAAGCGCAACGCCAAAAGCAGCCGTCATGCCCAGGTCTTCCGCCAGCAGATCCAGCGCAGGGCGAGTGACACCCAGCGGCACAAAGGGGTGAAACACCTCGTTCAGAGCAACAACGTCCGCCTGGCTCGATTTGATGACGCGCGCCAGCCTCGGGAGATCGACCCGTCCATCGCTCCCTTTCCACCCATGGATGTTGTACGTCAGCACGCGCATGAGCAGATATCCTCTTTGCTTCGGCTAGCCCCAATTGAACTCAGCCAACAACGGGGAGTGGTCGGATGCCTGTTCGATCAGGTGGCTATCCAGAGTCCGGCATGACACCAGGTAGGGAGCCATCACCGCCGGCACAAAAACATAGTCGATACGAAAAGGCCAAAGGTAGCGAAATGTAGCGTGATCGCCCTCGCCGGCCTTCATGTACGCATCCACGTACCCTTTGCTGCGAAGCAACCGAACGACGGGCGGCGTAAAAGCCTTACTTCTCCGACCAACAGGCCCGTGGGTGTTGAAGTCGCCCAGAAGCACGTGGGGTTCAGACGCCTGTTCTTGAAGTTCGTTCAGCACGCCGCGCAGCTGCCACAGCCGGATGCCCTCGAAAGCGTGGTCTAAATGCGTGGAGTAGATCGTAAACTGCCGATCGGAGCCGACGTTGATCTTCGCCGTGAGCAGGTTGCGTCCTTGGGTCATCGGCAGCCTGGGAAGGTAGTGATTGGCGTCCATGATGATCGAATGGCGGCTCAGCACAGCGTTACCCACCGGTCCCCACCAGCCGGGGCGCCGTACCATGCGATTGCTCTCGCCGAAAGCCCAATCCATGCGCAAAAGATTAGCCAGGTCTGCCACGGGTCGCCTCTCGCCGTAGTACGTGGTCACAGGATGAAGCACCTCATTGAGCGCTACGACATCGGCGTTGACACCTTCGATTATTGCCGCTAGACGCTCGATGTCCAAGCGCCCATCTCGGCCTTCCCAGAGATGGACGTTGTATGTTAGAATTCTCACGAGTGCGTACTCCTTTCTTGCGGCCCGGCCAAGAATAGGCCAAGAGGATTCTAACTGAGACCAGCCTGCTTGTCAATACGTTATCCGGTGAGTGGTTTTCCACTCACCCACTGTGGATAAACCCACCTAACTCCTGAAAACTCACACCACGTCATCTGTAGAGAAAGAACAACGAACCACCCTCGCCCCGCTACATCTAGGGCCCGCCTCAGCCGGCTCGTCTAGATATGTTCGCTGGAAATTCAGCACGGTGCAAGCCCACTGAGGAAGGCAAGATACGTTTTCCAAAGAAACTGGAACGTTGTACACGTTGGCTGGTGAAAACCAAAAAGGACGAAGATACTACACCTAGTGAAAAGGGCATCCTTCTTCCTTGATTTAGGGTGTAAGAACCGCCACATTAGGGTTTCACACATTTCAGCAGACCCTACTACGACTACGATATATAAACCTATAAAATCAAACCAATAATGCTATTGCGTTTCCCCTGCCAACACAGTCCGAAATGGATGTGGGCGCATACAAGAGCCCAAACACAAACGTATACCTAGGTCCACCGGGAGAAGCAGCGGTGACCTCAAACTAAGCGCATCCTTCTCTGATTGCAGATGCACACCACTCCGTGTACAATGGTTTCCTCACCTCAGGGAGGTGAAGGACACGCATCCCTTATTGTGCCAGGAAATGAAACCATGAAACGTACTCAACACTTCCTGCTAAGTGCCCTTTTGCTCTTATTTATTGCCTGTGGGGCCCGTCCGTCGCACGCACAAGATGGACTAAAATTGACCAACTGGGATGTCGAGGTGTGGCCAGAATACGACAAGCCTGCGGTTCTGGTTCTTTACCACGGGGCACTGGTTGAAGGGACGTCTTTCCCGCAGACGCTGCGCATTCCTTTACCCGCCGGCGTCACAGTCAACGCGGTCGCCGATGTCGATGCAGAGGGCGGGCTGTTTACGGTTCCGTGGCGAAGTGAGACCAATGAAAAAGGACAAGCAGTGGTGTTTGACCTTGAAAAACCCAATTTCGTTGTCGAATTCTACGCCGACGTCCTCTCTCCTCCCCCTAGTCAAAACTTTGAACTTTCATTGAGCGCTCCATATGATGCGCAGGATGGGTCCCTCTCCCTTCGCCAGCCGTCGCGTGCCAGCGACATGCAGCTTACCCCGGCGTTGGCGCAAAACGGGACGGATTAGCTGGGCAATCCTATGTACAGCCAACAGTTGGGTCCGCTCGTTGCTGGCCAGGAAATCCCCTTGAGTGTCAAGTATACCAAGCCAGACGCGCAGCCCTCTGTTGGTGCAGCCAACGAGCCTCTCGCCGCAGGGCAACCGGAGCAGATAAATCCGGGGCTGGACCCATCCACGCCCGCGTGGCTGCTTTGGCTGGTCGGTGGACTGGTTGTCGTTCTGATCGGGGCGATTGCCGTTTATCTGCTATTGCAGTGGCAGCAACGAAATGACGCCAAGTCCCGCCAGACGAGGCGCCGCGAATCCCGTGAGAGAGGAACGCCCCCTGTCCGCAAAAGTTCATCGGTCAGCGGGGCAAATGGATGGCTGAACGCCTATTGCCCGAAGTGTGGCCGGCAATACGACGGCGATGACAAGTTCTGCCGCAGACTGCGGTACGGCGCGCCAGTAAACAGTGAACAGTAAACAGTCGAAATTGACCACTGTTCACTGCTTACTGTTTACTGCTCGCTCTCCGCCCTGCGTGCTAGTCGTCTAGAATCAAGGTGACGATCGTCGGCCTGCGGCCGGTGCGATCGTAGAAGTATCGCGTCAGCGCCTCGCGGGTGGCTTCGTCCAACCCGCGCTTGCTGATGCGGCTGGTTTCGCGCAAGGCCACCAGCAGCCGTTCCACGGCTCCGATCATCAATTCTCCCGCGTCCTTCTCGTATACGAAGCCACGCGAGGTCATCTCGGGCATTCCCCCCATGCGGCGGGCTTCGAAGTCCCATTTGAACGCCACTGTCACCACGCCATTGGATGCCAGCGCTTCTCTGTCGCGCAGCACGGCCGGCCCGACCTCGCCGACGGTGCTGCCGGCCACAAACACGTAGCCGCCAGGCATTCGTTCCCCAATGGTGGCGTTTTCAGCGTCGAACTCCAGCACCACGCCGTTCTCGACCGTCAAGATATACTCCTCTGGAATACCCATCTCCCGCGCAATGCGGGCATGGGCGCGCAGATGGCGCAGCTCGCCGTGGATCGGGACGAAGTACTCTGGTTTGGTCAGCGATAGCAGCAGCTTCATCTCCTCCTGGCTGGCGTGACCGCTGACGTGCACTGCCGCCAAGGGTGGGTAGATCACGTCGGCGCCACGGCGGATCAGCCGGTTGATCATGGCCGATACCACTTGCTCGTTGCCAGGGATTGGGTTGGAACTCAGGATGACCGTGTCGCCCGATACGATCTCAATCTCCTTGTGGCGACCGGTGGCGATCCGGGCCAAGGCGGCTTCGGGCTGACCTTGAGCACCGGTCGTGATGATGACCACCTTGTCTGGCGCCAGTCCTTTGACCTTGTCCAGTTCGACGATCGTGCCGCGCGGCACGTCGAGGTAGCCCAATTTACGGGCGCTCTCCACATTTTGGCGCATGCTGTAGCCGGCCAGAGCGACCTTGCGTTTGTGTATGTGCGCCACGTTGATTATCAACTGGATGCGGCCGAGGGATGAGGCAAAGGTGGAGACGATAATGCGCCCTTTGGTCTCGCGGAAGATGCGATCAAAGACGTCGTTGATTGCCGACTTGGTCGGGGTCCAACCGGCCCTCTCCGCACCGGTCGAGTCGGCTAGCAGCACCATAACCCCCTCGCGGCCGAGTTCAGCCAACCGGCCCAAATCCGGCCCGAAGCCGTGCACCGGTGTGAAGTCAAACTTGAAATCGCCGGTGTGCAGCGCCAACCCCACGTGGGTGCGAATAGCCAAAGCCACGCCGTCGGGAATGGAGTGGGTGACTGCGATGAACTCCACGTCAAAGGGGCCTACGGCAAAACGGCCACCGTTGTCGATGGTAACCAGTTCGCAGGCTTTGAGTAAGTTGGCCTCCTTGAGCTTCGATTTAATCAGCCCGTGAACCAGGCGGGTGGCGAAGATAGGCGTTGACAGCTTCAGGTCATTGATCAGGTAGGGTAGGGCGCCCACATGGTCCTCGTGGCCGTGCGTAATGACGATTCCGACGATACGATCGCTCTTGTCGCGCAAGTAGTTCCAGTCAGGTAGGACCAGATCGATGCCCAACATGTCGTTGCCCGGGAACATAAGGCCGGCGTCGACAATCAATATCTGATCGTCAACCTCGAAAAGCGTCATGTTCTTGCCGATCTCGCCGAGGCCTCCGATCGGGATAATTCTCAAACTCTCATTCATAGTCTGTGTGCTCTTTTTTTGACTGTGCGGTGGAGTTAGGTTCTTCGATGAGGGTGTATTTCAAGTTGGGGGCAGACCCTTCGGGCTTTCCGCAAACCCGAAGGGTCTGCCCCCAACTTGAAATACACCCCATCGATGCAGCACGCTATGTCTTCATCTCGCTATCGGCCAGATGAAGCTTAACGAAAAGCCAGGGAGCAAGCCAAATGACGACGAGACCGAGCAGAGCGTAACGCAACAAGCGAACGGCCATATCTAAGGCCCACGGCTCCATGTCGGGAATGAAGGATCCTGCGCCATAGACGGCGGCTGCCAGTGTGATACCCAGAAAGTAGCGTAGCAAACGACGCCACCAGACGCTTTCGACCCGGAAACGTACGGTTCGTTGTTCCAGGATCGATCCCAGGCCGGCGCCGATCAACAAGCCGGCGAAAGTACCACCGGACTCATTGGGGTAGTGGCCTGCCCTGTCAGGGGGCATCAGCAGCAGTAGCATGAGAGGTCCTGCCAGGGACAAAAGCGCCTGTCTTCCCGTCGACTGTCGTTGCCACCAAGTTGCCAAACGATCCTCGAAATGCAGCCAAATGAAGAGAATCACAACGCCCAGCAACCACCCAACGAGCACGTCTTGTGGAAAGTGAATACCCAGGTAAGGGCGCGATAGTCCGATCAGCAGAGCCATCACGACGGCCAACACGGTGAACCAACCCTTGCGCACCTGCGCTGCAAGGTACCCCCAGATGATCACTCCACCGGTTTGGGCATGATTGCTGGGTAGGCCGTAGGTTGGTTCCGTCACCAGCTGGCGCACGCGAAGGGGGTCTGGGCGAGGCAGCTTGAGCAGTGACTTGATCACTTCGTTGATCCATGACGATAGCATGGCCAGGACCAGTAGGCGGATGCCCCAACGTTTGTTGATGCACCAGTAGATCAGCGTCAGGATCACGAGATAGGCTGGCGGAGTTCCCAGCCAGGTGATGGCCTTGAAAAACGCGTCCAACGGAGCGCTGCTGAACTGCTGCAGCCACAAGATCAGGTCTGTGCCCCAGGTTTGAAGGCCGAGAAGTTGTTCCATGGTTTCTGGTTGCAGGTTCAAGGGTAGAGGATTCTTGTGCTACGTTGCCATTCTCGTTAAATACTTGACACCTGCAACTTGCAACTTGCTACTGCACTAATTCGCCAATCGTCTCACCGACTCCAACAGCACTTCTGTTCCGGCGGCCATGTCGGCGATGGCGATGTGTTCGTGGGTGGTGTGGACATCTGCCATGCCGGTGCTGACGACGACGCAATCAATGCCGGCGGCGTTGTAGATATTGCCGTCGGTGCCACCGCCGCTGCTGCGCAGCATGATTTCATGGCCCAGGCTCCGGGCGGCTGCGGTCACGGCCTGCACAATCGGCAGCTTTTCCGAGAGACGATAGGTGTTGTAGGAACGGAAGACGTCAAGGTCGACAGTTGTGCTATGGCGGACCGCCGCTTGCTGGAATGCTTCGACGATGGTAGCGGTCAGATTGTCCAGTTTCTTGGCGTCGCGGCTGCGAGCTTCGCCGGTGATTTTGACGATGTCCGGCACGATGTTGCGGGCTGTGCCGCCCTCGATGATGCCGACATTGCAGGTGGTCTCGAAGTCGATGCGTCCCATCGGCATGGCGGCGATGGCCTCTGCCGCGACCCGGATGGCGTTGATGCCCTTCTCCGGCTCGGCTCCGGCGTGCGACGCGACGCCGTGAACGGTAATTTGTAGGCTATCCTGGCCTGGCGCACTGACCACGATGTGTCCGATGGGTCCCCCTGAATCCATCACGATGCCTTGCTTGGCACGCAGGGTGCTTTTGTCAACCAGCTTAGCGCCCAGTAGGCCCATCTCCTCGCCCACGGTGATGACCACCTCCAGCGGGGGGTGCGGCAGGTGTTGCTCCTTGAGGACGGCGATTGTCTCCAAAATGGCGGCAACACCGGATTTATCGTCGCCTCCAAGAATTGTCGTACCGTCGCTGCTGATGATGCCGTCGCGAATGACGGGGTGGATGCCCGTATCCTTGCCCACGGTGTCCATGTGCGCGCTGAGCAGGAGCCAATCGCCACTATCGCTGTCGAGCCGGGCGATGACGTTGCCGTGTTCGTCGAGGTTGGCGGCTAAGCCAAGGGCCGTCAGCCGCGCCTGTAGCTCCAGGCCAATCGCTGCTTCCTGTCCGCTAGGACTATCGATGCGGACCAGGTCCAGAAATGTGTTTACCAAGCGGTCCGGATTGATCAAGGAGATGCCTCTTTCTGGTTTGGTGGGCTGTAGTTAGCAGATTATAGCATAGATTCTTTGCCAGGACAATGAAGATCTGTTGGATGGCAGGGTTCTTCAGAAGTCCACCTAAGTGTCACCCCTTCGGCGGACCTCGTCATGGATCCAAAGAGTTGGATGACCCTGGCAACGGTGCCTGTCCAGCCGGTTTGATGGCTTGCACCCAGGCCCGCGCCAGTTGGAGTTGCCGCCAAACATGCCTGTGTTCGACTCGGCCGGCAGGTAATCGAACTCGGTACTCCTGGCCTTGAATTTGGAAGATGTACGGATGCTCGGCGTGGTAGCGTGACAGGGCCCTGATCCCGTGCGGACTCAGAAACTCGTTCTCGTCCAACAGGTAGGCCAGGACACGGCGCAGCTTGTCCTGGCTCAGCATCGACAGGAGCCGCCGATCACCATAGCCCAATTCACGCGGGTCACGCACGTTGACCACCAGTTCGCCCATCTTGATTAGACTACGATCCCACGTTTGACCACCGTCTCCACCAGATTGGTCCCGAATCGATACCCCAGATGCCGGTAGTCGGGCACGTCCAGCACGAGCACATCGGCTTGCTTGCCTACCTCTAAGCTACCCACGTATTGGCCCAGGTTGAGGGCGTATGCGGCATTGAGCGTGGCGGCGTTGATGGCCTCTGCCGGCGTCAATCTGAGGTATCGACACGCCAGAGCAATGATAAACTGCATCGATTCGCACCAGCAGGTGCCCGGATTGAGGTCACTAGCCAGCGCCAACGCGCCGCCCAGTTCGATCAGCCGGCGGGCCCGGGTGTAGCTGTGATGTCCCAGGCCAAAGGGTGTGCCGGGCAGCGCTACGGCGATCGTATCGGAGGCGGCCAGAGCGGCCAATTGTTCGTCGGTGGTGCATACCAGGTGGTCGGCGCTCACCGCACCGAATTCCACGGCCAGGGTTGTTCCGCCGATCGGCTCGAACTCGTCGGCATGGATCTTCAGCCCCAGGCCTAATTCGCGTGCGGCCTGCAGGATACGTGAACTCTGTACCACGTCGAACACGCCGGCTTCGCAGAACACGTCGCAAAAGTCGGCGGCGCGCACGTAGTACTCGCCGTCCGGCGTCTCGACTTTATAGCGCAGGTCGGCGATTGCCGGCAGCATCTCGTCGACGATCAAATCGACGAACGCGTCAGATCCGACCCTGGTATTCCGCAGGCACGGCATGTGCCCCCAAAAACGTGGGCACCAGGTCCATCGGGTGTTCTTCGTCCAGCAGCCGGATGGCATTCAGCATCTTGAGTTCGCTCTCGGTGCTTAAGCCGTAGCCGGTTTTGACTTCGGCGGTGGTGGTGCCGTGTGAGAGCATGCTGTCGAGACGAGGCAAAGTCTGCTCGATCAGCTCGTCCAGAGAGGCTGCGCGTGTGGCACGCACCGTGTTCATGATGCCTCCTCCCGCCTGCATGATCTGCATGTAGGTTGCGCCGGCGACTCTCTGCTCGAACTCCGCCGCCCGGTCGCCTGCCCACAACAGGTGCGTGTGCGGATCGACGAAGCCCGGCAGCACGACCTTGCCGGCAGCGTCGATTGTCACCACGGAGTCGGGATCGTCTAGCAAGGCGAGCACCTCGGTGGTGGCGCCGACAGCCACGATCTGCCCTTCGAGAATTGCCGAGCGCGCCGTCCTCGATCAGGCCAGCATCGGCGAGGGCCACCCCTCGCTTCGGGCCGGTGGGGCTGGCACAGGTCAACAATTGTGCGGCATTGACGATGAGTAGGTCGGCGTTCATGGGGAATCCTTTCGGGTGTGGCAGTGTCAGGTGTCAAGTCGCGGAATGGTACCATGAGGAGGGGGGAGCGTCAACAATTCATGATGGTGGAAAGGAATTGACACGGAAGAGCGGATTGATCGAGAAATGGGGCCGCGCTGATCGTTGACGAAGGTTAGATTCTAGATATACTAAGGACATACTAAGTCAGAGGTGAGCCATGGCCGCAAAAGCGACGGTGTCGTTCCCGGACGAATTGTTGGTCGATGTGGATCGGAGAGGTGCTATATAATGAAAACCTATACCTTTCATATCTCCTTGCCCGGCTTCGGCCGTGTCTGGCGCAAGATCGAGCTCGCCGCCGACCAGACGCTGGAAGACCTACATTTCGCCATCCAGAACGCCTATGACTGGGATGCAGCCCATCTGTATTCCTTCTTTATGAGCGGCGAGGCATGGGATACCTCCACGGAATACTGCCTGCCGGAGGAAGCCTTCGACCTGGAAGATGAGGATCTCGACGAGGACGAGGATTGGGTAGATGATGATGAGGGCTTCGAGCCAGAGATCGACGAAGCGACGGCCAACTCCCTTCGCTCCTCGATGGGCGACCAGCCACCGCCCCAGTCGTTCGAAGAGATGCTCAGCTTGCTCCAAACCAACGACGAACTGCGCTCACAGGTTAAGAAGATGATGAGCGAGCAGTTTGGCGTACCTGCATTTGTAGCCGACCTGGTGCTCGGCAATGCCGGCGCGTTGATGGGAATGTTCGGTGAGGAGATGTCCTCACTGGTGCTGGGCGATGACGACCAGGAGGAAGAAGACGAAGCGGGCGACGTCCGAACGACGACCCTGGACTCTCTCGAACTGCAGCCCGGCCAGTCCTTCCTCTATCTCTTCGACTACGGCGATGAATGGCACTTCAACGTGCGCGTTCATGCCGTCGACGAGAAAGCCAGTTCCGCGATCCAGTATCCACGAATGGTTCAGATCGTCGGCGAGGCGCCTCCCCAGTATCCCGACTTGGAAGACGAAGATGAAGAGGAGTGGGAGGAAGACGACGACGAGGAGGGATTAGAAGAAAATGATGAGGACGAAGACCTTGAGTAGGCATCGACCGATGAGTCATGTCGGACGATTAGCCCTGGCAAGTTTCCTGGCGATGATCCTGCTGCCGAGCGTTGGCCACTCCGGCCTCGCCCAGGAGGCCCCATCGCTGCCGGCTCGGGCATTCTTGCCCCAGATTGTATCGTCGGGATCGGGTTGCCAATCGTTGCCTGGCGCCAGCTATGATGCCATCACCGTCCTGCCCCCTCCTACCGACCGGCCCGCCGAACTGCATGCCGACCTCAACCTCGCCCTGCGGGGCTACGAGCCCACCAGCGGCTTGCTGGGACTGGTGGATTATGGTGGGCCCTTCGATCCCGGCTCTCCCCAACTGCCCGGCCTCTTCGCCGACAATCGTACCGGCGTCTTCGTGCGTCTGCACCGGGTTTTTGATTGGAATTGGTCCTGCAACTGTCGAGGCAACCCACTGACCACGCCGCCAGTGACCCTGACTGACCTGGCGACGGCGCCTGGCGAGACGATTCATGTGCCGGATTCAGGCTACTCGATTGGTAATCGCAGTGCTGCGGGGGAAGATCTAATCGATAGCGGCTACGAAGTGCTGGTGCTGTATGCGACAAAGGATCGCTTGACCCTCAAATATACCCGCAACGACAACGTGGTCCACGGGTATACGTTGCATCTGGAAAGAATTTGTGTTGACCCGGCTTTGCTCTCCTTGTACAATCAATGGAACAGCGCCGGACGCAGCAAGTTGCCAGCGCTGCACGCCGGACAGGCCGTTGGCCGCTCGAGGGGTGATACGATCGGCGTGGCGATCCGAGACAGCGGCGTTTTTCTGGATCCCCGATCCCGTAAGGATTGGTGGCAAGGGCGATAGAGGCAGAAGCAGAAAGGATCTTTCTCCGAAGAACGATCCTTTCCGCTAAGTCCACTTGAATCTTATTTCAATTCGATGGTAGGCAAGGCCGGCGTGTTGATGGGCGAGGGACCCCAGCGCTTCTTGGGCGATCTGCTCCGGGCTGGTGACACCAGCGTTTGCAATGCCGTCGCTGAGCAGGATGACGCGGTTGTTGCGGCGGATGTCAAAATTGCGGTCCACCTCCTGAAAGCCGAGCATCAGCCCAGCATGCAGGTTGGTCGTCCCTGTGGGCTGTAGACGGTCAATCGCAGCTTGGATCCAGTGGCCATCACCCAATGGCTGGGCGGGGAGAATCACCTCTGCCTCGGTGTCGTAAGCGACCAGGGAGACGATGTCGGCGGGGTCCAGGCTTCGCAGAAAGGTAACCAAGGATGTCTTCAGGTAGGGCATCTTGTCTTCGGTTGCCATCGAGCCGCTACGGTCGATGACCAGGGCGAGGTTCAGCGGCGTGTCTTCTTCGGGCTTGGCTGCACGGCCTTGCAGGCCGATCTGAAGCCAGACGTCGCCACCAGAGGTAGGAACCTGGGGGTTGCCCAGCCGCAGGTCGAGTCCCAACGGAGCGTCCACGGGGTCAGGAAAACGCTGTTCGTAGTAATTGAGGTACTCGGCGACGCGTATCTTCTCTGCTGGAACGATGTCGCCCTGGTTGATGGCGCCGCGGCTGTAGGATTTCGAGGCATCCTGGGGAGCAGCGCATCCTGCGGCAAAGGCGACGACTCCCGTCAGGATGATTAGTAAGGCGAAAGAGCGTGCGGTCTTCATGGTATCCTCCTTGGATCGGGTTCGCATCTAGCCCGTTCCCGGGTATAATGAAGCTTGCCGAAAACGTACTGCGCCGCGCCTTAGCCGAGTCCCCCGATGATCGCCGCATGCTGGCGGGGATTTATTATGACCTAGGAAGTATCGAGAGCGAGAAACCGCGCTCCGATCTCAACCAAGTGATTGCCTACACCACCCTTGCGATCGAGCAGTCGCCCCAATTCGCTGCAGCATTCAACAATTGTTGGATATATGCGCTGCGCAGCGAATAGGCACCGGGTGTTTACGCGCGTCTCCCCCGTGTAGCGCAAATTGCCTAATTTGCACCCCACCACCTTGCGCAAATAAGGCGATTTGCGCTACAGTCGGTCCGAACGAAGCTCGAAGAACAGCAGCCGCGTGCTGCCGTATTGACGGTCGTCGCAGCAGACCAGGCTGGTCAATACGAGTTCGGGATCGTATTCCTTGGGGAAGATTTGCACGATAGCCTGGCCATTGTCTGCCAGAAGCTCTGGCCGGGCATCTACCGCCAGGAGCGCCTTCTTCCACAAGCCTTGATACTGAGGCGGCGCGATGTAAATCACGTCAAAGGGAGACAAGTCGGGCCGGGCCAGGTAGGTGAAGGCGTCACCGCGCACGACGTGCGAGCGGCCTCCCTCGCCGAGGCCGGTGCTGCGCAGGTTCTGGCCGAGAACCTGTACGGCGCGGCCATCCTTTTCCACAAACACCACCTGCGCAGCGTTGCGGCTGAGCGCCTCGATGCCCACTGCACCCGTGCCGCCGAAGAGGTCGAGCCAACGGCTGCCCCGGATCGCATTTTGCGATTCGAGGATGCTGAATAGCGCCGACTTGACCCGATCGGTAATGGGCCGCGTTCGCGTCCCCAGGAACGCTCAGAAGTGTGCGGCTCTTGGCCGTGCCGGCGATTACACGCATGGGAGTTGCAGGTGGCAAGTTGCAGGTGGCAGGTACCTGGCGCAGAATGATTGCTACTTGCAACCTGCGACCTGCGACCTGTCACCTACAACTCCCTTTCGTATGAAATCACTGAACTGCTTACCCTGATAAAGCTGTCGGTCTACAACGAACCAAACCAAGAGGACAGCGCCAAAGGCTTCGAAGATTGGCAGCAGCGGTTCTTCGGCGATGACCTTGAGATAGGCCGCCAAGATGGCCTTCGGCGAGCCGACGTGTTTCCATTGGTGGAAGCTCCGGCCGCGCAGCGGCCACAGCAACGTCTGGCTGAAACTCCACATGCGGTCGGCCACGAGATGGCCGGAAAAGGCTAGCAGGTATGGCAGGCCGCGGTGCAGCGTGCCTGTGGCTGCAGCCGCCAGCCACAGGCCGCCGTGAAGCAGCGCTGTGTGGCCAAAGAGCAGGGCCGCGTTCGAGTTGGTCAGGACGAACATCGCCAGCGGCTTGTCGATCAGGTCGGGCAGCACGGCGGCTAGCGCCGCCAGCCGATAATCGGCCTCGGGAAACAGGCCGGCCTGACGCTGCAAGAGGCTCAGCCCGGCCCAAGTGAATTCGATGTGTGCGAGTGGCAGCATAGGTTTTGCCATTATAGCGTCGTCGCCCCATTTTCGCCAAGTGGCTTTGACTCGCTGTTTTCCTTGGACTATAATCGGATGGTCATGTTTGAAACCGGTGTGTAGGGGCAGGTCTTGAAATGCCCCTACACACGGATCGGCTGCGCGGGAACGTCGGCCGGTTTGCAATGAATCCGGCTGTTCTTCCATAGGACCCTTTCCCTATGCAAAACGACAGGCAGAAATCGACGCTCGCCTGGCTGCGGCCAGGCATGCATGTCAAACGCTGGCTGCTGCTGCTGTTGGCAGGAATCGTGTTGATCAGCCTCGGCCTGGCTTACTTGCTGCGCTTCTTGTATGCCGATCTGACCTTTCCTCACATCTTCTACTACCTGACGCTTCAGTTCCTGAGCCGGCCTTTTAGGGCGGTGATCCTGGGCGGCCTTGGCATCGGGCTGACGGCGGTATCGCTGATCCAGCTGAATCGATCTCTGTTACGGCCCTTTGTTTCGTCGGACCAGGAAAACGTCGCCGAAAGGGTGTACCAACACAATCGGCGACGGCGCGGGCCGAAGATCGTGGCCCTTGGCGGAGGCACCGGCCTGTCGACGCTGCTGCGCGGCCTCAAAGAGGTCTCGGACAATGTCACGGCGATCGTGTCGGTGGCCGACGACGGCGGCAGCTCCGGCCGGCTGCGCAAGGCCACTGGCATCCTCCCGCCCGGTGACATCCGGCAGTGCCTGGTGGCGTTGTCCGAAGCCGAAGGGCTGACGGGGCGCCTGTTTCAGTATCGCTTCGGCGACGAGCACGGGATGAGCGGCCACAACTTCGGCAACCTGTTCATCGCCGCTATGAGCGACGTCACAGGCAGTTTCGAACAGGGTGTGGTCGAGTCCAGCCGGGTGCTGGCCGTGCGCGGGCGCGTCATCCCGTCCACGCTTCAACAAGTGACACTGACAGCGGACGTGCGGGTGGACAACGGTGGCAACGGCCACGGCTGGCAGCGCGTCGTGGGTAAGTCGGCCATCCCTGCCGAACATCGACAGATCGAACGGGTGTTTCTCGATCCGGAGAACACTCCGGCCTATCCGGAGGCCGTCAAGGCCATCCTTCAGGCCGACCTGATCATCGCTGGGCCGGGAAGCCTGTTCACCAGTGTTCTGCCTAATCTGCTGGTACCCAATATCGCTGCCGCAATCCGTGCTTCGTCGGCTAAAAAGGTCTACGTGTGTAATGTCGCCACCCAGCCAGGTGAGACGACTGACTTCGACGTTGACGCGCATGTCAAGGCACTGCGGCGCCACATCGGCGACCTATTTCCTGTTGTCCTGGCCAACGATCACTTGATCGCCAGCACCGGCGAGAACCAGCATCTGGAACCGGTGCCTCTGCCCGACGAGCAACCCACCACCTATACCCTGGTGAAGGCCAACGTCATCGACGAAACACGGCCCTGGCGCCACGACTCGGCCAAGCTGGCCAAGGTGATTATGGACATTTACGCAGAACCGGTCTCGTAATTATGCGCTGCATCATATTCTGTTGCGCCAGAGTATGGTATAATAAGCTTCTGGAATGAGAGTTTCGGCTGGCGGCAGCGCCGCCAGCCGAAAAATCGAAACTTTTGCAGACACAACATTTTCAGGAGGAACGACAATGGCTGTCAAGATCGGTATCAACGGTTTCGGCCGCATCGGCCGTCAGGTGTTCAAGGCCATCGAAGAGAAGTACGATGGCATTCTTGAGGTCGTCGCCATCAACGATCTCTTCGACGCAAACACAAATGCGCATTTGCTGAAATACGACAGCAACTACGGCAAGTTCCCGGGCACCGTCGAGGTGAAGGACGGTAACTTGGTCGTCAACGGCGAAACTGTCAGGGTTTTCGCCGAGAAGGACCCGGCCAAGATTCCGTGGGGCGACCTGGGCGTGGAAATCGTGATCGAGTCCACCGGTGTGTTCACCGACGCGAGCAAGGCCAAGGCGCACATCGACGGCGGCGCCAAGAAGGTGATCATCTCCGCGCCGGCCAAGGGCGAGGACATCACCATCGTGATGGGTGTCAATGATGACAAGTATGACCCGGCGAAGCACGTCATCATCTCCAACGCGTCCTGCACGACCAACTGCCTGGCGCCGGCGGCCAAGGTCGTCAACGACAATTGGGGCATCGTCAAGGCTCTGATGACGACTATTCACTCTTACACCAACGACCAGCGCATCCTCGACCTGCCGCACAAGGATCTGCGCCGGGCCCGCGCCGCTGCCTTGAACATCATCCCCACCTCCACCGGCGCTGCCAAGGCCGTCTCGCTGGTGATCCCGGATCTGAAGGGCAAGTTCGACGGCATGTCCCTGCGCGTGCCGACGCCCACCGTTTCAATCGTGGACTTCGTCTGCGAATTGGAGAAGCCCGCAACTAGCGAAGAGCTGCGCGCTGCGTTCGTGGCCGCCGCCGAGGGCCCGATGAAGGGTATCCTGGCCGCCACCTACGAGCCAATCGTCAGCATGGACGTCAAGGGCGACGAGCATTCCAGCGTGGTCGATCTGGAGTTCTGCCAGGTGATCGGCGGCAACTTGGCCAAGGTCATGACCTGGTACGACAACGAGTGGGCCTACTCGGTGCGCGTGGCCGACCTGTGCAAGATGATGGTGGATAAGGGGCTGTAACTCGTAACTCGTAATGCGTAACTCGTAATCCGGAACCCGGAGCGGAATCGAATGTCATTCGAGACCTCCGGGTTACGAGTTACGAGTTACGGGTTTTTTGAGGAAATCCCATGAACAAGAAAACCATCCGCGACGTTGACGTGACGGGCAAGCGCGTGTTCGTGCGCGTGGACTTCAACGTGCCGCTAGACGAGAACCAGATGGTCACCGACGACACGCGCATCCGCGGAGCGCTGCCGACGATCCAATATCTGCTCGACCATGGAGCGGCTTTGATTCTGGCCTCGCACCTGGGCCGCCCCAAGAGCGGACCCGAGCCCAAGTTCAGCATGGCGCCAACTGCGGCGCGGCTGCAGGAACTGCTGCCCAACAGTACCGTCATCATGGCCACCGACTGCATCGGCCCCACAGTGGATGCCCAGAAGCAAGCGCTGAAGCCCGGTGAGGTGCTGGTGCTGGAGAACGTGCGCTTCTACAAGGGTGAGCAAAAGGGTGACATGGAGTTTGCCAAGGCCCTGGCCACTTTCGTGGATGTCTACGTGGACGACGCCTTTGGCACGGCCCACCGGCCGGACATGAGTGTGGCCGGCGTTCCGGAGGTCATGCGCGCCGAGGGCAAGCCGGTGGTCGCCGGCTTCCTGCTGGAGAAGGAGATCGCATTCCTCGGCTCGGCGGTCGAGAATCCGGTGCGCCCCTTCATCGCCATCCTGGGTGGCGCCAAGGTCTCCGACAAGATCGCTGTTATCCAGAACTTGCTGGGCAAAACCGATGGCCTGCTGATCGGCGGGGGTATGGCAAATACGTTCCTCAAGGCCCAGGGATATGAAATGGGCAACTCGTTGGTCGAACAGGCCAGCGTGGACGTGGCCAAGAATCTGCTGGCCGAGGGCAGCGACAAACTGATCCTGCCGGTGGACGTGGTCGTAGCCGACGCCTTCGCAGCCGACGCCAACTGGAAAGTCGTCGGTGTGGACGAAGTGACGGCCGGTTGGCGCGTGCTGGATATCGGCCCCGCTACCGTCGCCCACTACGCAAATCGACTGGCAGGCGCTAAGACGGTCGTCTGGAATGGCCCCATGGGCGTGTTCGAGTTCCCGGCCTTCGCCAAGGGAACCTTTGCCATCGCCGACGTGCTGGCCAGCCTGGATGCGACGACGATCATCGGCGGCGGCGATTTGGCCGCAGCGGTGAACGACGCCGGCCTGGCCGACAAGATGACCCACATCAGCACTGGCGGCGGCGCTAGCTTGGAGTATCTCGAAGGCAAGGTGCTGCCGGGTGTGGCTGCCTTGGATGAGAAGTAGCAGGTTGCAGGTCGCAAGTTGCACGTTGCAAGCAGAAACGCCGGCGCACCGTTGTTAGGTGAGCCGGCGTTTCTGCTTCTGTTCGAGATTGCTTTGAGGAGTACGCGCTGCTCTTGTATCGACCGCTCGTTTCCTTAGCTGCGCGCTACCAAGCTGTCCAGCAAGTATCGAGTGCTTCGAGCGATGTCGGCCACGGCGCTTTCGAAAGCTTGCTGGTTCGCTGCAGAAGGCACGCGATAGCCGCTCACTTTGCGCACGAACTGCAAAGCCGCAGCTTCGATTTCCTCTTCTGTGGGCGTTTGGTCGGGACGTCGGAGTTGTTTGATGCTTCGGCACATAGTTTCCTCTTTTCCAGGATACCAACCATTTGCAGCCAGGGGGGCCAGCCCGGTCACGTACGCTTGACTCATCGTCCTGACGTCACCGTTTCCTTCCGGATAGGCGGCTTACAGCATCTTCAAGCCCGTCTCGGCTCGATATTGTTAACATAACAGTGCATAATCAGTCAACAACATTCCTGACAGGCCCTCGCCGAACTACACATACAAGTTCTCAAGGTAGATGCGCTTGGGAGTCGTGGCCAGGCCCGGGTCGCAGAGAAGGACTGCGTCATCAGCGGACAGGTATCTGTGAGGACGACGAACGACAAACTCCTGATGCGATGGGCGGGCCAGCAGGCTCGAAAAACGTCAAAGAGGTTCCTTGAAATCGAAAAGCCCCTCGCGTACAGGCCAGCGTCGACCGCACGCGGGGCAGTCGAGCGAGTTGATACCCTCCTTCAGTTGGCCGGTGCATTCCGGGCATTGAAAGAGGTGGCTGGGAAGCGAAGCGGGGCGCTCGCCCGGCACTGAACAGCGCACGAACACGCTGGGGGTCAGCTTCCAGCGTGCTCCTACGCTTTGCACCGCACCGTCGGCCGAGGCCAGCAGGTGCGCCGGCACCAATTGTTTGAGCGCCGGTAAGCGAAAGTTCGAGACAGCCCGTTCTTTATCGATGCTAAATCCGGCCTGCTTGAGTTGCTCGGTCATCCACGCCGGGTGGAAGTCGTAGTTGAGCGGCACGAACTCGTAAGGCTCAGAGTCGAACGGGCTCCAGGTTTGGCGTCTTAAGGTGTAGCGGGCGATTGATTTAAGGTGGCGTTTGCTGGCATATTCGGCCACGAAGCAGCCGCCGGGCGCGATGGTGCGCCGAATTTGCGTCAAGGCCGCCGGCACGTCGGCCAGGTGGTGCATGACCCGCACCATGACCGCGCTGTCCACGGCGCCGTCGACCAGGGGCAGTTCGTAGAGATTCGCAGCGACATAGACGAAGCGTCCACCCAGGCCCAGTCGCGCTTGGGCCTGGCGCAAGAGCGAACGCGAGTAGTCGAGCAAGATGATTTGCTCGTAGCCACCGTAGAGATCAGCCAACCGCCCGAAGGCCGCGCCGAACTCCACTATCCGCCTGCCGGCGGGGGGAAGTAGTTTCTGGAGGGCGATACGCTCGGCTAAATCCTCGTAGTCACGGCCGCCCTGTTTCCAGAAGCGTTCCTGGTAATCGGAACCTTCATAATCCATCACCTGAGGCTCGGGCCGCGGGTCGCTTGTTTCGTCTGCTTCGTGCACGAGATTTCCTTAGAGAGATCGTTTTTTGAGAAGTCTTTGCGAATTCACTGTTTCACGTGAAACACGTTGGCGCCTGTTTTCGGTCGCGTGCCGGGGAAATGATCCCGAAAACGGTCGCCTCGGGTCTGATGAATGTCGAGATTATAACATGTATGGAGATGACATCCAAGCGACGCATGCACTTTGCCTTGCCAGCAGGTATCGATTGCAGTACAATCCTCTGGCGCAACCTGCGTATCGTGTGGTTCTTGCTTTTTCACCCGGATCACCTATGGACCCTATCCAAACCTTTGCCCGTCAAGTTAGCGACAACGTCGAGCGCGTGATCGTCGGCAAGCGCGACGTGATCGATCTGCTGCTGGTGGCACTGCTGTGCGATGGACACGTGCTGCTGGAGGATGTGCCCGGCGTCGGCAAGACGATGCTGGCTCGCGCGCTGGCTACCAGCCTGGGCGTCAGCTTCAAACGCCTCCAATGTACCCCCGACCTGTTACCCAACGACGTCACAGGCGTGTCGATCTTCAACCAGCAAAGCCGCCAGTTCGAGTTTCTGCAAGGCCCGGCGTTTGCCCACGTACTGCTGGCCGACGAGATCAACCGAGCCACGCCGCGTACACAATCCTCCCTACTTGAGGCTATGGGTGAACGCCAGGTGACGGTGGATGGCGTGACGCGCCCCTTACCCCGACCGTTCATGGTGCTGGCAACGCAAAACCCGATCGAGTACGAGGGCACGTTTCCTTTGCCCGAGGCCCAACTCGACCGCTTCATGCTCAAGCTAAGCTTGGGCTATCTGGACGCCACCCAGGAGAAGCAGCTTCTGCTGCACCTGCGCCGCCAGCATCCGATCGAGGTGCTCCAACCGGTGGTCGATGGCATGAGCATTCCGGAGCTTGCCGAGCAGGTTTGGGAGGTCAATGTGGACGACACGGTGCGCGATTACATCGTGCGCCTGGTCCATGCAACGCGCGAGCATCCTGACTTGCTGTTGGGCGCCAGCCCGCGTGGCTCACTGGCCCTGTTTAAGGGTAGCCAAGCCCTGGCTGCACTGCGCGGCCGCAGCTATGTCCTACCAGACGACGTCAAGCTGCTGGCGCCATTAGTTTTGGCCCATCGCTGCCTGGTTCAACCCGAAAGCGCCCTGCGTGGCCGCACATCCGCCGCCATCGTCAAGGAACTCCTGAGCCAAGTCGCACTGGACATCGGCCAAGCCTGATTCTCTCGGTTGGCTGACCGTTGACCGCTGACCGCTGACCTAGGTCTATCGTCCACCATGAAAGAAGTCGTCGTCCTCCTCGGCGCCCTGCTCGCCATGGCCGTGCTGATGCGGCTGGATTTCGTCTATTACGTGATCTACGTCCTGGGCGGAATCTGGCTCTTGGCGCGCTGGGCTACGCCGCGCAGTCTGCGCTCACTGCGCGTGACGCGGCGTTTCGTCGATCATGCCTTCCTCGGTGAAACGATCCCGGTGACGCTCGATCTTCATAACGCAACCTGGCTGCCCATGCCCTGGCTGCGGATCAACGAGGGGCTGCCGTTGGAGCTGGCAACCACGGCGCAGATCCGCAGGGTCTATACCCTGCGGCCGCGTGAGCAGGTGACCATCAGCTACCATCTCAACTGCCGCCGTCGCGGCTATTATCCGGTCGGACCGCTTCAGCTGGCCAGCGGTGATCTGTACGGCTTCGTCGACGTGCAGGGCCGGGACGTGGGACAACAGTTTCTCACCGTTTATCCTCGAATCATCCCGCTGGTGGGCTTGGCCCTGCCCTCGCGGCTACCTTTTGGCACTTTGGCCAGCAATCAACGCATCTTCGAGGACCCGGCTCGGCTGCGCGGGCTGCGAGAGTACCAATCTGGCGACTCCCAGAGGCGCATCAACTGGAAGGCCAGCGCACACTCCGACTCGCTGCTGGTCAAGCAGTTCTCGCCGGCCATCTCGCTGGAGAGCGTCATCTTCCTCAATCTCAATGCCGAGGAGTACGAACGCCAACAGCGCTACGGCGCGAGCGAGTGGGCTATCGTCGTAGCGGCTTCCGTTGCCAGCTACCTGACCGGCGCGCGCCAGGCTGTTGGCCTGGCCACCAACGGTACCGATCGCCTGACGACGGATGATGCTTCCATCGCGCCGGCCGAGCGGCCTGCGTCCGGCTTCATAGCATCCCGCCCTGGCCGGCAACACCTCATGAAGTTGCTGGAGATGCTGGCGCGCGTCGAGCTGGCTGAACGTCCCGAGCCATTCGTCCTCTGGGCACAGCGCTTGGCTGTGCCTCTTTCGTGGGGTACCACGGTCATCGTGATCACTCCCAACGCCGACGAAGCCGCCTGCCAGGGGCTGCACGCCCTGGTGCGAGCCGGGCTGAACGTCGTCATGTTGGCGGTGGAGCCGTATGGACGTTTCGGAATAGTCCAGCAACGAGCTCGACGCTTGGGCTTCGCGGCCTACCTACTGGCCGACGAGGAGGATTTGACCCGACTGCAAGCCCGGAGCGGCCGGCCGGCCTATCGAGGGGTGCAATCATGACGCACGATCAAGACGTGAGCGCATCCCCCCGTCGAGACATCTCCGAGCTGCGCGACGCTCCCTGGCAGAGCGAGATCGCGCGGCCGCTGTTGATCGCTTTGCAGGCAACCTGTCTGATAATGGGGCCACTTGCCGCAGCCCTGGCCATCACCCAAGACGAGCGCCTGGGCGCGGTGACGGCACTGGCTTTTTTTGCCGCACTCGTGGGGGTAGCCAGCGCCCAGTGGATGGCACAGCCCAAACAGCGTCTTTTGAGCCGGACCACCTTCCAGGTGGCCGAGTTGGTGCTGCTGCTGGTGGTCGTGCGTTTACTCACCTGGGGGTTGTTTGACCGGTGGCCGACGCTGCAAGCCGCACTGGGATGGCTGACCGAGCCATGGCGCGTCTTCGATGGCGCTTTCCTGGTAGCCGGGTTGTTGTCGGCTCTCGCCTGGCACCGAGCCGGCATCGTCGCCGCGATCTTTTACCAGCTTGCGCTGACACCGGGCGAGCTGGCCTGGTTCGAAGAGCACGAGGAGGGCGGCTTCTGGCGCTCTGACCGGCCCATCGAACGGGTCCAGGTGTCGCGCGAACACCTGGTGGCCGACTACGGAACCCAGTGGCTGCTCGGCGGCGCGTTTTTGGTGTTTTTTGCCGGCGCGACCCGCGTGCGAGTCAGTGCCAACGCCGGCCTAAGCGTTCTCAACACCGGCGTGCCATCCACGCTCATCGTAGCGATCATCTTCTATTTCCTGATCGGGCTGGTCCTCACCAGCCAAGCGCGGTTGGCCATGCTGCGCGCACAGTGGCTGTTCGACGGCGTCCAGATGCCGGACCGACTGCCGAGCCGCTGGCATCGCTTTTCCCTCTTGATCGTTCTGGCGATCGGTCTCCTGGCAACGCTGTTGCCGCTGGGATCCACCTGGCAGCTCGGGGCGATTCTGAACGTGATCCTATCGGTGTTGATCGGGATCGTTTTGTTCATCGTGGGCTTGTTCGTGGCAGCGTTCGCCTGGGTGATGTCGCTATTTGGCCAGCAGCAGCCGATGCCGGAGCTGCCCACCACCTTCCAACCGGCGGCTCCTCCTCCTGTTCTTCCGGTCATCCACATTCCACCCTGGCTGGGAGGTGCTGCGCTCTGGCTGTTGATCGTCGGGGTCGTGATCTACCTGCTCGTCTTTCTTTTCGGCAAGCAGGGCATCGATCTCACGCGCTCAACCTTGAAGCGGGTCTGGGAGCGTTTGAATGCCCTCCTGAGGCGTTGGTGGGGCGGGTTGGCCGGGCTGCCGATTGGCCTACCGGGGCGCAAACGCGTCGGGCTGCCACCTGCCAGGCCTGCACGCCAGCCGTGGCGCTTCATCCGCCTCGGCGCGCTCTCGCCGCGCGAGCAGGTGCGCTATTTCTACCTCAGCACGGTACGCCGCGCCGGCGATCAGGGCGTTGTGCGCCGGCCCAGCCAGACTCCGCTCGAATTCGTGCGCGAGCTGGAAACAACCTGGCCCGAGGCCGAGCTGGACGTCGAGGCGCTCACCGAGGCTTTCGTCACCGCCCGCTACGACGTGGCCGAGATCGATACGCATGAAGCCCGGCAGGTTAAGTCGGTCTGGGAGCGGATCAAACGGCTGCTGCGCAGGCAGAGGCCCCCCGCCGCTCAGACGTCCGCCGTCTCCGAGCCTGGCGAGCCCGACGAGCCTCGCGACGAGCTGTAGAATGCGTCCGGACGCGCGCGTTCCAGCTTGACGATCCGCTCTGTGATGTTCTGCGCGTGTAATAAAAGCTGCCCGATCACTTGCTCGGTTGTGACCCGCTCTTGTTCCCAGAGACGGATCAGATTGGACAGATCGTGCGGTGTCATACTTCCCTCCATAGTACCGATGAGGCGGCTTACGATTAGGTATCGACGAAAGAAAGTATACACGATACCGTGTACCATGTCAAGTTTGAGGATGAAGGGCTCTTGATGCCGCTGCCGCAAATTGTCAATTTGCCTTACATTTTCAAAACAGCCGCCCATTCGCCGAATTCCTTCGGCAACCGTCAATGAAAACCTGACCACACCTCTGGTCCGCGCCTCCGCAGTCCGCGGTTCTCAGGCGCTGGGCCGCTTGCCAACTTGTCCGTGCAAGACTACAATAATGATGAAGTGACATTTCGAGCATGGTGAGCGTGGTGTTCTAGACGCAAGGAGGCTTCGATGAACTACGGCGATCTGCTCAAGCGCGTGGCCGGGATGACCTGGCGCTATAAGGTGCTTTGGATTTTCGGCATCCTGCTGGCGTTAACCGCCGGGGGTGGCGGGGGAGGAGGTGGCAGCAGCGTCGCCAACAGCGGCAACGGCGCGGGCGCGATGCCATCGGCTTTTTCCGGCTTCCAGATGCCCGGCCCGGAGTTTTGGGCGGGCGTCGCCGCCTTGATCGCGGTGTGCTGCTGTTTGGCGTTGATCCTGGTCGTCGTGGCCACGATCGTGCAGTACGTCGCGCGCACTGCACTCTATCGCTCCGTTGATCAGATCGAGGAGACCGGCGCAGCGCTGACATGGCGTCAAGGCTTCCGCCTCGGCTGGAGCAACCGGGCGCTGCGCATGTTCTTGCTCGATCTGCTGGTGGGGATCGTCGCCGTCGTGGCAGCGCTGATTCTGCTGACGCTGGGTGCGGCGCCGCTGCTGTTGCTGCTGTTTCACAGCGATCTGGCGACCGCCCTGGGAATTGCCGGCACCATTGGGCTGGAGATCCTGATGATTTTGGTGATCGTGGTCGCAGCCATCATCATCACGGTGTTGCAGCAATTCTGGCGCCGCGAGATTGCCCTGGCCGATCGCACGGTAGGTCAGGCGTTGTCCTTGGGAACCCGGTTGGCGCGGCGCAGAGCCGGCGATGTGGCCATCTTCTGGCTGTTGATGGCGGTGATCGGCGTCGTGTTCGGTATGGTTCTGTTCCTGATCACGTTCGCGTTGATCTTCGCAGGCGTGGTGGTCGGCGGCGGACTGGGCTACGGCCTGTACGCGTTGAGCGACTCGTGGGTCTGGGCCGTGATTGTAGGCCTGCCGATCTTCCTGGTGATCCTGATCATCCCGACGGCGATTGTCAAAGGCATCTATCTGGTCTTCGAGTTCGAGCGTGTGGACGCTGGCGTATCGAGATGTGGCGAGGGGTGCGGGACAAACCGCAGTTGCACCCTTGCCAGCTTCTTGAGCCAGTCAATTAGCCTTAATACAGCGTTGCGTAAATTCGCGCCGGGATTCGTGGGCAGGAGTCGAGGCTTTAGCCGGGTTTTTGGCGCAGACCCGGCTTAAGCCTCGACCCCACTACAGAAAAGACTCGGCACGGATTTCCGCAATAATAATCCGGGGTAGTGGCATGGTCTTGCGCCTGCCCGTCAGGGCGACCGCAAGAGCCTGGCCCTTACAATAGGCGCGGAAGTGCTTGACTTTTGTGAGCGTGAGTGTATACTGCATCCATCGATGAGTTTCATTTGATACCACAAGACGAGGTGCATGATGCCTGTGATCGGAGTGCGTGAGCTGCGCGAGCACACCGCTGAAGTGTTGCGGCAGGTGCGGGAACAGAAAGCGGAATACGTGATCACTTACCAAGGCAGGCCCGTGGCATTTTTGTCGCCTGTGGATGAAGAGGCCGTCGAAACTGCCATGGTGCGTGCCGGACGGGAGAGCGCGGGCGATGGCTGGGATGCGTATCTGCGTTTGATCGATGAGATTCGCAGCAATCCGCTTCGCCAGCATCCGACACAGGACTTGATGGATGAGATCAGGCGGTAGCGGTCACTGGAGAAACGGCCCATGACAACAAGTCCAACGCCACGTGAGCCCGAAGGAAACCGCCTGGTTTCGCTGGATAACGGCCAGACTATCAAGCTAATCGTTGTACCAGCGGATTTGATCCGAGCACTTCGTGGTCTTGGACGTGGAGAAAGGCTTGTGGAGAAGCTGTTGGAAGAACGACAAAGCGAGTTGGAGCACAATGACGCGGTAAGATAACAGCAGCATCATCCGAATCGACGATAGCATAAGGAAAGGATAGCCCATGCTAGGTTTTGATCGCATCACATTTGATTTAAACGTTATGGGAGGGCGAGCGTGTATCCGTGGCATGCGGGTGACGGTGTCGCTCATCCTGAACTTGGTGTCCAATCGGATGACGGTCGACGAGATAATCGTCGATTACCCCTATCTGCAGCCAGAAGATATCCACCAGGCTTTGGCCTACGGTGCCTGGCTGGCTGAAGAGTCCGTGCATCCTCTTGAGTTGGTCCCTGCATGAAACTCTTGGCCGACATGGGCATTTCACCTCGAACTGTTGAATACCTACGCAGCGAGGGGCCGTGAAGACCGTTACTGAAGGTCGAATTAGAGTACGTTCGTTGCCCATTGTGTAATCTCTGTCCGGATTTCTAGGATTCTCCATGGCGTTGACCCTGCATCCCAACCAAAACGCCGTCGCCGACTTGTCACAGGATAGCAAGGCTTTTCTCGAAGGCCCCGCCGGCGCGGGCAAGACGACCGCGGCCGTACAGCGGTTGCTCCAGTTGATCAAAGAGGGCATTCCCGGGGGCTCGATCCTGGTGCTGGTGCCGCAGCGCACGCTGGCGACACCTTACAGCATCGCACTGCGCCGAACGCGCCTGCGCGCCGGCGGCGTGCCGTCGATTCTCACCGCCGGTGGCCTGGCGCGGCGCATGGTCGAGCTCTTCTGGCCACTGGCGGCCGGCCCGGCCGGCTTTGCCAATCCGGACCGTCCACCGATCTTCCTGACCCTGGAGACGGCCCAATACCACATGGCGCGCCTCGTGCAGCCGCTGCGCCAGGATGAGGGCTATTTCGATTCGGTGGTCATCGACGCCAACCGGCTCTACAGCCAAATTCTCGACAACCTCAACAAGGCCGCCGTGGTTGGCTTCCCCAGCAGCGAGATCGGGCCGCGGCTGGTCGCGGCCTGGTCGGGCGAGCCGGTGCAGCTACGGGTGTACGCCGACGCCCAGGACTGCGCCACCCGCTTTCGCGAGCATTGTCTGACCCATAACCTGCTCGACTTCTCGCTGCAGGTCGAGGTCTTCTGGCATCAGCTCTGGCCATTGCCCCAGGTGCGCGAGCACATTCTCGGCGCATATCGCTACTTGATCGCCGATAACATCGAAGAAGATACTCCCTTCACCCACGATCTCCTGCGCGACGTAGTGCCCGAACTCGATTCCGCGCTGCTGCTCTTCGACCAGGACGCAGGATATCGCCAGTTCCTCGGCGCCGACCCGCAGAGCGCCTATTTGCTTCGCGATCTGTGCCAGGTGCACGTGGCCTTCGACGAGTCTTTCGTCACCTCGCCTGCGCTCCGGGGGCTGGGCGACTGCCTGGCTGAGGCTTTGGAACAACCCAGCCCGCATCCTCGGCCGCTGGCAACCCGCCAGCTACCTTCCGGCACGCGCGACGTGCTCTCTTTCACCGAAGGCCTGCGCTTCTACCCGCAGATGCTCGACTGGATCGCAAGCGAGATCGCCGCGCGGGTGGAGGAGGGCACCTCGCCGGGCGAGATCGTGGTGCTGGCGCCGTTTCTCTCCGACGCGCTGCGCTTCTCACTGATGAACCGCCTGGAGCGCTTGGGTATCCCTGCCCGTTCGCACCGTCCATCGCGCGCGCTGCGCGACGAGCCCGCCACACACGCGCTGTTGACTCTGGCCGCGCTGGCGCATCCGCAGTGGGCCACCTGCCCCGTCCGGTTCGACATCTCGAATGCGCTGCTGCAGGGCGTGGACGAGCTGGACCTGGTGCGCGCCCTGCTCCTGGCTCAGATCGTTTACCGCCCTAAGGATGGTTTACCGCAGCTCTCGTCGTGGGAGAAGATCAACCCCGATATGCGCGAACGCATCAGCTACGTGCTGGGCGGTCGTTACGACACGATCCGGCTGTGGCTTTCCGATTACGCCCGCAAGTCCGAACAGCCGTTGGATCACTTTCTCAGCCGGCTTTTTGGCGAGATCCTCTCCCAACGCGGCCACGGCTTCCACGACGACTTTGACGCGGCGCGCGTGGCAGCGAACCTGGTCGAGTTCGGTTCAGAAGTTTCGTCAGGGAATAGGCGGGGAGCGAACGATCCCTAAGCAGTCTCCATCTCCAGCGGGTAGCCCGGCCACCGAGCATACTCTGCGTGAGCGTTCGTTAGGTAGAGAGTACCTGGAATTAGTCGAGGACGGCGTGATCGCCGCGCAGTATATCGGCGCGTGGCAAGAGCCGGAGAACGACGCTGTGCTGCTGGCGCCGGCCCACACGTTTTTGATGATGAACCGCCCCGTCGATTACCAGTTCTGGCTCGACGTGGGCAGCCGCGGCTGGTTTGATCGCCTCTATCAGCCGTTGACCCAGCCGTACGTGCTCAGCCGTCAATGGGACGCGGCAGTGTCAGTGGGACAGCGACGACGAATTCGCCGCCGGCCAGGAGCGACTGTACCGCCTGGCGATTGGCCTGATCCGCCGCTGCCGCAAGCAAATCATTCTCGGCCTGAGCGAACTCGGCGAACAAGGCTACGAACAACGCGGCCAACTGCTCTGGGCCTTCAATCAGGTCCTGCGCAGGCTGGTCACCAGTGTGCAATAATGACCGCGGTCATATTTAAGAAAAACTCCTGCCGCCGACAATCGATGACAGTCCGCTTGCCACGCGCAGTTCCAACCATCAACCTGCAGTAATCAACCATTGACAATTGACAATTAACGCGTTCTTCCCCCGCCCCAAACAAGCAGACGTCCTCACCTACACCCACGGCAAGATGGGCGTGTCGGCCGTGCCGGGCAGCGGCAAGACCGAGATCCTCTCGCGACTAGCGGCCAAGATTATCGATCGCGGCGAGCTGGGCAGCCGGCAGGAAGTGCTGATCGTAACCTTGGTCAATTCTGCGGTCGATAATTTCTACCAGCGAGTCAGTAAGTTGGTCAAGGAGCAGGGCCTGCTGCCACATGTCGGCTACCGCGTCAGGACGTTACACGGTCTGGCACATGACATCGTGCGTGAGCGGCCGGCGCTGGTGGGCCTGTCGGACAAGTTCGAGATCGTAGACGAGCGAATGGCCGAGGAGATCCTTGACGAGGCTGCACTGGCCTGGCTGCGCGGCCATCCGTTTGATTTGGACGACTATCTCTCGCCTGAGATCGAGCCAGGCAAGCAGGATTGGGTGCGCAGAGGCCCGCTGCCGGAGCTGATCAAGGAGACCGCGCTTGCCTTTACCCGCTTGGCCAAGGACCGCCAGCTTTTGCCCGAGGCGCTGCGTGCGCGGCTGGACGGGCTGGTGACACCGTTGCCCCTGGCCGAGATGGGCGCGGCGATCTACGCAGACTACCAACGCGCCCTGGCCTACCGAGGCGCGGTCGATTTCGACGATCTGATTCGGTTGGCGCTGGCCGCGCTGCGTGCCGATGATGCGCTGCTTGCTCGGCTGCGCGAGCGTTGGCCGTTCATTCTTGAGGACGAGGCGCAGGATAGCAGCCACCTCCAGGAGGAGATCCTGCGTCTGTTGGCCGGCCCTACCGGTAACTGGGTGCGGGTGGGCGACCCCAACCAGGCCATCTACGAGACGTTCACCACGGCCAGCCCGGAATTTCTGCGTAGCTTTCTACACGAAACAGGCGTCGAGTTCGAGGGAGTTGCCCAATTCCGGCCGCTCGACCCAAAGCATCGTCGATCTGGCGAATTTCCTGGTCGATTGGACGCTCGAGCGACACCCTGAGCCGGCCGTGCGCAACGCTCTGAACCTACCCCACATCGAGTCTGACGCCGCCCGGCGACCCCCAGCCTAACCCGCCCGACGATCCGAGCAAGGTGGTGCTCTGGAACCGCAAGCTCAGCCCGGAAGGCGAGCTGCGTGCGGTGGTCGAGTCCTTGGTTCGCTGGTTACCTGAAAACCCCGAGGCTACGGTTGCGGTGTTGGCCCCGCGCAACCAGCGCGGCTTCGAGGTGGTGGATGCGCTACGCGCGCGGGCTGGCGGTGGTCGACAGCCTACTGCGCAGCACCGTCACTACACGTGAGGCCGCCGGCGCGCTCGCCAATGTGCTACACGCCCTGGCCGATCCTACCTCGTCGACGCGCCTGGCCAAGGTTTACGAGGTATGGCAGAGGGATACGCGCGAGGACGAAGAGGCGTGGCCGCGGGTGCTGGCCATGAGTAAGCTCATCCGTCAATGCGGTCAAGTGGAGGACTACCTATGGCCGCGCGCCAGCCAAGAGTGGCTGGAGACTGTCGATTTGTCCGACGACGATCGGGTGCAACTATTGGCCTTTCGTGAGCTGGTGCGACGCTGGCAGGGCACGATCCTGCTGCCCATCGACCAGTCGGTTTTAACCCTGGCCCAGGACCTGTTCACACAACCCGGCGACCTGGCCCTGGCGCATAAGCTGGCCGTTAGCTTGGTGCAAGCTGCCGAACAGCACCCGACCTGGCGGCTGCCGGAGTTGGCCAACGAGCTCGCCGTCATCGCACGTAACGAGCGGCGTTTTCTCGGCTTCAGCGAGGACGACAACGGCTTCGACCCCGACCGCTACCGCGGCCAGGTGGTCGTGGCGACGATGCATAAAGCCAAAGGGTTGGAGTGGGACCGGGTCTATTTGATGTCGATCAATACGTACGACTTTCCGTCGGCGCAGCCCTACGACCAATACATCGCCGAAAAGTGGTTCCTCCGCCCCAGCAGACACATTCAAACCGACGGAAGCCTGAATCTGGAGGCCGAAACCCTGGCCCAACTCGAGCTGCTCGCCGCCGACGGCGACCCGGCCGCATACCGGGAGGGCGATGCGACCCAGCGAGCACGCCTGGACTACGTCCGCGAGCGCTTGCGCCTTCTCTACGTCGGCATTACCCGCGCCCGCAAAGAACTGGTTATCACCTGGAACAGCGGACGGCCCGCGGCTAATCGGCCCGAACTTACTCAGGCGCTGCCTTTTGTGGCGCTGCAGGCTTTCCGAGAGAGGAAAGAGGAAAGTGGAGGGTGGAGAGTGGAGGGTGAGGAATAAGAGAGTGGAGAGTGGAGAGTGAGGTACCGAGGCGCAAGTAATTCTCCACTCTCCACCCTCCACCCTCCACTCTCCACTCTCCACTCTCCACCCTCCACCCTCCACTCTCCACTCTCCACTCTCCACCCTCCACCCTCCACTCTCCACCAAGGATAGAATCCCCAATGTCCCTCCCCCCCGATTTCCACTTCAGCCAAGGCAGCCTGCAGGACTTCGTTGACTGCCAGCGGCGTTTCCAGTTGCGTTATTTGGACCATATCGCCTGGCCGGCGGTTGAGGCGGAGCCGATCTTGGAGAACGAGCGGCACTTGCAGCAGGGCGCGCTGTTTCACCTGATGGTTCAGCAGCATCTGCTGGGCGTGCCGGTCGAGCGGCTGACGGCCATGGCTCAGGACGAGGATCTGGCGCGTTGGTGGGGCAACTACTTGAATGCAGCGCCTGCAGCCCTGGATGGCGAGCACTACCCCGAGTTTACTCTCTCGGCGCCGTTTGGTGCCAGCGGCGTGCGGAGGTTGGTCGCCAAATACGATCTGATGGTCGTCGCACCTGATGGCCGGGCGCTTATTTTCGACTGGAAGACCTCTCGCCGCCGTTCGCCGCAATCTCGCCTTGCCAGACGCCTGCAGACGCGGGTCTACCCTTACCTGTTGGTGCAGGCCGGCGCCGATCTGAACGACGGCCGGTCGTTCGAGCCGGGTCAGATCGAGATGGTCTACTGGTTCGCCGGCTTCCCCGACCGGCCGGAGCGTTTTTCGTACAACGCTGCGCAATACGCCGAAGATGACGGCTATCTAGCCGGGCTGCTGGAACAGATCGCAACGCTCAGCCTGGGAAGAGGCATCTTCCCGTTGACCGAGGTCGAGGAACGTTGCCTTTTTTGCGTGTACCGCTCGCTGTGCGATCGTGGCGCCGCCGCCGCAAGCCTGGAGGACATCGATTTCGACGAGCCGGAGCTGGACTTCTCGCTCGAGATTGATCTGGATTTCGAGCAGATTGCCGAGATCGAATACTGACGGTGTTGCTCGCGCCGCTTTGCCTGTAATGCCCGCACCGTTCGTTAGCGTCATGCTCGGGGACGCGGGCATCCATCTGGCTGCAGTTCTCACGGTAGCAAAGCGCGTCCGCAGGGACAGGGGTGTCGAACGCGAGGCGTTGAGACCGCTGGTTTCACTAGGAGGTTTGACAAGTTCGCTCACGGTTGATATACTACTGTAGACTACAATGTAGACACATGTGTAGATAGCGAGGTGTTTCATGACGACCACAACCATTCGAGTACCGGTGGCTACCCGCGATGCGCTGCAGGATCTGGCGCGGGCAACGGGGGTATCCATGCAGCAAGTTCTTGATCAAGCCCTCGAGCAATACCGTCGGCGACAAATCCTTGAGGCAACGAATGCCGCTTATGCGGATCTGCAGAGGGATCCTACGGCGTGGGCCGAGCTTCACGAAGAGCGTGCCGAATGGGACTCAACGTTGATGGATGGTCTGGAGGAGATGTAGAAGATGCCACAGCCGAATCGCGGGGAGATCTGGCTTGCCAATCTGGATCCAACACGCGGACATGAACAGGCTGGGACCCGACCTGTCTTAATCATCTCGACGAATCCCTTTAACCATGGTTCGTCCGGTTTGGTATTCTGTCTGCCCCTCACACGGATGTATCGCCGTATCCCTGTTCATGTGCAGATTGATCCACCCGAAGGAGGTCTATCAGGGCGCAGCTTCATTCTTTGCGATGCCATTCGGTCCATCTCGAGCGATCGTTTGGGTCCACGCCGCTGGGGTGTTATTTCGGCAGCCACCATGCGGCGGGTCGAAGACAACCTTCGTATTTTGATGGACTTGTAGAAAGCGAGCATGGTTTCCCACGGTTTGTTGACATGACCATCTGGCTTGACCCCGAACCAGTTCTTGTGCCCGATTCGCTGAGCTCGGCAGTGGGCGGGCATCCCATCGTCGCGCGGATTCTGGCGCAACGTGGCATGGGTGACCTCCGATCGGCGCGCGCTTTTCTGGACCCCTCTCAGTACACGCCCGCATCGCCTTTCGACCTTCCCGGCATGGATCGGGCGGTCGAGCGCATCCACCAAGCCCTCGACCGCGACGAGCGGATCGCGGTCTGGGGTGATTTCGACGTGGACGGCCAGACCGCGACCACGCTGCTGGTTTCGACTCTCCGCGCGCTAGGCGCTGAGGTCATCTTCCATATTCCCGTGCGCGCCGCCGAGGGTCATGGCGTCAACCTGCCCTGGCTGCAGCGCCTGATCGACCAAGGCGCCGGGCTGATACTGACGTGCGATACCGGCATCACGGCGCACGAGGCGGTTGACCACGCTCGTTTGCGCGGGGTGGACGTGGTTATCACCGACCACCATGACTTGGCGGCGACGCTGCCCGCGGCTTACGGCGTGGTTAATCCTAAACTGTTGCCAGAGGGACACGCGCTCAGCACGCTGCCGGGCGTCGGCGTGGCCTACAAGTTGGCCGAGGCTCTAGTGGCGAACTACAGTGCGCCTGGCATCGCCGCTCAGCAGCTGGACCTGGTCGCTCTGGGCGTCGTCGCTGATGTTGCCTTGCAGACCGGCGATACTCGTTTCTTGTTACAGCGCGGCCTCGCGGCTCTACGCGAGACGCACCGGTTGGGCCTGCAAGTCATGCTGCAGCTGGCCGGCGTCAACCCCGCCTGGCTGACGGAAGAGGATATCGGCTTCGAACTGGGTCCGCGGCTCAATGCACTGGGCCGGTTGGGTGACGCCAACCTAGCGGTGGAGTTTCTGACCACGAGCGAACCCGAACGGGCGCGCATCTTAGCCAACCAGTTGGAGGGCTTCAACAATGAGCGCAAGCGGCTCACCGCTTTGGTCTTGCAGGGCGCGTTGGCGCAGATCGAGCGCGATCCGTCGCTGTTGGATCATGCTGTGCTGGTGCTTTCGCATCCCATGTGGCACCCCGGCGTGATCGGAATCGTTGCCAGCCGGCTGGTGGAGCGTTTCCACCGGCCAGTTGTGTTGATTGCGGCCCCTCCCGGCGAGTTGGCGCGCGGCTCGGCGTGCTCGGTGGCTGGATGCAATATCACCGCCGCGATCGCCGCCCATGCTGAGTTGTTGGCCGGCTTCGGCGGCCACCCCATGGCCGCGGGTCTATCGCTGGACGCCGAGCGTATCCCCGAGTTTCGACGTAAACTGGCGAGCTCGCTGCGCGATCAGTTAGGCGAACTTGCGGCTGAGCCGGTCCTGCGGATCGACGGCGGAATACCGCTTGCCGATCTCTCGCTGGAACTCGTCGCCGACCTGGAGCGCCTGGCGCCTTTTGGCCCGGGCAACCCGTCGCCGGTGCTGATTGACCGCGATTTAAGCTTGAAAAGCACCGCGCTCATCGGGCGCACCCGTGAGCACCTGCATGCCGTCGTCGAGGATGCAGCCGGTTCGACCCGCCGTGTGCTCTGGTGGCTGGGCGCGGGGTGGCCACTGCCCGAAGGCCACTTTGATTTGGCCTATACCGTCCGCGCCACTGCGTACCGCGGCCAGCGCGACGTGCAGGTTGAATGGGTGGATGCCCGGCCTATCGTCGAACCAGCGGGAGAGGGTGAGCCGTCCAAGCCCGTTGTGATGGATTATCGACATCAATCGGAGCCTGTTACCATTCTGGAGCAACTGCGGTATGCGATGAACATCCAACTCTGGTGCGAAGGTGAAGCGCGTCGTGAGCTCGGCGGCCGGGATCGCAGCGAGTCTGACGGCCGGCGAAACCCTCGTCGTTTGGACCACGCCCGCGGGCCGAGCTGAGTGGGATGATGTTTTGCAGCGTGTACGGCCGAAGACCGTGGTGCTGCTTGCGGTCGATCCGGGCCTGGATCGCCCCGACGTCTTTCTGGCTCGGCTGGCGGGCCTGGTCAAGCGTGCGCTAGGCCAGCACAATGGGCAGATCAGTTGGCGCGTGTTAGCTGCGGCCACGGCCCAGCGCGAGGCCACGGTGCGTGAGGGCCTTCGATGGTTGGCTGCGCGCGGGCATGTGCGGATCGCGGCTGAGGAGGGCGACGAAGTCCGCATCGAGTTCTGGCAACGGCGTCCCGCACTTTGAAGCCTCAATGCTCATGACTCAGCTTCAGAGCTTGCTGGAGGAAACCGCAGCCTACCGGCGGTATTTCGAGCAAGCGGAGCCGGAAGCTCTGATCTGAGAACCGCGGACTGGCGAAGCCTCCCCTCCGGTCCGCGCCTCCGCCAGTCCGCGGTTCTCAGGTAGATCCCCCAAAAGGAGACCACAAAATGGAAGACGAGATTCTTAAGGTACTCAACCGCAATCTGCAGTCCATCTGGGATGCGGACGTTGCCACGTACACAGAGACGTGCGCGCCGGATGTGTCGTTTTTTGAGTGGTACATCACCACACAGCGCATCGACGGCATTGAGTTTCATCTGCACGAGATTCTGGTACATGCGCAGGCGCTGGGCGGCGGCGAGGGCGCACGCACAGAGCACGAAGTGTTGCAGCCGCGCATACAGATATACGGCGACACCGCAATTGTGACCTACACATTGCTGGTGCGAGCGGTGAAGGGTGTCGTGGTCACGCGCACCCAGCAGAACGAGACGCGCGTGTTCCATCGTTTCGTCGAGGGCTGGAAGCTGGTGCATTGCCACAAGTCGCCATGTTGGCGAGCGCCGCACGATGCGCCGCTAACCTGAGAACCGCGGACTGGCGGAGGCGCGGATCGGAAGCACCCGCTGATTTCATTGACGGTCGGCGATGGGATCCAGCCCATGGATGCCTGTCCTAAGTCAACCCCCGCAGATTCTCAAAAGAGGAGCGAGACAATGCCTTCGACTCTGGATGTTGGCCTGGCCGGCACAGCTCAGATTGCGGTCACCGAGGCCAACACTGCCCTGGCCCTGGGCAGCGGTCTGGTGCCGGTGTACGCCACGCCTGCCCTGGTGGCTTTGTTGGAAGAGGCGGCGGTCAATGCCCTGAAGCCTTTGTTGGAGGCAGGTAAGACCACGGTTGGCACGCGCATTGACGTCAAGCATTTGGCCGCCACGCCGATCGGCATGATCGTTCGTGCACAGGCGACGCTGTTCGAGGTCGATGGCCGGCGGCTGGTCTTCGACGTCGTCGCCCACGACGAGGCGGAGCAGATCGCCTCAGGCATCCACGAGCGGGTTCTTGTGGATGAGCAGCGTTTTCTGGCGCGAGCACAGGAGAAGATCTCGCATACGAATTAGACTGGCCGGATGGATGCCCGTTGACGCGGGCATGACGCAGTAAGCAGCGTCGCTCCCTCGCTAGTACAGGTTGGCGCAAGTCCCCGGTGTTTGGGGTCGAGGCTTCAGCCGGGTCTTGAGCGCAAACCGGGCTGAAGCCTCAACTCCGGTTAACCAAACGTCAGGCGGACTTGCGCCAACCTGTACTAGCGCCAATCGGGATGAGCGTACGCGGCGCCGTCTTTGTTGAGATGCCGCACGTTCTTGCCATCTGCATCCATGATCATCAGCGACGGCGCGCCGTCTTGATCGGATACAAAGACGATGTGGTTGCCGTCGGGCGACCAAGCCGGCTCGCCTCCGTTGGCTCCTGCCAGACCTAACCGGAGCGGATTACTGCCGTCGGGCCTGGCTTGCCAGATCTCGACCTGGCCCTGTTGTTTGAGCGCAAATGCGATTCGATTGCTGTCCGGCGACCAGTCCGGCGCGTTCGGAACGTCCCTCCACCGCATCGCTGAACAATCGGGGCGTCGCGCCATCTCGGAGCACTTGGGTGAGCAGAACCCCCTCTTCACCGGTCTGTAGTGCATAGGCGAGGCGATCTGATTTGGGGCCCCACGATGGATACAGTGATTGGCCGGCCGGGTCGCCGGCCAGGCGCTGCGGATTACTGCCGTCGACGTTCATGACCCAGATCTCGAACCCGGTATCGCCCGCCTGCGCTCCCGGCAGCGCATTGGGACCGATCGATGCAAAAGCTATCCGCTGGCCGTCGGGCGACCAGGCGGGTGTCAGGCTGGCAGTCGACGGATCGGTCAGCGCGCGCTGGTTGCTGCCGTCGGCATTCATGACGTAGATTGCCGGCCCACCCGCCCGGTCCGAGGCGAAGACGATTTGGCTGCCGTCGGGCGACCAGGAGGGCGCGCCGTCCCAGCCAGGGTTGTCAGTCAACCGCATGAGCCCGCTACCGTCGACCGCCATCACGTACACGTCGGCGTTGCCGTCAATTTTGCGTTCGAAGACCAGGCGGCCGCCGAGTACGTCCGGCGCCGGCGGCCTGCAGGCCGTCAGCCCCAACGCAGCCAGCACGCCAATGAGCAGGATTTTGAAAGTTGCTTTGATCATGGTCCTTGGTCCGTCGTGAACTACCCCATAATGCTTTATTAAGCTAGAGTTTGTGGCATTCCTGCGCTTGCGCAAGCGTAGGCGGGCGAAAAAAACCAACTAAACAGAGCACACAGGATAACACCGCCCCGTTTCACGTACGGAGTGATTATACTCCTGTTGATCGCAATCAAAAAACGCCTTTCTTGGGCTTTCAGGTTAGCCATCCATGCGGCGAGCTCTCTGCGGCAACCGTCAATGAAAACCTGGGCAGAACTCTGGTCCGCGCCTCCGCCAGTCCGCGGTTCTCAGGTTAGTTTTTCGCCCTGCGACGACGCCATGTGTGAACATGTAGCGCAAATTGCCAATTTGCGCTACACATCTAGGTCAAGGGCGGGCTGTTTGGCCGGCAACTCCGCAGTATGCTATAATCAAAAACAATGACAACAGAAAAAGATCTCCTTTTTGACGAAACGACCATCTATGTAAACGGCGGCGGCGGCGGCAACGGCATCGTCGCCTTTCGGCGTGAGAAATACATACCGCGCGGCGGGCCGAACGGCGGCAACGGCGGCAACGGCGGCAGTGTTATCCTGCGCGTCGACAAAGGCATGAACACGCTCCTGCCGTTCAAGTTCCAGGTCCATTTCCGCGCCGAGCGTGGGGGCCACGGCGAAGGCAACAACAAGCAGGGGAAAAGCGGCAAGGACCAAATCGTGCTGGTGCCGCCGGGCACTTCGATCTATCTGCGCGACACCGACGAGCTGATCGTCGATCTGGTCGAGGATGGCCAGGAGGCGGTCGTAGCGCGCGGTGGCCGCGGCGGACGGGGCAACGCCGTCTTCAAGAACTCCGTCAACCAGGCGCCGCGTTTTGCCGAGAAGGGTGAGCCGGCCGAGGAGCGCTGGCTGCGGCTCAAGCTCAAGCTCATTGCAGACGTGGGCATCGTCGGGGTGCCGAATTCCGGCAAGTCCACGCTGCTGTCGGTGATCAGCCACGCCAAGCCGAAGATTGCCGATTATGCCTTCACCACCCTAGTGCCGAATCTGGGCGCGGTGATCGTCGACCACAAGGATTTTGTCGTCGCCGACATCCCCGGCCTGATCGAGGGCGCGCACATCGGCGCGGGCCTGGGCCACCAGTTCCTGCGCCATATTGAGCGCACGCGCATGACGGTTCATTTGCTGAACGGCTTGAGCCTGGATCCGCTGGGCGATTACGACGCCATCAATGCCGAGTTGGAGCTCTTCAACCCGATCCTGGTCGACAAGCCGCAGGTTGTAGTGCTCAACAAGATGGACATGCCCGAAGTGCGCGAGCTGTGGCCCGAGCTGAAGCAGGCCTTAGAAACGCGTGGCATCGACCAGCCCCTGGCCATCTCCGCGCTGACCGGCGAAGGGGTCCAGGCGCTGTTGTACCGGATCAGCGCTATGCTCGACGAGCTGCCCAAACAGCCGCTCACCTCCGCAGCGCCGGTCGTCTTCCGCCCTGAGGCCGACGAGAACGACTTTACGATCGAGCAGGAGGCCGTCGAAACCCAAGCCGATCCCGCGCGCTGGCGCGTGCACGGTGTACGCATCGAGCGAGTTGCGTCCATGACGAATTGGGACTACTACGAGTTGGGTCTGCGTTTCCAGCGCATTCTGGATGCCATGGGCATCAGCCGGGCGTTGGAGGAAGCGGGCGCGCAGGACGGCGACGTCGTTGCGATTGGTAAGACGGAGTTGGTGTGGGGCGAGCAGGAAGATTGAAGGTTCGAGTCTTAAGTGGAAAGGCATAAGAGCATTGTACACCAGTTCATAGAATCCAATCCGAAAATTATGATGGGCAAGCCGGTAATCAAAGGCACCCGGATCACAGTTGAATTGATTCTGGAGAAGCTTGCTGCTGGCGAAACGGTTGAACAGATTCTCGAAGCCCATCCGCGGGTGACAGAACCCGCAGTGCAGGCAGCAATGGAGTGACCTCCCAGTGATTATCGAGACCAAATCCAGGCTTTGGCTGCGTTGGGTGGGAGCCAATGCGCTGGCTGAGATGCTTGGACTGGGCGCGACGTTTGCTCTGGACATCCTCATCTTGGCGCGCGTGGCTGCTGCGACCAGTGCGCTAGCTTCACTCGCCGGCATCGTGTTGGTTGCGGCTACTGGGGCCATCGAGGGCACCGTGGTCGGCGTGTTCCAGTGGAGGGTGCTACGCCGGCCCTTCCCGTCGATACCTCGCCGCGCCTGGGTTGTCGCCACGGTCGTGGGCGCGGTGATCGCCTGGTTCCTGGGATCGCTGCCCAGCACGCTGATCGACATGGGTGGCCAACAGACCGGTGCGGCCAGCCAGGAGCCGCCGGCCATCGTCGTCTCGCTACTAGCCGCGGGGATGGGGCTGTTTCTGGGGGCCGTCCTCGGTACCCCGCAGTGGCTCGTCCTGCGCCGCGTCGTCAAGGGCGCCTGGCTGTGGATCCCTGCCAACTGCCTCGCCTGGGCGCTGGGCATGCCGGTGATTTTCGCCATGGTGGACCGCGCGTACGCTGTCTATGCAGCCGGCTCCATCGCCGGCACCGTGGTTGTTCTGGCCGGCACGCTGGCCCTGGCGGGCGCGGTGGTCGGTGCGGTGCATGGGCTGGCGCTGGTGAAGCTGGCCAGTAACGCGGAGATTGCTCTAGAACCGGAAACGCGCTGAAAATCATGGAGATCAAACCAATTCCGACAGAAGCGGAATACGAAGCTGCCCTGGCAGAGATCGAGACCTTGTGGGGCGCGCCCCGCATTCGAGAGTCGATCATTGAAGGACTGAACACACCCACTGAAGAATGCGCCGACGAGGTCGAGTGGTGAGCGGACCCTGGAATACTGTCATACGGCGGATGTGGTGGCTCGTTCTGGGAGTGCTTGCCATCCCTGCTCTGCGGCCTCTCTTTGTCCTCGGACTGACACAGTCTTTCGATGGTGAAACTCATCTCCTTCGACTGGCGCTGCTGGATTACCACATCCAGCATGGCACCCTCTTTCCCCGATGGATGCCAGAGCTGATCCTGGGGAAGGGCGCTCCGATCCTCACCTATTATGCGCCACTGACTTACTACGTTGCTGAAGTTCTTCATCTCACCGGTCTGAATCATAATGTATCTTTGGCTGCCGCTATGGCGCTGTTCGTTTTCATTGCGGGCTGTGGCATGTTTCTTCTCGCGCGTGACGTTTACGGGCAGCGATCCAATTTACCAGCACTACTAGCGGCAACAGCCTATATGTATGGGCCTTATCTGCTCAGTACCGTGTATGTCCGGGCCGGCATAGCAGAGGTTGGTGCGCAGGCCGTGCTGCCATGGGTATTGTGGAGCATTCGCCGCTTGTTGCGTGATCTTGAGCCTAACGTGTATGTGGTGCCCGTCTTTCTCAGCCTAAGCGTCCTTGCCTTGTCGCACAACATTACCTTGCTGGTGACTCCGCCGATGTTGGCGGGCTATGTAGTCGCTCTGTGGTGGCAAGAGAAGTGGACGAGGAGCCGTACCGGTTTGCTGGCGCTTGCCGTTGTTGCCTCGGCGGGAGCTACTGCGTTCTTCTGGGCTCCGGTAGTTTTCGAACGAGGCTTTCTCTCTAGTGGCGCGTACGAGGTCGCGGCTCAGATCTTCATTCCCCGGAACGTGTGGCACTGGAACAACTTTGTCGGAACTAGTTTCCGGTTTACCTACAGTCCTGGGCTGCCTTTTCGGTTGGGCTTGGTACAGCTGTTGCTCGCTGTTGCTGGAGCTATGATAGCCCGGCGTCGCGATCCTGAGTGGTTCTTCTTTATCATTCTTGCCGTTGCTGCAGGTCTCGGCATTGGCGCATGGACTTTGCCGCTCTGGCTAAGTAGTCCGGTATTGCTTGTCGTTCAGTTTCCCTGGCGCCTCCTGAGCCTCATGAGCTTACCCATGGCTTTGCTGACAGGCGGTATCATGTTGCACGTCCGGCGTCCCGCCACAGCATTCCGAGCCGCTGCTTTTTTGGTTGGGTTGGTGGTTCTTGCTAACGCTCCTCGCGTGGACTGGCTGAGGTCAATGCCGGCAGCCTTCGCCGATCTTTCCCCTGCCAGGATCGCTCGATACGAGAAGATGACTGGTAATCTGGGAGGATCCGGATATACAGGAGAATTTGGGCCGCGGTGGGTCGGAAGCGTTGGGAGTGCTGCGGAGCGTGAGGAGACCAAGAGTTTTCTGGACGTAGACCTTGACGAAGCCGATGCCTTTACCTGGCGTGGAACCGTAACCAGTCAAGCCGGGGGTCCGTTGCGTTTCACCAGCTTCTACTTCCCAGGCTGGCAGGCCAAATTGGATAACGGTATTCCATTGCGCGTCTACCCGAGCGCAAACTCCGGTCTCTTGACGGTAGATTTGCCGCCAGGAGTTTACGAGTTCAGCGTTACCTATGCAGGAACTACACTCGAACGCTGGGCAACGATCGGCAGCTTGCTTGCACTCGCTGGCCTGGCCTGGGCGACTGCCTACTATGTACGTCATCGCCGTATGTTTCTCGTGCCGCTAGCGCTACTGGTGGGCGCTGTAGTCTTTTTCTATTGGCCTTCCACGGCTCAGACCATTCGAAAGCCTGCCCAGCCCGTTCAATCAGCCGAGACCAAGCTTCTCGGCTATCGTGTAGAACGCCATAGGCCGGACAGTGTCACCGTCTTTCCGTACTGGTTTGTCTCACAACGGCAGGGTGACCGTCAGATGCGATGGCAGCTCAGAGACGACCAAGAGAACCTGATTGACGAGATCACACAAGCGCCCTACTACGACACTGCTGTCTCCAGCGAATGGCAGACTGGTACCTTGGTAAACGATGCAGTGGAGTTTGGCCTGCCGGTTGATTTACCGGCCGGACGCTACAAGCTCTACGTCCAACTGGAGACACCCAACCAGGTTGGCAAGCCGCAGTACGTAGGACCGGTTGAGCTGTCGCAGGCTAGACTGCGTGTCCAGTCGGGGCCTCTGCACGCCAAAGCCGCGCTATTTGGCGATGGCATGTTCTTGGAAGGCTATGATCTCAAATTGAATGGTAAGTCCGTGCCAGATTCCGAGGTCAATAACAGAACGTTGGTCGTCCAACCTGGTGATGTCCTTCGGTACACCCTTTTTTGGCGCGCGGCCGGACCCATTGTGAAAGATTATCGGGCCAGGGTGGAGATAGTCGACAGCACCGGTATCGGACTCAGTGGCGATGAGCATGTGGCCGGTGGCTTCCTGAGCGAATCTACATCGTGGGATCCCTATCGTTTGAAACGCGACACCTACCAGGTCATAGTACCGCCTCAGGGTAGCCCCGAAACCTTCACTGTGCAGATGCGTGTCTATGACCCAGATCTCTCCGGCCAGTTAGATGTCACTGGCAACGATGAAAGATCATTGGGCGACTACCTGGTGCTCCAGTCGATCAAGATCATCGATAAGTCCGTCGGCGAACCTCAGAACCCGATGACAGGACGAATCGGTGACTCGGCCAGTTTCCTAGGCTTTGATCTTTCTCCAGAAGCTCTCAACTTAAGACCAGGTAGTCAGTTTACGGCAACGTTGTACTATCAGGTTGACCGCCCCACCGATGTTGACTATACTCGCTTTGTGCACCTGGGAAACCCGCAGCTAGGGATGGCAGCCCAAAGAGACAGTTACCCACAAGAAGGACGCAACCCTACCCAGTCGTGGGTAGCAGGAGAGGTTATCAGCGATCCCGTGAGACTCACGATCTCTCAAGATGCACGCCAAGGTGAGTACATCCTGACGGCCGGCTTCTACGATTTGCAAGCGAATGTCCAGCGCCTGCCGCTCCGAGATAGCCTCGGACGTCCTGTCCCAAATGACGAGTTCGAGTTGACGCGGATCCAGATTTATTAGATTCGTCTCATGAAGGACCTTGAGTACAACCGTCGTGCGTCGCATAGGTGACTTTATAACCTGGCAGAACCAACTCAACAGCGATTCCTTGGCCTGGCTGCTGGAGCCGGACGATCCCGGCGTGCGTTACCTGGCGCTGCGTGATTTGCTCGACCGGCCGGCCGGCGATGCGGAACTGGTCGCGGCCCGCGACGCGGCCCACACTCACGGTCCGATCGCAGCGGTCCTGGCTGCCATGGCGCCGGAGGGCTATTGGGTTGAGCCGGGGCCGGGCTACAACCCAAAGTACCGCTCCACCGTCTGGTCACTCATCTTACTGGCCCAGCTAGGCGCTCGGGTCGAGCAGGATGAACGGATCGGCCGCGGCTGCGCCTATTTGCTGGACCACGCGCTCACACCCGGCGGCCAATTCACGACCTCGGGCGCGCCGTCGGGCACGGCGGATTGCATGCAGGGCAACCTGTGCTGGGCGCTGCTCGAGCTTGGCTACGATGATCCTCGACTTGCCGGGGCTTTCGACTGGATGGCGCGCACCGTCACGGGCGAAGGCATCGCTCCAAACAGCGAGCGCTACGCGGCTGTGCGCTACTACGCCGGCAAATGCGGCCCGCTTTTTGCCTGTGGATCAAACAATGCGCTGCCGTGCGCCTGGGGTGGGGTCAAGGTGATGCAGGCATTTGGCACGTGGCCGGCCGAGCGCCGAACGCCGGTGATCGAGCACGCAATCCAGCAGGGCATCGCTTTTCTGCTTGACGTTGACCCAGCAGAGGCGCAGTACCCCACCGGGTTCAGCGATAAGCCCAGCGGCAACTGGTGGAAGTTCGGCTTCCCCGTGTTCTACGTCACCGACATCCTTCAGATCGCTGAAGTGTTGGCGGCGCTGGGCGCCATCGACGATCCACGCCTGAGCAACGCGCTGGCTATCATCCGCAACAAGCAGGATGCGCTTGGGCGTTGGCCGCTGGAATATGAATACACCGACAAGACCTGGGTCAACTTTGGGGCCAAGAAGCAGCCCAACAAATGGGTGACCCTGCGCGCGTTGCGGGTGCTGAAGGCTTCTCTGTAATGCCAGCCAATCGGTGAATGGAATTCACCGTCTGAAACAGAGAAGTGCCCTCAGGCACTGGAGAGGCGTCTGCTCTCCAGTGCCTGAGGGCACTTCTCAATTTTCAGCCAGGGATTTCCAATCCCTGTAGTTCCGGCGGAGACGGGGTGTACTCTTCCGTCTGCTCTTTGATGACAACCAACCTGGGGGCACCCGGAGGCTCAGCCAAGTCGACTTTATCGTAGACCTCGGCCAGGCTAAGCTGGCACTGAATGGAATCGATCACGGCAACGCCGTCAAGCCCCACACTCTCCAAAAACCGCCATGAGCCGTCAGATTGGCGCAGGTAGTGTTCGAGTTCGCGCGATGTCCTGTGCGATCAAAAGATAGTCAGTCATCGACTCCAGTGCGCGGTACAGGGCGAACTTTTCACCCCGGTCGTATGCCTCTGTTGACTTGGACAGCACTTCGATAATCACCGTCGGATTGAGCAGTATGTCCTCCTGATCGTCGTCGAAACGAGGCTTGCCACAAACCACCGCCACGTCCGGATACGTGTATAGTCCGGTAGCGCTGACCTTCACGCGCATGTCGCTGGTAAACACCTCGCACGACCGTTCTTTGAGCTGCGCCGCCAGCGAAACGACGGTATTGACCATGATCTTCACGTGTCGCCGGCTGGCGCCGGCCATGGCAAAGACCTCGCCAGCATAGTACTCGCTCTTGGTCTCGGCCTGTCGCTCCAGTGCCAGATATTCCTGCGGGGACAAAAAAGGCCTCAACTGTACGCCCACGACTTTTCTCCTTCCCAACTCCTGGTCTTGCTAACGACCAGGAAATGACCACTTTCGCCAGCCAACTCACGACGATACCTATTATAACACGTTTCTCCGCAGATGGCTTGAGTTGTTGCGTTGGTCCAATTGAGACGACCGGCATCGCCGGACAGTTTCTTTATGTCGCATTGCGTCAAAAAACCATTGACAAGCCGAAGACTCGGCGCGAGAATAAAGACAATGTCCGTCGTTTTGGCGACAGGCCTTATGTGCCAAGTCGTGAAGATGGGGGTTAGTAACTGCTACTTGATAAGTACTCATTAGTTGTCTTTTCTTGGCATTTCTAGTATAATGCTTACCCATGAAAGTGAGCATCGGACAAGCAGCCAAAGAACTCGGCGTCTCGCAGGAGACGCTGCGCCGCTGGGAAGCGGCCGGTAAGATCGAGGTCGAGCGCACGCCCAATGGGCATCGACGGTACGATCTGGCAAAACTGAACGGGGTTGCCCGCGCCTGCCGGCTGGCCCCCGCGTACGCGAAGGCCAACCGGCCGACCGTGGCTTACCCAGCCGGCCGACCGTGGCCTACGCTCGCGTGTCCAGTCACGACCAGCGCGACGACCTGACGCGTCAGGTAGCCTTGCTGGAGACGTTCTGCGCCGCCAACGGCTGGAGCTACGAGGTCATCCAGGACTTTGGCTCAGGTCTGAACTATCACAAGCGCGGCCTGCAGCAGTTGATCAAGCGGATTGGCGCAGGCGAGGTGGGCCGGTTGGTCCTGACGCACAAGGACCGGTTGTTGCGCTTTGGGTCGGAAATCGTCTTCTCACTGTGCGAGCTGACCAACACCGAGATAGTGATCATCAACCAAGGTCAGCAGCCGGCAAGCTTCGAGGAAGAACTCACGCAAGATGTGCTGGAGATCATCACGGTCTTCTCGGCCCGGCTGTATAACAGCCGCAGCGACCAGAACCGCCAAATGATTGAGGCCTTACGCACCGCGGTGGAGCAGCTATGATCGCGCAGCGGGCTTTCAGGACCGAACTCGACTTGAACGATGCGCAGCGCACAGCCTGCGCCAGACACGCTGGCGCGGCGCGCTATGCCTACAACTGGGGCTTGGCGCGCAAGATCGCGGCCTTCAAAGCCGGTCAGAAGACGCCAACCGCAATTGATCTGCATCGGGAGCTGAATGCACTCAAGCAGACCGATCTCGGGTGGATGTACCAGGTGTCCAAGTGTGCGCCGCAAGAGGCGCTGCGCAACCTCGACCAGGCGTTCGATCATTTCTTTCGGCGTTTACGCGAGAAGAAGGCGGGCAAGCCGGTCAAGGCTGGCTATCCCCGCTTCAAGTCCAAGAAGCGCGGGCGCGGCAGCTTCCGCCTCACCGGCGTCATCCGGGTGTTCGACGATGCGATCCAACTCCCTCGCCTGGGCCGTCTACGGCTGAAGGAGCGCGGCTACCTTCCCTTAAGCGGGGTTCGTATCCTGAGCGCAACGGTCAGCGAACAGGCGGGCCGTTGGTTTGTCTCGCTCCAGGGCGAGATGGAGCTACCCGACCCGGTCGTCGCCGTCGGCAAGCCCGTGGCCGGCGTCGATCTGGGGATCGCGGCGCTGGCCACCGTGAGCGACGGGATGGTCGTCGAGAACCCCAGGGCGCTGCGCCGCGACCTGGCTAAGCTCCGCCGGCGGCAGCGCTGCGTCTCGCGGCGGCAAAAGGGCAGCGCCAACCGGGCGAAGGCGGTCAAGCAGATGGCACAGGCGCACCGCCGCGTCGCCAACGTGCGTCAGAACGCGCTCCACCAGGCCACCATCCGGCTGGCGAAAACCAAGTCAGTCGTGGTGGTGGAAGACCTGAATGTGCGCGGCATGTTGCAGAACCATCATCTGGCCCAGGCCATCTCCGACGTGGGGATGGCCGAGTTTCGACGGCAATTGACCTACAAGGGCGCCTGGTATGGCTGCATCGTCGTCGTCGCCAACCGTTTCTACCCCTCGACCAAGCGGTGCTCGTCGTGCGGTCAGGTCAGGACCGAGATGGCCTTGGGCGAGCGCACGTACACTTGTGACCGTTGCGGCCTGGTCATGGGCCGCGATCTGAATGCGGCGTTGAACCTGGCCGCATGGACTACCGCGAGTTCCGCGGGAAGCTACGCCTGTGGAGAGAGTGTAAGTCCTGGGCTCCAGGCGGTTCTCACTGAAGCAGGAACCGAACGGCGATCTACCTGACCGGCTCGCATGACGGGTCCAGCAATGGTAGATTTGTGTAAGTTTCGGAGACCGGAAAGGAACAGACGATGTCTCGACAACCAATGTCTAACGCAGATGCGGGTTGGTTTCAGATGGAAAGCCCCACCAACCCGATGATGATTGCGGGGTTCTTCGAGTTCGACCGGCCCATGGAGTATGAACGCCTCAAGGCCACGGTCGAACACAGGCTCTTGCGCTTCGAACGTTTCAAGCAGCGAGTTGTAACGCCCAGGCTCTCTCTGCACCAGCACTATTGGGAAACGGATCCGAATTTCGAGCTGGAGTCCCATTTACACCGCATTGCCTTGCCGGCTCCTGGGGATTTGGCAGCGCTCAAGGTGGTGGTGAACGACCTGGCCAGCACACCGCTCGATCTCTCCCGGCCGCTGTGGCAATTTCACCTGGTTGAGAACTATGGCGAGGGGTGTGTGCTCTTCTGCCGGCTGCATCACTCGATCGCCGACGGCATCGCCTTGATGCACGTGCTGCTCTCCTTGTGCGACGACAAGGCGGATGCTCCCTGGCCTGCGCCGCAGCCCAGCCAGAAGCGGCTGTCGCGGGGGCTTGCGTCTACTATGCTACGTCCAGCACGCCTGGCCGTGTCCACGACGCGTGAGGTGGCGAACGGCAGTGTCGATCTACTGCGGAACCCGACACGCGCCGCAGGGATGGCCCAAACCGCTGTGGGTCTGGCAACCTCTTTGGCGCGCGTGACGCTGTTGCTGCCCGACTTCGCGAACGCTGCTCAAGGGTGAGCTAAGCGTCGCGCGACGCACGGCCTGGTCGCAGCCGCTGCCGTTGGACCAGGTCAAGGCAGTGGGGCGGGCGACAGGTGGAACCGTCAACGACGTGATCCTGGCCTCGGTGGCCGGCGCCTTGCGGCGTTACATGCAAGGGAGAGGCCAGTCCGTCGACGGCATCGACGTGCGGGCCATGGTGCCGGTAGATATCCGTTCGGCCGAGGAGGCGCTGGAGAAGCTGGGCAACCACTTCGGCTTGGTAGTGTTGGCTTTGCCCGTGGGCCTGACCGATCCGCTGGGCAGGCTGCACGAGCTCAAGCGGCGCATGGATCAGCTCAAGCACACGCCAGAGGCTTACGCTCTGTACGGCATCGTGTCGACCATCGGCATGACACCCATCCAGATCGAGCGCCTGGTGGTCAAGTTCTTCACCAGCAAGACCTCGGCGGTGATGACCAACGTCGTCGGCCCGCGCCACAGGCTGTATCTGGCTGGCAACCCCATCCGGCAGGTCAACTTCTGGGTGCCGCAGACGGCCGGCATCGGGCTGGGGATCAGCATTTTCAGCTACGTGGGCGAGGTGGTAGTCGGCGTGATGACCAACGCCAAGCTCGTTCCCGACCCCGAAAGCATCGTCGACGCCTTCCACGCCGAGTTTGCTGCCCTACAGGCCTTCACAGCTCATCCGGCAGATGGGCAGGAGCTCGGGCCAGATTCGGCTAGCCATGATGGCCATACGCAGGCGGGCGCGCCAGACGGCCACCGCCAGGCGCTCACCCATGCGTACGACGGATGAAGGGCAGGGAGTCCTTCTCACTCTACAGCATACCGATGGAGGCTGATATGACCCAGCCCGTTTCTACCAACAACGCGATCGATGCCGGCGCGAGAACACTCATCGAGGGCAACACCGCTTATGCCCTCGATCTCTACCAACAACTGCGCCAGGAGGATGGCAATCTGTTCTTCTCTTCCTACAGCATCTCGACCGCCCTTGCCATGACCTACGCCGGCGCGCGCGGTGTCACCGAGGCCCAGATGGCCGATGTGTTGCACTTCTTACTGCCTCAGGAGGCGCTGCATCCTGCTTTTGCCAGGCTGGAGGCGCTGCTCAGGGACATCCAGGCTGGCGGCGACGTCCAGCTTAGCGTCGCCAACGCACTCTGGCCGCACGTCGACTATCCTTTTCTTGACTCGTTCTTCGATCTGGTCAAGGTCAACTACGGCGTATCGCTCACCGCCGTGGATTATCGTGACCCGGAAGCAGCCCGCCAGCAGATCAATGCCTGGGTCGAGCAGGAGACCAACGAGAAGATCCAAGATCTGATTCCGCCCGACATCATCAATACGCTGACCCGCCTGGTGCTGACGAATGCGATCTTCTTTAAGGGCAACTGGGCAAGCCAGTTCGAAAAAGCCAGCACCCGGGATGCGGATTTTTCGCTGCTGTCCGGCAAGCGCGTCACTGTCCCCATGATGGCACAGAAGCTGGAGTGTGGCTATGGCGAGAGCGACGACCTGCAGATTCTGGAGCTGCTGTATGTGGGCGGCGCGCTGTCGATGATCGTGCTGTTACCCCGAACCGTCGACGGCCTGGCAGCGCTGGAGGCCCGGCTAACCCCCGATGCCCTGGAGCACTGGACCAAGCGCCTGTGGGAGACCAGGGTAGAGGTCTTTTTGCCCAGGTTTAAACTCAGCGCTGCGTTCCGCCTGGACGAAGTATTGAAAGCGATGGGCATGACTGACGCCTTCGACGAAGGGAGGGCTAACTTTGCGGGTTTGGACGGGAAGGCTATGCTGTGCATCACGGCGGTGTTGCACAAAGCCTTTGTCGACGTCAACGAGGAGGGCACCGAGGCCGCAGCGGCCACCGCGGTCGTGATGGGGTTGAGAAGCATGCCGCCACCGTCCCCTGTCTTTCGAGCCGACCATCCCTTCCTTTTCCTGATACGCGACAACGCTACTGGCAGCATCTTGTTCCTAGGACGGGTTGTCGATCCTACAGCACCGGAGACGTAGGGATCGGTCCTTGGTGTAATGAAAAAAGCCCTGCCTGGCCGAAAATGAACCAGGCAGGGCTTTTGCGTTGTAGTTTCCCCGTGATCACGATGGTATCGGGCAGGGCAGCACGCTGGCCGACAACACGCTTATTCCTCCGGGGCAATCGGCGTAACGTAGCTCGGGGCAGTCTCGATCAACTGTTTTAACGCTGTCACCCACTGGACCTGGTCGTTGAGCGCAGGAATCAGCGTGAACGACTCGCCGCCGGCCGCCAGGAAGGTCTCACGGCCGGCGTGCCCGATCTCCTCGAGAGTCTCCAGGCAGTCGGCGACGAAGGCCGGACAGAGCACAAGCAGCCGCTGCACGCCGGTCTGTGCCAGCCGCGCCAGCTCGCCAGCTGTGGAGGGTTGCAGCCAAGTGTCGCGGCCCAGGCGGCTCTGGAAGGCGACCGAGGTTTTGTCGGCTGGCACACCCGAGCGATGGACGAACAACTCGGTCGTCGTCAGCACCTGGTGGCGATAGCAGGTGGCGTGTGCAGGGCTGGGAGTGGTGCAACAGCTGGCAACTCGCAGGCAATGGCTCCCGGTGGGGTCAGTCTTGCGGAGGTGGCGCTCTGGCAGGCCATGGTAGCTGAAGAGCAAGTGATCGTACCTTTGCGCCAGGTAGGACTGGGCGCTGGCGATCAGTGCGTCGAGGTATAAGGGATTGTCGTAGAAAGGCGGCAGAACGCGCAGAGACATCCCCGGTCTCAGCTGGGCCAACACGGCCTTTGTCTCCTCGACCACCGATTCCGTGGTGGACATCGCGTGGTGAGGAAACAGCGGGATCAACAGCACTTCACTTGCGTCGCGCTGCACCAGCGCGGTCAATCCGTTTTCAATGGACGGGTTGCCGTAGCGCATAGCAAGCGCCACGGGCATGGGGGTTGCAGCCTGCAAGCTCTCCGCCAGCCGCTGGCTCAGAACGACCTGCGGTGAGCCCTCGGGCCACCAGATCGCCCGATAGGCCCCCGCCGAGCGCTTGGGGCGTAAGGGCAGAATGATGCCACTGACGATTAGCTTCCGCAAAGGCCACGGCATATCAAGCACCCGGCCGTCCATCAGGAACTGGCCGAGGTAGCGCCGGACGTCGGGCACTTCAGGCGAGTCGGGGGAGCCGGTGTTGACAAGCAGTACGCCGGTGCGTGTTGTCACGATTTCAGCTTCTTTGCCTCCAGATTGGCGTGCAGCTCCAGGTAGCGTAGCCAACTGCGCACGCTGAGCGGGCCGAATTGGTTGTGCGGCACCTTGATGTTGGCGACATGGGTCTGACCCAACTGCTGGATCAAGGCTACGGTCTGTTGGCGCGTCTCGGAGAAGGCGTCCTGCAAGGCGGGCCAGGTTGCCTGGGGTGGCGGCCGGTAGCCGTCGTACTCGTCCATGGTCAAGGGTTCGCCAAGGGCGACGCCCAGCCGGCTCTGCCCCCAACGCTCCATGCCCACGATGTGGCTCAGCAGCCGGCGGTTGTCCGGGTTGTCCTTGGCTGCAGCAAAAGTGCGTTTCAGCCGGCCGCCGGATAAATTCATCTCTTGAGCGATCTCGGCCATGTCTTTGTTCTTGAACGGCCGCTCCAGCAAAAGGCTGCTCACGACGCCTGTTAACGTGTCACGAAGTCCCATAAGTGATACCTCTTTGGAAGGGAGAAGGCCGAAAAACAGAAAGCGGAGTCGTCACAATAACGACATGGCATGGCCCCGCGCAGTGGGGAGTCCGCTGGCGCGTTTAAGCACCTGGGGTCACCCGATTGACAGCGGTATTGTATAAGCGAAGACCTTGTCCGTCAAAACATAGGCAGTGGTGAGTAGCCGCCAAAAGCCCACTCGGGTCGAGCAAGTGGTGCACAGCGAGGCCGGAAAAGCGGCGACCAAAAAGCGCCTGGAATCACGGGCAGCTGTGTCCGATCTTTGCAAATTCAGCAATCGGTGAATAGAATAGACCGCGTGTTCTGTGTGGCGAAGCCGTTTTGAAAACGAGGGAATCGTGAGATGAAGCGATCGTGGTCAGTTTCGGTCCATTCCAGCGTGTACACCAAGCCTAAGGCGAAACCCAGCAGAAATCCCACGAGGCGGCGATAACGATCGACCTCGGCGGGAACCTCGGGGACGGCGGGGGAGATGCAATTCATGGCCTTGGCGCGGCCTGACTGGACTTACCCATTCACCATCACTCCACCTACCGTTCGCGCCTCGCCATCAACAAGCTCATACAGGCCAACGAACAGCCGGTATGGACCAGGCGGCGCGCTGTCCGGCACGTCCAGTGTGTGGCGATCGAGCAGCGTCTCGCCAGGCTGCCAGAGGCCGGTTGGATAATACTCGCCGCCGACGAGATGGTCGCTCTGGGCGACCTTGTTGCCGTCAGGCGATAGCAATTGCACGAAGCTGGTGTAGTTGGCCGGCAGCGTGCGTAGCGGTTGCCAGTACAAGTCGATGGCCAGGGACTGCCCCGGCTGGACGGTTCCCGGCTCGCCGGTGTAGCCAATCAGCCGGACCTCGTCGCCGATGATAACATCCTGGGGGTGAGCGGGTGGGCCGGTGACGGCTGGACCGAGCACCGGGGTGAGCCCGGCGGCGCCGGGCGGGCCAAGCTGAGCTTTGATCTCCAAACCGGGCATGGGCTTGATCAGGCTAACGGGCCGGCCGGTGGCCAGCGCGCTATCCACCGCCTGGCCGATGGTGGCCCACGAAGTCTCGGAGCGCAGCGGAGCGGAGCCTTCGCCGGTCAGCAGCAGGGGAAAGACGCCGGCCAGATCGGGGCGCCGGCCTTCGACTTGCTGCATGTACCACAGCGGCATCATCTCGTCGCGGTCGTTGCTGATGAGCATTGCGCCCTGCGGCGGGTTGGCAGCTAGCAGGGCATCCCACCAGTCCTGAGCGCGGGTATCCTGGCTGCGATCGAGGGACGCGGCGTGGCTGACGAAGAGGTAGGTGGGGAGGAGAAGAAATATCACAACGAATGGGAGGACAGCGAATGGGAAGGTACCCGATGGATTTCCGCTGCTTCCTGTTGTCGTTTGTTTGGAGGTGGGTTGGATTTCTTGTACCTCGGAGGGGGACTGCGAGACGGGACGGGGGATGCGTATCAGGCTCGTCAACCAAGCCATGGCGACGCCGACCCAAGTGCAGGCAATGAGGTATGATGGGACGTAGAAGACGGCGATGTCGCCGATGGTGTAAAAGAGGTTGAAGGCGGTTAGAGCCGCAAAGCTGCCGCCGGTCAGCCAGAGGAGGCCCCAGCGGCGGCGGGCGATCAAGACGCCGACACCCAGCATGGCCAGACCGGCGCCCAGCGGCGTCAACTCGGCGGCGAAGCGGCCCAACAGGCCGGGCGTCGCAGTGAGGGCTGCAGACAGGCTTTGCAGCTCGCCGGCGAAGCCGCGGCCGAGCAGGTAGCTAATCAAACCGGCCGGCGAGCGATCGAGCAGCGAAACGGGCTGGCCCGGCTGGATTGTCATCGTCAAATAGGGCGTGGCGTTTGCGCGCAGCGGGACATAGAAGTACAGCAGCAGCGGAGCCAAAGCCAGCAAAGCCATCCAGAGGATGTCACGCCTGTGGTGGCGCCAATAGCCTGCCGGCGCCTGCCAGGCAAGAAACCCCAGCACAAACGGCGCCAGGAGGAGAGTTGTGCGATGATGGGCCAGGCTGAGGCCGAATGTTAGGGCTAGGGCGGCAAGCAAAGGGTCGATGCGGCCAGATGGGGCTCGGTCGGTCCCTTCGCCCCTCCGGGGTGCTCCGCCAGGAGGCTGCGCACAGACCGGCCCGAGCGAAGCACTCTCCACTCCGCGAACTCGGGGGATCCACCCTTCACTCTTCACTCTGCACTCTACACTCTCCACCCTCCACAGCAACACCAGCCACAAAATGAGCGCCACAAAAGCCGCATGCAGCGTGTACACCTCAGTCACGACGGCCTGGCTCCAGAACGTAGGGGTGAAGGCAAAGGTCAATGCGGCTAGCAGGGCTGCCAGGCGTTGCAGCACAGGTGAAGCCTGCGGCAGACCCAAATCGATCAAGGCGCGAGCCAGCAGGTAGGTCAAACCCACTGCAAGCCCGCCAAACAGTACCGACAACAGCGTCATGGCGCGCGCCGGCGGTGCGAGGGCGGCCGCATCGAGCAGGTGCGACCATGCCCAGCCAAGCGTCATGTACAGCGGATAGCCGGTGGGATGCGGCAGGCCGGCCGTCCAGGCGGCAAATTGCAGCTCGCCGCCGTCGCCAAAGAGCACGCCCGGCGCCGAGCCAAGAAAGTAAACGATGGCAGCACCTGAGCCGGCCAGGAGAGCCAACAGTAGATCAAGCCGCAAGCGCGGATTCTGAGCGGATAAGATCATGGGAAGTTGGTGCCCAAATCAAGGGCGGCCGGGCACCTCAATGAGATGAAAACAGCGGAGCGCAATGTCCCTTCGGCAACCGCGGACTCCTGAACTTGTTCAGGGTCCGACCAGTCCGACTGCCTCGACAAGTCGAGGAGTCCGGTGTGCAGCGCGGACTCCCGAACTTGGTCGGGTATTTTCAAGACAACTTGATTGCAGATGCTTATTGGGCTTTCTCCAGCCGGACCCAGTCCACGGCCGCGGCTAGCGAGCGCCGGTCGGATGCCAGGCGGAGATAGGCGCCCTCTTGGCTGCTGACTTCGGCTGCGGCGCCGGGCGCTGTGCCTTTGACGCCGATCAGTGCGTGGCCGAAGCCAGGCGTCGTGCGCAGATCCACTGCGCTGCCCAGGCTGGCCAGCGCGGCGACGGCCCGATCGGTCAGGAAGCGGCTGGCATCGTCGCGCACGGCCCCGAGCACGATTGTGCCGGCGGGCAGGTTCTCCACGAACTCGGCCAAGCGCTCGGCCTCGGCGGTGTTGGCCCAGGTGTCGAAGCCGCGTTTATCCAGCACTTTGCCGGTGCGCGGGTCGAGAGCGGTGAGATTGTAACCGCGCCGGCCGGCGGAGGCGTCCTGGCCGGCGCCAGCCGGATCGGCCACGGTGATGTAGCCGATGTCCTGCGCCGCTCCGCCGCTGTTGATCTCGACGTCGACCGGCAGCAACACGCCGGTGTTGCCGATCACACCCTGGCCGGACAGAACGTCCATGGGGCGGGCGCTCTGGCCGAAGCGCAGCGAAAGGCGGTTCAGGCCGGAGAGGGTGGCCTCGGCCGGCACGGCCAGGCGCAGCTCTTGCCAGCCAGGCGTCAAAAACTGTTTGCCCAGGTCGACGCCGTTGAACTCGGCTGACAGGGTCTGTTCGGGCGCGTTGGGGTAGGCGAAGGGCTGAACCCGCAAAACCAGTTGCAGAGGTTGAGGGTCTTCGAAGCGCAACGGCAGGTAGACCTCGGCGTTTTCTCCGTCCACCCAGATGCCGTTGGCGCCGGCGATATCGGCCTCGTCGACGCTCCAGCCGGGGCCGCGGTAGGCGTTGGTGTCGCGCCCGCCCAGATCCAGTTCAAAGGGAAAAGGTACCTGCGGCTGGCGAACAGCATAGACCTGCACGCCGTCCTCGTCCCACACCGGCTGCGGGTCGATCGGCGCCACGTCCAGGACGTACTCTTGCGTGGTCTGCCAGGTGTCTACGTAGGGATAGCGCTGGGGCACGGGCGGGTTGACCACCAGGTAGCGCACGTTCCACAGGGCCATCAGCTCCGCAGCGCTAGCTCGGGCGGCCTGATCGGTAGCTTCGTCGGGCGGTTGATACTGTTCCAAGCCCGTGATGGCCTGCAGCAGCGGCAACCGCTTGAAGTATTCCAGCTTGAAGGCAGGGTTGCGGGATGTGTTACCGCCCAATATCGGCTTGCCGTGTACCGACTGGTACCACTCGACGCGGGTGTCCTCCGCGCCGAAGACGCCAAAGCCGTTGCGCCAGCCCATAGGCAGCTGCATCAGCGTGAAGTCGCCCGGCTCCTGTGCGATCGCACTGTACGGCGCGGGCACGCGCGAGTCCGTTAGGGGCATCGGTACAGCCAGATGCTCAAACAGCACTGCGCCGGCCAATAGCACCGCCAGCCCTATCGCGATCAACTCTCGACCGGACTTTCGGCCTGCCGCAGACACCCCTTGAGACTTGACACTTCCACTCCGCTCCGCCCACTCCGCTGGCGCTACGGGGTGCTGCGCACTCCGGGACTTCGTGACACCTTCCCCAACAACCACGCCGTCCCGAACCCCGCCAGCACCGCCAGCGCCTGCATCAGCACGATGCTAAAGCGGTTAGGCGCGCGGAAGCCTTTGATAAAGGGCAGATAGTGCAGAAGGATGTAGGGCAGGGGTACGGTTACCTGCAATCCGTCCAGGTCGAACATTGACTGGCCATTGATTTCCAGCAGCGGGCCGAGGGCCAGCAGGCCGGCGAGCAGTGCGATCACCAGCCAGGCCCGCGATCGACGTCCGCCGACGACGGCGCCCAGCACGGCCAGTGCGAGCGTGATCCAGCCGGCAAAAACCGTGTTGATGTCTCGGAAGCGGCTGGCGCCGGTCTCGACCGCGCGCAGCGCGTCGATCCAGCCTTGCCCTCCCGTGCCGGCGTTGCTGCCCCAGACGGGGTGCAGGTCGGTGGGTGTGACCAGGCCTACCAGGTCGGCGCTGAGCTTCTCCGCGTGGCCCAGCCTTCAACCGCGTAATCGGCGCTGAAGCCCTCGCGCAGGGTGGGGATCAGCAGTGGTGCGCTGAGCAGTGCGGCCAGTGCGGCCAAGAGCGCCAATTGGCCTGCCTTCTGCCAGCCGTTGGGTTGCGGCCCGGTTGCGATGGCTGCGCGCCGTATTCTGCGATCGCTGAGCCACCAGTCCACCAGCAGAACGCCAGCGATCAGCCCCAGAAGTACGCCGTAGAGCATGTCGGTGAGCAGCGCGAGGGCAAGAAAGAGCCCAGCCAGCAGGGCATCGCGTGTGCGCCAGTGGTCCAGCAGGCGCAGGAAGTAGAGCGCGAAAAACGGCACCCATTGGGTGGTGACGATCATCGCATGGCCGAGGGCCAGGTAGACCGAGCAACTCGAGGCGAAGGCGTAGATCAGGCCGGCCAACACGGCGGAGGCGGAAACGACGAACGATGGCTGATGGCTTTGATCTGGCTTGCGGCGCAGGAGGTAGCGGACGAGCAAATAGGCGCCATAGCCGCCGAGCACGCTGGAAAGCAAGTTGACCAGGTTATAGGAAAGGGGAATATTGTTAGTGGCCAGGTGGATGGGCAGCGCCAGGGCCGCGGCCATCAAGTTGAAGGTGTACATCACCAGGCCCATGCCCACCGGGAAGTAGATCAAGTCGGTGGTCAATGGCGAGCGCAGGCCGTCGATCAGCGCGTGCTTGAAGGTCCAGATGTTCCACAGGAAGGTATATTCGTCGTAAGCCCACGTATCGCTCCCCGGCACGTGGGTGGCCAGCTGGGTAATCAGCGGATAGGTGAGGGCTACCGCCAGCAGGGCAAAAAGGGATAGCACCAAGAGGTGCGTGCGTCGCATAGGATCGAAAGACCTCGGTTGGGGTTTCTATCAGACCTCGGAGGTCTTGTAGACCTCCGAGGTCTGATAGTACCACAGGCGTATGCTTTGGGCAATTGGTTGGTTAAGCCCTGCGAGTGTCAAACCCTTCGGGTGTTAGACCCGAAGGGTATTAAACCCCAAGGGTGTTAGACCCGAAGGGTGTGCAGTGCGATTGGGCAACCTGCAACCTTGCAGGTAAAATGCTCACCCATGACCGAGGAATGCCGCCGGGCTGTTGTCGTCACTCCAACCTACGACGAAAAAGAGACTATCGCCGACCTGATTGCCGCTGTGTTGAGCGAGCAGGAACATGTTCCGACGTTCGAGCTGCACGTGCTGGTGGCCGACAGCCACTCGCAAGACGGCACCTTGGACATTGTGTCCGCCCTGGCTGCGGCCGATCCCCGGGTGCACTTGCTGGACGTGCAGGAGCGCGGCATTGGTATCGGCCTGTTCAATGGTTTCCAGCATGCGATCGACGTATTGGGCGCCGATGTGCTGATCGAGATGGACGCCGATTTTCAGCACAACCCCGGGGACATCCCCGCGTTTCTAACTAAGGTAGATGAGGGATACGATGTAGTGGTGGGGTCGCGCTTCGTCGAGGGGAGCGTCAACGAGATGCCGCTGGGCCGGCGTGTCCTGAGCGTGGGCGCCAACCAGTTCGTGCGCGCTATGCTGGGGCTGCACGATGTGACCGAGATCACTACCTCGTACCGGGCGTTTACGCGGGAGACCTTTCTGAAGGTCGATCCTTGTTCCGTGCCGTGGCAGGAGAAGTCCTTTATCTTCGTGCCGGTGTTCCTTGTGCGCATGCTGGACACCGGCGCTCGCTCGACCGAGATCCCCATGACTATGCATCCCCGGGTGCAGGGCTACTCCAAGATGATCTACTGGCGCTACATCCGCGACATCGTAGGTTTCTCGCTGAAAGCCAGGCTAGGAATAGTGGCAAAGTAGCGGCATCGAGGTAGCCGCTATCGGAATTCCACCTGTCCCAGCGTCACAAACGAGCCGTTTGCGCCTGGCCCACTTGCCGTGAGCCAGTCTCCGTTGAAGGGACGTACACCTAACTCGACCACGTAAATCCCTGCGCTGGCAGGCTGGGGGACGAGTTGGAAATCGTCGGCAATGACCTCGCCCGGCTGCCAGCGGTCTGTCGAATAGCGGCCGCCGGCCGGCGAGTGGCTCCACTCGGCCGCCAGCCAGCCGTCCGGGTGCCTCAGCCGCAGCGTGGGGCGCAAATCCTCTGCCAGCGGCTGGCTCGCCCACCAGGTGAGCCGCACCTGCAGCGCCTGGCCGACAGCTAATGGCCCAGCGGGCAATTCGACGTCCGCCAGCGCCAGTCTGCTACCAAAGGTCGCCAGGATTGCGCTTGGCTGGCTGCCGGCTGGAGCCATCGGCTCCGGCGGCGCAAAGCCTGGCCGGATGAGCCCAACTAACACTATCAAGCCAAACGTCGCCATCGCGGCGGTGAAGATCCCGACTGCCCGTGCGTCTCTTTGGTCCACTCTCGGTGTGACCCTCTCGCGCTCGCCGCCGATCCAATCGACCCACCCGACTACGCCTACGCCCACCCAGACGGCCATGGCCGCCAGAGCGGGGAACATCAGCCGCGCCTGGTCGGTGCCCAAGGCGATGGCACTGTAGCGCACGACAGAAAGGAAGACCAACACAGGCGCTAAGGCAAGCAAAGTAAGCTGCAAAGCGTTTGCTATGACCGCGGAACGAGCCAATGGGCTGCTCGTGGTTGCATCCGAAGCACCTGTCACTTGACACTTGACACTTGACACCACAAACCGCACGGCGCCGACAACCACTATGAAAGTAAACGCTGCGGCCAGGATCATCGCCCAGACCGGCAGCTCGATCTGCCCAGCGCCGCCGAAGCGGCCCCAGAAGGTGCGGTGGAAGCCCGTCAGCAGCCAGCCGACGTCGCGCAGGGTAAGCGGGCCAACGCGCTGATCCACCGTAGAACGGACGAAGTCCCAGGCCAGTGGGTCGCCGTAAAAACTCATGTTGCGGAGCAGCCAGGGCGACGCTACCAGCAACCCCAGCCCCCAGGCCAGCGCCATCTGGCCCAGCGCGGCCGGCAAGGCGCGTTTCCGGTTGGGGCCGAACCACCAGGCACAGCCCACGGCCAGGGCCACCAACGGCCACAGCGCAAGCGTGCCCACTTTGGAGAGCAGCCCCAACCCGAGGAACAGCCCCAGCAGGGCCGCTCGGCCCCAGCCCAGCCCCCGGCGCAAAGTCATGGCGCATAGCAGAACGACCAGCGTGCCAAACGCGCCGGCTGCATTGTCGTTATTGACCGAGCCGCTGATGAACAGGAAGCCAGGCAGGCCAGCCAGGAAGGCAGCGGCCAGCAGGCCGATCGCCGGCCGGTCGGGAAAGGCCTCGTTGCCAAGCCGCCACGCCCCCCATACTGTGATTGCACCCAGAGCAATCGAAAGGAAACGAGCCAGGTGCATAGCCAGCGCGCCCCCGCGCCAGGGAAAGGCCTCCAGCGTGGTGTGAACAAACAAGTTCGGCGGCTTGTCCGGCCCAAGCGGCAGCGCATCGGGGTTCGAGCGCAAGAAAGTGAAGTCCAGCCCGGTCCAGGCGGTCAGTGTTGCAGCCAGGGCGTGGTAGAATGGCGGGTGCTTGCTCTGCGTCACCGCCGCCCCTTCGGGCAGGCTGCGGTTTTGGCCCAGGTAGGTGATGTAGTTATAGTGGTCGGCCTCGTCTGGCGCCTCGGCCAGCGGCTCAGTGATGGAGTAGCCGAGGGCTAACACGAGATAGAGGACTAGAATGACGAGGAATAGGCGTTTGGCTGGCATAGTGCGGTAGTGCGGTAGTGAGATAGTGCGGTAGTGAGATAGTGAGACAGTGAGATAATGAGATAATGAGATAATGAGATAATATATATATATAAGTGAGATAGTGGCGAGGTGGCAAAGCGTCAAATGTTCGACACAGAGTCTTCCGGAACTATCTCACTATCTCACTTCCGTACTATCTCACTTCTACTACTCCGACATCCACACGACCGTCAGGGGTCGGTGGATCGACCGAAAGGTTGCGTAACAGTTCGAACTGGTATAGCCCGGCGCGCAGGCTGTAATCGCCCGGCGGCAGATCGGGCGGCAACGGCACGATGTGCCGGTCTCGGATGATCTCGCCCGATCGCCAGCGGGTGAGGGGTGTGAAGCCGCCCACCGGGTCGCCGTCGTGCTGGCCGATCACGGACCCGTCCGGACCCAGCACGTGCACAAAGGCCTTGTAGTCCTGACCAACGTCCCGCAGCGCCAGCCAGGTCAGGGTGATACTGACCGCGTCTTGACCAGGCAACGACTCTGAACTCGGCAGCCAGCAGCACGGCGACGTCCTCGATCGATGCCTGCACTGGCGGCGGCGTCCAACTTCGCTGGCCGAGGCCCAGGCTGTTCAGCACCAGCGCAACGGTCAGCAGGGTGACGCCAACACTGGCCGCCAGAAGAGCCCGGCAATCGCGACCTCGCCACCAAACCAGGGCCAACCACAGCGCCAACGAAAGCAGTGAGATAACTCCTCCTGCTGTGCGGGCGGGCGTTGCACCAAAACGCACGGTCAGCTCATGTGCGCCGGCCGGCACGTCGACGGTTACCAGGCCCAGCTCACCGCTTGGGTAGGTCGGGACCTTCTTCCCGTCGATCGAGGCGTTCCAGCCGGGCAGGTGGAACTGGTGCAGCCGGAATTCGAAGGGGGTTTGGGCCTCGATTTGGGCTGTCAGCCCGGCGTGCTGCACGGATGAAAGCGTCACCTTTGGCATGGGTTGGATCGGAGGACCGTCAACCGCCCCATCGCGCGGCCGGCCCAATGCCCATCGCTGCTCCGTGACCGTCAGCGGAAGGAACTCGGCAGTCCAGGTGGCGCCGACTTGTCCGGCCTCGGCATCCTCGCGCCACATACGGTCGGGTACGCGGGTGTCGGCAGCGGGCAGTGAGAGAGGCGCCGGTGTCAGGCCGGGTAGGCCGACGAGTATCGCGAGCGGTGCAACGATCGCGATCAGAATGGCAGGGCGGACGCGCGGCAGCAGTGCGGGTAAGGCCGCGGCCAGGCCGAGCAGTCCCAGGGCCTCCAGCACTAGAAAACGCCAGGGATACTGCAGATTGCCGAGGATGGGCTTGAGTAGGTCCCATATCGGCGCCGAAGCTGCAGTGGTCATGAGCATTGCGCCGGTAGCCACGCCCAGGTGGAACAGGATCGGCGGCCAGGCCGCGGGCAACTGGCGCTGACGCCAGCGCAGCAAGAGCAGCGCTGCAACCAGGGCAGTCAGCGCCAGGGCAAACCAGCTCAGTGGATAGATGCGTCCCAGAGTGTCGGGCGGGTTGACAAAATAGGCTGCAGTGCGCCGCACAAGGGTGGCGGCGTTCAGCCAATGCTCGGCGTAGCCGCGCGATGGTCCTAACGCAAGCCCGACGGCACGGCTTTCAAGCAATACGGGCAGCCAGTACGCGGCCGAGATGCCAATTGCGAGCACCAAAGTGCCAAAGGCGCCGGCCAACCGTCGCCACCGCCTGGTCCAACCCGCCAGCACCAGCAACTGCACCGCAACCACTGGCGCCATGATCAGGGCCGTCAGGTTGTGGGTGAGCACCAGCCCCGTCCAGGCCAGGGTGGCCCATAGCATCGCCGGCCAGGGGCTGCTTCGAGCGCCCCGGAGCGGGCTGCTTCGAGCGCCCCGGAGGGGGTTGTCCTTTCGGAAGGCGGCTGTGTAGGCCCACAGGATTAACGGCGGGAAGATGAACGCCACATGCTCCGGGATGGCCCCGCGCACGTACGCGTCGGCCAGGTGGTACGGCGTGTAGGTGTACACCACGGCTGCCAGCACACCGGCGGCCGGCGCAAGGCCGGGGTGAGTGTCTCCTAGTAGATAGCGACCATAGCCATAGGCCGCCAGCGCGGCCAGCAGGAAGGAAAGGGCCAGTGTGATCTCTGCCGCCGCGGCCGGGCTGACACCGAGAAAGGCCAAAAGCGCGGCGAGGTAGTAACTCAGCGGGGAGTAGAAATTCAACACCGCCTGCCCGTAGCCAAAGCCAAACTCCGGGAACAGCCGGGGATACAACACGCCATCCTGCCAGGCGGTGGCAAGGGCGGCGATACGGTAGACGTGGAAACGGCCGTCGTGCGACACAAAGAAGCCCGGCCGCGCCAGCAGCCAGAGGGCAGGCAGTGTCAACAGCAGGGCTGTGAGCGCGCCCCAGGGCAGCCTGCGGACAAGCAACTTCTTCTCAACGACGGGCGAGGCGGGCAACGATATGGCCATAGTCAGAATGTCAGGATTGAGACAAAACCAGCGGAATGGGTCAGGAACGGGTCTCTCTGCACGAGGCCAGTACACACGGGCGCAATTAGGCATGTAGTAAACAGTGAACAGTAATCAGTGAACAGTAATCAGTCTGCACCGTTCACCGTTCACCGTTCACCGTTCACCGTTTACCATTGGCCGATTTACGCCGTGCAGTACTAGTTGTTCGTGGCTTCAACGACCGTCACCTCGCCGAGAAGAACCAAATCGCCACCGGGCCCGCTCAGACGCGGCAATCCTTCGAGGTCGTTGCGATACAGCCCTGCGATCAATCGGTACGAGCCGGGCGGCACATCGAGTGGAATCGCGATTTGGTCGGTAATCACCTGTCCGGCGGCCAGCGATGCAGTTGGATAGAGCCCGTCGCCCGGCCAGCGGTCGCGCTGGGCCGCAACCTGTGATGCGCTGTCCAGCAACTGTAGGAACACGGTGTAGTTAGCCTGTGGTATCTGATCGGCGCGCCATATGAGGCTGACCTGAAGCGTATCGCCGGGCCGCGCTTGCACCGCGCCGTCATCCAGGGGCTCCAACGGAGTCTCGCCATTGAGCCGGGCGGCGCTCAATACCCAGGCGAACCCGTTCGAGAGTCATGTCGCCCAGCGTTTGACGCGGGCTTGCATCCTCCATGACCGTTCCGGCTGCTGAGAACTGCAGCAGCCGCGCCCAGTTGTCGTATTGTTGTTCGTCGAGCTTGAACGTATGCTCCGCCAAATAGCGTTCGACCGCGCGCCGGTCCTCCTGGTCATCGGTCTGGGCGTTCCGGTCGCGGCCAAGCCACAGCCGCGGATAGCGTTCGATCAAGCGCGCCATCAGGTCCGTATCGACCGGTTTCGGCTCGATGCCGTACCAAGCCAGCGGCGCACCGAGGGTGTTGAGGAAGTAGTCGGTCAAGGCGGGATCCGGTACGAGCAGCGCGTTGTCACAATCCTGCCACCCGCAGGACGCTGTGGCCAGCGTTTCGGCCATAGGCTTGAGGAAGCGATCTACGCCATATGAGTTGTAGCGGCCATCTCCCTGGCGATAAGTCAGGAGCAGGCCGGTGCAAATCACCGCAGACGCCAGTGCCATCCCTGCACCGACCCATCCAGCCCGCTCCGGCCGGCGCCAGATGGCAACGAAAGCCGCGATAGCCAGGCCCACCAGCAGGAGAGACAGCAGCAGCCCTTGGGGCACAAGCGCCCAGGTACCCATCTCGCGCAGTTGCACCCAGGCCACGTCCAGTGGCTCCGTCCCGGCCAGCAACAGTCGCAGGTGGCCGAGCACCGGCGAGTAGGTCGGGTTCAGGTACAGCGCCTCGATGGCCTGGCCGATGCCGCCCCACACCCTGGCTTGCTCCAGCAGAAAGCGCACCTCGTAGGTGCGCAGGTCGACGGCGATGCCGACGAGCTGGATGGCAACGCTCAGCGCGATCAAGAAGACGATCACGGCACTACCAAGCAAGCGGAGGGGAGGGGGAGAATGGTCAATTGCCAATTGTGAATTGTCAATTGTCAATGTCGGAGGCGGCTTAGGATCATTCGGCCTATCTTTGAGAAGCCACGCCCAGATCGGCGCCGCCAGCAGGACCAGAAAGGGGACGATTGGCAACAGGTAGCGCATGCCCCAGGCCACGCCGGCCGACCAGTAGTTGTAGCGGCTGTAGCCGAGCAGGTGCAGGGCGATCAGCAGCAGAAAGGAAAGCCCTTCCCAGCGATTGCGCCGCGTGAACGGGACCGCGCCGATCAGCCCCAGCAGCAGCACGGGCGAATACCAGAACAGTCCTTTGTACGGGCTGATGGTGATTCCAAGGAAGGCTCGCATCATGCGCGCCGGCACCGTCTGCGAGAGCTGCGGGTTGGTGGTATATTCGACGATGTTGCGGGCAAAGACCTCGACGCCGCCGAGGGTGATGGCCTGGTAGACACGCCCCAGCGCGAGCATCAGGCCGAGCGGAAGGAGGAAGGCCAGGGCAATGCGCAGCCAGACCCGCAGCCGGCTGCCGCCGGCAGGGTCGAGCGGGCGTCGCCATTCGTAGGCGAACAGGAGCAGGAGCAAGGAAGGCGCCAGCGCAACGCTAGTTTGCTTGGTGACAAAGGCCAGGCCGAGGGCAAAGCCGGCCACAGCCAGCCAGCGGTAGCGCCTCGGCGCCGCCGGCGTATCGGAGCGGAGTGCAGCTTCCGGGATGGCCGGTCGATAGCGAAGCAGGCCATAGACCGCCAGCAAGTAGGCCAGCATGGCAAGCGGCTCGCGGAAGAAGGTGCGGCTGTAGGGCCAGGCAAGGGTAGCAAAGGCGAAGACCAGGCTGCCCAAGGTTGCGGTGCGGCGCCCGTAGCCCAGTTCGACAAAACAGAGATAGAGCAGCGCCGCGGCGGCCGCCGTCACCAGCGCGTTGAAGAACAGGACTCCCTGCGCGGCCGCGCCCAGCGCCCGTCCCCAGAGATAGAACGGGATGGCCGCCACCATCTGGGCGGGCTCGTAGTTTGGCACCATGTCGCCTTTGCTGGTGAGCATGCCGACGTTGGTGTAGTCCCAGTAGATCTGGTTGACGGTGAACTCGCCTCGTTTGACGAAGCTATCCGTGCCTGCGAACATCGCGCGCTCGTCGTTGCTCTTGAACGCGCCGACGTAGGTCAACACGTAAATGGCGAGGACCAGGAAGAAGATGCCAACTGCCACACGACGGGCGCGACGTAGCGGCGTGGTATTGAGAAGGGGACGTGGTTTGGAAAATTCGCTCATCGTGCCACTACCATGATGGTTCGGGCAACCACGCACAGCGCTTGCTGAGCCCGAGCCGTCATCTCCAAGCCGCTCATCTCAGCGGACGCTGATCGATGGCAGCAAGATTGAACGCCACAACTCCCGCAAAGGTGGCGCTATCGCCGCGTCAAGCGGATCGAGTTGTTCTCCGGTCTCCAGGTTAAGCCAGCCGGCTTCCACAAAGTAATCGCCTGGTGGCATATCGTCAGGCAAGGTCAACAAGAACTGATCTGTGTAGATTTGCGGCGGCCAGAAATCGATGGTTAGGTGACCGCCCGGCTCGAAGTGCTCATCCTGCGCCCAGATTTCATTTCCCGAACGCGGGTTAAGCGTCCCTTTCGACTGGCTATTGCGGATATGCACAAAGCTGAAGATCGGGTTCTTAATCTCTGGGATGCCTTGCCAGTATAGGGTAACCATCAGCTGATCCCCGGGACTGGCTTTGTCGGTCGAAACAGCATAGCCCCGCAAGTTGGATCCACCGGCAAATGGAATGTCGACGACGGCTTGTGCGTTGCAGAGGAGCGCTTGGTCGGTGGTTGCGACAGCACTGTAAGTCTGGAGCAAGTGATCGAGTTGCCCGGTGTTGATTTGCCAGATAGCCTTGAGCCGCTCGGGGTCCAAAAGCCTTCCGCTCGTGATCAGCGACAGTCTGTCGTAGTATTGGGCGAGGCCTGCGTCGCAGATCTTGTTCTGCCCCGATATCAGGGTTTCCAGATACCCACCAGGCATCAACCTTTCAAAGTGCCCAACTCGCCAATTCTTTCCCTCGACTACGGGCAGTCGTGCCAACAGCGGGTTGGCGAGCGTGTAGAGATCGACAATGTATTCGCCCGGGCCAGCGAAGTAGCCGAACATACCCATACTTTTCATAATAGACACCGGCGAGGCATCCGTGCCGGCCGCAAGCCCGGCGCGCGCCCAGCCGTCGTTTGGAGTGGTTGGCGAGTCCCTGCGCTGTTTGATCAGACCAGTTTTGTCGAAGTAGCACCCCCGTTCGTCGGCGACATCCGTAGGCGTTGTGCTACCGATGTAACACTGTAAGGATCTGGCAACATAGATCGGGGCAGCGGGAGAAATCAACCCGACAACCAGCAGCGCCATCCAACCCCAGAGCAACCGTGGACGCCTAAGGAGTAGATTTGATCGACTCAAAATGATGAGAGCACAGAGAAGGGGAGTTGTCAGGAAGCGCCCACCCATGAAGTCCCCTCCAATCCTCACAATGTAAAGCAAGTAGAGGCAAATTCCCAGAGAAATCGCCACGTTGAGCTTTGTTCTGTCCCATATGGTTGCGGCCAACGCACAGCCGATGAGCACTGGCGTTAACGGATCCAGGCGGCTTGACTGGAATAGATAGTTGATCCCGCTCCGCACAAGATCGACCTGGGGAATGCCAGTGTTGAGTTTAGCGTAATAGGTGTTGGGAAATGGGAACCCATAATAGAGCAAGGAGAACAATTCCCACAAGAAAAAGGGCAAGAAGCCAATCAGTATGAGCGCAACGCCCTTGAACTTGTGGCTTTTCAAAACCGGGCGGTGATCAAGCACGGCCAATGCGAATGGTGGCAGAAGGATCAACACCGCATCCAGCCGGTTTAGCGCGACGCATGCCGTGATAAACGACAACAGAAGGAGCTTCTTCGGGCTCGCGCTCGCCGACAAATAGACGACGAACCACACCACGACGATCAGGTGCGTGAGCGCATTCTCCAAGCCGGACGTTGAGAAGTCAATGAACGATTTGGATAGCGTCAAGCTCGCAACTGCCAAAATCGCCGTAACTCGCCACGCCGCAATGCGGAAGACCAGCAGGAGAACGGTGACGATGGTTAGGGCTATGCTGATGAATACCGTGGTGTAGTAGGCTTCCCGTGTAACGGCATAGACTGTCGAGAGCAAGAGCATCCACAACGGATGGGTGAAGGCCTGAACTCTCTCGGCGGTATTCCAGGTCAAACCGTAACCCTTGATTAGGTTGTCAACAGTTCTAAGAGTTATGTAGGCATCATCGCTCACCCATGCACTGGCGACCAACGTAACAATAAAGGCGAAGAAGGTCAAGGCCAGGATCACATTCCAGCGTCTATCCAGCGCCTTTGAGCGGTTTCTACCAACGGTTAACGCTTCACTACTCGTCATGATTCGAGTACGCCCTCATTTTACGACGACCGAAGGCAGCAGGATCGAGCGCCACAGGATCTTTTGCGGCGGTTGGACGGCCTCGGCAAGAGGATCCAACTGTTCTCCCGTTTCCGGGTTGAAAAACCCAATCTCCAAAAAGTACTCACCCGCAGGCATGTCCTCTGGCAAGGCAACGCGGAACTCGTCCAAATAGAGCTTATCCGGTTTGAACTGATTGGTCAGTATTCCTCCCAATCCCGGAGCGTAGTTTACGCCTTGCGCCCAGATTTCGTTAGCCGTCCTAGGGTTATTGGGCCCGCCAGGCTGGCTGTTGCGGATGTGCACGAAACTGTGTAGTACTGGCACGGCCTCTGGCGCGCCCTGCCAGAACAGATCCACACGGATTTCATCCCCCGGCCTGGCGACTCCCGAATGGACAGCGTAGCCCCGCAAGCGCGGTCCACCTTCAAATGGCACGTCCACCGTCGCCTGCGCCCCGCATATCTGCTCAAGCGTGGAAACACACCGCAGCCAAGGGCTGGCCGTATCCACAAATGCGAACTTGAAGACAAGCAACGCGGTCAGGCCGACGAGCAGGCCCATGCGCGGCGCCTTCTCGTCAGCCGGGCGAGTCACAGGAGCCAGATCCCTGACTAATTGGTTAGCAGGCGGCTGGGAGGGAGAAGTCACGACGGGACTGCGCTGGCGCCACAGGGCAATTGCACCCAGAAGCAACAAGCCGGCGGCAGTCACCGCGCTAACCAGCATCCCAACCCGATCCATCGCCGTGCTGGCGTAGCGGAGAGACAGGTGATGCTCTCCCGCCGGGATCTGTACCTGGATGAGGCCGGTACCCTCTTGGTAACCAATGGGTATCGACTGATCATCTAGCGTCGCCTGCCAACGCGGGTAGTAGTGCGAGTACAGAGTGATGGTTTGCGCGCTGCTGGCAGTGATATTCAGATCCCAAGCACTGCTGAGCACCTTGGCCGAGCGAACCCGCACGCTCTCCGGTGGATCGGCAAGAGGCTTTTTCTGGGGATCAAAATCTGGGCCAAGCTTGTTGAGCAAGGCGTCGTCGAATGGGTCAGTGTGCCAACGCGGGGTGAATTCGCCGAAGGCCGTAAAAGCCAAACCGCCATAGTCGATCTCGGCCGCCCGAATCTGCTCCTGGCTGACACGGTTGCCGAAGGTTTGGTAATGATGTTGCAGGTTGACGTATAGGGACGGTAACGCAGCTGCAGTCAAAACCAAGGCCAAGATTAGGGCTGCAACAGACTGCCGTCTTGGGCGAAGCAAGGCCACCAACAAGCCCGTCACGACCGCCACGGCCAGGGCCTGCACTCCCATCAGCCGCGTCCGGTACTGTAGACGCATCAAGATTGGCTCAAGTAGACGCCAGGCTGGGTCGGAAATGCTGGTAAACATCCACAACAGTAGCAGTCCCGTTGCCGTGGCCAAACCCAGGGCCAAAGCCAGCTGACGGCGGCCGCTCCGCCAAGCGATCACAGTTCCAGGCACGCCCAGGAAGAGTAACACGGTCTGCAGGAGGCCGACCCGCACGCCGGTTTGATTATTGTCGCGTGCTACGTCGTAGATCGCAGGGAGAGCTAGCAGGCGATCCAAAGGCAGAGAATTGACGAGAGGGTTACCCTCTGCCGTGCCAAAGTTGCGCTCGACGTGAACCCATGCCTGTTCAGATGTCATCGGCGCCCAGACTGCGGCTGTTAACAACCCGCCAACCAGTAACGCCAGTAAGGGTGCAAAGGTGCGACGGCGCCACAACAGGAGAACGGCCGTCAAAAGGGCAAACGGCGCCAGGATCAACGGCGCCAGCACATGGCTCGCAATGCAGAGCGACCAGAGCAACACAGCAAGGATGAAGCGACCCGCGCCCGGGCGTCGTGCCAGCCAGATCAGCGACCACAGCACCCAGGGGTACAGAAACATGCTGAACGCCTCGTTGCTGCCGCGCTCCAGAGCGTTTCGCACCACATAGGGTGCGTATAGGTAGGCCACAGCGGCCAGAAACGCTGGCCACCGTCGCCTGGTGATCTCGTAGACTAAAAGAAACGTGCCCATAAACGCAGCCAGGAACCCGACTGCGACCATGATGCGCCAGCCGATGGGATGGGGAAGCCCCAGACGAAACAGGAAGTCCATCACCACATAGGGCAGCGGCCCTTGAAAGGTGAAGATGGGGCTACCTAACCCCCAATGCAGGAATTGGACCCAACGCGGAAAAAGCACGCCATCGCTGACGGCCTGTGAATAGATTACCCCGCGAAAAACATGCTCGGCGGCTGCATCGTAAGCTACCACGGCGATGTTATAGGCCAACGCCGTCACTACCGCTGATGCCGCAAAGATCAAGAACAGCCACCACCACTGAACCTCATATCGCAGTTTCATAGCACAACGGCGAATACATACCACCGATGAGATCAGAAGTCAAGAACCTGCAAGTTGTGGGTCCGGAGGTGCAAGTCGCTCGACCGATCGGCGTTCAAGGCTGATTCGCTGCAACCAAGGCTTTAGAGTTTTGCTCATGGGTTTTGCGTTGGCAGAACGGCCAGCACGATGTAGTCGCTGCCGGTTGAATTCAGCCAGCGTGGTGCACCGGGTTGGGCCGGATCGTAGAGTGCTGCAATAAGTGTGTGGTCGCCAGGCGACAACTGCCAAGGGATGGGTACCATGTACGAGCTGCTAGGCGCCTTCAGGTCGGCGGCGCTGAGGGGTTGGTCAGTTTGCGCCACCAACTGGCCTGCGCTGTTCAATAGTTGGAGCGTGATCTTTTCGGTGCCGGACAACGCTTGTGCTGACCCCTCCCACTTCAAATGGACGTCCAGGATGTCGCCTGCTACGAGCTGGCCAGCAGGGATGGCGACAGCCGCGAGTCGCACACCAGCGCCTGTGTCACCAGTCTGCGCCGTGTTGAAGAAAACTTCGTCGACCGGAGATAGCGCCGTCGGCGGCCGCACGTAAACCTGAACCGGCCAGTTGGCGACCTGGCTCGTAGCTGCCAAGGTGTATTCCTGGGCCAGTGCCTGCTCGGCGATGCCGGATCGATCCCACCAATCGGCAGGCTGGATCGGAATCACCACCCGTTGCACCCCCTGGCTCACCAGGCGTTCGACCTCTTGCGCTGTTGCGACCTCGTCGTTGCCTCGCGGCGGCAGGACGAGGTGATCGACCGGCCCGCGATAGTAATACCACAGGGTCGGTTCGGGGAAATTCTCGACAATGCGCACGTGCCCGGCTGGCAAGCCAGCCGAATAGCGCTCAAGAGCAGCCGCCAGCTCTCGCCAACCGCGCGTCTTGCTATAGGTCGGATCTGTGTAGTATCCAACTAGTGAGCCTAGCCCGCTGAACAACAGCAGCCCTACTACCACCACAGCCATCCAGCCTAACAGATCGTCGGTGCGGCCGGTGTGGCGGCCTCCCACTTCTGTGTCTGCAACAGACCCGAGTAGCGTCATCTCTTTGCCTTTGCCCAAAACCGCAACCGCTAAAAGTAGAAAGAACGGGGGTACGGCGGCGATCAAGTAACGCTCGTTGAAAATTGGCCGCTGTAGCGCACTGAGCCAGGTAGCCAGGAGAGGCACGACCAAATAGAGCGCCAACAACAGCAGGATGCGTCGCGCCAGCGGGCCAGCGAGCGTCAGCCGGACTGCGCCAAGTAGCAGGAGGATGCCGGACAGCACGGCGACGGCGTTACGCTGCGCCGCCGGAATCGTCTCCCCAACGCCGAAAACGCTCAGCGATCGCTGCAGCATGGACGCAAAGGCCGGCGAGTTGCCGGTGCCAGCGTAACCGGTGAGTGTGCTGGCGGCGACGAGCAGCCAGGGCAGCCAAAGCAGGCCGAGCAACGCCTGGTAGAGCAGCCAACGCACGGCGATCCGGCGTATCGGCCGATCTACTGCTGCCAGACACAGTACAAAAATGTTCTGAGCAAGAAGGACAAACACGGCGAAATAGTGGGTGTGCAGGGCCAGCAAGCTAACCAAGACGTAGGCCAGCCCATAGCGGAGGCGTCCACCCGAGCGGATCACCTCCAGCGCCAACCACGTGCTGGCCAGGGTTAGCGCCAGGCTTATGGTATACATGCGGGCATCCTGGCTGTGCCAGACAGCGTATGGGCTGACCGCCATGAGCGCCGCAGCAAGGATCGAAGTCCATGCGCCAAGGCCGAGCCGCCGTCCCAACCGGTAGAGCAGCGTCACGGACAACACACCGAACCAGGCGCTGACGAAACGCAGAGCGAATTCACTATGTCCCGCCAGGCTCAGCCAGCCATGCTGCAGGAAATAGCTGGCCACCGGATGCGGCTCGTGCAGAGAGAGGGTCGAGCGCACGATCTCAGGCAGGCTATTCAAGCTAAAGAAATAGCCGAAGGTCTCGTCACCGCGTAACTCCTGGTATCCCAGCCGGAATACCCGCAACGCAAACGCCGCTAGTACCAGGGCAACCATCGCCCAGCGCGCCCACTTCTCTTCCTCTCCAGTGCTCTCGCTGTCCCTTTCTGCCTCTGTTCGTCTTTTCATTCTCCACAGAACCGCCGCTACCAGAGCCAGCAGTATCCCGCCACTGATAAGCAGACCAAGGCGCACGCTGGCCGGCCGGTAAGCTAGCTCGACAACGCTGTGCCCGGGGGTGACAGGCACGCCGAGAAACGTCACGTCGGCGCGCAGCACGGGCACACCGATAGCCGTCTCATTGCCATCGCGACGCACCGTGGCCTTCCAACCCGGCAGCCAGTTCTCGCTGACCACCAGCAGCCCACCGTGCTCGCTCTGGACGTCAAGGCGCAACCGGCCCGGAGCAAGCTGCTCCATCCGCACCGTATTTTGGCCGGGCGTCGCCAGCAAGCCCTCTGCGGCAAATCCAGCCCGTCCCGCGGTGTCTGTCACCGGCGGCAGCAGAGCCGTGGCGCTGGGGTCGAAGCGCGTGTCGGCCAACAACGGCAGGGCGGGGCCATCCTCCAGGCTCTGTACGATATGGGCGATCCATGCGCGCGGCATCGGCTGTGTAAGACGATGCAGGAACGTGGAGCCATCGTCAGCCGGCAGCTCGGCTAATAGCTCGGCCGGCTGGTAAAGGCCCGGCCGGCTGGTCAAGACGTGCTGGACGCCGGCCAGTTGCCACAGGCGGTCCAAGGGGAAGTTATCGAGCAGCGCGTCGTAGCGCCCGAGTTCGCAGTGGGCTGCTGCCCCAAAGATCCTCGACCTGAGCCCGCATGCCATAGTCCTCGACGGCGCGAAACTCATTGTAAACGCGGCCGGGCGGACCCTGATAGGATGTGCCTCCCCACGATGCGCTGAGGCTACCCGCTTGTTGCACAGCCTGCTGCACGGCCAGCGCTGCGGCCGGCGCCGCAGCCTGCTGCACCAGCGTTGCGCCGCTGTTTAGCATGCCTCGATTGGCCCAGAACAACTCGCCAAGCGCCAGGACTGTTAGCACAACGACCCGCCTGCGGCCCAAACGGTCGATCCATAACGCCGCTACGAAAACTGCCAGCACCACTCCGGCCACGAGCACTGACTTCCACACCTGGGCAGCACTGACTTGCGGTTGCCCTGTGGCTCCGTAGCGCAGCACGAAGGCGGCCAGGCCGGCAACGACTAGCACAGCGTAGGCACAGGACAGCCAGCGTCGACGTCGCGACGGCATGCCGTCGACAACCGCCGCGCCAAAGCCGGCCAGCAAGCTCAACCCAAATGCTACCAAGTAGGCTGCGCGTTCCTGACCCTGAAAGAGGTTCCAGCCTGGCACGACGCGGTAGAATAGCGGGAACAAGAAACCGCTGCGACCATAGCTGAGTAGCCAGGCGACCCATACCAGCACGGCGAAGAATGCCACAAACAGCTGACGGTCTGCAAGCAGGTCTACTGAGTGCCGGCCGGCCGTCGGTCCTCGGCCCATAGCTGCTTCCACCACGGCCATCAGCGCCAGACCCAGACCGACGATACCTATGTATAGCGGCGAGAACAGGCTCACTAGCCCTGGCAGCAACACCTGCCAGGTGTCGGAAAGCGGAAAACCGCCGCTGACAAAGGCATAATCTACGGTGGCCCGCACCGAAAGGTGGGTGAACTCCACGCTTGGCAGGAGCTGGGCTGCGCTCAGACCGAGAAACAGCCCATAGAACGAGGCGACACGAACCAGGTAGCCGGTCAACGACAGTGGAGGAGCCGGTTGGCGTCGCGATCGAAACAGCAGCAGTGCGATCCAGGCCAGGGTTGTGTAGCTTAGATACAGAAACGTTTGGGAATGGCCAGCCAGAAAGGCGATAACGTACGCCAAAGCAGCGCCGATCCACCACCGCCAGCGTCTGGGCTGCTCGAAGGCACGCAGTAGCAGGGTGAGTACCAGCGGCAGCCAGATCGCGGTGCGCAGGACAGCCAACTGCAGGGCAGGGTAGCCGGTTAAGTAGCCGGAAAAGACAAAAATGCCACCGGCAAGGAAGGCCGCTAGCCGGCGGTGCGTAAGCGCGTAGGCCAATAGATAAGTAAAAAAGCCGGCCAACACAAACTGCAGCAGCGCCTCCAGTTGGAGCGCGTAGAGCCGGGCGGCAGCGCTGCTGAAGGGCAAGGTCAGCAGCATCAGCAGATTACTGAGCGGGTAGAAGATCGCCGCCTGGACGTCGGCAAGGAAGGGATGCCCCCCGTACGTGTAGGGATTCCAGAGCGGCAGCCGGGCCGCCAAGAGTTCGCTGCGCTGGAAGAGGCTGAAAGCTAGGAAATGATCGGTGAAGTCGCCGGCCGGAAAGGAACGGACGCCCCGCAGTACTGGTGCATAGAATCCGGCGACCAGAATTACATAACCAAATAGCGCTGCCAGATGGAAAGGTCGTATGATGCGCTTGGCAAGTGATGTCATGGGTCAGTTGCGGTTCGATTCGCTGGCCAATTATACCACGGAAGATTTGACAACCTCAAAGAAGTGGGCTACAAGTTTGGTTGTATGGTTCAAGAAGGCAAGACATCGCCTAGCTCAGATAGCTCTATCCCCCTCGAGCGCCTGGCACCCAGATACATTCTGTTTGCTCTGATCGGCGGTTACGCGGTTGGCCTTTTTCTTTGGGGAGCCAACCGCGCGGATCAACTACAAAGCTTCATTTTGACAAACCAGGTCGATGGAGCCAACAGACTGCCACTCTGGCTGCCGTTGGCTAGCATGGTAGTTGTCGTACTGCTCTGGTTTCTGGTAGCTTTTGCCCTGGCGCTGGTCACCGGTAGGAAAATCACTGGGTTCCTGCAATGGGGCGCCATCGTTTTGCTGGGCGCGTCACTGCTGGCCTTCTTGCCCATTCTGGGTCTCCCCGATCTCGAAAAGAACCATCCCTTCCTGACTTTTGGTTTGATCGGCGCCATGAGCGTTCTTGCCGGCTTTACGGTCAAAGAGGCATGCCAATGCGCTGGGGAAAGAGCCGCACCAGCGGCTTTGCGCCGCCACGATCCCGCCAAACTCGGCCTGGTTCTGGTAGGCGTGCTGACCGTAGGCTATATAGTAACCTTGAGCACCTTAACCGTGCTCAGGCACAACAGCTTCATGACCCACGCCTTCGACCTGGGAATCCACAATCAGGTGGTCTACAACGGGCTTCACAGCGGCGTTCTGCGGTCGACGCTGCACGGGGTCGAGCCAATCAACTACCTGGGCGAGCACTTCTCGCCAATCCTCTACCTGGTGGCGCCCGTCTACGCGCTGCGGCAGGACGCACGCACCCTACTGGTGCTGCAGAGCTTCGCGCTAGGCATCGGCGCGATCGCCGTCTACCTGCTGGCCCAGAGCAAGACACGCAGCGCCGTCCTGAGCGTAGCGTTGAGTGCCAGCTATCTGCTCTATCCTGCCCTGCACGGTGTCAACACCTTCGATTTCCACCAGATCGCACTGGTCACGTCACTGCTGCTGTTTGCGCTCTATTTTCTTGAGACTGGCCGCGACCGCATATTCCTGCTGTTCCTGGCGCTGGCGCTGCTATGCAAAGAAGAGGTGGCGTTGACGGCTACTGCCATCGGGCTGTATGTGGCTCTGGTCAAGCGGCGCCCAAAGTTCGGCCTGGCGATCGTCGCGGTCGGAGTGGTGTATTTTGGTGTGGTGGTAGGGTTTGTGATGCCGGCATTGGGCGGCGAGGTGCAGGTCAACCGTTTTGGTGGACTGATGCCGCCGGGCAGCAAGGGCTTCAGCGGGATCGTCGAGACCTTGCTGACCAACCCCGTCTTCACGGCCAACTTCATCTTCTCCAACCCCGACAAGATCATCTATCTGTTCCAGTTGCTGTTGCCACTGATCTTTCTGCCGCTGCTGGCCGGCCAGGCCTGGATCATCGCAGTACCGGCGCTGGCGGTGGCGTTCCTGTCCTCAGCGGAGACACAATACACGGTCGGCTATCATTACGCTGCCGGCCTTGTGCCGTCCATGTTCTTCCTCGCGATTTTGGGGGCGCAACGGCTTAAGCTCGACCGGTGTTGGCGGGCGGCGCTGGCCGGTGCTGTGCTTGTTGCGAGCCTGACCATGAGTTACCAGTATGGTGCGATCTTTTCCAAAAGCGGGGCGGGGCTGGCCAGGCCCACGCAACACGACCGGGTGGTGACCAGCTTCTTCAAGGACATACCCAAAGATGCCACGGTCAGCACGCTGAGCGACATTGTGCCGCACCTCTCGAGCCGTAAGACCATTTACCTCTTCCCCATCGTCAACGGCGCCGACATGATCCTGTTCGATACAGATCCCACAGCCAATTTCTGGCCCTATACCTCACGTAACGAGCGGGGCGAGTTGATTGGTAGTCTGGCGCCGTATCTGCTGTCAGGTGAGTACGGCCTGGTGCGCGCCGAGGATGGCGTCCTGCTTCTCAAGAAAGGCCAGGATCCGGGAGGCAACACGGAGGCATTGCGGACGCTATTTTCCGCAACCTATGAAGCAGAAAACCTCGCAACTGACCTGCCGGACAGCGATGTGCTCGACAGCCAGGCCAAGGAGGGCAAAGCACGGGTGGGAAGGCCTGAGGTGCGCGCCCAGGCGGGCAAAGACGGGTTGACCTTTGGGCCCTATTTCACGCTGCCGGCCGGCAAGTATCAGGTGATCTACAGACTCAAGCACGAGGGGGACGACGATCAAGGAATAGCGGCCAGCCTGGATGTGTTCTCCAATTCGGCCGGTGGCTCGCTGGCCGGCACGGATGTCCTGGCGTCTGACTTCAAGTCATCCGGCGAGTATCAGGATTTTGTAGTTGACCTTGAAACCCAGGACCAATACGATGACGTCGAGCTCCGAGTGCTCTACAAAGGACAGGGAACGCTGTGGGTGGACAATGTAACGGTGACCCCGCTCAGAGTAAGGCTGGCTGGATCTGAGACCATCTTTGACTTCGAGAACTGAAAACGCAGGTATGGACAAGAAAATCACGCAACCGTCTGCAAAGGTGCGAGAACGCATCGTCGTGGTGCTGCTCTTTGCGCTCATCCTCGGAGTGTACGTCAGCAAGGTGCATACCACCACCTTGACCGACACAGCGTTTACAGTTCACACTTCCTTGAGCCTCATCAAGGAAGGCAACATCGACCTGGATGAGTTTCCCTATGCCCAGGGCGTGGACGTCAACGGGCATCGCTACAACTATTATCCTTACGGCACGTCTGTGCTTATTACGCCGGCCGTGGCCCTGGTCGACCAGGTACTGGAGCGTTTTCAGTTACTCGATCTCTACGAGCATCTGAAAGCAACTGAAGACTGGCTGCTGGTGGAGAACATCAGCCTGGTCATTGCCAGCTTGCTCACTGCGCTCACGGCTCTGGTCATCTACGCCATGGGCCGCCTCACTCTGGATATTCCACGCGCCCTCGGGTTGACATTCATTTTTGCTTTTTGTACGTCTGCCTGGTCGACGGCAAGTCGTGACCTGTGGTCGCACACGGGATCGATGCTCATGTTGTCCCTGGCGCTGTATCTGATTTTGCTCGCCAGGGATAAACCGAAACTCGTGCAGTTCGCCGCTCTTCCCTTGGCCTTTGCCTACGTGATTCGCCCAACCAACAGCATCTCGATCGTGCTTCTTACCGTGTATGTGGCCCTTACCCATCGAAAATACCTGCCGCACTTCTTGTTATGGGCAGCGGTGGTGGCGATCCCATTTTTTGCGCTCAATCTTTCGCTGTTTGACAGCTTCTTGCCGTTTTACTTCCAGGCCCAAAGGCTGACAACCAATTCGCATTTTGTCGAAGCCTTGACCGGCAATCTCGTTAGCCCTGCGAGAGGTCTGCTGATCTACTCGCCGGTCTTTTTGTTTGTCGCCTACGGCGTCCTGCTCAAGATCAAGCAAAAGACCTTTGAAAGGCTGGATGGCTTTCTTCTGGCCATCATTGTCCTGCATTGGATGGCGATTTCATATTTTTCGCGTACTTGGGCCGGCGCATCGTTTGGTCCAAGGCTCTTTGTCGACATGCTGCCCTACCTGACCTATTTCCTGATTCCCGTGCTGGCCCAGTTAAAAGCGCCGAAGACCGCAGGACAATGGGTTCTTGCGGCGGTCTTTGCGATCCTGGTGCTGGCAAGCCTTTTTGTCAACTATCGGGGTGGCACACAACGCGCCACCTGGGATTGGAGCATGGCCTTTCTCAACGTCGTAGACAGCATCGACGACGCGCCGCGTCGTGTCTGGGACTGGTCCGATCCCCAGTTCTGGCGAGGTCTGAGGCCAGCTAGAATACAAGCAAAGCCGGCATCATTGTGCCTTACCTACCGGCAGGGCGACGACGCAGAGCCAGCAGGCAGTCTCCTTCTGGTCAACGACGGGGATCGGGCACTGACTTGGAGCGTTGAGACCCCACGACGAGTTTTTTACCAGCCCTCGGAAAGTCGCATCCCTGGACTCGGCTACGGAGAGCTTTTTCTTGCGGCGGATTGGACGGGTTATGGCGTTGGGCTCCACGACCTGGGCGGAGTGTACTATCAGTGCGCTTTCCGAGAACGGCGGCAAATCCGTGAGGGGCAGCCCGATCGTGATTCCTGTAACCCTCCAAGTGTTGGAGCCGTCTCCGGATGGCGGCAAACCAACCACGGAAACGCCCTCGCCATCGTGCTATGCTGCCCCCGCCGACATTTTCGTCAACGGTCAGATACCACCCAGCGGATCCGACCAACTGCAGGCAGTATACGGAACCGGCTGGTATGATCGGGAAACTGCCGGCGCCATTACCTACCGATGGACCGCGTCTCCCGGCCGCCTGCTGATCTTTGCACCGACCGGCCAGCAAGTGGCGATCACGTCGACTCCTGTTGCGCTGCATGAGCCTGGAAGCGACAATGGGATGGGAATGGAAGGGACGATGGCTGCGAGTCTAAACGGCCAGTCCGTTGGCGCCGTACCAGTTCAGGTTGGCAAGCCCTTTAAGTTTGAGCTTGACCTCCAGCCCGGTTGGAACGCGGTCAGTTTACACCTGGAGGCCGGCAATTTTCGTCCGATCGACGTCGACCCCGCCACCGGAGACCAGCGGGAGCTCAGCTTCGCCTTGGAACCGATTCGGATCGAGTTCAAGAACTCAGCCCGGTGAATGGAATTCACCGTCTGAAACAGAGAAGTGCCCTCAGGCACTGGAGAGGCGTCTGTTCCCCTGTGCCTGAGGGCACTTCTCTGTTTCAGACAGGGGATTTTCAATCCCTGGAACAGGAAAGGCTACAGCTTAGGCCAACGCGGCAGCGGAGTCATTGATCTGCGGTCACGTCGAGCGTAGCCAAAAGCACTTGATTGTCTTGGCCCTTCCCAGCCTCGTCTATTACGGGTAAACGATCCCCGGTAGCTGGATCATACAATCCAACAAACACCTGATAGCGCCCTGGCCTGACGTCGGCAGGCAGCGTCACTGCGTGGGTATCGTTGAGAATCTCCCCCGGCGCCCAGGCTGAGGTTGGATAGAAACTCTTGAGGGGCGGCTCGTCGACTTGAGCGATAATCGAGCCTGTTTCGTCAACCAAGTGGACGAACACCGCGTAATCTTGCTTCAGTTGCGCCTGCGCCTGCCAGTAGAGAGTTACCGGCCATGTCTGGCCTGGCCTCACATCCTGGGTCTCCGCGTCGAAACCGATCAGGCGCACGCGGTTGTCCAGATTAGCATCCAATTGGTGCGTGGGCTGCCATGTTGGGGTGGGCGAATCTAGCGCCAGCTTTGTGAGAATTGGAAAGATCACTGGCTGGCCCGCAGCATCGACGGCTTGGGGCCGTTCCATGGTGTCGAATTGATACAGTCCAGCGGTGATCCATGCGGGTCCCGGTCCCTTGGCATCCGGAGGGATGCTGATCTGATGGCGGTCACGAATGATCTGTCCAGGCAACCAGAGGCTGGTGGGATAGGTGCCGCCGCCCGGGTAGCTGTCACGCTGGCCTAAATCCTGCTGCCAACCAAACACTTGCACGTACACGCTGTAGTTATCGCGCATGGGCGTCAGAGCTTGCCAGTACAATGTGACATCGACCCTGTCCCCGGGCTGGATGCGTTCCTTGTCCACCTCAAATGCCAGCAGCCGCGCGACGCCGCCATAGTCGACGTCAAAGCGCTGTGCGCTGGCAGGCACATTGGCTGTGATCAGATCGGTTGGGCGTGCATAGGCCGGCCGGATGGAAGTGAAAGGCGCTGTTACGGCAAGTATCGCCATCAGTCCGCCAAAGGCGATTGCCGCAATCCGCTGGTAGCGCGGCGACAGCCAGCCTAGCCAGCCCAGGGCGAAGAACAGGCAGATGCCGGAGATCGCGGGGAAGATGAGGCGGCCCTGTGAAGCCATCGTGGATGAAGTCCAACGGATCAAAGCAACGAAAACGATCACAATCCATGCTGCTATCACTGTCAAGGCCGGCCATTGGGCGAAACGTTGTGGCCGCCACACGCGCCAGGCCCAGATCACCAGGCCGATCCCTGCTATCAGCGTTAAGATGTCGAGGAGCGGGTAAACCCAGCCGGGGCGCATGAGAATGTTGACCCCGCCAAACAGGCCCCAGAAATTGATCCGGAAGCCCTGGAACTCGCCCAAGAGATCGCGCCATCCTGGCATGATCGCGCGGCGGCCGGCGATTTCCAGCATGACATTCAAGCCCGTTGGTTCGCCATACAGTTGCCAGTTACGCCAATACCACCAGCCGGCAATCGCAACGACTGGGAGAAGCACCAACGCATAGTCCCTGGCCCAACGTCGCACCACTAGCCAGAGGCGCCGCCGTCCGCCGCTATCGTTTGCCTGGCCACTTGGGACGTTCCGGAGTTTGGGCGGCCAGTCACCGGAGACAAAGCGCAGCGCGAGGGCGAGGCCGGCCAAGGGGATAAGTCCCAGCGCGCTCAGCTTGGACAGGCAGGCCAGACCGATGACTATGCCGAGTGCAACCAGGAACAAGGAAGACGCTCCTCGCTGGAGCATGCGGATCAGCATCACCAGCGCAACGGACGACAGCAGAACCACCAGTGTGTCGTTGTTCACCGAGGCGCTGATGAAGAGGTACATAGGCAAAAACGCGTTAAGCGCCATCGCCGTCAAGGCAATGGATACCTGCTTGGGAAAAAGATCCAGCGCCAGACGATACGTGCAGAGCACGGTGCCGGCCGCCAACAGAACCGAGAAGATGCGGATCAGGTGCACGGCCAGGACGGTGTTTTGCCAGGGGAACCCCTCCCTTGCATCGTGGAGGACCATATTCTTGTTGTCCGGCGCCAGAGGGACGCCGCGTTCCGCATGCGGGTTCAGGTCGAGGAGTTGGGCAAAATCGCCACTGTCAATCCAGGCGGTCAAAACAGCAGCAAGACCGTAGTACAACGGCGGCTGGCTGCCCTCTTGGCCCCAGAGGGTTTCTTGGTTCGGGCGTTGCACCGGCAGACCGTTGCCCTGGGCCAGGGTCTGCACGAAGGGATAGTGGTTCAGTTCATCGCTTGCCTCGAAGATGGGAGTGGCAGTGCTATAAAGAACTCCCAACCCGATGAATAGGCAGAGGATGACAGTGGCAATCCAGTGACGTCGCAAGACGCTCATCGATGCGTTTCGCCTTTCGGGCGTCAGTATACCACAGCAAACACGAAGGGGCTAAAGGTCGAAGCGAGAGTGATTTGACAAATGGAATAACCTACACTACAAGATGAGACGAACATGGATGCATCGACTACAGGCTTATCTAAGTCAAGGGCGAAGGGAATGCTTGCCAGCCAACATCGCCGTTTGATTCCAATAATCGTTGTTCTGATCGCATTGGTGGGGGTCACTCTGCTCCTGCGCGCCTGGTCGTTGAATTCCTTACCTCCCGGACTGTGGTGGGACGAGGCCTCGCAAGGATTGGATGCGCGAGACCTGCTTCATGGTCAGTTCCGGATGTTCTTCACACGCGCCGAGGGCAAAGAGCCGCTGTACATCTACCTGACCACACCCTTTGTGGCGGTTTGGGACGGTCAGCCCTTCGCCGTCCGCCTGGTGGGAGTGATATTGGGCGCCCTGATGGTATTGGCACTCTATTTGGCCGGCAGAGCCTTATGGCGCACACAACCCCGTGTTGGCCTGTGGGTGGGCTTGATCGCTGCCGGGCTCTGGGCTGTCAACTACTGGCCGCAAAGCATCAATCGGGTCGGATTTCAGGTCAACGCCTTTCCCATCGTCATTACGCTGGCGGTGGTGATGTGGCTAAACTGGAGCAACAGGCCGGCTCGTGATCGGGCATTGGCCTTTGGCATCCTGGCAGGCCTGGCTTTGACGACTTACCTGGCCGCCCGGTTCACGCCGCTGATCTGGTTTATCTTATACGTTGCCTTGCCCTCAGCCAAGCGACGATCCCTTCGCCCGACGCTCCTCTGGGCGCTTTTGGGGTTCGGCGTGATCCCCTTGCCCTTGGGGATTCACTTCGCCCTGCACCCCAACGACTTTGTCAACCGGGCCAACGTTTTCCCCTTGCTCCGGGGCGACTATGGCAAGGAGTTTCTGGAGCCGCTGGTTTCCAGTGCTAAAGAGGTCGCCGGAGCGTTCCTGGGCTGGGCCGGCGATCCGAACTACCGTCACAACATCCCTGGCCGTCCGGCATTCTCGCCGCCTGCTCGCCGTCTTGTTCGGGCTTGGCGTCGGCGCAGCGATCCTCAGCCTGCGCAAGCGCAGCGATCCACGCGGCTGGACGCTCCTAACCTGGCTGCTGGTGCTGGCCGTGCCCAGCGTACTCTCTCTGGCTAGCAATCCACACTATCCGCGCCTCTTTGGCGCCTTGCCAGCGGCCTTCTTGCTGACCGCCTGGCCGCTTGGCGCGCTGGCCAGCCGGCTTGCAGCGCGGGGCCCTGTTTGGCGGGGAGTTGCCGTTTTAGGCGTGGTACTACTCCTGGCGACCGAAGGAGCGCGCACCGTCCACGACTACTTTGTCACCTATCGGCAGATCGATCTTTATGAAGCCTTTAACGGCGATACCATGCTCCTCGGCGAGCGTATCCAGGCCACTCCGAATGCTGTTGCCGTCGTGCCGATGTATGGCGACGCAACCCATGTGCTCGACTATGCCTTCCCCGGCGCGCCCATCCTGGAAGTAGCAGTGGACGAAGAGACGATCGCTCCCTGGCTGGCGAGCCATCTGGGAGCCCGCTCCACCGGCTCCGGTGCGCCCAATGAAGAGGCTGGCGGCCAGCAGGTGCTGGTTCCAGTCTGGAACATCGAGCCGCAAACGTATGCGGATGCCAAGCAGGTCGTGCCCTTCTATCTGGATCGTGAGGGCAGACCGGTGACCGAAGAGCATCTGCGCAATTTTGACCTCCTAGGCTACGAGCTGGGTAAACAGCCCGATTTTAACGCAGCGGGCAACCAGGTCATGCTCGACCAATCCTTCTCCGGCGGCGTGAAGCTGGTCGAGGCCCGTTGGGGGGCTGCCTATCCTAATCCGGACCGCAACAGCACAACCGCCAGCGCAGGCACTCCCTTCTGGGTCATCCTAACGTGGCAGGTCGACCAGCCATTAACCGGTCTACGAGCGTCGGTGGATTTGCTCGACGCTGGAAGGCACCGGCTCAGCCATGCGGACCAACAGCTGCTCCATGTGCAGCAGGGCACTCCCGAGATGCCCTTCGTCTGGACGCCGAACACGTTGGTGCACACGTATCACCTGGTCGATGTGCCAGCCACCCAGTTGCCCGGACCGGTGACGTTGGAGGCGCGGCTGTACGACTCTGAGACCTTGATCCCGGTCCTCCCCACTGGCGGCACAGCCCCTGCGGGAAGCAGCATCATCTTACAGCAGGCATCCATCAGTGCGCCGGCTGAGTCGGTCTCCGGTGACGTTCTACCGCCCGCGCTGTCCCCTTGACGTCTCTTTGCCGGCCGGCCTCACCTTGCTCGGCCTTGACGACTGGCCGGCGACGGTGCAGCCGGGGTCACCGCTGACGCTTCGGCTCTACTGGCAGGCCGGCCAGTCACTGCCGCGGGACCAAGTATTTACCGTTTCACTTGGCGGCACGCCAGTCACCGCCACTCTGCGGCTGCCGCCAGACATGCCGGTGGGCCACCCTCTGCACACGTATGCCGATCTGCGGCTGCCGCCAGACGTAGAGCCGGGTGTCTACGCCTTGTTGCTGGGCTGGCCAGGTGATGGAGGGCAACCGGTGCCGCTCGGCGAGGTGGAGGTCAGCGGACGGCCCAGGCGTTTTGACGTGCCTCCTCTACTGAACCCGATCCAGGCGACCTTCGGCGACCAGGTAACCTTGCTTGGAACGGATACCGAATTGCCTGTGGAAGCAGTGCCGAGCCAGACGATCACGATCACCCTGGCGTGGCAAGCGCTGATCACGCTGAACCAGGACCTGGTGCGGTTCATCCACTTGCTGGGTCCTGAGGGACTTCCAGTGGCCCAACAGGACGGCCCTCCATGCGGCGGCGAGTGTCCCGCTTCCTCCTGGTTGCCGGGGGAGGTGTTTTTGGAAGATGTCCGGCTACAAGTGCCCGCCGGTTTGCCGCCCGGATCCTACCGTCTGGCCGCTGGTTGGTACGATGCGGTGACTCTGCAGCGCCTGACAGCACTCGACGAGAACGGTCAACCGATGGCCGACAACCTGCTGATATTGCCGATCGACGTACAGGTCAAGCCCGAGGCTGCCAAGTGAGCTCCGGGATGCCTTCGTCAGGGCTCTCAAACCTAAACGGGCTGGGCTACTAACGATTAGCACCTATACTGCTTATTCCTCAGCCATACGCAATTCGGTGAACCCAACTGAGAGGTTTCGGGGATCGCCGGTTTCTGCGCCGGAACTGTCGATTGGCCGCACAGCATAGTCAGTCCGGACGACCAAATCGTTAGGTCCGATTTGGACGAGTTCGGCAGGAATAGTGATGCTGGCAGACCACGGCTCGCAGTCGGTCCACCGATGCTCAGTCATTGGTGTTCCATTGACCTCGATGAACACCTGCTGTTGTTGCCCGGAAACGCAATAGGGAAAGGCTTGCAGATGTAGCAAGTGCGGCGTCTTTGCAGTGGCAATCCAGTTAGCCTTGGCCTCGGTTCCATCGATCCACCGGCCCCATTCTTCAAGTCCAGACCATCCTTCCCGGAACATCAGGTTAAGACCGGGGGTGCGAGATGGCAATACTTCAAGAACACAGATCTGGTTGTTGTAGGGTTGAATCTGGGAGGTGGGTGAGAAACACTGAACGAAGCTCAGCTCTTGATTCATCTTGCCTTCGACAAGGCTCTGTTCCTGCCCGCCGCCGGTCATGGTCAACACAACGTACCTCACATGATAATATCGCAGCAACGAAACGAAATCAGGGTGTTTGAAAGGCTGGGGATGTTCGGCAAGCCAGCGCATCAAATAGGCTATGTGGCCAGGAATGATACTGCTCGCACCGCCCACAGTCGCCTGTTGGTGTGCTTTCGTCGCCCAAATGGTTTTCCCCCCAACAGATAACTCTAGCCGAAGCTCGGGGTCCGTAGTAAATTCGATGATACCGTTGTCGCCCATGGACTGCTGCCTTAGCCATTCATAAGCGGGATGGGACTGCGGAGGAAACGCATAGCTTTGCGTCGGAGGCGGAAGCACCTCTACGACTAACAGTGCAGCCAGGCTGATGCGTATCCAGTATCGTTTGACCTGGTCCAAGCCAAAACCGGTCAACAAGAAGATGGCTAAGCCGGAAAGCAAGGCAAATCGGGCAAGGACGCGTGCTTGCGCAAAGAATGGCACGAACGTTGCTAAAACTAATGTGGGTAGCGGCACCACTGCGGCCAATCCGGGAGGAATCGGCGGCTCCGCAAAGTAGAACTTGGGGTTCACGCGATAGCCGACTCGCCATATCAACTCATTCACAGGGCGAAACTGGCTGATCTTCACAGGTAGGTCATTCCACTTCAAAGTAAGGCCCAGAGCCAGGATAATACCCACGCACGCCAAAATCAGAACAGGGCGCCAGCGCTGAGAGCGCCAGCCTGCCGAAATCCCAACCAGTGCCATCACCGTACCGAGGAGACCCAGGTTTGTTAGGCTAGTCTCTCCACCCGAACCATGGTAGACCAGCCGCGCCAACCCTCCCAGCCATGGGTGTGTGAGTGATGGAATCGGGAAGCTATTCAGGCTGGCGCCAAGAACATTGACGTCGTAGAGAGTAAAGGGATACATTCCTGCGGTGGCTGTGGCCTGTTGGAACGCGACGAGCATAGGCAGGCTAAGAACTCCGGCGACAACTGGGACCAAGAAGATCCTTGACCAGTACATCCGCCACTTTGCCTGCTTGAAGCCAAGCCTGCCTACAATCCAGACAAGCAGAGCGATACCACCTAGCCAGATGAAATAGAGCGTGCTATGAATACTTATTGCATAAAGAATCCCCGCCAAAACAAACCAACCTGTCGCACGGCGAGGTGAGGCGAAGCCACGTTCCAGGCTCCAAAGCATCCATGGCAACAAGGCCGACGCCAGAGCTACATTCAACTGGCCAATGTTGTTGTACCAGCGCAGTCCCCAGAAGGTAAAGAGGAGTGCCACCACGGTAGCGGCAAGCCGTGATACAAAGCCTCGCGCAAGTTTCAGAGTGCCTGCAAAAGCAATCACGAAGGTAATCAACGTAGCGACATTGTAGGCAAAGGCGGGGCCGCCTAGCCAACTGAGAGGTAACAATAGAACGAAGTTAGCCGGTCCCCAGGCATAGGTAATGACGTTCCAGCCTTGAGGGTGAAATGCCAGGGGATACACCCAAGGATACTGGCCGAGCCGGAGGGCATCATTGTACCAGGTAATCGCCCACAGACCTTCCAAGACGTTGCCGTAGGATGGAACCGTGTGGTATAGATCCGTGGTTCTCCAACCCCAAGCCAGCAACGCCGCAAACGGCACCCATGGAATCAGGCACTCCGCCCGTTTTTTCCAGCGCACGTTTGCTCGGGCCACGGCAGAACTACTCATAAGCTTTGCGCCTCCAGGGGACATCAGTGCGCGATGCTACCACAAAGCACAACCAGCGTCAAGAACTACCCTTCACAAAAGATGCCATTGATGCCATTTGACAATGATCTTGCTAGAACATAGAATACTGGTGCCAGTGCTGGCTTGCCGAATTCGTCTCTACAGAAGCGACTCGAAGTCCAACCAAATTATCCATGCATTAGCACCCCGTGGAGTTATGCTTCTGACTCATCATCCGGTTGCACAAAGCGCTAAGGGCGGAGCTGTTCAAACAATCTCACAAGCGATCAATTCTTTGATCAGTTTGTTGTGGCAGAGGCCATGGCCGACCTTGCATTTCTTTGCGCTTCCCGAAGTTTTTCCCTTGAACAGGTATGGTTTGCCATTGACCCACTATGATGAGAGAGCCTGATCAAACCAAATCCTTACCTTGGACTCGTCTTGACTGGACTGCCGTCTTCTTGCTGGGTCTGGGAGTTGTGTTGGCAATTGCGCGCTCTTGGCAGCCTGGCATCGCCAGCGAAGCCGACATGCTCATTGGCATCTACCGTGTGTTTGAGTTGGATCAGGCCTGGCGTCAGTGGCTGCTCTACCCTCGCCTGGGCGAAAACCTGAATTTCACCTACGGCGCTCCACTGTTTCAGTTCTACCCGCCGTTAGCTAGCTATGTTGCCCTGGCGTGGCGCCTTGCTGGCCTCGGCTCGATCGAGGCCAGCAAAGCTACGTTCACGATTGGCCTCGCCTTGGCAGGCGGAGGCGCATACGCGTATGCGCGCTGGCTGTTCCGTGACCGGCGGGCAGGTTTCGTGGCAGGGGCAGCCTATCTATTTGCACCGTATCTTCTGACCAACATCTACGAGCGCGGCGCGGCCGCCGAAGCTCTGGCCCTGGGCCTTCTCCCATGGGTATTCTGGTCACTCCATCGAGCGCTGGAGCAACCCAACCGTAGTCAAATTGCCCTGGGTGGTGTCCTGGTGGGGCTCCTGGTTCTTGCGCACAATATCACGGCGCTGTTTGTCCTCCCCGCGATACTGATTTACCTGGTTCTTTTGGCATGGCGCGAGCACCGCATGCCACAGCTCACCGCAGTCGCTGCTGCCATCGGTCTTGGCTTGGGGCTGAGTGCTTTTTATTGGATGCCAGCCATTGCTGAGGTTGGATACACCAAAATCGAAGCCGCGATGCTTAGTGGTCCTCGTTCCGCCGCGCAGAACCTGGTCTCGCTGACTGACTTAGTACAACGTTCGTTGTTAGTGGACTATTGGGGTGGCACCAGGTTTCACCTCGCGCTATGGCCAGCCGTGTTGCTCGTGCTCTCTGTGATTGCTATTCCTTTCCAGGTTGTCCGAATGCGTTTCGCCCTCATTTTGTTGGCGGGTCTTGCAGCCATAGCGCTGGCGATGCAACTCACCGTCACGCGTCCTTTCTGGGAGATCTTGCCACTGGTGCGTTTCATTCAGTTTCCCTGGCGGTTGTTGGGGTTAGTGTCATTCTGCACGGCAATGTTGACCGGCTCCATCTTCCTGCTGCGCCCGCTAAGAGGCACGCCGGGTACGATTCTTGCCGCAGGCTTGCTTCTGTTGATCGCCCTCTCTGGTCTGCTACGGCTTGCGTCCGATCTCTCCTGGATCTGGCCTAAGATTCGCAACGACCAGATCAATCAGTTGGATCTGTTCGAGCGCGGTAGGGCCGGCTTTGCCCTGTTCACCGACTATACTCCCAAAGACCTGCAGATACCGAGCTTCCAAGCTGTCGCAGTCGCGATCACCCGACATGCCTCCATCTGACCCATTGGCAGCCAGGCCCATTGTACAGGTGCTCTCCGAAGGGCCAACCCATCTCCAGGTCCAGGTTCGGAGCGATGCTTCCATGCCGCTGCGCTTGCACCGGATCTATTTCCCAGGCTGGCGCGCCTATGTCGACGGCGAGCGCTTAGCCGTTGGCCCGAGCGGTTCCCTGGGCCTGGTGACTGCTGAGATTCCGCCTGGCACCCATCAGGTGGATTTTCGGTTTGGCAACACGCCGGTGCGCTGGTTTGCTCTGACCATCTCCTTGGTATCGCTCGCCATCCTTGCCTGGATCGTGCTTCGATCGCGTCAAAGGAGAATCATTCTGCTTGCCGCCGGAATCGCCACGATCGTGTTGTTCCTTTTGCTGTGGCTTCATCAAGGCCGTGGCGAGCCAAATAGACTGCCAACCACATACACGGCGGATTTTGAAGACGGGGTGTCGCTTCTGGGGGATTACTTGCCTGCGACATCGTGGAAACCCGGAGAAACAATTCCTATTCGGCTATACTGGTTTACCCAGAAGTCGCCCGCCGCTGATTATTCCATATTCCTCCATCTGGCACCGATGGACGATTCGGGCAAGGTCGCCCAGAGCGATAGCCCTCCAATCTACGGATTCAGCCCGACGACGCAATGGGAGCCTGGTGAAATCGTAATCGACCAACAGCGCCTTCAACTGGACGAGACGGTCCCACCAGGACGGTATCGCTTGCTAATGGGCCTATACCGGCCCGATATGATGCAAAACCTGGCCGTGCTCCAGGCAACCGAAGTCCTGCCCGGTGATCGCCTGGTTCTTGCCGAAATCGAGATCACTGATGAATAGACTCTGCACACAATCGGCGAGATCAATCTGGGCAACGTGGCGCCGTGAGTACTCACTTCCCTCTCTGACACAACCCATGCTATTTCAGGGGGCTGGTTCAGGCTCGATACGCAGCATGGTGAATCCGACCGAAAGCTTCCGTGTGTCGTCGCTTTGGCCGTTACTGGCATCCACCGGCCTGGCTGTGTAGGCGCTGTGCACGGTCAGGTCGTTGCGCCCCAGGCGTACCACATCCGCCGGAACTTTGATCTCGCCCAACCATGGATCGCAGCTTGGCCAAGTGTAGTTGCCTATGGCGACCCCGTTCACATCCACTTTGATGCTTTGCTGGCGATCCTCCACGCACTGAGGAAACGCCTCGATCTGGAGCCGCTGATCCTGCTTGGCTGTTGCCACCCAGAAGGCTGCCGATTCCGTGCCTTCAGCCCATACACCCCAGTCCTCCTGCCCCGACCAACCATCTTGCAGAACCAGATTGATCTTCGGGTTGTGCGGTGGCAAGACCTCTAGCACGCAGATCGGGTAATTCCACGGACCGGGAACGGCGGGAAAGCAGTTGACGAACCGCAGCTCCTGGTTGGACTTGGCCTCCTCCAAGATGGTCGGTTCCATCTCGCTTCGCATGTGCAAGAGAATATAGCGCACCCCGTAAAAACGCAGGATAGGAACCATGTCCAAGTTCCAAAAGGAGTGCTGGTGGCTTGCGAGCCAATCATACAAGAACAATGTGTCAGCCGGCCAGATGCTGCTGGCGCCCGCTACCGTCGGTTTGCCATGGTAAAGCGTCGCAAATACGGTCTCCCCCTCGTTGAACAAGTCGGGAGTAGATGGATGCGCCGCTATCAGATCAGCAATGCTCTCGCCCGCCATAGGTTGCTGCCTGAGCCACTCGAAGGCTGGATGCACCGGCGGCGGAAATGGTAGCCTGGCCATAGGTGCTGGAAGCACCTCCACGATCAGCACGACCGCCAGGGTCAGGCGCGCCCAACGGTAGCGGACCATGGATAGGCCCAACCCAGTCAACAAGAACACGGCAACCGCGGCGACCAACGCATAACGTGCAAAAACGCGCGCAAGCTCGATCATCGGAATGACGGCGGATACCAGCGTTCCAGGGAGGAGAACCCCCGTGTCAAAGGGTGCGGGAGGCTGTGCGGAGGCAAAGAAGCCCGGTTTTAGCCAGTAGCCGAGTTTCCAGAGTATGGCATTAACCGGCCGCAACAGCTCTAGACGCACAGTCTCATTGTCCCACTTCAGGGTCAGGCCAAGGGTAAGCGTCAGGGTGACGCCTGCCAGGAAGATGACAGGCAGCCACGCTCGTCGTTTGAACGCTCCCACCAGGCCGACGATAGCGAGGATGGAGGCCAGCATGCCCAAGTTGGTGGATGCCTGCTCATACGGGATGCCTTGATAGATGCGCCGCGCCAGCGGTCCGAGCCAGGGATGGTCGATCGACGGGATGGGCAGGTTATTCAGGCTGGCTCCCCAAAAGTTCACTTCGCCGATTGTGTAAAAGGTAGCGCCGCTTTCGGCGCCCTGGCTCCAGAGCCAGTAGATTGCCGGCATGCTAAGCGCCACGGCAACCGTCGCAGGCACGGCCAGCCCGACCAGGGCCGTACGCCAGGTAATGGTTTTTGCCATCAGGCTGCCGGCTATCCAGGTTGCCACAGCCACGCCAACCAAGAGAGCAAAATACAAGGAGCCAGCCATGGAAAGCGCCCACAGGACCCCCGTGAGCACCAGCCAAACCAAGCGGCGTCGTTCTGCGCGCAAGCCGCGGGTCAGCGTCCAGAGAACCCAAGGGACCAGGGCAGAGCCTATCAAGACGTTGACATGTCCATAAGTATGAAACCAACGACCACCCCAAAATGCAATCAGTAAGGCCGCTATGGTTGCTGCGAACCGGTCAATAAACAGCCGTGCCAGCAAATACGCGCCGATGAAAGCTGCAACGAAGGTCAACAGCAACACCAGATTGTAAGCGAAGGCAGGCCCTCCCAACCAATGCAAGGGCAGCATGCCCAGCAGCATGTAGAGATTCTCCGAATAGCGCCAGCCGCTTGGAAAAAAAGCCAGCGGATACGTCGAGATACTCTGGCCGGCTCGGATTGCATCCCCGTACCACGACAGAACCCACATCATCTCCATCGTGTCGCCGTATTGCGGAATGCTGGACCCAAGGCTCTGGTTTCTCCATCCCCAGATCAGGAAGCCAACAAGCAACAAGAGAGGCCAGCCTCGCCTGAGCACCTTGGACACACCGGACGACAAGATAGAGTGGAGTTTGTCAGCCATTTCTGGTATTCCCGTGACTACTCAGTGCTCTGTTAAGTGATATTTTGCACCGTGTCACTGGCGCTGCGCCAGTGACACGGTGCAAAATATCATCTAGCGGAGCATTCAGTCGTCATTCTTGCACAAGCTGTACGACCAGGTCGTCCACATGAACCAGGGTTTGCCCGGGGCCGCCCAGTTCTACCCGCTGACCAGTCTCCTTGTCGTAGACGCCGGCCCATACGCCATAGGTGCCTGGGGGTGTCTCCGACGGGATCTCCAGCCGTTGTTCGTCCAGTACGACGCCGGGCGCCGTCCAGCTTTCCCAGTAGATCGTCGGATAGCTGCCATCGCCGCCCTCGTGGCCGCTTTGGGTGACGATCGCCGGCGTGCCGTCGGCCTGTTTGCGGACGGGATCGAGCAGGTGCACGAAAAAAACGTAGCGCCGATCCAGCTTGCCGGTGCGCTGCCATGCCAACAAAAGCCGGGCTACCTGCGCCGGCGCAACAGATGGCGACAACCCGCCTTCGGCGTCACCGCCAAGCCAGGCATAGCCTGCCAGATTGAGCGGCGTCGGCCTGGGCTGCACGGCCGGTAGCAGCGTCATTGGGATGCTGCGCTGCAAGGACTGGAGTTGGAAAGGACCGACGCTGGCGACCGGGTCGTACTCGTGATAAACCGGCGGCCAGCCATCGGGCGCTGCGAACGGAAAGCCGGGCGCGCCCTCGGCTCCTGGCTTCGGCTCGGTCAACAGATAAGCCGGTGGAGTGGCAGGTCGGGCAAGCATCGTATAGATCTGGCGGCGATGCGAGAGATGCGAGATGAGCGGCCACTCCGTACTCAGCGAGGCATCGGCCGGCACGTGCGCCATGATCTCGTTGGCGGCCAGAACCCGGGGCGTGACTCGAAAGCTCTCGGGATTGAAGACCCGGCTGCCTGGGCCCGGCGCATCCAGATAGTACGCAATGCCTACGGCCACGGCGACTGCAGCGATAAGTGCAGCCAGAACCCGGCGGGCGCTTGCACGTCCTCTATGCCGGCTCGCCAACCGGTAAAGGCCGTGCAGCGCCTCGATCAGGCCAAAGAACAGGAACGGCAGCAAAGGTGGATTATAGTAGGATTGGATCGACCACTGCGGCTGGTACGTGCTGAGCATCAAGTAGATCAGGATCGGGAAGGCCAAGCCGATGACCGGCCAGCCCAGCAATGGCAGAAACAGCAGCGGGCCAAACAGGCGTATCAGGAACATCAGCTTGGGCGGCTCGGTCAAAGGCGGAATCAACACCCAGGGTTTGGTCAGGACGACTTTCAATGCTCCTTGAGGCGTGGCGGCCAACCAGGCGTAGCGGCGTTCGACAAACGGGTAGGACATGCCACGGGTCAGGCCTGGATAGAAGACGTTGAGCACCAGCCAGACCCAAATGAGCACCAGCGCTCCCAGCACCACGCCTTGCCGCCGGGTGAACCCCTTGGGCTTGAACAGGATGATGTACAGGCTGATGGCCATGGCAGTCACGCCAAAGTCCTCCTTGACGATCAAGCACAAGGCCAAGAAGATGAACAGCACCCGCGGCCGGCCGCGCAGCAGGCCATACAGGGCAAACCCCACCAGCGGCGGCAACAACGCCACCTCGTGAAAGTCGTTGAGGTTGGCATGGTGCATGGCCGGAAATGCCAGGTAGATGGCGGCCAGCGCCAGGGCAATGGCCATCGACCGGTTAGCAGGGACAAGGTTCACAAAACGCACGTAGGCATACAGATAGATCGGCAATGACCCAAGCGCCAGCGCGATTGCCTGGACGACCAACAGCACCTGCACGTTTGGCCACAGCCAGTACAGCGGCGTCAGCAGAACCAGGATCGGCTCGAAGTGGTCGTAGTAGCCGCCAGTCTCGTACACCAGCGTGGTCTCCCAGATCCGGCCGTGCGACAGGTTCCAGATCACCTGATCGTAGATGCCCAGGTCGTAGCCCGTGCCAAGTGCATGATGGTGCAACAGCGACGAGACGATCAGGAATGCTGTGCTTATGAGCAGAAGCAACAGGTATGGCAGGTGCCGGCGCCAATGGCTCTTCATGTGTGAAATGAGACACCCACTACTCATCGATTGATTTCGACCGGCGCCAACAAAAGCGCGCCGTCGGCCTGTGGCTGAGTGGATACCACCGGCAAGCGTTGGCCGGTGGTTGGATCGTAGATCCCGACGCGCAGATCGTACTGCCCGGCGGGTAGGTCGGCAGAAATCGGCAGCGTATGCGTGTCGACGATGATTTCATCGGCTAGCCAAATGTTGGTTGGTAGCGTGCCGTTCGCCGGTACCCCGTCGTGCTGCGCCACGATCTCGCCTTGCTTATCCAGAAGATGGACGAAAACGGAGTAAGATCGGTTGGTCTCTGTACGCGGCTGCCAGAACAAGGTCAGTTTGAGGGCATCGCCGGGACGTGGCGAGGCTGGCTCAAGCTTGAAATCGGCTAGATCGGCCAGTTCGCCAAATGACGCCAGAGCCTGACCGGCGCCAGTAGCCGTCGCGTCCATGTGGAAACGATCCTCGACTTGAACCCGGTCGATGAGCAGCCTGCCCGTGGGGAACCAGGAAAGCCGGCGGTCGCCTAACTGCAGGTTTGGCTCGACCCAGTAACTCCGATCGCCGCGTCCACGTGGCACAGACACCGTGTGCACAGTGCGCACCAGAGTGCCGGGCTGGGCGGAATCGGGCAGTGACAAGGGCATCAGCGCGGGCTCTTCAGCCAATTTGCCGCCGATTGCGGTGCGAAAACCCAGGGATAGCGTCAACGGAGCTGTGGATTGCTCTCTCACCTGCCAAAGCATCTCGATCTGCACCGGGTCGCCTGGGCGCACCGGAAGGTCAGAGACCCACCAGGCGCGCAAAGCCAATGGACCGGTCTGCAACGGCACAACCGGCGCAGTCTCATCGGTGAGCGCCGCACGGTGAAACTCGAACGCTGGGTCTATCGTAGCCAGGCCCAGGGAAACAGGCTCCGCACCGGGAAACTGCTCAATGCTATCATCCTCGCGCAGCCGATAAGGTGTCAATTCCAAGATATAGTCACCGGGTGGCGTACCCAGAGGCAGACGCACGGTCATGACCGCTAAACCTTCTTCGCCCGGTGGAATCGCGCCCTTTGGGAGCCACTCCGGCAGCAAAGGTTGGTTGATATTCAAGTCGTGCTCGCCTTGCTTTTGGCGCAGCCGCAGGCTCAAGAACGTATCCGGCGGCAGTTCGCTGCGCGCTTGCCAACAGAAGCGCAGCGTCCCCGGGGTCTCACTCGACAGGTTCTGGTCCACGTCCCAGCTTGTGATGGCGAAGGGCCAGGTCTCGGGAGTGTCGACGGTGCGACTCTGGCTCGGACACAAAGCGTTTTGTTCCGGCAACAGGATGCGCACCAGTTTGCCCCAAGGCATCAGGCGATAACGTTGCGCCAGGTCTGGTGCGTATTCGTTCAAAGGTGCTGCCAGGTAGAGCGACTTGCGGTGTTCCAACCATGGCTGGATGACTGCATCGGGGTCGGGTGGAAATAAGCCCAACAGATCCTGGCGTTTGCCCTCGATTTGTTGCATGTACCACAACGGCGTCAGGTCGCTCCAATGGGCCAGCAAGGCCGCTTGGCTATCAAGGGGATGGGTGAGCGTCACTTCCCAGTCGACACGCGTATCGGTCCAGCGACTGAGATCGGACTCAGGGTAGCGGTTCCACAATAACACCACGAGCAGCCCAGTCACAGCTACCAGTGCGGCCCAATCCAACCAAGACGATGCGCGGCTGGGGTGGCCAGCGCTGCGACCGTTTTCCGCCGCAGTCTGGTTGGCCTCGGTTTCCGCCGAGCGTCGCCTGGGCTTCAACAGCCAGAGCGCAGCAGCAAGCAGCATGTCAAGCGAAAAAGCGGCACTGAAGAAGATGACCCAAAAGGTGGGTGTAAGATAAGCGTCGTTCTTGCCCTGGGTGATATAAGCGGTCAATAGGGCCACCAGCAGGCCAAATCCGGCCATGGCCAATGCCAGGGCCGCGTCGAGTTGTAGTAAGCGCAGCATACCCAGACCGGCCAAAACCAACACGACGGGTGCGAGGTTGTTGCTCCAATAGGGTTCCAGCACCCACGTGCCTCGCAGCGCATCTTGCCATCCGCCGCCAAGAAACCGAGTCGCGTAGCCGCCTAGCCCCATAACGTATTGGCGCAACAAATCGAAACTCAGTGTCGGCTCGTACCATACATGCACCAGACCCCGATAGACCGCCTCAGATCGGCCCACCCCAGGCACGAGCGGCACACCGCTGAAGACTTGCCAGCGCCAGGGCACGTAGACGAAGAGCAACAACGGAGCGCCGGTGAAGACGGCCAGCTTCAACCAAAAACCAAAACTGCGGCGTAGCCCTGGCAGCCGCCAGAACAGATAGCCGAGCCAAAAGGGCAAAACAAGCGCGTCACTGGGATGCGTCGCCAAGCCCAGACCCAGCAAGATCCCTGAGAGGTAGACCAGCCTGGCGGCGTGACGTTGATCTGGCTCCGGCAGTTTAAGTCGTCGGGTTGCCTCCCACGCTGTCCAGAAAGCGCCGGCTAGCAAGGCGATATTGAGCGTATACCGTTCTGCAGCCAGGGAATAGTACCAGAAGGTCGGGCTGAGTGCCAGCAGCACGCCGGCTAGCAGGCCGACACTGGCTCGCCGGCTCAGACGCTGGGCAAATGCAGTGGTCACCGCAACAGCCAGCGCACCGCCCACTGCGGAGAGCACGTTCATGCGCCAAGCAACACCGCCGACTTGGATGTGTGACCACAGCGAACCGAGCAACATGTAGAATGGAAAGCCATTTGGGTGGGGCAATCCCAGGATCGCCGGCTGGTACTGGAACTCGACAAAGTCAGAGACGTAGATGTCCGGTACTAAGGTTCGCAGATAGAGCAACAGCGTCAACAGGAAAACTGGGATCGGTAGCCAGCGTCGTAGCATGAAAGAACCAGGGGTACGGCAGCGAGATCGGCGAAAGCCAGGACCCCATGGTACCACAAGACCTGTACAGAAACAAGAACCGGTCCCTGCTTTGCCTGATCCCAGCTGTCGCGCGATAATAAGGTGGTCCATGGTTATCCATTTTCCAACCTTGATCCTCTAGCAATTGTCCTGACTGTTTGGGACGATGTTGTTCTATGATAGCGAGTATCATGTCTCGAAGCAGCATTGGTTCTCCGCCCAACGCCTGGCGCTGGTTGTTCGTCTTGGCGCTACTCGTCTACCTGCTCGCGGCCACCTTTCAACTGCGTCTACCCGGCCTGTATTACGACGAGGCGCTAGACGCCGTTCCTGCCATGCAAATGCAGTTGGATCAGCCACTCGACACCCAGGCCACGGTGCACATTGCCAACCATGAGTGGCCCTTGATGCTAATGCCTTACGTCGGCAGTACCACTACCTATCTGTCGATGATCGTATTCGCTCTTTTCGGGCCATCATTTGTCGCTTTGCGCTTGATGAATGCGCTGCTGGGCCTGGTGTCACTGTTGCTTACGTGGGGGTTCTTGCGCGAATATCTTGACGAACGCGTCGCTGCCTTGAGCGCCCTCTTACTAGCCGTAAACCCCAATTTTATCTTCTGGACGCGCATGGGAGCTTTCGTCTCACTGCCCATGTTGCCCTTGGCCATTGGGGCGTTATGGGCTCTTTACCGCTGGTATCAGCGAAGAGGTGATCGGTATCTCGTGCTGGCCAGTCTCTTGCTGGGATTAGGAGTGACGACCAAGCTGCTTTTCTTCTGGTATTGGATTGGATTGGGGCTTGCCTGGTTGGCGCTTAGCCCGTTCTTGCAACCGGGGTACGGTTGGCGTGCATGGCTATGGCCATGGAGATTGACAACCTGGAGCGCCAGGGGTGTGAGCTTGCTGGCGCTTCTCCTTGGCCTCAGCCCATTGCTGATCTATAACCTCGATGGGCTGAATACGGTTCGATTCGTTCTCGATACCTTCACCGGGGAAAGCTCACGGAATAGTAGTCTTCTCAAAGATATGCCGGGGGTCATCCGTCGAGACTTTGGCCGTTTCCTCGATGGTTCCTCGCTCGGTCCACGGCTAGGAGGAGCACACACCGATCGGCTGGCCGCTCCGGCCTTTATCGCCGCCTTGGCGACACTCGTTGCATTAGCGGTTGGTGGTAAGCTATCCTATAGCGTCCGCAAACTGACGTTGCTGGCTATCTTGCTGTTCAGCCTTATTGCCCAGAGCGCCTTGACGACCATGGGGCAGGGCCCTGATCACATAGTGATTGCCTGGCCAATTCCCCAGGCGCTTGTCTCCGCGGCCATCTTCGCCCTTGTCGACGTGGTCCGCACACGACGCTGGCAAGTGGTGTTGCTAGCTTTGTTTGCGACGTGCATAATTGGGTCTGGGGCATTGACGACAGCGCAATACTACCGATCACTGGCTCAGTCTGGAGGCGTGGGTTTCTTCTCCGATGCAATCTACACCCTGGCGAACGACCTCGAACAAGCAGACAAACCCAGAATTGCTGCCTTGGACTGGGGCTTTGCCCGTAACTTGCAGATTCTCACACGTGGACGTCTCGAGATCGAGGAGTGGTTCACCTACACATCCCAGCCCGGCGAAGAGATAGAGTCCCTTCTGGATAAACTTGTGGTCCAGCCAAACCTGCTTTACCTCTTTCACGCCCCCCGCTTCACGGCTTTCCCCGGCCACCAGGAGCTATTCGAGAAGTTGGCATATCGCCATGGGCTGACTCCGGTGCTGTGGAAAAGTTACAGTCAGCGAGACGGCGCGCCCGTCTTCGATGTTTACAGCCTTGAGCCGGCGCCGCCGCTGGTTCAGTTGCCTCGCACGGCCTACCCGCTAAACGCTGTGCTTGGCGATGATCTGCGGCTGCTGGGCTACGATCTACCCAATGCCACCCCTGCCCCCGGTAATACGCTGCAGGCTACGCTGTACTGGCAAGCACTTTCGCCGCAGGACCATGACTATAAGGCCTTCGCTCACCTGGTTGACGACTCAGGTAGGCTTTGGGCGCAGCATGACGCCGTGCCGCGCGCTGGGGCTATCCCACGACTCAGTGGAAGCCGAACGAGATCGTTGCCGACCGCATCTGGCTGCCGGTGCCGGCCGACGCACCACCGGGATCCTATCACCTATTTGTTGGTATGTACGATCAGGCCACTGGACAACGACTGCCGATCCTGCTGAATGGACAACCCCAGCCAGGTGACACCCTGGGGCTGGTGGATATCGGCGTACGTTGAAGCCTCCGGGGCTAGTTCAGCGGCAAGCATAGCTGGTGGTCCGGCACGCTTGAAGCAGTTTCGCCGCTGGACAGCCGGACCGGCAAACGCCGCCCACTCTCCGGCTGGTACCACCCCACACAAAGCGTGGCTACGCTCGCTTCTGGCGACACTTGCAGCTCGACCTGATCCATCACGTATTCGCCGGCCCGCCAGTAGGGCATCGGAAGCGCGCCGTTGGCAGGGACGTCGTCGGCTTGGGCGACAATCTGGCCGTTTTTGTCCACGACATGCACAAAGCGTTTGAGCGGTGCGCCGGGAGCGCTCTCGACTTGCCAGTACAGCGTCAGATTGATCTTGCCAGCCTCGCGCGCAGCATCGTACCCGGCAAGGGTGAGCTGGTCGTTCCAATCGGCATGAGCGGCGTGCTGGGGCGGCTGGGGAAGCGCCAACAGCGGCGGTTGATCGATCACCTGCGGCCGGCCGGCAATCCCGCAGGCCAGCGTCTCGCTGCCGTGCAGCGCACACACTTCGAGTTGTATGTTACCTGTGCCGGTTGATGCCTGGGGCACGATCCGGTGGGTCAGGCGATAGACCTGGCCCGCCGGCCATGAATCCGGCGGCCGCTGCAGCGGATCGATGTTTTGATCCCACAGCACGCTGCCATCTGCAGCCTTGGCCTGGAGCTGGAAGTGCAAGTCTTGGGTGTCCAGCGGCTGGGCTGTCTGCCACGATAGGTGCAAGTCGCTGGGGACGCCGGCTATCAGCCAGTCCAGCGGCTCCCACTTGCCTACCAGTGACAACACATGGCCGCCAGCGGCCCGTTCAACCGGGTAGGGAGCTATCGGCGGCGTGCCAGTAATGGGAGAAGTCACCCCGACGGTGGCAACGGCTGCGTCCGCGGCCGGAGCTGCGCCTTCGCTCGACGCGGTGACCATGCCGCCCACGTCGTCGTAGAGCGCGAGACGCACGGTGTAGTCACCCAACGGCAGATCGGCCGGCAGGGACAGGCGGGTCAATTCCAGGTACGCGTCGCCTGGCTGCCAGAACGTGAACGGGAGGCCGCTGGGCTGGTCGCTTTGGGCCCACTTGTAACCAGCGGCATCGACCAACGAGGCCGAGAACTTGATCGGTTGGCGCGGCTGGCCAGGCGGGGTCGGATACGGCCAGGGACCGATAACGGTCCAGTGGGTCAGTAGTTCGATGGTATCACTCTGCTGGCGTGCGCCGGCAGAGTCCAACTGCAGTGACCCGCCGTACGCCGCCGGCGTCAGCGGCTGCCCATTTGCCTGCTGCACCACCTGCGCCACGTCGTCGCTCGAAAGCCGCAGCCCCTGGACCAGGTCATACTGTCCGCCTGGGCCGGGAAGTACAAAGCGGTGGGCGGCATCCACCAGCAGCGCCGTCGCCGGCGACAACGCATCCACCGACGTTGGCAGGAAATACAATGCCTCGCCTGTGGCTGGAAGCGGCAGGCTTTCTTGAGCCGGGAACCACCTCACGTCCTGCCGCTGCGGCTGGTAGAGCAGGTAGGTCTTGCTGTCGAGGTCCATCAGCCGGTCGGTGCCGATGTAAATCGGATCAATGCTTGGGTTGGCGTCGATGTAGGCGGCGACGGCCTTGAAGTCGGCATTGTAGATGCGTTGGGTGGGCTCGGCTTGCGCCCAATCGACGAAGTAGGCGCGACTGCTGTCGACGACCTGCCAGCCGACAAGGAGCAGCAGCAGGCCGGCAGCGAGCCAACCCCAGGCCTGTTGGTTTCGATCTCGGTCTTTGCTGAATTGGGGAAGCTTCCTGGCCAGGAACGTGCCCGCTCCCCAGAGGCCCCGCGCAACGAGGATGAAGATCAGTGGCAGTGCAATCACCCCTCGCATGTGCAAAGCATCGGCGCCGGTGACGAAGTCCGGCAATAAGCCGACGAACAGCGCCGCCAGCACGAGGAACTCGGTTACGCGGCGCAGGCGGATCAGGGTCAACGCAAGGCCGGCCAGGAAAAAGAAAGCAAGAATTGGCTGCAGTACGGGCCGTCCCGGTACGTTGTAATGGTAGGGTAGGGAGGCCGGGCCCGACCACAGCACGGCCAGCACCGTCTCATAGACGTTAGCCAACAGCGGTCGCAGGTCGCCGGTGAGGACCGCGCTCAACGGGCCGCTCAACTCGCCGACGCGCAGATCGGCCGCAGCAGGCCGGTTCTGAAGATAGACAAGCAGGGGCGCGCTGATGATGACCACCAGCAAAAGGGTTAACAGCAGGCCAGGGATGGCGGTCTGGTTCAGCCGTGGTGGGTTCTGTCGACGAAGTTTGCGCACTAACCAGCCCAGCACCTCATAGCCGAGGAGGAGAGCCAGCAAAACGAACAGCCCGCGCGAGGCCAGGTAGGTGTAGATTGTCAGCCCGCCGATCACACCCGTTACGGCGAATGTGCGCCAGTTATGGCCGGCCAGCGCGCGGTTCAGGCAATAGATCACTGCGGTGGCCAGGGTTGTCAGCACGACCGGCTCCAGCCCCAGCCGGGCATTGAAGATGAACCAAAAGGAGCCGGCCAGCAGCGCGCCAGCAATCAGCGCGCCAATCCGAGGTAGGTAGCATCGCGCCAGCGTTATGGTCAAGCATAGGGCAATTATGCTCCACGTGACGGAGGTGAAGCGTAGACCCCATACGATGTGTTGCCCGCCAAGCAGCTTGAACGTCACGCCAAAGGGGTAAATGCCCAGCGGCTCGCGGCCGAAGTTAGCCGGAAAGTAGAACGGGTAGTTTCCATTGCCGATGGATAGCGCGTCTAAGCTGTTGAACATCTGGTCGTGCTGAAGACCTGGAGGCACATCGTTGAGTTCGAAACAGAAGCAGTGCCCAGGTGGCCAGGAGAAGCACCAGGGCGCCCAACCGAAATACTCTCGACGGGGGTCTGTTATTGGCACCGATCACAGGTCTCTGGGTAGCCCTCAAGGAACAATCTCCAGTGTTGCCAACTCGACCCATTGGCTGCCATCGGGACGGCTGAGCGGCGAAACAGTCTCAATCTCGAATGCTCCGGCAAGCAAACGATAGCGGCTCGCCGGCAAGTCGGGTGGAATTTCCACAGGAAACTCTCCGGCGATCGTGGGGTTCTCATGCCACTCGTACCAAAGTGTGGTAGGATATTGGCCTCCGCCCATTTCTCGGTCGGCCTGGGCCACGACGCGGTTATCGGCGTCGACGAGGTGCAAGCTGAACGCGATGCGTCGGTCGATCGGCTGCGTTGCCTGCCAGGCCATCCAGACGGGCAGCGTCGTACCTGGCGAAACCTCGATCGTCGAACCCCAAGCGGTTGCTTCGGGTGGTGTCCCCGCAGCAACCAGGTTCAAACCATGGTCAAAGCCAACGTCAAAGCGCGGCATCACCACATCATGTTCCGGTCCAAGCCATTTCGAAAGCACCAGGCCTTGGGCCGTTTCCTTGATCAGCGCATATCTGGGAAATCGCACGGGAGAGCCTGGTTCGTTTCTAACAATCCAGGGGTAGGTCGGCGGAGTCACCGCATTCAAACCCGGTTTCCTGACCGCCAGGTATTCGGCGACACGACTCGGTCCCACCTCGACTCCTTGAGGCCCAACCATTCCGCCCATGCGAAAACGATTGGCGATCCACGGGTCGTAATCGCCATCGGAAGCCACGGATGCATCAGCCGGGATAGTTGCCAGCAGAGATCGCGCTTCCCGATGTGCTTCAGTCACGCGAAAAGTATCCGCATTGTAGGCCTGGCCACCGGGCAGTGGACTCCACAAACGTGCAGAGATTAGCGTGGTGGTTACCAGCGCTATCGCAGCCCAATGAAATGCCCGAATTTGCCGGCGCCGGATGCGCTGAAGTCCGACGACTGTGGCAAGCATCAGAAACGGGATCAGCGGCGCAGTGTAATAGAAGGTGATCGACGTCTGAAAAGCATAGTCGCTAAGCATCAAGTAGGCGTACGTTGGCAATGCCAGCAGAATCGCCGGAAACCCGAGCAGCGGCAGGCAGGCGAGGGGAAGCAAGAGCTGCAATGTAAACAGAAGCTTCTGTGGCGTGCTGATCAGGTGGTAGATCGTTGCAGGGCGCAGCAGCAGCGTATGGAGCATTTCGGCCGGCGTATTACCGAGAGTCGTGTATCGGCTAAAGAACGTGTAGCTACCGCCTCCGCTGAGCGCTGGCATAATGACGAGCACAAGCAGCAGCCCCCAGAGTGCGCTCAGCGTGACCAGTGCCACTCCGTATCGTCGCCGGCCTAAAAAGAAAGCGGCATAGAGGCCGAAGCCGATGGCGATGAGAGCCACCTCTTCCTTCAACAGCATTGCCAGCACCAGCCAAATAGTGGCCGCGCGCAAGACGGTTGTTCATCAGCGCTGCGCCGGCCGCCATCAGCAAGGGAACGGTCAAGTTGATCTCGTGGAAATCCGAAAGCGCAACGTAGGGTAGGGCTGGATAGAGTAGATAAGCTGCAGCAACCAACAAGCCGCCCGATGCGCCGAGTTCGAGGACGGGCAAACACGTAGAGAGGAACAACAGCCAGAGCCAGCAGGGCAACCTGGATCACAAGCAGACAGCGCGCATCCGGCCACAGGCGATAGACAGGCGTAAGCACGGCCAGCAGCGGTGCAAAATGGTGGCCCAGGAAATTGGTTTCTCCGCCAAAGACCGTCACATAGAACGGGCGTCCGTGAGCTGTAGTCCAGATGGCTTGAACGAAGATGCCCATGTCGCCATTGGTTTTGAACGCAAGATGTCTTTGGATGGCCAGCCAGCCCACCCCTATCGCCCAGAGGCCTGCCATGACGCCCAGTGCAGCCCAAGTCCACCTGTCCTGGCGCGGGAATCCACTGGTTCTCGAGTGATCCTGGTGATAGGCGCCCTCAAATCTACCATCCTGCTTGACGTTCCAGTGGTCTGAAGAGCCTATTTCAGATGGGTAATTGCTCATAAGTACTCTGTAAGATTAATCCTTGCGTGGTGTCACCCTAAGGCTCGGCGAAGGGTCCCTGCTCTGCAAGACGGGGACCCTTCGCCGAGCCTCAGGGTGACACCACGCAGAAACTTGGTTTACAGGGTAATAGGATGGTCATCGACAAGATCTGAGCGATAGGAACAGCAGATCACGATGTTACCACAAAGCGCATTTGGCGACAAGAAGCGTCCCACTAGCGGCCGCGGGTGTATTTCAAGTTGGGGGCAGACCCTTCGGGTTTTCCGAAAACCCGAAGGGTCTGCCCCCAACTTGAAATACACCCGCGGCGACACGAAGCTTTGCTTGGGATCGGGTATCATGCGATAATGAGGTGGCGGTCAAACAAAAGATATCCAACAAGAAGCCATTCGGAGGCTAGAACCATGGATCCGATCACACAATTCTTATTCCCTGCAACTGCGGCTTATGACGCTAGCGGCCTGCAACTGGGCGGCTGTGCCGTCGCCGATCTGGCCGCGACCTACGGTACACCTCTGTATATCTACGATGTGGCGACGATGAACACCGCCGCATCGACGTATTCTAGCGCCTTGCGCCAATCATATCCTGGCGACTGGCAGGTAGCTTACGCAGCCAAGGCCTGGCTGTCTACCGCTACGGCGCGCTGGGCTGATGCGCAGGGGCTGGGGCTGGACGTAGTTTCGGGCGGCGAGCTGGCCATCGCCTTGCGCGCCGGCTTCCCGGCCGATCGCATCCATTTCCATGGCAACAACAAGACGCCAGCCGAGCTGGCGGAAGCGCTCGCGAGTGATGTCGGCAGCATTGTCGTCGACCACCCGGGCGAGCTGGCGCTGTTGGACAAGCTGGCCCGCGGCCAGGGCCGGCGCCAGGCCATCTGGCTGCGCATCAACCCCGACGTTCGACGTGGACACCCACGGCCACACCCGCACCGGCCACGCCACCTCGAAGTTCGGACTGTCTCTGGCCGACGGAACGGCCGAGGCCGTGGCCCGCCAAGCGCTGCAGCTAGAGAGCGTGCGCCTGACCGGGCTGCACTGCCACGTCGGCAGCCAATTTCGTGAAGCGGGACCCCTCGTATTGGCTGTGGAAAAGCTGTTGGCGCTGGCGGCCCGATTGCGCAACCACACCGGCTGGCAGCCGGAAGACCTCAGCCCCGGCGGCGGATGGGCCGTGCCCTACCATCCTGACCAGGTAGAAGGGCTGATGCCGGTTGCGACCTATGTGCCGCTCGTGGCGCAAGCAGTCGTCGACGGCTGCCAGGCGCACGGTCTGTCTCGGCCCCGGCTGGTGCTGGAGCCGGGCCGCAGCCTGGTTGCTCGGGCCGGCGTGGCGATCTACACCGTCGGCGCGGTCAAGCCGGCCGGCAGCGCGACCTACATCTTCGTCGACGGGGGCTTGGCCGACAACCCCCGCCCAGCCTTGTATGATGCGCGTTATACTGCACTACTGGCTAACCGTCACGGCGACGGTCCTCTGAAACAAGTCCACATCGCCGGCCCCTACTGCGAAACAGGCGACATTCTGATCCACGATTTGGAGCTGCCGGAGGTACGGCCGGGGGATTTGCTGGCGGTGCCGGCCGGCGGCGCATATCAGCTGAGCATGAGCAGCAACTACAACGCCGCCCGGCGGCCGGCCGTGGTCTGGGTGGAAGACGGCCAGGCGCGGTTGATCCAGCGACGCGAGACGGTGGATGATCTATTGGCACGAGATGTCTTAGATTAATGGTGTCAGGTGTCAGGTACCAAGTGTCATGTTGCGAGTGGCAAGTTCTCTCGCGACCTGACAGACTCTGACACTTGACACTTGGCACCTCCGAGCGCCGAACGATGTTTCCTCTAACCCTCGAACTGATCGACTTCCTGCTTGACGAGCCGGCGCGGCGCGCGTTGGCGGAGTTAACCCCTGTCGACGTCGCCAAGCAGGCCGAATTACCGACGCTAAAGATCCTTCGCGAGCGCTTTTCGCCCGACCAGGCCGCCGTGCTGCTCGATCAGGCCCGGTTGCGTGAGCGGGCCAGAGGCAAGTTTCCCTAGGCGGATCGTTTGCTGTTTGTCGACGATGCGCTGCAGCAAGCCAGTCAGCCGCGCCGTGGCAGTCTATCGGGCACAACAGATGGTTGCATTTCTGTCAGATCAGGGGAGCAGAAAGCGTTGGCAGATTGCCGATCTAGGCTGCGGCATCGGCGCGGACACGATTGCCCTGGCCGAGGCTGGCCTGGCCGTTCTGGCAGTTGAGCGTGACCCCGTACGCGCCCGCATCGCCCAAGTCAATGTCACGGCGCTGGACCTGGCTGGACGAGTTGAGGTGCTGTGCGCCGACTGGACCGCGCTGCGCCTTGACGTGGATGCGGCGTTTGTGGATCCCAGCCGGCGCAGCGGCGAGCAGCGCATCTTTCGGTTGGCCAGCATGGAGCCACCCTTTTCAGCCGTGCTGGCGTTGTTGGAGCAGACGCCGGCCGTGGCCGTCAAGATGATGCCCGGCATCGCCGACGAGGACATCCCGTCAAACGCCGAGGTTGAGTTCATCTCCGAGCGCGGCACGATGAAGGAGGCGTTGCTGCGTTTCGGCGGCCTGCGCTCCGGCGCAGCCCGCAGCGCAACGCTGTTGCCCGGTTCCCATCAGCTTAACAGCAACGAGCCGCTGGGTGCGGTCTCGATCTGCACGCCGCTGGCCTATTTACTCGAGCCCGACCCAGCCATTTTGCGCGCAACTCTCGTGCAGCATCTGGCCACGCAGCTCGGCGTAGCCCAGCTCGACCCCACCATTGCCTATTTGACGGCCGATCGCCTGGTCGAAACCCCATTCGTAAAGGCCTGGCCGGTCCTGCGCCACGGTCCATTTCACCTAAAGACCCTCAACCATTGGTTGCGAGAGATGAACGCGGGCGAGGTGATCGTCAAAAAGCGCGGCACGGCGATTGACCCCGACGAGTTCCGCCGGCGCCTCAAGACCGCGCCGGGCGGCCAACCGCTGACTGTCTTTCTCACCCGCGTGCAGGCGCGGCCCTGGATGATCGTCGCCGGAGAACCATGATCAAGCTCGGCGTGCACAGTTATATCTTCACCGAAACCTGGTCGGATCATCAGCTCGACGTTCTGAACCAGGCATGCTCGTTGGGCGCCGAGGTATTTGAGATTGGCGTCGGCGACGACGCGCCTTTCACGCCCCGTCTCACCCGCCAACGCGCCGAGGCGCTTGGCCTGCAGCTCGCGATCAGCCCCGGCGGACACTGGCCACTGGCCTGTGACCTGGCGTCCGACCAGGCGGTTGAGCGGCAGACTGGGCCTTGTCTGGCACAAGCGGCAGGTCGATTTGGCGGCGGAGCTGCGCGCGATCGCCTACACCGGTGCGTTGTACGGCCATCCTGGTGTGGTGAAGCGCCGCGAGCCACCCCCTGACGAGTTTGCTTGGATTGCCGAGGGATTGCACGCCCTGGCGGCCTACGGGCAGCGGCTGGGCGTGGCGGTTGTAATCGAGCCCATGAGCCATTTCCGCACCCACGTCGTCAATACGCCGGAGCAGGCCATGCAACTGATCGGCCTCGCCGACCACGGCAACCTGCGTTTGCTGCTGGACACTTACCATCTGGTCACCGAAATCAGGGACTACGGCGAGGCCGTGCGCACCGTGGCCGATCGGCTGTGGGGCATCCACGCCTGCGAAAGCGACCGCGGTGTGCCTGGCGGTGGGCTGGTACCGTGGGAGGCGCTGTTTAGTGCGCTGCGCGCGAGCGCTTTCGGCGGCCCCATTCTGCTGGAATCTTACAACTCCTCCCTGGGCGATTTCGCCCATCGACGCGGCATGTTCCATGACGTGTGCCCCGACGCAGACGACTTTGTGCGGCGAGGGTTTGCGTTCATACTGAGCCAACTCGACAGGAGTCGTCTCGGTTCGTAGGACGGCTCGAGAGTGTCAGAGGTCAGAGTGTCAGAGTGTCAAGTTATGAAACACTCGCAACTTAGCACCTGGCACTGGACACTCTGACACTTCCGCCCTCCCCATCAGGGTTGGTAACACGCATCCCCGAGCGCGCAGCCCCAGTGGGCCGCATCTATCAACACGTCGACGATATCGATATCCAGGTCGTTGTCGAGGTCGAACTGGGATTCGTAGCACGGGCTTGGAGCGCTGGCCACACAGCCCCAGTGGTTGGCTACGGCAGCGATGTCGCCGGCATCGATCGTGAAGTCGCAGTCGAAATCAAGCGGCGAACACTGGTTGAGCGTGGTTGGCACGAACATCGGGCCGGCGTAGCAGGGCCAGTATGAGGACGTGTTGTCGGTCCAGCAGTACTGACGTGCGCCAAAGCCGTTGTTGACCATCCATGTGGTGATAGTGGCGCTGGCCGGCACGTACCAAAGGGTGATATTCTGATTGCTTGCGGCTTCGCTATTGGTGTAGGTGTGGGGCCCTTGCTGGTGATCGGTGTTGCAGCAGCCCGAGCCGGGCAGCAAGGGCAAATCCCCGTCGCTCTCGCTTGCGCGGTGCTGGGTCAGGTACAGGTAGGCGTTATCGCCTGTGCCGAAGTCGTCGAACTGGCCTTGGCCCGGTTCGACGTAGTAACCGGCGCCAGACTGGTCGGTGATCCGGTAGCGATAGCCTTCGGGTGTGTAAGGGCCACTTTGCAGCCACCAGGTCTCGGTGGCTTGATCCACCCACTGGGCGCCGTTCCACGCGGCAAAGGTGTCGTTGTTGTCGCCGGCTACGGCCACATCCATGAGCATGACCGGGCGGTAGGTGGCCTCGCCTAGCTGATTATCGCCGCAGCCTTGGCCATAGGCGGCAACCTTGACGCGATAGCGGCCGTCCATGTAGAACTCGAAGTGCTGCTCGTAGCGGTAGTTGCAACTTGCGCCCCAATTGTTCATACGGAAGTCCTGCACGACTTCAAAGCCGACAGGGTTGTTGTTGTGGTCGTAGAGGGTGCGCACCTGGGTATTGCCGTAGGGATAGATCGGAAAGCCGCCGCCACTGCCGCCGCATCCGGTGTAGTCGCGATAGCCCCAGTTGCCTGGATAGCGCGCGTGCCATTCTGCAAGCTTGAGACGGGTGGCTACCGGTCGAGGCGTTCCGCCCACGTCAAAGGTCACGCTGGTAACCTCCAGCGCATCGGTGGGCGTGGTGCGATAGTCCAGGTTCCAGCCATCACGGGTGATGTGCAGGGTCGTGTTGCAGTCTTCAGGTGCTTGCTCTGCGATCGGGTTATCCTGAGGGCTGTTTGCGTCATACGGTATGTCGTCCCACCAGATCTTTTCGATTTGCTCGTCGTGCAGATCAACCAACACCCAGACCGCGCCGCTATCGACGAAGAAGGTCGCGCCGGCGCACAGATGGGCGCCGGTACACTTGGTGGCCTTGTTTTCGCCGTCCATCAGGCGAATCTGGTCGGTGCTGGGCTTGTATCCGAGCGCGGCATCGATGTCCGGATCGTTCCGGATGATCTCGACGGCGCGATCGTAGAGGCGCGGGTTGACCAGCGGATGCGAATTCGGCACGAGCCAAGCGTCAATGACCTTATTGCTCCCCAGGTGCACGATCGCTGTAACCGTGGCGGGCTGGTCGAAGGCGAAGATATCCACCTGCTGGCAGCTGCCGTCCTGGCAAACATCATAGGCCGGATCATAGGGATCCTTGAAGGGGAAGACCGTAAATACCTCGGCGCGGCTATCGGCGACGTAGTCCTGTACAACGGGCGAGGCGATGGCCAGGCTCTGTGCCTGTTCCTGCTCTGAGGTCAGCGCCTGATCCGTTGTGCTCAGCGGCCTGATCGGCTGGCTCTCGGCTTGGGCGGGCTGGGTCACAGCCACAACAGCCGCGAACGCGGCTGCGAGCAGGACCAATCCCAACACGACGGCGATCGGGATCCGGTTTCGCTGGTTTTTCATTACACACCTTTATACTTTTTACTTGCCGGAGAACGCTCCGGCCGCCCCGTCTTCGACGGAACAATGGATAACGCAGAGACAGTTTCTTGGGGTAACACAGAGGGCGCAAGTGTAATGCAAGTCTGATACGGTGTCAAATCTATTCGCGGCTGACCTGGCAGAATGCGGATATGCATTGAATCTGTTGGTAGGGGCGGGTCTTGCACCCACCCCGGTTGGACATGTATTAAGAGGGCGGGTGCAAGACCCGCCCCTACCAACAGATTCAATTGCTTCCGCAGGGTTAACGTACGACCTGTCAGATTTGGCGGACTCGTCGTGTCAGATAGGCTACTCCCCCAACCCCTGCGTAAAGCAGCCCGGCAATCACAAACGCGAATTTCACTGTGGCGCATGCCTTGGCCACAGCCGGCCAGGCCGTCGACGTCGAGCCCAGCAGGAGCTGGAAAAGCGCGATGTTTTCGACCGCGTCCAGCAGCGCGGCCAGGCCTAACGCCCAGGCCAGCAAAATTCCCAACGCCCAAATCGGTCGTGGCGAACGCAGCGAGCTACCGGCGGCCTGCACGCAGGCCAATGCAATCGTTATTGCGTACAGCGGCATGTAGAGGTAGTCCAGCCCCAGGCTGAAGCCAGCATGCAGCTGTGCCGCCTGGTCCCACGAGGCAATGATGGCCTGCGCCGCGGGCAAAGTACCGGCTAGCTCGAAAGAAACGATTCCCTGCGGCGCGGCCGCTGTCTGAGTGGTCGACCGACGATTTGCAGCGCAAGGGTGAGCGCCAGTGTGAGCGACAATCAATACCGGCAGGGCGCGCCGCCGGGTCGGGGTCGGTAGGCGTTCGAAGGGATGGGAGATTCATTTCAAGCACCTGAGCAATTGCACTTACACGGACAGACTTCCGAGGTCTCGGAAGACCTCGGAGGTCTGTCCGTTAACTACCTTATGCGCTTGCCGCGGGTTGAGGCGGTTTGACGACGATCGCAACCACCACTAGAACGACAAGCACTGCTGCCGCCACCCAAGCCGCCGTGGCGACGACCGGTATGCCAGCCAGCTTGACCGCGATGCCGACCACCGCCCACACCAACACCAGCAGATAGGCCACGTCGTGACGGGTCAGCGCCATCGCTGCGGCGATGATGATGGCCGCAGCTAACATGATGACGAACCACGCCTGGGCGCTGAGCCCAAAGCCATTCCACCCCGCGAACCACAGCAGGTTGGTGATGTTGGCAATCGTCGCCACGGTGATCCAGCCCAGGTAGATGCTAAATGGCACGTGGACCGCCCATCGTTCTGCCCGGCTCACCGGCGTCTTCTGGATACCCAGCCGCAGGTAGACGACGATCAACGACGCCAGGAGGACGAGCATCGCCACCACCGTTAGCGCCAGGCGATCGTAGTGCCACAAGAAGATCCAGACGATGTTGGCGACCGAGCCGACGATCACCGGCCAAAAGATGCTGCGCAGCCGCGGGTTGTCGCGCTGCGCCGGCAGTGCCTGGAAGACAGCATAGGCGATCAACCCGATGTAGATCAGGCCCCAGATGGCAAACACGTAGCCCGCCGGGACGAAAAACACCTGGAAGCGATCGGAGATCTCGCCAGTGCCTTGCCCGTTGAAGGGCAGCGCGTTAGCTAGCACGTTGATTACGATGACCGCGACCACTGCTATGACCACGGCGATTTGTCGAAGGATATTCTTGTTCATCGGTGAGTCACCTCAAAGACTCTTGATCTCGGATCGGTCCGGTCTTCGAAGACCGGACCGATCTCTAGCTAACTTACTCTTGGTGCCCAGATCGGTCCGGTCTCCGAAGACCGGACCGATCTAACGCGAGGACTTTGAAGCCTAAGACGCCTCCTTCGCTTGCGCGTACGCAGTGAGTGTCCGCGCGCGTGCCCAGGCGTGATCGACGATCGGCGCGGGATAGTCTTGACCAACCAGGCAACCGGCGCGCCGTTGGTCGCTTTGCGGCAGTTTCCACGGCTCGTGGATGAACTTGACTGGCACGCCAGCTAGCTCTGGAACCCAACGCCGTACATACAGGCCATCCGGGTCGAACTTCTGGCCCTGGGTTACAGGGTTAAAAATGCGAAAGTACGGCGCGGCGTCGGTGCCTGTGCCTGCCGTCCATTGCCAGCCGCCGTTGTTAGCCGCCGGGTCGCCGTCCACCAGGTGCTGCATAAAAAAGCGCTCGCCCCAGCGCCAGTCGATCAACAGGTCCTTCACCAGGAACGAGGCCACGATCATGCGGCTGCGGTTGTGCATCCAGCCCGTCTGCACGAGTTGGCGCATGGCCGCGTCGACGATCGGGGTGCCGGTGCGACCCTCGCACCAAGCCGCAAAGTCCTTCTCGTCGTTAGCCCAGGGTATGCGATCGTATTGGCGCTGAAAGCTATTGCCGCGCACAGTGGGGAAGTGGTGCAGAATCGATACGTAGAACTCCCGCCAGATCAGCTCGTTCAGCCAGGTGTCACTGCCGTAGCAGGCGTCGGACGTGCGCGCAGCTCGGCGCGCGGCACGCGCAGCCACCACCGCCTGCCGCGCCGATAGCATGCCAAAGCGCAGGTAGGGCGAAAGCCGTGATGTGCCTTCCAGATCGGGACGGTTGCGGTCGTCGCGGTAGCGGGTGATCCCTGCGGCGTCGCCTTCGGCGAAGGCCAGCAGACGGCGTTGGGCTTCGGCCTCGCCGGCCGGGAAGGGCACGCTTGCGGGCAAGGCCGGATTCACGGGGAGCGGCAGGCTGGCCAAGCCATCCGGCGTCGAGATGCGTTCCGGCGCCGGCAACAGATCGATCGCTTCCGGCAGCGGCAGCGACAGCCATTTGCGGCTGAAAGGCGTGAACACCGTGTAGGGACGGCCGTCCTCTTTGAGCACGTGATCGGGCGGATGCACGGTCAGCCCCGCCGTGAGGTGCAGCGGCAATTGGCGGGCGATTTGCTCGTCCCGTTTACGGGCGTAAGGCGAGACGTCACGCTCGGCGATCACAGCTGTCGCCTGAACCTCGCCCAGCAGGCTTGCCAGTTCCTCGGCCGGGTCGCCTTGCCGTACCACGAGCCGGCTGCCGCGAGTAGACAGATCGGCATCCAGGTTGCGCAGGCCGTCATACAGAAATGCGAGCCGTTTCTCGCTTGCATAGGGCGAGGCCAGCAGGGTCGGGTCCAGCACGAACACTGGCACGACGTGCTCGGCCTGAGCCTGCGCCGCAGCCAGGGCCTGGTTGTCGGCAAGCCGTAGATCGCGGCGAATCCACCAGATGGCGGTTGACATGGGGCCTCCCGAAACGAAATCAGGTGCAACTGTACCACCGTTGTTGTCGTAGGTCCTGACCGCATAATGTTGGATTGGGCGATGATCCGCTTTCCCGGCTTCGACTGGCCAAAAACCCGTGACACGCTGAGTTGGGTCAAGTATTGCTTACATCCCGCTTGCGAAAGCGTGACCACAAGGCCGGCAAGCTGTAGCGATCAAGGAGACGGCCAAGCCTGGCGCCCATGCCCAAGAACCCGGCCAACTCTTCCTGGGTCGGGTCGATGGCCGCATCCTTGAACTGGAAGTACTGTTTCAGATCGGGTGTCATCGCGATCCAGTAGATCACGTTGACGAAGGCCATGTAAGCGACGTAGGCCCAATCGTGAAATCGCAGCCACATCCAGGGGATCAGCAGTACCAAGCCGGCCCAGCGCAGCACCAGAATGTTGCCAGCCAACACGCCCAGGCGAAGCCCAACACGTTGCTCACAACCAGGCCGATGAAGTCAATCACGATCAAGCCGCCGAGGATGGGTAACTCGCCGCGACCGCCCTTGAACTTGAAAAACAGCGGCCAGTCGTGGCCCACTACTCCCATGGCCGCCACGAGGAGGAAGTACGACGTGTCGGGCAGCCACAACTTGAAGGCTAAGCGTCGGCAGGGCGACCTTGAGCATATCGAGGATGGCAGTTAGGCAGCCGTAGCGAGTGCCCACATGGATACGCACGGTCGTGGCGCTGACCAAATCCGACTCGAAGACCTCGTCGGTGTGCGGCACAGGCTCGCGGATCATCGAGATATCGGTGCCGGGTGCGACGAGTCCGGTGATGATGCGCGCCCATGAGATCGAGCCAAGCAGATAGCCGACGGCGGCAGCCAGCAAGGCAATGCCAATGTTCATGTGACTACCTCTCCCGCGAAACTCGCAAGCTGGCCATCTGAGTGTCGATGCGCTCCTTGATGGCCTGGATGACCAGTGGGTCGTCGTTCCACGCGCCCAGGTTGAGCATCGGGAAATCGGCTGGCACCCTGGCCTTTTCGATTAACTCCGGCACGTCGATCTGGCTATGCAAGGCGTCGGCGCTGATGGCGGCCGAGAAGTAGAGAAGTTTCTTGACGCCATTCCGGGCAAATTCCTCGACCTTAGGAGCGGGCTTGGGCTCCTTGAACTCCATCCAGGCCAGGCTGAGGTGCTCGGGCTTGAACCCGTCCAACGCCAAGCGCTGCAATACGTCTTGACGAAAACCCATTTCCTGCTCCGTCTCAGTGGGCCACTCCACGTCCCATTCGTCGGGCTGACCGTGACCTACGAGCAAAATACCGATCTGCGACTTATCCACGCCGTCTACGTAGGCGTTGGCCCGCTGGACGAACATGCGCTTCAACGTGTCGGAGTCCCACAGGGGGCCGGTGTAGCGCACCTCGACTCCATAGTCCTCCAGCTTCAGTGACTTGATCTGATGCTCGCCCTCGGCCGTGTGGTTGGAGAGGGTCAGAAAGACCTCGGCAACGACGATGCGGCTGGCGCCATCGTTCAACGCCTGGATCGCGGCGGCGTCTGGGCGGGGGTTGTCGTCCAGGAAGCACAGATAGAAGCGGGTCATAGTGTCGCCCTCGGCGCGGTGAGCTTCCTCCAGCATGCGGATCATCCGCATGTGGGTCTGGCGATGGTTACTGCGCCCCACGGCAAGGTACTTCTTGCGCAAATTGTAGGCGAAGAGCGGCCGCACCAGCAGCGGCACGAAGGGAATCTTCTGCTCGTCGAACTCCCGAAATTGGTTGATCCAACCGATGGGATCATAGGTTTCGGGTTCGCCATGGGTAAAATAGACGACCGCGGTGTGACCCAGGCCGGGGTCATCCTTGGTCCGGGTGATGACGGGTAAAGGACGCTCGTCCTCTCGCGCAAGGAAGTGTTTGGTCATAATGGCGTAGCCGGTCAGGGCGGCCAACAGTGCTACAACTGCGGCTGCCAGCCGCTGGATGCCATCAAAGCCCCAGACGATGCCGGCACAGACGCCGGCCAGCAGCAGGCTGGCAGCGAACAGATAGCGGCTCATCTTGAGCGGATGAACGGTCAGGTACTCTTCGAAGACAGCGCCGAGGCCAAGGGCGGCAGCGGCCAAAGCGATCCAGTTGACGATTTCCACTATATCTTACTCCTTTGCACACCAATTCTGCCGCTATATCCGTCCACGGTGACGACCGTGCCGTCCTGAAGGCGGCAGGCGCCGGGCACCGAGACGACAGCGGGAATGTTGTATTCGCGAGCGATGATCGAGCTGTGTGACAGAATACCGCCGGACTCTGCGATAACTGCGCCAGCTTTGGCAAAGAGCGGTGTCCAGCCCACGTCTGAGAAGGGAATGACGAGCACGTCACCGGCCTGCAGCTTGTCGAATTCATGCAAGCCGCAAATGACCCGAACAGGCCCCTGGTAATAGCCGCGTGAAGTCGGCGTGCCGGCCAGCGTGGTGTCAGTGGGAAAGTCGACAGGCGGTGGCTGGTTGCCATAGATGATGCCGGGTAAGACCACATCCCGGCAGGCGTCCATCTCTTGTTGGCGTTCGGCAACCCGATCAGCGTAATTCGTTTGGCCGCCCGCCGCAATTTCCCTAACTTCATCCAGGTACAGATAGAAGATGTCTTGCCGCGTTGCGATGACATCGCGGCGCACAAAGTGGTCGCCCAGAGCCAGAAAGTAGTCGCGGAAAAGGCCGTAGCCGAAGGTGTAGAGCGAGCTGATCTGCTCACGATACAGGCGGAAGCTGCGGGCGCGCTTGTAAAGCAGCGTCAGCAGCGGGCGGCGCAGAGCGGGCAGCGGCAGCTCGTCGAAGCTTAGTTTGCTTCCGCCCAAGCCGCCGTTGGCTGGCTGAGCTGTGGATCCGCCGGCGCGATTGGCAGAGTGGCCGTAGCCCGCGATCATCTTGAGCAACAGCTCCGGATTCTCGCGCCACGGCATGGACGAAAAATCGTTGCCGCTGTCGCTCAGATGGCCGAAACGCTCAACAAACGCGGCTAGCTCCCGCTGGAACTCCCGGACCGCGTGGCTTGGCCCGTTTGCTGCTGCGGCTACCGGGCTTGAAGAAACCGAGCTTCCCGATGAACCTGCAAACAACCCGGTTTCAGAATGGATTGCTTCCGGCAAGGCGAGCGACTTGATCTCCGCCTCTGCCAGCCCATTGAACTGCCGGTTGAGTTGCTCCAAATGAATGGTAGGGTCTAGATCGCGCAGCGCGTTCAGCCCATGAGTGACGTCGACCTGCGCCATGTCCACGCCGCACCCGGCCAGTTGCGCAGCCAGCAGCCGGTTGTAAAGTCCCATTAGCAACGGCGTGATGATGTTGAAATAAGCGGTTTGCCTGGTCAGCTGGTACACCTGGTCAATCTCGGCCAACAGTTCCCGCTCGGTAAGCTGGCCCAGGCTGCCTCGTCGCAGCAACCGGTATCTGGCCTGCGCCGGCGGAAGAAAGGTCTCCACCTGGCGGGCAAAGCGCCACTTGTCGACCGCCATCCGCAGCATTCTCGGTGTATGGCGGTAACTCTTGGCCGAGGGCTTGAAGGAAGGCTTTTCGTTGCCGCCCGAGTCGATGCCCATCAACAATTCAAGGCTATCGCGAGGCATCCCTAATACCTCGAAAATCTGGCCGATGACACCCATATTGAAGTACGCCCGGTAGTGGAAGGCCCGAGCCAGGCTGTTGGGGTCGATGTTGTTGGGGCCAATCAGTTCGGTGAATAATCGAACCCAGGCACTGTTGACCAACGGCACGTTGACCGACCACACGAGCGGTTTGATTTGCCCAGGCAGCACCTCACGGGAAATCCTGTCGGAGTAGACACCCACGTTCGCCAATGCAGTAATGGGGCGCACCTGTACCCAGTAAACCGTCGCGCCATCATAGACCCACTCGAGGTCCACTGGCTGGCCGTAAGATTTGACGATGCGCTTGGTCTGATCTACCACTTCCTGGATGACTGCCACAGGAAGCGCCGGCTGCACTGGCCGGGTAATCCAGTCGCCCCACTTGTTGACCCAGCGCTCCGGCGTGACGCCATCTTGCACCAGTGTCTTGCCGCTGCCGGCCACAGCCTCTACCACGACCTCGTCCATACCGGTAATGGGGTTGCGGCTAAAAGCGACGCCGGACACCTGCGGCCGGACCATTTCCTGGATCAGTACGGCCGTTTTCAGCGCAACTGGCGCCCGGTTTAGATTGGCCTGGTAGGTTGCCACCGCCGGAGCTTGGGTCGATGCCCAGACGTCTTGAATTGCCTTCCAAATGCTTTCTACCCCTTCTACGTTGAGAAAGCTCTCGAACTGACCGGCGAAGCTGTACTGGGGATCATCCTCAATGTTCGTCGACGAACGCACGGCATAGAGCTGGCCCGGTCGGACGATCGTGGCCAACTCGGCCTTGAGCGTTTGTTCAAGATTTGGTTCGCCGCTCCGAAATTGCTCGCTGGCATCCCATGTGCAAACGTACGTACGCGGCACATGGAGACCGAGGCCAATCAATGCTCTCAGACCGAGCGCCTTATTGCCAATGGATTGACTCGATCGGCGTGCAAAAACGTCCCGCGGCAAAATCCTGTACAAGAGAGGCGAAGCATTGGCCTTACCGTTCAGCCGTACGAGATAGGTGCCTTGCATCGGTCAACTCCTTGCATGGATCGAGGAAGGATCCAAGCAGCGCGTTGTCAAAGAGCATTGGGCCGGAACGCAACCAAGAAAGCAGATTTTAGCATGAACCTATCAGAAGCAAAAGTCCGAGACGACCCGTTCACCGGCATAAGCAAGTCAGACGCATGTTGTTCGATAGCTGCGCGATGCGAGCCAGACGCGTGTGTTACCTGCGCCGCCACCGATGTACGAGCCACAGCGCCAGCCAGGCGAAAATCGTCCCCTCGACGACGCGCACCTCGCCAATGGAGGGTAGCGGTAGGTCGAGCAGCCCACCTAACAGTTGGCCCGCACCAAAGCCCAACAGCGCCGCCAGCACATCGATCAGCCAATCGCGCCACCCGCCACCGTGCCAAAAGAACCACAACGTCGCCCATATGAGGGAGAGCACTGTGGAAAGGATGAGGGAGGGAGGCATGGAAGAGCTCCTGCGAATGGTCAATTGTGAATTGTGAATGGTCAATTGTGAATGACAGAGCGGAAAATCGCAGCGGCAAGTGTCGATCGCCACGAAAACTCCGCTTCCGGAATTAGCAATTGACAATTGACCATTCGCATTTCGCAACTGCTCACCCGTCATTCCTGCGAAAGCAGGAATCCATCCGGATTGCGGTGAATGCAAGCCTACCCGATGGATTCCTGCTTTCGCAGGAATGACGGGTGAGCAGTTACCGCATTTCTACATTACCACTCCACCGTTGACCATCATCACCTGGCCCGTGAGAAAGGCGGCTTGGTCGGAGGCCAGGAAGACCGCCGCGGCGGCAACGTCTTCGGGCTTACCCCAGCGCTGAAGGGGCGTCTGTTGGCGTATCCGTTCGTACAGCTCGCGGTTGACGTCCGCGCCCCAGGCGGTTTCGATCCAGCCCGGCGCCAGGACGTTGACCCGCACCGTGGGCGCCAGGCCGCGGGCGAGGGCCTTGCTAAAGCCGACGATGCCAGCCTTGGCCGCAGCGAAGAGCTGGCCGCTTTCCGTGCCCACGCCGCCGGTCAGCGCCTGATCCCACGCCACGTTGACGATCAGCCCACCGCCCTGGGCCTGCAGCCGCCTGCCCACCAGGTGCGAGCAGAGCACCGTCGCCCGCAGGTCGATGTCCAGCACCTGCTGCAAACGCTCGGCAAAAGTGCGCTGCAGCGCGCCACGGGTCAGGATGTCGGCCCCGGCGTTGTTGATCCATACGTCGACACGCCCGCCCAGCCCGGCCCAGGCCGAATTGACCAGCCGTTCGATCTCAGCGGGATCGCCGAGGTCGGCCAGGACGATGGGAGCCTGACGACCCAGCGCGGCAATCTGTGCCGCTGTTTCGGCAGCTTGCTCGGCGTTGCGGCCGTGTACGAGCACGTCAGCGCCGGCGCGAGCCATCGCTATGGCGATCACGCGGCCGATGCCGCTGGTGCTTCCGGTGATGACGACGGTTCTGCCGGCGAGTGGCGGTGGGGGAATTAAGCTCATAGCAATGGGTACGGGAGATGTCCTCGGAAATAACCCGTAACGACGTAACACCTAACCCGGAGCCGGAGGGCGTTTGTTACTGCGGGTTTCTTGGTTCCGGGTTACGTGTTACGCCGTTACGGGTTACCACGCCGCACGATCGCGTCCGTCATCTTCGCCACGCGCGCCATGGCCAGCACGTCGTGCACGCGCACGATGTCGGCGCCGCGAGCGATTGCAATGGCCACGGCTGCAGCCGTGCCTTCCACCCGCTGGTCGGGTGGAAGATCCAGCGTATAGCCGATGAAAGACTTGCGGCTGGGGCCAACCAGCAGTGGATAACCTAGCTCGCGCAGTTCGCCCAGCCGATCCAGCAGCTCCAGGTTTTGATCCACGGTCTTGCCGAAGCCGATGCCGGGATCGAGGATGATGTGCTCGTCGGGGATGCCGGCACGCCGGGCCATATCGAGGCTGATCGCCAGCTCGGCGCGGATGTCCTCGATCAGGTCGCCGTAGTTCGTGCCCACGTAGCGGCCGCCGAGGGTCGGATCGATTGCGGCGTGCTCGCGTTTGCTGCGATTGTGCATCAGAATGACGGGCGCACCGGCTCGGCCGCCACTTCGGCAATCGGCGGGTCGAGGCGCAGGCCCCACACGTCGTTGACGATGCTGGCGCCAGCTTGCAGCGCGGCTTCTGCCACCGCCGCCTTGGAGGTATCCATCGAAATCGGTACGTCCACCGCCTTCGCCAGCCCCTCGATCACCGGCAACACGCGGCGCAGCTCTTCGTCGACGTCCACCGGCTGCGAACCAGGGCGGGTGCTCTCACCGCCCACGTCCAGCAGGTGCGCTCCTTCCGTCACGAAACGCCGGCCTTGATCGATCGCCGCCTGCACCCAGGCTTCGTCACGCACCAGGCCATCACCCGAAAAGCTGTCCGGTGTGACGTTGATGATGCCCATGATGTAGGTCTGGGCGCCCCAGGTGAAGGTGTGTTGGCGCAGGGTGAGTGGTTGCATGATAGCCAGTACCAGAATTCGCCTGTCAACTCTCGGACCGTTCTTGAGAGTATAGTCGCACTGAGATGGATTCGCAAACGATTTGCCCGATTTAGCGGGTGTGCTTGGCAACTCATGACCGATGGGCTATAATGCGGAAGGTAAGGCGCAGAGAATGACATGAAGAGTCTGTACATAAGGAAGAATTGACGAAGATACCATGAACGCATTTCAAGAGGCAGAACGGGTTTTCAGCACCATGACTCGCGCCGAGAAGGCGCAAGTGCTTCAGTGGGTTGTACGTGACTTGGGCGACGCATTCCCTGGCATTGAGAGCACCGCTGGCGTCTGCGGTGGTGAACCCTGCATTGTTCGGACGCGCATTCCTGTGTGGGTACTGGTCCAGGCCCGACATTTGGGATCGAGCGAAGCAGACCTGTTGCGGAGCTTTCCAACTCTGCGAGCGGAGGATTTAGTCAACGCTTGGGGTTATTACCGCGCATATCGGGAAGAGATCGACCGCCAAATACAAGAAAACGAGGATGCTTGAAATGACGCGGCTCTATTCCAACGAGAACTTCCCCCTTCCTGTGGTGGTGGAGTTGCGCCACCTAGGACACGATGTTATGACCTCTCTGGAAGCCGGTCAGGCCGGACGTGCCGTGCCAGATGAGACCGTCTTGGCTTTTTCTCACGCTGAAGGCCGCTCGTTGCTCACTCTCAACCGTAAGCACTTCATTCGTCTGCATAGGCAGGAGACAGTACACTCCGGCATCATTGCGTGTACCTACGATCCGAACTTCGGTGATTTGGCACAGCGTATCCATTCAGCGCTTGCGGGGCAAAACGAGTTGACAGGCCAGCTCATTCGTGTCAATCGACCTTTGTCATAGCCTTTCCACGGTTGTCGATCGCCTTTTCTGCATACTCGGATTCTTGGTTAGGTGTTTGAACACCTCTGGGGGACGCTAAGCCGCCCAAAGCTTTGCGATTCCTGTGAATTGCGTTACAATGTTAACGCCTCATTAATGCTCTGTTAATTCACTGCCTCGATTAAGGACCCTTCCATGCGACGAAGCTTTCCCCATCTCCTGCTGACAGTGATTCTGGTTGGACTGGCAGCATCGGTACTGTCTGCCTGTGGTAAGCCCTCCGGCGAGACACCCGGCGCGGAAGCCAGCGCTCCCGGATCGAGCGGGGGTCGAGCCATTCAAAACAAGGGATCCGACACCATGGTCAACCTGGCCCTGGCATGGGCCGAGGCCTACCGCGTCATCCAGCCCGACGTGGATATCGCCGTCACCGGCGGCGGATCGGGCACCGGCATTGCGGCGCTGATCAACGGCACGGTGGACCTGGCCAATGCCTCGCGTGAGATGAAGGACCAGGAGATCGATGACGCCAAGAAGAACGGCATTGATCCGGTCGAACACCAGGTGGCTGTCGACGCGCTGGCCGTCATCGTCAACCTCGAAAACCCCGTCGAGCCAGCTGACCATCGATCAACTTGCCGACATCTTCACCGCCAGGATCACGAACTGGAAGGACGTAGGAGGCAACGACGCCCCCATCGTGCTGGTCTCGCGTGAGACCAACTCCGGCACCCACGTCTATTTCCTGGAGCAAGTGGTGCGTAAAGGCAGCAAAGAGAACAAGGATGTCTTTGCGCCGCAGACGCTGCTCATGCCCTCGTCGGTGGGCATCACCAGCGAGATCCAGCGCAACCCCAACGCGATCGGCTACGACGGGCTGGGTTACGTCACCGAACACGAGAAGCTCATCGCCGTAGCCAAGGATGCCGGCTCGCCCTACGTCTTACCGTCGGTCGCGAGCGGCACCGATGGCAGCTATCCTATCGCTCGTGGGCTCTACATGTACACGGCCGGCGAGCCTACCGGCGCGATCGCCGACTACATCAACTGGATCAAAGGGCCTGCGGGCCAGCAGGTCGTCGCCGATCTGGGCTTCGTGCCGTTGCCCAAGGAGTGAGCGCATGCAGAATGTCGAGGTAACTCCGACCAGCACGCCTCAAAGACGGCGGGGAGAGATCGTCATCGAGGCGCTGATCCTCCTCGCCGGCATTTCCACCATTATCATCGTCGCCCTGATCTTTTTCTTTCTATTGAAGGAAGGCATGGCCACCTTCCTCGACATCCCGCTGCGCCAGCTCTTCGGCACCCGTTGGTATCCGATCGAGAACCAGTTTGGCCTGCTGCCGCTGGTGGTCGGGACGCTCCTGGTGACGCTGGGTGCGCTAATCATTGCCGTGCCGCTGGGTGTGGTGGCAGCTATCTATCTGGGTGAGATTGCACCGCCCTGGTTGCGGGATATCCTCAAGCCGCTGATCGAAATCCTGGCCGGCATCCCGTCGATCGTTCTGGGCTTCCTCGGATGGGTCGCGCTGGCGCCGTTGGTCCAGGGCATGGGCGCCCCCACCGGCTTGACTGCCTTCACCGGTGCGCTGCTTCTGGCTTACATGGCTCTGCCCACGATCATCAGCATCTCCGAGGATGCCCTGTACGCGGTGCCCAAGGAGTATCGTGACGGTGCACTGGCCATCGGCGCAACGCAGTGGCAGACAATCCGGCGGGTGGTTCTGCCCTCGGCCCGCTCGGGCCTGGTGATCGCCGTCATGCTGGGCGTGGGGCGGGTCATCGGCGAGACCATGGCTGTGCTGATGGTCACCGGCAACGCCGCCAACATGCCACCGCTTGGCCTCGGCATCCTCTTCAACCCGGTGCGCACGATGACCGCGACCATCGCGGCCGAGATGGGCGAGGTGGCACAGGGCAGCTTGCACTACAACGTTCTCTTCGGCATCGGCCTGATCCTGTTTCTGATCACCTTTGCCGTCAACTGGCTGGCCGCCCGGCTGGTGGGCGTGACCGGCGCCCGGCGCAGGGGAGGCCAGCTATGAGCCGCCAACAGAGCCAGAAGCTGGCCGTGGCCCTGATTACCCTGGTCGCTGTACTGGTTTTCGTGCCGGTTATCCTGATCCTCTTCTACGTGATCTACAAGGGGATCGGCGCGATCAGCTGGGAATTCTTGACCCAGCCACCGAGCAACGGCATGAAGGAGGGCGGCATCATGCCGGCCATCGTCGGCACGTTGATCCTGACGATTGGCACTGCCATTGTCTCGATGCCGATCTCCATCGCCGCGGCCATCTACCTGTCCGAGTACGCGAAGGACACCCGCCTGACCCGCACGATCCGCATGGCCATCATCAACCTGGCCGGGATCCCCAGCATCGTCTATGGCCTCTTTGGCCTGGGCGTGTTCGTGCTGGCCGCCCAATTTGGCACGTCGATCCTGGCAGGCTCGCTGACGCTGGGCATTATGACTATGCCCGTGGTGATCAGCACGGCTGAGGAAGCCATCAACTCGGTGCCGCAGCTGTTCCGCACGGTCAGCCTGAGCCTGGGCGCGACCAAGTGGCAGACGGTCCGCCACCAGGTGCTGCCGCACGCCACGCCCGGCATCCTTACCGGCATGATCTTGGGGATCAGCCGCGCGGCGGGCGAGACTGCGCCGATCCTGTTCACGGTGGCCGCCTTCTCTCAGCCAAATCTGCCAAAGTCGCTGTTCGACCAAACCATGGCCCTGCCGTACCACCTCTACGTGATCTCGACCCAGGTGCCTGGCATGCCGCTGTCGATACAATATGGCACGGCCCTCGTGTTGCTGATGATTACGCTCACGCTGACGCTGATGGCAACGATTGTACGCACGAGCGTTCGCCGCCGGCGGGACTGGTGATCATGCCGCCGATCATCTCGCTCCAAAACGTCTTCTTCACCTACGCCGACGAGACCGAGGCGCTGCGCAACATCTCGCTCGACGTGCAGCCGAACGAGATCTTCGTGCTCTTTGGGCCGTCTCGCAGCGGCAAATCAAGTCTGTTGCGCTTGCTCAACCGCCTTTCCGACCTGCAGGAGGGCACGCGCTTCCAGGGTGTGATCCAGTTCAATGGTCAGGCCATCTTCGACCGTACCGTGGACGTCTTCGACCTGCGGCGGCGGATCAGCATGGTGTTTGCGGTGCCAACGCCGCTGCCGGGCACGATCCGCGAGAACCTGATCTACGGACCAAAAATGGCTGGGATCCGCGATCAAACGGTCCTTGAGGGACGGGTCCAGCGATCGCTTCAACAAGCGGCGTTGTGGGACGAGGTCAAAGAACGGCTGGACACTTCGGCTATGGCGCTTTCCGGTGGCCAAAAGCAACGCCTTTGTCTGGCTCGCAGCCTGGCGATGGAGCCGGAGGTGATTCTGCTGGATAACCCAACCTCCGGACTGGATCCGCTGTCCACGGGCATGGTCGAGGAGACGCTGCGCGTGTTGAAAGAGCAGTACACCATCATTATGGTGCCGCATAGCGTGCAGCAGGCTGCCCGAATCGCCGATCGCGCCGGCTTTATGCTGGGCGGTGAGTTGGTCGAAATCGGCGTGGCGGGCAGGCTGTTCGTACGCCCCAAAGACAAACGCACCGAGGATTATATTACGGGCCGGTTTGGCTAGTATTATCGCAAGCTTATGTCATGCTGAGACCCCGCATCCCGCGGGCGGTAGTCGCAAACGAATGACATGGTATGTCATGAGTAGACCCCGCATCCCGCGGGCGGTATTCGCAAACGAATGACATGGTATGTCATGAGTAGGGCCGCCGAAGCATCCCCCGTTGCATCTAAGCCGAGATGCTTCGGCGGCCCTCAGCATAACATAAGCGAGACTCCAGCAAAGAACCTCCTCTATAGATGAACAACAAGATCGACGTACGCCAATTCAACTTTTTCTACGGCGCCTCTCAGGCGCTCATCGACCTAAACCTCCCGGTTCGCGAGAACCAGATCACCGCGCTTATCGGGCCCTCGGGCTGCGGCAAGTCCACTTTCCTGCGCAGTCTGAACCGCATGAACGATACAATTCGTGGCACACGGGCAACGGGCGAGGTGCTGCTGGACGGCAAAAACGTCTATGACTCTGACGTAGACGTGGTTGACCTGCGCCAGCGAGTTGGTATGGTGTTTCAGCGGCCCAACCCCTTTCCGCAAAGCATCTACGACAACGTCGCCTTCGGCCCGCGTGTTTTGGGAACGAACAAGAAAGGCGACTTGGATGCGATTGTTGAAACCAGCCTGCAGAGTGCCTCCTTATGGGACGAGGTACGACACCGGCTGAATGACCCGGCGTTTGACCTCAACCCGGGCCAACAGCAACGACTATGCATCGCCCGAACAATAGCCGTCAAGCCCGAGGTGATCCTGATGGACGAGCCCTGCTCGGCGCTGGACCCGGTGGCGACGCTGCGTATCGAGGAGTTGATGCGTGAGCTGGCGCGGGAATACACGATTGTGATTGTAACCCACAATATGCAGCAGGCGGCCCGAGCGTCGGATTGGACGGGCTTCTTCTGGCTGGGCCGCCTGGTAGAGTTCGACCAAACCAACACTCTGTTCAGCTCGCCCAGGGAAGAGCTGACGGAAGCTTACATCACCGGTCGGCGTGGCTAACAGGCAGGTTGCAAGAGGCAAGCAGCAAGTCCGCTTCTGCCTGCAACCTGCCACCTGCTACTTGCCACGTTCATGACATTGACGAGCTCAAGTGCACAAGATATCAACCCTGATCTTGTTAGAAATCTGGTTGCGAGGAGGTCTGGCATGACTACGAGCATACGCCATCGCTTCGAGATGCAGCTCAATGAATTACGGGAGGATGTGTTGAAGATGGGCAGCATGGTCGAAGACGAACTGCGCCTGGCCATGGATGCGCTGGAAGCTTTGGATACGACTATAGCCAGGCAGGTGTACGTCGCCGACGATGCCGTCAACGCCACGCGCTTTGAGATCGAAGAGAAATGCTTTGCTCTCATCGTCACTCAGCAGCCGGCAGCACGCGATCTGCGCTCGATTGTCACCGTCATGAATATGATCATCGACCTGGAACGCATGGGCGATCAGGCAAAGGGCATCGCCAAGGTGGTGCCGCATATGGTGCGTTCGACCGATATCCCGCGGCCACCCGATGTCAAGGAGATGGGCCGGTTGGCCGGGAAGATGCTCAACCAGGCCATGACCGCCTATGCTCATGACAACGTCGACTTGGCCAAGATGGTCGCTCGCCAGGACGACGAGGTGGATGCTCTCTATGCCAAGATCTTCCATCAGCTCATGGAGTACATGGCGCAGATGGAGACAGCCGAAAAGATCGAGGCGGCGTATGAGGCCCTGCGCGCAGCGCGCGAGCTGGAGCGTTTTGCCGACCTGGCTACCAATATCGCCGAACGTGTCATCTATATGGTGACCGGCAAGATTCAGGAAATAAACGTCGACCGGAACGACGCAGCGCAATAGCGCTTGACAGCCCTGCTGCTCTGTGCTATAGTCTGTGTGTATTAGTTTGCAATTGAACAAGTGAATATTGGCCGTCAGTGGTGCCCTTTGGCCCGGATGCCAGGGCACATCCCCTCGAGGGATCAGGCGAAGCCGGTGAGAGTCCGGCGCTGTCGCGCAACTGTGATCGGGGGAAGTGTCAAGTGCCGAGTGTCAAGTGTCAAGCGTCAGGTGTTGAGTTGAACACCTGACACCTGACACCTGACACCTGACACCTGACACTTCCCCCGTAAGCCAGGCCGACCTCCACTGTACGTCCGCCATTAACCCTTCGAAGGAAAGGAGGCGGAATGTTGCCACGATCGAAACCCGGCAGAAACCATCTCGCAAGAGAAGCAGGGAACGATCACAGACAATCATCGCCCGACGATCCTCGTCGGGCGATTTGTATTTTTGAAGGAGCTTGAAAGCATGAGAACCGGACACCTGCGCGCTTCGACACTGCGCGTGATTTCTGGCTGCCATGGGTCTGGCCATCGGACTCGGGCTGCTGGTGACGATTGCCCCCGCGTTCGCGGGGCCTGGGCTGGCACCGTCCGTGCCAGGAGACGACAACCATGCCGACATAGTGGTCGACCTGGGCGATGGAACTACCATTACCCGCCGTGTGTCCTTTATGGAGCCTACCATCACCGGCCTGCAGGCGCTACAGGCATCTGGGCTGGACTTGGAGGTTGTTAACTACAGCTTCGGTGCTGCTGTTTGCTCGATCGAGGGCGTCGGCTGCCCCGCCACTAACTGTTTCTGCAACCCCGATAAATTCTGGGGATATCTATACTGGGACGGCGATTGGCAAAGCTACCCCACCGGTCCGAGTGGATCGACGATCGGTGATGGCGCCATCGAGGGCTGGGTCTGGGGCGCGTTCACCGACAAGCCGCCGGCGATCAACCGCGAACTCCTTGCCGCCGACGCAGCGCTGCAGTGGATGCATCCCCTGCAGCAGCAAAACGGCGGTTACGGCAACGTCGGCGCAACCCTGGATGTGATTCTGGCGGCCGCGGCCGCCAACCGCGATCCGGCCCAGTGGAAAAGCAGCACCGGCAACTCACTGTTGGACTTTGTTTCGCCTCGAGCCGCCAGCTTCGCGCGCCAAAGCGCCGCCTCGACGGGCAAGTTGGCGTTGGCTGTGGCCGCAGCCGACCTCGATCCGCAGCAGTTCGCCGGCCTCAATCTGGTGATCAGCACGACTCATTACTACAATCCGGCGACAGGCGCTTACGGCGCAACCGTCCAGGACCAGGCGTTGTCCATGCTGGGCCTGCGCTCGGCGGCCGCGCCGATCCCAGCCGCAGCGGTGCAGCACCTGGCAGGCATGGCCAACGCCAATGGTGGCTGGGGCTGGACGCCGGGCCAGCCCAGCGATACGGATAGCACATCAGTTGCGTTGGAAGCGCTCATGGCCGCAGGACAACCCGCCAACTCGCCCGCAGTGGTCAACGGTCAGGCGTTCCTGCACACAGTTCAACAGCTCAACACCAACGGTGGCTTCGCTCACTCACCCGAGTTGCCGTGGGGCCTCGCCAGCAACACGAACTCCACGTCCTTCGCCAGCCAGGCGGTTCTCGCCACCGGCCAGGATCCGCTAGCTGCTACCTGGAGCATCAACGCCACCACACCGATTACTTTCTTGCTCGGGCAGCAGTTGGCGAACGGCGCGTTTGTCTACGTCAACCCACCTGCCGACTTGTTTGCGACCCAGCAGGCCGTGCCGGCGTTGGTGGGCAAGCCGTTTCCCATCGCGAGCCGGTCCGTGTCCTTGCGCAAGGCGCTCGTTTGGATCGCCGGCCAGCAGCAGCCCGACGGCAGCTTCGCCGGCTTCAACCCTGGCTCCACGGTCGACGCGGTGCTGGCGATTGTCGCGGCCGGCGCCGATCCCAACCTCTTCGTGAGCTCCACCGGACAGACCCCGTTGACCTATCTGAGCACCGTGGCGTCGTCGTACGCCAGCCAGGGCGTCAGCGCGGCGGGCAAGCTGGCGACCGGCGTCGCCCGTGCCGGGGCCAACCCGCGCAGTTTCGGCGGCGTGAACCTGGTTACTGAGATCCAGAACTCTTACTCAGCCGCCACAGGCCAATATGGCGCCGGCGGCACCTGGGATCAGTCCTGGGCGCTCTTGGGCCTGGCATCGGCACGCGCGCTGATTCCATCGCATGCTGCCACCTATTTGACGAGCATCCAAGCCACGGGCGGCGGCTGGGGCTTCACGGCCAGCGCCGCCGAAGCCGATCCAGACAGCACAGGACTGGCGTTGCAGGCACTGTTCGCAGCCGGCGTCAGCCGTGGCAATCCCGCGGTCGGCGCGGCGCTGAACTATCTTCATCAAGCCCAGAATCCGGACGGCGGCTTCCCCGGCTTTAGCGGCGCGACCGATGCCGGGTCTACCGGTCTGGTGCTGCAAGGTCTGGCAGCGTACCGTGAGGACCCGCGCAGCCTGAGCTGGACGCGCACAATCACCGATGGCTCGGCCAGCCGGCTGACGCTGCACACACCGATCGATGCGCTGTTGGCGCTGCAAAGTCCTCAAGGCGGCTTTGCTGGGTTCTCTGGCCCCAACGATCCGTTTGCGACCTACCAGGCAACGCCCGGCGTGGCCCTCCAGCCGTACGTCCCTTGGCCGCTGCGGACCCATTTCTTGCCATTTATTCGCAACAACCGTTGATCGTGATTGGATGCCTGTGACTTGTGGATGGCTTTCCGGCTGTCAACAAGTTGCAGGTATCCACTGTTCATCCCATGCGCACCCTCTTTACCAACCCGCCAGCGACTTGTTGCCCGACGCGTCGCCGCCTGTCTCCCCACAGGATGGCGCGTCTGCTCGCGGTCGTGTTGCTGGGGATAGTGACCCTGACGGTACCCCTCGCGAACACACGGATGGTCCAAGCTCAGGGAATACCCGGGAATGAGGCCGGGGTGGTCGTCGACTTCGGCGGCGGTGCGGTGTATACCGCCTGCGTCGACCTGGGCACCGACGGGCAGGCAACCGGCGAGGAACTGCTGCGGGCGGCCGGCTATGACGTGCTAATCGAATACAGTTCTCAGGGTGGAGCGGTGTGCAAGATCGGCGCACAAGGCTGTAACTACCCTGACCAACCCTGTTGGTGCGAGTGCATGAGCTCTCCGTGCATCTACTGGGCCTATCATCACCTTGCAGGCGACCAATGGCTGTATTCGACCCAGGGCGCCAGCACTTACGTCGTGCACTCAGGTGAGGTGGACGGCTGGGCTTGGGGCACGGGAACGGTGGCACAGGGCGCCCAACCACCCGTCTTCACTTTCGACCAGATCTGCGTCCCACCCACCGCCACTCCCTCGCCGACGCCGACTGCGCGTGTGGACGTCCACACCTACCCTGACCCCGACCTCGGCAGCCACGATCTGGGTGCCTTTGCCCACGTCGACGCCAACGCCGACCACGACCCCCGCTGCCACGGTTACACCCACGTGGACTGCCGGCCCGTTGCCGACAGCAACGACGGCTTCAACCGTCGCACCGACCGCATCGTCGACGCCCACAGCTAGTTTCACGCCGACCCACGCGTACCCGGCGAGCAATGCAACTCCTGGGGCAGCTAGCCCGGCGCGCCGGGCGCCGCGCCAACTGTGCTACCACCTAGCCCGTCGCCCGCAGAACTTCTGGGTGGAGATCGCGAGCAGAAGCGATATCTGCCCTTCATTCAGCATGGCGCTGGCGAGGGCACATCGGGCGGGGATGGCCAGGCCATGATCTCGTTCGAAACCGCGCCTGCGGCAGTGAGTGTCATCACTGCGACGCTAGCGCCGACCGCCACGGTGGCCGCTGTGTCTTTGGTCCCCCCGCCGGTCCCGCCAGCCGCCGGACCGGTGGCGCATCTGGCCCGAGGCCGTGCCGGGGAGATGTCCTCGGATGCCAACCGGCTGCAAAACGCGCCGTTCTCGACGGAAGCGGAGGCCGCACTGCTCACCCGAGCAGCGCCCGATCCGGTGTGGCCCGTGCTACTCACGTTTGTGTTGATAGCAGTTTTGGCAACGCTGCGCGTGCTGCGCCGCGTTGATTTGCGCTCTGTGCCCCGGTCTCTCAGCCCGGGAACACTCACTGGCGCGTTATCCAGACCTGTGGCCGGCGCCAGCGCCGCGTCCTCGAACCGGGTCATTCCAGCCAACGCCGACCAGCTTACATCGGTTGGCACAGCACATGCCGGCCTTCTCTCCCTGGCCATCTATGGCCTGACGGCAGGCATCGGCCTCCTGGCGTTGTTGCAGCCCTTCATATCCGCAGCTTTGGGAAATTCCTCGGCTGAAGCGAACGCCTCCAATGCACCCTTGCTGGTCACGGTCCTGCTGGCACTGTGTTTCATTGCCTTGCTTTTCGAGATACAGGGGCAGGCAGTCAGCGCCAAGATGATCGCCTTGTTAGGCGTGTTGGTGGCGATAAATTCAGTGTTGCGTTTCGTCGAGGTCAGCATCCCCGGTCCCGGAGGCTTCACGCCCGTCTTTTTCCTCATCGTGCTGACTGGGTATGTCTTTGGTGGCCGTTTTGGCTTCTTGATGGGCGCGTTGACTATGCTCGTATCGAGCTTGATCACCGGTGGTGTGGGCCCGTGGCTTCCCGGACAGATGTTCACCGCCGGCTGGATGGGGCTAATCGCCCCGTTGGCGCGGCCGCTCGTGCGTCTTGTGGGCGGCCGGCCCAACAGCTGGGCTGAGGTGACCGTGCTGGCGGGCTACGCCGGCTTGTGTGGACTGTTCTACGGCGTCGTGATCAACCTGTGGTTCTGGCCGCTTATGACCGGTCCGGCCGATCAGTATTGGCAGGCTGGTGTGAGCTTCGCTGAGACTGTGCGACGCTATGCCGTCTACTACACTGCAACCTCTCTGCTCTGGGACGTGTTTGCGGTCGCAGGTAATCTGTTCTTGGTCGCTGTATTTGGCAAAGCGACACTGCGCGCGCTGAGGCGATTCCATCAGCGTTTTGAATTCGAGTATCGTCCAGTAGGAGTGCCCACCGAGTCTGTTCCGTCCGATGAGTTGCCAGACAAACAGACGGCTCCGGTTGCCAGGACCGGGCTACCGCGGCCTGCCATGTCCTTGAACGAGAGCTGAGGACGGGCGTGATTCATTCTGCCGCCTGGCTTGCCTGGCTTCTCACAGCTGTGGTGGCGCTGTCGGCTACCCGCAACCCTAGCTACCTGCTGCTCATCCTGGCGAGTATTGCCGGAGTGGCTAGAAGCTTGCGCCTTAGCGCCGACGCGCCAGCGCTGCCTCTGTCCCTGGCGCGTCTTGCTCTGCTGATCATCTTTACCTCCGCGCTATTCAACCTCATCACAGCTCACTTCGGCCAGACAGTGCTCTTTCGATTGCCTGCCGGTATTCCGCTTCTCGGAGGACCCTACACCCTGGAGGCGTTGGTCTATGGCGTCATCAATGGACTGGTGCTAGCCGGGTTCCTAGGCGCTTTCACCGTGCTCACCATGGCCCTGCCCACACATGCTCTGATCCGCCTCATACCGCGTGCGTTCTATCCGATTGCCGTCGTTATCTCGATCGCAGTCGCCTTTGTGCCCGCCACCCTCTCGCAGTTCCAGCAGATTCGTGAGGCGCAGTTGGTGCGTGGGCATCGTGTGCGCGGCCTGCGCGACTGGCTCCCTTTGTTCATGCCGCTTCTGGTCGGCGGCATGGAGCGCGCTTTTCAACTCGCCGAGGCCATGACTGCGCGCGGCTTTGGCACGCTTGGAGCTGAGGCGACGTCTGACCACGGTCGCTTGCAGGCATCCTCGGCGATCTCCAGCCGCTGGCTGTTGGTACTGGGGCTGGTCGCGTTGCTGGCAGGGCTGCTGCTACGACTCATGTGGGGGCAGGCTGGTATTGGCATGGCCGGCATTGCGCTTGGCGCCGGTCTGATCTTCGCTGCCTTGTGGCTGCAAGGGCGCAACGTCAAACGCACGGTCTATCGAACCCAGCGGTGGACCGGTCGCGATTGGGTCGTCGCCGCCGGTGTGACGGTGACTTTTGCCGGCTACGTGCTATTTCCCCGGATCAGTTCGGTCTTGCTCGCGTATTCCCCCTATCCGACGCTAAGTCTTCCTCCCTTTGACCCCATCATCGCGCTGGCCACCCTGGGACTGGCCGCGCCCGCGGTTGTTTTGTGGCAAGCCCGACGCAAAAAACCAAACTGACCTGAGAACCGCGGACTGGCGGAGGCGCGGAACAAGGCGGAACGGTATTAGTTCCGCCTTGTTCCGCGCCTCCGCCAGTCCGCGGTTCTCAGGTCAGTCGCCCATGCGCGGTGCGCACAACCGTCAATGAAAACCTACGTAGAGCTCTGGTCCGCGCCTCCGCCAGTCCGCGGTTCTCAGGTCAGTCGCCCATGCGCGGTGCGCACAACCGTCAATGAAAACCTACGTAGAGCTCTGGTCCGCGCCTCCGCCAGTCCACGGTTCTCAGGTCAGTGCGCTGCCGCCAACTCCTGCGAATAGAGAACCGGCATCGGATTCACGCGCTTAGTCACATAGATGGCATGGGCATGGCACTTCTTCATCTCGTCTGCGATGCCTTTGACGTGGGCATCGGTCTGGACGACCACTGCGATCGTGCCGTGTTCGATGGCCTCGCGAAACTCCTGAATGTCGTTGTCTGCATCGGAGCGGCCTTTGACCCAGCCCATAAAGATGCCGGAGAAGAGGCCGATCAAGACAAAGACCACCGTAATGAGCACCGCGGCGCGCTGCGCAGCGGCTTCGCTGGTCCCGATGGCAGGACCGAGCAGGAGGGTGGTAATCGCCGCCGACAGGCCGAAGATGGCGAAAATGGCCACGCCAAGGATCGTAAAGCCGCGAATACCTTTGATTGTGATTTGCCTCGGGCCGGGCTCGACCAGATCGGCGGGTGCGGTAGCGCTGTCCAGCATCTTGACCTTGCCATCTGTGATGCCGGAGTTGCGCGCAAAGTTGGCCACGGCTTCGGCATCAGCCCGCTGCTCGAACAAACCTATCACTGCCTTCATCTCTTATCCTCCTCGCAAAGCTCGCTGTGTTCCGATCGTTTTTGCCTGGCAAAGCGTTCTTCACAGGCGGGCCGTAGTATACCCAGGCTCCTCAGAAGTGGGAAATTCCGCAAGGGACTGAGCGAACGCCTATATTGAAAACGCCCGAACAAGTTCGGGAGTTTTCGTTGACAGGCACCGAAGGAACCCAACGCATGGACATCTGACTGGGTTCAGTATCCGGCGGCCAGATCGATCCGGTTCGGCATCGGCTGGCCGGCGGCCGCGGCATTC
>CAVPXC010000019.1:0-228293 GCA_963709505.1 uncultured Chloroflexia bacterium | reverse complement strand
ATTGATCTCCCGCCGCCAGGCAACGCCGAGACGCCACAACGCAGTTGCCTACCCCATGGATATTCCCAACTGTTGGAGGAGGGCCGGCATCTCGAAATAGACACGACCTTGCTTGATCTGGTCGTTTTCCAGGTCGTACACCACGCACAGTGGCACGCGGACATCTTTGCCCGTGGCCGGGATGCCGGCAAATTCGCCGATGTGTTTGCCGACAGGGCGACGGCAAGTGCGCCTGGACCTCCAGCCGTTGCCTGACGTGCGATCATCGTGATCTGGTAGGTGTAGCTCCCGCGCAGCTTCGCGCCTGGAGGCCGAAGTCCGCATTGTCGGCGATGAAGACGGGGAAGTGGCTGGCGCCGTCGACGCTGAAACCGATCGTGTTCAGCGCCGGCACGTCGAACGATGCCACGTAGGGATTGAACGCCTGCCCGTTGTGCGTCGAGATCCCCTCGACGTGGATCGGGAAGAGGCTGTTCGGCATGATGGGGCCGGAGGCGAAATCGGGCGAGGATCCCGTCGTGTCTGGGGCCGGCACGTTCATCCACACCAGAAATACGCCCATCCCGTTGGAGAACTCCGACGTATTGAAGCGCACGCCCTGGTGGAAGCCCTGAGCGACGACGCCTGACGCCAGCTCGGAGGTGTAAGGCGGCATATGCGGCGCACCAGGGCCGACCAATAGGTCAGGGTTAAACACGTGGTTCGGCTCCGGAAGCAGGGCCAATGCGGTCTCGCCGAACTCGGCGTAGCCGGTGGCAGCCGTACCGACCGGCGCCGCAAACAGGTGGAAGTCGGCCGGTGTCCACGTTGGGTGGCCGATCGGCGTCAGCCGTACACCCTGGGCCGGTGGCGGGCCGGCCGCCAGGGCGACGGCGGGCAGCATCGCAATTGCGACAGCTACGAAGAGCAGCAGCGCAGACCGCAAGACCTTCGAGTGTTTCATTTCGATCCCTTTCATCTCCAAGAAGTTAAGCTGACCCGCACAGCGGGTTCTCACAGGTTGTAACAAACGGTGAAACCGGCCTGGTTGTTTGCGTAGTGCCATTGCCGGTGTGGGGATCTTCCAACGAGCCGCGCCAGACCGGCTCGCCGGCGTTGTCGGCCAGCCAAAGTCGGATTAGATAGGCTACGTAGCGTCGCTGTTTCATGTCAACTTTACATGCCAGGCGGCGTGATCGAAGTGTTCTTGATGCTGTGGGGGCTGGAAATTGCGACTTCCTCTGCCCACCCCGGCTTGAGATGGGCGAACCGTCCATCCGGCGTCATGTCCATCTTGTCGCAGAGGGGATCGGGCGGGTCACCCAGCGCGTTGCCGGGTCCCCATTCCCAGGCATACCAACCGATTTCGTGGGTGTGGCATGTTTCGAGGATGGTTTGGTAATCGATTTCGCCGCTGGGGCCGCACATGCTGGTGCCTTCGGGTTGATCGCACGGGTAGCCGCCATATTTGGAAAACTCACCGACGATCAAGGGATAGCCCAGAGCGACGGAATGCTGTATTTTGGCGCGGATGGTGTCGCCAGCATCCCCACAGGCGATCGACCAGTAAAGGTGAACGGAGAACAGCAGGTTATGGTCGGGGTCGGCCGCAAGCAGGGTGGCGGCGGAGGCGTCGAGGATGTCCAGGTTTTTTCCCCAGCCGGCGGCGTCGACGACCAGCAGGGTATGAATGCCGGCGGCGCGCAGGGTTTGGATGGCCGCGGTATACCCGGCTATGAACTGCCCGGCGGTTACGTTGTCGTCGCCGACTTCGTTGCCGATGTTGACCATCAGATAAGCCTGGTGTTTTTGGATGAGGGTGAGCACGGCGGGCTGCACCCAGAAATCGACTAATTCTTGGAGGCGGTTCCAATCGCCGGTGGCATCGTGCAGTTCGATCATCGGGATGAGATGATTTTGCCTGGCGTTGGTGATCAGCGCATCGAGGATCGTCAGGTCGGTGCGGACGCCGCGATTGGTGATGGTCCAGACGATGCGGACGGAGTTGGCGCCCGTTTGGCGGATCTCGGGGAAGTAGGTGGCGCCGGTGGGATCGTCCCCATCCCAGACGGACATCTTGTTGACCCCTCGCAGAATCACTTTATTGCCACGCGGGTCGTGGAGGTACCGGCCTTCGACGTAAAAGGTCGGCTTTGGGATTGGCGCCCCCGGCTGTAACTTGCGCCAGGTGACGGGTCCGACAATGCCACTCGCCCTCAGCCCGTTGTTGCGTTGAAATTCCTTGACTCTTGCCAGCGTGAGGGGGCCAAAGATGCCGTCAACATCCAGCAGGGGCAGCGCGCTGGGTGGCCGCGCGTTCAAAGTGGATTGAAGCAGAATGACATCGGGACCGGTGGCCCCTTTCCGAAGTGTTTTTGGCACAGCAAACTCTCCTTCTTAGCTCTGGATCACGACACAGGTCGTTATCCGCGTCACACCCTCTATCTTCGCAAAGGAATTGGTGATCGCCTGGTTCAGCGACTCTGGGTCGTTACATTCGACTCGAACGATCACCTCGTTGGGCGTAAGGTACGACACGAGCTGCAAGCAATTCATCAGAGACACATGCTCCAGCTGATCTGCAGCCAACGTGGAACCCTCGGCGATTTCGATGTACAGGATTGCGCGAACCATATTCAGATCTCCTTTCGCTCTCGATGAGGTTTTTTATGCCCCCGCCGCAAGCACCATGCTCGATGGAGTTGCGCCACGGTGTGCGCGATGCCCAATCTCTCGGACACCTATGGAGTCTACAACATATTTAACGGAGTTTATCACATTTTCAACCATCGCCTGCCTGGCAAATGGCATTCCCGAAGCACTGCCCACCGCAGGCGCCAAGCAGGTCCTCGGCATGATCGGCAGCGCGTTCCCCGGATCGCAGCACGTCATCCGGACCCTCCGTCGAGTTCTGGCGCAAGGATGACGACGTAAGCCTGCTGATGCAGCTCGGCGCGATCCCTGCACCTGCGCCTGTGCCGGCCTAAGAGCTATTCAACAGCAGACAGGTCCTGCACCTGCCCGCCAGTTCGACATCCCCCGCCTCGGGGTGAGAGTCTATTCAGAATTCTCCGGGTACAGCACCACCTTCACATCCCGATCCTCGGGAGCGTGGCCTGCACCACGGCCTGGATGCCGGCGGGCGTGACGGAGTCAACCCAACGGCCATGCTCCGGGATCTCCTGCGGATTCTCGCTGGGGGTCGTGAAGTAATACTCGAGCTGGCTGAGCCAGAAATCGTTGTTCTGCTCCGCCTCCTCCCGGCTGCGCCGCAGCTGCTCTTGCAAGGTGGCGACCTCTTCGGCGGTTGGTCCGTTGATCTTCAGGTCAACGATCTGCTGGAACTTCGCGGCGACTAGCTCGTCCACGCGGGCGGGTCGAGGAGTAACACCGAGGGCACAGAATCCGGCTCCGCCAGCCGCAGCATCTGGTAGCCGATGCCAGCCAGACCAAGCATCAGGCTGGGCATCTCGACTGCCTGAGGTCCACCGCATCGCCAGCCATCGCGGTCTATGCTGTCCAGAATCGCAGCAGCCAGGCCATCCGCTTTGACGCGCCACCGGCCCTCGCCAAGCACCCGGCTGGCCTCCAGCAGCAGTTCCAGGTTTCCCATATCACCGTGACAGAGCGAATGGCTCTGTCCAAAACCCTGCGCCAGCGTCGTGTGCAGCGCGACGTTGATCTCATCATCCAGCTTCTGGTCGGTGAGGTGTTGCCGAGCACGCAGGCGTGCCAGACCGATGCCAGGAGCGCCATGACACCAAGCCACGCTGAACCGAGGAGACTCGGTAATGGTCTTTGCGCCTGGCAGATTGGTCTGTCGTAGGTCGACCCAGTTCTCGGCCTCCGATCGGTAGAGACTGCGCTCATAGTCCATAGCCAACTGTGCGGCTGACCGATAACGCCCATTCCCCGTCGCCGCTGCCAGTTCCAGCAGCGCCCACGCGATACCGGTAGCGCCATGGCCAAAGCCACCTAGAGGCCTTGGCCCTGAACCGGACACCAACCAGCCAAGGCCGGACCCCACGGGCTGTGCAGAAGCGACGAGATGATCGCCGCAGGCAATGGCTGCGTTGAGCGCCTTGTCGGATGGCACGCACCGGTGGTAGGCGAGAACGCTGCTGATGGCACCGGCCGCGCCGCGCACGACACTGTATTCGTCATCCTGGTCAACGAACCTGGCTAGCGCGTCTACAGCTTCGCCCGCCTTGGCAAGCACTTCTGCGTCATGCCAGAGAGCGCCTAGATGGGTCAAGGTGTAGAGTATCCCTCCCCAGCCTTCAAAGCCGCCGATTCCCGGAAGCTCTCCTCCGAACTGCTCAACATGCCGCGCAATGGCTTTGAACCCCCGGCGACTAAGAGAGGTGTAGCGCTCTTCGCGGAGAATAAGCCCGGCGTATGCCAGGAACATGGCGATACCGGGAACACCACCGTAAAGGTCCATCCCCAGCGGCGCCAATTCCCAAGTCTTGTCGTCCACACGGACAAGCCCGAGCCAGGCAGCATCCTCCTCGCCGAGCACAGCCGCTGCGGTCAAACTGTCCGCCACCGCCTTGACGCCGTCCAGCAGCCGTGCACGGCTCACTCCGTTTTTCGACTTGAGCAGTTCGTAGGCCGGCACAGACGGGCTGTCTGTATCAAAGTCAGTGGTGGCGAGCGTGGCAAGCGAGGAACGTATATACCAAACCTGCCGCTGCATGTCCTGTTCGCCGAGTTGGCGCAGGCGCTGGTCAAGCAGCTCGGTGCCAGTTTTGGTCAGAACGCCTGTGATGCCTTCGCCTTGACCACTCCATAGGTCGAGCGACGAAGGGTGCGTCGTGAAGATGGGGATGTCTCCCTCTTGCAGTTCCGCCCGCTCGGCGGCAATCGCATCCGCCATGAAGGATCGCACCGGTATGACCATCCATAGGCGATCTAAGAGGAGGTCGCGATCCAAGGCGTCTCGCAGCATGTCAGGGTGGAAGCTTTCGAAGAGGAGCTGATCATAGGTACGCGTGGGCCGCAAGAGGACACGTACCTCGTCCTCGTGAAACTGAGCCAGCGGTCCATCACTTGCCAGGAGTTCGGTCCGGTGTTCGGTGAGCAGCCGGTACATGGAGGTGAAACCGGCGACCACGTGCTTCACGTAGTCGAGGGTATTGACCTCGACGCCGTTGAGGGTGGGCCGGTTGGCCTCGCCAGGTAGCTCGATGCGCTCGCGGACATAGCGCATCGTATCGGTCCCGGTATCGGCCAATCGCGGCACACGATCCGGTGAAAGCTGGCCTGCCTCACCTCCTAGCCCACTGATATCGATGCCAACGTAGTCCTCAGCGGACCACAGGCGCTGAGGGAGGAGACCAACCTGCAGAACGGAATCCGCCATTTCGCGTGCAGCCACGATGCCAGCCTGGGTGCGATCATACGGACCAAACTCGGGATGAAACAGGGTCTCGAGGTCGATGAGCACAGGGTGCTCGCCGGCGGCGATCAGGTTCTCCAGGTGGAAATCGGTTGCATTAAGGGTGTAGAGTAGCGCCAGGTAGGCACCGAGACGATGATAGAAATGCTCTATTTCGTCAGCAGTGCTGCACCCTGTATACTCAATGAATTCTACCCACCCGTACGACCCGCGATCGAGAACGCTGAGCGTGCGAAACGGTGGGCCGCAGCCAAACCCATTTAGCCACGTCAACAACTCCTGAAAATGCACATCAATGGACAACGATTTGGGTTTGTAGACAATCCGAAAACCCGACTCGAAACGGGCCACCATGACCGAACGGCCACCGCGATGGGTGTCGCCTGCGCCGCCGACTAACTCCACCAACACACCTGGATCGTCAGTTGGGCTGAAGCAGGCTCGAATCGCCTCCCAATCCGAGCAGAGGTGGTCGAGGAATTCGAGACATACGCCGGCCCACCGGTTGACGCAGATTGCGAGCTGCCGGGCCAGCACCGGATATTCAGCCAGGACTGCAATGGTCTGGTCAGGCTGGCGCAGGCTCCGGATGAAGCTCTGGAAGCGCTCTTCGGACGTATCGCCTTCGAGGAGACCCTGTAAACGCGCCACATTGAGTTCCAATACCATGGTTCGGCCCAGCTGCGCGAGCAAGGGATCCGGTAAATTCATCAACAACACATCTTCGATGGTTTCTGGGTCGAACGGAGGGGTGGGCCATTTTCGGGCGAGATCGGCGATGCCGGCAGCAAGGCGTTCGCACGCCCGGTCAATCAGTGGTTGGACAAGCTCGAGAAAGCCCAGCACCTCCTCGCCGGGCGGTGGGCTGGCATATGCGGAAGCGGGCTGGGCGTATGCCTCGGCCAACTCTGCAAGCCAAGCCGGCGGTTGGGAAAGGCGCACTTGGAGTTCTCTGCGGTCTCGCCCAGGATCTCTTCAAGGCGCGCCTGGTCGATACCTTGCCGCGCCAGGCGTTGGGTCAGATATTCATCGGAGTCATAGGGGGGTTGTGATCGCCAGCGCCCGAGGCGCCGCCGTCCAAGTTCTTGGTTGTCGTCGGGCGTTGCGGAAGCGAGGTGGTCAGAAGGTATCGCGCTGCGCTCGGCCAGGGTCAACGCACGGTACCACGTGGGAGATGTGAAGCGTGGATCCATAGGGGCGCGCTTTCGTGGCTGGTTGGATTCCCAAGAAGTCGAGCTGGCGTCGAGCTTCGGTGCGGGGCAGGTCATCCTTGTCGGATGAGCCCCTAGTGCCTGCCCCGCACGAGACTTCTCAACTCTTATTCGCCAGCGCGCCTAGTGGCTGTAGGAGTGGGAGTATGAACGGGAATTGGAGTTGGAGTTGGAGTTGGATCGGCTGTACGACTGGCGCCAGGATCCACTCGGGCGGTTGCTCCATGAGCCACTGTTCGACTGGCTTCTCGAGTAGCTCCCTGACTGACTTCCTGACTGGCTCCTCGAGCGGCTGTAGGATCCACTGTTGGACTGGGAGTTGGAGCGCGTCCAGCTGCCACCAGCGGCCATGTCCAACTCATCGTCCGTGAGCTCGATGGCGCCTGCCGGGTTCCCCGGCAGGACGGCCTGTTCCTCATCGCTCAGGTTGAGCCGATACTCAGGGTCCTTCCAGGCTCGGATTATCTTATCATGCAGCATGGTCTAGCCTCCTTATACTGGCAGAAGATCGGGTTGCCGGACTTCAATATCCCAATCCGGCGTTGCGTTCTGATCGTGTACGAGCATAGCATAGTTACCGCTAAGGGCCAGCAGTTCTTCATGCGTACCTCTTTCCACGATGACGCCGTCATTTAGCACCAGGATCAGATCGGCGTTGCGTACGGTGCTCAGCCGATGAGCTATCACGATGCGCGTACACTCGAGATCGCTCAGGTTTTGATCCACGATACTCTCGGTAATGGCGTCCAGATTACTGGTCGCCTCGTCCAGAATCAGAATGGCCGGGCGATGAGCAGTCGCACGGGCGATGGCCAATCGCTGCCGCTGCCCACCCGCCAAGTCAGTGCCGCCTTCAGCGATAATGGTGTTGTAGCCCATTGGCATACTCATGATCTCGAAGTGGATCTCCGCCAATTGAGCCGCCTGTATGATGCTGGGCAGCGGCAGGTCGGGATCGTGCGACGCAATATTGCCCCGGATCGAACCGCTAAACAAAGACGGTTCCTGGAGCACAGTGCCGAACTGGCTACGCAACGTACGATAGTTTAGGCGCTCCAACGGTAAGCCGTCATAAAGAATCTGTCCCTCATTCAACGGATACAGGCCCAGCAGCAGCATGGCAAGCGTGCTCTTGCCCGAACCCGTGCGTCCGACGATCGCGACCTTCTGCCCTGGCTCAATTACAACTGACGCCTCACGAACGGCCCACGGCGCGTCCGCATGGTAGCGAAAGCCGGCATTGCGCACTTCTATTCTACCCGACAACTTCGGAGCGCTCTGCACCACCAGAACGTCCTGCTCAGGCTCCGTTTTCAGCACGTCGCCGATCCGCTCCAGCTGGGCGCCGACGAGCCGCACCTGTTGTCCTGTCGCAACCAGCGAGCCCAGGGGACTCAGAAAGGCCAAGGCCACGGTGATCACCGCCAACATGACACCGAGGCTCATATTGCCATCCAGCACCCACACCGCCCCGACCCACAGCAAGACTACCGGCGCCAGGGCCCCGATAGCTTCCTGCCCCATCCCAACCAGGTTCACGACGTGGCTGCGCCGGATTGAGATGTTCAGCTGTTTGAAGAAGAGATTGGACCAGTGGTCCAGGGCCGGTCTTCAGAAGCCGATGCCTTCAAGGTTGCTACACCTGACAACGCCTCCACCAGGTAGCTCTGCGATTCGGCTTGGGCTGCCAGATCGCGCTCGGTCAGCTCATAGAGGCGGCGCGTAGAGGCCAGAAGCAGCAGCACTTCAGCAATGCCGAAGACGAGAGCAAGCAGGCCGAAGAGGGGCTGCCAGACCATCAACACGGCCAGATAGAAAACCGCCATAGTCCCGTCCAGGACGGCGGATACAGTCTGGCTGGTCAGTACCTCGCGGATGACCGCAACACTGCCCAACCGCATCAACAGATCGCCACTGGTGCGTTCGTGAAAGAAACGGAAAGGCAGCATCAACACATGTTCAAAGAACCCTAGCATCAATTCGGTGTCGAGCCGCGCTTCCAGGTAGAGTGACAATGAGCTGCGCAGGTAGGTCAGAATGACCTGAGCCAGGACGAGAATGATCATGCCTACGCCCAGGATGGTGAGCATGGAGAGGTTCTGCTCAGGCAAGATCGTGTCCACCAACACCGCGGTGAAGATAGGAAAAACCAGTCCCAGCACCATGAGCAGGGCTGATGCGCACAGGATCTGTGCCAGCAATCCCGACGATCCTGGCGTTTTCAGAAGATCTCTCAGGTAGCTGCGCCAGGAGATTTTGTCCTGCGCTTGCTGGCTCTGGAAGTTGGCGCCAGGCTCCATGCTTAGCACGACGCCTGTGAAGCCCGCGCCGAACTCCTCCGGCGTGATTCGGCGACGTCCTGTCGCCGGATCCACCACCTCCACGGCCTTAGGAGACCAATGCTCAAGCACCATGAAGTGATCGAAGTTCCAGTGTATGATCGCCGGAGTCCGTACCTGCGCCAGGCTGGCAGGCTCCATGGAGAAGGCGCGTACGCGTAGTCCCAGATCGCGTCCAGCCTGCGCAATGGCGCGTGCGGTGAGTCCGTCGCGACCGCTCTGAAGGAACTTGCGACACTCGTTGATCGTCGTCTCGCGGCCGTAATAGGTGAGCACCATAGCGAGACAGGCAGCCCCACACTCGCGAGGCGTCATTTGCAGGACAACGGGCACACGCTTCATGTCGCTATCACAAGCTCTGCTCGATTAGAGGCCAGAATGCGACCATGGATCCCGCCAGTAGAAGCAGAATTGCCAGAATCCACAGGAATCCAAAGACCCGTGGCGATATCAAACGGGGCAGAACTACCTTGTCTTGGTTTTCCCTGTAGCGCTGAAGGGCTTCAGCACGAAAGATTGACCGTTCGGTGGGCGCCAAGGTACCCGCCACGTCGTTACCCCGATGACCGTTTGGTGTTGGTTCTTCGAACACGCAGACCTCCACAGACTGGTATCCACGCCCGTTAAGACCGCGCAATAAATCCCGGTGGAGCACGCCCGCTCATGGCGTATGAGTTAAGCAATCCATTCGGCATCACCGACTTCGGTCTTGCGACCGGGCACCTGTTTGACCTCCCGTGGGTTGACCACTTAAACGTGGTCGAAAAACTCCAGCAAATTGAAGACCGGCATCCTTTCTGTGGATATAGAGGCCGGTATGTACATCTATTGTACCCACGCCAAGTTATTTGTCAAAGCACGTAACCGCCAGCCCATGACGATAGGGGCGCCGAACATCTATTGGGCTCAGCATGTATCGGTCCAAGTCATGCGAGTTGGCGACGGCCACCAGGTTCACTAAAGCAGGTTCACGGGATCCACGTCGACCCGCCAGCCCGGCGGGAGGGTCGCCAGACGCAGGAAGGCCACCGGATCGATCGCCCGCACCACGATCTGCCAGCGGTATTTTCCCTGTTCGCGGCCAAAAAAGCAAGGCGCGGGACCGATCAGGTCAACATTCTGGAGCGCATGTTCCGCGATGACAAGGCGCAGCCCGCGCGCTAAGGCTTCGGACTCGGCCTGGACCCGTTCCCGCTCCTTGTGTTCGAAGACGAGCCGGGCCAGCCGGCGGAAGGGCGGATAGCCAAGCTGGCGGCGGAAGGCTAGCTCCTGCCGGCTGAAATCCAGGTAATCATGGCGGCGGGCGGCCTGGATCACGTAATGCTCCGGCTTGTAGCTCTGGATAATGACCTGGCCGCCCAGCAGGCTGCGCCCGGCGCGGCCTGCCACCTGTGTCAGCAACTGGAAGCTGCGCTCCGCCGCACGAAAATCGGGCAGATACAGCCCCACATCCGCGCTGATCACGCCCACGAGGGTCACCAGCGGCAGGTCGAGCCCCTTGGCGATCATCTGCGTGCCGACCATGATGTCGGCCTGGTGGCTGGAGAACTGGCTGAGGATCGCGTCGTGGCTATTCTTGCGGGTCGTCACATCCCGGTCCCAGCGCACCACCCGCGCCTGCGGCCACAAGGAGCCGACCATCTCGGCGATCTTCTCGGTGCCCGTGCCCAGGTAGCGAATGCGCCGGCTGGCGCACTCCGGGCAACGCTCCGGCTCCACCGCCCGCCGCCCGCAATGGTGGCAAATCACCACCCCGCCCGCGCCGCCCTCCGCTCTCCGCTCCCCACTCTCCACCCTCCACCTTCCACTCTCCACTCTCCGTCCCTCGTGATAGGTCAGCGGCACGTCGCAAAACTCACATGTCTGCACGTGCCCGCAGTCGCGGCACATAACGAAAGTCGCCGTACCGCGGCGGTTCAGAAACAAGATCGCCTGCTGCTTTTCGGCCAACACCTTATCGATGGCCTCATGCAGGACCCGGCTGAACATGGACCGGTTTCCGGCGCGCAGTTCCTGGCGCAGGTCGACCACCTGCACGGGCGGCAGGTCGGCCATGCGCGCTTCGGTGTGGAGTGCATCCAAAGGACGATAGACAGTCTGCCGCAGATGCAGTTGCTTTTGCTGTTCGGCGATCGCCTTCGCATGCCCCATAATTCGCCGTGGCAGCTCCAACAAAGTGATCTGGCCCAACTGAGACGCGTAGAAGGTTTCCAGTGCTGGCGTCGCCGAGCCCAGGATCACCGTGGCGCCCGTCAGCCGGCCGAGTTGCAAGGCGGCGTCGCGGGCATGGTAGCGCGGTGCGCGCTGGCTCTCCTTGTACGATGGGTCGTGTTCTTCGTCGAGCACGACCAACCCCAACCGCGGCATCGGCAAGAACAGGGCCGATCGAGTGCCCACCACCACATCCACAGCGCCCGCCCTTACCCGCCGCCAGACGTCGTAGCGCTCGCCGGGCGACAGGTCGCTATGATACACCGTCACCTTTTCGCCGAAGCGGGCCGCAAAGCGTCGTATCGTCTGTGGAGTCAGCGCAATCTCAGGCACCAGGGCGATCGCCTGCCGTCCTGCCTTCAGCGTCGCCTCGATCGCCCGCAGATAGATCTCGGTCTTACCGCTGCCGGTGACGCCGTGGAGGAGATAAGGAGGAGCGAGGAGTGATGAATGATGAATGCGGAATCCGGAATCCGGAACTCCGAATTCATCACTCATCACTCCTCGTTCATCATTTCTCATGCCTCGTTCAACTTCCATCCAAACGCGCGCTTGATCCTCCGTCAAAGCCGGCGCCTTGTCGGCCACGTACTCCTTGCCGGCCAGGGGATCGCGCCAAACTTCGGTCTCGGCCAGGTGGATCAATCCGGCGGCGGCCAGCTCGCGCAAGGTGGGGAGGTCGGTATCGGCCTCGGCATAGAGCCAGCCGACCCAGACGGGATCCGCCTCGGCGGCAAGCGCGGCGAGCACGCGGCGGTACTTTTCGCCACCGCGCAGTTCGATCAGCCGCTCCGGGACCTCATTCGGTGACAGAAGCAGCGTGAGGGTCTTATCCGGTTCGATACGCAGCCAGCCGCGCTCGGCCAGGCTCCGCACCGGCGCCGGGGTGCAGTTGACGACCTCACACGCGGCCGCCTGCGTAGGGCGGACTTCGGCGTTGGCGGCGAGCCAGGACAGCACGTCCGCTTGTTTGGACTGGCGGCCGAGCGTGGGCAATACTTGATCGATGGTTTCCTGGTTGGCGCTCAGGCTGACCTGTTTGCCGGTCTTGGGCTTGATCGGCGGGTCCGTAATGCGTCGACGCCGGACGACGAGGCCAGCCTGAATGAGCGGATCGACCACGCTGCGCCGGCTCAGGTCGCCCTCGTCTCGTGCAAGGACGCGCTCGGGCACCATCTCATGCGCGAGCAGCTCGGCGAGCAAGGCATGTTGTTCGGGTTTGAAGTCGGGGAATTGAGGGAAATACGCGCCGGGGTGCGCGATTGCGGCGAAATCGCCGACGTCGAAGGTCATTTGTTGGATGCCGGCAGGGGGAGGCGCCAGTTGTGCAGGCTCAGCCAGGGCTTGCCGGCCCGAGCGCGTCAGCGCCAACACTGGCTCGGCCTTTTGCACCAGGCCGGGCGGCAGCATCATCAGCAGGCAGTCGAGGATGGGCGCCAGATACGCGCCGCTGAGCCACCTGGCCAAGCTAAGCTGAGCGGGAGTACACACGGGATCCGGTGTAACGAGGTCGAGCAGCGTCCGTGGCCGGACACCCTCCGGCGCCTCGTTGACCAGCGCCAGCACAATGCCGTGCAGTTCCTCCCGTCCAAACGGCGCCCAGACCAGGTGTCCCGGTTGCAGTACACCCTCCAGCTCGACCGGCACAGCGTAGTGGAAGGTCATGCCGACGGGCGCGTCAAAGTCGCCGGGCACGTCGAAATCGCTCGGGCCGGTCTGTGCGTAGCCTCCCGGAGGGACCGACCGACCCCGTCTGCATACGCCGGGCCATAGGAGTGTGGACTGCGACTTCGGCAAACACGGCTTTGTTAGACTTCCATGCTGCCTGCCGCAAACTCATATAGAGGGACAGTCGTCGCAGGCTGGGTTGCACTATCCAATATAGTCTCGATCTTTTGCACAGTCTCAGGTTTTAGTAGGACATCACCACAGACCGAGCATACCTCGGCCGGTACATGATCGATGACGATGACCTGTCCGCGGTACCGAACCGTATGCACGATTTGCCGCTCGTCGTATTCTCCTGGACAACTTGGCGCTTTATCCAACATTCACGAGCTCGAAAACAGCGTTTTCGGATAGATCGCGCAGTCGATCTTCGCGGCCATCTTCCAGAATGAGTGCGATTGCGTCCGTCAGGCTTTGCAGACACTCCTGCTTGGAGCGTCCTTGTCCGTTAGCGCCCGGCACTTCCGGGCTACAGGCAATAAACCATTCGTCGTCGCGCTCGATAACTGCGGTGAATTCGTTGTGCATACCCACCATCTCCGTGTCGCCGATCGTATCCTTGATCAATTGTTCTGTCAAAGAGAGTAAGTCCGTGTTGGTCGTTGGATCCGTTCACTGGCGCTACGCCATGAAACCGGGACCGACTTTCGAGAAGCACTTGTGAAAAGTCAAGGTGCGTTTTGGCGAAAACATGCTTCAGGTGTATACTATAACAAATTCAGCCGAATACTGCCAGTATTGGTGGGTGCTCTTACGAGAGCTAGGCTGTGCCCCCTAACCACGGGGGTTTTTTTATGCTTTCGTGAGGTAACGCCCTCGATAAATCGAGCATGATCTCCACCCGACAAAGTGTGTGAATGGTACCATAGAACAAACGGTCTGTCAAAGAAAGTGAATTGGCATTGCCGTCGGACGACCTTTCCAGACAATTCGCCGGCTTCCCTGCGCGTCAGGAATGCGTCCCTGGACTTTGGGATAGTGCATGTGTTTGTGATAGTATGAAAGTCGTTGGTGATCAGTATTTCTTGACAGACGCCCATGCGTGGAGCGCACAACCGTGGATGAAAATGTAGGGCAAATCGCTTGATTTGCCCGGTCGGGATGGGCAAATCAGGCGATTTGCCCTACATTTTCAAGATAGGAGGATCGAAGTCTTGGGCATGCGCAACTTCGTCGAGGCCATGGGCGAGTTGGGATACGAATACGATTACCAATACAACCAGGGCAACCGCGACGTGATCGCCGCGCTGCAGGCCGAGGAGGCCAACCTGCTCCGTGCCCGCGACCTGGCGCGCGCCAACGGCTGGTGGTACACGCTCGCCGGGACAATGCAGGGGCTGCGCTCACTTTACGCCCACACAGGCCGCCGCGCCGAGTGGGAAGCACTGGTGGCGCAGATCGTGCCGGATTTCGTCGACCTGGCCACCGACGGCCCGCTCCCCGGCCGCGAGGAGCAGTGGGGCCTGATCACCGAATACCGGATATTCGTGGCCAGGGACGCACGACAGTGGGACGAAGCCGAGCGGTTGCTGCGTGTCTGGGTCGACTGGGAACGGCGTCGCGCCGCCCCTGCTTTGGCGGCGCTGGATGGGCAGTTGGATGAAAGCCACCTTGATACGGTCCAATCGCTCGGTTCCGCGCTGCACACGCTCGGTCAACTCCAGCTTCAGCAGGGCGACCCTGGCTGTATCAACACTCTGACGGAAGCCATGGAATTGGCGGAGCGCATCGATGACCGGCCGCATGCGGCGGTCGCCGCTTTCAACCTCGGCCATGCCTACAAAAACGTCCCCGCCCTGCGCAACTTGGCGCAGGCCGAACATTGGTATCGACGCAGCCTGGAACTCGTCGACGAGCGGGACCGGTTGGGGCGTGCGAAGTGCGTTGGCCAACTGGGGCAGATCGCCTATGAGCACTTTAAGGAAGCGCGGGCGGGCGGCCAGCCTGAACGGCAGCAGATGTCCCACCTCGACGACACTCTACGGTTCTATCTCCAGGCGCTCGACCTGGTGCCCCCCGACGCCGCCAATGATCTCGCAGTGACGCATGGCATGCTCGGCAGTATCTACGGTGATGCCGGCGACCTCGACCGCGCCCTGATACATTACCGCGAGGCGATTCGGTATGCCGAAGCAGCAGACAATGTATACGAAGCGGCCACGCACCGCTTCAACGTGGCCATCGACCTGAGCCATGCCGGTCGCTTGGACGACGCGCTTGCGTACGCGCGAGCCGCGCTGAGCAACTACTCTACCTTCGGCGACAGCGCCGCCCCAGATATTCAAGAGACCCAGGGGGTGATTGCGATGATCGAGCAAGCCATGCCGGGAAAGTGACTCGTTTTCTCTCCTACGGCTCTCGCCTATTTGATAGATCTGGCTCTCGGGATCTCGAAGCGGTAGTAGGTGATATAGGGCGTCAAGAGGCCGGAGAGTGGGGTTGATGCGAGAGAAGGTGGGGGAAAAGGTGAGGCGATTCGAAGCGAATGCGAGGCAGGAGCAGGCAAAAAGGGGTCATGGCAGGCGGGCGGGGTCAGAAATGGAGGTAGAGGAGGGGTTTGAGAGGCAAGCGGGGAAGGAATAAGGCAGTCGAAGGGAGGGCGGGGGGTTGATGGCTCGGATGGCAGGCAGGGGGCAATGCGCCACGCTGGCAGGGGCAGCGAGGCGTGAGCGAGAAGCGCGCTGTGGCCGGGAGCCGCGGTCAGGGGGAGCGGCAGGCGGCGGTAGCCTCGGCGACGAGACGCGTGAGGGTGGTCAGATTGAGCCAGAGATCGGTCAGGAAGTCGAGCGCCCTGGCGCGCAGCAGGCCAAAGACCGGCAAGCGTTTGAGGTCCCAGCGCAGGCAAGCGGCGTTGCGTCCCTCGACGGCGTTGCGGGCCTGGTGGTAGAGACGCTCCCAGGCCGGAGACTGGAAGGGTAGGTCGCGTACGAGGCGGATGGAGCCGTCAGAGAAGCGCTCGGCGATGTTGATCAGGTGGCCGTGCGGATAATGCTCCTGGCTGGCATAGGGGCAGGGATCAGGTGCGATGCCGGCGGGCAAGGGGATGACGGGCTGTGCGCCTTGGCGGCAGGCTTGCTGACAGAGCCACTTGTGGCGTTGGCGTTGGTAGTCAAAGCCGTTGGCGGTGTAGGCATAGCCGAAGGAGCAGATGGGACGACCGGTGTCGTCGTAGTGGCGCACAGACCAGAGGTCTTTGTTCTGGTCGGTTTCGTGGCGCCGTAGATCGACGACCCGGCACGCATGGAGGTCTCGGTAAATGGTAGACAGCACGCAGTCATAGCCGAAGCCGGCGTCACCGACCACTGCATCGACCTGGAGGTCAGGATAGAAGGTGGGCAACTGTTTCAAGAGCGCCGCCACGGGGATTTCCTCGTGCTGGTTGGCGGGGCGGAAGTCATCCAGCAAGACCAGGCTGAAGTGGCGGGCTGGATCAGCCAGTTGGAGCGGCAGACTGCGGTAGCCGTAGACGCCCTTGCCTTTCGAACGCACCGCCTGGCTCGGATCGAGCGACCGATTGGGGCTGTCCTGCGGCTGATTGGACCCGGTGTACCAGACGAAACGCGCCTCTGGGTCGCGCGACGGGGCATGGCGACAGGCGGCCTGGCAAGCCAAGGTGGCACAGTCACAGCCTTGGCGTTCCTTGTCCCGGGCGGGGCAAGGGCGCGGCTTGGCGGGCGAGGTGGGTAGGTAGCAGGTGTCGCTGACTGCGGTGCAGTCCAGGTGCGAGGCGGCGGGATGCAGCATGCCATCGGGACAGATCAAGGCGTGTGACCAGACTTGCGGACTGAGCAGGTCCGTCTGCCGGATCAGGCTCAGGGACTGGCTCAGCAGGTGATTGAGGCGTTGGACGGCCACCGCCACGAGGTGTTGCTCATCATCAGTGATCGTGATGATCTCGCCGTGGGCTTGGGAGTTGCGCCCCAGCGTCGTCAAGAAGTAGCGAATGCCGCCCTCACTGGGGTAGACACGGTCATGGAAGCCAAAGCGCTGGGCGTAATCGGCGTAGCGTGGTTGGCGCAGATGGCGCAGCGCCTGGCTGCAATTCCACCCGTTGGTCACTTGCCAGCCGACGAGCAGAAACACGGAGACCGGATCGAAGGGCACCTGGCCGCGCGCGGAGGTCCAGCCCAGCAATTGCGCCAATTGCGGCCGCAAAGGGCTGAAGTCAATCAAGCGCAAGGCCAGGTCGAAAGGCTCCAGCGTGAACCACTGTGCTGGCTCGTCGAGATCGTCGTACCCCAGATAGACGTAGTGCGAGCGATAGTCTTTCTTGGGCGAAGGGGAGATATCCGCCGGCGTCGGCCAGAGCAGTGGCATGCGCTGGCGCAGGGCCGGCCAGTTGCACTGGCTGACAAAGAGCGGGTCGCGTGCCCGCACTGCCGCCGCCGCAAGGTGCTCAGCCATGGCGCCCTCCCCGCTGACGCAACCAGCGTTGGGCTTGCGCATCCGCCCATTCGTAGTCTGCCACGCCATGACGCCCCACCAGGCTGCGCAGCGTCTGGGAATGGATCGGGTGTCGCAGCCAAACCAACGCCTCCGTGTGCAAGCGTCGCGCCCACTCCCCGCTGCAGCCCAGACTGGCGCCGATCTGGCGGTAGCTCTGCCCCTTCCCACCCGCCAGGCCGTAGCGCGCCACCATCACTTGGCGTAGGCGCCCCGGCAGACAATACACCAGATCGTGCACCGCTTGCACCACTGCCTGCTCTTCCCAGACCAGCGCCGGATCAGCCGCCGGTTCTGCTGCCAGCGCCTCCTCATCCACGCTCAACCAATCATTTGCTTGACCCTTGGCTGCTCGCCATACGTGGCGCACGATGCTCGGCCAGGCATACGTTGAAAAAGCGTTCCCTTGCGTCACGTCGTAGCCCAGGATCGCACACCACAGACCGATCCGCCCCGCCTGCAACGCTTCCGTAAAAGGCAGCTCGCCCAACACTTGGCGCCGCACCGCCGCTTGTACCAACCCGTCGTGCTGGACCATCAACCAATTCATGCTCGCCTGACACCCATGTTGGGCCTGCCAGAAAAGCATGGCCTCGGAACTCGCACCGAACTCGTGGTGTTTTCTTCCTTGTGTAGACATCGGGCACCTCCTAGCAAGGTAAATCACTCCCCTACCTGATGTCTACACATTTTCCTCCGTTTCGCAATGATCTAGCGCAGGTTTCTGGGGTTGATTTTCAGCCCCCGTTCTGCTTCGATATCCCCTCTACTCAGCTCGTTTTGACGAACGCAGTGATAGGGTATAATACATTTGTAGCGATCCCCACGAAGAATGATTTCGGCATCGCTGTAAGGAGAAGATCTCTAATGCGACAACTTATTACTGAGATGATTGGTGATCAGAGCTATCAATACTATTCTTTGGGACGTTACGTCGTACGCGCTCCGGATGTGTGCAGCGGCCGGCCCACCTTCAAGTACACCCGGATTGAGATTACCGGGACTTTGGAGCGCCTGGCGGCTGGTGAGACCATCCAGCAAATCGTGGCGGGCTATCGCGGCCGAGTCCCGCAGGAGGCGATCATCGAAGCCATTACCGTGATCAACTCCCAATTCATCGCCACGCTACCGCACCTTGAGCCAGCCTGATGATCGTGCTTGACGAGCAGTTGCTAGGTCGCGATTTGGAGGTACAGATCGCCCGCTGGTACCAAGGCGAAGTCTGCTTCATCACAGATCTACGTCCCAACACCGTGATCAAGGACGATGCAATTCCTCACCTGCTCCGGCAGCAAAACCAACCTACATTTGTAACGATCAACGAACGCGATTTCTGGCAGAAGGTAACGATCACCGATCACTTCTGCTTGGCTTGTTTCTCTTTGCCCGAACTCGCGGGCTATTGAAATCTCTGGGCTGCTGCGAACCCTATTGCACCACCCATTGTTTGCAACCAAACGGCTACGAATGGGGAAGGTCATTCTGGTCACGGGGCGAGGCGTGACCTATTACACGTATCTTGATCGCGAAGCCAAAGCTGTCGAACTCTGATTACCCTTGGGCGAGATCGATTGACTGTTCGATGACCTTTCGGCCTCTCACAATAGTAACCCCATAATCAAATCATCGCGATACTGCCCATTCTGGTAGATCGCCTGCCTTCGTCGCCCCTCCAGCGTGAAGCCGAACTTTTCATACAGATGAATCGCCCGCGCGTTGCTGGCGTAGACGAACAGCTCGATGCGGGTCAGCACGCCGCCCTTCGTGGCCCAGTCGATCGCGTAGGCCATCAGCGCGCTGCCGATACCGCGGTTGCGCTCGTCCTGGTGGACGGACATACCCAACATCGCGGCGTGGTGCGTAGCCCGTCGCTGGCCGCCGCGCAGGCTCAACTCGCCGATGATCTGGTCGCCTGCAACAGCCAACAAGACCAGCGAGTTGTCTGCTGCAGCCATCTCGGCAAGGTAGTCTTGCTCGGCCTCGACGGTCCAGGCGAACTCGTCGGACGCCAGCGGCATGTTGGCTTCCGGGCCGGCCAGCATCGCCTTGACGTAGGCGATCAGCGCCGCAGCGTCGTCAGGGGTGGCCTCGCGAATGATCCATGCGGGTATGGGCGAGGTTACAGCCTCAACAGGCCCATCCATTAGGCCACGGCCCCTTCGACGATCTCGAACAGGTGCGCGTCGCCGTCGATCATGGCGCGGCAGCCGATGGGCAACGTCATCTGCGGCGCAGTGTGGCCAAAGTCCATATCGGCGATGATGGGGAAATCAAAGCGACCGGTGCGAGCGAGGACGACTTCGCGCAGCGCCTGCCGCTCTTCGTTTGCATAACGCATGGGCCGGCCCACCAGCAGGCCGGCGAGCTGATCGAACACGCCCATGTTCTCGTAGTCCATCAGGATGCCATCCACCTCGGCGGGGCTGGGCTTTTCCTCCGAGGTCTCGACGAAGAGGATTGCGCCCGTCCAGTCGGGCCAATAGCGAGTGCCGCGTAGGTGTTGGAGCGATTCGATGCATCCGCCGATCAACACGCCTTCGGCCCGGCCAGGCTTGAGCCAGGACCAGCCTTCGCTGGCCGTGCGCGCCCGCGGCCGCGTCAGATCGGCCTGCGTTCCCCAGTCCAGAAACTCGTCGGTCCACCAGTTCGATGGCCCGATCCGGCCGATAGGCGCCGGGTTGCTGACCGCCTCGAGGAAATAGTTTTCAGTGTATGCCGGCATCGCCGGGTACTCGGCAAAGTCGGTCATCAGCGCCGGGCCGTTGAAGGTGACCAGACCGGTCATTGCGTGAATGGCCACATTGAGCACAGTGACGTCGGAGTAGCCCATGAAGATCGTGGGGTGCGCGGCGATCAGGTCGAAATCCAGCAGCGGCAGCAGGTGGCACGAATGGTCGCCGCCGATGCTGGCGATAATGGCGGTGACTTCGGGATCCAGAAACATGGCGTGGATGTCCGCTGCCCGGTTCTCAGGCGTGTCCGAGACGTAGCCGATGCTGTTGAGCGCGTGCGGTGCGATCTTGACCTTGAAACCCAACGATCGCAGGTGGGCGGCCCCCCGCTCGATGCGATGAGGGTAACGTGCGCCGCCGCCCCACGAGGGGCTAACGATGCCGACTGTGTCTCCGGGCTGAAGTCGTGGGGGTTTAGTTGTCATTTTCCCGGTTTACCCACCCCACTTCATTGTCCCTATCAAGCGCCAGGGCCGCCAGCACGATCGTGACGACGAGCAGCATCGGCAGGCGCCGGCCGATGGTGTTGCTGTCCTGCAAGGTGACCGATCCATCGCCGGCCGGCATGAACACAGAGGGCGCTTCGTACTTTGGCGCCAGCAGCCAGCCCAGGACTGCGCCGAAGACCATCCCACCCAGGTGGGCCAGGTTATTGATACCGGGGATAGTAAAGCCCAAAAACAAGTTGACCCCTGCCACCATCAGCAGGCTGCGCAGTTGCTGCTGCCCGTGTTTGCCAAAGGCCTCGCGGTGCAGGTAGAAATACGCGATCTCGGTGCCGATCAAGCCAAAGATCGCACCGCTGGCCCCCGCCGACACGGCCGCGTTGCCAAACACGTAGGACACCAGGCTGCCGCCCAGGCCGCTGAGGAAGTAGATCACCAGAAAACGACCGGCGCCATAGAGTCGTTCCACATCCTGGCCGACCACATACAGCGCATAGCTGTTGAAAAGCAGATGGATCAAGCCGATGTGGATAAACATGCTGGTGAACAGGCGATAGAAATCGCCCTGCGCCACCATCTGATTCTGCTGCGCGCCGAAGAACACGAGCAGGTCCAGGTTCTGTGTGCCGTTAATCCCCAGCCCATTGAGCGCGCCGAACAGGGTCATCGCAGCGAAGATGGCTATATTGATGCCCAATAACACAAAGGTCCAACGCGGCTTGTGCAGTGGAATGCGCATCCCGATGGACTGGCCAGGCGAGGGAGCAGATGTCTGTCCCAATGAAGGGGGGATGTTCATAGCTGCACCGGCTCCCAATCGACCCGGCAGCGCTCGGCGGTCATGATGCTGATCACCTGGCGCACGGTTTCGTCGAGGCAATCCTCGCGGTTGACGACCACGTATTTGAACTCCTCCAGCCGCTGCAGCTCCTCGCGTGCGGTGGCGATCCGTAAGGCCAGCGTACCGGCCTCCTCCGTCTTGCGCTCGCGCAAACGCTTGACCATTTCCTCCTCCGAGGAGGCAACGAGGAAAACGGCCACGGCCTGCCGCACCATGCGGCGAATGGTCGCAGCGCCCTGCACGTCGATGCGCAACACAACATCCAACCCGCTGTCCAGCCCTTTGCGCACCTCGTCCTTGGGGATGCCCTTGTAGTCGCCGTAGACCACGGCGTGCTCGAGCAGTTCCTTCCGCTCGATCATCTCCGCAAAGCGCTCTTTTGACACGAAGTGATAGTCCAGCCCATCTTGCTCGTCCGGCCGCCTGGGACGAGTTGCCGCGGTGACCACCTGATAGAACGATACGCCAGCTTCACGCAGACCAGCCATGACGGTGTCCTTCCCCACGCCGGAGGGGCCAGATAGGATCACCAGCAGTGGACGGGGCTGCTTCAGAACTTCATAGGGGTAAATTGGTTCGACTAGTTCTTGCATGGGGGCTTTCTAATGATCGGCATTTGCCTGTGATGTATTGCTTCGCTATAATCGTCACGTACTATCTCACTATCTCACTATCTCACTATCTCACTATCTCACTATCTCACTTCTTATGCCAATCTACGAATATCGTTGCGCCGATTGCCGGCGCCGGGTTAGTATCTGGTGGAAAACATTCAGTGACGCCGCCGCGGGCGAGGCGGTTTGCCCGCGCTGCGGTAGCGTCCATTTGAGCCGGCTGATGTCGCGCGTTGCGGTGCTGCGTTCCGAAGACAGCCGCATCGACGACCTGGCCGATCCCAGCGCGTTCGGCGACCTGGACGAAAACGACCCCCGCTCCATCGGCCGCTGGATGCGGCGCATGAGCGCCGAGACGGGCGAGGAGTTGGGCAGCGAGTTCGAGGAGGTCGTGGGGCGGCTCGAGGCCGGCGAGAATCCCGAATCTATCGAACAGTCCATGCCCGACCTCGGCGGGAGTGATCTGGGCGGTCTAGACGCACTGTGACCGCGTAACCACGTTGGGGGCTTATGCATTTTTCAGGCCGAGGGCAAGCGCCACTCGCTGTCGCACAGCTTTCTGCACCGCGTCGACCGGCTGGGCGGCTTGTATCACCAGCCAGCGTGCCGGTTGATTGCTCGCCATCGCCAGGTAGCCATCACGCACCCGTTGGTGATAGGCCAACGCCTCGGCCTCCATGCGGTTCCATTGGCTGGAATCGCTGCCGGCGTGTTCTTGCTTGCGTTGCAGGCCAGCCCCCACCTCGATATCCAGGTACACCGTCAGAGCCGGGACGAGCCTGGCGGTTGCGAAGTCTGTGATCGCGCGCAGCAAAGCCAGGTCCAGCCCACGTCCGTAGCCCTGGTAGGCGATAGTCGAGTCAGCGAAGCGGTCGCACAGCACCACGCCGCCCTCCTCTAGGTGGGGCCGGATGACCTGGGCGACGTGCTGGGCACGGGCTGCCGAAAACAGCAACACTTCGGTTTCAGCTCGCATCTCGGTGCACGCCGGGTCGAGCAGGATTGAACGGACTCGGTCGCCAATCGCCGTGCCGCCCGGCTCGCGCGTGGTAAGCACGTCCTGGCCTCGGCCTCGCAGCCATTCGGCCAACAACGCGACTTGGGTGGTTTTGCCGCTTCCTTCTGGGCCCTCGAAGGTGATGAACATGGGGCAAAGCGGAAATGATGAACGATGAATGATGAACGATGAATTGCGGAAATGTCGTAAGTCCGCAATTCATCGTTCATCATTCATCGTTCATCATTCTGCGTCCTAGTCTCTGTAAATCCGAACGTGTCGCTGCGGATCTCGGCCGTAGCTGTGGCTCACCAGGTTGGCGGACCGGACGGCCATGTGTTGTTGGCGGCGCACGGCGGGCGGCTGCGGGGTGAGGTCGATAGACGGCGTACCGGAGAGCACGCGGCGGATGGCCTCCTGCGCCTCGCGCATGGCCGTGTCGAGCGTGTCGCCGCTCTGCGGTGTGACGCCGAACAAGTCGGCCAGGAAACCCTCCATTTGGATTTGGGTGTTGGAGCGCAACACATAGACCGGCAGGCTACGCTCTTCGGCCTCGAGGATCATCGCCGGTCGCTTGCGGTAGTAGCTCTTGAGGGTGACCACCACATCGGTTCGACGCAGATCGTCCACGAACTGCACTGGCACGCCCATCCGCTGTGCGGTGGAACGCAACTTATTCAGGCCGACGCCGTAGGAATAGATCCGGCGCATGGTCGTCGAGCGTTGGGGCTCAACCGACGGCTCGAAATCTTCTTCCATTTCGTCGATTTCGTCGATTTCACTGATTTCCACGGCAGGGCGTGCCCCGCGGCCGTTGCGATCGCGCTGCGCAGCCGGTCGAGCGGGTGCTTTCTCCCGATGGATCTGGCCATCCTCGCCGCGGTAGCGGATCTCGGGTCGCAGCTCGCGGCCACGCAGGAAATCATCCACCGCTTTCGCAACGTCGTGGTGCACGGCCATGCGCTGCCGGTCCTGGATCTCCACCAACACGTCGAAGGTGGGGGGCGCCTTGCGCTCGAGCACGGACTTCTGCGTGCCACGGCGGCGGGCTTCCTCGTCGCTGAGCGTCACGCTATCGATTCCGCCCACCAGGTCGCTCAAGGTGGGGTTCAGCAGGAGATTTTCTAGCGTGATGCCGTGGGCCGTGCCGATCAGCTGCACCCCGCGCTCGGCGATGGTGCGTGCTGCGGCGGCCTCGAGCTCGCGGCCGATCTCGTCGATGATGATGACCTGTGGCATGTGGTTCTCTACAGCCTCGATCATCACCTCGTGTTGTTGGGCCGGTTGGGCCACCTGCATGCGCCGCGCGCGGCCAATGGCCGGATGCGGGATGTCGCCGTCGCCGCCGATCTCGTTGGACGTGTCCACGATGATCGCCCGTTTGGTGTCGCCCAGCACACGCGCTGCCTCGCGTAACAGGGTAGTCTTGCCGACACCCGGCCGGCCCAGGAGCAGGATGCTCTGGCCGGACTCGATTGTGTCCAGCAAGATATCGATCACGCCGTAGACCGCCCTGCCGACGCGCAGGGTCAGGCCGACGATGCGGCCTTGCCGGTTGCGGATACATGAAATGCGATGCAGCGTGCGTTCGATGCCTGCCCGGTTGTCGCTGGTGAACTGGCCGATGCGTTCGACCACGTAATCAAGATCAGCCTGGCTGATTTCAGTGTCGCTCAGTGCCAGCTCGCTGTCGGTATAGCGTGCCTCCGGCAGCCGGCCCAGATCCATGACCACCTCGAGGAGCGTGTCCGCCCGGTCGGCCTCATGGAGCGCGTGCTGGATAGTCGGCGGCAGGACGTTTAATAGAACGTCCAAATCGTCGGTGATTTTCTGCTGGGTCAAAATCGTATCTACCTCTAACTTGAAAGTAGTCGCTCACACTTGTGCTGCAGGTTCATCTGCCGTGGCGCCGCTCGCGGTTTGAAACAGCAACCTACAATCAGCCACTCATCGTTCAACGGGCAGAAATCGGGGCCTCCGACGTCCGCCATTCGTTGTCAGTCATTCGCTGTGATGTTATCATCCTGGCCGCTCCACAGCCATCGCCGAAACTGCAGCCGGCTCGGTCGCCTTGACGCGCGTGGCCAGATGCTTAACCAGCCGCGAGCGTCGCGTGTAAGGCTCGAACCCATGGTCGTACAGCACGGCGCGCATACCGCCCTGGTAATCTCGCACCGAGCAAAACACCGGCCAACGGCTGCCGGCCATCGCATGCAACCCTTGCTGGATCAACAGGGCCATCAACTCCTGGTTCGCCGGGTCGCCGTGGACAAGTAGCCAGTGGCCGTTGCGGCCACTGACGAGTTGAATGCCGCCGTAGACGTCGTTGCCGCTAGCTACCACGTAGCCATGCTGGTGGGTCAACTCCCACCAGGCCAGCGGCAGGATCAGCGGCCCCTCGCCGTCGCTCATGCCCTCGGCATGTTGCACCGGCTGTGGCGCGTAGATGCTGTAGAGCCTCCGCAGCCACCAGATATCGCCCTCCCTGCGCAGGCGCAGACGGGTATCCTGCGGCGCCTGCGCAGCCTTGGGCGGCCTGGTGACCACAAAGACATCCTCGTTGGTGTAAGGAGCGAAACCCAGCGCAGAAAGCACGTCGGACTCGGCCGTGCCCTCTGGCAGGCTGGCGAAGAGCCGTCGCATCTCGTGGCGTGCAGCGTCTTCGATGCAGAAGGCCAACAGCTGTTCCCAGGCCATCTCGCCGAGGGGCTGTTGAATGTCTGGGGCGATAAACAGCAGATCGGCCTCGTAGCGCCCCGGCCGCTTCAGCATCTGCACGAAGCCCTGGATTTCCTGCTGGGATTGCCAGACATAGGAAGCCAGACCGGTGCCCATCCAAGGAACGGGAGCGATCATTGCTGTCATCAGGGCGCTACGCCTCAGCAAGAGATAGTGAAACAGATCGAGCCAGGCACCCGTGCGCTGCAGTCGTCGCACCGTCAGCGTGTCCATCAGCCCAAACGGCCGGATCACGACACCCTCCTCGACGCCCGTTGCGGCCAGAAACAGCCGGCAGCGTATCGCATCCGGGTCGTATCGCGCACTATCGTTTGATATAAAACCGGGATACGAGAAAGCGCGCCGTCAGGCATGGGCTTCTGCTCCTAAGCAGAGTTGTCAGTAAAGGTCAGATGGACGGGCCGAGGTCTACAGCCTGAGTTTGATTTTACATCGGAAAGAACCGGTTGGCAAGTGATGTTAAATCCGGTTGTCATGCACAGGAAAAAGGCACCCTCGGCTGTGAATGCCAAGGGTGCCAGGAGATCGGTCTCGTCTTCCTAACTGACTGCGGTCAGTTCGGGTACACGTATCCCATCGGCCCCATCACCTTGTCGGCGATGCGATCTTCCGTGGATTGCATGAACCGCAGCATCATCCGCTCTTTGCGTAAGAGCAAACGCTCGGCAGAGAGCAGGGCTGGCAACTCCGGTGTCGCCAGCAGGGCCTGCTTGTCGTCCCAGGGGATCTGCAGCGCGCTGGCGGCCAGATAGGCCAGGGTGCGCGAATCCTCAGGCAACTCGTCGATGTCGATTTCGGCATCCATGACTTTGGACAGAAGCTCGACATAGCCGATCACCAGGCTGCGCACCGCATCGGCGTCCTCGGTCACTGCAAGGCCGGATGAACGCGCGAGCGGAAAGATCTCCACTTCGCCCTGGAGATACGGCATATCGAAGTGCAGCTGGTGCACACGGAAGCGATGCAGTCCCACCGTGATAACGTTCAACCGTCCGTTGGCCAACCGCTCGACCTGACGAATGTGGGCTGTGGTGCCAACATCGTGGGGCAACGCCACCTCTCCATCGTAGTGGCGCCAGTCGGGCGAGTCCTCCCGCATCAGCACCACGCCAAAGGGCAGGCCTTCGTCGATGCAGTGGTTGATCATCAGCCGGTAGCGCGGCTCGAAAATATGAAGCGGCAACACCTGACCTGGAAACAGCACCAGGCGCAGCGGAAACAGCGGCAACATGACCGTCTCCAAGTCCTGCTCTAGCTCATCTTTCTCTGTCATTTGACTCATGGGGGATCCTCTCGATATACGATACTACTCGTCCGGGGCGTCAGCAAACTGATCCGCGCCTTCATCCGATTTCATGAATTCGCGCAGCACCACAGTGGCATAGGCGCCCTTGGGCAACGCAAAGTCGACCTGCAGGCCGTCATTGCATGGGGTCAGATCGATGGTTGGCAGCCACAGGCGGGCCGGCCGGCGCGTGCCGTCGGTGTGCACCCGGCGCAGATCCTCCTCGGTAAGCTCGGCCTCGGCCAGGATGCAGGCCTCCAGCTCGGCTGCTGGACCCTGCGCTGCCCACATTTTCTTGCCGTAGATTGGCCCGGTAAACGTAATTTCGCCACGTTTATACCTGGTTTGCTCGGCGGCGGCGTCCTGCACCTCGAACATGCCGCCGGTGTCGGCCTTTTTGCACACATCGCCTATCAGCAGCCGTTCGAACAGGCCCAATTCGATCCTTCGCGCCAGGTAGTGGTTGAACAGGTGCGACTGGTAGGCTGAGATCATCAGCCGGTTGAGCCACTTGTCACCCCGCGACCCCTGGCCGAGCAGCGCCTTGCGGCCTTTTTCGACATTCGAGCCGTCGATGCCGAAACGCTGCGGACCGAAGAAGTTGGGTACGCCCCGTTGGGCGATAGCCGCCGCTACGGCTTGAGCGCGAGCCAGGGCTTCCTCCTGAGGCACAGCCAAATCGACCACGGTAATGCGAAAACGATTGCCCAACAGGTGGCCGACCTTGAGCTTGTTGGTGTGCTGACGGGCCCAGTTCACCTGAAACGGCAGCGCCGGCTCGATGCGCTGGCTATCCTGAGGCGCCAGACCGGGCAGCGAAAAGGTTTGCGTGCAACGGGCGTGGCGATCCTTCAGCCCGGCAAAGCCGATAGCCTGAACGGGCAGGTCATAGAGACCGGCCAGTGCCTCGGCGACCCGCCGCGTCGTCCAGCCCTCGCGGGTCAGGGAGACAAAAAGGTGCGTTCCTTCACCGGTGGCCTCGTAGACCGGAATTTCCTCGACCACGAAGTGCGAGGGTCTCTGCCTTGAGCTGTCCGCCAATGCCCGGTAGGTCCGGCGTTATCGTAGGTATAGAGTCCAAACGTCGCCTCCGCTTACACCAGCGGCCAGGGGTACGAGCGCCGGTAGGGATCGGGATCGGGAAAGCTCTCGCTCGACAACAACTGTTCGGTTCGCCTGATCAGCGCTCGCATCTCGGCGTCGCTCAATAGCTGGTTCAACTGTCCATACAGTTCGCAGTTGGAGTCCAACTGGCTGCGCAGGCTGGCCAGGCCGTCGGTCACATCGGCAGTCAGCGGCTTACCAGCAAATTCCCAGACCACTGTGCGTAGTTTGGGCTGGGTATGAAAAGAAACCCCGTGGTCGATCGCCCACAGGCGGTTGTGACGGTCGCGCAGGATGTGGCCCGCCTTGCGGTCGCCGTTGTTGATGATCAAGTCAAAGGCCGTGATGCGCTGGAACAGCGGATGCAGCGCCACTTCGTCCTGAAAGGTGAAATAGTGCTGGTTGAAGTCGGCGTCGACAAAAAACTGCACTGCTCCCTTGCCGTAGGGCCCAACACGTAGCACGGTCGGGGGCACCAACGTCCAGCCAAGTCCTTGGCTGACAAGGTATGCTGCCAGTTCTCGATTGCACAGTGTGCCATGGGGAAAATCCCACAGTGGGGACTCGCCCTGGCGCGGCTTGTAGACCGCCAAGGCTTTCAAGCGATCGTTGTTGAGATCGGCTAGGAACGTGTAGTTGGAGCTGCCCGGTAGCAGCCCGCGCACCGATAAATCGCCGTTCGCCAGCAAGTCCATCACGTCGCCCAGGGAAGCGGTTTGCTCTTGTGTGTCGTTCATGGACGAAACCAGTGATCAAGAGAGATCGGTCCGGTCCCCGAAGACCGTACCGATCTAGCGACCAACGCAGGATCAAGGGCGATCGGTACGGTCTTCGGGGACCGGACCGATCTAGGGGTCAACGTCCTGCGGTCACTGCAAGATCGTCGTCGACGCGTGGCCATTGCTCGGCGGACAAAAATGCCCTTCCGGGTCGATAGGGTTGCCGCAGAGCGCACAAATCGGGCGTCCACCGGCCGCGGCCCGTTTCGCTTGGTCGCTCAACGCTGCCATTTGCTCCCGACTGGCCCAGAACCGTCCCACCGTGGGCTCGCGACGAGCGGCCTCTTCCTCGTCAAGCATCTCCTGCGCGAAGATCACCAGCAAGTCTTCCTCGGCGTCGTAGCCGAGCCCCAGACGGCCAACGCGAAAGCGCGAGGTGAGTGGGTCGATGAGCGGCAGATCGCTCCTTACCTGCTCCGGTTCACGGTCGGGCGGATATTGCTTATCAACCTCTTCGAGCAGCTCGTCGATGCCGATAGCCAACGCCTGCGCCTGTTGCTTTTCGATCAGCAGCGATACCATTTGGCGGCCTTGGATGCCCTGCAGATAAAACGATCGCTGGCCGGCCGGCCCGACAGTTCCGATAGTGAGCCGGCTGCACGGTTTCAGATCAAAATCGTATGATGCCATGGGGTGGGTCCTTATTGTTTGTCCGCTTGCTTCTCGTCGGCAGTCTGGCTTTCCGGCGACTCAGGCTTGGGTGGCTCCAGCGAGCCAGTATCGTTGAACTTCAGCAGGCGCGGTCCGTGTGGCGTGAATCGGAACCAGGTGACGGATGCCGTGTCGATTACCAGCCGCTGAAACAGGTCGAACGGCATGCCGGCGTATGCGGCGGCGATGGCCTTGATCACATCGGCGTGCGACACGACTGCGATCACGCTCTTGGGATGGGCGGCGCGCAGGCGCTCGGTGGCCGCCACGGCGCGGGCCTGCATCTCACCCAAGCTCTCGCCGTTGGGAAAGCGGGCCAGGCTGGGAACAAACTGCACCTGCATCCACTCGGGCGCCTTGGCTAGCTCCTTGAGGAGTTGACCGGTCCAGTCGCCGTAGTGCGATTCGCCCACGCCTTCCTCGATGCCAATCGGCAGATTGTGGCGTGCAGCCAAGGGGTGTGCCGTTTCCATCGCTCGCTCGAGCGGGCTGCTGTAGATCGCTGCGATTGGCCACGAAGCCAATCGCTCGGCCAACGCCTCGGCCTGGGTACGGCCGGTTTCGTTGAGGTGGACGCCTGGCGTCCATCCGGCCAGCCGGTCGGCTACCCAATCGTTTGTCGTGTGACGGATCAATAGAAGGTCGGTCATTACAAAAGATGCTTTCTAACTATCGTGATTTCTCTTTGAAGATAATAGCACAGCCGCCCTGGTTTTGGAAGTGCGCGAGGTTCCGAAATCTCCCCCGTGCCAGCGTCGAGCCGACGCTGGCTTGGTTCGTCATGATGAGAGCAATCAAAACGCCTGTCCATAAAGGACAGGCGTCATAACCGGATGCCAGGCGACGGCCGTGTTTTGATGAAGGCTGGCGCCGTTCTCCGGGTAATACTCGCAGAGCGAGCCGCCGCAATGGCTATTTGCGGGGGCTCTCTACGTGATCGACATCCTGATCAGGTTCAGGGATGAGCGTCCAAAGCAGCAAGGCTGCCAACACGATTATCATTGGAAGAGCCATGGCGTTCTTTCCTTTCTTTGCGGATCAGATACGGCGGTCTGGGTCGGGTCGGCCAGTTCCATGCTGCCGCTGTGGCGAAGGTTCACGATATGAGGCGTTTAGAGTCTAGAATAGCAGATTGTTGTGAACGGATCATGAACTTCGAGCACCGATTGTGTTACAGAATCGCAAACTCAATGTTCTGTTAGGTTGAGATTTATGAGTGTCACGGCGCAGCGCCAGTGATACTCATAACTTCAAGCTTAACAAAGCACTCAACCTGTCTGCCGGCTTTTATCAGAGGCCATTCTGTGATAGAATCAACGCTGATCGACGGCGTTTTTCGGTGTTTGAGGAGAATCTGGATGCAGATTATGGTCCGGCTGGGCGAGCCGCTGTGGCGATCGGCCGGCGCGATGCGCCTATATCTTGATTTCGGCGAGGGCAAGGTGACGGTTGCAGACGTGCTCACGCGCCTGGCAGCCACCTATCCCGCCTTCGAGACGGCCTTTCGAGGCGATGCCTTCGGCCGCCTCATGCCCTATCAGGTATTCGTCAATGCCAGGTTGGTGCCTTTGGGCGACGAGGCCCTGCGGCTGGTGGTCGATGGCGACAAGGTCTACCTCTTCTTGCCCGCCATCGGCGGCAGTCGAGCGCCGCTGCCTCGGGAGTTTTACCTCCGCGACACGCTGCTCGTGGCTCGGGAGCTGCTTGGAGCGCGCCTGGTGCGGATGCTGGACGGACAGCGCGCTGCCGGGCGTATCGTCGAGGTCGAGGCCTATATCGGCGAAGATGACCTGGCCAGCCACGCCGCAAACGGCCGCAGCCAACGCAACCAGGCTATGTACGGGCCGGGAGGCTTCACCTACGTCTATTTCATCTACGGCATGCACTATTGCCTGAATGTGGTGACCGAAGCGGATGGGTTTCCGGCTGCCGTGCTGCTCCGAGGCATCTTCCCACTGGAGGGTATCGATCTGATGGTCGCTCGCCGGCCGAGACGGCCGAAGCAATCTCTGGCCGATGGCCCGGCGAAGCTGTGTCAGGCCCTGGCCATCGACCGGCAGTTGGACGGCCACGATCTGACCCAGGGGGTCGAGCTATGGATCGAGCCGGGCGAGCCAGTGTTGGATGAACACATCGTTGCCACGCCGCGCGTCAACGTCTCCGGCGACGACCGGGCGCACACAGTGCTGTGGCGATGGGTCGTGCGATGACCATGGACAATCGCAATATCGTGCTTACCGGCTTCATGGGCACGGGCAAGACCGCTGTGGGCCACCGGGTGGCGCAGCAGTTGGGCCGCCCTTTCGTCGACATGGACGAGATGATCGAGCAACGCACCGGCAAGCCGATCTCAGCCATTTTCGCCGAACAGGGCGAACCCTCCTTTAGACTGATGGAGGCCGAGCTCTGCCGGGAACTCGCAGCCCTGCGCGGCCTGGTGATCGCCACCGGCGGCGGCGCGCTGGTGCCGGCGACAAACCGGCAGGCATTAGCCAGAAGCAGTATGATGGTCTGCCTGACGGCCCCACCGGAGCTCGTGCTCGATCGGCTGGCAAACGCCGGAGATCGACCACTGCTGGCCGTGCCTGATCGGCTGGAGCGTATTCACGACCTGTTAGGCCAGCGTACGGAAGCCTATGCCGCTATTCCACATCAAATCGACACCACCGGACTGACGGTGGAACAGGTGGCCAAGGAGGTGATCCGCATGGTCGAGATGACACCAATCCGCATTCCTGTAAGCTATCCCGGTGGAAGCTACGATATCCTGGTAGGTGAAGGCCTGCTGGCGGACGCGGGAGCACTCGTCCTAAGAGAAGCACTGGGAGGTAGCCAGCCGGGCCGCTGCGCCGTGATCACGCATCCGGCCATCGGCGAAGCGCATGGCCAGGCTGTGCTAAGTAGCTTGCGCCTGGCCGGCTTCGCCCCGGTGTTAGTGGAGATTCCTGACGGCGAGGCCAACAAGACATTAGAAACGGTTGCCGGCCTGTACGAGCGCTTCGTCGAGGCCAATCTCGACCGTCGCAGCCCAGTGATTGCCCTGGGCGGCGGGGTGGTCGGGGACGTGGCAGGTTTTGCCGCGGTCACCTACCTGCGCGGCGTGCCGTTCGTGCAGATCCCGACCAGCCTGCTGGCGATGGTGGATGCCAGCGTGGGGGGCAAGACCGGGGTGGATCTTCCGCAAGGGAAAAACCTGGTTGGCGCGTTCAAACAGCCGGCGCTGGTGCTGATCGACCCGGCGGTGCTGAGCACGCTGCCGCCGGCCGAGTTCCGCAGCGGCCTGGCCGAGGTGGTCAAGCACGGTATCATCGGCGCGCCGGAGCTATTCGAGGCGTTGGAGGGCAAGGACGAAGCGATCCCGCCCGCACTGGCGGAGCTAATCGCCGAGGCCGTGCGGGTCAAAGTGGCGGTGGTCGAGGAAGACCCCTTCGAGAGCGGCCGGCGGGCGGTGCTGAACCTGGGGCACACGTTTGGCCATGCGATCGAGATCGTGTCGGGCTACCGGACGCGCCACGGCGAGGGTGTGGCGATTGGCCTGGCAGCAGCGACGCGGCTCGCAGCCAGGAGAGGGCTGTGCGATCCGGCGTTGGTGAGGCGAGTGGAAGGGGTCTTGGAACGATTAGACCTGCCGACCCGTGCGGTTGGCTTGTCTCCCGAGGCGATCGTAGCCGCCATGGCAACCGACAAGAAGCGCGCCGGCAGCCGGCTGCGTTTCGTGTTGCCGCGCGCCATTGGCGATGTGGACGTGTTCGATGATGTCGCGTCCGAGGAGGTACTGGCGGTACTCTAAGACAGACCTCGGAGGTCTGCCGGGAACCACGCCCGAGCCAACGTTCGCATATCGATTGCAACGCGCTTGTGACGAAATTTGCAAGTTCAACTAAATCATGATTTAATCTGTGCTGCCCGACGCGATCCCGTGAGGACGATCTATCGCGGCGGCACCTGCCGCTGTGTTTTCTGTCGTATACCCGCTGTCCGTTAATCGCCGGACAAACTCCAGCCCTGTTCCACTTCCGATCAAAGGACGATGCCGACCATGATTACCTATCCTGCCAATCTCAAGCACGAAAAGCTTCGCATCTGGGTCGACGAAATGGCGGCCCTGTGCAAACCGGACGCAGTTCATTGGTGCGACGGCTCTCAGAAAGAGTACGACGAGCTGTGCGAAGCTCTCGTCAAAGCCGGCACCTACATCAGGTTGAACGAGGAAAAGCGCCCCAACAGCTTCCTCGCCTTCTCCGATCCCAGCGACGTTGCCCGCGTCGAGGATCGGACATACATTTGCAGCGTCAATAAGAACGACGCCGGCCCCACCAACAATTGGATGGAACCGCGCGATATGCACGGAATCCTGAACGGGTTGTTCGACGGCTGTATGCGCGGGCGCACGATGTACGTCATTCCGTTCAGCATGGGACCGCTTGGCTCGCACATCGCACAGATCGGCATCGAGATCACCGACTCGGCCTACGTCGTGACCAACATGCGCATCATGACCCGCATGGGCAGCAAGGTGATCGACGTGCTGGGCGAGGACGGCGAATTCATACCTTGCATGCACACGGTCGGCGCACCGCTAGCCCCGGGCGACAAGGACGTATCCTGGCCGTGTAACAAGACGGTCAAATACATCGTCCACTTCCCCGAAGAGCGCGCGATTTGGTCCTACGGCAGTGGCTACGGCGGCAACGCTTTGTTGGGCAAGAAGTGCCTTGCCCTGCGCATCGCTTCGGTGATGGCCCGTGACGAGGGCTGGCTGGCCGAGCACATGCTGATCCTGGGCGTCGAGGATCCGAAGGGCGAAAAGACCTACGTCGCAGCCGCTTTCCCGAGCGCCTGCGGCAAGACCAACTTCGCCATGCTGATCCCACCGGCGGCCTTCGAGGGCTGGAAGGTCACGACCGTCGGCGACGACATCGCGTGGATCAAGCTCGGCAAGGATGGGAAGCTCTATGCCATCAACCCCGAGGCGGGCTATTTCGGCGTCGCGCCCGGCACTTCGGACAAGACCAACCCGAACGCGATGCTGAGCATCCGTAAGGACACCATCTACACCAACGTCGCCCTGACCCCCGATGGCGACGTCTGGTGGGAGGGCATGACCAAGCAGGCGCCACCTGAGCTAACCGACTGGCAGGGCAATGCGTGGACGCCGGACAGCGGCCGCAAGGCCGCCCATCCCAACGCACGCTTCACGGCGCCTGCCTTCCTGAACCCGGCGATCGATCCGGACTGGGAAAACCCGCAGGGTGTGCCGATCTCGGCCTTCATCTTCGGCGGCCGGCGCAGCAACACGGTGCCACTGGTGGTCCAGGCCACCAACTGGGTACACGGCGTCTACATGGCGGCGACGATGGGCTCCGAGACCACGGCCGCGGCGTTTGGCCAGATGGGCGTGGTGCGCCGCGATCCCTTCGCCATGCTGCCCTTCGCCGGCTATCACATGGGTGAATACATCAACCATTGGCTGGACTTCGGCCGGCATGTCCCGAACCCGCCGCGCATCTTCAGCGTCAACTGGTTTCGCACCGACAAGGATGGTAAGTTCCTGTGGCCCGGCTTCGGCGACAACATGCGCGTGCTTAAGTGGATTGTCGAACGTGCCCATGGCCGCGCAGCCAGTGTAGAGAGCCCGGTCGGCTGGATGCCGCGCTACGAGGAGTTGGATTGGACCGGCCTGGACTTCAGCCGCGAGCAGTTCAACGAAATCATGAGCGTGGACCGCGAGCAGTGGAAGCAGGAGATCCTGTTGCACGAGGAGTTGTTCATCCGGCTCTACGATCGCCTACCGAAGGAAATGCTATTCAAGAAGGAACTGCTGCTCTCCGGTCTCTGGCGCTCGGCGGAGAAGTGGGAACTCGATCCTGAGAAGGTTGCGACAAGCGGGTAATCTCCGGAGCTTACAGAAAGCGCTGGATTCTCGACCATCAATTGACCTAACGGGCCTCGACTTCTGAGTTGTGCTTCGGTGCACACCCAGGGGGCGAGGCCCGTTTTCATATCCAGTTCATCTGCTGCTTTGAAAATAAACGTAGTCCGGTAGCTAAGCCGGGATTGGCAAGGGCTGTCTAGGCAGAGCCGGTTCCTCTGTTGCTGGCAGCGTTGCCAGTCGATCCTTAACAGTCGAGATGTCGTAGCCTAGGTTGTCAAGGCGCTTGAGCAAACGCTTGGCGGTGCGCTCGCGGTCCAACTGGTCCAGATAGTCAGCGCCGAGTTCCTGGTAGGGTTCGCCTCGCAGTAGCATGTGGTAGGCCGCTTGCAAGATGGTGCGACCCACGGCCATAGCGGCACGCGGCTTGCCGCGGCGAGCCGCTAAGCGATAGTACTGGGAGCGCAGGTAATTGCGCTTGCTGCGGACTGCGCCCCAGGCGGCCAGGACCAAAGCTCGGCGAAGGTAGCGGTTACCCTTGCGGGCCTTGCCTGAGCGCTGCTTGCCGCCGGTCTCGTTGTTGCCAGGCGCCACGCCGGCCCAGGCCGTGATGTGGCGGTCCGAAGGAAAGCGGCTCATGTCAATGCCGATCTCCGCCACGATCACGATGGCCAACTGGCGATCGACGCCGGGCAGGGTGTCGAGCAGGATCACGGCGGGTTGAAAGAGCGGCATCTGGGCCAACTGCTCCTCGATGCGCCCTTCGGTCTTGACGATCTGTTGGTCCAGAAAGTCCAACTGATCTAGGAGGTCGCTGAGCATGAAGCGATGATGGTTGCTGAGCTTGCCCACCAGGGCGCGTGCCAGTTCGCCCTGCTTCTTGCGCATACGACCCTTGGCCATGCCCGCCAGCACGCTGGGATCCGCTTCGCCTTTGACCAAGGCTCGGATTATGGCCTGGGCTGAGACGCCTTGCATGTCCGTCGCCACGGAAGACAACTTGATATTGGTGTCTTCCAGCACCTTCTGCAGGCGGTTGGCGAAGCGACCGCGCTCTTCGACCAGGCTCTGCCGATAGCGGGCCAGCTCACGCAGTGCCCGCTGTTGACGGTCCGGGATGAAACTGCGCTGCAGCAAGCCATGTTGCATGAGGGTGGCCAGCCACTCGGCATCCTTCAAGTCCGTCTTGCGCCCTGGCATGCGCTTGACCGCTTGGGCGTTGACCAGGAAGACCTCGAAACGCCCTTCCAGGATGTTGTTGATCGGCTGCCAGTACACGCCCGTGCTCTCCATCGCCACGTGCGTCACGCCGCCCTCGGCCAGCCAATCAGCCATCGCCTCCAGGTCAGCCGTCATGGTAGCGTACTGGCGCAATTCCTTGGCGACGTGGCCCTGCTTGTCGACCGTCAGACGGCAGACGCTGACGAACTTCTTGTGGACGTTGAGACCGGCACAATTGGGATACACGACTTTGATCATGATCTCACTCCTGAGGTGGTTTAGACGTTACCGGCCAGGCGCTGCAGGAAGCGAGATTCTGCTTTACGTGCTACCCAAGTACGGGTGCGACAATTTGGGGTGCCTCTCGGCGCCTCAGAGCAGCCTGTCTTACGGGCTCGTGGCTCCACAGTGTAACCGCTCTTGGACCAATGACGTCCGCTGCAGTATAGCACACCATCTCAGGCGCCGGCCACAGCCATTTTCATCCTTAGGGGTGCCGGCAGGCCGGCCCGGTGCCTGGCTTGAAAACAGCTCTAACCGCTCGGGCCGGTCTCTGACCGAGCCCTGCTGTTTTCATCCTTGGGGGTGCCGGCGTGCCAGCGAGGCGCCTGCTGCTGCTTTGAAAATAGCCGAACAAGTTCGGGAGTCCGCGGTGTACGCCGGACTCCTCGACTTGTCGAGGCAGTCGGACTGGTCGGACCCTGAACAAGTTCAGGAGTCCGCGGTTACCGAAGGGACACCGCGCTCCGCATTTTCATCCCTAGGGGTGTCGGCAGGCCGGCGAGGCGCCTGCTATAAAAATGTAGCACAAATTGCCAATTTGCGCAGGGCGCGGCGCTTGATCCGCAGCTCCGCCAATTCGCGGTTCTCACATCGGCCGCATTGTGGTAGAATGCACCCGAACAAAATGCTACGATTTCAAGAGGTACCATGGGCGAACGAGCAGCGGTCGAGCGAAAGACAGGTCACCCCAATACAGTCGCCTCTTTGCAAGCCGACTTAGCAATGCTAGGTGTCGAGCCCGGCATGGTGTTGCTGCTCCATTCCTCGTTGAGTTCGCTGGGCTGGGTGAGCGGCGGCCCCGTGGCGGTCATTCTGGCGCTGGAGGAACTGCTGGGCCCAAGCGGCACCCTCGTGATGCCGACGCATTCCAGTGACCTCTCCGATCCCGCCGATTGGCAGAACCCGCCCGTACCGGACCTCTGGTGGGAGGTCATTCGCGATACTATGCCGGCCTTCGATCCTGGCCTTACCCCTACGCGCGGCATGGGCATCATTCCTGAGACCTTTCGCAAACAGCAGGGCGTCCTGCGCAGCCACCACCCCCAGGACTCGTTTGCGGCCTGGGGTAAGCAGGCCGCACAGGTGACCGAGGGGCACGCTCTGGACTTCGGGCTCGGCGAGGGATCGCCGCTTGCCCGGCTCTACGAGCTCGACGCTCAGGTATTGTTGCTGGGTGTCGGCTATGACAGCAACACGTCGCTGCACCTGGCCGAATACCGCGCCTCGTATCCGAGCAGGCGGATCGTCCGAGCCGGAGCGCCCCTGATTGTCGACAACCAGCGCGTCTGGGTGACCATGCAGGACGTCGACCTCGACTCCGATGATTTCCCGCGCATCGGCGCCGATTTCGAACGAACCACCGGGCTGGCGCGCCGTTCACGCGTGGGCGAGGCGCAAGCAGTGCTGATGCCACAACGTGCACTCGTGGATTACGGCGTGCAATGGATCGAAGCGAATCGCCGTTAAGAGATGGTTTTGGTGTCACTATTCAGCCGGCGGGTCAAACGTTGGTTGAGTAGCCGCCGCTGCGGGCGGCGTATCGAAACCAACGTTTGACCCGCCGGCTGAATAGTGACGTTTTGGTAAGCATTACAGGAATACATCATGACCAAACGCTTCGTGGTCGTAGCCGGCAACATCGGCTCAGGTAAGACCTCGCTCACCGAGCGGATTGGCGCGCGGCTGAGCTGGCGCGCGGCCTTCGAGTTGGTGTCCGATAACCCGTATCTGGCCGAGTTCTACGCGGACATGCGGCAATGGTCGTTTCATTTGCAGGTCTTCTTCCTCGGCCACCGCGCCCAGCAGCATCTGGCCCTGGCGAACGATGCGCAGTCGGCAATCGTGGACCGCAGCATCTATGAGGACGCGTACATCTTTGCGCGCGCGTTGCACCATCTGGGAAACCTGAGCGAGCGCGATTACTGGTCGTATCGGGCAGTTTTCGATCTGGTGGTGGGTGGACTGCCGCGGCCGGACCTGTTGTTGTATCTCAAGGCGCCGGTGCCGGTGCTGTTGGACAGGATCCACAGCCGCGGCCGAGCTATCGAAGGCGGCATCACTGACGAATACCTGACGCTGCTGGAATCGTTCTACGACGAGTGGTTACAAAGCTTCGACCTGTGCCCGGTCCTAACGCTCCCGGCTGGCGAACTGGACTTTGTCCACAAGCCCAGGCACCTGGAAATAGTGGTGCAGCGCATCCAGGAACGGCTGGCGGGGAAAGAAGATATCGTATTTCCTAACGGGTCGGCATGACCTCCCCGCCTGCACCACTTGCGCTAAATGAAGAGACCCTCCAACACGGTCTTCAAACCCTGTGCGATCAGGATGCTGACCTGGCTGAGGTTCGGACACGCTTGGGACCGCCGCCGCTGTGGGCGCGCGAGCCGGGCTTCCCCACGCTGATCCACATCATCCTGGAACAGCAGGTGTCGCTGGCATCGGCCAGGGCCACGTTTGATCGCCTGCTGGTCGTTGCTTCGCCGCTCACCCCCGCCCGGTTTCTCGACCTGGATGACCAGACGCTCAAAGCAGCCGGTTTCAGCCGGCAGAAGACGGCCTACGGCCGTGGCTTGGCCCGAGCCATCGACGACGGCCAACTCGATCTGGACACATTAGCCACCTTTGACGATGAGACGGTGCACTCGAAGCTGGTTGCGATCAAAGGCATCGGCTCGTGGAGCGCGGCCATCTACCTGCTGATGGCGCTGCGCCGGCCCGATGTGTGGCCGAACTCGGACCTGGCGTTGGCCGTGGCCGCGCAGCGGATCAAGAAGTTGGAGAGGCGTCCGACGCCACAGGAACTCGACGCGCTTGGCGAGCGCTGGCGTCCCTGGCGCGCGGTGGCTGCCAGGCTACTGTGGCATCATTATTTGAGCGGAAAGGGGTAACTCTATACGGCCATCGCCCAAGCAATGTCCGTGAGCATCGCATCGTACTCGCGCTCGGCTGCCTCGCTCCACGGCTTGGTGGCTGCAAAGCGCAGCCGCACGTAGTTGACTGTCCACCCACCCTTTTCATCCATCAGCTTGGGGCGGAGAGCTTCCCGCAGTTCGGCGATCACCTGAGCGCGCTCGTCGCCAGCGAAAGGCATTAAAAAGCTGCCGGCGAACGTCTCCAGCCAATCGCCGATGTCGCCCGGCAGCGGCGTGGGCCGGGGGAAGCGCTCGATGGCCGTCACCACCAAGCCGTTTGCTTCCAATTTCTGCCGATACTCGTGTTCGTCGGGGAAATACCACGGAATGAGCGTCAAGGGATCGACGCCATGGCCGGGTAGGATGGCGTGCAACGCTTTCAGGATGCTTGCGATGTTGCCCGCGCCGCCAAGCTCGCCCACGAAGCGGCCGCCTGGCTCCAACGCCCGCCACACGCCGGCGATCACGGCATCAGGTTGCCGCATCCAATGCAACGCAGCGTTGCTGAAGACCGCATCGAATTCGGCGTCGAAGGACAGTCGTTGGGCGTCGACGATGCGCGCGTCAAGCCCGCGCGCCTGCGCTGCAGCGATCTGCGCCGGGCTGCTGTCCACGCCGACGACCTGGCAACCCAACGCGACGAGTTTCTCGGTCAGCACACCATCGCCACAGCCCAGGTCGAGGATGCGCTCGCCGGGCTGCGGGTTGAGTAGCTCTACCACCGGCAGGCCTAGCTCGGCCACGAAGCCTGCGTTGCGCGCGTATTGCTCCGGGTTCCATGCTTGCAGCTCCATTGCGTAGATTAGCTTTAACGCGCCGCCTGGCCGAACAACCTCGCGCTCTAGTCGCATGCCGATCTTCTGGGCGACGTGCTCGGACGCAGTATTGCCCGGCTCGATCAACGCAATCAGGCGGTTGAGCTTGAGCTCCCGCAACGCATGATCGCGAAGTGCCGCCGCAGCCTCGGTGGCATAACCTTTGTCCCAGCCAGATCGGGCGAGAATGTAGTTCAACTCGATCTCAAGCTGGCCCTCGACCTCCTTCTCCAGGTAACCACAGTGTCCGATGATCTGGCCGGTGGCTTTCTCGATCACCGGACGGAGGTCGTAGGTCTCCTGGCCGGCCGGCAGGTCTTCGGCAAGCGCGTTGACGACCCAATCGAAGTCGCGCGGGCCGCCCAGGTAAACGGTGACCGCGGGATCGGACCAGATCGCGGCCAGGGGGTGCAGGTCGGACTCTTGGAGGTCACGGATTATCAGACGAGAGGTTTCTATTTTCATATCGGATCTTTTGCCACAGATTACACGGACCTTCGGCCGATTGCCGGAGGTGGTTCGGACCTCGGTGGCCGCGAACAGGTCTCGTTTCGACGGACTTTGAATGCATCCTACGTAAATGAGCGGTTGGTCGCTTCGACCAGCGCTCGCACCGAGTCGACGGTTGTTTGGCCGTTCGCCTGTGCACCGGAGTAGGCGTGTACGGAGACGAAGCCATCGGCTAGCGGCAGGCGAGCCAGCAGTTGACCCACATTCACCGGGCTGATGCTGCCGGCGAGTACGATTTCGATACGGCCCTGCGAGCGACCAATCGTGGCCGCAAGGCGCTCGACGCCGTCCAGAGCTGTACCTTTGCGACCCCAAAGGATGCCAGAGGTGAGTACCCGATCGAAACCCAGGGCGATCAAGACATCCAGGGCCTCATCGGCGTCAGGCGTGGCGTCAAAGGCGCGATGGCAGGTCGTCCTTAGGCCGGCGACTTTCGCCGTGCTGGCCAGCACCTGCATGGCATCTACGTCGACCCGGTTGTCCTGGGGGCGGAGCACGCCCAAGACGACGCCGTTCGCGCCGGCAGTGGCAGCCGTCTCGATCTGCTGAAGCATCAGTTCAACCTCAGCTGGCGAGAAACAGAAATCGCCGGCTCGCGGCCGCACCATTATCATCAGCCCAGGACGATTGCCGAAGGCCTGCCGCGCGGCGACAATATGCTGCGGGTCAGGCGTCAGCCCGTCGAGATGCATCGCACTGCACAGCTCGACCGTGGCCGCGCCGCCGAGATAGGCCGCTCGCACAGTGTCTCTCACTCCTTCCTCGCTTGTCGCCTCGACGCAGATTTCAACCTTGAATACCGGCGCTGCCGGCTCAGCGTGTTCTCGCACGGCGCGTTCGCTCATGCTGTACGCGGTGGTGGGGTCACGAGCGGGAGGCGATGGCGTTGAGACCAGACCTCCGAGGTCACGGAAGACCTCGGAGGTCGATTGCGTGATCCGCCCATCTTCGTCCACGGTCAGCAGGTCGCCGGTGCGCAGTTGGGCAAAGTCGTCGGCGGAGAGGGCGATCAGCGGTACAGGCCGGCCGTACATGGCATCGGCGACAATGGAGGCCAGGGCAAAAAAAGTGTCGACGCCGGTGGTGATGATAGCCGCCGGCGCGGTGCCGGCCTTAACCGCCTCAAGCAGCACGGCGGTGGTGGTCGACGACCCGCGTGTAAACGGCAGGCACAGCACGCGCCCTGCCGCAATCTGCCCGGACAGCGGATGCCGGCGATCGATGATCTCGCCGGTGTGGTAGTCGTAGCCACCCCAGAAGGAGAGCGGCTCGCTAGCCGCCAGCGCTTCACCCTCTGCCCGCCCCGCAATAACCACCTGTCCCTGCATCACGTAGTCCATACTTTCGGGTCTTTTCCGCACTCCGCATTCATCATTCATCATTCATCATTCATCATTCATCATTCATCATATATCCCACCCAGCCTCATCCCGCACCACCTGCCCACCCACTGCCGAGCGCACGCAATCCGCCAGACTGCCGAAAGTGATGCGCGTGCCGAGCAAGCCCGGCGCATAGTAGGCGTATTTGGCGGAGTTGGTCATCAGAAGCGTGACCTCGGGCGGGAGCATGGGCGAGGCCAGGATGCAGGTGTCGACGGTTACATTGCCGCCAAAGCGCTCGAGCACGTCCAGATAGCCGGCCTGCCGGGCCAGGAGAACCATGCCGCGGCTGCTGGTGACCAGAAACTGGACGTTGGGGTGGGTGTGCCGGTCCGCCAGCAGCGGTGCAAGCTGGCGAAATTCGGCCAGCGAGAAGTGGGGGCTGCCCAACACCACCATATCCAGCCGATCGCCCTCGGCCGTGGTCAGCTCGCGACGAGCCTGGCGCAACGCGTCCATGGTCACTTCGACGACCTGAACGGGCTGCCGGCCCTGAAATGCAGCCTCCAGCGTAGGCGCCTCCGGCGTCACGCCGACAATATGGAACAGTGCCACGGCGCCGGAAGAGGCTACAGCCGCGCCCAACGCCTTGAGTTGATCCTCGGCCGGCTGAACGCGCAGGCCGTCCACCACCGGGATGCGATCGCCGGCCACCTTGCCCAGCAGGTGACCGAGCACCGGGTAGAAAGTGTCGTCCTGCTGCACGGCCAACGGTACGTCGATCAGACGGACGAGCAGCTGGCCGGCGCGGTTTTCGGTCAGATGCAGACCGGCGGCGGGAACCCGGCCGGTGATGGCGCAGCAGATATCCAGCAGGTCAGGATAGCGCTCGGTGCGCGCGCCGAGGACTGAATTGGCGAAAACGATGGCGTTGGATTCGCCCCAGGCCACCTGTTGACCAAAGCTCGGCTTCCACTCGGTTTGGTAGGGCGCGCAGGTCCAGGTAGGCACCGCGCCCATGCTCTGATAGGCCACCATTTGGCGGTAGGATTTCCCGGCCCAATCGGCGGGCACGGGCCACTCCTGCCAGTGCGCCTCATCAAGGCCGCTGACGTTAAGCGTAGTCGGCACGGCAACTCTCGCGCCGAGGGCGGCCAAGCGTTCGGCGTATTCCAGCCCGGCCTCGCCGATGTAGATCGTGCTGTCGATGTGCGCGCCGCTGATGTCCATCAGCTCGCTTGCGCCCCACACGTCGGCCATACGCACGAGAATCGACATGGCAAGTTGGGCGGCGGGACCGTGCTCGCCAGCGAGTAGAGCACGGTCGTAAGGCGAAAGAGTTAAGGTCATGGTTTAACATCCTGGCGACTTGCGCCGGTGATCGGGAACATCCCGATACCTGATCTAAACTCATGTTCTGTTGAAACCGAGGGTTTCGAGGCGCGATTGGGCGTACAAAACTCCTGGTTTCTCCAGAACATGAGTTTAGTTATCTTTCTCGTTGCGAGATTGACCGGTGAAGCCCTCCATGTCGCGCAGCCGCAGGTCGAGCGCATCCACCGAAACCAGGATCTCGCGCAGCGACAGTGTCAGCGAAAAGGCCATCAGGACCAAGCTCAGTCCGAAGATGGCCGTTCCCGCACCCTGCCAGCCGGCGAGCAGGGCGAACATGCTCACGGTGCAGAGCAAGATGCTGCCCACGCCAAGGGCCTGCATGTACTTGATCAGCCGGACGCGATACCAGAGATTGGCGATCTGGCCGTGCAAAACGTCCTCCGGGTTAGCCTTATATCTGGCGTGCAGGTCGCGTATGAGCGCCGCAAGGGTGAGAAAACGATTGGTGTAGGCCAGGAGCAACAAGGAAATGGCCGGAAAGAGCAGGGCTGGGGTCGTCAGGTTGATTTCCATCGTCGGTTCGTTTCTGGCTACAGGTCGAAATCACTCGGAACGAAAGAGAACATCACGGCGTTTCGGGCTGCACCGCGACTGTTCAGACGATTGCGCAACACCCCCTCGTGCACAGCGCCCGCTTTGGCTGCGGCGCGCAAGCTGGCACCGTTATCCACCTCAACCACAACCTCGATGCGCTGAAGCCCGAGCACCTCACAGCCGAAGCGCGCTGCCAGGCGTGTAGCCCGACTGGCGATGCCCCGGCCGGTCTGGCTGGTTCGAACCCAGTAGTAGAGATTGGCATACAAGTGGCGGCGGTTGACCTGGGTCAACCCACAGCTGCCAAGAAAGGAAGCGTCCTGTGCATCGACGATGGCGAAGCTGTAGTTCGACTCGTTTGTCCATTCCTCGGTTGCGTGGACGATGTAATCTTCGACCTCAGCCACCGACGCGACCCGGCTTACGTCCGCCAGCCACACTGTCGTTTCGGCCCGGGATTCGATGATGGCATCGAAAGCCGGTTGTGCATCGCCGGCCCGCCAGGGGCGGATAGCCACCAGATCGTCGCGCAAAGAAGGTTGTTTCGGCCGTCATTGACAGGTCGCTCCGTGTCGTGGCATGAGGATGAGCTTGCGGTTCAAGACAAGGTTCCGTTCTTGTCGGGTTTTGTGTATTGGGTTATCCACTCAAAGCCGTCGTGCGCCAGCAGCTCGTCGGCCTCAGCCGGCCCCCACGAGCCCGGCTCGTAGAAGGCCAGTGGCGACTGGCCATCGGCCCAAGCGGATAGGATGGGGTCGACGATGCGCCATGACAGCTCGATCTCGTCGCTGCGGGCAAACAGCGACGCATCGCCCTGCAAGGCATCCACCAGCAGCCGCTCGTAGGCATCCGGCAGGGCGTCGTTGCCGAAATCCGTGTCGTAATGGAATTGCATATCCACCGGCTGCGTGCGCATGCCCGCGCCGGGCACTTTCATGTTGAAAGTCAAAAGCATTCCCTCATCTGGTTGGACTCTGATCGTCAGAACGTTTGGCGGCCGGATACCCGGATAATCCTTCGGAAACATCAAGTGCGGCACCCGCTTGAAGCGAACGATAATGTCGGTGCTTTTGGCCTGGAGCATCTTGCCCGAGCGCACATAGAAGGGCACACCCTGCCAACGCCAGTTGTCCACGAAAAGCTTGAGCGCCGAATAGGTGGGGGTCTCTGAGTTGGGCTGCACGCCTTCTTCCAGGCGATAGGTGGGGCCGTTTTGTGAGCGATACTGGGCTCGCACGGTGGTCGAGGCCACATCGCTCGGGCTGGCGATCCGGATGCCCTCCAGCACCTTGACTTTTTCATTGCGCAAGGCGGTGGCGTTGAACGCTACGGGCGGCTCGATGGCGGTGAGCGTCAGCAGTTGCAGCGCGTGGTTCTGGACCATGTCCCGCACAACGCCGGCCTGGTCGTAGTATCCCCCGCGTTTACCCACGCCCACGCTTTCGGCCACGGTGATCTGTACCGCGTCGATGTAGTTGCGGTTCCACAGCGGCTCAAAGATCGCGTTGGCGAATCGAAACACAAGCAGGTTTTGTACGGTTTCTTTGCCCAGATAATGGTCGATGCGGTAGACCTGCGACTCGTCGAAGGCCTCGTGCACACTGCGGTTGAGCTCCTGCGCCGAAGTCAGGTCATGACCAAAGGGCTTTTCGATAACAATCCGGCGCCAACCGGTCTCACCAGGCGCCTGCGCCAGGCGGGCCGCGCCGAGCTGCTCGACGATTGTGGCATAAAGCTGGGGCGGAGTAGACAGGTAGAACAAAGCGTTGCCGCTGCCGGTCTCTTGTGTGAAGAGGCTTAGACGTTCCGCCAGCCTTGCGTAACTGGCGGGGTCGTCGTATGTGATGGGTAGATAGCTGAAGCGGCCGGCGAATTCGTCCCAGCGTTGGCATTGTTCGGGCGTGATGCGGCCATACGCCTCGACGCCAGCCTTGAGCTGGCTCCGGAAGTCGTCGTCGGTCATTGACGTGCGGGCCAGGCCAAGCACGGCGGTGTGTTCCGGCAACAAGCCTTCACAGGAAAGGGCATGGATGGCAGGAACCAGCTTGCGTTGCGTCAGATCGCCGGACGCGCCAAAGATGACAATCAGCACCGGGCGGGCTGTCGATGCGCGGGTCTTTTCTTGAAGCAACATTGCACTGGGCAAAGGAGCAGTAGAGTTGGGCATGAGTTCTCCAATCGACAGGTCAATCCAATGACTTGAGAAGCAACGTACTGCATACAGAAACAGACGTTGTGGTGGGTCAACCAAGGCAGGATAGGGATCAGGCTAAAGCCCGCGCCCCGCCGCGTGCTGCGTCGTCCGTTGAAGGAGCGGCGTGAGGCCAATTATACTGTGGCTTCTTCATTCTGACTAACCGCTAGGTGTCCAGGATAGCGGACAGGCCTTGGCTGCTGTCTATGTATTGTCTAGGTTGCATCGACCTAATAGGCGGCCTATATGTTAATATTACATTAAGGAAATGAACAAAGGCTTGACAAGGTCAAACTTTTACGCTATAATGCCAGCGTAAATAACAATATTACAGTATGGGTCAGATACAAAATGAAATGAGAACGTGTTTTGATCGTAGAGTGACCGAACGAAGTTGGCAGAGTTGACTTAGATAAGTAAGAACGTTGGCACTAGCAGCATCCATCTCATTGAGATTGGTAGAACAAAAGGAGCATCCCATGACCACAAACCAAAAGCGAAAGACACCCTTATCCCAATTGATTGCCAGTGTGACCGAAAGCGACGCCGATTTCCAGAAGGCAATCGCGATGCGGTCCGTTCGCTCCGGCCAAGTGATTGCAACTCCGGACGAGCTGCGCAGCAAACTATTTATTTTGATGAACGGCCGGGCCCAGTTGGTAGTACAAAACAAAGAAGGCCGGCGGATGATGTTATCTCGGTTGGGGCCAGGAGCTGTTTTCGGCGATGGGTCGATGATCAACCAAGCCGATCCGTCGAGCACGTTTGCCGAGGCGCTGGAAGACAGCACCATTTGGATCTTGCCCGAGTCGCATGCACGGGTCATGACCGAGCGGTACCCGATCATCGGCTGGGGTATGTTGCAGACATTTGGTCGCCGCCTGCGCCAGGTCGAGGATCAACTCGAAGAGGTCGCCTATAAGAAGCTGCCTCAGCGTTTGGCCAAGCTGCTGCTGGACCTGTCTACCAGCAACGACAAAAACACAATCCGCACCAGCCACCAGTCGCTGGCCGACATGCTGGGCACCTACCGCGAGACGGTCAGCACGATTCTGCGAGGGTTCAAAGCAGACGGCATGGTGGAATTGGGTTATCGTCGCATATACGTGACCGACCCGACAGCCTTGAAGGCGCTGGCGAGTTCCTGGGATTAGACATCTATTGCTGTCTCGGCGGCCCTGAGCAAAACGATTAGCGGACGATACGGGCTGTGATAGATGGTTTGGTGGCTGCCTGAGACGAGCGTGGACTGGGTCTTATTGTACGAGTAAAATGTGTGCTAGATAGCAGCGATGCCGGGCGTAACCAGCCCGGCATCGTCGCGTCTGCCTCCTCAGCGTTCTCGACCTCCGATTTCTCAGAAGAAATCGGAAGTCAAGAGGGGTTGTGCAGATTGCCACACTAGCCAAGTCGCGCTACAATACAACATCTGCAGCCTACCGGCCGCCACGATGCCTATCGATTTCACAAGGAGGAGAGCCGTGTCTCACCTTAAGCTTTTCATCCCCGGACCTACCGAGGTCCGCCCTGAGATTCTTCAGGCGCAAACCGCCCCCATGATTGGCCACCGCAGCGGCGACTGCGACGCGCTGATCGCCAGTGTCGAGGGCAAGCTGCGCCAATTGTTTATGACCGAGAGCCGCGTCTATATCATAGCCTCCTCTGGCTCCGGCCTGCAAGAAGCAGCGATTCGTAACGGCGTGCGCGAGGGGAAACGCGTGGCTAATTTCGTCAACGGCGCCTTTGCCCAGCGCTGGCACGAAGTGTCGGCCGGTTGTGGCAAGCAGGCCATCAAGTTCGACGTGCCGTGGGGCCAGCCCGTGCTGCCGGAGACTGTTGACGCTGCACTCGCCGGCGGCGAATGGGATGCCATCACGGTCGTCCACAACGAGACCAGCACCGGGGCCACCAGCCCGGTGGGTGAGATCGCTGCCTTGCTGCGCGAGAAATATCCCGACACCTTGCTCTTCGTCGATGCGGTCAGCAGCCTGGCCGGCGATTGGATCCCGGTGGATGAATGGGGTTTGGACATCTGCCTGACCTCTTCGCAAAAGGCCTTGGCCTTGCCGCCCGGCCTGGCGTTCGCCTCGGTCAGTGACCGTGTACTGGAACGCGCCAAGCAGGTGACTGGCCGCGGTTGGTATTTCGATTTCCTGGTGTTGGAGAAATACCTGACGAAGAACACAACGCCGGCCACGCCCGCCATCAGCCTGTTGCGCGCCGCCGACCTGCAGCTCGATTGCATCCTAAGTGAGGGCCTGGAAGCACGGGCGGCCCGCCACCGCCGGCTGGCCGGTTTGACTCGCCAGTGGGCGCTGGACCACGGCTTCGGCCTGTTCTCCGCCGAGGGACATTACTCGAACACCGTCACGTGTGTCGAAAACACGCCGGGCATCGACTACGCCGCCCTGAGCAAGTTCCTCAAGCAGCGCGGCCTGGCCATCTCCAACGGCTACGGCGACCTGAAAGGCAAAACCTTCCGCATCGCACACATGGGAGATGTGACGGAGGCAGAGCTGGGCGAGCTGCTCGGCGTGATGAGTGAGTTTCTTGGGGGTGCTGGCGGGAACTCGTAGAAACTCAGAACGGAGTTGGTTTTTCGTGAGATACGGCGTCCCCGGCCAGGTGGTCTGCGCACGGGGACGCTTTTTGTTTATGCCGCGAGACTTAGTAATCTAGTAACCACTCAGCAATCGAACGGATCTCGATGGTCAAGCCATTTTCCTCGATCGGGTCAGCGTTGGAGTCCGACAGGATCAATCCGCTCGGTAAGTTCAGGCCGCGGAGGGCATCGCTCAATGCCCGGACTTCACGATCTTGTGTGACTGGATTGGCCAGATTCTGAGTCACTTGGATCAACTGGCGTGTCTCAGGCAAATAGAAGTCCACTTCGTACCCTGCCGGGGATGTGACGTAGTAGACTTCGTTGGTTTTTCGCCGCAATGCCAGGAACACCAGGTTTTCCAAGAGCTTCCCAGTGTTGGCGGAAAATGCGAAGCCAATGGTAGTCGCCATGCCTGTGTCGATGGCGTACACTTTCTTCGCTGCAATTTGCTGGCGCTTTACAGAGTAGTCGTACACGTTCAGCGTGAAGAGCAGCCAGCTGTTCTCCAGGTAATCGACATAGTTTTTGACAGTGTTCACGCTGCCGAGGCGGAGATGCTCTTTGAGCTTGTTGAACGACACCTGGCTGGCCGGATTGCTCATCAGATAAAACGCCAACTCTTTTAGCGCCTGTACCTCGTCGATACGATAGCGGGTGGCAATATCGCGATAGAGCACGTCGTCGTATAGGGTGCGTAGCAGGGGCAGATCCGGATATTTGAGTGGTTCCGGGATTCCACCCAGGCGGAGGTAGTCCCCGAGTGCTTGCTGCAAGCGCCCCTGATCCATAGTCGTCATGCGCGCGTGGCTTGGGACCGCGGTGCCTTGAAAGCGCAAGAACTCTTCGAAAGAAAAAGGAAACAACTCGATCGGCACATATCGCCCGGTCAAGCGGCTGCCTAGCTCACGGCTAAGCAGAGACGCATTGGAGCCCGTGATGTAGAACTTGAGTCCCAAGTCCATCAGCCGCCGGACGAAGTGTTCCCAGCCGGGCACGTTTTGGACTTCGTCCACGACGAAGATCCTGCGTTCGCCAAACACCTCGACCAGGGCCTGAACCAGGTCATTGGTGTCTTCAGCCTGGAAGCCAAGGAAGCGATCGTCCTCGAAGTTGATGTAGTAGAAAGTGTCTTCCCCCAGCTTGTGGGCTAGTTGAGCCAGTAGAGTGGACTTGCCCACGCGTCGCAAGCCCGAAATGATCACGGCATGCGGCAAAGGTGAGGCCCGTTCAATCTCCGCTAGCTGGGTGCGTTCGGTGCCAGTATCGCGTTGCCAGAAAGCCTGGAACTGCTCTAAAAGCATTGCCCTGATTTGATCTCTAGACCATTTTGCTCTCCAAAAGTTTTCACTCATACTGAAATGATACACCGGATTCTTTTCATTGTCAATGAAAACTTTTCGCTGGTTGCGTCAGCGCGACCCAGCGTCGCATGAGCTCGACGGTGAGGGTCGGCGGCGCGGGCCGGCTGCCGATGATGTCGGCCAGTAGGTTGACGCCAAGCTGTGCCCCGAGCGCGCCGACCGTAGCCGCCATCGCCGTCGGGTCAAATGATCCGGCGATGGCCGCATACTGCCCCACGGTCGCTCCCACGCAGGCAGCGGTGATGTAAGTACGCGGCGTCGGTCGATAGGTGCGAAGCCATTCGGCCAGGCGTTGTCGCAGTTGGGCAAAGGAGGAAAGGGAGTTAGTGTCAGGCATCATGTTACCCTACAGTTCGAGTTGGAACCGGAGTGCCACTCTGATGTGTTGACGCATGCTCGTATCGCTCAATTGGTAGTGCATTCTCCCGGCTCCCACCACCGAGCATCAGCCACTTCATATGCGACCATCGACTCGCGTAAGTCGGCCAGGCACCGGGCCGGCCTGCCGGCACCCCTAAGGATGAAAATGGCTGTGGCCGGCGCCTGAGATGGTGTGCTATACTGCAGCGGACGTCATTGGTCCAAGAGCGGTTACACTGTGGAGCCACGAGCCCGTAAGACAGGCTGCTCTGAGGCGCCGAGAGGCACCCCAAATTGTCGCACCCGTACTTGGGTAGCACGCAAAGCAGAATCTCGCTTCCTGCAGCGCCTGGCCGGTAACGTCTAAACCACCTCAGGAGTGAGATCATGATCAAAGTCGTGTATCCCAATTGTGCCGGTCTCGACGTCCACAAGAAGTTCGTCAGCGTCTGCCGTCTGACGGTCGACAAGCAGGGCCACGTCGCCAAGGAATTGCGCCAGTACGCTACCATGACGGCTGACCTGGAGGCGATGGCTGATTGGCTGGCCGAGGGCGGCGTGACGCACGTGGCGATGGAGAGCACGGGCGTGTACTGGCAGCCGATCAACAACATCCTGGAAGGGCGTTTCGAGGTCTTCCTGGTCAACGCCCAAGCGGTCAAGCGCATGCCAGGGCGCAAGACGGACTTGAAGGATGCCGAGTGGCTGGCCACCCTCATGCAACATGGCTTGCTGCAGCGCAGTTTCATCCCGGACCGTCAACAGCGGGCACTGCGTGAGCTGGCCCGCTATCGGCAGAGCCTGGTCGAAGAGCGCGGTCGCTTCGCCAACCGCCTGCAGAAGGTGCTGGAAGACACCAATATCAAGTTGTCTTCCGTGGCGACGGACATGCAAGGCGTCTCAGCCCAGGCCATAATCCGAGCCTTGGTCAAAGGCGAAGCGGATCCCAGCGTGCTGGCGGGCATGGCCAAGGGTCGTATGCGCAAGAAGCAGGGCGAACTGGCACGCGCCCTGGTGGGCAAGCTCAGCAACCATCATCGCTTCATGCTCAGCGACCTCCTAGATCAGTTGGACTTTCTGGACCAACAGATCGTCAAGACCGAAGGGCGCATCGAGGAGCAGTTGGCCCAGATGCCGCTCTTTCAACCCGCCGTGATCCTGCTCGACACCCTGCCCGGCGTCGATCGCCAGTTGGCCATCGTGATCGTGGCGGAGATCGGCATTGACATGAGCCGCTTTCCTTCGGACCGCCACATCACGGCCTGGGCCGGCGTGGCGCCTGGCAACAACGAGACCGGCGGCAAGCAGCGCTCAGGCAAGGCCCGCAAGGGTAACCGCTACCTTCGCCGAGCTTTGGTCCTGGCCGCCTGGGGCGCAGTCCGCAGCAAGCGCAATTACCTGCGCTCCCAGTACTATCGCTTAGCGGCTCGCCGCGGCAAGCCGCGTGCCGCTATGGCCGTGGGTCGCACCATCTTGCAAGCGGCCTACCACATGCTACTGCGAGGCGAACCCTACCAGGAACTCGGCGCTGACTATCTGGACCAGTTGGACCGCGAGCGCACCGCCAAGCGTTTGCTCAAGCGCCTTGACAACCTAGGCTACGACATCTCGACTGTTAAGGATCGACTGGCAACGCTGCCAGCAACAGAGGAACCGGCTCTGCCTAGACAGCCCTTGCCAATCCCGGCTTAGCTACCGGACTACGTTTATTTTCAAAGCAGTATACTCTCTTGCTTGTTTCTCCAATGCGCTTAGCCTTGATTCCCTCCCAGATAAACCATCCGCATGACGTGCAGCTCCTCGTACGGAATCATCCCCTCCAGCGCCTCGAACACCGGGGTGAGAGCCGGCGTACCGAGTTCGTCGAATACGGCCAGGACCCGCTCTTGCTCTTCCGGCGTGAGCCGCGAGGTCGCTCGCACCCGCTCGACGTCGACCGTGCCGCCTTCCCGCAGGTAAGTAGCGAGGTGGCCCACGACGGTGCTGCGCTGCACGCCGTACTGGATCTGGATCTGTTCGATCGACAAGCCGCTTGCGAACAGCTCGCCCACCTCGACGAAACGCCGCTTGGCCAGGCCGCCGGTGAACACCGCCGGTGCGTGGACCACTTTCGCCCGCTCTTGAAGACCCTGGGCTGCACAGTACTCCCGGATAGAAGACAGGAATTGCTCGCCGTAGCGCTCCAGCTTAATCCGCCCCACGCCGTTGATGTCCAGCATACGATCCGGCGTCTGCGGGTAGTAGGTGGCCATCTCCATCAGCGCGCGATCCGAGAATACGACGTACGGCGGCACGTTGGCGGCGTCGGCCAGCTCGTGGCGCAGCGTGCGGAGCCGCTGGAACAGCGCCTCGTCGAAGGCGGGCGCCGCGGAGGGCGCAACGGCCGGCCGCGGCGGCGCGGCGACGCTGACCGTCCGTTTGCCTGCCAGCACCTCGCGGCCCTGGCTAGTTAAGCTCAGCCCACCGTGCTCCATATCCTGCTCGATCAGCCCCTCGGCGATGAATTGCTGGCCGAACTGCCGCCATTGTTTGTCGGAGTACTCCCGGCCATTGCCATAGGCCGGTACCCGGTCATGCCGCCGTTGCAGTACTTTTTGCGATCGTGAGCCGCGCAGCACGTCGGCGATGTGCGAGACACCGAAGACCTGGCCTGTGTCCTTGACGCAAGCTAAGAACTTGTGCGCAGCCTCGGTAAGTTCGATCTTCTCGCCGCCGGCATCAGCCGCCAGGCACCGATCGCACGTGTTGCACGGCTCGCCATCGAAGGTCTCCCCGAAGTAGCCGAGCAGAGGCGTGCGCCGGCAGCCGCTTGCCTGGGCATAGCGCATCATGGCCTGCAGCCGGGCAGTGCGACCAGGTCGCTCGTGCTCCGCTCCCTCGTCGATGAAATACTGGATCGTGGCAACGTCCTTCTGACCGTAGAGCAGTAGACAATCGGCCGGCAGCCCATCCCGCCCGGCCCGGCCGATCTCCTGGTAGTAGCTCTCCACGTCCTTGGGCAGGTTGAAATGCAGCACAAAGCGCACATTGGGCTTGTTGATGCCCATGCCAAAGGCGATCGTGGCCACCATCACTGCCACGTCCGCACGGGTGAACTGGCGCTGATTGCGTTGGCGTGTGGCGTCGTCCAGGCCGGCGTGATACGGCAGAGCCGGCCAGCCGGCCTCGACCAGCCGCGCCGCCAGGTTGTCGACCGTCTCGCGCGTGCTGCAATAGATGATGCCCGACTGGTCGCGATGCGCCTCGAGGAAAGCCAGCACTTGCTGCAGACCATCGGTACGCGGCCGAGCGGCCAAGTACAGGTTCTTGCGGTTGAAGCTGGCCACGAAGGTGTTGGCTGCGTCAAAGCCGAGCTGGTCCACGATATCCTGCCGGACGCGCTGTGTCGCCGTGGCGGTGAAGGCCAGGCAGATGGCCTGGGCCAAGCGGCGGCGCACCGGGAGCAGTTGGCGATACTCCGGCCGGAAATCGTGCCCCCATTGCGAGATGCAGTGCGCCTCGTCGATGGTCAGGCAATCGACGCGGCTTTGGTCCAACATCACGAGCGTTTCCGCTCGCAGCAGTGTCTCGGGCGAGGTGTAGAGCAACGTGACTTGTCCCTGCCGGACGTGCTCCATCGTCTGCACGTAGCTACGATAGTCCAGACTGCTGTTAAGGAACGCCGCCGGCACGCCCAGCTCGCGCAGTTGGTCCACCTGGTCTTGCATCAGCGCGATCAGTGGCGAGATGACCAGGGTCAGACCATCGAAGATCAGCGCCGGCAACTGATAACACAGCGACTTGCCGCCGCCCGTAGGCATGACGGCGAGCGTGTCCCGCCGTTTCAGCACGCTGTTGATGATCTCGGTCTGCAGTGGCCAGAAGGTGTCGTAGCCAAAAACGGATTTGAGGAGTTCTTGGGTGTGCGAGGGTGAAGCAGGGAACTGAGGCGAAATCTGGGGAACCGGGAGGAACTCCGAGGAACCTGGGGCAGGGGGGATGGCAGGGGCGGCGGGGAGCGCAGAGGAACTGAGCGGAGCTTGAGGAAACTCCGAAGAACTTGAGGCAGAAGCGATGGCAGAGGCGGCGGCCGATGGCTTCGCGCTGGCGTTGCGCGTGTCGGTGCGGGCCTGGTTGGGCAAAAAGTAACCGGAAAGCTGGACGAAGCAGCGAAGTTCTTCGTCAGGATACTCCTCGCGCCGCCACCAATGGGCGAGAGAGACGCGCACCAGCGCGCCAGCCGGGATGAGGTCGGGCGGCTCGTGCAGGCCGACGAACACGAGCGTGCGTCCGCCATCGGAAGTGGGATAGCGATAGCGCAGGTTCTTGCCGGTATCGATCCGTTCCAGCGGCTGGTCGGGCCGCCAGAACAGGGTGCTGTAGGGCGGCACTCCGGTCCGCTCGGCGATGTATAACGCGCCGCCCGGGCTGGCTTGCACCAGTCCCTCGTAGAGCAACTCCGGCCCGCCGGCTTTGGGTGGCATATGGCGGTCTACGAAGGCCGGTAGATCGGTCATCGGCCCCATGCGACGCTTGCTCCGCACGATCATGTTTTCGACGTGCGGAGGCGTCACATCGAGGGCTGGTGTTGCGTCCACTTCCCAGACGTCTCCGACGGCATACTCCTGGTTGGCGCCGTCGTGGACGTCGCCAACCAGCGGGATCAAGCGCACACTGCGTCCATCAAAGGTGATCCCGCCGATACATGCGCCGCTTCCCTGGCGCGTTTTAGCTACGATCAGAACTTTCATTCGTTTCCTCCTCCCATTGGGTGGGACACTTTCATTGCACAAAGAGTATCTTCTCAATAATTCGAGGTAGGGGCACGGCCTTGCGCCTGCCCGTCGGGAATCCGAGGTAGGGGCACGGCCTTGCGCCTGCCCGTCGGGAATCCGAGGTAGGGGCACGGCCTTGCGCCTGCCCGTCGGGCGACCGCAAGGGCCTGGCCCCTACAAATTGAGAAGATACCACAAAAATACTCAGTCGGGCAGTAGATGCCTGACAGTTGTCGCCAACTCCACTTCTAGCCGCTCGGCCACAAGTAAGCGATGGCAGGCCGCCGGCAAACGTTCAACACAGAACAGCGCGACCACGAGCGCTTCCTCGCCCAGGTCGACCACAAACCGGTGGCTATCGAAGCCATCGAGGCACTCCCGCCGGTACGCCTCAACGAAGGCCGCTCCCAGGGCCGTTCGTTTACGCTTGGCTGTTTTGTTCGCCTTGTCGGCCGTCTCCTGTGCCCGGCGCACCTCCAAGCTCGGCGCCAGGTCAGCGCGATAGATGTAGCGAATGCCGAGCTCGGCCAGGCGGCCTTGCAGCCGCTGGCTGTTGGCGAAGGCATAGGCCGACCCGCGCACACCTCGGCGGCGCCGAAGGTCGCAAAAAGTATCCACCCCGGCGTTCTGAAGTGCTTGGAAGAAGCCGGCCTCGTCAAAGCCGTAGACGCCGATGGTCACGAACTCAGGCGTCATCGTCGTCGTCCTCCTGAATACCGCCAGGCCGTGCCGGACCGTAGCGCTTCCGTGAGGTGAACTCCTGATCGCCGAACAGGCTGAGCTGTCCGCCGGTAAGCCGTTGGATGACCTCGTCTTGGCTGCGAAGGACGTTGTTTTCGTCGATGTGGGCCACTGGGATCGCCAGGGCGGCCAGCGTCTCGCCGATCAGCTTGCTGCGGTGGCATTGTTCCGGCTTGCCTTCGCTGCACATGATTACGAAACGCACCTTCCGCTGCCAGGCCGTTCGCAAGCGCTCGATCCCCGCCCGGTAGAAGTCCTTCTGCTTGACCCGCTCGTAGTCCACCTTGTCGTCGACGTAGCAGTCGGGGTCATTCGGCCGGCCGCCGAGCGCATCGCCCAAGTAAACGAAGCGAATGCCGCGATGCTTTAGCTCCCGTTCCAGGGCGTCCTTAGAGAACTCCGGTTTGAAACGTGAGTACGGCGCCGAGCGCACATCCACCAGGAAGGCGATGTCGTGCGCCTGCAGCACGGCGACTAGCTCGTCCAGGCTGCGGGCGCCATAGCCGACCGTAAAGACGGGAGAGGCTGCGTCTGTGTTGTCTGTCTCGGACTCTCCTGGGCGGTCCACGAAGGTCTCCTCCTTACAACCAACATCGATGATGGCCCCAGTATATTCAAGTGAGTTGTTTTGTGCGAGTCTCCAGAGGCGCCTGCTAAATGCGCCCTTTGTGCATTGGCAATCCAGAGAGGCACCACACGTCGTAATCTGAGTGTTGTCTGGTCAGTTCGATAAAGGCAACTTCTCAATGTGAGCCACAGTTCCTGACCTATTCAACTCCGCGCCGCCGCTCTGATCCGCGCCTCTGCAACACCTGCACTGCGCGTAGGCGCAAGTGTCCGCGGTTCTCAGGCCAGGTTGAGCAGTGACGCGTAGTGGTAGATTCCGCAGCTCATTTGCAGTAAACCCAGGTTGCGATATAATGTCCGAGCTCAGCGACTACTATCCGTATCGTCCTAAGGATACACATGCGAGTCAACGGTAGTATTCAGCGTGAGGATAAGCTCCTCCAACAGGCTATTCTGCAGACCCTGGTCTATGCCGACCTCTTCGACTACCCACTCACGCCGAATGAGATCGTCCGGTATCTTGGGGTATCTGCCGAGCCGACAACTATACTCAAACAGGTAGACAGAGGCGTTGCAAGCGGGCTCTTTGTACGACACAACGGCTATGTCGCACTGTCCGGCCGGGATAGTCTATTTGACTTGCGCTGCCGTCGCAAGCAAGTTGCGCAAGAGATGTGGCCGGCGGCCCGCCGCTACGCCGCCTGCCTGGCCCACTTGCCCTTCGTGCGCATGGTGGCGGTGACAGGTACGCTGGCCGTGAACAACGTCGAGCCGCAGGATGATATCGACGTATTCATTGTCACCGAGCCGGGGAGATTATGGCTGTGCCGCGCATTGGTGATCATGGTCGTGCGCCTGGCAGCCCTGGCGGGCGATGAACTCTGTCCCAACTACTTCTTATCGCAGCGGCAGCTCGTTTTTCCCGACCACACCCTCTTCGGCGCCGCGAAGTAGTGCAAATGGTTCCTCTCTACGGCGCAGACGTGTATTGGCAGACCCGGCAGCTCAATGGCTGGGTCGAGGATTTTTTGCCCCAGGCTAAGGACTCTCCTCATCCCAATCATCACTGGGGGCCAAACGGCGAGCCTTTTATCGAGCCGGGCCGCCTCGGGCGGGCGGTCAAGCGGGCTGCCGAGGCGATACTGAGCGGCGGTCTGGGCGCCCGCCTGGACCACTGGGAGATGGAGCGCAAGGTGCGCAAGTTCAACCAGATTGCCCAGGTTCGAGGCGGCAGCGTGGCTTTCACCGCCGATGTCTGCAAGGGCCATTTCGACCGTCACGACAGGCGCATCATGCGCGAGTTCCAGGCCGAATTGGCACAGTATGGCCTGTCCGACGCCGGACAGATAAGAGAAACATAGATGGCAGAAGTTCTGTTCGGCCAGTCCTATTACCTGCGCTTCGACCCCAAGCTATGGGAGGCGATGCAGCCCTATCCACCGCTGGGCACGTTGTACGCGGCCAGCTATCTGCGTTCCCGAGGCTACGATGTGGCCCTGTTTGACGCCATGCTGGCCGATTCCGAGCAGCGCTGGGCCGAAGCGTTGGATCGTCACCAGCCGCGCTATGCGGTGCTGTACGAGGACAATTTCAACTATCTCAGCAAGATGTGTCTTCTCCGCATGCGCGAAGCCGCCTTCACCATGGTCGAGATGGCCCGACAGCGCGGCTGCCTGGTCATTGCCTGCGGCGCCGACGCCACCGACCACGCCGCGGACTACTTTCAACGCGGCGTCGACTACGTCTTGCTGGGCGAGGGCGAGATCACCTTGGGCGAGCTGATGGATTCTCTGACCGGCCGCAGCGCGCGGCCGATCGAGCAGATTCTCGGGCTGGCGATCCCGCAACCCGGCGAGTTAACCCTGCCAGAGGTCAATCCACCGCGCCCCATGCTTCGCGATCTGGACAGCCTGCCGTTCCCTGCTTGGGATCTGGTCGACATCTCCGCGTATCAGCGGCTCTGGCGCGAGCGGCACGGCTATTACTCGATGAACATGGTCACCACGCGCGGCTGTCCCTATCACTGTAACTGGTGCGCCAAACCGATCTGGGGCCAACGCTACAACACGCGCAGCCCGGAGAACGTAGCCGCCGAGTTGAGGTGGCTGAAGGAGACCTATCACCCCGACCACATCTGGTTCGTGGACGACATCATGGGGCTGAAGCCGGACTGGATGGAGCGCTTCGCCGGCGCGGTGGAAGACCAGGACGCTCGCCTGCCGTTCAAGTGCCTCAGCCGGGTTGACCTGCTGGTGCGTGGGAACACGATCGACGCGCTGCGGCGGGCCGGCTGCCAAATCGTGTGGGTCGGCGCCGAGTCCGGCTCGCAAAAGGTCCTGGACGCTATGGAGAAAGGCACGACCGTCGAGCAGATCTACGAAGCCAGCCGCCGGCTGCACGCGTCCGGCGTCAAGCTGGCTTTTTTTCTCCAGTTCGGCTATCCCGGCGAGACGCGCGAGGATATCGAAAAGACATTGCAGATGGTGCGCGATTGCCAGCCCGACGATATCGGCATGTCGGTAAGCTATCCGTTGCCCGGCACGGCCTTCTACGACCGAGTCAAGGGTGAGTTGGGCGTCAAGCAGAACTGGCAGGATTCCGGCGACCTGGCCATGCTCTACCAGGGTCCATACATGACCGAGTTCTACCGCCAGCTGCATACCGTGCTGCACAAGGAGTTCCGGTCGACCAAGACCTGGCACGCGCTCACTAGCGGCCGCAACCGCACCGGCAAGCCAAGCGTCCGCCAGATTGGCGCGATGGTGGTGCATCGGGCCACCTTGCCGCTGGCCCGCCAGAAGCTCGACCGTCTCGCCAACGCGCCACATCAGGGTCTCGGCCCGCTGGGCCCGGGAATGAGCCAAACCGCGGCGGCTACACCTAGTCCGCAAGAGAGCCAGAGTTCCGGTATAGGCTCATAACCAGTCATGTGTCGTCAAAAAGTCGTTCTCTATAACCCTCAAGCCGTCTTCTACACCATGCCGCTGGCACTGTTGGCGGTTGGATCCGCGTTGGATCCGGCCAGATACGACGTGCGCATCGTCGACGGCCGGTTGGAGCAGGATCCGGTCGCAGCCGTGCTGGCCGAGGTCGATGATGCGCTTTGCCTGGGCATGACCGTGCTGACTGGCGCGCCGATTCGCGACGCACTGCTGGTGTCTCGCGCTGTCAAGGCCAGGCATCCTGACCTGCCGGTGATTTGGGGCGGCTGGCATTCGTCGCTTTTCCCTGTAGAAACGCTCGAGGAACACAGCATCGACATCACGGTGCAAGGGCAGGGCGAGGAGACGTTTGCCGAGCTCGTCGAGCGGCTAGCCGACGGCGCCTCTCGAAATCAACCCCACCTGATAGCCGGCACGGCTGAGCGGGTGGATAGACAGGCGGTACGCAACCCCTCGCGGCCAATGCGGGATATGAACAGCCTGCCAGCGCACGATTATCAGCTCCTGCCAGTCGAGCGCTATTTCAAGCTGAAGGGCGAACGCCAGTTCGACTACATCTCGTCTACCGGCTGCTTCTTTCGCTGCGCTTTCTGCGCCGACCCGTTTGTCTTCAAGCGGCGCTGGACGGGTCTGGAGCCAGCGCGCATGGGTGACGAAATCGAAGCGCTGTGGCATCGCTTTCATTTCGCCGACCTGGCATTTCAGGACGAGACATTTTTCACCTATCGGGAGCGGGCGGTGGCGGTAGCCGAGGAGTTTCTACGTCGCCTGGGCGCTGGTGCCGGAGCGCCAACCAATCGATCCTTCACCTGGACCGCCACAATGCGCGCTGACCAGGGTGAGCGCCTGGGTGATGACGTCATGGCCCTATGTGTGCGCTCCGGCCTGCGACGGGTGATGATCGGCGTCGAGTTTGGCGCTCAGGACATGATGGACTGGATGCAGAAGGACATTTCGGTCGAACAGGTGCTGAAGAGTGCAGAGCTGTGTGTCCGCCACGGGATTGGCGCGATCTTTCCCTTCATCGTCGGATTTCCGGGTGAAACCGACGCCAGCGTGCAGGCTAGCTTAAGCCTGGTGAAGCGCCTACGTAGCATGAGCAGGCAGTTTGAGACGCCGATTTTCTATTTCAAGCCCTATCCTGGATCGTCCATCACCGACTCGGTCGTGCGCCAAGGGTATACTCTTCCTGCAACCCTCGACCAATGGGCCGAATTCGACTTCGTCGGTTCGTCCGGTCCATGGGTCAGCAAGGAGATGTATGAACGAATCGAGCGTTTCAAGTTCTACAACCGCTTTGCCTGGGGGCCAGAAACCTGGCCTCGCCGGCCGCTGCAGCGTAATTGCTCGCTGGCGCTGCCGCCGTGATTTCTACCAGGCGCCCGTGGAAAAGCGGATCGTGGAGCGATTGAAGCCGCAGCCGAAGCTGTCGTGAGACAATGCGTAGGGGCAGGTCTTGCACCTGCCCCGGCTGCACAGACGCCAAATGCGGGCAGGTCTTGCACCTGCCCCGGCTGCACAGACGCCAAATGCGGGCAGGTCTTGCACCTGCCCCGGCTGCACAGACGCCAATGGGCAGGTCTTGCACCTGCGCCACGAAGCGGGCAGGTGCAAGACCTGCCCCTACAAAGCAGATTCAATGCACCCAAACTGTAAAGGAGTTAGGCAAGATGACCGTTACCATCCCAGAAAAATACCTGGACCTCTTCGAAAAGCGCGCCTTCGCCGACCTGGCGACCATTATGGCGGACGGGAGTCCGCAGGTGACGCCGATCTGGATCGACTTCGACGGCACGCATGTGCTGGTCAACAGCGCCAAGGGCCGGCTCAAAGACCGCAACATGCGTCGCGACGGACGGGTGGCGCTGTCGATCCTGGATCCTGAAAACCCGTACCGGCGGCTGGGGATCCGCGGCCGCGTGGTCGAGATCACCGAAGAAGGCGCCGACGCGCTGATCGACAAGCTGGCCTACAAGTACCTGGGTCTCAAGACCTATCCCTACCGCAACTCTGCCGAGACGCGCGTCATTTACAAGATCGAGCCGCTGCACGTCTCGGCTGATGGCTAAGAGGGAAGAACAGGATTCTCGGAATGAAAGGATCGGAGCTTAGCTGGAATGTCGGGTTATGGCGTGGCGACTAGGTCCGATCCCTCCATTCCGCAAATCCTGCTCTTCCCCTCCGGATCCAGCAGACCTGAATTTCCGCATGGACATCCTACTAACCCACGGCTACTTCCTCTTGGAAGACCCGCATGAGCAGAAGGTGATGAAGCCCTACCCGACGTTGGGGCTTCTTTACGTCGCGTCGCATCTGAGAGCCAAGGGTTTTGACGTTGAGGTCTTCGATTCCACGTTTAGCTCGTGGGATGCCTTTGAACAGCGAATGCGCGCGGCGCGGCCGGGGCTGATGGGCATCTATACCAACCTGATGACCAAGCGGAGCGTTCTACGGATGCTGCGGCTGGCTAAGGAGTTGGGCGCGCGGGTCGCGTTGGGCGGGCCGGAGCCGCCGCACTATGCCGCCGAGTATCTGCTTGCCGGCGCGGACGTGGTGGTGATCGGCGAGGGCGAGCTGACGCTGGAGGAGCTGATTCCGCACTTGGCGAAGCATGGAATGACTGGGTTGGAGAGGATCAGGGGGATTGCGTATCTCAACCCCTCCCCCAGCCCCTCCCCTAGGAGGAGAGGGGAGCCGGAAGCGGAGCCGGAAGCGGAGAGGGAAGCGGAGAGGGAAGCGGAGAGGGAAGCGGAGAGGGAAGCGGAGAGGGAAGCGGAGGGCTTCTCTGCTCCCTCCTTTCCAAGCAGAGAATCGGCTGGATTTTTCACTCTCACCTCCCCTAGGAGGAGAGGTGAGGGGGAAGACGACTCCTCTGACCCCTCCGTTCCAGGAAAAAGGGAGGCTGAATTCTTTACCCTCCCCTCCCTTCCTAGGGGAGGGGCCGGGGGAGAGGTTCAGGTGGTGCGCACCCCGCCACGCCCCCAAATCCCCGACCTGTCGGCTCAGCCCTGGCCCGATCGGGAGTCCATCGACCTGGAGCGCTATCTGCAGACCTGGCAAACGCACCACGGCGTGCGTTCGGTCTCGCTGATCACCGCGCGCGGCTGTCCGTATACCTGTACCTGGTGCAGCCACTCGGTCTTCGGCGAGACCCACCGCCGGCGCAGCGTGGAAGATGTGGTGAACGAGGTCGCATATCTCGCAGAGAGGTACCGCCCTGACCAGCTGTGGTACGCCGACGACGTGCTTACGATCAACCCGCGTTGGTTCGTGCAGTACGCGGCCGAATTGAAGCAAAGAGGGCTGCGCCTGCCCTTCGAGTGCATCAGCCGCGCCGACCGGCTGAACGCCGAGGTGATCGACGCGCTGGCCGAGATGGGCTGCAATCGCCTGTGGATCGGCGCGGAAAGCGGCTCGCAGCGCATCCTCGACGCCATGAAGCGCAAGGCCGACGTGACTGACGTGCAGGCTAAGACCAAGATGCTGCAGGCGCGCGGCATTCAGGTCGGCATGTTTATCATGTTGGGCTACGACGGCGAGGAGATCGCCGACATCGAGGCCACCGTCGATCATCTCAAGAAGGCCAACCCCGACGTCTTCCTCACTACCGTCGCCTATCCGATCAAGGGCACGAAGTACCACGAGCCGGTATCCGGCCGGGTCTATTCCGGCCTACACTGGGCCGAGCGCAGCGACCGCGACCTGGGGGTGCAAGGCCGCTATTCGAGTCGTTTCTACGACCATGCGACGCGGTGGATGGTCAACGAGGTAGGTCTCAACAAGCTGCGCCAATCCGGCTCTCGGGACTATGTGCGCCAGGCCCGCCACTTCATCAACGCCCAGCGCGGCCGGCTGGGGATGCGATTGACGCAGAATGAGCGAGAGAGCGATGCGGGTGAGCAAGTGGCCGGGCGTGGCTGGCCAGCCACAGAGCGCGCCACGGACGCCTGGTAATCGAACCCTACAGGAGTTTACGTTCTCAGTGACAACCTCAACGATTAGAGAGGCTCGCCAGCTAGCCTTTGAAGATCTGTTTCGCTCGGCTGCGGTTGACGAAAACCTGGCGATCGATCGACAGTTTCCAGAGAGCTTCGCCGATACATTGTCGCGCCTGGAGGTCTATAACAAGCATCTGTTTCGACCCAACACTTACCTGCACAAGTGGTGGGCACGGCGCTGTGGCTCGACATTTCGTACGATTCTCAAGCAGTTTGTGGTTGACCCGAATCTGCAAGACTATTATGCACCGGGTGGCCTGGAGGGTCGGATTGTCTTGGATCCAATGATGGGTGGAGGCACGACTCTTCATGAGGCGATTCGCCTGGGCGCCAATGTGATCGGCGCCGACATCGATCCGATCCCGGTCATTCAGGCGCGCGCTTCCCTATCCGATGTTCCACTGCCCGATCTCCAACGGGCTTTTGATCGCTTTTTCGAAGATCTTTACGGGCAAATCGGGCATTACTTTCAAACCGAGTGCCCTGACTGTGGTGACACAACGGACCTGCAGTATCTACTTCATGGACTTCGCAAGCGATGCGAGTGCGGAGAAGTGGTGCAAATCGATAGTTATTTGTTGCGCCAGGAAGCAAATCGAGAGTTCCAAATCTGTCCAGAGAATTGGGAAATCGTTACGGGGCAGTGCGGGAACGAGCCGGATGAGGGACAAGCCAGACGCCTAATTACCAAAGCAGAAACTCGCTGTCCGGTCTGCGGCCAGAAATACCAAGAATTACTGGGTACTCCGTTTTATCCGCGCTACGTCCCGATAGCGATTGTTGGGCAATGCGAGTACCACGGCTTGTCTATACGCGCACCTGGCGCGGCCGATTTGGCGCGTATCAACCAGGCAGATCAAGCACGAACCGACCTCGACTTTGGCTCAGTCGAAAGCTTTGCCGTACAGAACGGCCCCAAGACCGGCGATCTAATACGCCACAACGTCCTGAACTACCTGGATTCGTTCTCCTCGCGCCAGTTGTTGTATATCAATCAGGCGATTCGGATTCTTAGGGAGGTTGAGAGGCCTGTCAGGTTGAATCTGGCTCTACTCGTATCTACATCCCTGGAATTTAACTCGATGCTTTGCGGGTACAAAGGATCGGCCAAGAACCGACCAGGGGCAATTCGGCACGTCTTTGCATTACACGCCTACTCATTCCCGTACACCTGCGGCCGAAAACAATCCGGTCAATCGCCGTAGGTCATCTGGAAACCTTCAACAGCTTTTCCAAGACCGTATTGTTCGAGGTCGAAAATGGTCGGTCAGTCCCATCGAACGAAGGATCGATCTGAAGGGCCTGACGAGTCAGGTCGAGATTCCCGGCGAATGGGATGGCGGCATCGAGGCGAGTTGCCAGATCGATCTTGAAAATGGCACCCATCGTTTCTGGCTCATCCACGGTGATTCTAGTCATCTACCGATAGCAGACCACTCAGTTGATTTTGTCGTCACCGATCCGCCGTACTACGACAACGTCCAGTACAGCGATCTGGCAGCGTTTTTTCGCGTGTGGCTCGCTCATCTGCTTCCAGGCGAGATTGACTGGGAATACGACGAGAATCGAAGCGCTGTAGCTACGAAATCCGCTGAAGGCGCTACGGGCTTTCTTGCTGGTCTTTCAGGGATTTTTCGTGAGTGCGCTCGTGTGCTCAAGTTGAACAAGGGCCGACTGGTGTTTACCTTCCACCATTGGGATCCGAATGCATGGGCTGAACTGACCGTCGCCCTTCAGTCGGCGGGTTTCCGGTTGGTAAATGCACACGTCGTCTTCTCGGAGAATCCAGTGTCTGTACACATCAACAACCTTAACTCCATCCAACACGACACCATCCTGGTTCTAGAAATCGGCGATGAGGCAGCAATTCCGCACTGGATTCCACTGGATTCGATCGATACCAGCGACAGCGCGTCATTTTGCTGGCAATGCGGCGCTGCTTTGGGCTGGATGCTAGAAAACAGACTTCCGGTATCTCAGGTTCGCGCACAGTGGAAACAACTGATTCAGGACAGAGGCAATGGCAAAACATCACGGTAGTCGACCCGCCGAGGTATTCGGATATCCGATCTGGGACACCACGGATGCTGCCTTGGATGCACACCAACGGCATTGGTGCCCTTTTCAAGACCGCGTTTGCACCAAGAAGAGCCGTTTGCTCAAAATTCCCTTTGGTGTTTGTTCCGTACAACGCAACGAAACAGTCTATTCTGTTTGTCCTGAGAGATTTGAGGAACAGGGATCCCTTGAACAAACGCCTCGCGTCTTGGAAGATGTAGCGCTACACTACTTTGGTGACCTAAACAACGTCATACCGTTCGCAGAGGTCCGCTTGCCCAATGTTGGCTCAATAGATTACGTTCTAGTCCGTCACAAGCCAATGCGTGCTGAGGTGGATGATTTTGTAACTGTCGAGTTTCAGTCAAATTCAACGAGCGGAACCGGTGCGTTGGTCGAGGGAATGCGTGATTTTATGGAGGGTGCTGACGTCCGCTCCCGCTCCTATCGGTTTGGGATGAACACCTACGATACGATCAAGCGTTCGATAACCCAGCTTTTCAACAAAGGCATCTTGTACGAAGCATGGGGAGTGAAGTGCTATTGGATCGTGCAGGGATATATTTACGAAAACCTGGTCACACGCTATGGCCTTAAGAAATCCGGATACAACCCAGAGGGACGCGTCGCGTTTTGCTCTGTACGACCTGGTTTCCTCCGAAAATCGCTTGACGTTGCAGTGTAGCCGCATCATTTCGGTTTCTGTGGATGAAGTGTATCAAGCGATGCGTAACAATCCACGGGCTCCTGACAAGGATGCTTTTGTGGTTTCTCTTAATCGACGATTGGAAGCAAAACTGAAGCTTCAGATGAAGTAGAAATCGCCTGCAGGAGGATTTCCATGCTTATTGGGTGGCCAATTGCTAGCTTCACATGGCTTCGCAGTCTATCCGTCATTGAAAGCAAGCTTGTCAACATTACTCCAATGACCGAGAAGGCTGGTTTTGCCAGCATCTGAATCATGGACCCTGTTAATCGGTGTCGGAGGTAACTGCAGTCTTGCCTCAAGCTTTTGACGCGGCAGCAACCAGCTATGACGCCGACTTCACCGAAACCCAACTGGCTCGCTGGCTGCGGGAGACCGTGCAAGCGCACCTGGCCGCCGCGTTCGGTCCCGGCGATCACGTTCTGGAGCTGGGCTGCGGAACCGGCGAGGACGCCATCTGGCTCGCCCGCCGCGGCGTCCGTGTCACCGCCACGGACGTCTCCCAATCCATGCTAGATGTCGCCCAACACAAAGCCGCCGCCGCCGGCCTCTCCGCTCTGATCGACTTCGCCGCCATCGACCTGTCATCGTTTCCCCCCCCATTCATCACTCATCACTTCCCACTCATCACTCTCCATTCACCGGCGCCTTCTCCAACTTCGGCCCGCTCAATTGCCTGGCAGATCGGCGAGAAGTAGCAGCGGCGCTCGGCAGTTGGGTACGGCCCGGCGGGAAGGTGCTGCTGGTGCTGATGGGGCCTTTTTGTCCGTGGGAGATCGGCTGGCATCTGGCCCACGGAAAGCCGGCGCCGGCCTTCCGGCGATTTCGCCGGGGTGTCGAGGCGCACGTGGGTGACGGTGCGACGATTCAGGTGTGGTATCCGTCTCCTCGAACACTGGCGGCAGAGTTTGAACCATACTTTGAGGTTTGTGAATTGGTAGGTATCGGCAGTCTCTTGCCGCCGTCGTATCTGAGCCATCTGGTGGACCGCCGGCCAACCCTGTTCGGGCGGCTGGCCGATGCCGACCGGCGAATTGGAGCCTCATGGCCGTGGACGTGGCTGAACGATCATTACCTGATGGTGCTGCAGCGACGACTCTAGACCGTTCAAAGGCAGACCGTCGAGCCGGCCTATGGCCTGCGCTGGGCCACTCAACCCTGGATTGTAAGATCCGCCGATAGGTTTGTGGCAAGAGATCGCCGAACTGCACAAGTCCAATCCAGGCACGGAGTATCAGTACCATGAACGTTCTGAATCATCGTTTGGTTCGAGGCACCTATAGTCGCTTGGCCCCGCGAGTGTTGGGCGAAGATCACACGCGAGCCGATGGTCGCTGTCGCTTTCCGCCCGCGTCCCTGGTGCTGGGCATCAACAACGTCTGCAACCTGCACTGCAAAATGTGCGATGTTGGCTTGGGCGAGCAGGGCACAGTCTTTTGGGCCAATCTGATCGGCGATCATCCGCAAAACATGAGCCTGGAACTGCTGAACAAAATCCTGCAACAGGCCCAGGGCTTCTGGCCGCGGCCGCGCATCGGCCTGGCCTTTACCGAGCCGTTGATCCACCCAAAGATCCTCGATTTCTGCCGGGCGATCAAATCGCAGGGCTTTGTCTGCACGATCACCACGAACGGCACTCAATTGCCCCGCTACGCCGAGGCGTTGGTCGACCTGGGCGTGGACGAGGTCGTGGTCTCGGTCGACGGCCCGCGCGAGGTGCATAACCGCATCCGCGGCGGCCGCGAGACCTTTGAGAAGCTCACTCGCGGGGCGGAGCTGCTCAATGACGCCAAGCAGCGCGCCGGCAAGACTCGACCCGTGCTGCGTTTTTCATTTACCGTCACCGACGAGAACTATCGGCATATTCTCGAGTTCATCCAAGAGGTCGAGCCGTTGCGCCCGGCCGATATCAATGTATCGCAGTTGAACTTCATCACCGATGAGATGGCCGCAGCTCACAATGCGCTCCTAATGAAAGGGACGTTCTGGCAGCGCAGCTGTCGATGACTTGGCCGTGGTGCGCTCTAACCTAGGCACGATGGACCCCACCTCATTCGAGACCGAGGTGATCTGGCAGGAGATGGAGCGGGTACGTGCCTATGCCAGCGCGCGCAGCGTGGTAAGCGAACACTCCGGTGCGCCGCACAACGGACAGGGGCCGGGAATCACCATCGTACCCAACTCTGCCAGCCGGCAAGAACTCGAAGTCTACTACCAGGAGCACGACCGCTTTGTCGGCGGCAGGCAGTGTACCGACCCATGGAAGCTGATGATGATCAAGACCGATGGCACTGTCATCCCGGCCCATGGCCGCTGCTACAATTACCCACTGGGTAACATCACCGAGCAGTCTCTGACCGAGATCTGGAACGGCGAGCGCTTTGTGCAATTCAGGCAAACCCTGCAGGCGGCTGGCGGCACGCTGCCGGCGTGCGCACGCTGCTGCGGTGTCATCGGCAAGCCGCCACAGCGTTAACGGCAACGACGAATGGAACGACGAATGGGATGGCAAAGCCTCGAACACATCAAGCGTCGTGCTTGGCGCATGGGTCTTCGGGCGCGCTTTTTGCTCTTCCAACGCCACCGGCACAACACCGTAGTCCTGGAAACCATCGCCGGGAAGCCGATTTTGGTCTTGCCGGAGGTGTTGAACCCGAAGCTCTTCGTCACAGGCGAGTTCCTGGCAGATTTTATCAAAGACCCTGCCGGTTTCGGTAAACCCGCAGGGTCTGGCGGAGCCGTGCTCGATATGGGCACCGGTTCAGGAGTTGGCGCGGTCTTTGCTGCACAGTGGGCCGGCCGCGTCGTGGCAGTCGACATTAATCCGGCGGCGGTGCGCTGTGCGCGCATCAACGCGCTGCTCAATCACGTCGAAGACCGGGTCGATGTGGTCGAAGGCGATCTGTTCGAGCCGGTTGCCGGCCAGCGCTTCGACGTAATCCTGTTCAATCCGCCCTATTTTCCGGGTAAACCGCGCACTGACTTCGAGCGAGCGCTGTGGTCCGACGGGTTGGACGAGCGTTTCGCCGCCGGCCTGGGCGACCATCTGCAGCCGAGTGGTATCGTTCTGCTCCTGCTCTCTTCGACCGGCGAGGAGCGGACCTGGCTGAAATCCCTGAGCACTGCGGGCTATCAAGCTGACGCCGTGGCCAGGCGCGATCTAGTGAGTGAGGTTCTGACGATCTACCGAGTTCGTCGAGTTGGCTAATTGCGATGATCATTCTTTACAATCCTCCCAGCAACGCCCAACGCAAGCCTGTGTTGCCCATGTCGCTTCTCGCCCTGGGTGCGCTGCTCGAGGGCGAACACGAGTATCGGATAATCGACGGCAACCTTGAACACGACCCGCTGGCGGCGGTGGATAGCGCCATTCGGGCGACCGGTGCGACCGTCCTTGGCGTGACGGTCATGCCCGGCCCGCAGCTCAACGACGCCGTGCCCACCTGTCGCCGCATCAAGGAGTTGCACCCTCACCTGACCGTCGTCTGGGGCGGCTATTTCCCGACCCAGCACTGGGAACCGTGCCTGAAAGCACCCTACGTCGACTACGTCGTCCGCGGCCATGGCGAAGTGGTCTTCAAGGGCCTGCTCGATAGTCTGCAGCGCGGCGATGATCCCCGAGGGTTACCCGGGCTCGCCCACAAATCCGGCCTTTCGGACCAGCGAATCGACAAGTCGGACAACACCCAGCCCACGGCATTCTCCGTCATTGACAATTCACAATTCACAACTGACCATTCACCATTCTCCAATCCCCTCGCCCCCATCCCCCACCCCGATCACTTGCCCGACTTCCCCTACCACCGGGTGGACGTGCCGCGCTATATCCGGCGCACGTTTATGGGCAACCGAACGATGACCCACCACTCCAGCTACGGGTGTCCGTTCTTCTGCAACTTCTGCGCGGTGGTCAACATGGTCAATGGCCGCTGGCTGGCGCAGCCGGCTGAACGGGTGGCGAACACGGTGCACCATATGGTCGAGACGTGGGGCGTCGACTCGGTTGAGTTCGACGACAACAATTTCTTCACCAGCGAAGCCCGCGTTGCCGAGTTCGCCGAGCGCCTGCTGACTATGGGCGTGAAAATTGGCTGGTGGGGTGAGGCGCGTATCGACACCATGATGATGTACTCCGACCGCACGTGGGAGCTGATGCGCAACAGCGGCTTAAAAATGGTGTTCCTTGGCGCCGAGTCGGGCTCGGACGAGACGCTCAAGCGCATGAACAAAGGCGGCAAGGCCTCGATCGAAAAGACGCTGGAGATCGCCCGCAAGATGGCCCGCTACAACATCGTGCCGGAGATGTCCTTCGTGCTCGGCAACCCGCCCGACCCGGAGACGGATACCCGCCAGACCATCGCCTTTATTCGCAAGGTCAAACAGGTCAACCCGGCGACCGAGATCATCATGTACATGTACACCCCGGTGCCGCTGGCCGGCGAGCTGTACGAGCAGGCCAAGGCCGAGGGCTTTCAGTTCCCGGAGACACTGGAGGAGTGGATCAACCCGGACTGGCAGGAGTTTTCACAGCGGCGCAGCACGACCATGCCCTGGCTGCAGGATCCGATCCGGCGGCTTATCAACGATTTTCAGTGGGTGCTCAACGCTTATTATCCCACAAGCACCGATGTGACCATGAGCTCGCTCAAGCGCAACGCTCTGCGGGCGTCGTCGGCCTGGCGCTATCGGTTGGGTGTCTACAGCTACCCGTTGGAGCTGCGCGCGCTGAACAAGGCGCTATCCTACCAGCGGCCGGAGACGAGTGGATTCTGATGAACGTGGGCGTGGTGTTGTCTACGATGGGGGTGGTGCGCGGCGGATTGGAGACGATCGCGGCTAACCTGGCTACTGGACTGGCCGGACGGGGTCACCAGGTCACGGTCATCGCAGGTGGGCCGCAGGGAAGTGATCGGGCGCCGGATTTCGACAAAGTTCCGGTACGCTGGGAGCGGGTGCCGTGCCTGCCAGCGATGTCACCGGGCTGGCGAAGACTATTGAGCCGCGCTGGTCAAGGCCGGCCCTTGGAGGTGCAGTCGCATTCATTTTTCTGCGCCTGTCAGGCGCTGCCGTCGATCCGCCAGCTGATGGGGGAGTTGGACGTTTCGCTGACGTTCCTGGAGATCGAGACGGTTAAGATCGCAGCGTGGCGTCAGCGGCTAGGCAAGCCGAACGTCAGCTATTTCTCCGGTGGTATCTCGTGGCAGTGGCTGCAGCGTGACCGGTCAACGCTGCGGCTGGCCATCAGCCAGACCGTGGCCGCTGACTACCAGCGCCGGCCTGGCTTTCGCATCGACGGCGTTGTGCCGCCAGGTGTCGCCGAGACCTGGCTGCACAATGAGTTCGTGGTTCGATCTGCAGCACGGACGCTCATCTTTGTTGGCCGGCTCGAGGCTAATAAGGGCATCCGTGAGCTTCTGGCGATCGTTGCGACTCTGGCAGAACAGACGCCCGGCCTGGAGTTGCGGCTGGTAGGTGACGGCCCATTGCGGCCAGAGGTCGAGGCCGAGGCGCAGAGACTCGCATCCCAGGTCAAGATCGTGGTCCTGGGCGCCCTGCCGCCCGGCGCGGTCAGGCAGGAGTTGCAGCGAGCTGACCTGTTCGTCTATCCGTCGCACTACGAAAGCTTTGGGATCGCCGTGTTAGAAGCCATGGCCTCCGGCCTACCAGTGGTCTGTTCCGATCTACCGGCGCTGTGCGAGGTCACGGACGGTGCAGCTTGCCGGCTGCCGGCCGGCGATGTGCCCGCATGGACCGCCACCATCAGCTCGCTGCTCCACGACCAAACCGAGCGTCGTCGTTTGTCACAACTTGGACGAGCCACGGCTGGCGGGCTGATCTGGCCGCGATCGGTGGAGGCGCTGGAAGGATACCTGCAGCAAGCGACTGCCTTGCGAAGCATCGGAGAGCGGGTGGAGGCGGCTTCACTTCGTCGCCCATGACGAACTTGGCCTGTGCGCAGCGCCTCTCCGGGTCAACTGTCGCCTGTCGGAGACTGGTGTCGCAGACGAATGGCGACGGCGCCACCCAAAATCAGCGCACCGGCCACCTTCCCCGCCAGCCTGGCGGCGACAGCGCCGTAAATTCCCCAGGCCGGGATCAGCCACGCGGCAGTGGCAGCCAGTGCTGCGATACCGGCGATGTCGGCGGCAACGATGGTCCTGGGCATGTTCATGGGAAACGCCAGCAACATGAACGGCATGGTGAAGAGGTCGAAGAAGACGACGGCCATCAAAGCGTAAAACGCGCCCACTGACGACGCGTAGGCGGCGCCGTAGACTGTGAGGATGAACGGGCGAGCTAGCGGTAGCAGCAAAACCATCCCCAATGCCAGCAGCGCGCTGCGACCCACGTTACGCCGTAGGTAGGCGCGGTAGGCCGCCGGGTCTTCTGCGGGCAGCGCCGAGGCGGTCGGTAGCAGCACAGTGTGCAGGGTCTGGTTGACGATGTCGGCCTTGAACGCCAGGTTGAGCGCTAAAGCGTAGATTCCCACCGTAACCGCCGGCATCAACCGGTTGAGCACCAGCAGGTCGAGCTGGCTGAGCAGCACCGAGAAGAGCGTCGAAACCCACATCCAGCGGCTGAAGGCCAGCAACTCGCGGTTGTGTGGCCCTTGCAGCGACTGGCGAGCGACCAGCGCCCGCCGCCAGTCCGGGGCCAGCAAGAAGACGCTGACGCCGGCGACAATCAGCGTGGCCACGGTGCCGACGAGCAGGCCGGTGGTCACGCCCAGGCGTCCGGCGAAGAACAACGCACCGGTCAAAAGCACAATCAGGCCGGCCCGCAGGAGCTGCGTCAGCGTCAGCAGGCGAAAACGCCGCAGGGCGCGCAGGATAACGCTGGTCACACCTGCCAGCGCCGTGGCCATGATACCGAGGCTGGCGACCCTGAAGTAGAAAGCGCCACTGCCGGCCGGTAGGTCCAACAGCGCGGCGATGGGCTGCGCCAGAAGCAGGCAGAGGACGAAGACGAGCAGTGCACCGGCCGTCTTAAGCTGAGCAAACATGCCCGCGGTGGCTTGGGCCTGCTCCGGCTGGCCGGCAGCGCGGCCGGCAATGGTGCGCACTGCGCTGATGCTCAGGCCGAAGTCAGAGATAGTGATGGCGATTATAACCGCTGCGCCGGCTACCGAGAAGACGCTGAGATTCGCTGGGCCTAGCCCGCGTGCCAGCATCGCACTGCTGGCCAATCCCAGCACCAGCCCACCCACCTGGCCGCCAAACACGACGATCAGTTGACGTGCGGTCTCGTCGCCGAGTGGAGCCAAGACTGCGAGCTCGGGCCCGAAGGAGAAGTTGGCGCGTCGACTGGGTCAGGCTCACGGTAACCACCGGTCTCGCAGGCCGGCAGCAAGCGCCTGCCATGCACGGCGCTGCGCCGGATTGAGCCGCAACGAGTGCAAAAAACGTCGTCGAGCGCTGTGCGGCTCGGACTGCGCCAGCGCCAGCCCCACGTGCATGACCATGCGCGCCAGCGTCTTGCGGAGACGGATCCGTTCGGCGGCTGTCAACCGATTGCGGCCGGCCCGCTCCAGAACCGTGATGGTGTTCTGATAGCTGAGCAGCATTCGTTGCTGCGAGATGCCCGCCGTGTGCCGGCGGACGAGCACCAATGGCTCGGTCAGGATGCCGGCGGGCGCCAGGTAGGCAAGCCGCAGCCACAGGTCGTAATCTTCGGTGATGGCTAAACTCTCGTCGAACCAGCCGGCCTGGCTCAGCAAGCTGCGGCGAACCATCACCGTGCTGGGATGGATAAAGCAGTCGTCCAGCAAGGCTGGCCAGAGGTTGCCGTACACTCGCTGTTGTGGTTTGAGCGCCGGCGACGACTGCGTGCCATCTGGCTGGAGGAAGCGGAAATCACCGTAGACCCAGCCCAAGGCTGCGTCGCTAGCCAAGAGTTCGACCTGGCGAGCCAGTTTATGCGGCAGCCACAGGTCGTCATCGTCCAGAAAGGCGATCAGGTCGCCTCGTGCCTGTGCCAAGGCTCGGTTGCGGGTCACGCTGGGCCGGCCAGTGTGCACAAGGCGCAAGTAGCGGATCGGACCGTTCACGGCGTGCACACAGGCAGCCGTGTCGTCGGACGAGCCGTCGTCAGCGACCCACACCTCGACGTGTGGATAGGTCTGCCCGAGGACGCTCTCGATGGCCTCGACCAGCAACTGCGATCGGTTGTAGGTGGTGATGATGGCGCTGACCAGCGGCTTGGATGGCATGGAGTTTTCCGGTCCGGGCGTAAGCTGCCGCGATTATGCCTGAACCGAGAGCAAGCGTCAAGTGCCGGTCCGGTGATCGAGCACTTCCCAAGTTGCCATGGAGTCGAGGCTTCAGCTGGCAATACCGTACGTCCTGATGAAGATGGCGCGGTCATAGACCGGCCAGAGCGGGTATTGATTCGGTGGTGTACCCTTGGACAGTGACAAGCAACCAACTACCTTGCCGACGGCACGCTTTCCACAATCCAACCGATCTAGTCGGTTGAGCCTTTGGTTCGTAGGGCTGGCGGGTTTGGCTTTGGTGTTGCTGGTGCCGGCGATTTGGCTGGCGGTTCATGGCGGTTTCGACGGCCTTTACGGCCAGGATCCCTACGCCTACTATGGCTATGCCACTGGTCCGCTGCGCACAGCCCTCTTGTCGCTCGACTGGCCGCCCTCCTTTCCGTGGCCACCGGGCTATCCCTTGCTCGTGGCGCTGTTCTCTTTCGCTTTCGGCCCGACACCGCGGGCAGGGCAAGTCGTGAGCCTCCTGGCCGGCGCCCTCGTCCCCGTATTTCACCGCGCTGCTGGCGTATGAGGTGTGGAGCAGGGGACGTGGAGGGTGGAGGGTGGAGGGTGGAGCGTTGCCATCTCTCCTTCGCTCCACCCTCTACATCTCCTTCCTGGCCGGCCTGTTGGCAGCGCTGGTGGGCCAGTTGTGGCAGTCCAGCATCGTCGTCATGGCCGACACGACCGGGCTGGCAGCCGCGACCATCGGCATGTGGGCGCTGGCACGCTATGGACGCAACGACGACGCGAATCTCCCGACCGTGGGCTGGCTGTTGCTCTCTGCGGGCGCCATGGCATTCGCCATCTTAACTCGGTGGGCTTTTGCTTTGGTGGCTATTTCGGCGACGGCCTATGCGCTGTTGGTGCTGGCCAGGCGAGGCCGAGCGACGGCGCTAAAGCATGGAGTGGCGGCCGGGCTTGTGGCGCTGGTGGTCCTGGCGCCGTTACTAGTTTCAACTCTGCTCAGTATCCTGGCGCCTGCAGGTTCCTCCGTGCCTTTCACCGTCGATCTACAAGTTTACTCGTGGAATCCGCTGAATGCCTTGCGACGGGAATTCGTCACCGCCGATGGCCTCCTCAGCTACACGTGGCCCAATGGCCTGTGGTATGCCTTAGCGCCAGCGCACCGCTTCTACTTTACGCCGCTGCTGGCGCCGTTGTTGATCCCTGGGTTGTGGGCCGTGGCGCGCAGTCGAGCAGCAGCGCCGCTCTTCTTACTGGTGGGCTGGGTGGCAGCCATCCTTTGCTTCCATGCCGGCGCGCCCTGGCAGAATTTTCGCTTCAACCTGGCCCACCTACCGCCGCTGGCCATCCTGATCGCCATCGGCATCGAGACGACTGCGGCATGGCTGGCTGGAAGCGTGCAGAACGGCGCCGCCCGCCGGCTCGCCCTGGTATTCCTGGCAGGCTATGTCGTCATTGGGATGCTTTTGATGGCGCGCGGTGGGTGGACGCTGAGCCGTGGCTTTGTCGAGCGAAAGAACGCCGACCTGTCTACGGTGGCCTGGGTTGAGGGACAAACGCTACCCCAGGCCCGCCTGTTCACCTTCGGCCTGACACTGACGTTTCAGCACGAGAGCACCCTGGAGACGTATGAGATCTATGCTCTAACCTCCGACGATCTGGCTCGCCTTCTGGCCGACGGCCGGCCTACCTATCTGCTGGTGGACGTGCCGAACGTCGAAACGCAATGGCAGGGCCGGTCGCCGTCGGTCAACTATCACTGGCTGCGCGATCAAAGAGGTTTCTTCGAGCTCGGCAAGAATTGAAGTTACACTCTGTTCCAGGTCAGTCGCTAACCGCGCCACCTTTCAGATCGCCGGTGCGAACACGTTATTGGAAACTACCATCACATAAATATCTGCTGGGCGACGTGATGACGATGGTATGAGGCACAAATTCGCTCTGCTGATTCTGCAGCTGGTCTTCTGGGCTGTGTCGGTGGATGCGGGATTACCTGACAGCTGCGCCGGGGTCGCGAGCCGCCGACCCGCAGGATGCCCTGGCCTGGATGGCGCAACGGGGCTTTGTGCGCGTCGCCCAGGTGGACGATCCCACCTACGGGCTGATGGAGATCTATCGGGTGCCAGACCAATGACCGCAGCCAAAATGCTCGCTCGCAAAGGTTGGACCCCCTATGGATTGGCTTTGATCGCCCTGATTCGTCCTCTCCTCTTGTCACGAAAGCCACTGAAGCGGTTCGGGAAGACTTCGGGTTGAACCCTATGGGTCCAGAGCAGCCTTACATCGTCGCGACGAACCAGTCCTTGAGTTGAGCCAACGGTCACACGCGCTGCGATTTGCGCCAGCGTCTCGCCGGTCTCCGGGTGGAGGGTATCGGGCGCCACATCGGCCAGGGGCACGGCAATGTGGGGGTAGAGCAGAATCTCCGGGTCGGGGATGCGCCGTTTACCCAGAGTCAGAACCTTGTCGTCGAAGAGCGAGATATCCACATCGATCGTGCGCGGGGCGTTTGGATCGGAGGTGCGCTGGCGGCCGAGGCGCTGTTCTAGCGGCTGCAACACATGCTGCTTCAGCTCAGCCGGGCTCAGCTCGGTCTCCAGAATTACAGCCGCGTTGAAGTAACTCGGATCGTCAGGATTGCCCATGGCCCGCGTTTCGTAGACCGGAGACACCGCCACAATCCGTCCATGCTCCGCCAGCAGCCGTACCGCTTCAGGCAAACAGCGCTCCTTGTCGACGTTGGACCCAAGAGACAGATAGGCAGTATTCATCACTCATCACTCCTCACTCCACGTTCATCATTCAGCCCCACCGAAGTCCGCCCGCGTGCGCTCGATGACCACACCCACCGATCGCGCGAAGCGCAGCGCACCGGGCTTTTCCAGGCTGACGATAGCGCGCTCAACGCCGAACTCCTGGACGGCGATCTGGGCGATGCTGTGGGCTAACTTCTCGACCAGAAAATAGTCGGATTCCTCGACGTGGTCGATGATGCGCTTGGTCAGGGTTTTGTAGTTGACTGCGTCGTCGATGTCGTCCGACGCGCCGGCTTTGCGCATGTTGCCGTAAAGAGTCAGGTTGATGATGACATCTTGCTTCTTGACGCGCTCTTCAGGGTTGATGCCGACAATGCAGCGCAATAATAGGTCGTGAATCTCGATGCGGTCGGTTGTCATAGCTTTTCTCCTTGAGCCACGATTGGCAACAGGTAAGACTTTGGTCGGTCTCACCATCTACAGGTGACCAGGTTGGAATACAGTATTCCCCTTCTCAAGGGTGGCAGGTGGCAGGTTGAAGAAGACTTGCCACTTGCACCCTGCCACCTGCCACCCTTGTCCGTGACGTGGATTGTTACCAGGCCCACATGAATCCGGCAGGAAGTTCTGTATACTATCTGTATAGTATAATACTACAAAATATGAACAGTACTGTGACGCATCACCCGATTGGCCGAGGTTTTCAGCGGTTGATCATGCAGTTAGGTGTTTTATCGGAAAGAACGAGTGAACATGACTACCCTTAGCATCAACGACCAGACCTACGACCTACTCAAGCAGGAGTTTCGCCCAACTGTCCACAGCAATGGCAATGGTAGTGGCAAGGGCAATGGCAAAGCGCGAGGCCTACCGACCGGCGAGCCGATCGCCCCTCTGGCGTCAGACCTGGCTATGGAGGCTGCGGTGCGCGTCATCCTGGAGTCTATCGGCGAGGATCCGGAGCGCCAGGGCTTACAGCGCACACCGCTGCGTGTAGCCAAGGCTTTCGCCGAGCTGACCTCAGGTTATCACGTCGATGCTGCGGCATTGGTTAATGACGCGGTCTTCGACGTCACCTACGACGAGATGGTGCTGGTGAAGGACATCGATTTCTTCAGCCTGTGCGAGCATCACATGCTGCCCTTTTATGGCAAGGCCCACGTGGCCTACATTCCGAACGGCAAGGTCATTGGCTTGAGCAAGATCCCGCGTATCGTCGAGATGTTCGCTCGCCGCCTGCAGGTGCAGGAGCGCATGACCCAGGAGATCGCCGATTTCCTGAACGAAACCCTCAAGCCGCAGGGTGTCGCCGTGGTCGTCGAGGGCCAACACATGTGCGCGTCTATGCGAGGGGTTAAGAAGGCCAATGCGCGCATGACCACCAGCGCCATGGTAGGCAGTTTCAAACACAACGCCCAAACGCGCGCCGAGTTCCTCGATCACGTCGGCCGGCACGCGCAGCGCTAAACCGGGCCGTACTTGACTCTCTTGCCCCTGGCAGCTTTTCTAAGTTGCCAGGGGCTTTCTCTTTTCCAGGGATGGCAGTGGCTTCAGCATGCCATTGCGTCCCGCCCTTGTCAAATCGGCGGCTTCATCCTGACCAGCCAATTTGCCAAATCCTCATCCATGCTTATCATTGCTGGAATACGATTGGTGCGAGATAGCCTTCCGAACATCCAAAAGACTAGGCGATGCTTCGAGCGATCGAGTGCTCACCTCTCTAACGGCCAGCGGCTTTCCGGCGGACGTTAGACAGGTGAGCCAGATGCTCGACGCGCGACTCAGCGAAACCTTTCAGCGATTGCAGTGTTCTATCCAATGCGAAGGACATACGGTCTTATCCACTTTTCCCTGGATCATCTACCCGCGCGGCTGTGCCGGGAGGGTAGTGTTCGATGAACAACGGGAAAACCGCTCAGCCGGTCGAATACGCGCATCTTAGCCTGCTCCCTGGCGTGGATCCGGATGACGATGCGCTGCTGGTTGAGCGAGCAAAGCTGGATCCGCAGGCCTTCGGCGCCCTATACGAACGACACGTAGGGCGCATTTATACGTACATCTATTATCGAACCGGCAACCAGCAAGATGCCGAGGATTTGACCGCCCGTACCTTTCACAAGGCGCTGGATCATATCAAGCGTTACAACAATCGAGGCGCTCCTTTTTCGGCATGGCTCTATCGCATTGCACACAATCTGGTTGCTAACTGGCATCGAGATCATGGCCGGCGTAAGGAACTCTCCTTGGATGGTCAGGTCAACTTAGCGCATGCGCCGAGCAATCCCGAGAAGCTAGTTGAGGCATCCGAGGTGCGCGAGGCGCTTCTGTCCGCTTTCAAGCGGTTGCCGTCTGATCGCCAGCAGCTTCTACTGCTCAAGTTCACTGAGGCAATGCCCAACGCACAAATCGGCGCGATCATGGGCCGCAGCGAGGGCGCCATCAAATCCCTGTACCACCGAACGCTGATCGCCCTGCGGGAAGATCTCCAGACCCGTGGCATGCTGTGAACTGTGCCGTGATTGGATCGAGACGATCACGGTTCGACCCAACCATTCTAGGTGAGAGTATGGACACACGTACACTGGAAACACTGCTCGACACCTATGGACATTTCCTGATGAGCGATACGGCCTCGTCAGAGACTCTGTCTCAGTTGTCGTCCGAGGCGCGCGCCGAAATGGAATTGTTTTTGCGCTTGACGTGGCTGCTGCGGGAGTCATTTGCGCCAATCTCCCCAAGGCAAGGCTTCCGTAACGACTTGCGACGAAGTCTGCAAGCCGCTTCCCTGCAGCGGGACAACCGGTCGGATGCGTTCGTTGGTCAGCTAAGGCGCCATTGGAAGCTTACAGCCGCCGCGGCCACCGCCTCCGGCGTTTCTGTGGCGGTCGGCGCGATCTCGGCCGTCGTCTGGTACCGAGGACGCCCATAGACCTAGCAAGCTTTAACGCAAGCAGCACCAACGCCGGTGCGTGGAGAATCGAGCCGTTCGCTCGCCTAGATCGTTGCGAATGGCTCTCTAAGCGACTAGACACCCTGGAGTCTGAGTGCCATGCTCAGGCTTTTCTTTGCAGAGAGTTACATAGGCATGGAATACAGTTCATTGGAGGCGTCATTATGACCGAGCGATATGCTCGTATCACCGGCTGGGGCAAGTATTTGCCGGCACGCCGGCTTACCAACTACGACCTGGAACAGATGGTGGACACCAACGACGAGTGGATCACCCACAACACAGGTATCCGCGAGCGCCGTATCGCCGAGCCGCAGGAGACCACGGTGGACATGGCGCTGAACGCCGCGCTTATGGCTCTGGAACGCGCGTCCATGCGAGCCGAGGATCTCGATTTGGTGATCCTGGCAACCTCTAGTCCCGACTACTTTGTTCCCGCCAGTGCGAGTATTCTACAGGACCGGCTGGGCGCGCGCAAGGCCGGTGCGTTCGACCTTACGTCCGGTTGCACCGGTTTTCTTTATGGCTTGGTCACCGCCTCGCAGTTTATCCAGACCGGCGGGCTCAATCGCATTCTGGTAGTAGGCGCGGAGAAGGTATCGGCCGGCATCGATTATACCGATCGCAACACCTCGATCCTGTTTGGCGACGGCGCAGGCGCCGTGGTGTTGGAGCCAAGCCAATCACGGACAGGTATACTAGCCTTTGAGCTCGGCTCCGACGGCTCGGCATGGGAAGCAATGTACTGCCCAGGCGGCGGTGCGGCCAACCCATTTAGCCAAAAAGTGCTCGACGCCCGCGAGAATTACCTGCGCATGGACGGCAAACGCGTCTTCAAATTCGCCGCCAAGGTCATGAGCGAGACCATTCAGACGGTCGTGCAGCGCAGTGGGGTGCCGTTCGAGGACGTCGACTTCATTATTCCTCACCAGGCAAATATCCGCATCATCGACCTTATGATCAGACGTTTGAAGATCGACCCTAGTAAGGTAATGGTCAATCTGGACCGTTACGGCAACACCTCGTCAGCCGCGATCCCGATTGCCCTGTGCGAGGCGGCTGATCAGGGCAGGCTCAAAGACGGCGATCATACGGTGTTGGTGGGCTTTGGCTCGGGGATGACCTGGGCGTCGGTTGTTATGTTGTGGGAGCCCACCAAACCCGAGTATGAAGCCATCCTGGTCGCCGATTGGCCGATCCGTGAGAAGCTGCAGGTCCAAGCCACCAAGATGCGAACCGCCGTGTGGTCGGCCCAGGTCTCCGCTCGTACCAAGGCACAGGAGGCCGGCTTGGCCGTCATGGTGCCCTTCTACACCTGGCAGCGCAAGCGGCGCAAGGAGCGGGAAGAGACAGAATCGGAGGATGGGCAGCAGTAGCTAAAAGCCCTCAGCCTATAAACAGGCTGAGGGCTTTTTTGATCTGGCTGGGCCGTGAGTAGGATCAGCTTGCCCGCAGGCCAAGAAAAATCGTAACTATTACGGCGGTAGGTTTGATACGCAGCGGACTGCTAGTCAACCAACGCTGCGTCTACCGCCGTAATAGTTACGAGGAATCTAGTGCTTCACGAACATCGACGCCTAGCGCGCACGCACCGGAATCGGCTGCGGGCTGCTCGTACGCTTGGCGTCGAGATACCGGCGGATGGCTTCGGCGTCGGGCATGCCGCCAGCAGGAGCGCCTGAGTCGATGCCGTCGAGGCGCCGCCGCTGGATCTTCTGCTTCAGGATCATCTCGATCTTGCGCACCATAGCTTCGTCGGTGGGGGTGACCAGCGTGTAGGCTGTACCGGCTGCATGGGCACGGCCCGTGCGTCCGATGCGGTGAATGTAGTCCTCAGCCTGGCTCGGCACGTCGAAGTTGACCACGTGCGAGACGCCCTCGACGTCGATGCCGCGAGCGGCGATGTCGGTGGCGACCAGGATACGGACCTGCCCGCTGCGGAACGCCTCCAAGGCAGCGATGCGCTGGCTCTGCGAGCGGTTGCTGTGGATCACGGCAGCCGACACGCCATCGCGCTGCAGGTTCTTGACGATCCGGTCGGCGCGGTGCTTGGTGCGGGAAAACACCAACACGCTGTCCATGCCGTCCTGTCGCAGCAGTCGCTGCAGCGCACGGAACTTCTGCTCCTCGGTCACCGGGAACAGCGTCTGCGAGATCATCGTGGGAGTCACGGTCTTCTCGACCTCGATCCGCACCGGCTGGCGGGTAACCTCGCCGGCGAGTTCGAGGATCGGCTGCAGGGTGGCGGAAAACAGCAACGTCTGCCGATCGCTCGGCAGCAGCCGGGCGATGCGCCGCAGGTCGGGCAGGAACCCCACGTCGAGCATGCGGTCGGCCTCGTCTAGCACGAGCACCTGCAGGCCATCGAAGACGATGTTGCGGCGGCCGATGTGATCGATTAGCCGGCCAGGCGTGGCGATGACGATGTCAGCGCCGCGCTTGAGCGCCCGTTCCTGGTTGATCAGGGAGACGCCGCCGAAGATTGCGGCGATGCGGAGATCGGTGTGGACACCGAGCTGGGTCGCGTGATCTGCCACCTGCAGGGCCAGCTCGCGTGTTGGCACGAGAATCAGCGCCCGCGGCAGGCGGCGGTTGGTGGGCTTGGTCAGAAGTGTGTGCATCAGCGGCAGCAGGTACGCTGCTGTCTTGCCGGTGCCGGTTTCAGCCGAACCCAGGATATCCAGTCCCTTCAGCGCGACCGGAATCGCGGCGGTCTGAATGGGGGTGGGTTGTGAATACTCCAACTCGCGCACGCCTTTTTGCAAGCGCGGGTCGAGAGCGAACTGCGAAAAACTCATATTGCTCCTCAGTGGTTGCGGTCGATAGGATTTCCGAGGTGAACGACCGCAGGGACACGTCGGGTGAATGCAGCAAACAAAAAACGCCATCACGGTCATAAAACCGGATGGCGCAGACGAACCGGATTTACTTGCTCACTAACAAACGCCACTATAACACAGCTTGGGCCATTTAGCAAACTTGGCCACTTTGCTGTTTACTACCCTGTAAACCAAGTTTCTGCGTGGTGTCACCCTGAGGCTCGGCGAAGGGTTGACACCACGCAAGGATTAATTAGACAGAGCATCTACAGGGCATCTGCATGCGCAATCGGGCAAAATACGCGGCCAATGGGCCGAAATAGGCATCTTCCCATGTCCTAACAGTTCTTGCCGTCCACAAACACCGGTAGATTGCCGAGCGCCACCACGTGGGACCAGTCGCTGTTGCCTTCGGTGAAGATCGCTGCCACCTGGCTCACCTGAGCGCCAGCCTTGACCACGACCTGGGTCATGCCCTCCACCGTGCTGCCCGTGCTGACCACATCGTCGATTAGGATAACCTGCTTGCCGCTGATGAGTTGCTGGTCCTTCTCGTCGAGAAACAGGGTCTGCGGCTGGCCGGTGGTGATGGACACCGTCTCCACGCTGACGGCATTGCCCATGTAGGTCTTGTAGCTTTTACGCAGCACGACGTAGGGCAGGCCCATCAGCGCACTCATCTCGTAAATCAGTGGGATACTTTTGGCCTCGGCGGTCACCAGGACGTCGGCCGGCATGCCGCGTAGCTTCTCGGCCAGGGCGGCGGCAGTCGCCTTGACGACATAGGTGTCGCCTAGCATGTTAAAAATGGCGATGCGCACGCCCGGCGCAACTTCGAACAAGGGAAAATGCCGGGTCAAGCCGGCGACCTCAACGGTATAAGTCTCACGATGATGCATAGCTGCTCGTCAATCCTTATCGCAGATGGTTTTTGGGGCAGGCGTGTCTGCATAGGCATGCGTGGGACGGGCTTTCGTCGCCTGTTTCCTTGATCCCAGTGATAGTATACACAGGATTTCCTTTCAGACAACCGCACTACAGGTTTGCTGACACGGGCCTCTTGGCCGCTTCGGCCATCGCCGCGCCCAAGGCTGCCACGTCGTGCACGGGATCGGCGCTGCTGCCGGCCAGCCGGACCAACGCGCTGCCGACGATGACGCCGTCGGCGATTTGCGCGACCTGAGCGGATAGCTCGGGACTGCTGATGCCGAAGCCGACGGCCAGGTACGGGCGTTCGCTCTGCGGCCGGCGCTCCACCACGGTCCGCACCCGCCGCACGAAATCGTTGAGATCCGCTGGCAGAGCCGTCCGCGCGCCGGTGATGCCGGTAACGCTAACCAGGTAGACAAATCCTTTGCTGCGGGCCACGACCAGCTCGATACGCTCGGTTGTGCTGGTAGGCGCCAGCAGGTAGACCGGCGCGATGCCGTAGCGAGCGCACAGTGCCGCCAGCTCTTCCGCCTCAGGCTCGTCCGGCGGTAGATCGGGCACGATCAGCCCGTCCACCCCGGCCTCGGCGGCCTCGCGCACGAACCGCTCTGCGCCATGGGCCAGGATGGGGTTGATGTAGCCCATCAGGCAGAAGGGGTGATCGGGGATGTGCTCGCGGAGCGCTTCCACCATGGCCAGACACTGGCCAACGTTGACGCCGTTGTCCAGCGCCACCTGGCCCGCGGCCTGGATCACCGGGCCGTCGGCCAGCGGATCGGAGAAGGGCATGCCCAACTCGAACAGGTCCGCGCCAGCCGCGGCCAGCGCCTCGATCACCTGGGGCGAGGTTTGTACGGTCGGGTGGCCGAGCATCTGATACGGCATAAAGGCTGCGCGGCCTTGGGTAAGCGCTGAGGCAAAGGCAGCGCGGATACGCTCGACGCCGCGATGGGGTGGGGAGCTTGCTGCGATTGATGGCATGAGAGGGAATAACCTTGGTCCTTTGAGATCGTTGCGGTGTTGCAGTGTTGCAGTTTCAACTGTCCAGCATCTTCATTAAGCCTGGTCGCGCTCCAGCTTGTAGATCGCCCGATCGATACATTCACGGTGGCTCGCACCAGGGTCGAGGGTCTGTTCCAGGGCAATCAGGCGCTCGGCGGCCTCTTGATCGCCGCCGACCAGGGTAGTCAGGTAGATGAGCGGGTCGGCCTCGTCGTGCTGCAACGAGCCATCTTCAAACGCTGGCTGCGAGCGTTCCGAGGTCCAGTTCCTGTTGTTACGGAATGCCAACCAAACCATGCTCAGGGCCAACAAGAGACCAAAGCCCGCGATCAGGACGAGCGTCCAGAGCAGGTCGGCCAGGTTGGGCGACCCGTCCAGCACCGCCACCAGCAGCCCTAGGGACAGGAGCGCGGCAACGGTAGCTGTAGCCAACAGCCCGCTGGGCGACAGCCTGGTCGGCCGGGAACGCAGCCGGGCGATGAGCAGGCCGGCGAACAGGGCGAGATCGAACAGCACAAACGCGACAATCGTCTGCAGCACCGGCCAGTTCTGGTCTTGCCTTGCCGGATCCGCAGTTCCACCCGCCCCGTTTGCGGCCGAAAAGAGCAGCAGCAGGCCGATAAATACGATGGCAGCGGCTGCGAGCCACTGGAGGGCCTGTCGAGGTCGGTCGTTCATGTTCAGATTTATCTACTCGACGGCCGGCTCACCGGTTGTCAACAGATCCGGTGCAGCGCTAGCGAGCTGTTGGAAGTGGCGGTCGTAGACCGCATAGTCGTCGTCGGAGAACAGACAGAAGACAATCCGGCGGAGGCCGCTGCCTTTACGCACATGATCCAGCGCCGCGCCGACGGCGATCGGGCAGGCCAGCTCGATGGGGTAGCCATAGATCCCCGTGCTAATCGAGGGAAAGGCGATGCTCGCCATTCCCCGCTCCTCCGCGCGCTGCAAGCTGTTGGCGTAGGCCAAGCGCAGGAGTTCCGGCTCACCGTTTTTGCCGCCATGCCAAACCGGCCCCACGGCGTGAACGACGATTTTCGCCGGCAAATTGCCTGCAGTCGTCACCACGGCCTGACCCGTCGGGCAGCCGTCCGGGTACAACTGGCGGCACTCGGCCATAATCGCCGGCCCGCCCGCGCGATGGATGGCGCCATCCACGCCGCCGCCGCCACGCAGGCCGGAGTTGGCCGCGTTGGCGATGGCGTCGACCTGGAGCGTCGTGATGTCGCCTTGATAGAGTTCGAAGGTGGTGGCGTGCAGATGGAGTTTCATTTGGATTTTGTCTCACGTGCCGGCTCGACATCTTCGAGATGCATCTCGAAGATGTCGTCATCTAGCCAGCGACCGCATGTACCGCCAACTCTGCACCATGCCAATGCCGAACACCAAAGCGAAAACCACCAAGCAGGCCCAGGCATAGGTATCGACGGTGATGCCGGGCACGAAGTAAAAGCCAATCGCCGCCAGAGCGGTGCAGATGCCTGCCGCTACCATCCGCTTGCCGGCATGGGCGTTAGTGGCGTACCACACCTCGGGGTCATTGAGAGTTTGCGGCACCCGGAAGCCGTAGAGATGATTTGGCTTGATTTTCTTTCTGATGAGCGGGATGGCAACCAGGATCAACAGCAAGCCGATGCCCGCGTAGAGAACCAGAATCGTCTCCATATCGCTCGCCTTAGCCTTGCGCAAGCTCCAAAGGACCCGTCAACGACAACTCGGACAGGTCTGGTAGGTCGTTCACTCTGACAGGATCGCCTCGATCTGCGCCAGCTCGTCGGCGCTGAAGGCGAGGGTATCCAGCGCAGCCACCGCCTCCTCGATCTGGCCGACCCTGCTGGCGCCGATCAGCGCGGAGCTCATTTGTTTATGGCGTAGGACCCAAGCGATGGCCATTTGCGCCATGCTTTGTCCGCGTGCTTCGGCCAGTTCGTTCAGTTTGCGCACTTTGGCGACGCGCGTTTCGCTTACTTTGTCGCCCCAATGGAATTGGCCGTTGAGCTTATCGGCACGCGAGCCCTCCGGGATGTCCCGCAGGTACTTGTCAGTCAGGATGCCCTGGTCCAGCGGCGAGAAAGCGATGCAGCCGATGCCTTCTTCCACCAGCGCGTCCAGCAGGCCCTCCTCGATCCAGCGGTCGAACATGTTGTAGCGCGGCTGGTGGATCAGGCAGGGCGTGCCGAGGCCCCGCAGGATGGCGGCCGCCTGGCGGGTTTGTTCCGGGCTGTAGGTTGAGATGCCGGCATAGAGGGCTCGCCCGCTGCGCACGATGAAGTCTAGCGCAGCCATGGTCTCCTCCATCGGCGTGTTGGGGTCCGGCCGGTGGCTGTAGAAGATGTCGACGTAGTCCAGTCCCATGCGTTTGAGGCTTTGGTCCAGGCTGGCCACGAGATATTTGCGCGAGCCCCACTCGCCGTAGGGCCCGGGCCACATGAAATACCCGGCCTTGCTGGAGATGACCAGCTCATCGCGGTAGCGCTTCAGGTCATCCGCCAGGATGCGGCCAAAGGTCTCCTCGGCCGAGCCGGGCGGCGGGCCGTAGTTGTTGGCCAGGTCGAAATGGGTGATCCCCAGATCGAAGGCGCGATGGACCATAGCGCGGGCGTTCTCAAGCGGATCGACGCCGCCGAAGTTGTACCATAGGCCGAGCGAGATCGCCGGCAGCAGCAAGCCACTGCGGCCGGTGCGGCGGTAGGTCATGAAGTCGTAGCGGGTGTCAGATGGCTATAGGTCATGTTTTTTCCTCATTTATTTTCCACCGGTACCCTTTTTCGCTGCAGCTGGTTACTGGCGATCTTATCGATGCGGACCAGAGTCACGATATGATCCTTGCTTGACCATATTGCGGAACAGGTCCCCAACAACGACAATAAAGGACACGTTTTCGGACTGTGTGCTGATTTGAGGCTGACGAGCCGCAATCTATGGCTTGGCAGTATCATGCGACCTGGATGTCGCGCAGGGCTGGATGCCAGAGAGTGGCAGGTCTGTGATCGAAGATTAACCATCGCTCATCCCTTTTGCCTCCAGCGCTCTCAGTTCTTTTCCAGTTGTTCGACTGTAGGCAAACTGCCTTTAAGGTGTTCAGGTAAGGCCTGAGCCAGACGATATTCCGCCACGCCCAGCGGTTTGGCCACGTCGCGTAAGGCGTATTCGACGACCACGTTGTTCTTGCTCTTACACAACAGGATGCCGATAGTCGAGTTATCCTGCGCGTAGCCTAATAGGTCGTCCACTGCCGAGCAATAGAAGTTGAGTTTGCCGGCGAATTCCGGCTTGAACGCACCCATCTTGAGATCGACCACCACGAAGCAGCGCAGCTTGAGATGGTAGAAAAGCAGGTCGATGAAGAAGTCCTCGCCGCCGATCTCAAGCCGGTATTGGCTGCCAACGAAGGCAAAGCCGGCGCCGAGTTCCAGCATGAAGCGCTGCAGATGGTCCAGCAGCCCGCGTTCTAAATCGCGCTCGATGGCTTCGTCGTGTAGCGTGAGAAAGTCGAAGTTATACGGATCCTTGAGTAACTGCTGGGCTAGCTCCGACATGGGTGCTGGCAGTGTCCGGTCGAAGTTGGTAATGGCTTTGCCCTGCCGCTCGTGCAAGCTGGTTTCGATTTGCGCCTCTAGCACAGCGCGGCTCCAGCCGTGCTCAAGACAGGCACGGATGTACCATTCGCGCAGCACTTGCTCTTTGAGCTTGGTGAAGACGATCACGTTATGGTACCAGGGTATTTGTCCAGCAAGCTGCTGGACAAATTGCTCATCTTTGTAGGTTTCGGCAAACGCCCGCATGTAGAAGAGATTGGCTCGCGAAAGCCCTCGCATATCGGGAAACTCATGGCGCAGATCCGCCGCAAGCCGTTCGATGACTTTCGCACCCCAGCCCTCGCGCTCCTGCCGCTCCAGAATTGTCCGTCCGATCTCCCAGTAGAGATGGATGAGCTCACGATTCACAGCCAGCGCGGCCTGCAGACGCGCCGAGCGAATTCGCACCTTGAGTTGGTCGAGCAGTTCCGCGTATCCTACGGGAGTCATCAATTCACTCGCCATGCCGGTCTCCATGAGATAATCGACCACACCTTCCGATCCGCGGCATCCTGCTCATCCGCGGTTCTCATTCCTTGTCTACCTGTCTACCCAGCTCTTTCATCACCGTATCCAAATCCTTATCCCCTCGCCCACTCACGTTCACCAGGATCACCTCGTCCCGCCCCATCTGCGGCGCGAGTTTGATCAGGTGGGCGATGGCGTGCGCGCTTTCCAGGGCGGGGATGATGCCTTCCAGCTCGCAGAGCAGCTTGAAGCCGGCCAAAGCCTCGTCGTCGGTGGCGTAGGTGTACTCAGTGCGGCCCAGGTCGCGCAGCAGCGCGTGTTCCGGGCCAATGCTGGCGTAGTCCAGCCCCGCGCTGACCGAGTGCGTCAGCGCGATCTGGCCGTCGGCGTCTTGCATGACGTAGCTCTTGGTGCCCTGGAGCACGCCCAGGCGGCTGATGGTCGGATCGGCGAAGCGCGCGGCGTGTTCGCCGGACTCGATGCCGCGTCCGCCTGCCTCCACGCCGATCAAGCGTACGCCGCTGTCGGCCAGGAAGGGGTGGAAGATGCCGATGGCGTTGCTGCCGCCGCCGACGCAGGCGACAATCGCGTCGGGCAATTGGCCCGGCCCGCCGGACTGCGGATCCAACATCTGCCGGCGTGCTTCCGTGCCGATGATGCTCTGGAAGTCGCGCACGAGGGTCGGGTAGGGGTGCGGCCCCAGCGCCGAGCCGAGCAGATAGTGCGTCGTGCGAACGTTGGTCACCCAATCGCGGATGGCCTCGTTGATGGCGTCCTTGAGCGTTTTGCTGCCGCTCTCCACCCCGCGCACCTCGGCGCCCAGCAGGCGCATGCGAAAGACGTTGGGCGCCTGGCGGGCCATGTCGACGGTGCCCATGTAGACCACGCACTCGATTCCGAGCAGCGCGGCGGCGGTCGCGGTCGCGACGCCGTGCTGGCCGGCGCCGGTCTCGGCCACGATGCGCTGTTTACCCATGCGCTTCACCAACAGCGCCTGGCCCAGTGCGTTGTTGATCTTGTGCGCGCCTGAGTGGGCCAGGTCCTCGCGTTTGAGGTAGATCTGTGCGCCGCCGAAGTGCTCGCTCAACCGCCGGGCATGGCTGATGGGCGTCGGCCGGCCGACGTAGGTGCGCAGAAGGCGGTCGAGCTCGGCGCGGAACGAGGCATCGTTGCGCGCCTGGAGATAAGCCTCCTCCAACTCCTCGATCGCCGGCATGAGCGTTTCGGGCACAAAACGGCCGCCGTATGGTCCGAAGCGACCACGTTCGTCAGGATAGCGATAGGCAGCAAAATTGACTGGGTTTCGTGTCATATCCACCTCACTCGCCGTTCTCCACCCTGCTGTCTTTCGGTGCTTCCATCTTCCGCTCGATCTGCCGAATCAGGTCCGTTTTGCCGGTCACGTAGCTGTCGATATCGTCGGCGTACTGGGTCGCCAGGTCGCGCTTGAGGTCGGCGTAGGCGGCAGCATCCTCAGGGTGGGATCTCAAGTACTCGATGAAATCCAGGTGGCGGGATATCTCGGGGTTGCCAGCCTGGTAGACGTGAACGTTGAACAAGCGCCGGTCGCCGACGTCCAGGTTGAAGAAACGCCGCCCTGGAATGCCATACTCCCCTTTAGGCAAATAGCCCAGCGCCACCATTAGGTCGTTGAAGCTGTCTACCCGCTCGATGTCTCGCACGATGGGCAAAATATCGATGAGCGGCTTAGCCCACAGCCCAGGCACAGCCGTACTGCCCATGTGGTGGACGCTGAGCAATTCCTCGCCGAACACCGCCGCCAGCCGGGCGGCCTCGACCTGAAACAGCCAAGGCCACTGCGGATCGTAGGCCACAACCTCAATCTTGCGTTGTTTGCCGAGCAGATGCGCTTCGCAACGCAGCAGCGATAGGGCGCTGTCGCCGTCGGTGATGCGGCCATCGCGCGCCATCTGCAGGGCCTGCGATAACGGCACCAGGTGTACCTCGCTGTGCTCGGTCGGCTCGAGCTGGGGGGATCCGCTCAACACCACGCCCCTGGCCAGAAAGACGGTGCAGCGTGCGCTGCTGGTGCCGTTCATGGTGTAGAACCAGCCGACTTGTTCGATGATTTGGCTGGTTCCGCCGGTCTCCTCGGCCAGCTCTTGCTGAGCCACCTCGATTAACGACACGCCAGGTTTATCGCCCAGCCCACCGGCTGGCAGCTCCCAGCACCAATCGTCTACCGTGTAGCGGTAGCTGCGGATCATCACCACCTGCCCATCGCTCGTCACCGGCACAACGGTCACGAAACCGGCGTGCTCCTGGTAGGTATAGATGATTTCCTCACCGGACGGCAGGCGCACCGTATCCTGTCGCAAATTGTGCCATTGGCTCTGATAGGGCCGGCTGGTGTCTAACCGCTGCCAGCCGAGGCTTGCGCCGAGCGGTTTGTCGTCAGTTGAAGAAGGTTGGTTGTTCATGTCCGCATTTCATTTCTTGTCAGAGCTCCCACAGGATCGCTGGGATGCCAAAAGACACGAAGTCGCCGGCATTAACCAGATCCTTTGGCTGCGGCGATGAAGGACCGCACCCGGACGTGGTCCTTGCGCCCGGGTGCGGTCCTCGACGCCGCTGGCAACGTCCACGCCCCAGGGGTGCACCTGGTGTATCGCCTCGGCGACGTTTTCGGACGTCAGTCCGCCGGCCAGCAGCAGGCGATAGGTTGGCGCCAGCCTGGCTGCCAGTCGCCAATCGCCCAACTCGCCGCCGCCGCCGCGCAGGGCCGGATGATAGGCATCTATCAACAGATCGGGGCCTCCGCGGGGGGCCAAGCTAGCATAGCGCGCAGCAGCAGCTTCCGCCTCCGCAGCGGAGCGAGGCCGCACGGCCTTGAATGCGCGTCCCGCCAGGCTCGCCAGCAGCTCTGGGTCTTCTTCTCCGTGCAATTGAGCCAGGTCCAGGCCGCAGTGATCGAGCATCAAGGTCACCTGTTCGAGCGAGGAATTGACAAAGACGCCGACGAAGAGCGGTGGAGGGTGGAGGGTGGAGGGTGGAGGGTGAAGAGTGGAGGGTGGAGAGTGGAGAGTGGAGGGTCGCGCGTACTTCAGCGCGCTGACAATAGATGCCACCGTCCTTGGATCGACGTAGCGAGGCGATTTTTCGTAGAAAATAAAGCCCAGCAAGTCCGCGCCGGCCTCCATGGCAACTTGTGCATCGTCCAGGTTTGTCAACCCACAAATCTTCACCCGCAGTCTTTCGCCCGATTCACCTGCCATGTCGTCATTCCGCTACTGTTCGCTACCCTTCACTCTCCACCCTCCACCATTCCCTCTGCCGTTTCCCCAATCCGCCGCCACGCCTGCTCGACATGCCGCGCCTCCGTGTGGGTCTGGCCGATGCACAGGCGCAGGGCCACTTGGCCGTTCAGCACCGTGTGCGTCAGGTACAGGTCGCCGCTCTGGTTGAGTCGCTGCATGAGCTGGCGGTTGAAAGCATCGCCTGCCTTGTGGCGAAAGCAGACCAGGTTGAGCGGCACAGGCGCGGCCAACTCAAAGCGGTCGTCGGCCTGTACCCATTGGGCAAATTGCTGCGCCAGCGCGACGTGACGTCGCACGTGATAGCGCAGCCCTTCGATGCCGTAGTGTCGGATGACAAACCACAGCTTGAGCGAGCGGAAACGCCGGCCCAGCGGGACGTGCCAGTCGCGGTAGTCGAACACGGCGCCGGACTCTGTGGCCTGGTTGCGCAGATACTCCGGCAGGATGCTGAGGGTCTTGATCAGCGCCGCACGATCGGCCACGTAGAAGCAGTCGCAGTCGAAGTTGGTGAACATCCATTTGTGCGGGTTGAACGCGTAGCTATCGGCCAGCTCCAGCCCATCCTGGATAAAGCGAAACTCCGGGCACAGAGCGGCCGTGCCGCTCATCGCAGCGTCTACGTGTAGCCAAACGCCCTCCGCCTGGCAGATATCGCCGATTGCCCGCACCGGGTCGATGCGCGTTGGACGACGTCGTGCCGACGGTGGCGCACACAAAGCAGGGCGTCAGGCCCGCCTGCACGATCCGCCTGGATCTGCCTGGCCAGCGCGTCGGGCCGCATGGCGAAAGTCTCGTCCACCTCGATCAACCGCAGGTTGTCAGCGACCCAGCCCGGCGATCTTGACTGCTTTTTCGATCGACGAGTGGGCCTGGGAGGATGCGTAGGCCACCAGACGGTCAGTCAAGCCGTGCTCGTTGCTCTGCCAGCCGGTGGCTCGCTCCCGCGTCCGGCCAGCAGCGCGGTCAGCACCGCACTGGATGGCCGTATCCTGGATTACGCCACCGCCGGCGGTGGTGGATTTGAACTTCTCCGGTAGGCCCAGCATGTCCACCAGCCAATCCAACACGTGGGTTTCCAGCTCAGTGCAGGCCGGGCTGGTGGCCCAGAGCATGCCCTGCACGCCGAGGCCGGACGAGAGCAAGTCGCCGAGAATGGCTGGCCCGGATGTGTTGGCCGGGAAGTAGGCGAAGAAATTGGGCGACTGCCAGTGGGTCACGCCGGGCAGGATCAGCCTTTCGACATCGGCAAGGATGGCGTCGAAGGGCTCGCCTTGCTGCGGCGGCGCGGCCGGCAGGCCCGCCCGGACCTCACCCGGCTGCACCTGCGACAATACAGGGAAACTTTCCACACGCTCGTAGTAATCCGCGATCCAGTCCACCACGGCGCGACCGTAGCGACGGAACTCGTCCGGTGTCATGTGGTAGCTGGGTGTGGAGAGGGGATCGGAGTAACTCATAGGAACTCGGAGGTGCTCACGGCACAAAACAGGGATTCTCGGAACTCCACCAACTCATGGATCGACTTGGGCACATTATAGCCAACTGAGCGTACCTTGGGGAATCTCGCATAGTAGGCGGGCCAAGGTTTCCCATAGCTTGCTCTCAGAGGCTTACACCTAGGGCCGCGAGAATCACCACAATCAGCGGCGCAAGCGCAACCGCTGGCAGCAAGTTTCCGACGCGGATGCGCTTCAACTCCAACAGCAATAAGCCGATGCCTATGATGAGCACACCGCCAGCGGCCGTCATTTCGACCACCCAGGGGGTTTGTCGGGTCACCTCGCCCAGGATGCTGCCCAAGCCGCTGGCGGCCAGGCTGATTGCGCCTTGGTAAACGAACACGGCAAGCGCAGACAGGATCACTCCCGGACCCAGGGTGGCAGCAAAGGCGAGCGAGGCGAAGCCGTCCAGCGTCGATTTGATGACCAGAAGCTGGGTGTCGCCGGTCAGGCCGTCCTGGATCGAGCCAAGGATCGCTAACGGACCGACACAGAAGACGAGGCTGGCGGTAACGAACGCGCGAACCACGTTGCCTCGCTCGCCACGCCCAAGGTAGCGGCCGGTTTTGCGTTCCAACCATATGCCGACCGCCTGCAGTCCATCTTCGATCCGCAGCAACTCGCCGATGATCCCGCCAACGAGCACGCTGAACATTGGGATCAGGATGTTTTGGCTTTGCAGCGCCATGTTGATGCCCACGACCAGCACCATCAGCCCCAGGCCGTTGAGCACGGTTTCTCGCACTTTGTCCGGCAGGCGATTGCCCAGGAGTATGCCGATCAGGCTGCCGATGACGACAGCGACTGCGTTCAAGATGGTTCCAGTCATGATCTTTACACTTGCCACCCTTTGCGAAGCACCCCGGAGCGGGCACTATTCACACCCTTCTGCCTGCCCACACTAAGTTCGTCACTTTGCGCTGGCGCTCCCTTGGGTCTGCAGCAACCAGGCTCTCTCCAACCAACATGGCGTCGACCCCCATATCGGCCAGGCGACGCACATCGTCCGAGGTTCGGATGCCGCTTTCGCTCACAAGCACACGATCCCGTGGAATCAACGGTCGTAGGCGGGCGGTTGTCTGCAGGTCGATGGCAAAAGTGCGCAGGTCGCGGTTGTTGACGCCAATCACGCGCGCGCCGGCGGCCAAGGCACGTTCCACTTCCGCCTCGTCATGCACCTCAACCAGCGCCTCCATGCCGTAGCGGCGGGTCTCCTCGATCAATCCTTTCAAATCATTGTCGCCCAGCACGGCTACGATCAACAGCAGCGCGTCTGCACCCGCCACTCGCGCCTCGACCACCTGGTACGGATCGAAAATGAAGTCCTTTCGCAGCACGGGGATCACGGGTCTCACCTGCGGGGGAGGTGCGCTCTTTCCGCCCTTTTGCCCGCCAGCGGGTGCTTTGGATCTTGTTTGGACCTGACCGGTGGCTTGCCATGTGGTAACCGTCTGCTTGACAGTTGTCAGGTGTTCGAGCTGACCCTGGAAGAAGCGACCATCGGTGAGCACCGAAATGGCCGATGCGCCGCCGTCGGCATAGGTGCGGGCCAATCGCGTCGGGTCGAAATCCTTGCACAGCAGGCCGCGCGTCGGGCTGGCCCGTTTGACTTCGGCGATCAGGCTGACGCCGGGTCTGCGCAGGGCCGCGGCGAAGTCAGCCGGATCAGGGGCGGTGGCCGCAAGGGCTCGCAGGCTGGTCAATGGCATTGCGGCCTGGCGGGCGGGAAGATCATTGCGTTTCCATTCCATGATCTCGTCGAGCATCTTGCCTTGGTAGCGCAAGCGTTCCTCGTGGCTGTGGGTTTTCGGCTCGGACGAGCGCGGTGGCCGGTCGGGGTTAGTTTGTTTTGTCATGAGTTGCTTATCTCGATCATCTTGTCCAAAGCCTTTCCGGCTGCGCCGCTGTCAAGGCTTTCGTAGGCGCGCATCAGTGCGGCCTTCCAGTCGCCATCGGGTAAAGCCAATCCCATGGCGGCGTTGAGCAGTACGGCGTCGCGTTTCGGGCCGCGCTCCTCACCGCTCAGGATACGACGGGTGATGACGGCATTGTCGTTGGCGTCGCCGCCCTTCAACTCGGCCAGCGAGGCGCGGCCAAAGCCCATCTCGACTGCGTCCAGCTCGAAGGTGGTTACCTGGTCGTTTCGCAGCGCGCTGATCCGGTTTGGCCCAGCCAGGCTCAGTTCGTCCATGCCGCCGAAACCATGGACCACAAAGGCTGCCAGGCTGCCGAGCCGGCCCAGCACACCGGCCAGCGGCTCGGTCAGATCGGGGCTGAAGACGCCGATGGCCATGTGGGTGGCGCCGGCCGGGTTGGTCAACGGGCCGAGAATGTTGAACACGGTGCGCGCGGCCAGCTCGCGGCGCGGCCCGATCGCATAGCGCATGGCCGGATGATGGTTGACCGCATAGCAGAAACCGATTCCGGCCTCGTCGATGCAGCGGGCGACCTGTTCGGGGGCGATATCGAGCCGCACGCCCAGCGCGCCGAGCACGTCAGCGCTGCCGGCCTTGCTGGTGATCGAGCGGTTGCCATGCTTTGCCACCGGAACCCCTGCCCCGGCAATGACGAAAGCCGCCGTGGTCGAGATGTTGAACGTGCCCGAGTGGTCGCCGCCTGTGCCGACGATGTCAGTCAACGGCCGGCCGTCGTGGCCGGCCCGCCTCGGGTGCACGTGGACCGCGTTGTCGCGCATCGCGCGCGCACAACCGGCGATCTCCGGCACGGTCTCGCCCTTCATGCGCAGTGCTACCAAGAACCCGCCAATCTGCGCACCCGTCGCGTCGCCGGCCATGATCTGCATCATGGTCGCATAGGCATCGTGTTCACTGAGATCCTGGCGGTCTAGGAGTTTGGCAATGGCCTGTTGGATCATGGGATCTCCTTTCCCCAACCTATCGCAGCGTCAGAAAATTGCGCAGAATCTGCTTGCCGTGTTCGGTTAGGATGCTTTCCGGGTGGAACTGCACGCCGGCGGTGGGGTAATCCCGGTGGCGGAGGCCCATGACTTCACCCTCCATCGTGAAGGCGGTTAGTTCCAACTCGGCCGGCAGGGGCTCCTGGACAATCAGCGAGTGATAGCGAGTTGCCTGGAACGGGCTGGGCAGGTTGTAGAAGATGCCTTTACCGGTGTGGTAGACCGGCGACACCTTGCCGTGCATCAGCCGCGGCGCGCGAGACACCACGCCGCCGAACACGTGGCCCATGCACTGCTGCCCCAGGCAGACGCCCAGGATCGGCGTGGTCTTGTAGAAGTGACGAATTACGTCGTTGCTGATGCCGCTGTCATGCTGAGGTGTGCCCGGTCCCGGCGAGATGATGATATGATCCGGCTTGAGATCGGCCAGCGCCTCGACTGTGGTTTGGTCGTTGCGCCACACCCGTAACTCCTTGTGCGGATCGCCCAGCCGGTCTTCGAGCATCACCTCGCCGATGAACTGGACGAGGTTGTAGGTGAATGAGTTGTAATTGTCGATAAATGCGATCATGGCAGTTTACGCCTCCTTCTTGCGCCGCTTCTCCGCCGCCCGCGAGATCCGGTTCCAAACGCCGGTCAGGCCCATGGCCTTTTTGGCTTCCAGGAGCGTGGCTTTGCCCTCGGCAGTGGCGCGTTGGGTGCCTTCGTAGAGCAGCTCGTCCACGTAGCCGGTCTGCGCCTCGTAGATAGCCCGGCGTTCTCGGGTGGGTTCAAGGAAGTTATTGAGTGCGATGACCAACTTCTCCTTGACCTCTACGTCACCCACCCGGCCGGCGCGATAGCGCTCTTTCAGGTCTTCCACCTCGGCCTTGTTCGGATTGAAGGCGTCGTGGTAACTAAACACCGGGTTGCCCTCGACCGTGCCGGGGATATCGGCGCTGATGCGGTTGGGGTCGGTGTACATGCTAAACACCCTTCGGCGCACCGTGGCTGCGTCGTCGCTGAGGAAGATCGCATTGTCCAGGCTCTTGCTCATCTTGGCCTGGCCGTCGGTGCCCACCAACGTGCCACCCACCACGTACGGGTCGGGCAGCGGGAAAACCTCGCCATAGGCGTTGTTGAAACGGCGGGCAATCTGGCGGGCGAGTTCGACGTGGCTCTCGTTGTCCTTGCCGACCGGAACCAAATGTGCGCGGGGCATCAGGATGTCGGCGGCCTGCAGCACCGGATAGCCTAGGAGGTTATACGGGATTTGCTCCAGACCGGCCGCATCGGCCATGTCCTTGATCGTAGGCAGCTGTTGCAAGCGTTCGACCGTTACCAGCCCGCTGAGCAGTAACTGCAGCTCGTAGATCTCGTGCACAGCCGACTGCAGGTAGAAGGTCACCTTGCTTGGGTCGATGCCGATCGCCAGATGGTCCAGCACAATGGCCCGTGCATTGTCGGCGATGGCCAGGATATCATCCTTGGTGTTCTTGGTCGTCAGCATGTGCAGGTCGGCGATCAGGAAGAAACATTGGTACTGGTCCTGCAAGGCCAGCCGGTGCCGGTGGCTGCCGATGTAGTGGCCCAGGTGAAGCTTGCCGGTGGGCCGGTCGCCGGTTAGGATGCGTTTGGTTGTCATAATATGCGTTCCTATTTTCTAGAGACTGAGTGATCAAGGTGAATGATGAATGATGAGTGCGGAATGATGAATGCGGAGGCCGAAGACGGAATGGTGCATTTCTGGTACTCCGCATTCATCATTCATCATTCATCACTCCGCATTCATCATTCCTCGTTCCGCAACTTCCACCGCCACAGCCAGCGCGCGAGCCTTGTTGAGCGTCTCGTGCCATTCGGCGGTTGGGTCGCTGTCGGCCACGATTCCGGCGCCGGCCTGGAGGGTGCAGGTCTTGCCGCGCATCACGATGGTGCGGATGGTGATGCAGGTGTCCATGGCGCCGTCGTAGCCGATGTAGCCCACGCAGCCGGCGTACGTGCCGCGACGGGTGCCTTCGAGTTCCTCGATGATCTCCATGGCCCGCACCTTGGGCGCACCGCTGAGGGTCCCGGCCGGGAAGGTGGCTCGCAGCAGGTCGAAGGCGTCGAATTCGGGCCGCAGTTGGGCTTGCACGTCGCTGACGATGTGCATGACGTGGCTGTAGCGCTCCACGGCCATCAGTGTCGGCACGTGGACCGTTCCGAACTCGCACACCCGGCCCAGGTCGTTGCGGCCCAGATCCACCAACATGATGTGCTCGGCCCGTTCCTTGGGGTCGGCCATCAGCTCCTCGGCCAATCGGGTGTCTTCTTCGGGGCTTTTGCCCCGCCAGCGGGTGCCGGCAATCGGGTGAAGCTGCGCCCTGCCGTCCTCTAGCCGCACGTGCATCTCCGGGCTCGAGCCGATCAGCCGCAGGCGCTCGCCTTGCTGTCCGTCGTTTGGCAGCTCCAGGAAATACATGTACGGGCTGGGGTTGGTCATCCGCAACGCCCGATAGATCGTGAACGGATCGGCCTCGGTTGGGCGGGTCAAGCGCTGGCTCAACACGACCTGAAAGATGTCGCCGGCCGCGATGTGCTCCTTGGCCTCACTCACGATGGCTTCGAAGCCGGCCTGGGTGAAGTTGCTCTGCCACGGAGCGCTGCCGAGCACGTTCGGCGTCTCGGGCACGCCCAGCGGTTGGCGCAGGCGAGCGACGAGCTGGTCGATGCGGGCGATGGCGTCGGCATAGGCGGCCGTCAGATTCCCTTCCAGCCGGCAGTTGGCCAACACCAGGAGCCGGTGCCGAACGTGGTCGAAGATCACCAGGTTATCAGCCAGCAGGAAGACGAAGGTCGGCAGGTCCAGCTCGTCGATGGCCGTCTCCGGCAGCCGCTCGACAAAGCGCACCCAATCGTAGGCCAGATAGCCCACAGCGCCGCCGATAAAGCGGGGCAAGCCGGGCACGTCGATGGGCCTACGCTCGGCCAGCACTTCCTTGACCACATCGAGCGGGTCGCCGGCCTCCCGAACTTCGAGCAGGGCGCCGCTCGCGCCCTGGATCGCGACCTGTCGCCCGCGTGCGGTCAGCGAGATCGGCGCCTGTACGCCGATGAAGGAGTAGCGGCCGAGCTGCTCGCCCTTCTCCACCAACTCCAGCAGGAAAGATGGGCTGCTGTCCCGCAGCTTGAGATAGACCGACACCGGCGTCTCCAGGTCGGCCGGCAGCTCGCGGTAGATCGGGATCAGGTTGCCCTGGCCGGCTACGGCTCGGACTTGATCGAGAGTTGGTTTGTACATGCGCTGGTCTCCTGAAAAAAAACGCCTCTTGTCCCGCGCAACGACCGTGCGCTGCAGGGACGAGAGGCGTTAGCGTATCTCGTGGTGCCACCCTGGTTAGGCTGGAAATAACAGATCCTGCGTGGGGCGCAGGGTCTATCTCATACCAGCCTCACTCTGCGAAGACGGATTTCAGTGTACAGTATACAGTGTACAGTGGTCAGCAAGAATACCTTAGTGTTGACTGTTGACTGTCTACTGCCAACTAAATCGATCTCCAGCGCCCTGATAACGGTGGCGTCTCCGAGGCCAGCTACTGAATTGTCACTGGTCAATTGCTGATTGTCAATGTCAAGAAGTCCTCCGCTTCATTCACCATTGACAATTGACAATTCACCATTGACAATTATTCACGGCCCAACTCCCCGGCCCATTCGCTGTCTGCGCTGTTGCCGGTCTTCCACCGACCGCCGGCTCTCTGGAACCCGCTTTTACGACAGTTACTCTTCCGGTTCGACGTCTTTCGAGTTTTCAACTGTGGGGGCGATTATGCCACGAGAACGGTCAGGTGTCAAGTGGTCGAATTGCCTCCCTGCAGATTTGCCTCACGGAGTAGTGTAACCTTACGTTAACACTGTCAGTAAGCGTAACGAGAACGTGAGGTATGATAAGTCCAACGAGCAAAGACGAGCTATTAGCAGCGTTGCGGCTACGGGATTCAGTTGCCAGTTCGGGATCAAAGGGTTATAATGACGCTATGCAGTAAAGTGAGTGGCGCCCTGTGTGAGAGGAGAAACTCTATGACACTAGATGATATTTTGCAGGATATTCACGTGTTGGAGCAGGACTTGCAGACATACGAACGCAAATACGGGGTGTTGTCTGAGACATTCTACGAGTCATACATGAAGGGCGAAGAACCGGCAGATGACGCCTGGGTGATGGATTGGTCGGCGTGGGCAGGCACCTATGAGGTTTGGTTGCGCCGGCGCGCGCAATACCAGGCCGCCATCCAGAAGTTACAGGTAGAGACACCTGTCTGCAACGGGACGAGCAAAGGGTCGCTGTTGATGCCAGGGCAAGTGGCATCGGGATAGCTCAGGTTACCGCCGCCATCGGTGATGTTGCCGGAGCAGTTTCCACCCGCCGGGCTGTTGGCAACGGTCAACTTATTCAGGTTGAGCGTAACCCCTGAGTTTACAGTGAACACTCGCACTGCGTTGTTGCCGCTGATGGTGACGGTCTGCCCGCTGCCGTCAATGGTCGTGACAGCCGCAATCGTGATCCCGGCTGTCAAGGTGATCGTGCCGCTGCAACTGAAGGTCACCGTGCCGCCGCCTGCCAGCGCTGTCAGCAAGTGCGCTTCGTCGCAGACGCTGACGATGCCGCCGGCGTGCGCGGGCGATGCCGGTACGGCGAGCGCCAGCAAAACGAGGATGGCAACGAGGTATTTGAGACGCATGTTCTGTACTCCTTCCCTTCAGAACAGGTCACGACGCCAGAGCCCCGGGCGAGCTGCGAAGTTACTTTCAGTATACACCTTTTTTGGCGGGATCGCGCGACGACTTTTCAAACAGGCGCTAGCCTGGACAGCTTGCACTCGTGCTGAGCACGATCTTGTCGACCCGCATACCGTCCTCGCGCATCCAGACCTTGAGCGTGTGAAATGGATTGCCGCTGACCTGTACCGTGGCATACGAGCCGCCAAGGCGCCGGTTCGACCATTGCCATGACCTGAGGTGCCAGTTGCCGGTCATGTCGAGGGCAGTGGTAGCGTCGGCGACGCCGTCGTTGTTGTCGTCGATGCCGGCATGAAGCGAGTTCGTCACTTATCGTGCCGCCCATCCCTCGAACGCAGACGTAGAAGATGCCGGATTGCGGAAAGGCGACCTTGTAGGCGATAACCGGGCTATACACATGGTAGTTCTCGTTGCTGGCAAAACCAACGCCGTTATTGGGATTTGCCTTCATGTAATGCGTTCCCGTCCAGGTGGAGCCATCCGAGCCCGTCCCGTCCGCTGAGGAATTGCTCCACGACCAGTAGCTATATCCGTAGGGATGGTACCGGCTGACGCGCTCGTTGTAGGCCTCGGCCTGAAACTCGACCCGGTTGGATGGGCTCGTATTCACCCGGCGGGCTAGCCGATTTTGGCCCCAGGGTGAGTTCAGGTGCTCGGCAAGTGCGTTGACGGCACAGTACCCCCAGTCTTGGCTGGTGTAGTTGCAGACGACGGATCGATCCTCAACGGACGGATTCCACTCGGCGACGATGACACTGCCCGTATCGCGAACGATAACCATGCCGGTGGTTTGATCGACCGCCAGGTTGCTTTGGTACGCGCTATTGTTGCCCCAATAACTGCCGCCCTGGTTGGAATTGATCGGCTTTGGCAAAATAGTATTCATCTGCCATTCACCGCAGTTAATCGGTAACTGCTGGCCCGCCGGCCAGTCGACGTTGGCGGTCGCGTAGGCCGCGCTAGCGTATAGTGGATGGTCGGCCTGGTAAGCGATCCTCGAGCGAATGATGATCGAAGCGGACTTAAGCGCACTGTTGTACATCGGCGCGCTGTACCCACCTGCTGGCCACCACTCGCCAGGAATCGTATCTTTGACCGCTTCATCGGCCGATGGATAGGTGACTGCGACCGGCTCTCCCGAGCGCCGGCAATCAGGATCGACGACCTTGACGACGAACGAGGCCGTGGGTGCGCTCAGCGTGATCCCGAAAACCCTCTGCGCCGCGTTGACGCTGGCGGTCGCGGTCGCACTGGCCAACATGCCAAGTGCTGTCGCGATGGCAACATACTTTGCCAAACAACATATTCTATACAGTCTGTGATCCATGGGTCCCTCCCGCACAGATTGATTGAGAAGTTTGAATACTCAGGTTAGACGCCCATGCGCTGGGCGCACCACCGTCAATGAAAACCTGCGGGCACTTCCGGTCCACGCCTCAGCTATCCGCGGTTCTCAGGCTACGGATGTGTCCAGGTCAGATTGACCAAAGTGGGGCTCTCCCGCCCTGTTGCCGGCTCCCGCCGAAACTCGATGGCTCGCACTTTGTCCGGAGCCACGGTCATCACCAAGTCCGATATCGCCTTCCACTGTGTGCCATCTACCAGGGCAGCAAACTGAAAGGCCGAGTCGACGCCGAGAAGACCTCGCCGCTCCCAGTCCTGGGTTGAAGCCGCGAACAGTATGATCTGTTCGTCCGGCGACCAGACGGGCACGTGAAAGCCAGCGGTCTGGTCATCGGGTGGGAAGCCAAGAGGTGCGCGCCCCGCAACCGCGCGTTCCGACTTTGCCAGACGATCATAGATGAAAATGCCGGCGGACGTGCCATAGGCTAAGTGGCTGCTATCCGCAGTCCAAGCCACATTTTGCGAAAAATGGATCAGGCCGTTTAGCCGAGTTTCAACCCCCGGCGTCGCCAGATCGACTAGGGTGGCCGTATCCTGCGACAGGACGATCAGGCTGTGGCCGTCAGGCGCAAGGGAAAAACCGGCCGACTTGCCGCGAATCGCCTCTACTCCCACCAGGTCGGCAACCGGCGTAAGTGCGCCCTGGTCCAAGACGGCAACTTGGTACGCTTGGTTCAGTAGCACCACACTCCCATCGGCCAGCTCCGACACCGCGGGCTGCGTTCCCGGTTCTCCTACGCCGGTGGCAAGGAGCTCCGGTTTGGCAAGGGCAGCATCTGCCCGGTACAGGTCGTACCGAACCCGATCGCCCTCGGCGCGCCCAGTCAAGTAGTAGATGGAGAGACCATCCCGACTCCAAGCCGGCCAACCGGCGTTATGGGCCAGGAATTTGACCTCGCCGGTCTCGCCGTCGCCAAGATAGAGGTCGAGTGCCGAATATCCCATCTGGCCCACGCGAAGCACTTCGTCGCCTATAGCATTTGCCAGAAAGTGCTTGCTGTCCGGCGACCAAACGATCAACCCGAGCGGGGCTTGTCCCAGCTCCTCGGGTAGCTGCAACGGCCGCGGATTGGTTAAGGCGACCTGATCTAACTCCGTTTCGGTGGATGCCGCAAGGTTCGGAGTGGGAACGAGCGTCCTTGCAGTGACGATCTCGATCGCTTGTGTCGGTAGCTCGATTGCTCCGGTGATCGGGGAGACGGCAATGATCTCTGGGGACGAACTGACCACCGCCTGTGCAGACAAAGCTCCCCCATGAGCCGAGCGGTCAGGCGCGGTTTCGGGCCCACAGGCGCCAAGCAGCAGGCAGAACAGGATCGAGATGAGTAGGACGGGATAACGTAGCCATTCCATAGGTTCGAATTCCTCCCGTTGCGAAAGTCTGGCCGGCGCGAGTCGACCGGCCGGCGGCGAAAGGCACGATCACCGGTGATACAACTCTTCAATCTTGCGATCGGACTACTGTCCCACAAGCCGAAAACTGCTAATCACACTCTCGGCTGCCTGCACGCACTGGTCCATCGTCTCGGCAGATGCCTGCGCTGAATACTGGGCTGCAAAGAGATAACAGCCTCCCTCTACCTCGAGCCAATAGCTCGACAGCCCCTCGTTTGGGAACTGCGACATCTGCCAAGAGTAGCCGGCGAGGTCTTTGCTCTGTTCGACCTTCGGCCCGGTCACCTGTTGGCCGTGCGCTGCGAGCTGCAGTGTGCAGTCCGGAAAGGCGCGATTCACAAGCAATGTGTCTAGCAGGTTCCATTCATCATGCGCATAGGACAACTCAAACTCGGGCCCACTTTGGCATTCATCGGGACCACGAAACTGCGCCATGGCTGCTTGTGCTGTGGCGCCGCCGACCTGCATTGGCTCTTCAGGAGGCGTTGCCGCCTGGGACCCAGGGGTGGCGGCAACCGGTGGCCGAGCAGGCGAAGTCTGCGCCGGTGGCGTCTGGCACGAGACGGTGAGTAAAGCCATGGCAATGCACAAGATGACGAGTTGGTTGGGTTTCATCGCAAGGTTCCTTGATGTGAGTTACAGAGTTACAGAGTTACAGAGTGTCAGGTGTCAGGTGTCGACGTTTGCGCCTTCTGCAACCTGACACTTGACTCCTGACACTTGACACTAATCAGTATCCTCCACAGCGGATAGTCGCAATCGGAAAGGTGCTCGAACGTGTCAGCAAGATGCGGTCGATACGCATGCCGTCCTCGCGCATCCAGACGTTGAAGACCCGATCGCCTTCGCTTGCCGATATCGTCGCCGGCTGGTATACGCCGCCGACGATATCCATGGTGATGTTCGACCAGACCCAGCGATTGGGGTGAAAGCCGGAGATGCGATCCGAGGTCGACTGGAGGGCATCGGCGTAGCCCATGTGCAGCGAGTCGTCCTCGTAGTTTCCACCCCAGCCGCAGATCCAAACCGTATAGGTGCCGCTGACAGGAACATGAACGGAGGCAAAGCGCAGTTCGGGCGACTGTTGAGGGACCAGTGGATCCCATCCGGAGCGATCGTTCGGAACCCCGTACATGTAGCATTCAGTTGTGCGGTTGAGATCATTGTAGCAAAACCAATAGTGGTTGCTGCGGGGTTGATAGCGCTGCGTAAACGCCACCGGTTCGATGATGATTGGACTATTGGCCCGTGACTCGATCACCCCGCACGTCGATGTGGTGGGGTATCCCGTGGTCGGAGTGAAACCGAGTAAGGGCGACAGGTCCACCGGGTTTCCGTTGAGCCGCACGTGGAAGTGCAGGTGAGGTCCCGTGGAGTTGCCGGTGCTGCCGGTTAGCCCAAGCATCGTCGTGCCGCGGCTCGTCGGATTGCCCGAGCTCACATCCCGCCGGCTCAGGTGGGCATAGAGATGCTGATAGGTCCGGGCTTCGTTTGCCACATTGGCACTGCTATTGACGACGACATAGTTGCCATAGCCGTTGGGGTCCCATCCCGATACGCCAACCGTGCCACCCTGGGCGGCGTAGACGCTTGTGATCGTGCCAACGCCTTGAATGTCAATGGCCATGGCGCTATCGCCACTGTGCCATGGCGAAGTGCAGTCTACGTTCTTGTTTGTCGCCCTCACGACCTGCACCGGCGCCCACCAATCGGAGGGCAGTGCCTTGCGAGAGTTGAGCACCTGGCCTTCGGGGTCTCCGCTAGTCTCCCCACTGGACGAATCGAGCGCGCGCTTCCACCCATTCGCTGTAGCGGGTCTCCTGTTCGTCAAAGTCGACGCCTCCCGGGTGCGGAGTGCCTGGCTCGATTTTGCGGACGGCTTCGGCATCCTGACACGCCAGGTCGCAGGGCGTGGCCGTATCGTTCTGCATCCACATCGCTTTGATGGCTGTCAGCGCATCATCCAGCGAGGGCCAGTCCCGGTTGACGCCATAGATCTCGTTGAGGCTAGCAGGAGCGCCCGGAGCGAATCGAACCGACTCAGCCATCCGTGACAGCACTTCGCTCATCCGATCCGACTGAATGTAGGTGGTCAAGGCGTAGACAATCCGGCCGTGGGTCATCCAAATCGCCTCGGACTGGTTGCCAGGGCGGGTCGCCCTGACGTGCAAGAGGTCCGATCGGGCCGCGTTGGCCTCCGTTCTTGTTGCCCGCTTTAGGATCTGCATTTCCGGAGGCGATCGAAAGAAGGGGCTGGTGCGAACCATCTCGTCTACCCACGTCTGCAGATCTTGGTCTTGTTGGATCTCGTAGTCTTGATAGACCATCTCGATCTTGCCGGACAGGCTCGGATCGGCCGCCGGCGTGACCGTAATGGTGTAGCCGTAGCGACCCAGGGCCGGCTCGAAATCAGAAGCCTCTACCTTCCAGTCAGCCGGATACTGGAACGATAGACCAAGCGCCGGTGATGTGTACTCAGCCCACAACGCCTCACCAGCCTCCTCGTCCTGTGCCGCCGCCACCATGGTACCGGTGACGAGCAACAGGCCCACAAGTAACAGACTCGATACTTTGTGCCTCATGGCGATGCCTCCCTCTGCAAGGTTTGCCTCCAAACGGGTTTGGAGGTGATGGAAACAGGCTTGAGTTTATCACAAACAGGGCGGGCTGTCATCGGGACTTTCCCTAGTTTTGAATTGGGTGTTTTCCCTTAGTTCAAAGACGTACCACCTCCGCTTTGATCGCCCACAACGCGGCTTCCACGCGCGTCGATACGCCTAGCTTGGCCAGGATACTGCTTACGTGGTGCTCGACCGTCTTTTCCGCGATGTGTAAGTCTCGCGACACAGATGCATTGCTCCGTCCTTCGGTCACCAGGCGCAATATCTCGCGCTCGCGGTGGGTCAGGTCTTTCCAACGATTGCTGATCTCTTCGGCCTGCCGCTGCGCCAAAAAAAGCTGTTCTCTAGTGAAAAGCAACTCCCCTCGATCCGCACGGCGAATCTCTGCAACCAAACTCTCCGGGGCTGCCGCCTCGTCCACCACACCCGCCGCACCGGCCGCCCACAATACCGCCAGGTTGAGTCGTTCGTCGTTGGGCGCAAGCACCAGCACAGCCGTCCTGGGGCAGTGGGTTTGAATGTCAGAAACCGCTTCGCCGAGCCTGGAAAGCGGCGCAAGCGCAGAAAGCAAAACCACGTCAGGCGCCATCTCAGCCGCCATCCGCTGGGCCTCGAAAACGTCATAGGCTTCGTCAATCACCTGGATATCCGCAGTGTCCCCCAGTACTTTTCGCAAGCCCGCGCAATACAACCGCCTCCGGTCGGCCAAGAGCACGCGGATCACTCTAGCAGGTTCAGTTCGGGCGTTTTCCTGTAACATAGCTCCTCCGCACCTCAGGCGCTTGGGGGATCCCCCCTCCAAGCTCAGGGCCTTATTTTCTGTGATCGCCCATATTTTGTCAAGTTCGCGTAACTGCTCACCCGTCATTCCTACTCCCGAAGGGGACAGGAATGACGGGTGAGCAGTTACAAGTTCGCAAGGATTCTATTCGATTTCTATTCGGCCAAAACGTGCACTTCCCCTCCCTCAACTGACCACAGCGCGGTCGCAAAGCGCTCGATGAAGTAGCGATCATGCACCACTGCCAACACGGTGCCTTCGAAACGCGCCATCGCTCGCTCGAAGCTCTCGCGTGACGGGATGTCCAGGTGGTTGATCGGCTCGTCCAACAGGAGGAAGTTGCAGCCACGCACGGCCAGCAGGGCCAGCGCCAGCCGGCTGCGTTCGCCAAAGCTTAGCTGCTCCACCGGTACGAAGACCTCGTCGCCGGCGAACAAGAAGTAGTGCAGAAAGCTGCGCGCTTCGGTCTCGTTCAATGGCGCAGCCTCGCGGATCAGCGCCAGCGGCGTCGCGGCCAGATCCAAAGTTTCTTGCTCCTGCGCCATATAGCCCAGTCGCACCCCGCGACCCAGCCGCACTTCCCCCGCCCAGGGCGTCAACTGGCCGGTGATACAGCGCAACAAGGTAGTTTTGCCACTCCCGTTCGGGCCGATCAACGCGGTCCGGTCGCCAAAACGCAGGTGCAGATTAACCTGGTTGAGCACTACCCGCTGCCCGTAGCCCGCGCGCAGATCGGTGATCGTCAAAACGTCCTGCCCGCTGCGCGGCATGTCGGGGAACTCCAGTTTCATCTTCCAGGTTAGACCGGGCTTCTCGACCAGGTCCTCACTGTCCAGCATCCGCTCCAGCCGCCGCTTCTGTACCACGGCCCGTCGCGCCAGGTCCTTGGCTATCCGGCGGTAGTAAAAATGAATGGTCTCGTTCTCGATGTTTTGGGCCTTTCCGGAGAGCTTGCGGATCGATGCGGTGAGCCGTTGGACGCGCTCTTGCTGCTCCTGGTAGGCCGCCCACTGCTTCTGCAGGTCGCGATCCACCGCTAGCGCGTAGTCGGTGTAGCCACCGGGGTACTCTCGCAGGATATGGGTGATATCGTCCAACGCCAACACCGTGGTGATGGTGCGGTCGAGAAAGGCCCGGTCGTGGGAGACGAGCAGGATCGCCCCGCCATAGTCGCTCAGAAGTTCCTCCAGCCAAGCCAGCGCCGTGATGTCCAGATGGTTGGTCGGCTCGTCCAACACCATCAGGTCGGGCTCGCTCAGAAGCAGCCGAGCCAGGCCCAGCCGTGTCTTCTGCCCGCCGCTCAGGCCGCGCACGGGCCGCGCCTGCTCCACATCGGCCAGGCCCAGGCCGGCTAGAACTGCGGCAGCATCGGTTACGCGGCGGCTACTGCCGGCGTCGAACTCGGCCAGAGCACGGTCGTATTCGGCGAGCACCTCCGCCAACTCGCCGTTGCTGGCTATGGCAATGCGTTCGGCTAGGGCGGCCAATCGCATCTCGGCGGAAACTCGCTCTCCCTGGGCCGTAGCCAACACGTCGCCTACCGTGGCGTCGGGCGGAAACTCGAGAGCCTGCGGCAAATAACCCAGCCGGAGGCCGGCCGGAGCCAATTGCACGCTGCCTTGGTCCGGACTCGAGCTCGCCAATGATGATTTTGAGCAGCGTGCTCTTTCCCGAGCCGTTGGGGCCGATCAACCCGGCCCGCTCGCCGCGGTTGAGGGTGAAGCTAATTCGGTCCAACACTCTGACATCGCCGAACCATTTTGTTACGTTGCGGACTTGAAGCATATTTGCCTCCTTGAGAGGGATATCACAACGAATGGAGGACAACGAATGCGGAATTGCAGAATTGCGGAAATACAGAATTGTGAAGGAAAGGATTCGTTTCCGCCCTCCGAATTCGTTGTCCCCCATTCGTTGTGATATCCCTCTCAGCATCAACAAAAAAACGCCACAGGCATGCGCCCGCGGCGTTGAAAAGTAGATTTAGCGTTCTTTTGGAACAGTCACATCAGGCGCGTGGTCCCCGCCACGAACCTGCCGGCCCGGCGGGCCAGCAAGGCGGTTTCCCTAGGCTTGGGAAACGGGGACAGACCTTACGCTGTGACGCTCTTCATCGGAAATCAATACCTCCATGCAACTAGGATCAAAAGTATGCCACAAGTTGAACGACTGGTCAAATCGCCATCGCGATCAGGCCACTGAACACACGGGCGCTGGACGTGACAATTCGTTTTTGTGCCCTGCTTATGGTATCATCGCAGCGTGCCGATTCCAAAACAATCTGCCATGACCTGGCATCGCCACCTGCCCTATCTCAGTCTGCTGATCCTGTCGCTCTTGCAGCACCGCGCGCGCGGCCCCGGACAGACCGTGGTGCACGTCAGCGATCTCGATGTGAAACACCACGAGATCGATACGCCGTGAGAATCGGGCTGATCACCCCTGGCTTCAGCGCCGATGAAAACGATTGGTGCATCCCAGCCCTGCTTGATCTTGTGCGGGAGCTGTCGAGCCGCCACGACGTATACGTTTTGACCCTGCGCTATCCCCATGAGCGGCGCAGATACCAGGTCTACGGCGCCACCGTGCATGCGTTGGGCGGCGCCACAGCCGCTGGCTTCCGCCGCCTGCCTCTGATGACGCGCGCGATCGCAGCGCTTGGTCGTGCCCACCGCCAAGCGCCGTTCGAGGTGCTTCACGGCCTGTGGGCCGACGAGCCGGGCTTTCTCGCCGTCCGCGCCGGCCGGCTGCTTGGTGTGCCGGCTGTGGTCTCCTTGCTCGGCGGCGAGATGGTGGCTTTCCCTGAGATCGGCTACGGTGGCCAACTCGGCCAGCGCAAATCGCTGGTTGACTGGCCAGGCGCTGCGCCACGCGTGCGCGGTCACGGCCGGCTCTGAGCTGCTTTGGGAGATTGCGGCGCCGTATGTCGCCCACGACCGGCTGGCCGTTCTGCCACTGGGTGTGGACACTCGTCAGTTTAACCCGGCACAGCCGGACAAGGCTCCGTATCGCTTTTCAGGTCTGGCCGGAGAGGTCAAGCTCCTCCACGTGGCCTCGCTCGTGTCGATCAAGGACCAATCCACCCTCTTGCGTTCCGTGGCGCTTGTTGCAGAGCAGCATCCTGGGGTACACTTGCACGTGCTTGGCGACGGCCCGCTGCGCGGTCTGCTCGAGACCGAGGCGCAAGCGCTGGGTCTGGCCAAGCGCGTCACTTTCCACGGCGATGTAACCCACGAGCGCCTGCCGGACTGGTATCGCGCAGCCGATCTGTTTGTGCTCTCCTCGCGCTACGAAAGTCAAAGCCTTGTGGTGTTGGAGGCAGCGGCTTGTGGATGCCCGGTAGTCGGGACAGCCGTCGGCCTCCTACCCGAGCTGCTCCCATCCGAGCAACTGGCGCCGGTCGGCAACGCGACAGCGTTGGCGGATGCGATCGAGCGTTTGCTGGACAGCCGCCCATGCGCGAGGCGCACAACTGTGGATGAAAATCGGCGGGGCTCGGTCGGAGACCGGCCCGAGCGGTTAGACGGCTATGTTCAGGACAGACCGCAGAGGCTGGCTGAAGCCGGCCTCGCAGCCTATCACCTGGCAACCAGTCGCTATAGCCTGCGCCAGACCGTGCCAGCCATCGAGACGCTCTATGGGACGGTTGCATTGTCGGCCGGCTCCGGTGGAAAACAGCCAAACCATGCCTGAACCCTTACCCGCGCCAAATCAGAAAGAAGTCCGGTTTTCTTCGGGAGGCCAGGTTTCGTTCCTGCAATCGCTCGTTCAGGTCCTCTTTGCCATCTTTCTTGTGCTGTCGCTGGCAACACTATCCAGCCATTGGCGCATCGGCCCCTTCACTTGGTTGCCGGTGCTTCGCCTGCCCGAGCTGATCCCGACGCTGCTGCGACGCACGGTCGACCTAATCCCAATGAGCATAGGCTCGCTGACGATGGTTGCGGTGGTTGTAGCGCTCAGTTGGTCGGTCCTGCGCCTGTCGGAGTTGCGTCAACCCGAGCGGCGCCGCCGCTGGCAATGGGGCTGGCCCCACTTCACCGGGCCACTTCTCGGCCTGACCCTGATGAGCATTGCCAGCCTGGCGTTGCCAGCACTCCTCGGCCAGACGCTGGCCGGTGCACCATCGGGCGCTGGACTGCTGCGGCGCAACGCGATCTTACAGCTACTGATGCTGGGAGTTGTCTGGTTCGTCTATCTCTTCATCGTCAACGAGCGACCGAAGCTCACCTGGCCGCTGGCGTTGATCGTACTCATCCAAGGCGGGGTTGGTGTAGCCCAGTTCATCTTGCAGCATGACCTCGGTCTGACGGCCTTGGGCGAGTTGGCGCTTGACCCCGAGGTGCGCGGCGTGAGCGTACTGATGACGGATGCAGGCCAGCGTTGGTTGCGAGCGTATGGGCTTACCGCCCACCCTAACTGGATGGCGACGCTGCTGACCCTGTTGATGCTCTTGCTTTTGTTGGACCTCCAGCAGTACCGGGGTCTTCGTCGCGCGCTACTTTTTGGGGTTTTCGGTGTGGGTGTCTTGGGCTTGCTGGCGTCGGTGTCGCGCGCCGCCTGGTTGGCATTTGGCGTGGGTTTGGCGGTCTGGGCCCTTTGGATTCTGGAGAAAGACACCTGCATTGCGCTCCGATGCATCTCTCCAGTCGGTCCAATCGATCGCCCGCCGCGCACCTTGGGTGCTCGTGCCGATCGCGGCCGGCGCTGCCTTTCTCGTACTCTACAGCCGGCAGCTAGCGACCCGCTTTTTTAACCTGAACACGGCGATCGAGGCGCGCTCCTTGACCGAGCGCCTGCGCGACGTGCGGATCGCCTGGACTCTAATCGGCGATCACCCGTGGACCGGTGTCGGTTTTGGCAACTACCTGGCCAGCGCCCAGTCAATCGATCGCACGGCACGGGTAGTGCACAACGTGCCGCTGCTGGTCACCGCCGAGATGGGGGGATTGGGTGGCTTGCTCTGGCTCTGGCTGGGGATCGCGCCGATCGTCGTGGCTCTCCAAAGCTGGATGCGCGGCGGGCGCGATCTCGTCCCCCAGCTTGCGCCGTGGGTGGCTTCGCTCACGATCTGCCTGTTTCAACCCATGCCCTGGATCAACTCTGGCCGGGCGGCGATCCTGCTTGCGATACTTCTGGGCACCTGGGCGCTGGTCGTTCGGTCAAGCGATCGGCCTTCGCTCGACAGCAAAACGGCATCGAATCATGACCCGACCCCCGCAGAACATTAGCTCACATTCAGCGATGCGCTGGGAGCGCGTGCTGGTCCGGCTGGGCCAGGGATTGTTCGCCCTGTTCCTGGCGCTGACCCTACTGACGCCTGCCTGGCGCGTGGGGATCTTTACCTGGCTACCGATATTGCACTTGCCGGTGGTGGGTGGCGGGCCTGCCGCTCTGGGCCTCCTCAGCATGATGCCGGTGGCCGTAGTGATTTGCTGGGCTGCCTGGCGATTGCTTGGCCGGGGCAATCCGCCGTGGCGTTGGGGGCGGCCCGGCCTCACCGTGCCGCTGGCCGGCTTGAGCCTGCTGGTTCTCCTGGGCCTGGATCACGCCTTGACCTGGCGTACGGACGTGCAAGTCGTAGCCCTGGCGCTGTTTTGGCTCGTTTATCTGTTCGTCGTCAATGAGGCGCCGAACTTGACGCCACCGCTTGCCGTGATCGTGGCCGGCCAGTCGCTGGTCGCCATCGGGCAATTCCTGTTGCAGCGCAACCTGGGGCTTGCCGCCTTGGGCGAGCCAACATTGAGCCCAGCGATCGTAGGAACCAGCGTTTTGGTGGCCAACGGCCAGCCTTGGCTGCGGGCCTATGGCCTGACTGGGCATCCCAACGCGCTGGGTGCTTTGCTAGCCGTCCTGCTATTGATCCTCCTGCCTTCTGCGCTGCGGGCAGCCGGCTGGCGTCGCTGGGTTCTTTTGGTGACTGTGCTGCTGGGGCTGGTCGCCCTGTTGTTTAGCTTCTCGCGCAACGCCTGGTTGGCTTTTTTAGGGGGGCTTCTGGCATGGGCCTTGGCGACGCGTTCATCCCGGAGGGCTCAGGCCGCGCCGAGGAAGGCGCAGCGCAGCCAGCTTCTGACCATCGGGGCCGTCCTTGCGGCAGCGTTCGTGGTGTTTCTGCTGCTGGGTACCTACCGGAATTTGATCGCCAGCCGGTTGTTTCACCCGGACATTCCGGTCGAAGCCACTTCCTTGAACGAGCGGCAGCGTGACGCCGCGATTGCCATCGACGTCATTGGCCAGCATCCGTGGCGGGGCGTTGGCGCGGCCAACTATCCCGCCGCCGGTTTGGCGCTCGATCCTGCCGCCCGCACCGTGCACAACGTGCCGCTGCTGGTGGCAGCCGAGCTGGGCCTGCCCGGTCTGCTGCTGTTGATTTGGCTGGGCCTAACGCCGTTCGTGCGCCCCGCCGCCGTGAAAGGCGTTCCATGGTGGAGGCATCGACCCCGGTGGACCCTCAGCATCGCTGCCGCGCCATGGGTCGCACTGCTGTTGCTGGGCCTGTTTGACGTGTCGATCTGGCTGACTAGCAGCTGGCAGGCAGCCGTGCTGCTCGGTCTGCTGGTTGCTTTGCAGAGCCGCGACGAGGAAGATGCGCAATGACCGCTGAAAGGACTGGTCTGACACGCGCCGTACTGCCGCCGCCGGCGAGGGAACGCCTGGCCGGTTGGCTCGACCAGGCGGCCTTTGCGGCGTTTACGCTGTTAGCTTTTGGCTTTGCGTTCGAGTGGATTCGCCCGCTAGTTGTGCTGGGCGGCCTGGCGCTGACCTCTGTGGAGTTGGTGTTGTTTGCGGGGCTGGGGCTATGGATTGCCGCGCGCGTGGTCGCCTGGCGCAGGCCGCAGAGTCCCGCTGGGCTGGCATGGCCCGCGTTCTTCTGGCTCGTCGCCCTGACGGCATCGTCCCTGTTGGCGTCCGATCACCGGGCCGACGCGCTGAAGTTCACGGCGCGCACGGCCTCGGGGCTGTTGGCCGGCTGGGCGGTGTATGATATGGTGCTTTCGTCACGCCAGGGGAGTTGACGATGGGGCGTGTTGATACGTGTTTTGGCCATCGCAGGAGTTGCCGTGACGATGCTGGGACTGGCAGAGCTGGTGCAATGGGAACCGGCCTTGCGCTGGCTCGATGGCTTCAAGAAAGCGCCCACGCGCGTGGGGGACCTGTTGCGGGTCAGCGCTACGTTGGGTTATGCCACGGTCGCGGCCATGGTGCTTGAACTCACGTTGCCGCTGCTGCTGGCCTGGCTGATGACGGTGCGCCGTGCCTGGCAACGGGTCGTGCCGGCAACTGCAGTGCTTGCACAAATGGCTGTGCTCGTCCTGACCCTTACCCGCGGCGGTGTGCTCGCACTGTTTGTCGCGCTGGCCGTGATGGCCGGTCTGGCTTGGCGTCGCAGCATGCGGACGGTAGCAGCCGGCAGTCTGGCAGCAGCGTTCCTGCTCTTGGGCTTGGTGGGCCTGCTGCTGGTCGTCAACCCTCTCGCCGGGCTGCGCCTCAAGAGCGAGTCCGAGGCCGGCTGGTATCAAGTCACGTATCGCGCACCTTCGGAGGCGACCGCTCAGGCCGGCGACTGGCTGGTTGTGCCGGTCGAGGTAGCCAACGCCGGCGTGCGGGCCTGGATCGTGGGCGGTAGCCAGCCCTTTGCGCTTAGCTATCATCTGCGCCGGTCCGGCGGCCGGTTGATCGGGTACGACGGCGTGCGCACATGGTTGCCGCAACGGGTGGCTCCTGGCGGGCGCCTGGTCCTGCAAGCGGTAGTACGTACGCCGGAAGCCGCCGGCGAGTATCTGCTGGAATGGGACATGGTCCAGGAGAACGTGACCTGGTTCAGCGCCAAGGGCTCCACGCCCGCCCTAACCCGGCTGACTGTCGTTCCGCGCGGGCGGCGTTGCAGGCGAGGCCCCACTGGAGCGCGACACGCAGGCCGGTTTTCGCATCCCGCCCGTTGGCCGGGTGCAACTCTGGCGTACCGCGCTGCACATGGCTCTGGCGCGACCGCTCCTCGGCGTCGGTCCGGACAACTTTCGGCTGGTGTACGGTGACTATGCTGGTGTCGCGGTGTGGGACTCCACAGTGCATGCCAACAACCTCTACCTGGAGTGGCTGGCAGACACCGGCTTGGTGGGTTTCGCGATTTTTCTCTGGTTGAACGCGGCGCTTGTAGCTGGCGCCTATCGCCGTCTGGGCCGCGGCAATCCAGACGGACCGGCAGCAGCGTATGGTGTAGTATGGCAGCTTTCGTTGTTAGCAGCCCTGACAGCCTGGTACGTCCACGGGATGCTGGACTCGTTCTATGAGTTCACTCCTACCTTCGTGGCGTTCTGGCTCATCGCCGGACTGGCTCTCTCCAGACCCATTCCACCAGTTTCCACGGACTCCGACAGCCATGCGACTGGGATTTGACGTCACTCCCCTGCTGGTACCGACGAGCGGTATCGGGACCTATGCGAAAAACTTGCTCGATTATCTGACCCAGGCAGCGACTGGCGGCCGGAGCGGGACGAGAGAGTTGGAGATCATTCCGCTTGCCAACCGTTCGATTGGTGAAGAGCAAGACGGCCCGAGGCGGTTGAACAAGACTCTGTGGATGCAGTCCGTGTTGCCATGGCAGGCGGGTCGTTTGCACCTGGACGTTTGTCATTTCACTAACAACGTGGCACCGCTCTGGACGCCCTGCCCGTCGGTGGTGACGATCCACGATATGACCTTGTGGCTCTACCCTGAGCATCATTACGCGAAGCGGCTGCTGGCGATGCGTCCGATCATTCCGCTGGCGGTGCGCCGCGCCGCGGCGATCATTGCCGTCTCAGAGAGCGCCAAACACGACATCGTGCGGCTGCTTGGCGTGCCGGCCGAAAAAGTACATGTCGTGCACGAGGCGGCTGCGTCCTGTTTCCGGCCATTGTCGCCCGGCCCGACGCAAGCAGCCTTGCGTCAGAAATACAGTCTCACCGAGCGTTTCGTGCTCACGGTGGGTACCTTGGAGCCGCGCAAGAACCTGGTGCGCTTGCTGGAAGCCTTCGCGCAGCTGCGTATGCGGGGCGGCTTGTCGCACACGTTGGTGTTTGTCGGTGGGCGCGGCTGGAAAGACGGCCCCGTCTTTGAGGCCGTGGAGCGGCTTGACCTGGGTCATCTGGTGCGATTTCTCGGACACGTTCCCACTGCCGACCTGGTCGGTCTATACAACCTGGCCGAGGCGTTGGCCTTTCCATCGCTCTACGAGGGCTTTGGCCTGCCGGCGGTCGAGGCGATGGCCTGCGGCACGCCTGTGCTCACCTCGAGCTGCGGCTCGTTGGCTGAGGTGGCCGGAAGCGCGGCCCAATTCATTGACCCTCTAGAGGTGGAAAGCATTGCTGAGGGGCTGCATCGCGTACTGAACGATGCTGCATGGCGCGAGGATCTCCGGGCAAAGGGCCTGGCTCAGGCAAGCCGCTTTAGCTGGACCCGGGCTGCCGCAGAAACATTGGGGGTGTACAGGCTGGTGACGCATCCCCTGCCGGTTGCCGGCGCCGTGGTGATTAGTGAACAGTAGACAGTAAACAGTAGACAGTAAACAGTAAACAGTAAACAGTAAACAGTGCAGGCTGATTTCTATTCACTGTTTGCTGTTCACTGTTCAGTGCTCCGCCTGCGGTCTGACGCGCACCACCCGCTCGCCATCGACGAGCACCATGCCTGGACGCCCGCCCGGCGCGCGATGCACTCGCCGGCGCTCGACCACCAGCACATCCACCGCCGCCTCGCCTTGACCCTTGGAATAGTACGCGGCCAGACCCGCGGCCTGGCGGATGGTTTCCTCGCTCACCGGCCGGCCACCGCACCGAATCACCACGTGAGATCCGGGCAGGCCGCGCGCGTGCAGCCAGAGATCGTCCGTGCCGGCTACCTCGAAGGTGATCTGCTCGTTTTGACGGCTATTGCGGCCCACCAGGATGGTGTAGCCATCGCGACTTACGATTCGGCGAGGGCCTTTGGCTTGGGCGATGCTCGGGGCCGCCGGCGTCCGCACGTACCCGGCGTCCGCCAAAGCCGACCGCACCGAGTTGATCTCGCCGCGGTCGGTGGCCAGTGCCAGGTCGGCGGCCAGTTGGTCGACGTAAGCCAGCTCCGCGGCGACCGCGGCCACCCGGACGCGGTTCATCTCCAGCCCGCGCTTGGCCTTACGATAGCGCTTGAAATACGCCGCGGCGTTTTCGGCCGGCGACAGGGCAGGATCGAGGGTAATGGCGTCGAATGTAACCTCTGGCGGCAGTCGTAGTTCGGCCTGGCGCGGGGCGATCTGGGTTGCGAGGGCCAGGATCCACTCGCCGCTGGCGCGCAGCCGGTCGATCTCCTCGGGTGTGCGAAGCTCACGCTGGATCGCCTCCTGTCTGCGGCGCAGAGCCTTGGCCGCGCGCTCGACGGAGCTGCCCACCTGGCGGCGGGCCGTGGCGTATGTGTCGCCGACGGTTTGCGTCCGCTCGTTGTAGAAGCGTTCGGCTGCCAGGCTGATGGTATCCACAGGCTCGAGTTGCGCGTCGGTTCGGTGAGTGAGCAGGTAGGGCGCAAAGGCCACCGGGTTGCCCGTCAAGTCGCGCGCCAGGCATGGCTGCCACCTGCCGTGTTGAAGCATATCGACCCAGCCGGCGACCGCCTCCAGCAGCGGTGTCAGTTGCGTCACTTGCACCACCTTCGTCTGAGCGTCGCCCAGCGCCCGAAACACGAGCTCGCGCGCCATTTGCGGGCTCAGTCCAAGCAGTTCATCTACCAGTAAGCGCCACAGCGGCGCGTCGGACGGGGCTTCCTCCAGCGCCAGCCGCAATTGTTGTTCGGTCAATGCATCGGGCGGCCAGCCTGTCTGAGCTGGCGGCGGTGTGTATGGTTGCCCAGGCAACGCCGGCCGGCTCGCCCCTTCCTGAGGCCGATGCCGGTGCATACACTCCAAAATCCGCCACTCTCCACTCTCCCCCTTCCGCTCCCCACTCTCCACGCTCCACTCTCCACTTTCCCCCTTCCGCCCTCCCTTCCTTGCCGGCCGCAACAGCAGCACGTTTGCCCATCGTCCGATCAGTTCGGCGACCACGAGCGTTTGACCAAATTCCGCATGTTCGAACCGAAGAACGAGCAGACGTTCCCAGGGCGGCTGCTCGACGGCGACCAAGAGGCTGTCGCGCACGAACTTGCGTAGCAGTTGGAGCATCGGCGAGGCCGTCTCCACTCCGCGGCGCGGCTTGTCGCTCAGCAGATGCAAGCGCGGGTTCTGCTGGCTGGCCGACGCCAGGAGGTAGAAGCGCTGGCGCTGGGCATAGATCTCAAACGCCAGGCTGGCGTCGTCCACCTGCACCACCTGCTGCACGCGGCCAGGCAGGATCGTTTGTCTCAGTTGGTCGGCGACGGCGGAGACCGTCCAGGTGTCGAAGGACATAGTGAGATAGTGAGTGACGAGTTTTGAAAAGTCGTACCGGTGGTTCTTTAACAAAGTTTCATAAAGCACCACTGCACTTACTTGGTCAGGCTGGAATAGAGATCCAGAAGGCGAGGCTCCAGGGCTTGCCAATTGTATTGAGTCACAAAGGCGTGGCGACCATTTTGTCCGAGACGGCGGGCGTCGTCCGGACTGGCCAGCAAGCGTTGGATTGCCGCTGCTATGGCGGAAACATCGACGGGATCGACCAGGAGACCGCAGTCGGCGTCTGCAACAACGGCCCGGTTCGGGGGAAAATCGCTGATCACCACCGGCAGGCCGCAGGCCATGTACTCGAAGAGCTTGACAGGCAGAGCCGTGACGTAGCGCGGGATGGGCTGTAGGATGGCCAAGGCAACGTCTGCCTGCCGCAATTGCTGCGCTACCTGCGTAAAGGGAACCCAGCCGACAACCTCGATCTGGTTTTCCAGGCCACGAATGGCCTCGGTAAACGCCTGTTCCTCCGTCTTGCTTGTCCAGGTGCCTAACAGCCGCAGCCGCGGCCGCAGGTCCAAAGCCGCCAGCCGCTGCAGCGCCTCGGCGATGACTATCATGCCGCGGTCGGTCGAGAAACGACCGGCATAGACCAACGTCGCCTCTTCGCGCCCATGACTTGGGCGAGGTTGTGTGCCGCCTTCTTGCGGCGCACCCCGGAGGGGCGGAGGGACCGACCGTGTCCCTTCATGAGAACCCATTGCCTGCTCATCCGCAAAGTCGATCGGCGGATAGTGTCCAATGATCACCACCCGCCGGTTATGGTACCGCCGGGCGATGCGCTCGTCTACGGTTACGACTGCGTCGACGCTGCGGCTGAACAGCTGCTCGGCCGCCTCGATCAGCGGTAACAGCGCCTTTCCCAACACTCCCTTCAGCCGCGGTTTCTGCAATTCGGCGTAGTACTCGTGCGCATCGTAGATCACACGCCGGTGATGCAGCTTTGCCCAGAGCCAACCCGGCGGCAGGGTGTCGAAGTCGTGGCAGTGAACAACCCGCGGCCGGAGCTCACTCAACTCCCGCCAGGCGCGCAGCCAGAAAACGGGCAGCCGGAAAATCTGCCGTAGCCCCACACCGTAGCTGGAATGTACGGTCTTGCACCCGGCGCACGCCCAAGCCGCCCACGCGCTCTTCGGGAGGGAACTTGCCTTCCCGGTCCCAGGCGACGACCGTTACATCGTAACCGGCCTGCGCCAACGTCTGCGCCTCCTTCAGCACTCGCGGATCCGGGCGGAAGGCGTTGGACAGCAGCATGGCAACCCGAAGCCCGCTCAACTTCGCTTGCTCCATAGGGTCATCGTACCTCGCCCGGCCTCGACGCAGGTTGCCGTGGCTGTTGGCCGGCCGCCAGCCGCTGGTAGATCTGCTCGTAGCGCTCCATCCACAAGCGGCCGTCGGCCCGCTCCTGGACCAGGCGGATGGCCGCGTCTCGCATGGTCTGGCGCAAGTCGGTGTTAGCGATCAGCCGCACCACCGCGTCGGCCAGCGCTGCGTCATCTCCAACGGGCACGAAAAAGCCCTGTACTCCGTGCTGTACCCAGGCTCGCAGCGCAGGTAGGTCGCTAAGCACCGGCACGGCACCGCAAGCCATCGCTTCTAATACCGACTGCGGCGTGCCGTCTGACGAAGGCACGGAAATCACCACCGCAGCCTGCCGGTACAGGTCGGCGATAGCGCGGTCGTCGGGCAGGTCGCCGACGTACTCGATCGCTGCCGATGCGCCACCGGCTTCGACCAGGCCGCGGAACTCGGCCAGCAGGTTGGGGTCGACACTGTAAGTGCGGATGACGAAGCGGGCATCGGGCCGCTGGGCCAGCACAGCCGGGATGGCGCGGGCAATCACCGGTGGGTTGTAGAGTGGTCGCATGGCCCGGATGCTGAGCACAATAGACGGCTGCGGGTTCGAGTAGGCAGCCGGATGAAACACCTCCGTATCCACGCCCCAGTGCACCACCTCGACCCGCTGCGGGTTAAGGCCTAGCGCCAGCGCCGCCTCGGCCAGCGGCTCGGAAACGCAAGTCACGTAGTCGGCGCGACGCAGCACCAGGCTGGCCAGGCGCCGCTGTGTCGGCGAGCGACGGGCGCTCACCAGCAGGTCGGAGCCCCAACTGGTGACGAGAAAGGGGTGAAAGCCTGCGCCAGCGCCCAGCCAGCCGGCCCCGGTTACCTGGTGCGCGTGAAGAACGTCGGGGCGGATGTTGCGCAACAACCGCCGCAGCGTCAGCGACCACACCACGAAGCGAAACTTGCGGCGGTTGGTGACCTGGGTCAAGTCGTGAAACTCGATGCCCGCCGGCAACGTCACCGCCAGCGGATTGGGGCCGACCAGGTGCACCTCGTGGCCGCGCTGCGCAAAAAAGCGCACCCAGCGCTGGGTGTGGATGCTGTTTGGGTTGGCGATGATGCAGAGACGCATGGTTAGGATGAGCTCAACTCGTGGACTGGACAATAGCATCCAACGCCTGGGCCAAGGCCTCGGTCAGGCGGCGGCGGTCAAAGCGGGCGATCACCGTCGGGTCGCTAGCGCAGTTCAGCACGCCGCGTTGCCATTGGTCGAACCATGTGACCACCTGGCGTTCGATGGCGGGCCCATCGTCGGGGTCGATCACCACCCCGGCGCGGCTCTCTAGTACCAGGTCGCCGGCCGCGCTCTTGGGGGTCAGAGCCAGGATTGGCCGGCCAGCGGCAAGGTACTCGAAGATCTTGCCGGTCAGAACGCCCTCGCTGCCAGGGCCTGGCGCAATCATCAACAACAATACATCGGCCCCCAGTACGTAGCCGATGCTTTGGCGATGCGACACGTAGCCGGTGATCTCGACTACGTCCGCCAGCCCCATCTCTCGCACCTGATCCGCCGTTACCTGCCCCACATTACCCACGAAGCGTACCCGCACGGCTGAGCGTGGCACTTGGCCGCGCTCTAGCACGTTGTGCAGAGCCTGAAGAAAGGGTTGTGAGGTGCGCTGGCCGTAGAACGAGCCGCTATAGACGATGGTCAAGCGGTCATTGTGCGACGTCCGGCCCAATGGCTCAGCCTGGGCAAAATCGTCAGGATCGTAGCCGTTGGGCAAGGTTAAAAAGTGCTGTCGGTTTAGCTCCGGATAGGCCTTGCGAAAGGCCTCAGCCATCGGCTCGCTGACCACCGTCACCCGGTCGGCGTTGGTGACCACCTGACGCTCCCAGCGCCGAACTCGTTCGCGGTGCCAGCCCGTGGGCAACTTGAGTGCCGTGTTTTCCACCCAGGGGTCACGGAAGTCAGCCAGCCAGGGTAGGCCGAATCGCCGCCGGAGCCTCAGGCCGATCAGGTGGGCAGTGTAAGGCGTGGACGTGGTGTAGATAGCCTGTACTTGCTGGCGCTTTATCAACTCTTCCGCCTGGCGTTGGGCGAAGGGCGCCCAGCCAGCCTGTTCGTCGGACACCATCAGCCAGCGCGCCATTAGGTTCCGCGCTCGCCAGGGCAATATAGGGGGCAGCATCAGCGCCGAGGTGGCAACCACCTGCAGCTCGGTAGGCAGGTCTTGGCCCAGGCTGGGATCGCTCACGGCCACGGCACGCGGCCGCGCCGTCAACACCAGGGGTCGCCAGCCGAACTGCGGCAGGAACTTGACGTACTTCAGCGTACGCTGCACACCCGCGCCGCCCCACGGCGGAAAATAGTAAGCCACGACCAACAGGCCACGCACGGAGTCCTGGTTCATTGCGTCCTCGCCGTGGCCATCTGGCCGGGTCGTGTCCGATTGACCACCCTGCGGTAGAAAACCAGGGCCAATCCGAAGATCGCCGTGTAGGCGATGCTCGATGCGATCGATGCGCCCAGAACGCCCAAACGTGGAATGAGCAGCAGGTCAAAGCCAATAGTTAACAGCAACGACACACCCGAGGCAATTGAGTTGTACTGGGGATAGCCGCGGCCGGCTACTTCGTTGGTCAGCACTTTGCCGCCACCCAGCAGGACAACCCCCGGCAGCAGCGCCAGCATGGGCAGGTAGGCGCTGGCGAAGGCGGGGGAGTAAACGATGTTGATGAAGGGTTTGCCGATTAGGGCCAACACAACTGCGCCGGCCGCCGTCAACCCCAACGTGATGCGAAAGACCCGCGGTGTGAAGCGGTTCATGACCGCGGCCGACGTGTTGGCCGCTTTGGGGAAGATGACAAAACCGACAGCGTTGGGCAGGTACCACAACATCTCGGCCATGGCCACGGAGACTGTGTAGATACCCGCGCCGCTGGTCCCCAAGAAGTAGTTCACCAGGAAAAGGTCGAGGCGGTAGTTGAAGAACTGCAGGACATTGGCCACATAGCCGCGTAGGCCAAACTTGAGCGTCGTCTTGATTACCAGACGGTTCCAACGCGGTCTGAAGCTGGCACCGCGCCGTCTCAACATGGCGCCCAAGATCACCACAGCGGTTGCACTGGAGATCAGCACCGCCAACACCGCGCCGATCAGTCCCCAGCTGAAGGACCGCCACCAACAACAGGCTGAGTGCTACGGTGCTGGCCCGTTGCGTCAAGCTCACCAGATTGACCTGGCCGATCAGCTGCATACCCTGCAGAATGCTGGTAAAGTAGTTGTTGAGCAGGCTGAAGGGCAACCCAAGCATCGACAGGGCCAGCAGTCCCAGCGGAATGCCCGGCAACGCCTTGCTAATGAACCCGCTACTGTATAGGCCAGCAGACACGACGATGCCCAGCGCGGTGGCCATCAATGTGAAGGCCATTGCATTAGAGCTCAGCGTGGCTACGTCGAAACGTCGCTGGCCCACGTAGTAGACGTTGGCGACGCTAATGCCGCCGCTCAGGAAAAGCGCCAAGACGTTAGGCACCAGCACGGTCAACGCTAGGATGCCCTTGCCCGATGGCCCAAGCAGCCGCGCGATCACCGCTGCGTTCACGGTGGCAAGCAACAGCGAAAGAATTTGGACCGTGAAAGTTGACGTTACGTTGCGCGCGAACTTGCTGCGCAACAGCAGCACCCTTCCGCGATGAAACGTGGCCGCTACCCAGTTAAACATATCCCATCGATGCGCGCCCCGTCGGTGACTTGGTCATGCCGAATCGATAACTCGCAAACCCAACAACTGTGGCCGCATCGCCTCAAACTCCTCGACGGCCTGTTCGTAATCGTCGTGCCGGCCAATGTCGAGCCAGTAGCCGTCGAACGGATAGGCATTGACCGGCAGAAGCTCGCTCATTAACTGGCGCACGAGATCGGGCAAGTCCAGATACGCTCCAGGAGTGATGCGCTGCAGCACGGCTGGTTCTAAGACGTAGATGCCCATGCTGACCTGGTAGTGATGGACCGGCTTCTCAATATAATCCACGACGCGGTTAGCCGCATCGCTCTCGATGATGCCATAGTTGATCTGGTGCTGGCGTCTATGGGTAGCAATCGTGGCTACGGCACCGCTGGCCCGGTGCTGCCTAACCATGGCAACCAGATCGAGGCTGGTCAGCACGTCGCCGTTCATTACCAGGAACGTCTCGTCGAGACCGTCGACCAGGGCGAGCGGGCCGGCGGTGCCCAGCGGCTCCTCTTCCTTGGAGTAGCGCACGCGCAAGCCAAACTTACTGCCATCGCCGCAGTAGGCCATCATCAACTCGGCCAGATAGCCAACGGCGATGATGACCTCGTCGAATCCGAACGCGGCCAATTGGCGCAACACCACTTCGATGATCGGCATGTCGCCCAAGGGCATCAGCGGCTTGGGCAACACGGTCGTGTAGGGACGCAACCGGCGGCCTTTGCCGCCGGCGAGGATGACAGCTTTCATGATTGCATCCTATAGACTCGGTCCGGTCTCGGCGACCGCGACCGATCTTCTCGTCACAAAGTTCTAGATCGGTCCGGTCTCCGCAAGACCGGACCGATCCTTTGAGTTCTTAGACTTCGTATACACCCGGCCGGTAGCGATCCAAGTGATGCCGGATCCATTCGACGGTGCGAGCCAGGCCTTCGTCCAATGAGACGCGCGGCTCCCAGCCGATCAGCTCGCGGGCTTTGCGGTTGCTGGCCCAGAGGCGCATCACCTCGCTGCGCTCAGGTCGCTTGCGAACATCCTCGGTGACGATCGGCAGCTCACGCCCCACGAGCGCAAGAACCTTCTCCACCAGCTCGCCGATCGAGATCGTGGAATCCGCGCCGATGTTGACCTCCTGGCCGATGGCAGCGTCGACCGTAGCCATGCGCACAAAACCATCGGCCGTGTCGGTGACAAAGGTAAAGTCGCGCTTCGGCTCCAACGAGCCCAGGTGGATTTCGTCGCAGGTCAAGGCCTGGGTGATAATGGTCGGGATCACGGCGCGGGCCGACTGGCGCGGACCATAGGTGTTGAATGGGCGCAACGTCGCCACCGGCAGGCCGAAAGAGCGCGCGAAGCTTTCCACGATCTTGTCCGCGCCGATCTTGCTGGCTGAGTAGGGCGATTGGCCCTGCAGCGGATGCTTCTCGTCGATAGGCAAGTACTGCCCGGTGCCGTAGACCTCGCTGGTAGAGGTATGCACGATCCGGCGCACGTTGTGGTCACGGCCGGCCATCAGCACATTGAGCGTGCCCATCACGTTGGTCTCGATCACTTCACTCGGATGGCGGTAGGAATACGGAATCGCAATCAGCGCGCCGAGGTGGAACACCGTATCGACACCTTTCACGGCCACGCGCACCGCCTCCACATCGCGCAGATCGCCGGCCACGATCTCGATCTGCCGAAACGTCTCACGCGGCAACAATCCCAACAAACCCAGATCTCCGCGCGAGTTGTAGCGCACAAAGGCCCGCACCTCCGCGCCCTCGCCAACCAATCGCTCTGTCAAATGGCTGCCAATAAATCCACCGGCGCCTGTGACCAGAACGGAACGTCCTGTCCAATCCATCATGTCATTTTCCTCATTCTTCGTAACTGCTCACCCGTCATTCCTGCGAACGCAGTAATCGACGGGTGAGCAGTTACCATTCTTCATCAATACAGCACCCGTAGGGCGGGAGCAAGCCATTGACTCACTCGCGCCTCGATTCTCGCAGCTCGCTCCGATCCTATCATTCCGCCAATCCTGCTATCCCCCTCCGGCCACGACCTCACGCCAATAATCCAGCAGATCCCGCAGCGTCTCTTCCCAGGTGACCTCCGGGCGCCAGCCGGTGTCGGCGGCTAGCCGCTGGTAGCTGCCCATCTGCGCCGGCACGTCGGCAGGCTGCATGCGGTGTGCAACCTGGCGCACCTCAATGTCAGCAACCCGGCTTAGCGCCAACAGTCCATCCAACAGCTCGCGCACGCTACGTCCTTTGCCCGAACAGACGTTGTACACCGCACCTGGCTGGCCATGCGCTAAGGCCAGCCAGTAGGCCCGCACCACATCGCGCACGTCCACGAAATCGCGCTGAGCGTCCAGATTACCGACCTCGATGACAGGCGCATGCTGGCCGCGTTCGATCTCGACGATCTGTTTGGCAAAGGCCGCGCTAACGAAATTCTCCCTTTGCCGTGGGCCGAAGATGTTAAAGGTGCGGGTGCGAATGACCCGCACTCCTGCCGCACTGTACATCGCGCCCAGAAGGTCTTGAGTCGCCTTGGTCACGGCGTAATGGGTGATCGGCCGGAAGCTCTGCGCCTCCGTGATCGGGTTCTCGTCCGGCAGAGTCAGCCCATACTGCGCGCTGGAGCCGGCGATCAAAATCGTACAGGCCGGCGCAGTCGCCTTCACCGCGTCCAATAAATGAACCGTGCCATAGACGTTGGCCGCATACAAGGTAGCAAGCGGCGCCGCCGGGTTGGTCAACGCTGCCAGGTGGGCAATGTAGTCCGGCTCAACCTCGGCCACCACGCGACGCACCGCGTCGGCATCGGCCAGATCGGCCTGGATCAGCTCACAGGCTACGCCCAACCGCCGCGCCGCGTCCGCCACAGCCACGTCGACGCCGAAGACCCGGCAACCCTGCGTCACCAGCAGCTCTGCCAGGAAGCCGCCACAAAAACCCGCAATGCCTGTGACCAACCACTTGCCATTTGCCATGTATTACCTAAGAATGGTCGTGGGCATCTTCGAGCAGCGCGACGATGCGCTCGGCCGCGTGCCCGTCGCCGAATACGGGCGGTGGCTCACAAGCCGGCCACGATTGTTCCAAGGCAGCACGCACGATGGCCGCCCGGTCGGCGTGAACCACTACGTTCCACCCGGCCTCCACGGTCTCGACCCATTCGGTCTCAGGCCGCAGGGTGATACACGGCACGGCGAAGCAGTACGCTTCCTTCTGGATGCCGCCGGAATCGGTCAGGATCAGCCGGGCCGATTGCTCGAGCGCCAGCATGTCCAGATAGCCCACGGGATCGATCACCTGCACGCCGGCGGGTGGTTGCAGATCGAGATCATCCAGCACCTTGCGCGTCCTGGGATGAAGCGGCAGAACCAGCGGCTGGCCGCCAATGCGACTGATGTCGGCGAAAGCGGCGAAGATAGCTCGCAGGTTCTCCGGCACATCGGTATTATACGGTCGATGAACAGTCGCCAGCAAATACCCTTTGGGCGCCAGACCCATGGCGTCTAGGATTGTCGAGCGTTCTTGGGCCAGGGCCGAGTGATTCCGCAGCGCATCGACCATCACATCGCCGACTCGATGCACTCCGCGGGTGACGCCCTCACGCGCCAGTAGGTCCACCGCTGTCTGCGTCGGGCAGAGCAGCAGGTCGGCGCAGTGGTCGGTGAGCACCCGGTTGTGTTCTTCGGGCATGGCACGGTTGAAGCTGCGCAGGCCGGCCTCCACGTGAGCCACGGGCAGGCACAGCTTGACCGCCGCCAGCGCGCCCGCCAAGGTCGAGTTGGTGTCGCCATAGACCAGCACCCAGTCCGGCTTCTCGGCCAGTAGGACTTCTTCGATAGCTATGAGCATACGGCCGGTTTGCTGGCCATGGCTACCCGAGCCGATGTTGAGATTCACGTCAGGCTCGGGGATCGCCAGCTCCTCGAAAAAGACAGCGGACATGCCCGCGTCGTAGTGCTGGCCGGTATGCACCAGCACCTCGCGGTGTCGCCTTCGCAGCACCAGACTCACAGGGGCTGCCTTGATGAATTGTGGCCGGGCGCCTACAATGGAGAGCACTTTCATGAGGGTGGAGAGTGGAGAGTGGAGAGTGGAGGGTGGAGGGTGGAGAGAACAGATTGATCAATTCGCTGTTTCCTGCTCTCTCCACCCTCCACTCTCCACCCTCCACTGCTTATACATTGTAGAATTCGGCGATAGCGTCGACGATTTCCTGCTGCTGCGCTTCGGCAAGCTCTGGGTACATGGGCAAGGAGAGCACCTCTCGGGCGGCGGCTTCGGTGTTTGGCAAGGAGCCTTCGCTCATACCCAGGCCGGCGTAGAGAGATTGTAGGTGCAGCGGCAGGGGGTAATAGATCATCGTGCCGATACCGCGTTGCTTGAGGAAGTCGGCGAGAGCATCGCGGCGAGGTGCACGCAGGGTATATTGATGGTAGACGTGGCGCACATCCGGTCGTACATAGGGCGTCACCACCGGGGGCCGTTGCCCTTGGCTCGTCGACGAGCCGGCCAGCAGCCCATCGTAACGACAGGCCGCCTCGCGCCGCCGCTCCTGCCACTCGTCCAGATAGCGCAATTTTACGCGCAGGATCGCCGCCTGCATGGTGTCCAACCGGCTGTTGAAGCCCAGCACGGAATGATAGTATTTGGTCTTGCCGCCCTGCCGGCGCAGGATGTCGAGCTTTTCGGCCAGGTCCGCGTCGTTGGTGACCACCATGCCGGCATCGCCGTACGCGCCCAGGTTCTTGGTGGGGTAAAAGCTCAGACAGCCACAGGCGCCCATGCTGCCGGCGCGGCGTCCCTTATCCTCAGCGCCAATCGCCTGAGCTGCGTCCTCGATCACGTGGAGGCCGTAGCGTTGCGCGATGGCGAGGATCTCATCCATGGCCGCAGGCTGGCCGTAGAGATGCACCGGCACGATGGCCTTGGTGCGCGGGGTGACCGCCGCCGCGACTGCGTCCGGATCGAGGTTATAGGTGGCCGGGTCGATGTCCACAAACACTGGCCGGGCGCCGCTATGGCTGATCGTGTTGGCGGTCGCGATAAAGGTAAACGGGGTGGTGATCACCTCGTCGCCCGCACCGATATCCAAAGCAGCGAACGACAAGCGTAGGGCATCCGTCCCCGAAGCCACGCCTACCGCATATCGAGTGCCGCAATACTCGGCCACCTCGCGCTCCAACGCCTTCACGTCGGGGCCTAGGACGAAATTGCCGCTCTGCATGACCTGCAAGAGCGCCTCGACGATCTCATCGCGCAGGGCATCGTATTGAACTTTCAAGTCTAGGATAGGGATCATGATTGGGGTACTCCTTGGGGAATTGTCAATTGTCAATTGTCAATTGTCAATGTCGAACGTCCGGAATTAGTAATTGACAATCGACAATTCACAATTGACAATTAGCTCTGGTTTTCTACAAACTCTTCCTCCGGCACCTCTCGTACCACGCGTGCGGGACTGCCCAAGACCAGGGTGGCGGGCGGGATCGAGCGAGTTACTAAGGAGCCGGCGGCGACGAATGCCTCGGCGCCAACTTCGACGTTGGGCAACAGGGTCACGTTCGCGCCAACGCGGGCACCGCGTCGGATCGCTGCGCCGCCGCGCTCCTTGAAGCGCCTGTCCGTGCGGCCCATGTAGTTGTCGTTGGTGGTGACGACACAGGGGGCGATGAAGCAATTCTCTTCGATAGTCGTCCAAGCCGTGATGTATGCGCCGGTCTGGATCTTGACGCCGCTGCCGATGCTAACCTCGTTCTCGACGGTCACGTGCGTGCCGACGATCACCCGATCGCCGATGTGCACCTGCTCGCGCACGAACGCAAGGTCGCCGATGAGACACTGTTTACCGATGGTGCTGCCGGTGTAGACTACGGCGCCGGTGCCAATGCTGGTGCCGTCGCCTACAAGCAACGGCGGCAGGGCTTGAGGCACCTTGACAGTGCTCGTTGGAGCCGGCCGCGGCCGCCGGCCGAGCACAGCATGGTCCTCAATGTGACAAGTCGCGCCCACCTGCGTGCCGGCATGGATCACTGCGTGGTGTCCCACGCTGCATCCCGGCCCCAGCCGCACAGATTCCTCGATCACCACGCCATACCCAAGGGTACAGCCCTCGCCAATCTCAGCCGAAGGGTCGATAAAGTGTTCGTTCATAGTCCGTTCGTTCATCACAGCGCAACCGGTTCCCCGCCGCGCTCCAGCGACCGTTGTCCGGCCTCGAGCACCCGAAGCACCTGCAGCCCGTTGATGCCATCGCTGAGCGGCGTCAGCCCGTTCTGGATGCAGTCAATGAAGTGTTGGCACTCGAGACGCAGCGGCTCGCGCATGTCGACGCGCGGGATGGAGATATCCCCAAAGCGCAGGCTCAGGGAGTCACCATAGCTGTCGTAGGCCGGTCGTTGCACGCCCCGGTCGTAGATGCGCAGCTTCTCGGTGCTGTCGACATCGTCGAAGACGGCCATTTTTTGACTGCCCACCACCGTAATGCGACGGACCTTATGCGGGTCGAGCCAGCTGACGTGGATATGCGCGGCCCGGCCGCTGGCGAAGCGCAGGGTCACGAAGACCGTGTCCGGGATGCCCGGCTGCAAGTAAGTGAGTCCCTGCGCGGCCACCGCAACCGGCTGTTCCTCCAACAGGTACAGCGCCACCGACACGTCGTGCGGCGCCAGGCTCCACATCGCGTTTTCGTTGCGCCGCACCTGGCCGAGGTTAAGCCGGCTGCTGTAGAGGTAATAGATATCGCCCAGCTCTCCGCCGGTCACCATCTGCTTGAGCCGGGTGACGGCCGGATGATACATCAACAGGTGGCCGACCATCAAGACCCGCCGGTGCTCGGCCGCCAGCGCTACCAACTCCTCCGCCTGGGCCACCGTCAGTGCGATGGGTTTTTCGACGAAGAGGTGTTTTCCGGTGAGCAAGGCGGCCTTGGCCAGCTCATAGTGCGACGGAGTCGGCGCAGTAACGACCATCGCCTCGATTTCGGGGTCGCCAAGCAGCGCGCTATAATCGGTGGTCGTCACGATGCCGGGGTTCTGCGACGCTATGCGCCTGAGCGCAGCCTCATCCAAGTCACAACAGGCCTTCATGCGCACCTGTTGCAGCCCGGCGAAGTTGCGCAACACGTTGGGGCCCCAGTAGCCCAATCCGACTTGTCCTAAGGTGACCATGTCTATTCCTTGCTATGCTAAAGTTCGCAGGCCGTTGCGGGCCTCAGCGGTCTCCGGGGCGCCTCTCAACAGAACCTGCACGCGAGATACCACCATGTCCAGCGCTACCTGGTTGTGGCCACCTTCAGGGATGATCACGTCGGCATAGCGCTTGCTTGGTTCGACAAATTCCATGTGCATAGGACGCACGGTGGTCATGTATTGCTCGACCACCGAGTCGAGCGAGCGGCCGCGATCTTTCATGTCTCGCATCAGCCGGCGGATGAAACGGATGTCCGAGTCGGCGTCAACAAAGATCTTGACGTCGAACAGCTCGCGCAGCTCGCGTTCCGCGAAAATCAGAATGCCCTCGACCAAGATCACGGGCTCCGGCTCCACCCGCCGCGTTTCGGAGGTGCGAGTGTGGATGAAAAAGTCATAGACCGGGATCTCCACCGCCTTGCCGCTCCGCAGGCGCTTCAGGTGCTCGACAAATAGCGAGGTCTCGAGCGCATCAGGGTGGTCGAAATTGAGCCGGCCGCGCTCTGCCAAAGGCAGGTTCGACGCGTCGAAATAGTACGAGTCGTGCTGGATCAGGGCAATCCGATTCCAGCCCACCTTTTCCAGAATCGAGTGAGCCACAGTCGTCTTGCCCGATCCCGTGCCACCTGCCACGCCGATGATGATGGGTCTGGGCTGTCCAGTCATAGTGGTCACGCTCCTTTCGCCGAGTTCTCGATCTGCGTGCACGCATCCGGTCTGCGGATCAAGAGAGATTGGTCCGGTCTCCGAAGACCGGACCAATCCAGGGATCACGAATTATGTGGGCCATAAGTGCTCGTCCAGGCCAACAACCACCGGCCGGCCTGGCGCCAGGCCGGCGACGGCTGCAAGCTAACGTCGACGCCCACACGGCGGTTGGAGTTTTTCGGCTCGCTTTGGGCTACTCCGTCCGCCGCGACTCGTAGCGACAGGGCTAAACGACCGGCCGGCCGCCAAAGCGTCAATAGCAGCCCGGCCACCGCGAGTGTCAATCCAACCGCCATAAGCGGGCGCGGCCGGGTTGCGACTGATCTCCACGATCACCAACGGGCCGCTGCGCAGCTGAAGCGCATCGCCCGCGATGGTGAGGTCGGTGTCGCCTTCGACAAACTGGTTGAAAACCGGCTCACGCTGGCCGGTTTGAAAGGCCTGCACGAGAAACGTAGGGCCGGCAAAGCCACGCTCGGGCAGCGCCGGAAAGGCAACGACACTGACGACTAACTGGCGCGCTGGCACAAAAAACACCTGCTCGGCGCGCGGCTGGTCAAAAATCAGGTCGATAGAGGGCTGAGTCGGGCTTGGCTGGTCGGATGACTGAAGCTGCAGCGCCTGGCCGAGCTCATCGCGCATGCTTACGGCCAACGCCTGGCCTTGGCCGGTACGGCGGATCGTGAGGCCGGCCAGGCGAGCCCGGCCGGCGGGCGAGAACACCCCACTCACCGGGGTGGCCCCATTTGATTGAACGATTAACGTGCCGGACGAGGCGTCCTCGCCGGCCAGGCCGATCGACAGCCGGCTATCGTGGCGCAGAGACACAGGCTGACCCGGCAGCAACGCCACGTCGCCCTCGCGCCAGCCTGTGAGCTGTCCAAGCCAGAGGCCCGCCAGGGCCAGAAGCACCCCCGCGTAGACCAGGGGGATCGCCACAAGCCCCCATGGACTGCGCTCGGCCACGATCACCGCCCCCGAGACAGTCTCGGCAGAGACAATCCGCCACCCTTCGCTGAGCAAATCCTCGCTCAGTTCGGCGACCGCCGACGCGCTATCGCGGTCCAACTCGATCGTTACGTGCAAGGGCCAGCGCCAGGCCTCCTCAACGGCAGCTGCGGCATCGGGATTCCGCAGGCGTTTCACAGCATCGCCGATTGCCAACCCGAGCCGCAGCAGCAGTATGAAGGCTACCACGGCGACGAGCCCGCGAAACCAGGCGCTGTGCCAAAGGTCAAACAGACCGGCACTTTGCAGAACGCCGCCCATGCTGCCATAGCGACTGCTGGTCTCCGCTAGCCAGCGTGCCGTGGTATCAGACTGCGCGAGGTTAGACGGCGCTTGCGGCAGCAGCATTCCTGCCAGCACGCTCAGGGCAAGCAACACGAACAGCACCCCTAGCACGCGATCGCTTGCCACCAACCGGTAGAGCCGGTCGATGGGGTTCGGCGATGGCACGAGCGGCGATGTTTGAGCGGTCACGTGGCCTCCGACGATCTGCACTAATACTACCGAGTGTCATTCTGAGGCGTCTGCGCCGAAGAATCCCGGCTTGGATGTGCCCGGGGACACCTGCACGTGCGTGCGGCGCAAGTGTGCTTCGGCGGACCTACTCATGACATACCATGTCATTCGTTTGCGAATACCGCCCGCGGGATGCGGGGTCTACTCATGACATACCATGTCATTCGTTTGCGAATACCGCCCCGCGGGATGCGGGGTCTCAGCATGACAAGTACGGTAACCAGTACTGAGCAGGCAAACAAAAGCCCCAACCTGCTGTCGGTTGGGGCTCCACGATCGAGCGTTATCTCTCACTGGCGTGGCTCCAGACGAGATCTGAGGAGCCACCCGTCGGAATTGAACCGACGACCGGCGCATTACGAATGCGCTGCTCTACCGTCTGAGCTAGGGTGGCAGGATGCTCGGTGTGCGCCCGACAAAGGCATTATAGCCAGGGTTGGCTCAATCGCCAAATGCCAGAAACCCCAAAGGGTAATGCTGGCGCTACACCCGGGTGAGATACGAGCTGGTACGGGTATCGACGCGAATTGCGTTGCCGACCTCGACAAAAAGCGGCACTTGCACCTTCAGGCCGGTTTCAAGCGTGGCCGACTTCGTCGCGCCGGTGGCGGTATCGCCGGCGTAGCCAGGCTCGGTGTAGGTCACTTCCAGGTCAACCGTGGTCGGCAACTCGATGTCGATCGGCTCACCCTGGTAGCTGACAACCTCAAGGGTCATACCGTCCTTGAGATAGTGGACCGCCTCGCCCAGCGTAACGGCTGAGAGCACGGTCTGCTCATAGGTCTCCACATCCATGAACGTGTACAGGTCGCCCTCGCGGTAGAGGTACTGCACTGAGGCGTGATCCAGGCGCACGTCCTGCACCCGGTTGCCCGAGGGGAAGGTGCGGTCAATGGTCGAGCCGGTGCGCAGGTCACGGGCCTTGACACGAATGGTCGCGCCGCCGCGACCGGTCTTGTTGTGCTCATAAAGCAGCACGCGATAAAGAGATCCATCCAATTCGAAGGTAACGCCCTTGCGTAAGTCTTGTACACCGATCATAAGTGTCTCTATCTCCTCTTTATGGTTTTTAGCGGCAAAAATGCGACGCATAATCTATGCGCCGCACCAAGGGCTGCATTATACGTGATGGATGTGGCCTAGTCAAGTTCGTGCGGAAAACGGGATGATATCAGCTAGGAGTTGCATCATCCAACGTGACAAGTGCTATCTTCACGCAAGCACGAACCGCTTTCCAATCTCGCTGCGACAAACGTCCTACGAAAACAGGATTCGCGGCAGGAGGTAGCGTGACCAGGAAGCTGCGAAAAGCGGAGGCCACCCGAAGTCCCGCTTCTGACCAGTCTTTCAGCAAGCAATCCGTTGGTCCCAGGGTCGCGGCAATTTTACTGGAAAGTCAATCGTGACGATATCGCCGGGACTAAACAAGATCCTCTTCCTCCGGATAGGCAATAGCAGCGTTCTGAAGTGAGTACGTGATTACGTCGATTTCGTCTTGTTCATTCCACATGCTGCTGGCGTCCACGATCGAGGTCGGCGTTTGGGTTAGGTTATCGAGAATCAAAGCTGCCAGACGCAAGCGCTCAACGGGTGGCAACATGCGTACAGTTTCCGCAAAAACATCCTGAGCAGTAGCTAGCATGATCATTCTCCTTGACAACCATCATTATACATCAGCCAGGGAGGAACGCACATATACGGCTACGAGAGCGTTAGCAAGAAGAGAAATCTTCGACCACGTCCACATTGGGTGGGCAGGTGCAAGGCCTACCCGTACCCAGATTCATTTGCGCCTTAGTCATCTAGCCACTCCGTCGCCGCCTGAGGCAGCAGCGACAACGGCGCCTTTCTGACCGTCCCGTCCGGCAACGATTGCAGGAAAAGCTGCCCGTAGCGCTTAGTCAGCACCCGGCTATCCAGAATGACGCAAATGCCGCGGTCCTGTTGGCTGCGGATCAGCCGGCCGAAGCCTTGGCGAAAACGCAAGATGGCGTCAGGCACCGAGTATTGATAGAAGGGATCGTCGAAAGTCTCGGAGCGGGCGGCGACGACGGGGTCGTTGGGCACGGCAAATGGCAGACGAGTGAGCACCAGACCACTCAGCGCGGGGCCGACGACGTCGACGCCCTCCCAGAAGCTGCGGGTGCCCAGTAACACCGAGCTCGGATTGGCGCGGAAATTCTCCAGGAGCTGGCGCCGGCTGCCGCCGCTTCCCTGCTGGAAAATCGTAATACCCGCCGCGGCCAGCTCCGGTCCGATGGCCTCGGCCGTCTGTCGCAGATGATTGTACGAGGTAAAGAGAGCCAACGTGCGGCCGCCCAACGCCTTGCTCAACCCCCGGATCGCCGCCTCGACCTGCGCCTGGAAACCCGGCGCGTCCGGCAGGGCCATGTCGGTGGGAATAAAGATCAGGGTCGAGTTCTTGTAATCGAAGGGCGATCCCACGGTGGCCGTGCGAGCCTCGCGCGCGTGCAGCCGCTCCTGGATGTAGCTGTAGCTGCCGGCCGTGCGCAGCGTGGCCGAGGTCAGAATGACGTTGTCCTTTTCCATGAACAGATGCTGCTCGACCAGCGGACCAACGTGCAGCGGCGCGACGTGGATCGACAGCCGGCGGTCGCTGGCATCAGCCTCCGCCCAGTAGATGTCGTTCGCCTGCGGATCGGCGATGGCCGCGTGGATCTTCAGGTACGCCTCCGACAGTTGTTCGGCCAGGCTGGAGAAGTCTGACGTCAGATCGTCCAACCCGGGCACCCCCGTCTGGTCCAGCTCGGCCAGGCCCGTTCGCAGCAGTTCCAAGGCCTCGGCCAACTCAAAGAGCGGCAGCCCGGCCGTATCCCAGGCGATCTCGACGTTTGTCCAGCCGGGCTGGCTGCGCACCTTGCGCTCGATGCGCAGGCGTTGGCCGTAAGGGCCAGCCGTGGAGCGATCCTGGCTCATAAACTCGCCCAACACAGTGAAGAACTCGCTCAACAGGTCGCGCACCTGTTCCACTTTCTGTTGGGATCGCAGCACCTGTCGATCCAGCGCCTGTTTCACGGTCGGCGAGAGGCCAACCTTTTCGGTGCGCCGCCGCAGGTCGTAGAGCAAGCCGCTGTGCCCCTCGCCGCCCTCGGGATAAACATCGTTGAGCATCCGCGTCAGCCCAAACTGTGAGCCTTCGAAGCTGAGCTGTTGGGTGGTGGCATCCTCCAGGTGATGGGCCTCGTCGACGATCAGATGGTGGTACTCCGGCAACGCCCGGTTGCCTACGGCTACGTCCGAGAACAGCAGCGCATGGTTGACGATGATGAGGTGCGCGGCGTCGCCTTGACGCCGGTTGCGGTAGAAGAAGCAGCGGCCGCCCTGGCTGGTCTCGCAGCGCTCGGCGGTGCAGGTGCCGCTTTCGGTGGCTAGCCGGCTCCACACGGCCTGATCGCGGCCGCCGGCCAGAAACAGCTCGGCCCGGTCGCCGGTGGTCGTCTGGGTGAGCCAGACCATCACGCGTGCAAGCACCCGCAGTTCGTCCTCGCTCAGATCCTGCCGGGTGCGCATAGCGTCGAGTCGTCGCGGGCAAAGGTAGTTGGTGCGGCCCTTCATCAGAGCGATCCGCAGGCCCTTTGCCTGCTCTGCAAGCTGTTCGAAGCGGCCATCGCCCACCGCCGGGCCACCCGCTTCCGACTCAAGAACAGCCGCGAAGACCTGTTGCAAGTCCGGGATGTCCTTGGTGCAGAGCTGATCCTGCAAGTTGATGGTATTCGTGCTGACCACCACACGGCGCCGGTTCTGCACGGCCCAGGCGATAGCCGGCAGCAGATAGGCCAGGCCTTTGCCGGTGCCGGTGCCGGCCTCGATCAACAGATGATCGCCGTTGTTGAAGGCATCGGCCACGGCGCGCAGCATCTCGACCTGCGGCGCACGGTGCTCGTAGCCTGGAAAGACCTTGGCCAGCGGGCCGTCCGGCTCCAGGAATGCGGCCAGCAAGTCCACGTCCAGAGGCTGAGTCTCCTGCGCCGGCGTCAGTTCCTCCTCGAAACGCGACCGGCGATCGATCTCCGGGTTGAGCAGCGGCCCCAACGAGCCAGATTCCAGCGCAGCCCGCTCGTACTTCTTGAGGAAGACTGTGCGAGAGGCCTCTTTTTCGGCCTCGGCAAAGAAAGTACGCAGGCTCCAGTTGCTTCCCGCCGCCAGACGGTTGATCTCGATCAGGGTGACCAGAGGGAGAGCCGTCGCAACCTGCGACAGGCCGGTCAAAAGCATGCCCGTGGCGCGGGCATCGTCCAGAGCGCGGTGCGCATTGGGGAGATCGATGCCGAACTCGGCCGCCAGATTTCCCAGGCTCAGGCTGGAGCGACCTGGCAGGACGATGCTAGCGATCTCAAAGGTATCCAGGGCCGGGCCGGAAAAGGTCAAGCCGGCCTCGCGCAAGAAGCCCAAGTCAAAGCTAACACTGTGCGCGACGATGGGTGATGTCCCGATAAAGCGCGACAGCGGACCGAGCAGATCGGCCAAGCGCGGCTTGCCGATCAGTTCCCGGTCGGTGATGCCGGTGAGTTGGGTGATGACAAACGGCAGCTTACGGCCAGGGTTGACCAGGCTCGACCACTCGTCGAGGATCTCGTTCCCGCGGAATTTCACGCAGCCGATCTCGATAATCGTGTCGCGTTTGGGATCCAGGCCGGTCGTTTCCAAATCCAATGCGATGAAAGTTTGATTCAAGAGTGTGCTCTCCCCGAGGAGGGTAAGATCATCCGATTTCCTGGCGGTTCTACACAGGTGCGCAGGATAGAGCCTGCGGATTTCGGTCGGTCACAGGGACAAAGCTTGGATACGTCCATTATATCCATGAGCATGTTGCGGGCAAACGTGCCGACTGTCTTAAACCCTTCGGGTGTATACACCCGAAGGGTTTAAGACCCTTCGCCATCGCCCTGCTTGTTAGGAACGCCCTGGAATGGTACAATCTCATTACACCACCTCCGTTGAACCATTTCGCCTGCCTCAAGGTGTGGACACTGACAGCATCCGCATCTTTTTCGAAAGGACCTCCCGTGATTCGAGATACCGCGCAAGCCCTGCGAGCCAACGTGGGCAAGGTCATCGTCGGGAAGGACGCCATGGTCGAGCTGCTGCTGGTGGCGCTGCTCAGCGATGGGCACGCCCTGATCGAGGATGTGCCCGGCACCGGCAAGACCACCCTGGCCAAGGCCCTGGCCCGCTCCCTCGACCTCTCCTTCGCCCGCATCCAGTTCACCCCCGACCTGCTGCCTTCGGATGTGACCGGCATCAGCTTCTACAATCAGAAGGCGCAGGAATTCGAGTTCCGCCCCGGCCCTTTACTCAGCCACCTGGTGCTGGCCGACGAGATCAACCGCGCCACCCCGCGCACACAATCGGCTTTGCTGGAGGCGATGCAGGAGCGCCAGGTGACGGTAGATCGCGAGACGCACCGTCTCGCCAGGCCTTTCCTGGTGCTGGCAACCCAGAACCCCATCGAGCTGGAAGGCACCTTCCCACTGCCAGAGGCGCAGGTGGACCGTTTCCTGATGCAGATTCGCCTGGGGTATCCCAACGAACAGGAAGAAAACGATATCTTGCTCCGATACGAGCGCGAGGATCCACTTGACGAGCTGTTGCCGGTGATGTCCAGCGAGCAGTTGCTCGCGCTTCAGGCGCAGGTACGCACCGTCCACGTCGAAGAGTTGGTGCGCGAGTACCTGGTCAAGGTGACACGCGCCACCCGCGAGCACCCTTCCGTGGAACTGGGTGTCAGCCCGCGCGGCACGATGGCGCTATATCGTACCTGCCAGGCCCTGGCCGCAATGCGCGGACGAAGTTACGTCGTTCCTGATGACGTTAAGGAGATGGCGCCGCACGTGCTGACCCATCGCATCCACATCAGCCCGCAGACCCGATTGCGCGGCCGGCTGCCGCAGGAAATCGTCGCACAGATCGTTTCAGAAGTGCCGGTGCCTGTCGTATCTTAAGTCATGAGCCATGGCCGACAAAAAGAACCAGCCTGACTCGCTGCCAGATACCCTCACGTCCAGTCCCTTCCTGGGCGGAGCGGCCACCACAGCCAAAGCCTATCCAACCAAAGGCGGGCTGCGAGGACGCCTGCTGGTCGACGCGGCCAAAGAGACCCAGTTCAGCGACGCGTGGATGGCGCTGGCTGCGCTGCTTTTTTTCTTCGGCCTCGTCTTGCGCCAGGGCGCGTTGATCGTCATCGCCGGCATGCTGGTGCTGGTATCGCTGATCGGCTGGCTCTGGGACCGGCTGGCCCTGGGTGGTGTGGAGTATACCCGTCGCTTTGCCGAGCGCCGGGCGTTTGTCGGTGAGACCATCGCCCTGGATCTGTCGCTGGTCAACCGCAAGATATTGCCCGTGGGGTGGGTGCGGGTAGTCGATCGGGTGCCAATGACGCTGCCAATCGAGGGCATCGAAGTGACGGCGACCGACGTCGAAACGGTGGGACGCGTCACCTTGGTTTTCGCCCTGCGCTGGTTCGAGCGGGTCTCGCGACATTACACCGTGCACTGCAAACAGCGCGGCTTCTACCAGTTCGGTCCTGTCGAGTTGGAGGCGGGCGACGTGTTCGGCCTGTTCAGCCGCAGACGCCGCATCGACCAGCCACAGTGGTTCATCGTCTATCCCAAGGTCGAGAGTCTGACCGACCTGGGCCTGCCGCCCAAGGAACCGTTTGGCCCGGCCAAGGCGGACCGCCAGTTGTTCGACGACCCGATCCGTACGGTGGGGGTGCGGGATTATCAGCCGGAAGACGAGCTGCGGCGCATCCATTGGAAGGCGACGGCCCGGCGTCAGGAGCTGCAAAGCCGAATCTACGAGCCGTCGACCGCGCACAACCTTGTCATCATGCTCAACGTAGCCACGTTGGCAAAGCATTGGCATGGCTATATCCCCGAGCGGCTGGAGCGCGTCGTCAGCGTCAGCGCATCGATCGCCGCCCATGCCAGCGAGACGCGCTGGCCGGTCGGTGTGATCGCCAACGGTGCACTGCCCAAGTCCGATCAGGCCATCAAGGTGCTGCCGGGCCGCGGCCCCGAACAACTCACCCGAATTATGGAAGCACTCGCCGCAGTCTCGTCGGTCGCAACCAAACAAATCGAGGATTTGATCCGCCAGGAAAGCCCCCGCCTACCTTGGGGAAGCACCTTGGTGATTGTGACCTCCGTCGTGACCGATCCGCTCAAGGCCACCCTGGCCGAACTGCACGCCGAAGGCCGGCGCCTGGTGCTAGTGACCCTGGATAAGGTGGACGAAGCCGATCCGCTGCTGCGGGGCATCCAGCTCCGGCACATCTCCGGAGGCTTGCCCGAGGGCCAGATCGTCGAGTTTAGCAAAGAGGACAACACGTGAGCCAGACGACTGGAAACCGGCTTCCCGTGCAGATCCTAGGGACCCGGCTGCGCCGCGAGGTCTTGTACCTGGCCTACGCCGGCATGGAGATCTGCTGGTTCACGCCCTTTTTCCTATTGGTCTTTGCGCCGGCCCGGCTGCATCCACCCCTCGCCACCGCGTTCGTCTTGGGCAGCATCCTGCTGGCCTTCTACGCATGGTCGCGGAGCGCGGAGCGCCTGCAATTCAGCCTGGCGACCGAGCGCCTGGTGATGCTGTTGGCGCTGCCAGTGTTGATCCTGCTCGGCTGGCGGTTTTATCTGCACCCCGACCTGGCGACTTTCGACCTGAGTTGGGTTCCGGCCGCCGGCTATGCCATGGTGGCGCAAGGCTCGGGCGGATATTGGGTGATCATGGCCACCGTCCTGTTTCTGTGGTGGCGTGCGCTGGCGCTCAGCCGTCGAGAGTTTGGCTTCCAATCGGTTGCCTTTACTTTTCGGCTCGATATCCTGCTGCTCACGGTCGGCACGCTGCTGCTGTCCCTGGTTGTCGGCCATCAGGTGATGACCTTCATCGTGCCGTTCTTCTGCTTCAGCCTGACTGTGGTGGCGCTGACCCGCCTCGAGGAAGTGGGCCAGGTCAGAGGATACGTCGGGCAGTTGTTCGACCTGTACTGGCTGGCGGTGTTGGGCGGCGCCCTGCTCATCGTGATCCTGGCCGGCGTCGGGCTGATCAAGCTGGCGAGTCCGGAAGGCATTGCGCTGATGCAGCGACTCTGGTCGCCGATCGGCAACGCGCTGATCGCAGTCATCACCTGGTTGTTGGCGATCCTGCTGGCGCCCTTTAATCCCCTACTCGAGTGGCTCGCTGCACTGATGGCGCAAGGATGGCAAGAATTGTTGCAAGGGCCGCTTGGGCAGTTGGCGCAGAATCTGCAGGGCCAACTCGTGATACCGGAAGGCTCGGATCTCGCTACGGAGATTCTGGCCATGGCATTCATGATCCTACGCCTCCTGTGCGGCGTTGGCATCTTAGCCGCGCTGATCGGCGCTGGCCTGTGGCTGCTGAATCGCGAGCGCCAACGCCTAGATGAACAGGCTGAGACCCACGAAGATCTCGATGCCAGCCTGGGCGCGGCCCTGGCGAGCTTGCTGCGCAACGCTCGCGCTCGACTGCGCAATGCAGGAGCGATGATCAGCCAGTTCGGAATCGGGAGCGATCTCCTGGCGGCGATCTCGGTACGCAACATCTACGCCAACACGGGCCGGCTCGCCCGCAAGCGCGGGTATCCACGCCACAAAGCACGCACGCCTTACGAGTATCTGCCAGACCTGCAGGCGGCCTTCCCCGAAGCCAGAGTTGAAGCCGAGGCCATCACCGATGCGTACGTGGCCGTGCACTATGGCGAGCTGCCAACCAGCCGCGACCAGATGGATGCGCTGCGCGCGGCGTATGAGCGGCTGAAGGAGAGTCCGGAACCGGAGAAGCCCTGATTGACCACTACCAACATCTATGCTATCATGCAGTCCCGTGTTACACGGCCTCTTTACTTCTGCTGGACCCGAGTCCTTCAGAAGACAGATTAGACTGCATCAAAAAACATCCAGCGTTCGTCCAACGGGCGCCTGTTATCATCGCAGAGACACGGCGAGACATCCCCGTGTCTCTTGTTTTTGGAGAGTTTTATGACCAAATACATCTTCGTCACAGGCGGTGTGGTGAGCTCGCTTGGCAAGGGCGTCACCGCAGCGGCCATCGGCCGGCTGATCAAGAGCCGCGGCATCTCGGTATCCATTCAGAAACTCGACCCCTATCTCAACGTCGACCCGGGCACGATGTCCCCATACCAACACGGTGAGGTCTTCGTCACCGAGGATGGGGCAGAGACCGACCTGGACCTCGGTCACTACGAGCGTTTCACCGACGAAAACCTCAGCCGTGCCAGCAACGTCACCTCCGGCCAGATCTATGCCGAGGTGCTGCGCAAGGAGCGCCGCGGCGATTACCTGGGCGGGACGATCCAGGTGATTCCCCACGTCACCAACGAAATCAAGCGGCGCATTCTTCTGGCCGGCCGCGAGCCGGAAGCGGAGGTCGTGATCGTCGAGGTCGGCGGCACGGCAGGCGATATCGAGAGCCTGCCCTTTCTCGAAGCCATCCGCCAAATGCGCAAGGAGGTGGGCCGCGACCACGTGCTATACATCCACGTCACCCTGCTGCCGCATATCGGCGCCACCGGTGAGCTGAAGACCAAGCCTACGCAGCACAGCGTAGCCGAGCTGCGTGGCATCGGCATCCAGCCCGACGTCATCGTCTGCCGCTCCGACTACCCGGTCGAGCGCGCATTGCGCGAAAAGATTGCTCTCTTCTGCGACGTGGAGTCGGAGGCCGTGGTGCCGTTAGAGACCGTCTCGTCGCTCTACGAGGTTCCGCTGATGCTGGAGGAGTTTGGGCTGGGCAACTGGCTGACAAGTAAGCTTGGCTACGGCTGGCGTGTTGCCAATCTGAGCGATTGGCGCCACATGGTGGGCAAGCTAAAAGCCCTGGGCCGGCCAGCTGCGGAGCAAACTACGACGCCGCTGCGTGTGGCCCTGGTTGGCAAGTACGTTGAGCTGCAGGACGCCTACATCAGCGTGCGCGAGTCGCTGATCCACGCATCGACAGCGTTGGACCGCGGTCTGCAGATCGAATGGATCAACTCCGAAGACCTGGAGCAAGGCCGCGAGCTCGACCGACTGGCAAACGCCAACGGCATCGTAGTGCCCGGCGGCTTCGGCTACCGCGGCATCGAGGGCAAGATCATCGCTGCGCGTCACGCGCGCGAGAATCACATCCCCTATCTCGGCCTATGCCTGGGCATGCAGGTGATGTGTATCGAGCTGGCCCGCCACACGTTCGGCTCCGACCGGCCCAACAGCACCGAGTTCGATCCACACACGCCCTACCCGGTCATCGACTTGATGCCCGACCAGCGCGGCGTCGCAGATATGGGCGGTACCATGCGGCTAGGCTCCTATCCCTGCGTACTCCAGCCGGGCACGAACGCGGCCGCCGCCTACGGCAAAGAGCAAATCGGCGAGCGCCACCGCCATCGATTTGAGTTCAACAACGCCTATCGCGAACAACTGAGTGAGGCCGGGTTGCTCTTCAGTGGGATCTCGCCAGATGGTCGCCTGGTGGAGATCGCGGAGCTGCGCGACCATCCCTGGATGTTAGGCAGCCAGTTCCATCCCGAGTTCAAGAGCCGTCCCAACCGGCCTCACCCGCTGTTCAAGGGCTTCCTTCAGGCGGTAGCGGCGAGAGACTGAGGCTGAGACGCCAGCCTTGCCATTTTCCTGGCAGCGTATGGTATAATGGCAGCACAAAGCTGCGTAGCCCTTGGCAAAGGGCTTGTCCGATCGCGACTTCGCATTTGTCACCCAGAAAATCATTACGAATGCTCGAAGTCGTTTGAGGACAACTTCGAAGGAGAGCAAAACTATGTCAGGTCATTCAAAATGGAAGACCATTAAACGTAAGAAGGGTGCAGCCGATGCCAAGCGTGGCGCCCTCTTCACGAAGCTGGCGAGAGAGATCCAAATCGCCGCGAAAGAGAGCGCCGATGTAGAGTACAACTTCAGGCTGCGCCTGGCCGTGGACAAGGCCAAAGCCAACAGCATGCCGAAGGAGAACATCGAGCGGGCTATCCGTCGCGGCTCCGGCGCGGAGCAGGCCGATGAGTTGCTCGAGATCGCCTATGAGGGCTACGGTCCCGGCGGGGTGGCCCTCTATATCGAGGTGCTGACTGACAACCGTCTACGGACCGTATCGGAGATCCGGCACGCACTGACCCGCGCCAATGGCGCCATGGGCGAAAGTGGTTCGGTCGCCTGGCAGTTTGAGCCCCGGGGTTACATCACGATCCCCATGAACGGCCAAGATCAGGATCAGATCTTCGAGGCGGCGCTGGAAGCGGGTGCGGAGGACGTTGAGTTTGGTGAGGAACTGGCCGAAATCTACACCGAGCCTGGTGATCTCAAACTCGTGCAGGATGCGTTTCGCAAACAAGGGTTCAAAATCGAAACGTCCGAGTTAACAATGAAACCAAAGATGCTCCTGGCGCTAGATGACAAAACCTCGTTCAGCGTCATGAGCCTGATGGAGCACCTGGAAGAGCTCGAGGACGTAACCAGCGTCTACTCCAATCTGGAAATCTCCGAGGATTTGTTGGAGCGGATGGAAGAATAGGTTCTTAGTACTGCACGGCATGAATGGACCCATAGTAGACATCGATCAATCCGCACTGTTTACTGTTCACTGTTCACTGTTCACTGTCTGCTATTAGGCTGTTCACGCCCATGGACTAGATCGGGGACCGAAACTTGCTAGTTCTTGGCATCGACCCTGGCACTGCGATAACCGGATATGGGCTGGTCGAAGAGGGCGACGAGCTTGAGCTGATCGCTTGTGGCGTTATCACCACCCCGGCAGGCGTTCCTCTGCCGGAACGGCTGTTGACCATCCACCGCCAGCTTAGCGAGGTGATTCGCCGCTACCAGCCGGAGGCCGTGGCAATCGAAGAGTTGTTTTTCAGCAAGAATGTGCGCACAGCTATGAGTGTCGGACACGCCCGCGGCGTGATCTTGCTGGCAGCGGCGCAGGCCCGGCTCCCGATCCACGAATACAAGCCTTCCGAGGTCAAACAGGCAGTGGCGGGCTACGGGGCCGCAAGCAAAGAACAAATGCAAGAAATGGTTCGCCTGCTGCTCGATTTGGAGGAAGTACCGACGCCAGATGACGCAGCCGATGCGGTGGCGATCGCCGTGTGTCATCTGCACTCGGCGCATCTGAAATATCTGGCGGAAAACGGCTAGCCGCAAACCGACGGCAACTGTCGCAAAGGAAAGGATCGTATGGAACCCTCGAAGGCACACATTTTGTTGGCGGAGGATGAAGCGCCGTTGCGCAACCTTGTGCGAATGTCGCTGGAGTTGATCGGCCATCAGGTCACTGCAGTCAGCGATGGAGAGGAAGCGCTGGGGAAATTCCGCGACGGCCAATTCGATCTCGTGGTGCTGGACGTAATGATGCCCCGTATCGATGGCTTCACTGTGTGCGAGGAAATTCGCAAGGACTCCGACGTCCCAATCATCATGCTGACAGCGCTCGGCAGTACCGATGACCTGGTCAAAGGCTTCGAACTCGGCGCGGATGACTACATCACCAAGCCATTTACTTTCAAAGAAGTCCAGGCCCGGGTTCACGCCATTCTACGGAGAATGCAGTGGACAGTCGAAAAAAAAACGCCCGTTCTGCTGACTAATGGTCGGATCAGCATCGACACAGACGCTCAGGAGGTGCGCGTCGACGCGGCGCCGATGCATGTTTCGCCCATTGAATTCCGCTTGCTTTTCACATTGATGGCCAACGCCGGCAAAGCAATGACCAGGAGCGAATTGTTTGAGCTTGTGTGGGGATACGATTTCATCGGCGGCACCAACTTGGTCGAGGTGGCCGTTCGTCGTCTGCGCGAGAAAATCGAGAGCGACCCCTCGCGACCCACCTACCTCCTCACCGTGCGCGGCACGGGCTATAAGTTCCGCAATCCGGACGAGGCGCGGCCATGATCGCCACGCTAGAAGGACGCATCCTGGCGCGCGGAACGGACTCCATTGTCGTCGGCTTGGGCGGACTGGGCATCAAGGTTTTTGTCCCTGCCGATCTGGTGGCCATGGTACGGCCCGGCGACGAGATCTTCCTACACACTCACCTGCACGTACGCGAACAGGAGCTTACACTTTACGGCTTCGCCGGCGAACAGGAGTTGGCGCTCTTTCATTTGCTGCTCGGGGTTTCAGGGATTGGACCCAAGTCAGCGCTTTCCATTCTTTCAGCCATGCCTGTCGATGCACTGCACTTGGCGATCAGCCAGGAACAGCCCGGCGTCCTCGCGCGCGTTCCCGGCGTCGGCAAGAAAACGGCCGAGAAGATCATCCTCGAGTTGAAGGACAAGATCAAGACCACTGCGGACGTGTCGCCGGAGCTGGCCGCCTTGAGCGAGACCGACGGCGAGGTCATCGACGCCTTGACAGCCCTGGGCTATAGCATTGTCGAAGCCCAACGCGCCGTACAAGCCCTGCCGCGCGACGTTACCGATGTCGAAGAACGCCTTCGCTTGGCGCTGACGAGTTTTGGCGGGCGGTAAGCAAGTGTCGTGTGGCAGAGTGTCAGGTGCCAAGTGTCGGAGTGTCAATGTTCGCGCATCTTGACACACCTGACACTTGACACCTGACACTTGACACCTGACACTCTACTCCCCCCCCTTTTGACAATTACGCCGCCCTATGTTACATTCCGCCTCGGTTCAAAACAATCGCATAGCTGGAGACTCCCATCCAGAGAGGGCGAGGGACCCGGCCCGACGACCCCCCGGCAACCGGATCAGTGAACAGTAATCAGTAGGCAGTAAACAGAGGTCGGACGCGTCTGACCACTGTTCACTGGCTACTGTTCACTGTTCACTGCTCAAGGTGCCAACTCCGGCAGGTGGCGCAATGCGCAGACCTGGAAGATGAGAGGCGACCCATTGGCGCGCTCCTCGGAGCGTGTTTTTTTTGTATTTCGCACGAGGATGGTTGGCAATGCGTACGATCTGGTGGGAAAACAGCCAGGTCAGGATGATCGATCAGCGGATCTTGCCGCTGAAGTTTGAAATCGTCTCCTACAGCGATCACCGCGCTGTGGCGAAGTCCATCACCGATATGGTGATCCGTGGTGCGCCCGCAATCGGCGCGGCCGGCGCATATGGTATGGCGTTAGCGGCACAGCAAAGCCCAGCGATCGATCGGGATAGTCTATTAGCGGACCTGGAAGCCGCCAAGAAGGTACTCGACGCCGCGCGCCCGACCGCAGTCAATCTGACCTGGGCCACGCAGCGTCTCATCGACCTTGCATATCATCTGGTATTGCCCAACACGGACGACATTCGCTCCGCCCTGCTGGCCGAGGCCGAGCGCCTGGCCGACGATGATGTGGCGATCAACCGACGCATGGGAGCCAATGGGGCGACAGTGATCCCACACGGCGCAAACATCCTGCATCACTGCAATACCGGCTCGCTGGCCGCCGTCGACTACGGCACCGCCCTGGGCGTCGTGCGCGCAGCTTGGGAGCAGGGCAACCCTGTGCACGTCTGGGTGGACGAGACCCGGCCGCGCCTGCAAGGCGCCCGCCTGACCGCCTGGGAATTGATGCAGGCCGGCATTCCTTTGCACTTGATCGCCGACAACGCCGCCGGGCACTTGATGCTGGCCGGCAAGGTCGACGTCGTGCTCTTTGGCGCTGATCGCATCGCCGCCAACGGCGACGTCGCCAACAAGATCGGCAGCTACAAGCTGGCTGTGCTGGCCAAGGAAAACGGCATTCCCTGCTACTCCGTCGCGCCGACGTCCACGGTCGACCTGAACGCCTCAACGGGCGATGCCATCCCGATCGAGGAGCGACCCTCGGACGAGGTGACACATTTCGGCGGCGAGCAGATTGCGCCGGAGGGGGTGCCGGTCTACAACCCGGCCTTCGACGTCACGCCCCATCGCTACCTGTCAGGGATCATCACCGAGGAAGGCATTTGCTACCCGCCGTTTACCACGAGCCTGCACCAGGCAAAGGCCGCGGCGGACGAGAGAATCAAGACCCGGAGTTAGGCCCAGGTTGAGGTTAAGATCGTGACAACACACGATGATCCGGCACGGTCAAGTCCGAGAGACGTCATATTCCGCGCTGATGCGCGACGGATGGCCGAGGTACCGGATGGGTGCGTACAGCTCGTGGTTACCTCGCCACCTTACAATGTTGGCAAATCCTATGACACCCACAGCGACGACCTGCCGCTCGACGGCTATCTGGCATTTCTGAACCAGGTCTGGCGCGAGTGCTATCGCGTCTTGGCGCCTGGTGGAAGGCTTTGCATCAATATTGCCAACACGAATCGCAAGCCCTATCTGCCCCTCAACGCGCTGATCACCGCCGAGATCTTGCGGATGGCTCGTACGGAGGGCCTTCACTGGTGCATGCGCGGTGAGATTATTTGGGACAAGGCCGCATCGGCAGGAATCAGCACAGCCTGGGGCAGCTTCGCCAGCTCAACCGATCCAGTCCTGCGCGACATGCATGAGTACATCATGGTCTTCTCGAAGGACCAGTTCAAGCTGCCGGATGGCGGCAAGACCGGTATCACCGGAGGCCAGTTCGTGGACTGGACCCGCAGCGTCTGGCGGCCAGAGGCAAACCAGGACGACAAATCGCCCTATAGCTTGGCCGATCTCGAACGGAAGTTAAGGGACAAGCTTAAAGACGCGCGTCGTCGCGACAAAGACGACGCCTGGATCGCCGAATCCATGGCCCGAGCGGCTTGGCAATACGTCACCCAGCCCGGCGAGAGCATCTGGCCAATGACCACCGAGTCCGGTGTCGATCACCCGGCACCGTTCCCGATCGAATTGCCCAGGCGGCTGATCCTGCTCTACACTAGCCCCGGCACCCTGGTTTTGGACCCATTCATGGGTTCCGGGGCCACTGCCGTCGCCGCCGTTCGCACTGGCCGGCATTTCGTCGGTTACGATGTTTCTGAGGAATACTGCGCTTTGGCGCAAAAACGAGTTGCGGAAAGTAGATTGGTAGATTGGTAGATTGGTTGGGAGCGGAACTATACCAACCTACCAACCTACCAACCTACCAACCTACCAATCTACCAACCTACCAATCTACCAATCTACCTGAGACCGAACTGCCATGACCATTGTCGTTACCGGCTCCGTCGCCTTTGACTATTTGATGACCTTTCCCGGCTATTTCCGGGAGCAGATTATCCCTGAGCACCTGGACAAGCTGAGCGTCAGTTTCCTGGTGGACACCAAGCAGAGCTTCCGCGGCGGGACTGGGCCCAATATCGCCTATAGCCTGGCGCTGCTCGGCAACCGGCCCATGCTGTTTGCTGCGGCCGGCAAGGATTTCGGCGAGTATCGAGCTTGGCTCGAAACCCAGGGCGTGGATACCTCGGCGATGGGTATCTTTGACGACGAGTTCACGGCGACCTTTAGCGTGATCACTGACCTGGACCACAACCAGATCGCAAGTTTCCACACCGGCGCCATGGCGCGAGCCAAGGAACTCTCCCTGCGTACACTTGACGGCCGCCAAATCGATCTGGTGATTATCTCGCCCAACGATCCTGCGGCGATGCGCAAGTACACGGACGAATGTCGCGACCTGGGCCTGCCCTTTGTATACGATCCCAGCCAGCAACTGGCTCGCATGAACGGCGAGGACGTGGTAGAGTCGATGTGCGGGGCAAAGGTGCTGACCGTCAACGAATATGAGTACGAAATGGTCCGCCAGAAAAGCGGGCTGGACCAGGCCGGCATACTCGGCCTGGTCGAAACCATTGTCGTGACCAAAGGCCCGGTTGGTTCAACGGTCATCGGTAAAGATTTTCGGCTGGACGTGCCCGCAGCACGGACTGAGCAAGTAATCGAGCCCACCGGCGTCGGCGATGCCTACCGGGCAGGCCTGATGACCGGAATGGTGCGCGGCTATCCGTGGGACGTCGCCTGCCGGCTGGCCAGCCTGGCCGCCGTCTACGTTATCGAGCAACACGGCACGATGAACCACCACTACGATCTGACCGAGTTCATCGCCCGTTTCCGGCGCGAGTTCGGCGACACGCCGGAGTTGGCGGACCTGGAAAACCAGAGATTGGTCCAGTCTTCGGCGACTGGACCAATCTGAGAACCTTAGATGCCTGGATCGGTCCGATCTTCTGCAATCGGACCGATCTGAACACCGGCGCAGACGATCGATCGGTCCGATCTTCTGCGATCGGACCGATCTGAACACCTGGCGTAGCATGGGATCCTGGTCAGTCCACTTAACAAACAACAAGGATCAGATCCAGGCTTTCCTGCGGCGTGATCCAGTCTATGCAGCCTACGCCATCGGCGACCTGGAGCCAGAGCACTTTCCTTTCTGTACCTGGTACCTGGCCAAGAATAGCAAACAGCCGTGTGCGCTGGCGCTACTGTATCGACGGTTGGAGCCGCCGGTGCTGCTGACCATGGGCGACACGAACGGTATCGCAGCCATCTTCGACGAAGTTGCTCTGCCAAAACACGTCTACATGGCTGCACAGACAGAGCATTTGCAGGTCTTTGAGGCGCATTACGATTTCAGCGGCGATCGGATCCGCCCGATGCTGCGCATGAGGCTGGCCCCCGAGGCCTTTCGACCGGCCAGCAGACAATCCACGCGCGCGATCCTGCGACCGTCTGAGCTTCACCGATGTGCCAGAAATTGAAGCTTTGTACGCCGCAGGCGGACCATTTGCGCCGGATGCATTCAGCCCGCTGCAGGTATTGGAAGGAGTGTTTTTCGGCCTGGCTAGCCAGGTCTCCGATCAAACCGAGCGAGGCGCATGGGTTGCCGTCGCCGGCACTCACCTGGTAGCGCCCATGATGGGCATCGCAGCCGTGGGCAACATCTACACCCACCCAGCGGATCGCGGCAAAGGCTACGGCCAACTTGTGACCAGCGCGGTCACTGAAGAACTGCTGAACCGCAAACTGTTGGTGGTTCTCAACGTGGATGAAGCCAACACAGCCGCCGTGCATTTGTACGAAAAGCTCGGCTATCGAGTACACTGCAAGTTCGTTGAAGGCGTCGGAAGACGGCGGTCAGAGGTCAGACGTCAGAGGTCAGCCGTCAGCCATCAGATCACAAACGACAAACTGTTCAAAACCGATACCAATTGACATAGATACGAAGAGGTGATTAGCAACATGAACTACGACATCAAAGATCTCAACCTGGCCGAGCAGGGCCGCTTTCGCATGCAGTGGGCTGCGCGCGAGATGCCGGTGCTGAATCTGTTGGAAGAACGCTTTGCCAAGAGCCGGCCGCTGGACGGCCTGCGCGTCAGCGCGTGCTTGCACGTTACGGCCGAGACCGGCAACCTGATGCGGGTCCTGCAGACCGGCGGCGCCGATGTGGTGCTGGCCGCCAGCAACCCGCTGAGCACGCAAGACGATGTGGCCGCAGCGCTGGTGTCCTACTACGAGATGCCGGTGTATGCCATCAAGGGCGAGGACAACGACACCTACTACAAGCATCTCGATGCTGCCTTGGACCACAAGCCGCATATGACCATGGACGATGGATGTGACCTTCTGGCCACCCTGCACAACAACCGGCCCAATCTGCTTGAGCACATCGTCGGCGGCACCGAGGAGACCACGACCGGCGTCATCCGTCTTAAGGCCATGGCCAAGGACGGCGCGCTCAAGTACCCGGTCATTGCGGTCAACGACGCCATGACTAAACACCTGTTCGACAACCGCTACGGCACCGGCCAGAGCACTATCGACGGAATCATCCGCGCCACCAACGTCCTTCTGGCCGGCAAGAACTTCGTCGTGGCCGGCTACGGCTGGTGCAGCCGCGGCATCGCCATGCGGGCCAAGGGCCTCGGCTCCAACGTCATCGTCACCGAGGTCGATCCGCTCAAGGCGCTGGAGGCAGTCATGGACGGCTTCCGGGTGATGCCGATGATGGAAGCGGCCCGGATCGGCGACATCTTCTGCTCGGCCACCGGCGACATCCACGTCCTCGATCAACGCCACTTCGAGGTCATGAAGGACGGCGCGATCCTCGCCAACTCTGGCCACTTCAACGTCGAGATCAACATCCCGGCGCTGGAGGCGATGAGCAGCGAGACGCACCGCGTGCGCCATCAACTGGACGAATATCGCCTGAACGACGGCCGCCGCCTCTATCTGGCCGGCGAGGGCCGGTTGGTCAACCTGGCCGCCGCCGAGGGCCATCCGGCCGCCGTGATGGACATGAGCTTCGCCAACCAGGCTCTCAGCGTGGCCTACATACGCGAACATGCCGACGAACTGCCCAATGACGTCTTCCCCGTCCCCGAATTCATCGACCAAGAGATTGCTCTCCTCAAGCTACAGGCCATGGGCGTCACCATCGACACGCTCACGCCGGAGCAGGAGAACTACTTGGCGTCGTGGACGGAAGGGACGTAGGAGTGATGAATGCGGAGTGATGAATGCGGAGTGGCGGAGTGCGGAATAGAAAGTCATGGGTGATGAATGTGCGGTTGAGAGTGGACACAAGTCCCTCGACGCTCCACTCCACACTCATCGCTCATCACTTTGCACTCATCACTTGCCGCCTCCGCACTCATCGCTCCGCATTTATCACTCATCGCTGAAGTGCCTTACATAGGAGAAAAGTATAAAATGAGCACTACCTTTATGACTTCCCCCCAGCTCTTCTACACCTCCAAATCGGTGACGGAGGGCCATCCCGACAAGATGTGCGACCAGATCAGCGACGCGGTGTTGGATGCGATTATCAAAGATGACCCCGATGCGCGCGTGGCGTGCGAGGCGGCTGTCACCACCGGCCTGGTGCTGGTGATGGGCGAAATCACCACCAGCACGTATGTCGACATCGGATCGTTGGTGCGCGACGTCGTGACTGAGATCGGCTACACCCGCGGCAAGTACGGCTTCGACTCCGAGACCTGCGGCGTGATCGTGTCGCTCAAAGAACAGTCGACCGATATCGCCATGGGCGTGGACGATGCGCTGGAGCACAAGACCGGACAGATGACCGACGGCGAGATTGAGGCCATCGGCGCCGGCGACCAAGGTATGATGGTCGGCTTCGCCTGCAACGAAACCCCCGAGCTGATGCCCATGCCCATCGCGCTGGCCCACGGCCTGGCCAAGCGGCTGACGCACGTGCGCAAGGACGGCACCCTGCCCTATCTGCGCCCCGACGGCAAGAGCCAGGTGACTATCGAGTATGCCTACGGAAAGCCCAAGCGGGTGGACTCGATCGTTATCTCCACTCAACACTCACCGGATGTGGACCAACACAAGATCAAGGCAGATCTGTTGGAACGGGTGATCAAATACATCGTCCCCAACGGCTTGCTGGACGAGCACACTAAGATCTACGTCAACCCCACCGGCCGTTTCGTCATCGGGGGCCCGATGGGCGACGCCGGACTGACCGGCCGCAAGATCATCGTCGACACCTACGGCGGCATGGCGCGCCATGGCGGCGGCGCATTTAGCGGCAAGGATCCGACAAAAGTGGACCGATCCGGCGCGTACATGGCTCGCTACATCGCCAAGAACTGCGTCGCAGCCGGCCTGGCCGATCGCCTGGAGCTGCAGATCAGCTACGCCATCGGCGTAGCCCGCCCTCTGTCGGTCAGCGTCGAGACCTTCGGCACGGGCAACATCTCCGATCATCGCATCGTCGAGCTGATCAACTCGCACTTCGACATGCGACCGGCGGCCATCATCCATGACCTGGATCTGCGCCGGCCGATCTACCGGGCAACTGCGGCCTATGGCCACTTTGGCCGCACCGATATCGATGCGCCGTGGGAGCGCACGGACAAGGCCGAGAGCCTGCGGCACGAGGCCGGGTTAGACTAAGTACTCTGTAAAATTAATCCTTACGTGGTGTCACCCTGAGTTTTCGATCCCGCGCAGCGGGATGCGCCGGTCAAAAAACTCAGGGAGTTCTAGGTAGGCTCGGCGAAGGGTGACACCACGTAGAAACTTGGTTTACAGGGTACTAAGCCCAGGATGGGAGCGTAGAGTGTGACGCACGAGAATCTTTTCGCCCCACGCGTCACGCCACACGACAAGCGGGGAGAGGCGCAATTGGGCACTTCTCCCCGCTTGTCGTGTGGCGAAGTCCGACTGCTTTGCCCACTTCTACGTCTTGCGCTATAATCCTTCGTGCACAATCCTAAGGCTGAAGGGAGAAGGCCATTGCGGGCGCTTATCACCGGCATTTCCGGTTTCGTCGGCAGCCATCTCGCCGAATATCTGCTAGCCCACACGGACTGGCAGATCGCAGGCACTGTCTACGGCAGGCTGGATAACATTGCACACATACGAGAGCATTTGGCCATCTTTCCGGCGGAACTATCCCGCTTGGAAGTGGTTCGCTTCATCGTCGAGGAAACCCGACCCGACGCCATTTTCCATCTAGCCGCCCAGCCCATCCCATCGCTGTCTCATCACGACCCCTGGTTCACACTGGAGAACAACATTCGCGCCCAACTCAATGTGCTCGAGACGGTGGCGCAGTTGAAACTGGCTTGCCGCGTGCTGGTGGTCGGCTCCAGCGAGGAGTACGGAGCGATCTCTCCGGACGATTTGCCTGTCGCCGAAGATGCACCGCTGCGGCCCACATCGCCGTATGCCGTAAGCAAGGTGGCGCAGGATTTCCTGGGGTTGCAGTACTGGCTCAGCAATCGGGTGGAGGCGGTTCGCGTGCGGCCTTTCAACCACATCGGGGCGCGGCAGCGCCGCGGCTTCGTGGCGCCCGATTTCGCGGCGCAGATCGCCGAAATCCAGGCGGGATTGCGGCCGCCGCGCATCACCGTGGGCACTCTGGACGTAGCACGCGATTTCAGCGATGTGCGTGACATCGTCCGCGGCTACTATCTGGCTCTCACGAAGGGCCAGCCGGGCGAAGTGTACAACCTGGGCACGGGTCAAGCGCACACGGTGCGGGAGCTGTTGGATACGCTGATCAGCGCGTCCGCGATGGCCATCGAGGTCGTGCAGGACACGAAGCTCACGCGGCCAGTGGAGGTACCGTGCGTGGTGGCAGATTGCTCTCGCATACAAAAGCACACGGGTTGGCAGGCGCAAATCCCGTTCGAGCAAAGCCTGCATGACGTGCTGGACTACTGGCGCGAGCAGGTGAGAATCGGCGCGACCGATCCAACTCCGGCGGAACTGCAATCAAAACGATAGAACGTCGAAACGTTTCGAACGTCCAGCGAGGAATATGAAATGACCAAGGCGCTTATCACCGGCATCACCGGCCAGGACGGCTCATACCTGGCGGAATTGTTGCTAGCCCAAGGATACGAGGTGCTGGGCATGGTTCGCCGCACCAGCACGATCAATTTCGATCGCATCCGCCACTTCCAAGACCAGGTCACCCTCGTCCAGGGCGACCTGCTGGACCAGGTGTCGCTGATCAATATCCTGGAGGAACATAAGCCGGCCGAGGTCTATAACCTGGCCGCACAGAGCTTTGTGCCGACCTCCTGGCAGCAGCCCGTGCTGACCGGCGAGTTTACGGCCCTCGGCGTCACACGTATTCTTGACGCCGTCCGCCTGGTAAACCCGAAAATTCGCTTCTACCAGGCGTCCTCGAGTGAAATGTTTGGTAAAGTACAGGAAGTGCCGCAGCGAGAGACCACGCCCTTCTACCCGCGCTCGCCGTATGGCGTGGCAAAGGTCTACGGTCATTGGATCACGATCAATTACCGTGAGAGCTACGACCTGTTTGCATGCTCGGGCATTCTCTTCAACCACGAATGTGTCACGGCCGAGACACCGGTATTCGTACAAAGGCAGGGCCTTCTCGACCTACTTCCCATCGAGGATGTCGTTCCGCACCGCACCGATCCAGGCAAAGGGTCGAAATACACGACGGAGCCGGATTTGCAGGATCCGCTCATGGTGTGGGATGCGCGCGGCTGGAGCCAGGTGACGTGCATGACAGCCACATGGAATGGCTTCGAGCGCAAGCCGAACAAGACTGTCCATCGCATCGCCGCTCGGGGAGCTCTCTACCACGCCACCAGCGATCACGTCGTTTTTGTCTGTCAGGACGGCGAGCCAACCGAAAAGCCCGCCGGAGAGGTACAGCCGGGCGAGTCGTTGGCGCTTATTCCATTGCCTCCACCCACAAACGTGATCAGCATGACCGAAGACGAGGCCTGGTTGCTGGGAATTCTGGCTGCCGAGGGTCACGTGAGTGGGGAAGGCAAAGTGAAAGTAGCTAATCAGGACGACGATTTGCTTAACGAGGTCGTCTCGTGTTGGCGTCGCGTCACGGGAGGAGATTCAGGCCGATATGTTGCGCCAAGTGGCTTTGAAAACGGACGACCCGTTACTCAGTTGCGCCTTAATGGTGGACTTGCCTACGGCCGATTCCTACACGAATCTCTCTATACGCGAATCTGGCGACAAACGCGTGCCAAAGCGTGTCTTGAATGCCTCGGCTGAAGCACGACTGGCTTTTCTGCGCGGTTTCAACGCCGGCGACGGGCTGAAGAGTACGCCTTGCACGTATGAGTTTCAGGGATTCAAGACCGCCTCGGCTGTGATGGCCGCGGGGTTGTATTGGCTCACCCTAACGACACTCCGCCAGCGCGCAATCATCTGTCTGGAAGAACGAAACGGACGGCTGTATTACCAGGTTAACCTGAACTCGCCTGGTCCCCAAGGCGCAAAAGGACAACATCTGGTCAGACCCCTCGAAGAAGTGGTCAAGACAAAGGTAGTGGATTATCCCAACTGGCTGTTCGACCTTGCGACAACTACCGGCACGTTCCATGCCGGCATCGGTCAAGGCTGGATCCATAACTCGCCCCGCCGCGGATTGGAATTCGTCACGCATAAGATCACGAACTCGGTGGCGCGGATCAAGCTCGGGCTGCAAAAGGAGCTGCGGCTCGGCACCTTGGATGCCCGCCGCGATTGGGGCTATGCCCCCGATTACGTTCGCGCCATGTGGCTGATGTTGCAGCAGGATCACCCCGACGACTACGTGATCGCCACCGGCGAGACCCACTCGGTTCAGGAGTTCTGCGAAGAGGCCTTCAGCTACGTCGATCTGGACTGGCGTAAGTATGTGGTTCAGGATGAGCGCTTCATGCGCCCTGCCGAGGTGGACCTGCTGGTAGGCGATGCCAGCAAGGCCGGCCGTTCACTCGGCTGGGAACCCACGGTGAGCTTCCGCGATCTGGTGCGACTGATGATCGATGCCGACCTGGACGCCCTGCACCGAGACACGCACGTACCGCATATCAACCATGTCTGAGGCCTATCCCATGACGACTCAACTCTTTGGTACCGACGGGATTCGCGCCCGCGCAGGTGAGTGGCCACTCACACCGGAGTTCACCTTGCGGCTGGGCCGGGCTATCGGCTTCGTGGCCAGACAACGCAACGACTCGCCTGTGGTGATCGTCGGCCGCGATACCCGGCGCTCCGGCAGCATGTTGGAGACCGCCCTTTTGACCGGCATGATGGCCCAGGGCGTAGACGTGATCCTACTGGATGAGTTCAGCACGCCCGGCGTCTCGTTCCTGACCGCACACACCCGCGCCACCCTTGGTGTCGTGGTATCCGCCTCACACAATCCATACTGGGACAACGGCATCAAAATCTTCGACGACGCTGGATTCAAAGCCAGCGACGAGATCGAACTACAGATCGAGCGGCTTGCCCTGGACGATCGGCCAGACTGGCACACTAATTCCTTCCTGGCGTCTATCGGTTCCAACGGCCTTCCGGGCACGGTGCGGCTGAACCGCGACATGGATCAGTCGTACGTTAGACACTTGATCTCAGCCTTCGGCGAAGAGGGCGCTCTGCGCGGTCTGCGAGTCGTGCTGGATTGCGCCAACGGCGCCGCCTCCTACCTGGCGCCCGAGGTCTTCCGCCGCATGGGCGCCGAAGTGGTCGCCCTCAACGTCTGGCCCAACGGCACGAACATCAACGTCAACTGCGGCACCGAGGGCGACGGTCCGCAACGCGCGGGCCAGGCCGTTCTGGCCGCCATGGCCGACATCGGCTTTGTCTTCGACGGCGACGCCGACCGCTGCAAATTCGTCGACGAGACCGGTATCGAACGCGATGGCGACTACATTCTGGCCATCCTGGCACGCGATCTACAATCCCAGGGACGCCTGGCGGGCAACGCCGTAGTCACCACCGACATGGCCAACCTGGGGCTTGACCTCTCACTGCGCGAGATCGGCGTCCGACTGGAGCGAACACAGGTGGGCGATCGGTGGGTCTCGCAGCGCATGCGCGAGGATGGCCTCGTGCTGGGCGGCGAACAGTCCGGCCACATCATCCTCTTCGAGAACGGCTTGACCACCGGCGACGGCCTCTACACAGCCTTGCGCATGAGCCAACTGCTGCTGCAAAATCGTCCCCGCCACTTCTCTGAGATGGCCGCCGTTCTCAGAAAAGTCCCGCAAGTCCTCGACAAAGCCAAGGTGCCCGCTAAGCCCGCGCTGGAGTCGCTGCCCGGTGTGCAGGCGCAGATCAACCGTTCCCACTGCAACTTGGGACCGGACACCCTGGTCAACGTCCGCTATTCAGGCACCGAGCCGGTGGTGCGTGTGATGATCCAGGGCGCCGGGCAGTCGATCGAGACCCTACAGCGAGAAGCCCGGGCAATTCTGGACGCCGTCGTCGCAAACATCTCCCAGCAGATGTAGCCGCGCCATGTTCATCGACACGCACTGCCATCTGGACTTTCACCAGTTCGACGCCGATCGCGACGATGTGCTCCAGCGTGCCGCCGATGCCGGCGTGACGGTGATCATCAATCCGGCGACTGACTTGGACAGCAGCCGGCGGGCCATTGAATTGGCAGAACGTCATCCCGGCGTATTCGCGCAGGTCGGAGTGCATCCCAACGACGCAGCCAGCTTCAATCAGAACACACTGGCTGAGCTTCACAAGCTGGCGCAGCATCCCAAAGTCGTGGCCATCGGCGAGATCGGTCTGGACTACTACTGGGAGCGCGTGCCGCACGACCAGCAGCAGGCCGCGTTCCAGGCCCAGCTCGACCTGGCTACCGGGTTGGATCTGCCGGTCGTGATCCATTGCAGGGACGCGCACGCCGGTGTACGTGATATTCTACGCAAATGGGTGCCTGGGGCACAGATACAGCGCGGTGAAGATGCTATCCTTGGAGTACTGCACGCGTATTCGGGCGATCTCGACATGGCGCAGGAGGCGTTTGGTTGGAACATAGTGCTATCTCTAGGCGGGCCGATCACCTTTCGCAACGCCCGCCAGCTGCATGGCCTGGTCGCTCAATTCTCGCCAGACTTGCTAATGCTCGAGACCGATGCGCCGTTCCTGACGCCACATCCGCACCGCGGGCAACGCAACGAGCCGGCCTACATCCCGCTGATTGCCCAGAGCATGGCCGAGCTGTTAGATCTCGATGTTGGCGTTGTGGCAGAAAAAACGACCGCCCTTGCCCGGCGGGTTTTCAAAACACTGAGCTAGCCGCAGGAGAAGAAGACGTTGAGAAGCCATCCAAAATCGCTCGATCTGGTCGCCGATGACCTGAAACTAGTCGAAGCCAAGATGCGGGCGACAGGCGAGGTGTTCCAGCCATTATCCGGCGCTATCAACGTTCTGCTGGGCGCAGGCGGCAAGCGCGTCCGTCCCGCCCTGGCATTGCTGGCAAGCAAGCTCTATCCTGACGCCGAACGCGACAGAGTCGTATCCCTCGCCGCAGCGATCGAGATGCTTCATTCCGCCACGCTCGTACACGACGACGTGATCGACGGATCGATGCTTCGTCGCGGCAATCCCACCCTCAACGCTTCGTGGAGCCAGGGCGCCACGATCCTGGCCGGTGACTTTATCTTCGCTCGCGCCGCAGTGTTCGCCGCCGATACCGACAACGTGCGCGTCATGCGCGTGTTCTCGCAAACCCTGATGACCATCTGCGAAGGGGAACTCCGCCAACTCTTCGACCTCCGCAACTGGCAACAGCCCAAGGACGCCTACTACGAGCGAATCTACGGCAAAACGGCGGCGCTCTTTGCCACCGCCACCGAGGCGGCCGCGGTGCTGGGCAGCGCGCCGGAGCCGGAGATCACCGCGCTGCGCGACTACGGTTATAACGTCGGCATGGCCTTTCAGATCATGGACGACGTCCTGGACTTCGTAGGTACTGCCCAGACGGTAGGCAAGCCGGTCGGCAACGACCTGCGTCAGGGCACGGTCACGCTGCCGGTCTTCCACTACTTGCAGTCACACCCGGAGGCTGTGCAGGTGCTGCAGACCACCGGCAACGGCCACGCATCAACCGATGCGCTCACCCAACTGATTGCCGATATCGGCCGCTCGCCAGCCATCGAGGCCACGCGACAGGAGGCAGACCGATTTATCGAGACCGCCAAGGCCTGCCTGTCGTTTTGGCCGGACAGCCCCTATCGGCGGGCCCTGATCGAGGTCGCTGATTTCGTGGTAGACCGCAGCCTCTGATGACCCCGATGTCTCTCGACCAACCGCCCCCTGCGACGCTTCCGGCGGCCGATGGCTGGATGGCTATCGACCTCTCCATCGTCATCGTCAACTGGAATGTGCGCGAGCTACTGCGTCGCTGTCTGGCATCGATCGCCGGCAGCGACGCTTTGCTTTTGGAGGAAACTCAGCCGCCGGCTCAGAACGCCGATAAGGCCGGACGTCGCTGGCTCGCCGAGGTCATCATCGTGGACAACGCATCCACCGACGATAGCGTCTCGATGTTAAATGAGACCTTTCCGTGGGTGCAGATGATCGCCAACCGGCAGAATCTCGGGTTTACCAAAGCCAACAACCAGGGCCTGGCGGCCAGCCGTGGACGCTATGTACTCTTTCTCAACCCCGACACCGAGGCGACACCGCAGGCCTTTGGCCAGATGCTCGCCTATGCTGAGGCCCACCCCCAGGTCGGTGTCCTTGGCCCACAGCTTTGTAACAGCGACGGCAACGTGCAATCCTCTCGCCGCCGCTTTCCAACGTTGGCGACGTTCTTTCTCGAAAGCACTGTATTGCAGCGGAAGTGGGCGCACAATCGAGTCCTCGACCACTATTTCGTCCGCGACCGGCCCGATGATGCCATCAGCCAGGTGGATTGGGTCGTGGGAGCGTGTATGCTCGTGCGCCGATCCGTCTTAGACGCCATCGGCGGCTTTGACGAGGGCTTTTTCATGTACTCGGAGGAGCTCGACCTCTGCCACCGGGCCGTCGACGCGGGCTGGCAGGTGGTCTTCCTGCCTGATGCGCTGGTGATCCACCATGAAGGCAAGTCGAGCGAGCAGGTGGTTGCGGCACGTCACATCCACTTCTTTACGTCCAGGGTGCGTTATGTACACAAATACCACGGTCGGCTGTCCGCGGCCGTCGTGAAAAGCTTTTTGCTGCTCTCCTTCGTCTTTCAATGGGCGGAGGAGGCAGTCAAGTGGCTAATGGGCTTCATTGCTCCGGGCCAACGCACCAAGCAGCCCATGCGGCGCGAGCGAATGTCCGCCTATTACCAGGTGGTGCGGTCTGGTCTGCGCACCAATGAGTAAATCGGCGTGTCTTGAGCAGGTGCCATGAAGCAGGTCGAGCTAAATGCCTACGGGGTATCGGAGCGATGGTTGATTTTGCTCGCCGGTCCGTGCAAAGGTATACTGCTTGCTATGCGTGTCCTCTTCCTCACTGGCGAATATCCTCCCATGCAGGGTGGTGTAGGCGATTACACGTGGGCCCTGTGCTCCACTTTGACCACCCAGGGAGCTGACGTCCACGTGCTGACCAATCGAGAGGCTGGACCTTCGCACTTGATACCCGGCAGTGTGTCCAACGTGTATCCAGACGTGGACGCTTGGCGCTGGGGTATCGTCCAGCGTACACGCCAACTAAGCGACGATATCAGACCGGACGTATTGCATATTCAATATCAAGCTGCCGCATTTCGTCTTCATCCAGCCATCAATTTATTGCCCCGGTTCATGCGAGGTCGAAAATGGCCCCACAAGCTAGCGGTGACGTTTCATGACCTGCGTGTGCCATATCTCTTTCCAAAGGCTGGCTCCTTGCGCTGGCGAAGCAACCTTGAGCTAGCGCGTCACAGTGATATTGTTGTTGTCACCAACGCCGAAGATCGCGATTGTCTCCGCGACTACCCAGAGCTTCAGGACAAGCTCGTTGAGATCCCCATTGGCGCCAATATCCAGCATGACCCGCCGACCGGTTTCGACCGGTTTGATCAACGTGCCAGGTGGGGGGTCGGGTCTAAGGATCTCCTCCTGGCCTATTTTGGCTTCCTGAACACCAGTAAGGGCGGTGAAGAGCTGGTAGTGGCGGCCTCACAGTTGGCAGCCAGTGCAATGCCTGTCCACTTGCTCATGATCGGCGGCCAGGTTGGTGCCAGCGATCCCACCAACGTGGCGTACTTGGAGCAGGTTCGATCTCTTATCGAGCGCCATGGCATCGCTGATCGGGTGCATTGGACAGGCTTCACCGAAGCCAGCCAGGTATCTGCAAACTTCCTGGCAGCAGATATCGCCGTTCTGCCTTACCGCGATGGCGCCAGCTTCCGCCGTGGCAGTTTGATGGCTGCCATCGCCCATGGCTTACCGGTTGTCAGCACTGAGCCGGTCGTGCATATCCCGGAAATGGTGCATGGCGAGAACATCTGGCTGACGCCAACGCAGTCGCCTGAGGCGCTGGCACAAGCGATTAGGCACCTGTGGAATAACCCCGATCTTTGCCAGCGTCTCAGCGCTGGTTCCACCTCGCTGGCTCAGCAATTCACCTGGGATCTCCATCGCTCAGCGGCATCTGCAAGTCTACCGTGAACTCATTGAACGATAGGCAAGTTGATCTTGCCCCAGCACCAAGAAGGCGAGGGCGATTTTGCGTAGTGTTGCGCGCTCACTACGGCGCATTGGTGATTGGCGGCCTATTCCTGCTGCTCAGCCTTGCCTACAACGTCACTATACCGGCGTGGGAGGCGGACAACGAGCTATCTCACTTCAACTACGTCCGTTACCTGATCAACCACCGAGCCTTACCAAAGATAGCTTCACAAGTTGACGCGCCTGTCATCACGGATGTATGTCGCAGCGGCGAGCAGAATATCCTGGCTGAGTTGACCCATCAATTCAGACAACCGCCGCTATACTACCTGCTGGGGGCCCTAACAACATTCTGGATTGACACGGATGTTACAGGACCAGACGCCGCCAACCCATTCCGCATGTGGGATCCCGATCAACTCGGATACAATTTCGCCTTGCACGATCCGGCACGCGAGGGTCTTCCTTACACGGACGCGCTGTTGGCCATGCACCTGCTGAGGCTACTGTCGGGCCTGCTGGCTCTCAGCGGTCTGCTGGCAACGTATTTGCTGGGCCTGTTGCTTTTCGCTGGTCGACGCTCGTTGGCCCTTGCGATGATGGCAGTCAATGCGTTCATCCCTCAATATATCTTTGCGTCTGCAATCGTCAACAACGATATTTTGGTCGCAGTATTAAGCGGGTGGTGTGTCTTGTTGTGCGCCTACGTTGTGCTGCATAATCCCAGGATCTGGGTTCTGTTCCTTGCCGCGCTGGTGGCGGCCCTGGCAATTATTGCCAAATACAGCGCAATCATATTGCTGCCCCTGGTGGGATTGGCTGCATTGGTTGTTCTTGCTCGTGCCTGGCGCACGAACAAGGAGGGCTTCGTGCGCACGTTGGTAAAGATCGCCTTGATAATCGGCATTGCGAGTATCCCGATCCTTGCATGGGTGGGCCGCAATAAAGACTCTGTACAATCAGTCCTTGGGCAATTACGGCTCCATCTCTGTCTACATCGATCGCCTCCTGGCTGGCGTTTCGGCAGAAGCTGCGCCTGGTGCGTGGCACGCAGTACGGTTTGCCTTTATGACCTTCTGGGGACAGTTTGGCTGGGATACGCTAACGCTGCCCTCCTGGCTGATAGTACTTCTGGCGATTTGGTGTGTCCTGGCCGCGGCAGGTGTAGTGTTGTACCTAGTGGACAAACGCCAAACAGGACGTATGCGCCTGATCGTCGTGGTAGCCTGTTTCTTTGTTGCGGAGTCGTTCCTGCTATCCTATGTCAAAGCCGGCGATTCACCGGAGCCTCGGGGACGATACCTCTTTCCGGCACTCTCAGCCATCTGCTTTCTGCTCGTGCTAGGGTTGTACCACATATTGCCTCGGCGTTTCCGTCTAGCAGGCGTTACGGCCTTTTGGGTAGGGTTGTTGGCATTAGCCGTTGCCGTCCCCTTGTTTGTGCTGAAGCCGGCCTACGCTGCCACCGCACATGGAGACCCTTTCTGATCTGTTGCCCGGTGAGAACCCTCTCCACGCGACTATTGGCGGCTTTGCCGAGCTCCATCGGCTACAACGTCGAGCCACAGCGCCTGACCGTCGGCGATCCGGTGCAGGTGACTCTCGTCTGGAAGGCGTTGCAATCGACCAACAACAACTACACTTTGTCAATTCATCTGCTGGACGGCGATAAGTACCCCAGGGCCTGGGTAATGTCTCACCCAGGACACGGCAACTACCCCACGTCAATCTGGCGGCCAGGCGATATCTTTCGCGAGACATACCAACTGTATTGGGCTGACACGCCTTGGGAGAAACTACCAAGCCTTGCTTCGCTCAAAGTGGCCCTTTTTTGCCCGGGCAGTGAGAGCGTAGAAGAAAGTCATCTTGAGGTGGTCGACGCACAAGGCAACGTGCTAGGAGACGCTGTCTACTTTGGCCGCATCAAGGTGCTTCAAGAGCAGAGCACACTAGCTGAGCAGACAATACTCCCGCCCGCTTACACGTTTGATGATCAGCTTGCCCTTGAAAGCTACCGGCTTGTACCAGAGCATCCTGGGCCTGGGCAGCAGGTGACAATAGAAATGCGATGGAGGGCGCTGCAGCAGTTGCCTACCGACTACTCGGTATTCGCTCACCTGGTGGATGCCCAGGGTCGACAAGTCACGGGAAATGACCAGCAACTAACTGACGGCTATTACCCCAGCAGCCTGTGGGAACCTGGAGAAATCATTACTCATACGCATCGTCTGAGCCTTCCCTCACTTCTACCAGGCAACGTTTATGAGATTCAGGTTGGCGTGTACGAGCCTCAATCAGGTCAACGCTTGCCGCTGCGTGATCGAAACAGCCACCAGGTGCAGGGCGACCAAATTCACATGGCAGTGATCGACATCCCTGAGTAATTGGTGCGATAGCAATCCCTGTCGTGAACTCGATTGCACAGCGTCACCGAGAACTGTACCATGATCTCAGCTAACGACGAAGTGGCAGCGAAGGCTCTCAGAGGGATCAGCTACCGCGCCCCTGGCTGCTGCTTCCAGTCGTAGCGATCCCAGCCCTGTTGCCGTTCTTCACGATGGGTCTCACCGCGTCTGCCGATGGCATGACCCACCTCATGCGGGTGGCACTGCTTGATAGCCACGTGCGCACAGGCATAGTCTACCCGCGTTGGGTGCCTGAGTTAGTGACAGGGTTGGGCTATCCTGTCTTCAATTTCTACGGTCCTTCTGCCTACTACCTCGCGGAGACCTTTCATCTTCTGGGACTGACCCTGGTCCAGGCCATGATCGGGGCCTATGCAGTGTTCCTCGTGGCGGGAGGCTTCGGCATGTACCTGCTCGCCCGCGATATCTTCGGCGCCACACGCGGCTGGGCTGCCCTCATCGCAGCGACCGCCTATTATGTATGCGCCGTATCTGCTTACGAATGCATATATCCGCGGCGCCATCGCAGAGGTTGGCGCCCAAGCGCTATTGCCGTGGATTTTGTGGAGCGCGCGGCGTCTGCTGACCAGTAAGACACCAGAACTCTACGTTTTGGCGCTGGCACTGACCCCGGGCGGATTAGCCGTCACCCATACCATCACCTTGATTCTCTTCCCACCTCCCCTGATAGGCTATATTCTGGTTGTTTGGTGGCAGAATGGACGCCATGCAGCGCGCCTAGGATGGGTAGCCCTGGGCTTGGGTGCCGCTTTGGGGCTGAGCGCTTTCTTCTGGATGCCCCTCCTCTGGGAAAGACAGTATCTGAGCGAGTTTGCCTACGCCATCTCCTCGAAGGTATTTATTCCTGAAAACGTCTGGACTTCGCGCAACTTCCTGGACACGACCTTTGCCTTCGATTATACCTTTGCAATTCCTTTCCAGTTGGGCTTGGTGCAGCTTACCCTGGCGGTAATCGGACTGGTCGTCGCGCGGCGTCGGGATCCCGAATGGATCTACTTCATCATCGCAGCCGTCATTGCATGCCTGGGAATTGGGTCTTGGACACTACCAATCTGGCTCAGTAACCAGCTCTTGCTAGCGAGTTCACCCTGACGCTCTACTACCAAGGCCAGGCACCAACGGCGCATGATCTGACGCAGTTCGTCCATCTTGACAGCCCAAGTCTTGGAATGGCAGCACAAAAAGACTCGGTGCCGCTGGACGGCGCAAACCCGACCTCCACCTGGGTACCTGGAGAGATCGTCGTCGACCGGCTCACCTTGGTTGTGGCCGAAGACGCAGCACCTGGATCCTACGTCCTGCGAGTAGGCCTCTACAACCCTCTCGACGGCACACGTGTTCGCGCAACTAGCGAGACAGGCTACCCGTTGCCGGATAATGCGGTGCCGCTGGCCGATCTTCGCATTGAACCATGATTACGTTGGGTTGCACGATCGACCTGTTGGCGTCCACTGGGTCTTGCGAATCCCTCGGTAGTCTCGTATAATTCCCCCTATGTGGCAGAAGTCGTTAAGCTTTGTTCGGGTACGCCTACACTGGGGATTGATACTCCTCATACTTGTGGCACTAGGGTTGCGACTCTGGGATCTTCGGCATGTTGCCACCCGGGCTATACTACGACGAAGCGTTTGACGGTCTCGATGCACATCGCATCGCCATGGGAGGATACTTTCCACTCTATCTGCCAGGGAACAACGGACGCGAGCCTCTCTATATGTACCTGGTGGCGCTCTTTATCAAACTATTGGGGCCAACAGCTTATGCTCTGCGCTTCACGTCGGCGCTGATTGGCGTGTTGACGATTCCAGCAGTCTACTTTGCAGCTCATTCCATCCTCCAAGACCTTTCAGATAGGCTGTATCAAACGTCAAATAGCCGTTTCCTCGCGGCTGTGCCAGAACTTGTTGCTACTGCTGGGATCGCCGTCTCTTACTGGCATCTCAGCCTGAGCCGGTTGGGTTTGCGGGTTATCCTCTTGCCCTTGCTGAGCGCTCTGGCCATCGGCTTCTTTTGGCGCGCCTGGACTCGCTTACGATACCGGGACTTTCTCTGGTCTGGTGTGAGCTTTGCGCTTGCGCTGTACACCTACACCGCGGCGCGACTTCTGCCCATGGTCGTTGCCCTGTTCGTCCTAATTGAGCTGGCCGTGGATGGCTGGCGCAGCAGGTCAAACCTATCTGCGCTGTGGGGACAATGGCGGGTTCGCCTCATAGGATTGGGCGTCATGATCCTGGTCGGTGCGCTGTTGCTCGCTCCTTTTTTGTTGTATTTTCTAAACAACGGCGCTCTCTTTTCCGCGCGTGCAGCGGATGTGTCTGTCTTTAACATCCCCCAAGTTGACATGGCCGGCACACCGTCCGAGAGAATTGTTCACAATCTGGTCTTGGTGGCGCAAAGTTTCTACACGACCGGTGATGAGAATCCGCGTCACAACCTGCCTGGCCGGCCAGTCAACGATCCACTGCTGGCCCTCCTATTCACGTTGGGATGGCTAGCTTGCCTGGTTTGGATCAGGCGGTCCTGGGCCCGTCTTCTGCTGCTATGGTTGATCGTCATGTTGCTCCCAACGGTTCTTAGCGTCGAGGCCCCTCATGCCCTGCGCAGCGCAGGCGCGTTGCCACCTCTGGCGCTGTTATACGGTGTCGGGGCCGCTATGATCGTCACCCTGGTGCTTCGTCTCAGCCGTTACGCTAGCTCTGGGACCCAAACTGACCCTATCAAACGCTCCGCACCGCTCGCCGGCAGGTCGCCCAACTCTCCCCATCGTCGTGGGTGCAGCGATGTTAGCAGGAATCATCGCGATCAGCGGGACATGGACAGCGATCGACTACTTTGAGCATTGGGCAAAGCAGTCCAAGTTGGGCAAAGAATTCGATGTTGACCGGCAGCTCGCGGCCGATCAAGTCGTCGATTTCTTGAGCAACCCGAGCAAGGGCTCGATCCTCGTTTCCAGCAATCTGTTTGTTCAACCACAGATGGCGTATGCGCTTGGCAACGTGCATCTTCAATCCGCGCTGCCTGAAACGATCTCAGACACCCTATCAAGCGATCTAGCCATACCAGTGATTCGTGAGACGGACTTCGACCCGCGCCAATCAGTGTATCTTCTGTCTCGTGATGGGAACTCCACGATTGTCAACTGGCTTCAACCAATGCCAAATCAGCCTGAGACACTGTCGGGGGCATCGTCTTCCCAGGCTGTGAACACGACCTGGCTGAGATCTCCGATCCATCAACCGGGTTGGCCGGAGATCACGATAAGCCCGTTGCCTGGCACTGTCGAGCTAGGCCCTCGACAGATTCGATACCCTCTGAATGTGCCCTTCGCCAATGGAATGCGCCTCGTCGGCTATGATGTTGAGCCCGATGCCGCCCAACCGGGCGACACCGACAAGCCCTTTCGTCTGACTCTGTTTTGGAGTACGAATACTGCATCCCAGGAAAAAAGTGGATCATCGCCTGATCCGGCCCAAGATCATTTTGATGTCTTTGCGCACTTGCTGAGCCAGGGTGCTGTCTGGCAAACGCGCAATGGTCCCATAGGAAGTGGAGTTTTGCTTGAATGGAACGACTGGCTGGGGACGGATGCGGTTATCGAAGACGTTCGATTCCTCACGGCGCCCTCAGACATGCCAGCGGGAAAGGCCCACTTCGAAACGGGCCTCTATCACTATCAGCCACGAGTGACGACGGCGAAAATTGATCGCATACCAATTCTTGACGGAGACGGCAACCCGGTGCTGGACGCATTTGAGTTGGGCGCCGTGCTCGCGGGCGCCGCCGCTCCCGAGGCGGACCTGTCTGATCTCACCCCCGTCGACGCTGAATTCGATTATCGCATTGAGCTATCTGGCTGGAAAGCGATGCTGGACCCGTCGAATTCGCAGCGGTTGCTGGTGGAGCTCGGATGGACAGCCAACGACCGATCGACGACAGATTATACCGCCTTTGTGCACCTGATCGACGACGAGAAACAGATCCAAGCGCAGCAAGACGCTCCACCTGGAGGTCTGGAAAATCCTACACACCTCTGGGTACCGGGAGAAACCGTTCGTTCTACCTTCTTCTTGGACTTACCAGAAGACGTAGTGCTCTCTGAGTTAAGGCTGCGGATCGGCCTTTACGAGCCCGTGAGCGGCAGGCAGCTACCGGTCACGGCGACGATGGATGAGTCCATCGCCACGCCTGGTGCTAGCTACGTGTTGCTACCCATCGCCCAGTGATCTTCGGTTGCCACAGACGAAATCTCACTCCAGTTGTCCTGGCTCTTACCTTATGAGACAGTCTATCGCCACAGCCGCATCAAAGCCGAGAAGCCTTACTGATAGGTGGCGACAACGTATGTGGTATGTCGCCCTGTGGATCCGAGTTCGACCTTGGATGTTTCTGCCACTCTTGGCGATTCCCTGCATCTTGCCATTGTTCCAACAGGGTCTCCCGCACTCGGCGGACGGACCGCTTCACCTCCTGCGGCTGACACTCCTCGACTACCACATCCATCACGGAACATTTTACCCACGTTGGGTACCTGAGTTGGTGATGGGTTTGGGGTATCCCGTTTTTAGCTTCTACGGCCCGGCGACCTACTATCTCGCCGAATTCTTCCGCCTGCTTGGCGCGAGCTACCCAATGGCTTTCATGCTGGCCCTGTCTACACTCGTTGTGGTCGCCGGCGCTGGCATGTATCTCCTTGCACAAGATGTGTTCGGTTCACCGCCCCGACGGTGGGCTGCCTTGTTGGCTGCAACGGCCTACATGTTCGCACCTTATCTGTTGACGAACGTGTATATCCGCAGCGCCATTGCAGAGGTAGGCGCCCAGGCCCTCTTGCCATGGGTTCTGTGGAGCCTCCGGCGGTTACTTACTTCCGACAAACCAGAAAACTACGTCTTGCCCGTAGCCTTGAGCCTGGGTGGCCTGGCAATCACCCACAACATCACGCTTCTGCTTGTACCATCCGTCCTGATCGGCTACGTTTTGGTGCTCTGGTGGAAGGGAGAGCGTACAGGCAGGCGTCTTGCATGGGTTGGAGCTGCGATCGGGGCCGCCGCAAGTCTGAGTGCTTTCTTCTGGATGCCGATGGTTTTTGAAAGAGGCTATCTTTCCGAGACTGCCTATCGCATTTCTGCCATCTATCTGCCCGAAAATCTCTGGTCTTGGCGCAACTTCCTGGATCCTCGTCTCCTCTACGAGTACACCTTTTCTATTCCTTTCAAGTTGGGTCTCGTGCAGATAAGCCTTGCCCTGATCGGTTTCATTGTGGCACGACGCTGGGATTTGGAGTGGCTTTTCTTCTTGGGCGTTGCCGTCTTTTCCGGCCTGGCCATGGGCAGGTGGAGCGAATCGATTTGGCTGGGCAACAAACTCCTCTTGATTGCACAATTTCCCTGGCGCTTGCTTACCTTTATGAGTGTGCCGCTAGCTCTGTTCACGGGAGCCATCGTGGTTCGCTTGCGACGAGATAGTGTGCAAGCAATAGTCACCATCGGGCTGCTTTTACTGATAATAATAATGAATTGTCCACGCGTTGACTGGATGTCGCACTTGGCAGACAGCGCCGGATCGATTGCCGTGCCCTCGGTTGCCCAATTCGAGCGTGAGACCGGCGCTTTGGGAACCAGCTCGGCGTCGGAGTTCAGGCCACGATGGAGTCAGACTAACGAATATGTTCCTGCAAACGACCCGGTAGCCGCATCTATGGAAGTCACGCCTACGCGCGCCGGCACTCACAGCCTCGAGGCCACCATCTCCACATCTGGCGGACCTCTGCGTTTTACGACGCTGTTTTTCCCCGGCTGGCGTGTGCTCTTGAATGGTCGCCCTGTGACTGCCTATCCAAGTACCACACTCGGGTTGTTGACTATCGATGTGCCACCGGGAAGCCACGATCTTCACGTGACATGGGGCGGCACGCCGGTACAGCACCTGGCCGGCATGATAAGCCTTATCACACTAGCGGCCCTGGTCCTCTTCGTTTGGTTTCGAACACAACACAAATGGCTCGCAATGATTCCCGGGGTCATGCTGCTGATCTCCCTGGTCGCCATAGCCTGGCCTCCCGAAACAGCCGAGCTTTCGGTTCCGGCGCAACCGATACGGACAGAGGCCATCTCCATGATCGGCTATCACACGGAACCGGGGGATGGGTCTAGCCTGTACGTTCGTCCCTTCTGGTATGTCAGCAAGACTCCGTCACCGACGACGCGCATCCGTTGGCAGCTCCAAGACAGCGCGGGCAAGATCGTGAGTGAAATCACAGTTCAACCCTACTTCAACAGCCGGGAGGCCAGTGACTGGCCACCCGGCTCGGTTGTCGACGATAGCTACCGACTTCCGTTTCCTGGCAACTTGCCTTCGGGTGATTATGAGCTGTCAGCCGAGGTGATCGAAAACGGTGACGTAAATGTGTCAGGCGCAGTAGGTGCGATATCGATAGCGGCGCCGATGACAGTCCAGCCCGAGCCAAGCCACCCGCTGGACATCAATTTCGCAGACGCTGTGACGTTAAGAGGATTCGACCTGAGCCAGAAGCAGGCCTCTGCGGACAATGACGCATCTGGTGTTCAGGTGGTTCGTCCTGGCGATACGCTAAAGTATACTTTCTATTGGCAAGCGCACAAACCGTTGTCCATCAATTATCACGGCTTTGTGCATCTTCTGGATCACCAGGAGCAAACGGTTACTACCCAGGATCACCTGGCGGGATCGTTCTTCCGCACGCCAATGCTCTGGGACACATACACTATACAGCCTGATCGCTATCAAGTCCGCATCCCCAAGACGACACGTAATGGCCTATACACCCCAGTCCTGGGCCTCTACGACCTAAAGACGCTGGAACGGATCGAGGCATTTGATGGCGCTGGCCAACCGTTGGGCGATGCGTATAAGCTGCCGCCTGTCAAGGTTCTTGGTAAGAACCCGCCAGCGACCCCTCAATATCCCGTCAACGCAAAACTGGGCGACTCTGCCATCCTGCTCGGTTACGACCTCTCGGTGCCAGAGACCGGACTGCGATCGGGCGCCACCTTCAACTTGACGCTATATTACCGCAGCCTGGCGCCAACGTCACAGGATCTCACCCAATTCGTCCACCTATACGACTCCGAGCGCAGTATGGCGGCGCAACATGACTCGTCACCCCTGCAAGGGGCCAACCCCACCTGGGCCTGGACGCCAGGGGAAGTCATAGTCGACACTATCCCGATGACCCTGGCAGCAAACGCATCACCTGGTGTTTACAGTCTACGAGTTGGGTTGTATGATCCGTCCGATGGCGCACGTCTACCCGTGCGAAACCAGGAGGGTGACCCCTTGCCGGATGGACAGGTCCTGCTGACCAACTTGACCATTCAGTAGTAAAGGATCTCTACGGATACCTTGGAACTATCTATCGCCACAGCCAGCCAACCCAAAAGATCACCCCGGGACGTGGCGACAGCGCATGAGGGGTGCTACTCGGTTGGTCTGGAGTCGACCCTGGCTCATTCTACCGGGTTTAGCGCTGCCTGCAATCTGGCCATTGATATCGCTGGGCCTCCCACACTCTGAAGACGGCCCCCTCCATCTGATCAAACTCATCCTGCTCGATTACAACTTGCGACAGGGAACCTTGTTTCCGCGCTGGATACCTGAACTGCTGTTGGGCTTCAGTTATCCGGTCTTTGGCTTCTACGGACCGACCTCTTACTACGTGGCTGAGGCATTTCGGCTGCTCGGTATGGGGTCGTACGCGGCCATGAGCAGCGCCTTTGTCGTCTTTCTACTGGTCGGTGGCTTTGGTATGTATCGCCTGGCATTTGACGTCTTTGGATCACAGCAGCGATGGGCGGCACTCATAGCAGCGGTGGCTTACCTCTATGCGCCCTACTTTCTCACCAACGTGTATGTCCGAGGTGCAATTGCTGAAGCGGGCGCTCAGGCCTTGCTGCCGTGGGTATTCTGGAGCTTCGGCCAGCTCGTCAAGTCTGACCGGCCAACGCACTATGTCTTGCCTGCAGCCTTAAGCTTTGGGGGGCTGGCTACAATGCACAATATCACTATGCTATTCGCTCCATTGGCTCTATTGGGCTATGTGAGCGTGCTTTGGTGGAGTCACGGCCACCAGACCCAGCGCCTGATCTGGATTGCCGCCAGTCTCCTAGCCGCCTTAGGAATCAGTGCGTTTTTCTGGCTCCCAGTTCTCGGTGAGCGGCAGTATCTATCACAACTATCTTATGTGGAAGCGCGCAAGCTCATGGTTGGAGGCGGCTGGACCTGGGAAAACTTCCTCGAAAAATCTCTGTTCTTCGACTATGTTTCCGAAAGACCTTTTCAACTAGGCCTGTTTCAAGTAGCCCTGGCCTTCTTAGGGCTCTTGCTTGCGCGGCGGCGGGATGCTGAGTGGCTTTTTTTCATCTTCCTGGCGTTGGTAGGAGGGCTGGCAGCCGGCGTTTGGGCGGTGCCGCTCTGGCTAAACAACCCGCTACTGCCTATCGCCCAGTTCCAATGGCGCCTCATGAGTATCTTGTGTTTGCCGTTGGCGCTGTTTTCGGGTGGCGTTGTGGTGACAATGCGATCTGGCGCCAGACAAACCTGGGTTGCTCTGCTGGTCGCGGGACTCATTGTCTTGGCCAACGCACCGCGCCTGAGTGGGATACCTCTCATGGCGCGCGACATGGGTACCATGACCCCGCCTGCCGTTGCGCATTTCGAGACGGAAATCGCCCTTGGCACCACAGCTGGGCCGGAGTTTAGGCCGCGTTGGTCTATCAACAACGAGTATTACTCTCAAGGAGAGAAGGGGGTGGAGCCGGCCACCCTTAGCGTAGAACGGGTCGGTCCCTACGGCCTCACGGCAACACTTGCCAGTGCAAGCGGCGGCCCTTTGCAATTCACGACACTGTATTATCCCGGCTGGCGTGCAGTTCTGGACGACGCCCAAGAGATTTCCACCTTTCCCAGCACGACTCAGGGCCTGCTGACCGTCGATCTACCTCCGGGCACCCACCGCCTGTCAATTGGCTTGACCGGCACTGGGTTTCAGCACGCAGGCACCGCCGTCAGCTTATTGACCCTACTTGTCCTGACTTTGTTTTGTTGGCGTCAACGGCCAGTTCGTTGGTTGGCAATGATCCCCTTGGCATTGCTGGTCGTCGGTAGCTTCGCTGTGCTCAAGCCGTTCCCCTCTCAAACACTTGAAACCCCGGCGCAGCCGATCCAGGTCGCGCATGCGTCCTTGCTAGGCTATCGAGTTGAGCAGAACCAGCAGCCCGCCTTGATAATCAAACCCTACTGGTTTGTTGCCAAGACACCAGTAGATTCCCTGTGGATGACTTGGCAGTTGCGTGATGCCAATGGGCGCGTGATGAGTGAGACCTTATCGCAGCCCTATTTTAACACCTCCAAGGCCAGCAATTGGCCGCCCGGCACCATCGTAGACGATGGGTACGAGCTGGTGTTGCCTCCAGCATTGCTTGCCGGCAACTATCAGCTCTGGCTGGGAGGGGGGACGGCGGACGCGTCCGTTTCGCCCCAGTGGTCATTCGTGGGTGACGTGGATCTTGACGCCACAGATTCGTCCCAGCCTACACCTAGCCATTCCCTCGCCGTGCCCTTCGGCGACGCAGTGGTACTGGGCGGGTACGATATTGAGCTTGCTGGCGTTTCCTATACTAATGCCGACGATTCCCCTGCCGTCGTGCGCCCAGGAGATGAGGTCATTATCCAGTTGTACTGGAAATCTATCGGACCTGTCGCCAAGGATTATCATGGGTTCGTTCATCTGCTCGATCAAGCTGGAACCCCACTGGCAAAGCGCGACCAGTTGGCCGGAGGCTTCATGCGTCCTTCTGGCCTGTGGAACTCGTTCCGGTTGCGCACAGACACCTACTCGCTGAACATTCCCTCCGATGCCAAGTCGGGGCTCTACTGGCCCACGATCGGGCTTTATGACTATCGCTCTCTAGATCTCTTGTCGGTTGGAGAAAAGGGCGCTGCCGGGTCTCAGAGCGGCGTGTTTCGACTACCACCACTGAAGATTTTAGGCGCCAATCCCCAGGTCACACCTGAGCACCCACTAGACGCCAAGCTCGGCGACGTCGCTACCCTGCTAGGTTACGATCTTGACCTTCCGGAGATTGACCTGCAAGCAGGTAGCCAGTTCACCCTGACCCTCTACTACAGGGGTCTAGCGCCTACATCGCAAGACCTAACTCAGTTCATCCAGCTTTACAGTTCCCAGCTTGGCATGGCTGCGCAGGTGGACGCACCGCCCATGAACGGAGCCAACCCTACCTCCGCCTGGATCAGAGACGAGTTGATCGTCGATACGAGGAAGCTCAGGATTGCCGACAGCGCAAAACCAGGGGTTTATTCCCTGAACGTCGGTCTTTACAATCCCCTCGATGGAACTCGATTGCCGATAGTTGATCAGTCAGGATCGCAACTCACCAGCGGACAAATATCCCTGACTGAGCTCCTGGTGCATCCGTGATCTGCGCCGGAAATTGGTTAAAAACTGTGCTAATGGTATGATCTTGGTTCTGGGTGAACGTCTATGACACCATCTCGGCGAAGTCGTCTACTTTCCTACGGAATCGACACCCTGTTTCTGCTGGTGCTCTGCCTGCTCTTCTTCTGGCGCGACCTTGCTCCGGCCGGTGTCGACGCGCTCAGCTTTGCCCGGGGCGATTTCGGCGATCAGTTCTATGCCTTCGCCCATTACGAGGCGAGCCGGCTGCAAGCCGGGCAACTGCCCCTGTGGAACCCGTTTGCCTCCGCCGGCCACCCCTTCCTGGCCGATGTGCAGGCGGCAGTTTTTTACCCACCCAGCTTGCTGACGATGCTGCTCACCGCCGGCGCGTCCCCATTGCCCTATCGAGCTCTGGAGTTGGAGGCGATCGCGCACTTCTTCCTCGTCGCCATCTTCACCTATCTTTTCGTCCGCCGCCTGACCGCCAGCCGGATCGGTGGTCTGACCGCAGCAGTTGTCTTCACTTTCAGCGGCTACCTGACCAGCTACCCGCCGCTTCAACTGGCGATCCTGGAGGTCCAGACCTGGTTGCCACTGATCCTGTTGTGCCTGGACGTGGCAGCTACTCGAATGTGGGAAGGGAACACCCGTCGCGCCGTTGGGTGGGCGGCGGTCGCCGGTCTTGTGTTGGGCTTGTCCACCCTGGCCGGTCATCCGCAGGCTAGCCTACTGGTGATCTACGGTACGACCGCCTTCCTGGCCTTCCGCCTGTTTGCGCCACGGCCCGGACAGCGTATCGCCCATGGGATCGGACTTGTGTTGCTGTTTGTCGCCGTTGGACTGGCAATCGCCGCAGCCCAGGTTTTGCCCACGCTCGAGTTCATGCTCCTGTCGACGCGCGCGAGTTCCAGCTTTGAAGAAATGGGCGCCGGTTTCCTGCCCTACGATCTCATCCAGCTGATCTTGCCCGCAGTCGGCGTGCCATTTCCTGCGCTCTACGTCGGCGTACTGCCCTTGGGCCTTGCAGCGGCAGCCGTGGTTCGCCATCTGGTTCTCCGCCAGAGCGGCGATCGAACTCTGCGGTCATGGCGCCAAGATCCGACCAAGTTGTCGGTGGCCTTTTGGACCGGCATTGGCTTTCTGGCGCTCCTGCTTTCCTTCGGCAAACATTTGCCGCTCTACCAGGTCTTCTACCTGCTTGCGCCGGGCTGGCGTCTCTTCCGCCACCAGGAGCGTGTGATCGTTTGGACCATCCTGGCGCTGGCGGTATTGGCCGGATACGGCTCCGCCTGGCTCGAATCCTTACGTTCGCCATCGCAGTCACCACCTGACCCGACCGGCGAGGATGTTCGTCTCAAGCGCGGACTAGTGCGCGGTTTTGGCTTGGCGGCGCTGGCTGCCCTGGCCCTGTCTGCGGTTTTCTTTGTCGGCTACCAATCCGGCCGTGATCCGCTCTGGGGCTTCACGACGGCCACAATCTTCTTGGCCAGTATGCTGGCGCTGGCCGCTCTGGCCGTTCGCAGCGGACGCCCGGCCCTGGTGCTTGGCGTCATCGTGCTCGATCTGTTCACCATCAGCCCCAGCAACCACAGCGGACCGTTCGTGACCACACCCTTTCCACCGAATCCGATCCTGGAAGCGGTCCAGGCCGATCAGGAGCCGTTCCGCATCGCCAACCAAGCCGGCTTACCCGGCAATTACGGCGTTCCATACCGCCTGGAGGAAATCGGCGGCGCCAGTCCGCTGCGCCTGGCAAGCCTTGACGCTCTGATGCAGCACGTTGCCCCGGCGCGCGCGTGGGAGCTGCTCAACGTCAAATACGTACTTACAAGTCAGGAAGCACTGGAGGCGCCGGCCGAGCAAGTGGCCACTGGGCAAAACGACGACGGCGCAACCTACCTCTACCAGCTGACCAACCCGGCGCCGCGCGCCTGGCTGGTAGGACAAATCATCGTCGAGCCGGATGCCGATCGCCTGTGGCAGCGTTTGGCTGACCCTGCATTCGATCCGCGACGAGAGGTGTTACTCACCCAGCCGACTGACCTGCCCGCCGCGGATGGGACCGCAGACTGCCGCGGCGAGATCAGTTGGCTGGAGCGCGCGCCGGAGCACCTGTCCCTGGCCGTGCGCACGGAACAGCCTTGTGTTCTCATCTTGAGTGAGCTCGCCTATCCCGGCTGGCGCGCCACAGTCGACGGCAACGAAGCGTCCCTGCTGCGCGCCGACGGTCTGCTCCGCGCGATCGCGCTCCCGATCGGCTCGCACCAGGTCAAGATGGACTTTCGGCCGGCCATAATGACCTGGGGGGTGGCGATCTCATTGGGCGCACTTGTCTTGACTCTGGCCTTGATCCTGTGGAGCTGGCGAGCGAGATCGCGATCGCGGCCTGGATGAAGAATCGTCTTGTAGATTTCCGAGGTCTGACCTAACCAAAACATGCTCGATTCCCTGATTTCGCACCTCCAGCACACTCTGTTCCACCCCGACCGCCGCATGGCAAACGCTGCGCTGGCGGCATGGCTTGTTGCAAGCGCGGCTGGTGTGGCGGTGATCGTAGCCATCTTCGGCCCGTTGCTGGCAATTGCAGCAGCTTTGGGCCTGCTGGCAGGATATTTGGCGCTGCGCAGCCCGCGCTGGGGCCTGACCTTTGTTATTCTGGTGGCGTGCCTGCTGCCATTTGCCACTTTCCCCTTCCGGCTAGGCTTCAAGCCGACCTTCCTCGACGCTGCGCTTGCTGCGTTCGTGTTCGTTTGGGCGGTGGGCCTGTTGACCGGTCAAGAGCGCCGTTTCGTCGGCTCGCCGATGGCGCTGCCAGTCGCGATGTTTCTCTTGCTGGCCTTGTTTGCCTTTGCCCTGGGCAGCACCCACGCCCGTCCGAGCATCACCACCATCCGCCGCTTCGTCGAGATACTCGGCGGCATCCTGCTCTTCTTCGTGATCATCAACGTCGTGCGCGAGCAACAGGACCTCGAATGGGCAGGGAAGGTTGTGATGCTGGCCGGCGCCAGCGCGGCTCTGATCGGCGTTGTCTTCTACGTCATTCCCCAGGATTTGACCGTTCGGATTTTCAATGCCCTGGGACGCTTCGACTATCCCGGAGGCTTCGGCGCGCTGCGTTTCATCGAAGACGACCCCGCCAACCCGATGCGCGCCATCGGCACAGCCATCGACCCCAACACCTTTGGCGGCATGCTGCTGCTCTTCGCCGGGTTGACCGCGCCCCAACTCTTCACCCCGAGGCCACTCTTCCGTCGTTGGATCGTCGTCGTCCTCTTGGGTCTGGACGTGCTCTGCCTGTATCTTACCTATTCGCGCAGCGCTATGGTCGGCCTGGCCGTGGCCCTGGGGCTGATTGCGCTGTTGCGCTATCGCAAGCTGCTGGTGCTCGGAGTGGTGGGCATCGCGCTGCTGTTGCTGTTGCCGCAGGCGCAGGACTATGTGGCGCGCTTTGCGGCCGGCGTGCAGGGCCAGGACCTGGCGACCCAGATGCGCTTCGGCGAGTACCGGGATGCGCTGCGCCTGATCGCCCGCTATCCTGTGTTTGGCGTCGGTTTCAGCGGCACGCCCGATATCGACCTCTACATTGGCGTCAGCAGCGTCTATCTGCTGATGGCCGAGCAGATGGGCCTAGTCGGTCTGGCCGCGTTTCTGATCGCGCTGGCGGTCTTTTTTATCATGTTCTTTCGTACCATGCGAACAAGGATGCACGACCCGCGCCGCGAGGCCTTGCTGCTCGGCCTCGGCGGCGCAATCGCCGGCGTGCTGGTCAGTGGAGTGCTCGACCACTACCTGTTCAACCTGGCCTATCCGCATATGGTCAGCCTGTTTTGGATCTATGTTGGCTTGGCCGTTGCTGCGATACTGATGGAACGGGCCGCGGCCGAATAGCTTGTGCTTTGCTGTCCATCATGGTATACTCTGCGCACCTATGGGAATCACAGTAAAGAGCTCCGTCTCGTGCTCTGTCGTACTGGTTGACGGCCCACTCAATCGTCAGACGTCGCCCGAGCTTGAGAAAACGCTGCAGGCCCTGGTAGACAAGGGCCAGATACGAGTCGTGCTCGACCTGTCGGGGGTGCCGGAGATTAGCAGCGCCGGCCTGCGGACGATCATCAGCGCGGCCAAGCGGCTACGAGGCGGCCGTGGCGACGGCGACCTGCGACTGGCAGCGCCCGGCAAACGAGTCATTGATGTGCTAGAACTGGCCGGGCTACTTCCGGTGTTTCCCATCTTTGACACCAGCGAACAAGCGGAAGCCAGCTTCCAACAGACAGTCAAGTGACGTTGCAGGTGGTAAGTGGCAGGCTGCAAGTAGCCAGTCCTCTGCCACCTGCCACCTGCAACCTGCAACCTGCAACAATCCCGCAAGGAGACTACCACCATGGCTGATACGGTCATCGAACGCTCCGAACTCAAACGCTGCGATCTGTTCACGCTACGCGGCCGCATCGATAGCAGCAAAGCGCCCCAGGTAGAGGCTCTGTTCAAGGAAACCACCGATCTTGGGCGTTTTCATTTCGTACTCGACTTGAGCGGCGTGGAGTTTGTCAGCAGCGCGTTTTTGCGTGTGCTGATCTCCAACCTCAAAACCGTCCACCGCTTCAACCGCGGCGACATCTACCTGGCGGCAATGACCCCGCACGTCAAAGACGTGTTTGACCTGGCCGGGCTCTTGCCCTTGTTCAAGACATTCGACACCGTTGCTGAGGCAGTTGGCAACTGGTGAGCCTATACGGCCCGATGATCTCCTCAGATGCCGCTTGACAAGCTCACGCACGAAGTCCTTGCGCAGCACTCTTTTTTTACGCTACAATCACTGATGCAGATTGAAGAGTTGGTTATCACCAGCGCGTTGGATGAGCTCCCGCGCGTGATCGACTTCGTGTGCCAGACATGTGAAACGGCCGCCGTGTCCGAGAATGTCATCTTTGCCTGCCAACTGGCCGCAGACGAGGCGTGCACCAACATCATGGAGCACGCTTACGACGGACGCATGGATGGCGAGATCCACATCTCCTGTTGGGTGAGCGAAGGGCAGGTCCACCTGCGGTTTCGCGACAAGGGCGCGGCCTTCGATCCCGGCATGATCGAGACGCCCAGCCTAGACGGCGACCTGTCGGACCGCCAAATCGGGGGATTGGGTTTACACTTCATGCGTACGCTGATGGACGAGGTGCGCTTCGAGTTTGACCCCGCAACGGGCAACACGTTGACAATGACCAAACGCCTTCACGAGACGGGGTGAGCGGCACATTTGCCGCCAGCACGATACAGCCTTTTTTCCTTACGACCATGACCGCTTCTTCAGCGACGACGCGCCGGCCTACACGCTCCGGAAAGAGGCGCCGCCAGCTATCTTACTCGGACCTGACGGCGCTCACCGAAGCTGGCCTGGCGATCGTTCGTTCGCAATTGGATGTCGATGCACTGTGCGAATTGGTCTACCAGCAGGTGACTCGCATCGTCGCCGGCCGAGTACAGAGTTTCCACCTGGGGCTCTTCGAAGGCGACAGCCTGACCCTGAAGGTCTGGGTTCAAGATGGGGTGCATCTTCCACCCACCTCGTTTCCAGGCGCGCAGGACATGGGCATCGTCGGCTGGCTGCGAGCTACCCAGCGGCCGCTGCTGGTGCACGATTTCCTCGACGAGGCGGAGAGTCTTCCGGCGCGCCCCAGCTATTCGGCTGACCATCCGCCGCGCTCGGCCCTCTTCGTGCCACTCCTGGCCGGTGATCGCGTCGTCGGCTCTATGTCCGTCCAGAACCCCCTGCCAAACGCGTTCGACGAAGACGACCTGCAAATACTCACGATCATCGGCAACCAAACCGCCAGCGCGCTCGTTAACGCCCATCTGTTTCAGACCGTCCAGCGTCGCGCCGAGCAATTAGCCGCCATCGCAGCGGTCGGCCAAGCCATCACCGCCGAACTCGATCTGGACGAGCTGCTGGGCAAGGTCGTCGAACTGATCCGAGAGCGCTTCGGCTACTACCACGTCCAACTCTTCTTGGTGGAGGACGATGAACACCGCGCTGTGTTCCGCGCCAGCACGGGCCATGACTTGAACAAACTCTGGCTAAAGGAGGGCCGCAGCCAGCGCTTCTTCGAGGGAATCATCGGCTGGGTAGCGGCTACCGGCGAACATGTCCTGGCGAATGACGTCTCTCAGGAGCCGCGCTACATCGCCGACGACCCCCGTCTGCTGCCGGCCACCCGCTCCGAGCTGGCGATGCCGCTTACCTTCGAAGGCAAGGTGTTGGGCGTGCTCGACGTGCAGAGCACCGCACTCAACGCGTTCAACAACGAGGATCTCTTTATCCTGAACGCCCTGGCCAATCAGGTGGCCGTCACCGTGGACGGCGCCTGGTCGTACCGCGCACAACAGGAAGAGGCCTGGATGACCATGGTGCTGCTCCAGGTGGCCGAGATCACCAACCGGGTCAACACGCTCGACGACGTACTGGGGGCTATCACCCGCCTGGTGCCCATGTTGACAGGCGTAGCCAGCTGCGGAATCTGGCTGAGGGACGAGGAGGTCGGTGTCTTCAAGCCAGCTGCAGCCTATGGCCTCACCATCCCGTGGGAAGAGGCTCGGAACACGCTGCGCATCCAACCGGAGGCCGAGCAGTTCCCGGCAATGACGCTACTTGTCGAGCAGCTTACACCGCAGGAGCTGTCCAAGAAGGACAGTTTCATGTTGCCGGCGACGTTGTGGCAGGCACTGGCGGGCGACGAGGCCATCCTGCTGCCGTTGCTGGCCCAAAACCGCCTCATCGGCTGCCTGCTGGTCAGTCTGAACAACGAGCAGATCCCGATCCGCTTGCACGACAAGCGCTTGTCTATGCTCAACGGCATCGCCAACCAGGCCGCATCCTCTATCGAGAACGTCCGTCTGGCCACGGCGCGCGAGGAGGAGGCGTGGACATCGTGGGCGCTATTGGAGGTTTCACAAGCCATCGGCAGCGCACACAGCGTCGAGGAGATGCTGGAACAGGTCGTGCGCTTGACACCGCTGTTAGCCGGCGTCAAGCGCTGCGCCGCCTTACTGCGAGACGCTGACAGCGGCGATTTCGTCGTTGCCAGGACGTACCTCGGCCATGCGCCGCAGCCGGAAGGCTTCGAAACTCTACGGCTGGCAGCAGGCGATCTGCCGCTGTTGGACCGGGTGGTTGCGACGCGCCGCCTGCATCGTGTGGACGATGTCTCGCGCAGCGATTTGGTGCCCTTGGCCTGGAGGAACGCCATGGGCAGCAAGACGTTGGTGGTCGCGCCGTTGGTGGTGCATGACGACGTGCGAGGCGTGCTCTTGGTGGATGACGCCGAAATGCCCTACATGATGAGCAAACGCCACGAGGACATCCTGACCGGCATCGCCCGTCAGGTCAGCCTGGCCCTGCAGAACTTTCAGCTACAGGCGCAGGAGGAGGCGCACATCCGCCTGGCTCAGGAGCTGCAGGTGGCGCAACGCATCCAGGCCAGCCTTTTACCCGGCGACACGCCGGCGATAGACGGCTACCACCTCGCCCACGCCTGGACAGCCACGCGCGAGGTGGGCGGCGACTTCTATGACTTCATGCGCCTGGGCAACGGCAAAATAGGTCTGCTCATGGCCGACGTGGCCGATAAGGGCGTGCCCGCAGCGCTGTTCATGGCGACCACATCGACCCTGCTGCGTATCTCAGCGCAGGACCACGACACGCCCGATGGGGCGCTGCTGCACGCCAACAGTTGGATCACCGCCAGCAACCGGGAGGACATGTTCGTCACCGTCTGGTACGGCATTCTGGACCCGACCAGCCATAGGGTAACGTACGCCAATGCCGGCCACAGCCTGGCCCTACACGTACAGGCAGAGGACGGCGCGATGCGCCAATTGCGGCCACCCGGAATGCCTTTGGGCGTAGTCGAGCACCCGCCCATTGAGCAAGACACCGTGACCCTCGATCCTGGCGACTTGTTGGTGCTGTATACCGACGGCGTAACAGACGCCATCGACGAGGCCGAGGAGGAGTTCGGCCAGGATCGCCTGGAAGGGGTGCTGTTCGGGAACCGCAGGAAGTCGGCCCAAGAGGTCGTCGATGCGATACTGTCGGCAGTCTGGGCCCATACCCGCGGCGCGCCGGTGCTGGATGACATCACATTGTGGGTTCTGAAGCGCAGCATCTAACAGCAGCCACGACGGTTCGAAATCAATCCCCTGAGCGCGAACTTGTGTGCTAACTAAACCTATGTTATAATATCTTACACTTGTGCTGGGGTATACGCCTTGGTATTCCAGCGGTACCCCGGCTTTTTTATGCAGCGTGTTGGCTTAAAGGAGACACGAACGTGCCACTTAGTAAGACGAAAAAGGATGACGTCACGAAGGAATACCAGGTACACCCGACTGACACGGGCTCGCCTGAGGTTCAGGTCGCACTCCTCACGGTGCGTATCAACCAACTTATTGACCATCTCAAGACGCACAAGCATGACGAAGCCTCGCGACGGGGCTTGCTCAAGCTAGTCGGCCAGCGACGGCGTCACCTGGCCTATCTGAGCAACAAGGATCAACCGCGCTATCGCCTGTTGATCGAAAGGCTCGGCCTGCGCAAGTAAGTATCAAACGCCAGGTTCGAAGTTGTTGGATCGTAAAGTCGGGTAGTGAGCTTTGAATGATCGCTAAACGAAGCTCTTCTACCCGACACGTATTATTAGAGAGATCTACTCAAGCCTGACCTAGTCCGTGTTGCGCCCGGCCTGGCGCCGTCATGGTTCAGGTATTGGGGAGTGAAGCTGACCCCTGTCTTCCCGTGCAATCCACTCTGGCCCAGCCGGTCTGTTGCAAGCCTTAGAGACTTCGCATCGACCGGCCGCAGTAAAGGGTACGGAACGGTACCAGTCGAACAGGATCGTCGTCGGAGGCACTCCCCAGTCCCTGACCTCCGCGCCAGCCGGCACCCGTGGCAGTCGTGAAATTCGCCGCGGGTGCATTCGCGTAAACAACCGGCATCCACGGCAACGTCCCGGTTTGGTAGAGCCAAATTCGAGGTAAGGACACTATGCAAGTTCAGAAACATCAATACACCAGCCACATTGGCAGCCACGAGATCATCGTGGAAACCGGTACCCTGGCCCAACTGGCCGGCGGCTCCGTTACCCTACGCTCCGGCAACTCGGTGCTGCTATCCACAGCCACCGCCGCAAAGAACCTGCGCGAGGGCATCGACTTCTTTCCCCTGAGCGTCGATTTCGAAGAGAAACTCTACGCAGCCGGCCGCATCCCCGGCTCCTTCTTCCGCCGTGAGGGCCGGCCTTCCGAGACCGCCATTCTCACCTCGCGCCTGACGGATCGACCGTTGCGCCCGCTCTTCCCCAAAGGTATGCGCAACGAGGTACAGGTTATCGTCACGGCTCTCGCCTCGGACGGCGTGAACCTGCTCGACGTGCTGGCGATCAACGCCGCCTCGTGCGCCGTGACTATCAGCGACATCCCGTGGGACGGCCCTATCGGAGCGACACGCGTCGGCTACATCGACGGCGAGTTCGTACTCAACCCGACCGCCGAAGAGATGACCACCAGTACCCTTGACCTGCGCATCGCCGGAACCGAAGACGCCATTCTGATGGTCGAGGCCGGCGCCGACGAGGTGCCCGAGGACGTTATGCTCGAAGCGCTGCGCTTCGCTCACGCCGGCATCCAGGACATCATCCAGATGCAGAAGCGTATGGGCGAAGAGGTCGGCAAGGCCAAATTCGAGTTCGTGGCGCCCGCCGCAAAGGCCGAGGTGAAACAAGCCGTGGAAGCCGCAGCCAGCGCGCGCATGGAGCAGATCCTGCAGGCCGGCTACCAAAAGGAACAGCGCGGCTCGGCCCTGGACGCGCTAGGCGTCGAGGTGCGCGAGGAGCTCAAAGAAAGCTTTGACCCGGCCGAGCTTAAGTCGGCGTACGAGAGTTTTCTGAAACACGCCGTGCGCGAGCAGATCCTCAGCCAAGGCATCCGCCCGGACGGCCGCAAGACGACCGAGATCCGGCCCATCAGCGGCAACGTCGGCATCCTGCCGCGTGTCCACGGCACCGGCCTCTTCACCCGCGGCGAAACCCAGGTGTTGACTATTGCGACGCTGGGCACGCCCGGCGAAGCGCAGGAGTTAGACACCCTGGCGCCGGAAGAGACCAAGCGCTACATGCACCATTACAACTTCCCGCCCTTCTCCACGGGCGAGACGTCTCCGATGCGCGGCCCGAAGCGCCGTGAGATCGGCCACGGTGCGTTGGCTGAGCGGGCCTTGTTGCCCATGATCCCACCCGTCGACCAATTCCCCTACACCCTGCGCCTGGTGTCAGAGGTGCTCGAGCTCCAACGGCTCCACCTCGATGGCCTCGGTTTGCGGCAGCACCCTGGCCTTGATGGACGCGGGCGTGCCGATCAAGGCCCCCGTCGCCGGCATCGCTATGGGGCTGATCACCGATACGGACAGCGGTCGCTACGCCATCCTGTCGGACATCCAGGGCATGGAGGATCACCTGGGCGACATGGACTTCAAGGTGGCCGGCACACGCTACGGTATCACCGCGCTCCAGATGGACATGAAGATCAAGGGACTTGCCCTGGAGACGATGGCTCAGGCGCTCGAACAGGCGCGTGAGGGCCGGCTGTTCATCCTGGACAAGATGTTGGCCGTGTTGGCCGAGCCGCGCAAGGAGATGTCGCCCTTCGCGCCGCGTATCATCACCATCAAGATCGACCCCGACAAGATCGGCAAGGTCATCGGCCCCGGCGGCAAAGTGATCCGGGCCCTCCAAGAGCAATACGGGGTCAAGATCGACATCGAGGACGATGGCTCGGTGTTCGTGTCCGCCCCCGACGGCACCAAGATCCAGGGCGCCATCGCCCAGATCGAGGCCATGACTGAAGAGGCCACCATCGGCAAGATCTACACCGGCAAGGTAGTGCGTACGGAGAGCTACGGCGCCTTCGTCGAGATCATGCCCGGCGTGGACGGCATGGTGCACATCTCGCAGCTTGCCGACTATCGCGCCCCAACAGTGGAAGATGTTGTCAAGCTCGGCGACGAAATCATGGTCATGGTCATCGACATCGAGCCCGGCAGCGGAAAGATCCGGCTCAGCCGGCAGGCCGTGCTCGAGGGCTGGACGGCCGAAGAAGCTCGCGAGCGCGACCGTCGCGGCGGAGGTGGCGGTCGCGGTGGCGACCGCGGCGGCGACCGCGGCGGCCGTGGTGGGGATCGCGGCGGTGACCGCGGTGGTAGCCGTGGCGGCTACGGCGGAGGTGGCGGCGGTGATCGCGGCAGCTACGGCGGCGGTGGTGGCGGCGGTGATCGCGGCAGCTATGGAAGTGGTGGCGGCAGCAGCCGTAGCACCAGTTATGGCGGCAGCAGTGATCTCAGCGAGCCGGCTAGTCCGCCGCGCGGGCAGATCCAACCACCCGAGCGCACCGGCAATGAGAATGACCCCTCGCTGGGTGATCTATCTGAGAAGGGCGACCGTCGCCCGCGACGCCGACGCTAACCCCGGCCCTGGGGAACTCCAGGCCCGGCAGAAGCGTTTTGAGGATTGTATCGGAGAGACCTCCGAGGTCGTCACTTTGGGACCTCGGAGGTCCTGTAACAAACATTCCCGGATGGGTGTGTTTGAAACCGGTAGGTAGGGGCAGGTGCAAGACCTGCCCTCTGGCGCAGGTGCATCCAGGGCAGGTGCAAGACCTGCCCCTACCACCCGGTTTCACCCCATGAGGATCGGTCGAGTGGATTCCTTGAACAACTCCGAGTTTGGCCCGAACGCTGCTCGTCCTACCGACGAGGCATTCGCCGGAAGTGAGAACTACGAGCTTCCGGTTAGCGGCGCGTCCGTGTCCGAGCCCCTAATTCATTCGTCAGCGCCCAGCCAGGCCCGCCGAGCGGGTCGCCTGGCCCGCGAGCTGGCTGAGACCATCGTGCCGGCCATCATCATCGCCCTGCTCATCCACGTCTTCCTTGCGCAGGCAACGCGAGTCTTCGGCCAAAGCATGGAGCCGAACCTGCACACCAACATGCGCCTGGTAGTGGAAAAGGTTTCCTATCGGATGCATTCGCCGCACCGAGGCGACATCGTCGTGCTGCGAGTGCGACCGGGTGACGAGCTCTTGATCAAACGGATCATCGGCCTGCCCGGCGACGAGGTGGCGATCCACGATGGCCAGGTGTACGTCAACGACAAGCCAATAGACGAGCCCTACCTGAACCAAAACACGCGCGGTAACCTGGCTCCGCGAGTGGTGCCATCTTTACACGTCTTCGTCATGGGTGACAACCGGCGGGCCAGCAACGACAGCCGCTCCTTTGGCCCCGTGCATCTGGACAATATCGTCGGCCGGGCCTGGTTTTCGTACTGGCCATTGGGAACAATCGGGCCGCTGGACTGAGATCCGAAGTTCGGATCGCGGCAAAAACCAAGGAAAGAGAGGGTGGCAGGGATGCGTAAAGCACCTGCCACGTTTTGTTTTGGAGCAACCTGGGTTGCATGCTTTCAGATTGCTCGAAGTTGTGGTAGGATGGTCGCTACGGGTTGCAATGGGTAATCCCTGCGGTGGCCCCTACGTCAATTGTGGATGAAGAATCGATGGGGCACGGTCGGTCCCTCACGGGAGGCTGCGCACAGACCGGCCCGAGCCAGGCTCTGGTCCGCGCCTCCGCAACACCTGCACTGCGCGCAGGCGCAAGTGTCCGCGGTTTTTAGGTTAGGATGAGCACTCGTTGGAGTCCGTTCACTAAGGGCGTTGTCGTGGTTGCGCTGTTGCTGGCCGGTGCATGGCTGCTCGGCGAGTTCAACGCGCTGCTGCGGCCTCTTATCACAGCCCTCATCATTGCCTATCTGTTAAATCTCCCCGTTACTGTGCTGATCCGGCGCACGGGCATGTCGCGCACCCAGGCCGCGGTGATCGTTTACCTGGCGGTGCTCGTGGCGCTCGTGGCACTGCCCGCGCTGATCGGCCCGTGGGTTGGCAGCCAGGTTGCTGAGCTGCCAACCGCGTTGAGCACGCTCCAGGATGCCATACTCCGCCTGGCCGCTCAGCCGATTGTCATCTTCAGGTTCACCCTGAATCCGCAGACGGTGCTGGAGCAGGTGCTCACGACCCTGGGCACGGTGCTGTCGCCTATTGCCACAAGCGCACTGTCGTTGGTCGCAAACACCGCCCAGGCTCTGGGCTGGCTGTTGTTTGTGCTGGTCGTCTCGTTCCTACTGATCAAAGACCTTAATGAACTCAATCGGTCGATCGTCAAACGGATTCCTTCTGAGTTGGCGTCCGATCTCTTCTGTGTGGGGCGCGAGCTTAACGTCATCTGGAACGCGTTCCTGCGCGGGCGGCTCGTCCTGAGCATTGTCATCGGCGCTGTGTTCGTGCTGATCCTCGCGCTAATAGGCATGCCCAGCGCGTTGTTCGTGGGTATTCTCACGGGCGTACTGGCGTTTATCCCAAGCATCGGATCGGTGATAGCCGGAGTGGTGGCTGCACTGGTAGCACTGGCGCGCGGATCCACCTACTTACCGATCAGCAACCTCGGTTTCGCCATCATAGTGGTCGGTCTGTACGTGTTGCTGTTCCAGTTGGAAAGTCTCTATCTACTGCCCCGGATCGTGGGCCGGCGGGTGCGCCTGCATCCCGTTGTGGTGATCGTCGGCACGATCGCCGGCGCGCTGGTGGGCGGCGTGCTTGGCATCTTCCTGGCGGCCCCGGTGATCGCCTCCGCCGCGTGCTGCTGGGCTACACCTACAGCAAGCTGCTTGACGAAGAGCCCTTCCAGGAGATTGAAGCCGATCGCGCACCTGTACCAAACGGCCCGCGCGGACAGATCAACGGCCGCATGATCGAGGCCGTGCTGTTCGACCTGGACGGCACCCTGATCGAAACCGATGACCAAGCCGTGGTGGCCCTGTCTGCCCGCCTGAAGCGCGCCCGCATCTTTTTACCCCAGGGCGACCCGCAGCGGGCAGCGCGCCGGCTGGTCATGTGGTCACACGATGGCCTCAACAACTGGCTGGTGCTGCTGGATCGCATCGGCCTGGACCGGCCGGCCCAGCGGCTGGCGCAGCGCTTCGGCCTGCTCAACGACGCCGCCGAGGACAAGGTACTGATCCCTGTAACCGGTACGACCGAACTCCTGCGCCAGCTCAGCGGCCGGTATAAACTAGGCATCGTCAGCACACGACGCACAGACGAGATACGTGTCTTTCTGGACCAACAAGGACTCAACGGCGAGATTCAAGTGGTGGTCGGATCCGACACAACACCGCACATCAAGCCGCATCCGCACCCGCTGCTGTGGGCGACGGAACACCTCGGCGTCACGCCGGAGCACACCCTGATGGTCGGTGACACTCGAACCGATCTGCAAGCAGCCAAGGCCGCCGGTGCCCTGGCCGTTGCCGTCCTCTGCGGCTTCGGCGAGCGCGACGACTTCGGCGACGCCGACTTGATCCTGGAGTCGACCGCGAATCTGGTAGACTGGTTGTGAATATGACCCTAAATTCCCGTCTCGTCAACCTCGCTGCCACAGCCCACAAGCTCGTAGAGCTTGGCATGATGCGCGGCGTGAGCCCTAGCGTAAGCCTGCGGTGGGAGGACATGTGCTATCTTTCGCCGGCCGGCGCCCGCATGGACCGCCTGAGCGCGGCGGATTTCATTTCCCTCAAAATCGACGGGGCCAACACCTGGCAGCTGCAGCGCGCGTCTAGCAGTTACGCTTTGCATCTGGCCTGCTATCGCGCACGCCCCGATGCCGCCACGGTCCTGTGCCTTCAGCCGCCCCAATGCATTGCACTCGGCTGCGCCGGTCTGTCGATCCCGGCCATCACCCCTGACTTCTACCTGGCATTCGGCGCCGAGATACCGCTTCTTCCCTACTATGCATTGGCCACCCAAGAGCTGGCCGACGGCGTCGGCCAGCTAATCGGCACGCACGAGGCAGTATTGCTGCAAAACCAGGGCCTGGCGCTCGTAGCCGCCAGCACGGACGAGGCTTTTGCCAGGTGCCTGCTCGTCGAGGAAGCCGCCCGCATCGTTTTGCTTGCCCACGCTGCGACCGGCGCCTGCTCCTCCTTGACCTCGGCACAGATCGATGAGCTGAGCAACTCAGGGGCAAATACGGGGCGCCGCCCGTCTGACTTCGTACCATCGACCCCGACCCCGCGCGCCACGCCTACTGGCTGCTCAAGGACGTCAACCGGGCCATCCGTGACTACGCGATGCTCGCCGACGGCGACCGGGTAGCGGTGGCCGTGTCGGGGGGGAAGGACAGCCTGAGCCTGCTGCGCCTGCTCAACGTCCGGCGCCAAACGGCGTCTGAGCGCTACGGGCTGGCAGCAATCCACGTCATTGGCGACGCGCGCGGGCCGGGGATTCCCGTGCATCCGCCGCTGTTTGACTGGCTGGCGGCCAGCGGATACGAGCACCTGATCGTGCCGCTGCGGCTTCCCGCTGATGAAGCATTGCCGTTGAACTGCCAGCGCTGCACGTGGAATCGCCGGCGGACCCTGTTCGAGGCCGCGCAGCGGCTGGGCTGCAACGTCATAGCTTTCGGCCACCACGCCGACGACCTGGCGCAGACGACGCTGATGAACCTGTTGGCCAGCGGCAGAGTCGAGACGATGGCCCCGCGCCGCGAGTATTTCGACGGCGCGCTGCGGCTGATCCGGCCGTTGTGCTACGTAGCGGAGAAAGACATCCGCCGCTTCGCACGAGCTTGTGCGTTTCCATCGCCCCCCGAGGATTGCCCCCGCAGCCACGAAAGTCGTCGACGTGTGGCTGCCGACCTCCTGCAACTCGCAGAGCGTGAGTTTGAGAACACACAAATCAATCTTCTGCGGGCGGGGCTGAGTGCAGGGGAATAGGTGTGTAGCCAAGCTGCTGCAGCGTTTTCAGACGCACGCGCTTCTACGCCGACATGTGCGGCGCCGACCGCCGGTTGCACGAAGTGCCCTACAGCCTGGTCACCGAAAACGGGCGCGTCGAGAGCGGCATCGTCGACGCGCTCTATCGACGCGCAGGTAGTTGGACCGTGGTCGAATTCAAAACGGACGATATCCGCAGCGAAGCGAAACTACAAGAGCTACTAGCCGAGACAGACTACCTCTCCCAGGCTGAGCGCTTCGCAGCAGCAGTCGAGCGACTGCTGGACAGCCGGCCGGCAGTCGTGCTGTGTTTTCTCGACTATGCCGGTGGGGTTCACGTACACCGTATCGGCGGTAGTTAAGCAGAAACGGCAGTCCTTGGGTGGCAACTGTAAGTCAACATGTTGCAATAACTTGCCATCTATGGCATACTACTGCTATGGACTTCACAGAATTGCTTGGAATTGTGGACAGTGAGCCTGCCTTTGAGACTGGTCTGCTGCTGGCTGGCGACGTGGACCCCGCCGATGTCCAGCGGCAGCTGTCGCGTTGGACCGCCGCGGGCCGGCTGCATCAGCTACGCCGCGGCCTCTATACCCTCGCAGCACCCTACCAGAAGGTCAACTCTCACCCCTTTGCCGTCGCCAACAAGCTGATGCGAGGCTCTTATGTGAGCCTACAAACCGCCCTGGCGCACTATGACTTGATCCCCGAACACACGCCAGTGGTCACCAGCGTGACCACTGGACGGCCCGGGCGTTGGGAGACTGCTCTTGGAGTCTACGAATTTCGTCACGTCAAGATCGGCTGGCTGCACGGCTACCGGCAGCTCGACCTCGGCGTTGGCCAGCGAGCTTTTGTCGCCAGGCCGGAGAAGGCGCTGCTAGACCTGGTATACCTGCAGCCCGGCGGCGACGACCTGGCCTATCTGACCGAGCTGCGCCTGCAGTCCCTCGAACGGCTAGACATGGACCGGCTGGCCGGCCTGGCCGAGCAGAGCGGCAGCCCCAAACTGCGCCGCGCTGCCCAGCACATCACCGCCCTGGCGCGAGCAGAGAGAACGGAGTACGAGACGCTGTGAAAGATTACCTTGCCACTCAGGTGCACGGTGCGCTAAACCCGGTCCACGGCCGAAATGTAGCGCGTGAGTATCTCCAGGCTCGCATTCTGGGCACACTACAACACGCCGGCGCGATGATCCCATTGGCTTTTCACGGCGGGACCGCGCTGCGTTTCCTGTTCGCCACGCAGCGCTATTCGGAGGATCTGGATTTTTCGTTGGAGGGCGTTCGGCAGCGGTACGACTTCCGCCCATACCTGCGAGCCATCCAAAGCGAGCTGCAGGCGGAGGGTTACGCGGTGGAAGTCAAGGTCAATGACCAGAAGGTGGTTCACAGCGCCTTTGTCCGCTTTCCCGGCCTGCTCTACGAGCTAGGCCTCTCGCCCCACCGCGACGAGGTATTGGCCGTGAAGTTGGAGGTGGACACCAATCCGCCGGCCGGCGCCGGATTAGTGACCACCGTGGTCCGCCGGCATGTCATCTTGCGCCTGCAGCATCACGACCGGGCCTCGCTGCTGGCCGGAAAGCTGCACGCTATCCTGCAGCGACCTTACCTCAAGGGACGCGATCTATACGACCTCCTGTGGTATCTCAGCGCGCCTGACTGGCCACCGCCCAACCTGGTATTGCTCAATAACGCCCTGAAACAGACCGGCTGGACTGGCGGTGGGCTAGACGAGATCACTTGGCGTTTGGCCGTAGCTGTCCGCCTAAAAGAAGCCAATTGGGCCCAAACGGTCGCCGACGTGCGTCCCTTCCTGGAGCCGGGCGTTGATGCCGGCTTGCTCTCGCCGGAGAACCTGGCGCAGGTCTTGGCTGGTAACGACAAAAAGAAGCCCGTGGATCAGCAATAACAGTAAGTCGACGTGAGTAGGTCGCACCGGCAGCAAAAGTCGAACTCACCGGCTTGATAAACGTCGCCTCAAATGCCTTGCAGGCTCGGACCTGCTGCAGCCGGTTGCCAAAGGCGAACGCATCGTTCATCTCGTAGGGCTGGAACACGTCCAATCCGCGGTCCAATAGGATTTTCCAGCCGTGGTTGGTACGGATGTGACGGGCGTGGATTGGGCCGTTCTCGGCGAATTCCCAGGTGAAATCGATGCCGATCGCCGCGCAAGCGATCTGCATCTGCTCCAGATAGCCGCGCTGCTGCTCCGCCTTGCCCTCGTCCTCGACGGTGATCAGGCGCACGACAACGTCCTCATCTTCCGGCTTCTGTTTGGCGATCGTCTCCAGCAGTTCCATAAAGTTGCAGAGCCTGGAAGAACAGCCGGATGTACGGATCGGTGACGACAATCTCACGAGCACCCTTCAGATAGGGGCCGAAAAGCGCATCGAAGGTGACGCCTCGCTGGTTCTCTTGGAAGACGGAGTGAATAGATCGCCCCATTTTTCCATTCCATAGAGTTGCACTCGGAATCCTAGTGTGCCCTGAGCCGGCAATGGTTCATCCGGGACCAAGCTGAGTGAGAGACTGCTACGAGATTTGCGCACCGTAAGCTCGGTAGTAGCACGCTGAGGTGACGCAAGATCACTTTCGTTCGCTAGGCGATAAAGTCGCCCTTGCTGTCCCGATCGTATGGTGACAACACAGATCATCCTTGCAGTTGCTGCGCCGCCACTGTGTTCCCGCATCTGGCGTCGAACCGACTCAACAGAGGTCGTATATCCGCAAAGAGGACACGTCGCATTTCCTTGTTGAACTGTTCCCTCACCGACATCCTTGACCTTGGCGTTCTGGATAATCTCAAAAACCATCCGCTTAGCCTGCTTGTCCGGCACCATCCTTAGCGCGAACGACCGCTCGCCCTTTTGCGCCAACCACAACGACCGCATCAACGGCACCTCCGCCCCGCACCCCGGTCCTTCGCACGTGATCATGCGCGCCCACAGGTAGGCGATAGGCGTTGCGCCGTCGGGGTCCTTAGGGTAGAACTCGGCCAGTTCTCGCTCGGCCTGCTCCGTGATCCAGTTGCCCCAATAGCGCACCGCCTGGGCCAGGCCGTGAAACACGACCTCCTCCCCCTCCGCATTCATCATTCTGAGTTCAGCATTTCCATACTTCGGAATGTACTCCAACACCACTTTGTTGAGCAGCACGGCCACCGGGTTCAGATCGCTGGCGAAGGCGTCGGCGCCGACGCGCAGGGCCTCCAGCGGAATGGCGCCACCGCCGGCAAACGGATCGACCACCAGCGGCCTCGTGCCGGGCAGGCCGCCCAGCGACCTCATGCGCGGCCTGGGTCAGTCCGCGGGCGGTCTCCAGGTAGGCGGGCACGGTGGAGGCGTCCCAGTTGGCGAAGTCGGCGATGAAGTCCATCAGCGCCTCGCGCATGTCGTACCAACTGCCGGCGTGATCGGCTTTCCATGCGTGCTCGTTGGTGCGCTGCCAGCGCTGGAAACTCTCGGGTGAGCACAGGTTGGCCAATTTTTCACTGCGGCGCACCTGCTCGGCGAAGGCCGGCAGCAGTCGAGCGACCGCGTCGCGGAAGGGCTGCGGGCATAGCTCGTCGGCCGGGTCGGGCCACAGCGCGGCGCAAATCACGGCCGGCAGGCGGCCAGCGGCCGTCGCGCCCACCAGATGTGCAGCGTCGAGATATGGCCGTGGCGGATGGACTTCTCCCGCCGCGCGTGCGCAGAGATGCGCTTGATGGGGAGGTCGACTTCGATGAGGCGTTTGGGGTAAGAAGTCATCCGAAAATCAATCGGCTTCTGGCAAGTTGTACACTGGCCAGTCACGGCCTTCGAGAAGATGGGTCAACTCCCAGGACGTGACACCAAGCTCTTGTGCAAGCCGGCCAAGTGAAATCTCCCCGCGCCGGTAGCGTTGATAGTGCTCCTTCAGGAGCGTTTCAAAACCAAGAGTAACCAACTCCATAACTGTCTCGCGGGGCTGCACCTTCTGGTCGCGGCTTCTGTAGCTGACGAACTGGCTGATAGGTTGATTGAGCGTGATGGTCACTGATTGCATGGTTTACCTCTTCAACAACAGTAAAGTGTGTTCCACGAAAGCCCTCGGATAGCGACTCCGAATCGCTTCGACAATGGCAAGTGCAAGTTGCACATCCAGGTCGCCGTCCCGAACCAAATCAGCAATGACATCCAACAAAAAGCGTTTCCTCACCGCAAGGCGGTCACTGACCAGGTAAGCTAGATGATCGTCGAGCACCAAAGTGGCATCCACTAAATCGCTGTGCCGCGTCAGAAGAATGCTGTCCTGCTCGCCTTCGCCCAAGCCATAAATCCCAATCACACCTTCCATGTCACGGTCCACCGGTGGGCTCATCACACTAATACTCGCCTCGTTGATCCGGTGCTGAGCGACTTGAGCATCTGGATAACGCTGTCCAGCAACAACGACCTCGTTACGAACTGAGGAGGCTATCGTGATGTCGCGAACCGCCAACAGGTGGTCGATGACCACTTGCCCTGCGGTGGTAAACCGGCAAGAAGTAATCAGTGGACCGGCATCGAGGATCAACTTTTTCATCTGCACGCCTCCCAGACAAACTAATCTTAATCATCGGGCTCTGTGGGATCATCCAAGTACCTCGGTATCGATCAATCTATCGACCGACGGTCTCCAAGAGTGTTTCGATTCTAGCATGCCTTTGGCAATCGAGCAAGAGAGTTCGATCCATGGTGTGTGTTTCATGGCACACGGCTGCCGCGCTTACCGATAAGGCAGAGTTGAGATGCGCCCATGGCCTTTGCGGTTCGATCTCTCGCGCCGGACTTGCACGGAGATGCGCTCAATCAGACTGTCTGCCTCGATAAGACGTTTGGGGTAAAGCAAGTTCATGGGATCTGGTAAATGCGAAATTCGTCAAATAAGAAACGGTCCTTCTGAGTCTGAGAATTGGGAGAAGCAACTACACCGACGTATCCTTGAGTATAGCCCGGAACTTAGGTGAGTGACACACAACTCACCATCCACATAGGCCCGCAACTGGGAGTTACGAATTTCGGCTCGAAGAGTATGGTAAGCACTCACTTTGTGCACGTTGCCGCGCTGGAAGCGTTCTTCAATGGCTTCCGGGTACTCAGCGATGTAGGCCTCCAGCAAGGGCCACGGTAGCATGTCCTCGATCTCCACCGGCCAGCTCTTGCCGCTCTTGTCCTTGTAGTCGGGCCGTTCCAAGTGGAAGAAGTGCCGGCCCTTCTGCGCATTGAAACGACCCATGGCCTCGGCTGCCATCTGTCCCAACTCGTCGTTGTCCAGGATGAAGACAAAGCGAATGCCCTGGCTTTCCAACGACTGCAGAAGGCCAAAGTCAGGCGCGGCGCGCTTGGTGCCGCGACCGGCGATGATGCGCACCCGGCCGTTTTCCAGCAAGTCAACGCCAGTGGCCTCGCGGAGCTTCTGCGCCGCCAGCTCCAGGTACACCTTGTCGCTCAGCCCTTCAACCAGAATGTTGTACTCGCCCACGTCGGACAGCCGGCTTTGCCAGGCGGCCTGGACAGCCAACTCCACTTGGGTGAGCGGGCTGCCTTGCCGGGCCGCCTCGTCCATCACCGCCTCGGCGCTCACTCGGTATTGGATGACCTGCTCCACAGGTCCAGCCGGCTGGCCTGGGCCCGGTTCAGATCAAAGAACACCGCGCCCCGCTCCAGGTCGGGCTGCGCCTGCTCCCACACCTCGCTGCGCACCGCCTCGAACAGCGGATGCCCCGGCGTGACCCACTCCAAGGTAGGGTTGTCTTGCAGCATCCGCCTGTCGAAGGCAATCAGCTTGTACTCCTTACCCAGCTTGCCAAAGGGCGGCTCCAAGTGCTCGCCATGCCTCAACAACCCCCGCGGCACCCGCCCCACCCGATACACGCGTATTTCGGACTCGCCTCTCCCCTCTGGCTCCCCTCCCCTCGGAGGGGAGGGGTTGGGGGAGAGGTCTCTGGGAAACACCCCAACCAAAGGCCCCGCCTGCACGAAGAAATCCTCGATCACCTCCGGCACCAGCCGGCATTCCTTGGCCTCTGCCGTCTTGCCCACGATCGCCGACAGGTTCAGCTCGCGCTTGGCCAGGCCCTCCAGCGTCAACTCGGTGATGCGACGGAAGCGCTCTACGTCTACTTGGTCGACGGGGATCAGGGCAGGCCTCGCGCGTCTCCAAGCGGCAGGCCAGGCCGATCAGCTTGCCCAGCTGCAAGATCTCTTCCCGAAGGGTCCCGGGGTCCACGTCCAGCACGACCTCTTTCAACTTGGCCAGGATGGCTTCCTGCTCCTCCTCGGTTAGCTCGTCGAAATCGTCGGGCACACGGCGAAGGATCTGCTCTTGGCGGTAACGCACCGGGTCGGCCAGGATCTTCTCGCGACGGTGTTTCATGCGCTCGAGGGTGCGCCTAACTGCATAGACGCTCGAGGCGAAGCGGCGCTGCAGCATCGCCATCGTGAAGCCGATGGCCCGACCGCGTGCGCCGCCCTCGGCTGCCGCGGCCACCGATTGATCCTCCACGAAGCGGGTCAGCGCGTCGTAGAAGTCCCACTCATCGGCGTCGATCTTGAAGTCGATGGTGCGCACGTTGCGGCGGGTGAAGAGCGTCTTGACCTCGCCGGTGTCAGGGTTGGGGAAGCTGACCAGGGCCTCTTTGACGCGGCGCAGGTAGAAGGGCGCCTCCTGCCGGCGCATCGCCTCCTCCAGGCTGGCGACGTCGCCGTAGACGTCCTCGTCCAGCAGGCGCAGGAACAGGCTGAAGGAAGTTCTGCGGGTCGCCTTTGTGCGGCGTGGCCGTCATCAACAGGTAATGGTCGGTGCGCCGCGACAGCTCCTCGCCGAGCTGGTAGGCCAGGGTCTTGTTGTCCTTGCCGTCGGCGCCGGAGCGGTAGGCGCTCATCTTGTGGGCCTCGTCCACGATCACCAGGTCCCAGGAGCTGCGCAGCAGGCTGTCTCGATCGTCCTCGATCCGCGAGACCCAGGAAACGGAGGTGATGACCTGATCCTTCTCCTGCCACGGGTTGGAGCCATAGGTTGCGCGCAGCACGGCCCCGCGCACTACCTCGAAGTCCTGGCGGAACTTGTCTCGAAGCTCGCGCTGCCATTGAAAGGTCAGGTTGGCGGGTGCGACGATCAGGATGCGCTTGATCAGGCCACGAGCCTTGAGTTCCTGGATCAACAGGCCGGCCATGATGGTCTTGCCGGCGCCGGGGTCGTCGGCCAACAGGAAGCGGATACGAGGCGACTTGATGAAGTAGTGGTAAACGGCCTCGAGCTGGTGGGGCAGGGGTCGATGCGAGCGATCGAGAGGGCGAAATAGGGGTCGTATTCGTAAGCCGGGCACGAGGCTTGTCGCAAATCCTATTCATCGTTCTCACATCCAAAACAGTCAGTCCGGCGTCCTATCCGATCCGTTTCAGACGGAAGTTGTTCGCCGGCGCATTAGTGGGCAGTGGGCGGATTTTGAGGTCGTAATCCGGTGGATCCATCTCGAATTTTCCGAAATGGAACAAGCTGGCCACGGTCAGCATGATCTGGGCTTCTGCCAGGCCGGCGCCCGACAGGTATGGATGCCCATTCCGTAGGGGGCGTACGCACCCGCAATGCGGTGCTCGTTGCGCGGTGCGATGTAGCGGTCGATATCAAAGCGGTCGGGCTCAGGGTGATAGCGCTCGTCAAAGTGAACCACGGTCGTGCCGACGAACAGCCTTCCGCCCGCATCGACGCCATATCCCTCGAATTCGAACGGCTCGATCACCACGGACTGCACCCAGGGCACGACGGCCCGGCTCTCGCCCACCGGCCAGGCTTCGATCTTGCGCCGGGTGATGTCCACTACCTCGGGAAAGTGAAACTCGTACTGCGCGCGGCTGTAGCCCCGCTTGGAAATCTGGCGCAATTCGCCATGAACCGGGCCATCTGAGCTGATCAAGGTGACAGTGGCTTCCATTTCCTGGTCGATCCCCGCCCAGAATTCCTTGGAACGCAGGTGCTCGCCCTGTTCACGAGAAAAGAACAGGTTCGCGCTTGGCCCGGCGATCACGGTGTACGTGTCGCCCAACGCGCGAATGCGAAAAATCGGCCCATGCTCGCGATAGCCCTTGATCAAGAATTGCAGGACGTCCTGCGACAAATCCAACGCATTCCCCAGAATGGGCAGGCCAGGCACAATCGGCGGCAAAGGTGCCTCGGTGGGGCCGCTTTTCCAAGTCGTCGTGGTCATTGGGTCTCTCTCCTGGATCTAGAATGGTGTGATCAGCCGTCCGAGTATAGCACACCACCAAACTCGTAACAAGCTACCAGGCGTTGAACGCCAACTTGTTCTCTTCCTTCCAATTGCCCCAACCAGTGCCCATTTCTGGGTTGTGATCTGCGGTTATGCTATACTGAAGGCTATGAAGCTGCGTGTATGGCTAGTCATATTTCTGGCCGTCGTTGCGCTGGCGGCGCTGTGCTGGCCTCAGCCGGGTAAGGCCGCAGGGCCGGTTACTCAGGCGCGGCAGGCGCCCTTGGGCTTTCACGTGGCCCGCGGCGACGCGGCGCATATGCAGGCCGTGCGCTCGGCCGGCGGACAGTTTGCCGTGATGGTCTTTAGTTGGGCCGACATCGAGCCAGTGCCCAATCGCTATTACTGGGAGACACCCGATGCCGCGCTGCGCGCCGGCGAGTTCTACGGCGTGCAGGTGCTCGCCCGGCTCGACCGCCCGCCCGACTGGGCCAGGAGCCCACCGGCAACACGCCCTGGAGCGTCGACGCCTACGCCGCCTTTGCGCGCCGCGTGGCCGAGCGCTACGGCAGCCGGCTGGCCGGCGTGATTCTGTGGAACGAGCCTAACTTAAGCCTGGAGTGGGCCGGCCGCAAGCCGGACGCCCGCGCCTACGTCCGCCTGCTCCAGGCCGCCTATCCTGCTGTCAAAGCCGCAGCCCCCAATCTGCCGGTGCTGGCCGCCGGCCTGGCCCCCACCCTGGAGGACAACGACCGCGCCCAAGACGACCTGGTCTATCTGCGAGGCATCTACGCTGCCGGCGGCGGCGCCTACTTCGATGCGTTGACGGCCCACCCGTATGGCTTTGGCCAGCCGCCCGAACAGCCGCCCGGCCCGAATAGCCTCAATTATCGCCGGTTGGAGCTGCTGCAGGCCGTCATGGCGGCGAACGGCGACGCCGCCAAACTCGTTTGGATCACCGAGATGGGCTGGCGCACCAGTGCACCCGATCCCAGCGCGACCGGGCAGGTGGTCACGCCCCAACAGCAAGCGAGCTACACGCTGCGCAGCCTGGACTACGCCGCCGCCAATTACCCCTGGCTGGCCGGCATCGGCCTGTGGGAGCTTAACGGCCTGGTCGACGACTACGGCTACTCCCTGTGGAACGGTCCGGGCCAGCTCACCCCCGCCTACAAGGCCCTGGCGGAACACGCTACCAGCGGCGCGCGCGCCGTTTCACCTTCAAAGGCTGACGAATCCACGGTCACTATTCTGGCCCCGGACGTTGCAATTCGCCTGGGCGACATCGGCTCGCTCCACCCGCACTGGGTGCACCTGCACCGTGGCGGCGAGGACTTCAGCCCTGACTGGCAGGGCGAGTTCTTCGTGAGCGAAGCACAGGCCGGCGGCTCGTTCGACTTGTTGCTTGAGACAATGCAGGTCGACCAGCCCAGCAGCCGCGTTTTCGTCAACGGACAGGAGCTGGCCCGCTTGCGAATGCGGACTCGTCCCGACGTTACCAGTACGTGGGTTACCCAACGTTTCGCCGTGTCGCCGCAGATGGTGCGTCCCGGGCTTAACACGCTGCGCATCGCCGCCGGCCAACGCAACCCTGCTCGCCAGTACGCCGGGTGGCGCTGGGAGAACATGCAGTTCCGCAATGCCCGGCTCGTATCGCCCCTGGAACAGCCAACAACGGCGCTGGTTGGGTGGCGGCCCCTCCCCTCGCCTACCGGCTGGGCCGAGTCCAACCGCCTGCGCGCTGGCCTGGACGGCGACCTGTGGCTCACTACAAACCGGCCGGGAGACTTGTGGCGCAGCGATGGACAGGACCTGGAACGCCAATCCGACAATCGTCCGGACCTGGTCTTTGTCGATGTGCTCCCCATGCCCGAAGGCGAGCTGGCAGCCACGGACGCCGGCCTGTTCTGGCGGTCTGCTGGCTCGCGACGTTGGCAACCAGTCCGCGGCGCTCCCAACACTTATGCTTACGCGCTCGCGCGGGATGGCGACAAGCTCTACGCCGGGTTCGAAAGCCGGGGGCTTTGGCAAGCCGAACAAGCCACTGGCGAATGGCGGCCGGCCGGCTTGAACCAGCGCACGGTGCTCGACATCGCCGCCAGCCCTGATTGGGGACTGAGCCTGGCCACCGATACAGGCGTCTTCGTGCGCAGCAGCTCCAACCCAAGCAGATGGCGCCGGCTTCCCAACTTTCCCAACCTTGAGGCTAACCCAGAGCGGCGCAGCGGCTTCACCCCCCGTCTCAACGTCACCGTTGACGGCGCACTGCTGGCGCGCAACAACGACCGGTTGTGGCAGTGGAACGGCACGGCCTGGCAGGAAGTAGGCCCACCCGAACTGGCCGGCGGCCTGTTCACCGCGCTGGATTGCTGCAACTCTGGCGCGCTGGCAGGCAGCGATGCCCAAGGCATCTGGCAGCTTCAGCCAGGCGGCTGGCGCCGGTTGGACGACGGCGACCTGGATGCCGTCAAGGTCCATGCGCTGCTGCGAGTCAACTCCATTCTCTACGCTGCTACCAACCTGGGTCTGTTACAGTCGAACACTGGCCAAGACTGGCAACCGGTGGCAGGTTTGCCGTCTACCGTTTCGGACCTCGTGATCGATCCGGCCGATGGGCGACGCTGGCTGGCCGCTACGCCAGCAGGCATCTACCGCAGCCTGGACAGTGGGGCCTCGTGGCAGCTGGTCAGCCCCTTGTGGACTGTGTGGGACCTGGCGTGGGGCGCGAAAGGCCGCCTATTTGCGGCACGCAGCGAAGGTGTGGCTTGGGCCGACGACTTGGGTGCGGCAAAGATCAACTGGCAAGCTGCCAGTGGGTTGGACACCGTGCTGTTCTTCAGTGTCAATCCCCACCCCGCAGCAGAGGACATCGTGTGGGCCGGCGCCTGGGGCAACAACGTGGGCGTCAGCCAGGATGGCGGGCGCACCCTGGCGCCGCTGCACAATGGCCTGGAGACTCTGAGCGCCCTGGACGTCCTGTGGCATCCTACACCAGGCCAGGTGACCATCGCCACTATCGAGGGCCTGTATCGCACCGACGATAACGGCGAGAGCTGGCTTCGGCTGCCCGGCCCCTTGGCGCAGCAGACCGTGCACCGCCTACTGCAGACCGACGACGGCGCCATCTGGGCCGGCGCAGCTGACGGACTGTGGGTCAGCCAGGACTATGGGACAACGTGGCAGCGGGCCAGCGGCATGCCGGTAGCCACTGTGCTGCGGCTGGGCACACTGAACGTCGCCGGTCGCCAGTGGCTGTGGGCGGGCACTGAGGAGATGGGCCTCTGGCTCAGCGCCGATGGGGGAGCAACGTGGCGCTTTGGCGGCTTGCCGAGGCACAGCGTGTATGGTCTACTCGTCAACGCCCAGCGTCCGGAGCAAGTGATTGCAGCCACCGAGAGCGGCCTGTTCGGAGGCTTCGCGGCTCAGCCCTGAGCCCTCAATCTACCGGCCTCTACTCCTGCGATCAAAGCCATCGCGCGCTTCGGCTAGCAGGCGTTCATCGCGCCAGATCGGGGGCAGGATGAGGGTCTGACCCTCGGTGACCTGTTGGCCGAAATGGTAGTAGTAGTCCACACGCTTCAGGGGGAGATGATATTCCAAGCGTAAGGCGTTGAGAAGCCCTCGAACCTGTTCTTGGATCACATTAGGACCACCCGGCCGGTGGGCCCAGCTATCTGCCGGACAAGGAGATTTCTCACAATCACATTTGACAAGGATGCCTTCCGGTATCAACTCGATCGTTCGGGTCGCCAGCACCCGATTGGTTGAACGCATGACGAAGGCCATGATACGCGGAACATCTTCAGAAACCTCGATGTTGAGTTTGACCGCTTTCACCGTCGGTACGGGCTGAACAGGGGGGGCCTGGCTTGGCTTTGCCGCCGGACTCGGCTTGCTGGCGGGTTTCTTGGCCGGAGGCTTAGGCGACTTGGGCGGCTCAGGCTGAGATGGCGGCGCTGGCGGCTCGGGCTCACGTTGCTCTGCAGCCGGCAGGTCTTTCAACAAAACCGGCTCGCCGCCGGCCGCGTGGCAAAGCTCTCGATGCTCCGCACAAGTGTCGCGCCCACACACCGCACACTGACGAAGACTGGCGCGGCATACGGGCCTGCCGCAAACCACGCACGTCACCACCTGATCGGCGCACAACTGGCAATACTCGCGGTTGCATTCGACGCACTGAGGCGCCAGGCAGTGGCGGTGCGCCAGATGGCCCTGGGTGCACACGTAGAGCCCCTCGCCAGGCTGGCCGCACACGTCGCACACCAACGGTTCCAGACGATGCACCAACGGATCCCACACGGCCAGGCGGGTGATGGTCACACGACGATTGGCGATCTCCACCGGAAAGAGCACCTTGGGCTGGACGATGAGCAGCGTGTTGATGAGCTCCAATTCGACCCGCAATTGGTAGCGCGCTTCAATGTCGGCCAACTTGGCGCTGCGTTCGGCGCGCAGGCTGTCGATCTTGGACTCGAGGCTGCTGCGCCGTTCGCCCTCGGCAGTCGCTGGCCGCGCCAGGCGGTGCTGCAAATCACGCTCCAGGGAGTCGTAATAGTCCTCGATGCGCGCGACATCAAGCTCGAGAAAGCGCTGCGTGCGCATCTGTAAGGCCGCCAGCCGGTCAGCCACCTCGACCTCGGCGCCGGCCTGGGCGCGCAGAAGCAGCGCCTGGAGTGTGGCGGGCGCCAGGGTGTCGCCGGCGCCTCGCCAGCGCGGCTGCGCTACCACCAGTTCCGGAAAAGCGAGTTGAGTCTCTGCCGATACCAGCCGCTCCAGCAGGGTACGATCGCGCACCGGATATCCGCCCTGTACGTCCATCACCACCGAGACAATTTGCTCTTGTTTCTCGTCGCCCAGGAAGATAACCTTGAAATTGAACCGAAGGTAGTGGTGCAGCGCCGCCTGCTCCACGGCGGCGCGCTTGGCGCTGAGCCGGGCGTTGGGGAAGCTGAAAGCTTTGGCGGCCACATCATACAAACCCTTTTTCTCCAGGCGCACATGGTTGATGGCTACCTGCGCGTGGCCGGTTTCTTGCTCCAGGCGTTCAGCGATGGTCTCCACCAGGCGGTGGTTCACGGAGAGGCGCAGCACCCCAGCCTCGGACTCGGCATCGAACGCCAGCCGCAGGTAAGGATCGACCTGTAGCCGCGACGCCAGCGCGTCCGGCATCAACACCTCGTAGACGCCATACGCCGGCAGCGCGATGAGGCTGTCCTCGTGCTCCAGATAGCCCAACACGAAGCGCGCCAGGTCAAAGCGTTCTTCTCGGTCTTGTTCACTCATTCGGCGTTAAAATCCTCCCCAAACAAGGCTTCGTCGTATTCCTGGGCGTGTTGATGGGCGGCCCGGGCTTGCACCAGCGCCTCGCCCAACCCCAACATGCCCTGATGCAGGTCTTCCGTCGAACGCGCCTGCGCCCAGATCTCCAGGATGATCTCCTCGAAATCGCGCTCATCCCCCAGTTGGCCCAGGATCATGTCCACCTCGCCGATCACCAGCTCGAACATGTTCAGCTTGCGGTCCAGAATATCCAGCACGTAATCTTCGATGGTGCCTTCGGCGGCCAGGTTGAAGACGTCCACCGGGCGGTCCTGCCCCACCCGATGGATGCGCCCGATCCGCTGCTCGATGCGCATGGGGTTCCAAGGCAGGTCGAAATTGACCATCACCCGGCAGAATTGCAGGTTGCGGCCCTCGCCGGCCGCCTCGGTCGAGAGCAGCACCGGCTGATCGCCCTGAAAATCGCGGATGGCGGCGTCCTTCTGCGCCGGGCTGAGACTGCCGTGGTACAGCGCAAAGGGAACGCCCTCCTGGCGCAGCCGCTTGGCCAACATATCCTGGGTGGCGCGAAACTGGGTAAAAATGAGCACCTTGTCCCCCTGTCCGCCGGCGATTTGGGCCACCAGCAGCTTGTGGAGGGCATCCGTTTTGGCCGATGTCCGGACGTTCGCAGCCTGTTCCGCCAGGCGCAGCAACTCCGGTCGATAGGAGGCCAATGCGTCGAGCTCGGCCAGGGACAGAAGCGTGGACCGGGTGGCGGCCGCGCTGCTGCCCGCCTCGCGCAGCAGCGTGCGCAGGCCGAAGCGATGCGCGGTGGTGATCTGGACCTTCCTTCCCCTCCGAGGCGGTTCCGGTTCCCAGCATCTGGCGAGCCAGGGCGCTGATGCCATCGTAGAGCGCTTGCTCGTCAGCATGGAGCTTCAAGCGGATGGTGTGGGCGCGCACGCGGCGGCAATTGCAGGCTGATCTGCCCGCGCGTGTGGCGCACCATCACATCGCTGAGCAGCTCCCGCAGCAGCGCGCGGTTTTTGGGCAGGCGCGGGTCACCGCGCGCCACGAACTGCTGGCTAAACTCCTTGGGGCTTTTGAGCTGTCCCGGCTTAAGTACGGTGACCAGGTTGTGGAGCTCGCTGAGCCGGTTTTGTACAGGGGTGGCGGTGAGGAGTAAAATGTATTTCTTCTGCAACAGCGTTGACCAGTTGCCAGGTGGCCGACGAACGGTTCTTCAGGTGATGCGCCTCGTCGACGATCACCAGGTCGTATTCCTTGGCGGTGATGGCTTTGGCGTGCTCGGCGCGACGGGCCGTGGCCAGGGAAGCGATGACGCGAGGGTAGTGTTCCCAGGCGCCCGCACCCAGACTGCGAAACGCCGGATCGTTGCTGGTGACAAAATCAGTCAGGCCGAACTTGACCGCCAGCTCCTCCGACCACTGTTCCACCAGGCCAGGCGGGGTCAGAATGAGGACCCGCGACACCATCTGGCGCAGCAGGTATTCCTTTAGGACGAGCCCCGCCTCGATAGTTTTGCCCAGGCCCACTTCGTCGGCCAACAGGCCCCGGCCGCGAAAGCGCCGCAAGGCCGTGCGCGCGGCCGGATCTGGTAGTCGAAGGGTTGGAAGCCGAGGGTCTCCAACGCCAGGAGCTCGTCGAACCCTGCCACCAGTTGCAGGTGAGAGGCCATCAGCTTGAGCTGATAAAGAGCCAGGTCCGCTAGCTGGCCCTCGGCGATCCCAGCCACAGGCCGCAGGCTGATCTCGACGCGAACGGGGTGTGAGGGTGTCGAGCCGGTGTTCTTTGCCATGCTCTCTATGGTATACCGTGTCCAAGGCTTAAGTCAAACGTTACACTGAGTGCGTGCCCACCCTTTCGCACAGGAACGACGGATGACACTGATGCCGACCTTGTTCGCAGCCAGACCTGCTTGCGTAGTTCTCCCCAAAACGCTACAATACTGACGTCGGCTTTGTATTCGTCGCCATTTCCGCAGATGACCGCTGCTAGTTCAGCGGAGACGGCAAGACAGGACTTGACACCCATGTCGCAGACTGGACCTTTCTCGGAAGAAAGGTCCAATCTAGATTGTTACGCCCGTGGCGCAGATTGGACCTTTCTTCCGAGAAAGGTCCAATCTAGGGTGTTAGGTTCTGCCCACAATTGAGGTAAGGAGAACAACGATGTTCGAAACCTTCGAGCAAGCTCAGGCCTACGTCGCCCAGCAGGGCGTCAAAATGATCGACTTGAAATTCTGTGACCTGTGGGGCAGGTGGCACCACCTGACAATTCCCGCCAGGCAATTCGTGCCCTCACTGATGCAAGAAGGCATCGGATTTGACGGCTCAGCCGTGGGGTTGAAAAGCGTCAAGGCCGGCGACATGGTGCTGGTGCCTGACCTCAGCACGGGGGCGATCGATCCGTTCTGGGAGGTCTTGACCCTCAGCTTCATCTGCAGCACGCTGGAGGCCGACACGCACAGCATCTTTCCCAACGATCCGCGCAACATCGCCCTGCGCGCCGAGGCGTACCTCCGCGAGACGGGGATCGCCGATCAGAGCCACTGGGGTCCGGAGTTTGAATTCTACGTCTTTGATTCCGTGGCGTTTGAAAATGAGATCAACCGCGCCAGTTATCGCCTGGACTCTTTTGAGGCGGACTGGAACAGCGCCGCCGGCGGCCATGGCCACTACATCCCCCTGCACGGCGGCTACCACGCCATTCCCCCCAAGGACCAGCTCTACAACCTGCGCGCCGAGATGTGCATCAATTTGGAGGCCATCGGCATCCAGGTGAAGTACCACCATCACGAGGTTGGCGGACCCGGTCAGTGCGAGATCGAAACGCCGATGGTGGGGCTGCTGGCGGCCGGCGACATGACCCAGTGGGTCAAGTATGTCACCAAGATGACGGCGCACAGCCATCGCAAGACCGTGACCTTTATGCCCAAGCCGCTCTACGGCGAGGCCGGCAATGGGATGCACTTCCATCAGATGCTGCTCAAGGACGGGCAGAACCTCTTCTACGATCCCGACGGCTATGGCTGCATGAGCCAAACCGCGCTTCATTACATTGGCGGTTTGCTGACGCACGGCCCGGCGCTGCTGGGGCTGACCAGCCCGAGCACCAACTCCTACAGGCGGCTGGTGCCTGGCTACGAGGCGCCGGTCAATGCCTTTTTCTCCCTGGGCAACCGCAGCGCCGCCGTGCGTATCCCCAAGTATGCCACACAGCCGGAGAACGCCCGCATGGAATTCCGCCCGCCCGATGCGACGTGCAATCCCTATCTGGCGCTGGCCGCCCAATTGCTGGCCGGGCTGGATGGCATCCGGCGTCGCATCGACCCCAGCGCGGCCGGCTTTGGCCCCATCGACGCCAACATCTTCGCCTGGAGCGACGAGCAGCGCGCAGCCATCAAACAGCTGCCAGGCTCGCTGGATGAGGCGCTGCACGCCTTGGAGGTCGACCACGATTTCCTGCTGGCCGGCGAGGTGTTCAGCCCTGAGCTGCTGGAGCAGTGGATCGCCTACAAGCGCCAGGCCGAGTACTATCAGGTGCGCAACCGGCCGCATCCTTACGAGATGAGTCTCTACTTCGACACGTAGGGCCTATCGAGGGCCTCGGCGGATTGTGACGCGGATGCAACTTCCGCAACCTTCTCACTTGATGTATACTGGATCGCACGAAAGCTGTCCACCATGTCAACCCAGAAATCAGGCGCACAAACGCAACGCACTATTGCCCCCGTGGTGCGCAAGGTCAAGCTGACCGAGCAGACCAGCGACTTCGCCTACTGGCAAACCCAGCCCTACGAAGCGCGTCTTGCCGCGCTCTATGAGATCAGACAAGAATACTACGGCTGGACCGATGAAACTGAGCCGCGACTTCAAAGAGTTTGTAGAATCGTTAAACGCCAATGACGTCCGCTATTTGGTAGTCGGCGGATACGCAGTTGCACTGCACGGCTATCCGCGTCTGACCAAAGACCTCGACATTTGGCTGTGGCTGGACGCCGAGAACGCGTCCCGGATCGTCCAGGCGCTGGCGGATTTTGGGTTTGGCTCTCTCGGTTTACAAGTGGCCGACTTCCTGGTCCCGGACCAGATCATTCAGATGGGATATCCCCCCAATCGCATCGACCTGATTATGACCCTGCCGGGAGTAAACTTCGAGCGTTGCTACGAAACGCGGGTGGTGATCGTGGTCGACCAAACTCCCGTCGATTTCATCGACCTCGAGAGCCTCAAGCGCAACAAGCAAGCGTCAGGGCGGCTGCAAGACTTGGCCGACTTGGAGAACCTCGGATAAGCGAGCGAAGGGTTTCGCCTTCAGGACCACCCTTCGCACCAGAGTCGCTGGAATTTGCCTTACGGGACCTAACATAGTTGTGTCCGATAATGATCGCGCTCGACCTGGAGCACCTCTTTTCGCTTGTCGGGAGCGTACTATGCTATCTATTCTTGCCCGTTTCAGCCGGCCGCACACCATCATTGCTACCAGCATCCAAGTCGTCGCGCTGTTTCTGATCGCGGGCGGTAGCCAGGTGCTCTCACCCGCCAGCCTGGGCGTGGTGCTGATCACGCTGGTCAGCTGTCTGGCTCTCAATCTCTACATCGTCGGTCTCAACCAGATCACCGACGTGGAGATCGACCGGATCAACAAGCCGCGGCTGCCGCTGGCCTCGCAGGAGTTGTCGATGCGCGCCGGCCGCCTGCTCGTGGGAACTATGGGTGTTGTGGCCTTGGTGGGGGCTGCGCTGGGCGGTTCGTATCTGCTGTTGACGGTGGGAGTGATCATGGCCATCGGCACGGCCTACTCGGTACCGCCTCTGCGCCTGAAACGCTCTTCCCTCTGGGCAGCCCTCAGCATCGCCTTGGCGCGCGGCGTGGTCGCCAACGTCGGCATCGGCCTGCATTACAACGACGCCTTTGGCGGGTTGGCAGGCTTCTCGCCGATGACGCTGGCCGTGCTGGGCGCGTTTTTCTTTGCCTTCGGCATCGTCATCGCCATCTACAAGGACATCCCCGACCTGATGGGCGACCGCCAGTACGGCATCCAAACGCTGACCGTGAAACTCGGCCCACGCGGCGCGTTCCAGGTAGGGCGGCTGATCCTGACCGCCGGCTATCTCGGGTTGATGGCCGTGGCGGTGAGCGGGCTGCCCAGTCCGCAGTCCACTTGGATGCTGGCCGCACAGGCGGTGTTGTTAGGAGCGTTCTGGCTGGTCAGTAGTCGGGTCAATCCTGCGCAAAAGGCGTCGTTTACACGGTTCTACATGTTTCTGTGGGTTCTGTTCTACGCTCAGTACGTTGTGATGAGCTTCTACCAAATCGGTGGGGGAAATGCAGGTTAGCAGAGAGCGGAGAGAGGAGAGCAGGATACCGAAATGAAAGGATCGGAAGGAATGGTACGTGATGGGTCTTGGGTACAGAAGCTCATCGCTTTTGCCAGGCTCGGGCGGCCGTTGCATCTTGTGGGGGGTGTGCTGTTCAACGGCTTGGGGATGAGCATCGCCCATTTTCTGGGCGCACCGATCAATTGGACCACGGCCGTGTGGGGGCAGGTGGCGATCACCTCGATCCAATTGATGACCCATTACAGCAACGACTACTTCGACCAGGACGCCGACCAGGCCGCGGTGACGCCGACGCGCTGGGCCAGCGGCAGCCGGGTACTGCCGGATGGAACGCTGTCGCCACGCGTGGCTCTGGTAGCCGCACTGGTATTGGCCGGCGTGGCCTTGCTGGCCACGGCCATAGTAACCGCAGCCAGCGCGTCGCCAGTGCAGACGATGCTGCTCCTGCTGCTGGCGCTTTTCCTGGCCTGGAGCTATAGCTCACCCCCGCTGTTCTTGAACCGCCGTGGCTGGGGCGAATTGACCGGCGCCGTGCTGGTGCCGATTCTGACCACACTCGTCGGCTTTCAGCTTCAGGCGGGCCAATTGGCGCTTTTGCCGCTGCTGGCCGCTTTGCCGCTCAGCTGTTTTCAATTCGCCATGCTGCTCAGCGTCAACTTCCCCGATGCGGAGGGCGATGCTGCGGTCGACAAGCGGACGCTGGTGGTCAAGTTTGGCCGGCAGCGGGCTGGCCGGCTGTTCGTGGGCGCCCTCGCCCTGGCCTACTTAGCGCTGCCCCTGCTGATCTGGCTGGGCCTGCCGCCGCTGGCCGCGGGCGCCGTCCTGTTGACGCTGCCCCTGGCTATCTGGCAAATGTGGCGCATCCGCCGCGGCGCGAGCGGCGACCGCAGCCAGTGGAATGCCTTGGCCTTCTGGAGTATCGGCTTGCTGACGTCGGCTGCACTGGCAGAGCTGACGGCTTTCGTCTGGCTGGGCCTGGCAGCTTAGCCGCTCTCGAATTTTGTAAATGTGTTGACAAAGTCCAGACCAACGTGGTAACCCAGATAGTCCCCTCGATTACGTGCGCTCACGCAATACCGCTCTGCCGCCCTGGCTGCGTGGCCAGAGCTCACCTCTGCCGCCGTATCCGCGATACAACTGGCGTCCCAACACCGGCAACGTGCGCTTTGCCTGGAGAGGCCGGCAAACAGCCCACGGCTACGGCGTCGAGATCAGCAACGCTGGGCATTTCCCCTACTTCACAGGCGCCATGTTCTATACTTTGCAGGACACAACCAGCAACGCCGGCAACGGGCAGTTCATCTTCCCGTGCTGCCAGGAGCAGTATTTTTGGCGTTTAGAACGCCTGCCGGGCTATGCCGTACCCCACGAGGGTTGGATGGTAGTGACTGCGGATTTCATCAACGGAACGGCGCACTTATACGTGGATGGCCAGGAAGTGGGCTGGTGGCCGCAGAGCGACTGTTCGCAGAACACCTATCTTCAGGGTGAGAATGCCACCACGCCCGACACGCTGTTCTTCGGCAACCTCGCCACCGCTCCTGGGGGCGCCTGGAGCACCGTGAGTATCGACTGGTTTGCGACATTCGAGGGCCTTTGACGAAAGAGACGCCGGCATTTAGTACTTTGCCAAGTCGCTTGCCGCTCTGTAGATCTTCTCCGCATCCGGCCGATAGAAATCCTCCAACGGAGGGCTGAAGGGAACGGGCGTGTCGAGCGCGCCCAGGCGCTTTACCGGGCCGTCGAGCCATTCGAAAGCCTTATCCGAGATCAGCGCGGCCACCTCCGCGCCCACGCCGGACAGTTGGTTGGCCGAATGCACCACCAGCACCTTGCCGGTCTTACGCGCGGTTTCGAGAATCGCCTCCTCGTCCAACGGCTTGAGCGTGCGCAAATCGAGTACATCCGCTTCGATGCCTTCGGCGGCAAGACGCTCGGCCGCAGCGAGCGATTCGCGCACCTGCGTGCCGTAGGTGATGATCGACAAATCGTCGCCTTGTCGCGCTAGATTGGCCTTGCCCAGCGGCACCACGTACTCGCCCGGCGGCACGTAGCCCTTCAGCGAACGGTAGAGCGGCTTGCTCTCGAAGTAAATCACCGGGTTGTTGTCGCGGATCGCGGCGATCAGCAGCCCTTTGGCGTCGGCCGGCGTGCCGGGCGCGACGACCTTGAGCCCCGGCGTGTGAACGAACCAGGCCTCCGGGTTCTGACTGTGGAACGGCCCCGAGCGAATACCGCCGTCGCTCGGCGCGCGGATCACCCACGGCACTGCGCCGTTCCAGCGATAATGCGCGGTGGCGGCAAACTGCACGATGCTGTCAAAGGCCGAGCTGATGAAATCGGCGAACTGCATCTCGACCACCGGCCGCAGACCCATCAACGCCATGCCGGTGGCCATGCCAGTGAAGCCCAGCTCGGCGATCGGCGTGTTGATCACCCGCCGCGCGCCAAACTCCTTTTCGAAGCCCTTGGTTACCTTGAACGCGCCGCCGAAATCACCGCCGATATCCTCGCCCAGCAGCAGCACCTCCGGATCGCGGCGCATCTCCTCGCGCAGGGCCTCGCTGATCGCGGCGATATAGGACATGACACGGCCTTCACCGCCCTGATCCGCCTCGGTAAAGCCGAAATTCTCTGCTCTCTCCACTCTCCACTCTCCACTCTTTACTATGCCCTCAGGGCGCGTACACGCCATCGAACACCGTCGCCGGATCCGGCCACGGGCTCGAACTCGGCGAAGGCCATGGCGTCGTCGACCTCAACCTCGCAGCGGCGATCGATTTCGTCCAACTCGACGCGGCCGGCCACGCCTTCGGCCAGCAGCCGGACAGTGTAACGCTTGATCGGATCGCGCGCTTGCCATTCAGCCAGCAGCTCCGCCGGCACGTACTCCGCGCCGTCGTGGATGGCATGGCCGAGCATGCGCATGGTTTTGGATTCGATCAACGTCGGTCCGCCGCCGCGCCGCGCCCGCTCCACCGCCTCTTTGGTCACTTCGTACACCAGCTCGACGTCGTTGCCGTCGACCGTCACACCGGGCATGCCATAGATACCGGCGCGCCCGGCGATGTCGAAGACCTTCATCTGCTGATGCAAGGGCGTCGAATAGGCGTACTGGTTGTTCTCCACGATCACCACCAGCGGCGCGTTATAGACCGCTGCCATGTTCAGCACCTCGTGAAACAGACCCGTACTGCTGGCGCCGTCGCCGGTAAAGGTCAACGCCACACGCGGCTCACCGCGGTAGATAAAGCTCATCGCCATTCCCAGCGCCACCGGTAAAGAATGCGGCAGATGGCTGATCAAGCCGACGACGTTGTGACGGAGGTCACCTAAGCCGTGAAAATTGGCGTCGCGGCCGCGCGTGACGCCCGTCTCGCGGCCCAGGAGGTTGGCAAAGACCCTGCGCGGCGTCAACCCGCGCAGGAGGACACAACCCAGGTCGCGATGCATCGGCGCCACGGTATCTTCCAGGTTGAGCGCATAGGCCGCGCCCACGCTGGTAGCCTCGTGTCCTCGCTGCGAAAAGGTGCCACCTACGCCGCGGCCCTGCTTCCACAACGACAGCATGCGCTCGTCAAAGACGCGCGTCAGCTGCATCCAATAATAGAGTTCTAGCTTTTGATCCGGCGTCAACGGCGGTTCGTTCATAAGCCACTTTCTCCAAAGGTAAGGGGTTGAGAGATTATATACCGATCCGCCGTGGGAGGCAAGCAACCGAGCGTACAATTGCAGCACAACGGCAAGGATCAAAGCTCAGTGCTCTGTTAGGTTGAAAAGTTGTGAGTGTCATCCTGAGGCTCGGCGAAGGATCCCCGCTTGCATCCACGTCGAGATCCTTCGCCGAGCCTCAGGATGACACTCACAACTTCTAGCTTAACAAAGCACTCAGCGCGCCTTTGACTGCGCGGGCGCATAGTTCCTGCCAAAATGCGATTGTGTGCTAAACTCATGTTCTGTTGAAACCTGGGGTTTTGAGGCGACATTAGGCCAACAAAACTCCTGGTTTCTCCAGAACATGAGTTTAGAATTCGCAACGCTGCAAAAGTGACGCCATTTGTTTACCGAGGCAACAACCAAACCATGACACCAACTCCTCCCTGGCTGGTTTGGGCGCGTGAGCTGCAGGCCATGAGCCAAACCGGCCTGACCTTTACCGCCAACGACTACGACCGCGGGCGCTATCGCCGGCTGGCCGAGATCGCAGCCGCAATTGTTGCGGCGCACACGGCTCTGCTGATCGAGCCCACCATCGAGAATTTCTTGGTTCAGCCGGGCTATGCCACCCCCAAGGTTGACGTCCGCGGCGCGATCGTAGCTAATGGCAAGGTTCTCTTGGTGCAGGAGCGGGCGGACGGACGATGGGCTTTACCAGGCGGCTGGGCCGACGTCGGCGACCTGCCCTCGGAGACGATCGTGCGCGAGGTGTGGGAGGAGGCGGGCTTCCAGGTGGTGGTTTCAAAGCTCATCGGCGTCTACGATGCCAACCGCAATGGCACGCCGCTATCGTTCTACCATGCCTACAAGCTCGTCTTCCTGTGCGAGATCATCGGCGGCGCGGCCAGGCCGAACGAGGAGACTTTGGACGTGGCTTTTTTCGACTTCGACGACCTACCGCCGCTCTCCAGCGAGCGAACAAATCAGCGCCACCTGGCCGAGGTGCGCGCTCACGCCAGCGACCCCTGGAGGTTGGCGGCATTTGATTGATGAACGGTTTTGAGTTAGGACAGACCTCCGAGGTCTTCCGTGACCTCGGAGGTCTGCTGAATAGACGATACACTGCACATGAAAACCATTCACCCATTGTCAGGTCTGGCATTGATTCCCGCTTACAACGAGGCACAACGCATCACACCGGTCATCGAAGGCGCCAAGGCGCTGCTTCCAGTGCTGGTGGTGGACGATGGCTCGAAGGACGACACCGCAAGCGTGGCTGAGGCTGCCGGCGCAACGGTGCTGCGCCAGATACCGAACCAGGGCAAGGGCGCTGCGCTGCGCGCCGGCATGCGCTGGGCGCTCGATAATGGATACGAGACGGTGCTCACCCTCGATGCCGACGGCCAACACGATCCCGCCGAAATTCCGGCCTTTCTGGCCCGATTTGCCGCTACCCACGCCGACCTGATCATCGGCGCGCGCACGTTCGGCCATATGCCAGCCAGCCGCCGCATCGCCAACACCCTCGGACGCTGGAGCTTTTCCTGGGCGCTAGGTCAACCGGTGCAGGACAACCAGTCGGGCTACCGGCTGCTCAGTCACCGCATGGTCGAAGCGATCCTCGACAGCAAGGAGCAGGGCTTCGAATTCGAAGTGGAGATGATCGTCACTTGTGTCCAGCAAGGCTATATGCTAGACTGGGTTCCAATCCGCACCATCTACGGCGACCAGAGCAGCCATATCGACCCGCTGCATCACGTCGCCCAGTTTAGCCGGGTGGTGTTTCAAACAAAACAGCGCATGCGGGATCATGAAAGTACGAAGGCGAAGAAGGTGTGAAGCGCGAAGCGCGCGAAGGCAGAGGCCGCGATGCAATTCTCGCCGAAGAAAGGACTAGCTGAGACAGCATATGAAAGAGAAAGTTGCCGAACTGAAGTCATGTTTGTTGGAGGCCAGCGATCTGCGCTCGGCTGCGGCCGTGTTGTATTGGGACCAGGCGACCTACATGCCGCCCGGCGGAGCCGAGGCGCGCGGCCGCCAGCGCGGCCAACTCAGCCTGCTCGCACAGGAGAAGGCCACCGATCCGGCGATCGGCCGGCTGCTGGACGAGCTGCGACCGTACGAGGAAAGCCTGCCCCACGAGCACGACGACGCGAGTCTGATCCGCGTCAGCCGCCGAGAGTACGAACGAGCCACCAAGCTGCCGCCCAGTTTCGTGGCCGAGGTCTCCAATCACCTGACCGCGTCGTATCAGGCGTGGACGACCGCTCGGCCAGCCAATGACTTCGCCGCAGTGCGGCCCTACCTGGAGAAAACGCTGGAGTTGAGCCGGCGCACGGCCGAGTTCTTCCCCGGATACGCCCATATCGCCGATCCCTTGATCGACGAGGCGGACCACGGCATGACCGTGGCCTTGCTGCGACCGCTATTCGCCGAGTTGCGCAAGGAACTGGTGCCTCTGGTCGAGGCGATCAAGGAGCGACCGGCGCCCGACAACTCTTTTCTGCACCGGGACTACCCCGAGCCGCAGCAGCAGGCCTTCGGCCTGGACGTTGTCCAGCGCTACGGGTACGATCTGCAACGCGGCCGGCAGGACAAGACCCATCATCCCTTCATGATCAGGTTCTCCACGGGCGACGTGCGCATCACCACACGCTTCGCAACCGACGACTTGGGCGACGGCCTATTTTCTACTCTGCACGAATCGGGTCATGCGATGTACGAGCAAGGCATCGCCCCTGCCTTCGAGGGCTCGCCGCTCGGCCACGGCACTTCCTCCGGCGTCCACGAGAGCCAGTCGCGCACCTGGGAAAACCTGGTGGGCCGCAGCCGGCCCTTCTGGAGCCATTTCTTCCCCCAGCTGCAGGCCGTATTCCCGCAGCAGTTAGGCGATGTCAGCACGGACGCGTTCTACCGGGCCATCAACAAGGTCCAGCCCAGCCTGATCCGCGTCGACGCCGACGAGGTGACCTACAATCTGCACGTCATCATCCGATTCGAATTGGAGTTGGCGCTGCTGGAGGGCACGCTGGCGATCAAGGATCTGCCGGACGCCTGGCACTCGAGCTATCAAGGCTACCTGGGAGTGCATGCGCCGGACGACCGGGACGGCGTTCTGCAGGACGTGCACTGGTACGGCGGCCTGATCGGCGGCCAGTTCCAGGGCTATACCCTGGGCAACATCATGGGCGCAGCCTTCTTCGACCGGGCCCTCCAAGCTCACCCCGAGATCGTGGCCGAGATCTCGGCCGGCGAGTTTGGCACGTTGCACGGCTGGCTGAAAGAACAAATCTACCAGCACGGCAGCAAATTCACCGCCGCCGAGTTGGTCGAGCGCGTCACCGGCGGCCCGTTGACCATCAAACCGTACATTAGCTATCTGAACACCAAGTTCGGCGAGCTGTACGGACCATAAATCCCAAGAACGAAAGAGGAAACAGACATGAGCGACAAGCAGTGGAACAGCCCACCCCCAATGACCATCGACCCCAAAAAGCACTACACGGCGACGATGGATACCAGCAAAGGCACGATCGAGATCGATCTCTTCGCCAAGGACGCGCCCAAGACGGTCAACAACTTCGTCTTTCTGGCGCGCGATGGCTTTTACGACGGCGTCACCTTTCACCGGGTGATCTCGAACTTCATGATCCAGGGCGGCGACCCGACCGGCAGCGGCCGCGGCGGTCCGGGCTATAAATTCGAGGATGAGACGCGCAACAACCCCAACAAACACGGCACAGGCTCGCTCTCGATGGCCAACGCGGGGCCGAACACCAACGGCAGCCAGTTCTTCATCACCCACTCACCGCAGCCCCATCTGGACGGCAAGCACACCGTCTTCGGCAAAGTCACCAGCGGCATGGACGTGGTCAACGCCATCCGCCAGGGTGATGTGATCACCTCAGTGACGATTGCCGAGAGCCAGTAGTCTACCAAAATACGTCAGCAATTAGAAGCGTCACCGGAAACTATTTCCGGTGACGCTTTTTGGTTGGCCAGATTGAACATCATACGGTTAAGGCCTCAATCGGCTGAAACTAGCTTTCGGGGTGCTCGATTAAGTTGTAATCTCATTGTAATGCTGAAGTCGTTGACTTAGACACCGGGAATGATATACTAAGTACTAGCGGTTATTTTGAAGTGTTTCTTGTCATTTCACTTTCACCAAAAACCTATCGAAAAATGCACTTAAAAAACTGTCAAGTTTTGCAGATGCATATTGCAAGGAGAAAAACTATGTCTAGCGTCAAAAGATACCGGCAAATCCATAAACGTCGACGATGCGCCGTAGCGCTCGCCTTTGCTTTGGTCCTTGCCTTGGGCCTGGCTGCCGTAGCGAGCGCGCTCACTGCGGGCAACGTCGACGGCGTATGGGGAAGCCCAACACCTTCCAATACCAGTTCGTTCAGATGGTGCTACGCACCTGACAACACCACCGGCTCTGCCGGCGCGCCGACTGCGTGCAGCACCAGCAGCGCGGGCATTCAGAATCCCCCCGGTAGTACGACGACCGACGAAAACCAGTGGCGGTATGGGACCCCTTCCCCTAACACTGGGCAGGACGGCGATCGAAGCGGATACGGTTTCAATGGCAACAACAACGTCGGCAGCGTTGCCGCCGATGTCCCGTTCTACCTCGGCCGATTCACGCACTACAACAATCCGATCACCGCAAACAACATACTCACACAGATCGGCCTGAGCATCACGATGGGCAATCTGTCTGTGTGATGACGGCAGTGTTCCGACCCAAGGCGGCACGCAGAACTTCAACTACACTTTCACCCACGACGAAACGCCCAACAATCCAGCCAACAACCCGGGCGGTGTGTGCCCTTGGGGCAACTCGACCGGTAACGGCTGCGATGACAAGGTGACAGTTAGCCAGCAGCCCAATACGACGTTCACCTGTCCGGAGGGAGAGCGCACGCTGCAAATCCTGGGTTTCATTCCAGGCGCCAACTGCGAACAAGCCTATGTACCACCGGTAATCAACTCGTTCGTGACTGGCGAGCGCCAGTCCAACCCGGCATGCCTCTGGGCGCGCATTTCGGACCCAAGCAACCCCCTGGCGGTCACACTGGACTCGTTCGGCGCCGAATGGGCCGGCGACCATGTCCTTGTGACCTGGGAAACGGTCAGCGAGATCGGCAACCGGGGCTTCAATCTCTACCGCAGCACGTCGCCTGACCTGCAGGGCGAGCTGGTGAACGAACTGATGATCCCATCGCAGTCCCCCGGCAGCGCGCAGGGCTTTGCCTACGGCTTTGAGGACACGAACGTGACGCCAGGCCAGAGCTACTGGTACACGCTCGAGGATGTGGCCACGTCCGGCACAACCACGCTGCACGGACCTGTCAGCGCTATCCCGCAGGCGCCCACGGCTGTCACTTTGAACAACCTGACGGCTGATGCTGCTCCTTCGGCCAGCCCGCTGCCCTGGCTAGTTGCAGCAGTTGTGTTGGGCGTCGCTGTGATCGCTGGCTTGGGTTGGCGTCGCTTGGTCCACCCCCGGTAACTTGATCTCTGCAACGTAAGGATGCGAAGCACAAAAAAGCGCCGCTGTCTCGAACGGGACAGCGGCGCTTTCTTTGTGCTCGGCATGGGTAAACTCGCCTGCTATCCACCGCTTAGCGCCTTACGCACCAGGTCAAGGACCGCAGGACCCGGTTGCGGTCCCTGGTAGCTGCCCACCACGCGCCCTGCAGCGTCGATGACGACGATCGCCGCGGCCTTGTCGGTTCCTTTGGCCTTGAAGGTCTTGGTGACCGAGCCGTTCCAGTCCGGCAGCAGGAAAACGTAATCCACCGGGTTATAGCCTTTAGGCATCTCACGCGCGGCCTGTTCGTACGCCTGCTCCAACCTGGGCTTGACGGCTCGGTGCAAGAAGCGCGGCACAACGCTCAAATCGATCACGCTGACCAACACCACCGGTTTGGGGTCAGGATACACCGGCCTCACGACTGTGTTGATCTCGACGACCGCGTGTATGGTCTCGCGCCCGTGGAAGACGAGTCCCAGCACCATACCTGCGCAGCTCTTTGGGCTGATCTCCAGGCCGCTCTTGACGGCCGTCAACTTAAAATCAGGCGCCGGCTGGCCGGCTGGAAAAAAAGCGTAGGGGTCTGTTCCGTTTGTAGTCATGTTCTTTCTCGAGTATGGGTGGCGCACATTCCCAATCTGCGCTACGTGTCCGTCGCAACCTCAAATCCGGCTAGGGCTTCCAACGCCTTCACCAAGGCATGGTTGCCGTCGCCGCTCAATCCTTCGCGCCTCCAGCGTGCGGTAGAGCTGGAAAATCAGGGCGGTTCCGGGCAGCGGCACGCCGTTTTGGTCGGCGGCCTCGAGGACGAGCCGCAAGTCCTTTTGCTGCAACGCGACAGTAAAGCCGGGCCGCCAATCGCGCGCTAGAATCTGCGGACCGCGGTTGCTCAGCATCCAACTGCCGGCCGCGCCGGCGCTCACCGCCTCCAGCGCCTTTTGCAGATCGACCCCACCGGCCTGCGCCAGCATCAAGCCTTCGGCCATCGCCAGGCAATTGCCGACGACGATGACCTGGTTGACCAGCTTGACCGTCTGGCCGGCGCCGTTCGGGCCAACGTGGGTGATACGTTGCCCCATGGCCTGCAAGACGGGCAAAGCCCGCTGCAGCGCCTCAGTCTTGCCGCCGACCATGATGCTGAGCGTGCCCTTGGCCGCGCCCTCGCTACCACCGCTAACCGGCGCGTCGAGCATATCGACGTTCTTCTGTGCCAGTGCGGCGGCGATATCACGAGTGACGGACGGGCTGATGGTGCTCATGTCGATCACCAGACTGCCGGGCCTCACACCATGGATTATGCCCTGCTCGCCCAGGATCACCTCTTGAACGTCCGGCGTGTCGCTGACGCAGGTGATGATGATATCGCAGTCTGCGGCCAGCTCGGCCGGAGTGCCGGAGACGGCTGCGCCGGCCGCGGCCAGCGGCTCGGTGCGTTCACGCGTGCGGTTCCACACCGTCAGGGGAAATCCGGCCTTAAGTAGATTGGCCGCCATGCCGCGGCCCATGATGCCCAGGCCTATGAAGCCGATACGTTCGGTCAATGGGGAGATTCTCCTTGGGATTCAAACCTAACGAAGGAATTCTACACAAAGATGCGGGACTACACAAGCCAGAGACCAGCGCGCTGTGCTCCACCATCATGCCGGCGCACGCGGGCATCCGCGGGCTGGGAATGACAAGGCAAACAGGAAGCGCATCGCAATGGTAGAGCGGGCGTGTTTCCGCAATTTTCACATATTTTCTTGACAAAAAGATCCCATCGATGTTATACTCTGTCCTGGTTTTGAAACGGAAGTAACGAATATAGTGGACTGAACCTGATATGATGGCATTACCCAGTCAAAACACACCTACACCGGCGGGACAGATACTCGAACATCTGCTGCGCAACGGCTCGGCGACGATCAAGGAACTCGAACATGCCGTTGGCGTGACCGCAACGGCCGTCCGCCAACAGCTCGCCAGCCTGCAATCCGAGGGCTTGATCGTTATGACCCGCGAGCGGCAAGGCGTCGGCCGCCCGCACAACGTGTACCAGCTTACCGAACGCTCGCATAGCCTTTTCGCCTGCTACTGCGACGAGCTGGCCCTCTCATTGATCCACGAGCTGCTGGAGACCGAAGGAACCGACAAGCTGCGCTACCTTCTGAACCGTGTCGGCAGCAAGCTGGCCCTGCAGTACAGCCGCCAGATCAAAGGCGAGGCCATGGGCGACCGTGTGCACGAGCTATCCACCCTGCTTGATCGCCGGGGCATCCGCGTCGACTTCGAGCTGGGCGACGACGTGATCATCCTGCACGAGTACAACTGCCCGTATCACGACCTGGCCTCCGTGCACCGCGATGTGTGCGAGATGGAGCGCAGCGCGTTCTCGCAGGCCCTGGGCGCCGATGTGGTCCTGGGCAACTGCATCCAGGACGGCCACCACAGCTGCCAGTTCGTCGTCAGCAGCACACCCGGCCGCCAGGGCATCCGTGTCGCCGCCAATTAATACTACGGACCTGACAGCCAGGCTGTCAGGTCTCTATCCATACAAAAGCCAAAGACAAGGAGTTTGAGGACAACACTATGACCAGCGAGCTAGTGATCAAAGACCTCCACGTGACCGTTGCAGACGGCGAGAAGGAAGTCTTGAAGGGCGTCAACCTGACCATTCGCCAAGGCGAGATCCACGCCTTGATGGGCCCCAACGGCTCGGGCAAGAGCACCCTGTCCAATGCCATCATGGGCCATCCGCATTACGCAGTGACCAACGGCGATATCCTGCTGGACGGCGAGAGCATTCTTGACATGGAGCCCAACGAGCGGGCGCGCAAGGGCATCTTCCTGGCCTTTCAGTACCCGGTGGCTGTACCAGGCGTCAGCATGGCCAACTTCCTGCGCACGGCAGTTAGCAACATCCGCGGCTTCACCGACCAGCCGGCCCCGGCAGAAAAGAAGCAGGGTCTGATCGGCTCCAACCTGATGCCGATGAAGGAATTCCGCAAGGAATTCCTGGGCAAAATGGACGAATTCAACGTCGATCGCTCTTTCGCCAAGCGCTATTTGAATGAAGGCTTCAGCGGCGGCGAAAAGAAACGCGTCGAGATCCTGCAAATGGCCATGCTTCAGCCCAAATTCGCCATCATGGACGAGACCGACAGCGGCCTGGACATCGACGCGCTGCGTGTGGTCTCAGACGGCGTCAACAAGCTGGCTGGACCCGACCTGGGCATTCTGTTGATCACCCACTACCAGCGCATTCTGAACTACGTCAAGCCCGATTTCGTGCACGTCTTCTTCAACGGCCGCATCGTGATGAGCGGCGGCCCGGAGATAGCATACGAGCTCGAAGAGAAGGGCTACAGCTGGGTCACGGATCAGTTTGGCGAGCTGGAGCTGGTGGCGGTGTAAGAAGTGGAGGGTGGAGGGTGGAGGGTGAAGGGTGAACCATTTGGCTCCACCCTCCACTCTCCACCCTCCACCCTCCACGATAACGTTTAATAGCGCACTTTAGCGTTTGAGATAGGAGAATCACATGGCAACTGCAAGTGACCGAGAAGCACTGTCTGGCGTCAACGACGAGTATATGTATGGCTTTAGCATGCCTGAGGAGTCCGTTTTCAAGGCGCGCAAGGGCCTCAACCACGAAGTCATCGACCAGATGTCGGCGATGAAGCACGAACCGGAGTGGATGCGCGATTTCCGGCACCGCTCGCTGGACATTTTTCTCTCAAAACCGATGCCCACCTGGGGCGCCGACCTCAGCGGTATCGACTTCGACGACATCTTTTACTACGTCAAGCCCACCGAGAACCAGGGCAAGACCTGGGACGATGTCCCGGACAACATCAAGAACACGTTTGATCGCCTGGGTATCCCCGAGGCCGAGCGGAACTTCCTCGCCGGCGTGGGCGCGCAGTATGATTCCGAAATGGTGTACCACTCGCTGCAGGAACAGTGGACGAAACTGGGTGTCATCTTCCTCGACACCGACAGCGGTCTGCGCGAGCACGAAGACCTGTTCAGGGAATACTTCGGCACGATCATCCCGCCGTCGGACAATAAGTTCGCGGCGCTGAACTCGGCGGTGTGGTCGGGCGGCAGCTTTGTCTACATGCCAAAGGGCGTTACGGTGGATATTCCGCTGCAGGCCTACTTCCGCATCAATGCCCAGAACATGGGCCAGTTCGAACGCACGCTGATCATCATCGAGGAAGGCGCCAACGTGCATTATGTCGAAGGCTGCACGGCGCCTATCTACGCCACTGACTCACTTCACAGCGCTGTAGTCGAGATCATCGTCAAAAAGGGCGGCCGCTGCCGCTACTCGACCATTCAGAACTGGTCGAACGACGTCTACAACCTGGTGACCAAGCGCGCCATTGCCCAAGAGAACGCCACCATGGAATGGATCGACGCCAATTTAGGAAGTCGCGTAACTATGAAGTACCCGGCCGTCTACATGATGGGACCCAAAGCCCACGGCGAGATCCTCTCCATCGCCTTCGCCGGTCATGGACAGACTCTGGACGCGGGTGGCAAGGTCGTGCACGGCGCGCCCAATACCTCGTCCAAGATCATCTCCAAGTCGATCAGCAAGAACGGCGGGCGGGCCTCCTACCGCGGCCTGCTCAAGGTCGTCAAAGGCGCAACCGGCTCCAAATCGACTGTGGTGTGCGACGCGCTGTTGCTGGATGACCACAGCCGCTCCGACACGTACCCCTACATCGAAATCGACGAGCAGGACGTCCAGGTAGGCCACGAGGCCAGCGTCAGCAAGGTGAACGAAGAGCAGATCTTCTACCTGATGAGCCGTGGCCTGAACGAGGAAGAGGCAGCGACCATGATCGTCAGCGGCTTTATCGAGCCCATGGTCAAGGAACTGCCGATGGAGTACGCGGTCGAGATGAACCGGTTGATCCAGCTGCAGATGGAAGGTTCGGTCGGATAGCATCTGCCCAACGTGTGGGGGCATGGCCTTTGCGGTCGCCCAGAGGGCAGGCGCAAGGCCATGCCCCTACACCGGGTATTGTGACCCTTGCGGTTGCCCCGCACGACAACCAAAAGAAAACGGAGACCTTTCTATACTATGACTGTTATTGTTGCAGAACGCGCTGGCCTGAACGCCGCGGGCGTCGAGGCACTGTCCGCTCAAAGGGAAGAACCTACCTGGTTCTTGGATCTTCGTCGCCGCGCCTGGCGCTTTTTTGAGGAGATTCCGTGGCCGACCGCCAACGACGAGGTCTGGCGTCGCACGCGGCTAACCGGCCTGGCCATCGACGAGTTTCACCTGGCGGAGACGTCGGGGCCGGTTGCAGCCGATCGCACCGATCTGTCCGTGTATCTGCGGGACGAGCTCGATTCGATCGAATCCGCCGGCGCGCTGGTGACTGAGAACGGCGCCGTGCGCTATCGTGGGCTGAGCAACGAATTGGCCGCCAAGGGCGTGATCTTCACGGACTTCCAATCAGCGCTCCACCAGCACCCCGAGTTGATCCAGAAGCACTTCATGACCGAAGCCGTCGCCGTGGACACCGACAAGTTCACGGCGATGCACGCGGCCTTTGTCACCGGCGGGACGGTGTTGTATGTGCCGCGCAACGTGCAGATCGAGCTGCCGCTGCACGGCGTCACGGCCCTGCGCGGCGGCGTCGCCGACTTCGCCCACACGTTGATCATCGCCGAGGAAAACTCCCAGGTCACCTATGTCGACGACCTGATCAGCGCTGACGACAGCGCGGCCTTCCACAGCGGCGCGGTCGAGATCTTCGCCCGGCCCGGCGCGGTCGTGCGCTACCTGCACGGGCAGGATTGGAACACCAACACCTGGCACTTCAGCAACCAGCTCGCTCGCATGCAGCGCGACGCCCAGCTTACCTGGATCATCAGCTCGTGGGGCAGCCGCCTGAGCAAGATCAACCTCGAGATGCAGCTACTCGAACGCGGCGTACATGGCGAGCTCCTCGGCCTCTTCTTCCCCAGCGGCCGGCAGCACATCGATCATCACACGATGCAGAACCACATGGCCGACCACGGCACGAGCGACCTGCTGTTCAAGGGCGCGCTGCGCGACCGCTCGCGCTCGGTCTACTCCGGCGCCATCAAGGTCTGGAAGAACGCTCAGAAGACCGACGCCTATCAAAAAAACGACAATTTGCTGCTGGATAAGCGGGCGCGGGCTGACAGCATTCCCGGCTTGGAAATCGAGGCGGACGATGTGCGGTGCACTCACGGCGCCACTGTCAGCAAGATCGAGCCGGAGTACCTGTTCTACCTCATGGCTCGCGGCCTCAACAAGTTCCAGGCCGAGCAATTGATCGTGACGGGCTTCTTCGAAGAAGTGCTCAACCGCGTGCCGGTGGAAGGTGTACGCCGCAAGCTCGAGCAGGTCATCGCCCGCAAGGTGCTGGGCTAAGACTAGGAAAGGACGCTTGAACAACCGATGAAAGGTTATGTGACTCCTGAAGTTCTCGTGACCACCCAGTGGGTGGCCGATCACCTTAACGATCCAAAGATACGTATTGTCGAGTCCAACGAAGATATCCTGCTCTACGACATGGGCCACGTTCCCGGCGCCGTGCAGATCGACTGGCAGAAAGACCTGAACGATGCAGTGCGCCGCGATTATCTCACGCGTGAGCAGTTCGAGCAGTTGATGTCGGCTAACGGCATCGCCAATGACACCACCGTCATCTTCTACGGCGACAAAAACAACTGGTGGGCGTGCTACGCCTTCTGGGTGTTCCACCTGTTCGGCCATGATAACGCCAAAGTCATGGACGGTGGCCGCGCCAAGTGGGAAGCCGATGGCCGGCCGATGGTCAAAGAGGTGCCTGCCTATCCGGCCACTGCGTACAAAGCACAGGAACGGGCCGACTACAAGATCCGCGCCTTCCGCGACCAGGTGCTGGCTCACGTGCAGTCCGGCATGCCGCTGGTGGACGTGCGCTCGCCCGGCGAGTACAGCGGCGAACTGCTGCACATGCCCAACTACCCGCAAGAAGGCGCGATCCGCGGCGGCCACATCCCGGGCGCCCGCAACGTTCCATGGGCCAGGGCGGCCAATCCCGATGGCACCTTCAAACCGGCCGACGAGCTGCGCGCGATCTACGAGGCCGAGCAAGGGCTGAAATCCAGCGACAACGTCATCGCCTACTGCCGCATCGGCGAGCGCTCCAGCCACACCTGGTTCGTGCTGACCTACCTGCTGGGCTATCCGAACGTCCGCAACTACGACGGCAGTTGGACCGAATGGGGCAACCTGGTCGGTGTGCCGATCGAGAAGTAGGTCTCGGCGTTTGTCCCTCCGGGCATAAGGCGCGATAATGCCCAATCCGTAACCCGTAAGGCGTAACACGTAACCCGGAACCCGGAAGATATCGATATCTTCCGGGTTCCGGGTTACGTGTTACGCCTTACGAGTTACCAGTCACCATGGATCGCCAAGAACGCATCGACTTCATCCTTGACCACCACGACAAGCCGCGCCATCGCGGTGCTCTCTGCGGCGGACGCGGTGTACACAGGCGGCAATCCCGGCTGCGGCGATGTGGTCACCGTTTACCTGTCGGTGGATGGCCCCGAGCAGGTCACGAGATTGTCCTTTGAGGGTGAAGGCTGCACCATCAGCCAGGCATCTGCCTCGATGGTGATGGAGATGATGCAGGGCAAGTCCCTTCATCAGATCGAAGAGGCGACGCCCGAGCCGCTGCTGGCAAAGCTGGGGCCGGACATCGCCAAACCGCGCGAGCGCTGTGCGACCCTGGCTTTTAACGCGGTCAAGAATGCGTGTCGCGAATACAGGCGCAGCGA
>CAVPXC010000018.1:0-166251 GCA_963709505.1 uncultured Chloroflexia bacterium | reverse complement strand
TGGATTAAGTTTCCCGTTCATGGGTATGCTCGCGCTACGCTGGAAATTGATATCTTCACTAGCAGCCTGACAGTTTTGGTGTGATGTCTCGTGAGCGTGGGTCGAGTAGGGTCTGGCGGCGACTTGCCAACGATGAACTTGAACACCTGTTACCTTCAGTTACCGATAACCGCCGCCGGACCCGTAAGTCGAGACCCTTGATTTTCGACACCGTGGCTACTCGAAGGGGTCTCGATACGGTCCTGGCGGCGAGTCTAGGCTGATGTAGGCCTGCTGTAAACATGAAACACACCCGTACAACGCCGCCAGGACCTACTCGACCGGCGCGGGCCAGATGCTATAAGAAAACTGCCAGGTGGCTAGATAGCTTCATTGTGGTGATGTGAGTCCGATGCTCGACTTTCCGGTAGATGGCGGATCGCGTTGGGTGCTCTACGGCCTACTGATCGTTTGGGCTGCGCTGCTTGTTTTTGGCTTTGTCCTGGGCAAGCCAGATCCCGACAAACACGCCGCCTGCCACTGGGCGCCCGCATGGGTATGTCCGTGGCGCTGGTAATCGCAGCTTTCGTTTGGTGGCGCGGAGGGCAGCCGGCACGACCTTAGCCGGCTTCGGTCTGTTCGTCTTCCTGGGTATGGCCAGTGGTTTCCTGGGCGATCTCTTTATGGCTGGGTTGATTGTCCCGAAACCCAGGAATGTGATCTTTGGCATCCTGTCGTTCGGATCGGCCATGTTCTCTATATCCTGGGCTTTGTGCAGGCCGCCGCAGCACTCGGTCTGGATATCGACCAGGTAGAACCGATCACATTGGCGATCTACCTGACGGTCGCCGTGATCCTTTGGCTGGGGTTCGTGCGCTCCCCTGCACGAGGCAGGACGATGAACATCGGCACGCTAGGCTATTCGCTGCTGCTGAGCGCGATGGGCGCGACGGCGATGGCGCTGGCGCTGCAAAATGGCGCTTTCATCCCGCTGGCCATCGGCGGCCTGTGCTTTATCGCCTCCGACCTGATCCTGGGCAGCCAGATCATGCGCGGCAGCCACTTTCGGTCGATTGGCGACGTGATCTGGATCACGTATACTGTCGCCCAGATGCTGATTGTCTATTCATCATCCCCGGCGCTGCGTTTGCTGGGCCAGGTCACCTGAGCGGTATGCAGGTCGGGTGTCGATAAGGTGTCATTATGTCAGAACTTCGTCAGAACATGGCGACGAAGCAGTGGGTCATCATCGCCACGGAGCGCGCCAGGCGCCCTGAGGAATTCGTCGATCGGTCGCACCGGCCGCACGCGGAGACCATGCCGGCGCATGACCCAAGCTGTCCCTTCTGTCCCGGCAACGAGGAAGGTCCCGACATGGAATTCCTGCGCTTGCCCCAAGGTAATGAGCATTGGCTGGTGCGAGTGGTTCGCAACAAATTCCCCGCCCTGCGACAAGATGGGCAGACCATGCGACAATACGATGGTGTGCATCGCTCGATCAACGGCGTGGGCTATCACGAGGTCGTGATCGAGTCTCGCATCCACAACGTGTCACCTGCCTTGGCGCCAGTGGAGGACGTCAGTCGCATCTTGATGGCCTTTCAGATGCGCGGGGTAGTCATGGCGCTCGACGATCGCATCGAGCATGTGATCTATTTCAAGAACCACGGCGTGCGCGCGGGTACCTCGCTGCTCCACCCGCATAGCCAGATCATCGGCCTGCCGATGGTGCCGTACGACGTGCGGACCCGTGATGAAGAAGCACGGCGCTATTTTGACGACACCGGCAGCTGCGTTTATTGTGATATGCTCAAGGATGAGCTCAAGGATCGACGCCGGGTCATCGCGGAGAACGATGACTTCGTGGCATTCCTTCCTTATGCCGCTCTGTCGCCGTTTCACATCTGGATTTGCCGCGAGAGCACCAATCCAGTTTTTTGATGGTGTCACCCATCTCTATCGATCGGCTGGCTGAGATGACACGATTTTTGCTGCGCAAAGTATACTACGGTCTTAACGATCCCGACTACAACATCGTGCTGCGGTCGGCGCCGGTCAAGGCCTGGTATGCCGATCACCTTCATTGGTACGTCACGTTGATCCCGCGTGTGACGCAGACGGCCGGGTTCGAGCTGGGCAGCGGCATGTACATCAACACGGCATTGCCAGAGGAAAGCGCAGCGTTTCTGCGATCTGATTGAGGCGTGAGATGCGGTTTGGGTAGGCATGTTTGCCTGAATGTAGCGCAAATTGCCTAATTTGCACACTTGCCTCGGGCCGGTCGGAGACCGGCCCGAGCGAGCGGCAATACAGGCGGGCACGGTCGGAGACCGGCCCGAGCGAGTGGCGGTCCGGCGGGCACGGTCGGAGACCGGCCCGAGCAAGTGGCAGTACAGGCGGGCACGGTCGGAGACCGGCCCGAGCGACGAAAAATCAACCAGAGGCAGGTGACCGTGGAAATCGGTACGATTAAAGCAGGTCGATATTCAACGCGAGATGCAGGTGGCCTACCTGGACTACGCCATGAGCGTCATCGTGTCGCGGGCGCTGCCCGATGTGCGCGATGGGCTCAAGCCGGTGCACCGGCGCATCCTCTATGCCATGCACGACATGGGCCTGTCCAGCGACAAGCCCTACAAGAAGTCGGCCCGCATCGTGGGTGAGGTGCTCGGCAAATACCATCCTCATGGCGACTCGGCGGTCTATGACGCAATGGTGCGCATGGCGCAGGATTTTAGTTTGCGCTACCGGCTGGTGGACGGCCAGGGCAACTTCGGCTCGGTTGACGGCGACAACCCCGCCGCAATGCGCTACACTGAGGCCCGACTAGCGCGGCCGGCAGAAGAGATGCTGCTCGACATGGATAAGGATACGGTCGAGTGGACGACCAACTTCGACGAAACCCTCAAGGAGCCCACCGTTCTACCCTCTGCGTTTCCCAACCTGGTTGTCAACGGCGCCAGTGGCATCGCAGTTGGCATGGCCACCAACATCCCGCCTCACAACCTCGGCGAGGTATGCGACGCTCTGGTCTATCTGATCGACCGCTATCATGAGGTAGAAGATGTCACGGTCGAAGAGTTGATGCGCTTTATCAAAGGTCCGGATTTTCCCACCGGCGGCATCCTCTATCGCTACAGCGGCGATGAGGACATGATCGCCCGCGCCTATGCCTCGGGACGGGCCCACTTCCGTGTGCAGGCACGCGCCCACATCGAGGAGATGAGCCGCAGCCGCACCCGCATCATCGTCACCGAGCTGCCCTACCAGGTCAACAAGACCAATTTGCTTGAACGCATTGCCGAGCTGGCGCGCGAGGGCAAGCTTGAGGGTGTCAGTGACCTGCGCGACGAATCCGATCGCACGGGCATGCACATCGTGATCGAAGTGAGCCGCACCGCCGACCCGCGCACGGTGTTGGCTGACCTGTACAAGTATACGCCCATGCAGCAGACCTTCGGCATGTCTATGCTGGCTCTGGTCGACCGCGAGCCGCGCATGTTGAGCCTGCGTCGTGTCCTGCAGCACTATGTTGAGCACCGCCGCGAGATCATCCGCCGCCGTAGCGCCTACGAGCTGGCGCGCGCCAGGGAGCGCGCCCACATCCTGGAGGGCCTGCTCAAGGCGCTCGACCATCTGGACGAGGTCATCCAGACCATCCGCCGCTCCCAAACGACCGACACCGCCCGCACCAACTTGATGGCTAAGTTCAAGTTCAGCGAGGTGCAGGCTCAGGCAATCCTGGACATGCCGCTCAAGCGGTTGGCCGCGTTGGAGCGCAAGCGTCTGCAGGACGAATACCAGGAGCTGCTCAAGCGCATCGCCTATCTCGAGGAGCTTCTGGCCAGCCCTGACAAGATCCTGGGCGTGATCCGGGACGAGCTGCTGGCACTCAAGCTGAAATACGCCGATGCCCGACGCACGCAGATCGTCGAAGCCGAGGTGTCCAAGACCAGTCTCACCGTGCGCGACATGTTGGCCGACGAGCCGGTGTGGATGGCGCTCGCAGCAAACGGCATGATCCTGCGCGAAAGCACGACCGATCGTCGTCGTGGCAAGCTGCCCTCCAAGGTGGACGATCATGCACCGATCGCATTGACGGCCGGCAGCACCCGCGACGAGGTCTTTCTGTTTGCTGCCGACGGCCGCATGGCCCGATTGCCCGTGCATCGACTACCCGACAACAACGCCATTCATCCCGCCGACCTGGGCGCGTTCGTCCGCAGCGACCGGCTGGTTGCCGCCCTGGCGCTGGATCGGGACGACGATGCCGAAGGACTACCCGAGCGTTTCCTCGTACTTGCCACGCGTGACGGGCGGGTAAAGCGCGTCACGGTCCGTGAAGCCTGGTCGATCATCGGCGTGTCAACCGCCATGAACGTCGAGGATGGGGACGAGCTGATTGGCGCAGCGGTGAGCGATGGGGCGTCTGAGATTTTGCTGGTGACCAAGCTAGGGCAGGCTATCCGGTTTGCCGAGGCCGATGTCCGGCCGATGGGCCTGCCGGCGGCGGGTGTTTGGGGCATCAAGCTCAGCCGCGGTGATGAGGTGGTCAGTCTGGGCCTGTCTCGACCCAAGGCTGAGTTGATCATTGTCACGACAAATGGATTCTTCAAGCGCACGCCGTTGGACGAATACCCGGTGCAGGGCCGGCATGGCGGCGGCGTGGCCGCGGTTCGTCTGGCGCAGAACAGCGGCGCCGTGGCCGATGCCGCGGGTCGCAGGCCCTGCCGATGAGTTTTTCAGCGCCAGCCGCCGCGGCACGCTGCGCAAGATCGACCTGAGCGAAATCCCGGCCGCCAAGCGCAGTGCGCTGGGCAAGCTGCTGGTTCAGCCCGCACAGGGCGATAGTATCGTCGCGCTGCTTCACTTGCCATCCCAGCGTTCGAGCGGCAGCAGGGCCGATGGCACCCCCGACAAGAAACGGCGTCCGGCTGAGCCGGCAGACCAACCGCCCGCGCCGAAGACGATCGCCCGAGTTCGAGTTTGAAGAGGCGTCTTTGTTTGACGCGATCGACGAGGTCGGATTTGGCCGTCACGGCAAAACCCCAGGCCAAGCCCGCAAAGTCTGTTAGTGCTCAGGGAAAAGCTGCTCCACCGGGATCGAAGGCAGCGTCTGGTCAGGCGTCTCCTCCAGTACAGCCCAAGCCGGCCGCGGTCGCCAAACCGGGCACCGGGCCAAGGCTTCGGCCGAATCCGCCGGGCCAGCAGGTCGTTCTGAGACGATGGGTCCGTCCAGTGTATCGTCACAGCCAGGCACTTCGCGTAGCAAGGCGGCGACACAAGCCAAACCGCCGGCAGTTGCGCCGCAATCTACAAGCAAAATACCGGTGGAGTTGCCGGTTCGACAGGCGGAGGGGCGCCGGTGAAGAAGGCAGAAGTAAAGCTCGCCAAGGCAACGCCATCTGGAGCTGCGACCGGAGGGAAGTCTGCTGCAGGCTCCAGCAAGGCACCGCCCTCTGGCTCTGCCGTCGGTAGTGCCTCCAAGCCCGCTGTGCCACAACGGGCATCCGGCCCGCCGGCGGTGAAGGGAGATCCCAAAGCCTCGAAAATCGCCAGCCCGCCTGCCGGCAACAAAACTCCGGCAGCTCCGATCCAGCCCAGCAGCCAAGGCCAGCGACCGGCTGGTTCTTACCGGCTAAGGGCGGCAAATCGGCAGGCACAAGCAAGCCGAAGGTTTCCTGGCGGCAGGAGAACTGCAACGCCTACCGCAAACCCCGCGACCAAAGCGGTGTCTTCTACCGGCAAACCAGTTTCGATCCCAAAGCCGTCATCTGGCGGTTCGTCGCCAGCGGACAAGAGCAAGTCAAAACCTGGCAAATCCACCGTATAGCGATGTCTTGTTCAATCCGTTTCGACAAGACTCTTCCCAAATACGCCCAAAAAGAACAGAGCCCGGGCGTTGAAGCCCAGGCTCTGTCTCTCTGGTAGGGCGAGTGGGATTTCGAACCCACATGGGTTTTACCCCGACGGATTTTCGTACCACTATGGCTTTCGCCACCTTCGTCAGCGAAGTTTGTGGTCTGGACTTTCCCTTGGCCTTGGACTTCGTCTTTAGGCCTCGACCGTCAAGTCTCTACACCTTCTTCTTGGTGCTGCCTCTAAGATAATCTGTCACTGCATGACAATCAGGACATAAGAGGACTATCGGCAAGAAGCTTGGCTCGGGGTTGCCACCACATGCTGGTTGAGGTTTCCCCGACTTTGGCCGAATTCACACAGGGAGTTTCCTGCCCTGGTGCTCAGTTCTAAGTCCGCTGCGTCTGCCATTTCGCCACCGCCCCACATCTGGCTGATAGCCAAAGGCCCATAGTAGACAGTACATCAAATCAAGTGTACGCTATCCACTACAGGCCATTTGCCAGAGGCGACGGCCGGATTTGAACCGGCGGTCAGGGTTTTGCAGACCCTTGCCTTAACCACTTGGCCACGTCGCCACAACTGTTGGCATTGTACCCACGAAAGGCCGTCTTGTCAAAGTAACTGGCGGCAAGACCTGCGCCAGTTCTCTTGGGCACCCGAGAGGTCTTATGCACGAAGATCGATTCCTGACCTGCGCAAGTTGCGGCACCCGTTTCGTGTTGATTGCGGCTGAGATGAGCGCCGACGCGCCTGCGCTGTGTCCTGGTTGCCGTCTTATCCTGCCGAACGCCGGAAGACAGCGCGGCGTAGTCAAGTTTTACAACAAGCGCAAGGGCTGGGGCTTCGTTACCCAGCCCGACGGCAGGGAGGTCTTTTTTCACCGCAGCGCGCTTTCGGTGGATGCCGAGCCGTTCTTACAGGAAGGCGAACTGGTCGAGTACGGCATTGATGAGTCAGATCGCGGTCCGCTGGCTGTTGAAATGAGTAGACTTATGGTCGCCAACGCCGGATTGACATGATCAATGGCATGCAGCGCCGGCGCCAGGTAGCTTTGTGAATTTCGGCGCCAGGACTATTGGCCTGTTTTGGGCGCACATTCGTCAAGGCTACGTTGAACGTCCACAATGGCTAGTCCGGTGCCTGTGTTAGCCGTCGGGTTCTGTCTGGCTGTCCTCAAAATGCACGGCTTGACGTTGTCGGGGGAAACGCCGCGATCCAGTAAGATAGCGGCTTGCCCACTCACAAGAGGCGTACTGAACGAGGTTCCGTTCCAGTAGGTGTAGCCCGTCGGAGAGGAGATTGACAGGCTGAGCAAGCCATACTCGCAGTCGCCCTCGCAAGTAGTGATTAGCTGTTGGCAGCTCTGGGGCCGGACGCCGCCGTCGCCGCCTGGCGCAGCTACCTCGCCGGCATTGGAGAAGCAGGCACGGTCGCTTTGCTTGGTGCTGGCCCCGATACCGATCAATTGCTGCCTGGCGGGATAGTCAGTTTCTTCTTCTTCGCCCCAGATCGCCGGGATTTCGGCCTTAAGTGGCGTCGTCAATTCAGCCGAATCGTTTCCGCTTGCGGCTACTACGACAACGGGGAAGCACTGGGTGGCAACGTCGAGCACCTTGCGCAGCGACTGCACGTCGGTTGGCAGACCTTGGGCGCGCTCCTCAGGTAGCACATGAATGCCGAGGCTCAAGTTGATGATGGCGCCTGCGAAGCCGTCTTCGGGCGGCGTTTGCTGCACAGGCGTTGCGCTGCCTGACGGTGATCCCAAGCGCTGAAGGAAGTCCGCAAGTGCCAGGTTGAGGGTTTGCAGGTCGCCCTGACCGGTGTCGTCTAGCACACGTATGAGCTCGATCTGACTATTGGGTGCTACGGCGTGGATCAGACCGGCAACGAACAGACCGTGATTGGGCACGCGCCCCTTGTCGGCATTCTGCATAGGCTGGCCCCCTGCAATTGGATGGCGCAAAGCCAGTGTCAAGGGAATCCCTGATGGCATGTCGAAGGTCACCTGGCGCATCGGCACCGGGAAGGGCGAGGTGTCAAACACGCCCACCAACACGTTCTCTCCGAACTGGCGCTGGGTTGTCGTCAATGTTCTTTGCCGCGGCTGCTTCGGAGCGTATTCCAACTGTGCTTGAAAAAGCCCATTGCATTCGGAAGGCCTCGCTCGCGATGTCCTGAACTTGACTGCCGGTCGGGCTATTCACCTTGCCCCAGGGGCTGCCTTCGGGACCCCACGGACTGCCTTCCGGTCCCCAGGGGCTGCCTTCCGGTCCCCACGGGCTACCTTCCGGCCCCCATGGACTGCCTTCCGGTCCCCACGGATTGCCGCCAACAGTGACCGGGGGTCTGCCCGTTACCCAGTTCAAATCTTGACCAACGTCGTTGAAATTGAGGTTGGTCTTCGCTTGTTGGATGGCCTCCGTGACTTGCTGTAGTGACGGTCCCTCCACTACCTCATACTGCCGAACCACATAGGTATCGGCGCCTGCAGTTTGTGAAATGACGTCGCAGTTTGAGACGACGGTCGCCAAATCACCCAAGGTTGCCGTGGAGACCAGGGTGAAGGAGATGGCGGGGTAAGAAGCGCGCAAGATATTCTGCGCCTCGGCAGCGACTTCGGCAACCTGGTTTTTCGATCCCGACAACAGCACTTGGTCAGGGACATAGCGCTGCTCGATTCGCTTATTCTGCAGGTTCGGCGTCTGCAACAGTAGCACCAAGAGAATGCACAGCACCGCCAGAACGGCCAACAAGATCGCCCACCACAATGAGGCCTGGCGATAGACAGGGATGTTCGCTTTCATCGACTTTGTCTCCTGTTGATCACAACTGGTTGGAGTCACCGACCAGGAAAAAGGCAGCCCAATAGTACGGGTGCTGCCAAACGGTCAAGACGCCGTCATCGCTGGCCTGGCTAATGACTTCGAGTTGGGCAGCGCGCAACGCAGCCGCCTTGGGGTAACCATCTACCAACTTCGTATAGAACTTGGCCATCAAAGCGGCCGTTGACGCATCCTCTACGGGCCAGAATGTCAGGACCAGTGAGGAAGCGCCGGCGTACAAGAACGCCCGCATCAGGCCTAGTAACTCATCGCCGCCGCCTACCACGCTTTGCCCGGTCTCGCAGGCACTCAGAGTGACCAGAGAAGCCTGGAGCCGCAGATTGAAAACATCCAGAGTTGTGAGCCAGCCATCGGCGAGGGCAAGCCCAGAGAACAACGGGCTGTCAGGACGAACCTCGGCATGTGTGGCCAGGTGAAGAATGCGCGCGCTCGCAGCGGCCCCGCGCAAGTTAGCCAGAGTGGCGTTGTGCTCCACGAACGACTCCCCGGCGAATAGCTTAGCAATTGCGTCCGCCTCATCGGCTGCGAATGGCAAGCGGCCCTCCATGGTGTAACCGACAGCGGCTAGCCCACTCGCAGAGGTCGAAGGACTCTGACAATAGCGCAAGAAGCTGGAGCTAGGAAGATAGCTGATCTCGAACCGCTGTAACAGGTACGCCTCGCCGTCGAAGAACGCGTGGAAAGGAAGGTAGTGCAACGACCCATGCGGTACGATAATCACCCTGTGAAAGCCAGCCAGCATCCCAGCAATGGGTTCAATCAGCAACGAATAGAGTTGGTGGAGCAGCCGCTTGGCGTTTTGGGAGAGCGCTTCCACGTGGCTTGCTTTGCTGCGCGGGGTGGCTCGTAGGTTCAACCATAGCCGGGAGGCCTGCTGCTGTATGTCGGCAAGCTTGGCAGGCAAGCGTTGCGCCTTTACGCTGTTCCTCGTAACTACGAAGGCAATGAGTTCTTCGTGAGCCTGGTAATACTCGACGAGTACAGTTGTCGAGTCCAGAAGCGGCTGGATCGATTCGCTTCGTACTTGCCATAACGCAGCGTCACGGGCGTAGTCGGCATTGCGTACCAACAACTCGTGCCATAAATCCGTGATGCGTTTCTCCAAGACCAAGACCTGGTCAGGCGCGGCGCCGTTGTCGCCGCGCAGGCCAACTTCTTCCTTGCTCTCACGGCGACGGCCGATGCGGTCGCGCTCGGCGCGCAGGATGTCCAACTCTTGTACGATGGCCTCATCGTGGGGGCTGCGTGCCCGAATGCTGAGATCAAGGCGATAGGCCAGCAAGTCTAACAACGCCCTCGACTTGGCTCGCTCTGAGTACTCCAGGCCTCGCTCTGGCAGATCTTGGGCCAGGCAGAGGAAGACCATATCACCATAGAGGGCGTCCTTGTCCTCCAGAAAGCTTGCCCGGTGCTCGATCATTAGCCGGCCACAGAGCCGTTCCAATTGAAGAATGGCAGAGTCATATGCCACGAAAGCAGTCTCAGTGTCGCCCTGGCTCAGGGCTAGCTTACCCTGCAGGTGTTGGGCTTGATAGGCCAATTCCGGAATATCGTGGGCCGAGGCTGTTGCAGCGGCAGCTCCTGCCAGCACGCCGGCAAGATATTGGTCGCCCAACTGAAGAGCTGCTCTGGCCGACACCAATTGTGCTTGGGCTTCCTTGACCGGTAGACCGGCGCGCCGGAATGCTTCGCCGCATGTTTGGGCCAATTCGAAGCTGGTGCCTGCCTGGTTTTCGCGCAACAGCAGCAGAGCCCGTTGCAGGTCTACGCTCAGCGTGCCTATGCGGTTGCCCTCCGCTTCGAAGATCGCCCGGGCCTCGTCTAGCGACTCAAGCCCCTCTTGAGGCTGGTTGAGCCCGGCAAATGCCTCAGCCTGGTTCAGCCATGCCTGCGCAACTTCCAGTCGGCTGCCGAGTTCTCGGAAGCGCTCGCGCACCTCGCTGCACTTCTCCAGTACGTCGTGAAAGCGGCGCAGGTGCAGCAGACAATCGCTGATGAATAGGTCTACCAAGACAATGTCACGGTTCCGCTTGTCGGCGACAAATGCATCGCGGACTTGGTAAAGCAATCCCAATGCTTCATTGTAGCGACCCAGTACAAAATAGGTGACGGCCAGACTTTGCCTGGAGCGGGTTTGATCGACTCGTTGATCACTTTGACCAGTCAGTTCGATCGCACGGTGGCTAGCCTGGATGGAACTCTCGAAACGCCCCAGGTTACGAAGCACAATCGCACGGCTAAAGCAGAGGCGAGCGGCATACGGGGAGTCCCCTAAACCAAGTTGACGATACAGTTCCAGCGCTTGGTCGAACAAGGCGATAGCGATGGCGTCTTCCCCGCGCCGTCCATGGGTAATTGCCAAGTTTGAGGTCAACTTGGCTAACAGCAGCCACTGGCTGTGTTCGCGCAGAACATGGCCAGCCCATTCGCCTGCGGCGATGGCTTCGTCATAGCGTCCCAAGTTTGCCAGGGCGTACAGTTTGCCAATCTGGGCGGTAGCAGCCTCGACCTCCAGGTTCTGAGCGCGGTAGATCTCAGCCGCTTGGTCGTATAGTGAAATACTGTGCTCATAGCGAGCCAGTCCGATGTTGCAAGCGTTGGCCTGGGCGAGCAGCGCCAACGCTTTGTGTGTCGGGTTGCCACTTATTCCGGCAACCTGTTCTAACAGCTCCCCTGCATGCAATGAACGCACCGGGTCGATTCCCAGAAGTTGATCCGCCTCGCGCTTGACCGCCGCTACTTGTTCATCAGACAAAAGTGTTGAGCGACGTTCGAGCAACTCCCATTGGACACCTGGATCTGGCAGTGCCAGCAACCGGTCCGTTGCTTCCTGAGAATTCATAGGAGAATCGTTCTGTGCGGGTTACTCATCTCTTGCCTACCGCACCAGGTTCAAACTCTCAATCTGCACGTCAAGGGTACCACCGGAAATGAACAGTTCATATTCGGCAGGTATCAGCTTGGTGAAAGCGAAGTTTCCAATCTCATCAATCGACACGCTATCGATCTGTTCCCCTTTGTGCCACAGATCCGCGTGCAAACTGTCTATCTCGTCAATGCCGACAATCAGTCCTACAAGGGTCTTGCGATCGGCAAGAGCGGCATCGTCCTGCACTTCGAGAGTGACTTGGATGTCGTCAACCTCGTAGATCAGCGGCGAATCCAGGTCCCCACGCAGCCCGGCGAAAGCTGGTGCGAAGGCCGGGCCACCCATGCGATTATGGACAGTTGGGCCGCTGGTCAGCCGGGCAACGAGAGCAGAAACTTCATGCTGCGGCCCTATGGCCTCCAGCAGCTTTTGGTTGAACGCCGCCTGCCGTCCTCCATCGGGCACCTTCACCACGCTCACCCTCGCCTATCCCCGCGAGCCGGTCCACTCTCCACCCTCCACCCTCCACCATCCGCTCCTGCACCCCCCTCGTCGCATCGCCCAACAACAGCACGCTCGTCCGTCCCCAGCTCAGCCGAAGCACCAACGAATTGGCCTTGAGGTCCAATTCGCCGTCCTTGGCAAGCGCCGGTTCAGGGCCGGGACTCAGCACGTCCAGCGCGGCGCCGTAGCCCAGGCGCAGTGTCGCATCCCGGCTTCGGCCGCGGCGATGGGCACGCTCGCTTCCTGCAGTTCTCGCAGCCACTGCCCGTAAGCCGCCGACGGGTAGGGAAACGGCGCCTGCACAACCTGGCCGATCTGATAGCGCTGCGCCAGGCCAAGCAGTCCGCCGACCCGCTTGTCGCCCGCATGCGTCACGACCACCAGCTCGATCTGTCGGTCGTAGAAGGGCATCAGCCTGCCCAGCTCGCCCAGCAGCGCGGTTGGACTGACGCCGCCGTCGATCAGCACCTGCTGGCCGTCCGGGGTGACGATCAGCACCGCCTCGCCCTGGCCTACGTCCAGGAAATGCACGTGCAGCCGGCCGTCGGGCAGGGAGTTGAGCGTGACGAAGAGCAGAGGGCAGGCGGCGAGCAGCAGGCTAGCAGCCGGTGACCGCCTTTGACGACCTTAAAGCGCCGCGCAGACGGCTCAGACGCGAGCCGATGAGCGGCACGGATCGCCGGGCCGCCAGCATGCCAATCGCCAGCAGTGCATAATAGCCGACCAGCCCGGCCGCGCTCAGTTGACGCTCGCCGAAGCAAATGGCAGCGAGGCCAGCGCTTGTACGACCGCGACCGTCCAGTGCAGGGCCAGCCAGGGGATCAGCATGATGAGGCGGATGAGGGGCGAGAGGAGGGTGGAGAGTGGAGGGTGGAGGCGAGGGTGGAGAGAAGGGAGAGAATGACGCCTGCGCCGCCCCAGATCATGACGGCGGGCTGGACCGGCAGCACCAGCAGGTTGGCCAGCGGCGACACGACCGAGAGGCGGCCGAAGTAGTGCGCGATCAGCGGGAGGGTCAGGATTTGTGCCGCCAGGGTGACGATCAGCGCGTCGTTGAGAAAGCCTGTCACCGGCTTGGCGGCGCGGACGGGCAACAGCCGGTTCATCAGCCGCTCAAATTGTTCGGTCATGGCGTCGCAAAGAGGATCAAGCTGAGGGTAGCCAAAAAGCTCAGCTGAAAGCCGACGTCCCATAACGTCAGCGGGTTGAGCGCGGTCATAACCAGGCCGGCAGCGAACAGCGAGACGATGGCCAGGCTGCGCCGGTTCAGGTAGTTCGCCAGGGCCACCAGCAGGCCCATGATGGCGGCGCGCATCACGGAGGCGTCGGCGCCGACGAGCAAGGTGTAGAGGATGATCCCTGCCACGACCGGATAGAACGCCCGGCGCTTGCCGACCAGCCGGCCAAAGGAGGCCGTCATCACGCCGGCGACGATCGCTATGTTAAATCCAGAGATTACGTCACAAACACTATGACGTACCGTTTGTGCTGGTCGTGCGATTGTTTGCAGTGCCCGTCCATTAGTATAGGCGCCCCCAATGGCCGATTGTTGCGCTATACTTGAGCCGTATCGTGAACGCCACCGCCGTTTCCATAGCGGTTGGCCTGGGCATTGCCAGTAGCGTTTTGATTGGCCGGGCCAGGGCTGCGCCTGCAAAAACAGTCACTGCCGACAGGGCCAAGATCGTTGCGACGAGCGCTAAGCGCTTTTCGTATTTTCCTCCCAGGTCACCTCCTGCCAGGCCCCTGTCGCCGGGATCAGATCCCGCAATTGCGCCAGATCCACGCTTCGCACGTGGGCCAGCGCGACCGCGATGGGCAGTTCGTGCGCGACGACGCCGATCCGCTGTCCGGCGTGACGGTATGCTATCTCGGAGATCGCTTCCAAGACGCGCGCTGCCAGCGTGTGCAGATCTTCGCCGTCCGGAGGTCGCGAGGTCAAGGGCGATGTGTGCCAGGACCAGAACTCGTCGGGATATCGGGCCTTGATGTCAGTCGACAGCATCCCCTGCCACCGCCCCAGGTCGATCTCTCGCAGCCGGGCGTCGGCATGGACCGCTAGGCCAAGCTCGGCCCCAATGATGTTTGCGGTCTCCATGGCGCGGCGCAGGTCGCTGCTGTACAGATGATCGAGGCCCGCGTCGCGCAGTTCCAAGGCCGCCCGCTGTGCTTGTGCGCGGCCGAACGCGTTGAGCGATGGATCTGCCTGGCCTTGCCAGCGACCTTCAAGGTTCCATTGCGTTTGTCCGTGGCGAATTAGAATCAGTTGTGTCATCTCGTTCCCCTTGCCGCGATGTACTCGACTATCTCGGCCATCGGCGGACGCTCGTACTCGATGATTTCCTGTACTTCGAGACGGAAGTCGTCGTTCACCTGCCGGATCAATTTCATACTGGTGTTCACATCTTCCAGCAAATCGGGACCGAAGCGTCGCTCGAGCTTGTTGATCACCACCTGGATGATCGCGAACGACATCTTGCTCAGCGCCTGGAGCGGCTGGTTGCGGTGTATGCGCTCCTTGAGGTCGACCTGTGCGATGCTCGATAGTCCGGCTCTTTCCAGAACGTCGATCAGCATGCCAGTTTCGACGCCGTAGCCGGTGTAGAACGGCAGGTGCTCCAGCAAGCTGCGGCGACCGCCGTACTCGCCGGACAGTGGCTGGATTACACCCGATAGCTCTGGAAAGAACAGATTGAGCAACGGCCGGGCCGTGAGTTCGGTGACGCGACCGCCACCCCCTGCCTCCAGCTTCCCGTCAACTCGCAGAGGTCGTCGGTAGAACCCCTTGACAAACTGTACGTCCGGATTGAGGAGGAGTGGTCCAATGAGCCCATAGACGAAGCGCGGGTGGATGTTGACGATATCGGTGTCGATCCAGAATATCAGGTCGCCATGGGTGACATGTAGGCTCTTCCAAAGCGCCTCGCCCTTGCCGTGGCGCTGGCCATACTTGGGCAAGATGTCTTGATGGACAAACACCGGTACCCCGAAGCTTCTGGCGATATCGACCGTACGATCGGTGGAGCGCGAATCGATGAGCACAAGTTCATCGATCAGCGGGATTTCCTCCATGAGATGGCCTTTGATCGACCGGATCACGTTGCCGATCGTCGCTTCCTCGTTTAGCGCGGGCAATGCCAGGCTGATGGTAAGCCCGCGCTGGCGTTTGAGATCCAGTAATGCATCCAGATCCGCAAACTCGTCGGCATGATAGGTATTCTCAGCGAACCACTTGTCCACCAGCAGCGAGATGGCCTCCTGGCCCAGGGTGCGATCTTGGTCAGGCTCGCTAGGCATGGCCTGCTTGGCTTTCACTACAATCACGTTCCCGCTGGTTTCCTCCAGCAAACGATCGGCGACGAAACCTAGTGACGATGAGGCCGCGGCTTGCTGTCCCGTGACGCCCATGATCACTAAATCATATCCGCCTGCTTGCTCCACCAGGGTCGCGGCGGGGTCATCCGATCCGATTTCCAGCCGCTTCATCTCAGGTAAGCCTGCTAATACGCGGTCCAAGGCCCGGAACGGTCGGGCTCGGCGCGATTCTTCGACGGACGTGGCGGGCGGGCGAGTGTGCAGGGCCGTCAGCTCGGCTTTCGATGCCCTGCTCAGGGCAAGACCAAGCCGTACTGCCAGTCCAGCCTGCGGTCCGCCACGCACCGACAAGAGGATATGCGCCGGCGCCGGCGCGAGTGTCCCGCGCACCAGGGCGATGTCACACGGCGGGCGTGCGAGAACCTCGCTAGCTTCTACCCCCAACGCATGCAGGGTGGCTGGCCAGTCTAGCACCAACAGGTCAGGCCGGATCGAGCCGATCAACTGGACAAGTTCATTCCACGGTGTGTGCGAAACCCGTACTCGTGCTCGTCGGCGCAACTCCGTTGCTGCGACCAGGTCGCTGATCTGAGCGCGCACCTGTCGAGCGCGGAGAGATCCAGCCGATAACGACTGATCCGCTACCATGCGACACAGGCCCACCAGAATGATACGGTTGTCCTCGGTGATGGCCCGTGCGGCGGTCAGCGCCGGGCCCGCGTCGCAGCCGTGAACGACCGGCACCAGAACCTGCCGAAATGGTGTGAAGTGCCTGCTCTGGCTCATGCAGCCCTCTCTTCCACCAGAAGTGGCGCGATGCGCTGGGCATACACCCCCTCCCAGGAATAGGCACTCCGGACGTGAACGCCCATCGCGTAGTAGGGGTCAGTCGCCAGGTGGGCTGCGATCTGGGCTGCGACTTGCTCAGGTGTGGCATCGGGGGAGAAGTACGTTGCTCGATCGCCGGCCAGCTCGCGCAGCGGCGGGATGTCAGTGCAGAAGATGGGCAGTCGCGACACTCCCGCTTCGAGTATGGGGATGCCGAATCCCTCTTCACGGCTCGGCATCAGGAGCGCATCCGCCAAGCGATAGAAGTCGAAGATGACGGCGTCGGGCAGATAACCCTCCACCAGCTCGGTCAAAAAGTGAACGGAGCCTTCGAGGTTCAGCGCGGCGCGCAGGTCTTTCAAACGGCCGAAGTAGGCGGCATTGGCTGGATTGTGTGGTCCGGGCGGGCCGGTAACGATGAGATTCGGGCTTAAAAACTGCGAGCGCAACGCGGCGACCACGCGTACAGCCAACTCGATGTTCTTGCGCGTGGTGATGCGCACCGGCAGGAGCAGGAGCGGGTCGGCCGCCAGCAGATCCAGACGGCGGACAAGATCCACCGTCTGCGCCTCAAGCTTGAAAAAACTGACCAGGTCGAGGCCATTGGGCACCACGCGGATGCGTTCGAGCGGAATGCACATCAGCTCGGCTAGCTCCCGCTGGCGCATTGTCGAGACGACGACCTGCGTCGCAGATGGCCAGTCTTTACGCAGCAGATCCCATGGCCACCCATCGTGCAACTCGGACTGGTAGCGTGGAGTCGTCCACGCCAGATCATGATGCCAGAGGATCATGCGCGGGCTGCTCCCTGAGGCGAGCAGGCTGTGCAGGGCGGTGGTCAGCGCCAGGTTCTTGTTGAGCGAGCACACGTTGTGGGCGATGAGCACATCGGTGTCGGCCAGCGCTCTTGCCAGCTCCGATTTGCAGCGTCTCGGTCAGGTCTGCAAATCCAGGTGGCACCCGTCCGGCGTCCAGCTCCGCCTTGATGGACAACACCTCAGCGTGGCGCGAATCGGCCAATGGGAGCCACGTGAATGTGATGTCAGGGGCGAACTCCTCCCCGCGAGCAGCGATCACCTGCACGTCGTGCCCGGCGTCGGCCATCAGCCGCGCATGGTGCGCAAGCACGCTCTCGACCCCACCGATCACGGGTGGAACGGAATAGTGAAGCAAAGCAATCCGCATGAAAATCTCCTTATCGCCTTTCCCGGCTGGCCTGGATCGCCAGGTCAATGTACACTGCGGCCGACCAACCGAAAATGGACGCCGCCTTCGGCGGGTTTTCGCCGGTCACAGGGTGATAGTACTCGTAGATGTCATCCTGACCCGCGATAAGGTCCAGAGTGCGGCGGCGCAGCTCTTGTGCCAGCTCAGCATACCCCGCTCGCGCCAGGCCCTCTATGAGCAGATAGTTGACATTGACCCACGTCGGCCCGCGCCACATCTGCCACGCGTCGAATTTCGGGTCGTCCAGTGCGACAGTAGGCACCGGGTAGCGCGACCAGAACTCGCGTCGGGGCAGCCAGGTGAGCCACCAGCCGATCGGCTACCGCGGGCGACAGGCGTCCGGTCAGCAGCGGGAAGAGGTTGAACGGCGTGCGCACTTCGATTCGCTTGCCTGCGCGGCGCGCCCAGAACAACCCGGCCTCCTCATCCCAGAGCACATCCATCATTCGCTCGACGATCACGTCCGCGCGGCGCGCCCACATGGCGGCGTCCTCCTCTGCTCCGATGACGCGCGCGATCTTCGACAGCGCTTCCTGCTGCAAACACAGATAGGTGTTCAGGTCTGGCGAAGTCACAGGCATGCCATCGTCCCACAACGGGCTGTCATCCAGGCCCGAGGAAAATGGATGCCGGTATTCGCAGAGGCCGTCGCCATCGGCATCGTTGTATTCGAACCACCAGCGATTCCAGCGCACCAATGGCTCATAGATCTCGCTCAGAAACTCCGCATCATGGCTGAACTCGTAGATTTTCCAGGCGGCCCAAGCGATCAGCGGCGGCTTGGTTACGTCGGCGTCCACGGGGAAGGTCAGGTGCGTCACCGTACCCTCGTCGTGAATGGCGTCGGGGATCATCCCATCCTGTCGCTGGTGGTCAAGCAGGATGCGCAGTTGATCTTCGGCCAGCCGAAAATCGATATGACGATACGCAAGTGCGTGGAAAAAGTTATCCCACTGCCACACGCCAATGTAGTGGATCTTGGAGGGGGTCATCGCCTCGCGGGTCATGAAATAGCGGGTCGAGACCAACCCGGCGCGCATGATCCACCAGGCGTAATAATACTGCAGTTGAAACTCGTCCGCCACCGCCGGCGCTATGGCAAACCAGGCATGCCAACGCTGTGCCGCGGCCTCAATCGCTTCCTGCACTGGAGGCACCCAACGGTTGAAGCCCAGGCGCGGCGTGATGTTGATCAGCAGAGCCTTTCCTCCCTCTCTGGCATCGACGGTGAGACGTACATCCTGTGTGTCAGGGCCAGCTGCGATGATCTCGTTGTTTAGAACAGACGCATTGGTTGTGTACGCAACATTGCGCCGGATATCGCCGGTGAGTCGTAGGATGCCCCCGCGACGGTCAGGATAGGCCTGATCCAGTTGGGCGTGGAAGCGCACCCCGCAGCGCGCCGCAGGCAGGGCCACGATCAGCGTTTCGGTGTCCTGGAACGCGATGGTGAAGGTCCCGGCTGTGGTGTTGCACTCCAGGCAGTGCGGATAGGTTGTCAAGGTCAATGCCAGGGGGCGGCCGTCTTCGTCGGTGAAGCACAGGTCCTGCAAAATAGGCGGGCGCTGACGATAGGCTGACAGCTCCCTGGTTCGATTGTACCACCGCTCGGCCAGGCGAACTGCAAACTGATCGTCTGATACAGAATACCAAAAGGCGCGCGCCGCGCTCGCTGAACGGGATCCGGCGCAGGTTGATGCGGTCTTTCAACAATGTCAAGTAAGGTGAATTCGGAATCATGGAGCGGTTTCTCCCAAGTGCTGCATTGTCCAGGCCGACCACTGGGCCTGGCATGGTTGGCCCACTGCTAGCAAGAGGGTCGGAGTTTGCTTGATCGCGTTGGGTTCACCCCTGGGAAGCAAGATAACAGAAGAGATGGTGCTGCTGTCGTAGGCGGGGTGATGAGGTGCATCCGGGGCGGCCACCGGGTGCCGGCAAAGGGCATCCTGGATGGAGCCGTGGGCAGCCATGATACCCTGCGCCCAGGCGACGGACCCTGCGGGGCAACGGTTAGTCCGACAAAAGCTGGCGGGCTTGAAACTCGCCGTCTACACGACGCAAGGATGATGCCATCCGCGTGAGCCACGTGTCGGAACCAGGGGTGTTCACACCATCATGAAGAAGCGCTAAGATGGCAAGGAAAATATCCGTGTCAGTCTTGACAAAAGATCAATCTTTTGTTATGATAGCAAAGAAAATTAGATTTGTCAAGCTTTACCAACGGCGAGGAGGTTGGTTGTGATGATATCACCTGTGACATCCCCCGGCGGGCTGTTGCTCGCCATCCGCAGCGTGTTGCCGGGACTCAACGAGCAGGAACAGAAGGTCGGCCAGTACGTGCTCGACCACCCTGCCGAAACTATCCACCTGTCGATGACCGATCTGGCAACGCGCTGTGTGGTCAGCGACACCACCGTTTTTCGCTTTTGTCGCAAGGTCGGGACGGAGGGCTACCAGGATTTCAAGATCCGCCTGGCCTTGGAGCTGCTGCCCGATCGTTCGGCCACCTATGCATCGGTCAACGGCGAAGACAGCGCGGCGGAAGCAGCCCGCAAAGTGATCACCGCCGATGTGAAGGCCCTGGAGGACACTTTGAGTGTCCTGGACCTTAGCAACCTGGAGCGTGCAGCGGACGCACTGCTCGCCGCGCGGCGGGTGGACATCTATGGCTCGGGCGGCGGGGCGATTGCGGCCTTGGAGCTGCAATACAAGCTCATGCGCGTCGGCGTACGCGCGGTTCCCCATACCGACGCCGAGATGCAGATCATCTCGGCCACGTTGCTAACGTCTGCCGATCTGGCGGTAGGAATCTCGCACTCGGGCGAATCGCACGATGTGCTTCACGCGCTGAAAACGGCCAGGCAAGCCGGCGCACGCACGATTGCCATCACCAATCATCCGCGCTCACCCATTGCCACGGCGGCCGAGATCAGCCTGTGCACGGCGGCCCAGGAAGCGCTGGTTCACGGCTATCCACTGGGCGCGCGCGTGGCTCAGGTGGGCTTGATCGACGTGTTGTATACCTTCATGGCCGTCAAGCGCCAGCCAGAAGTGGAGCACAGCCTGGCGCGCATCGGCGAGGCGCTCTACCGGCGTCAAGGGTAGCTGCTGCCTATTTGTTATTTTCCGTAACTGCTCACCCGTCATTCCTGCGAGCGATCTGGTAGCTCTTCACCGCAATCCGGATGATCCGCTCGCAAGTATGACGGGTGAGCGTTACATTCTCCCAGGCTTGCATGAGATCGACAGCGAGGTCGTATCGGTATCGCCGTCCACTACCGTGCGCGAGGCGGCGCACGTCGTGGTGGAAAGACATGTCGGCACCCTGCCGGTTGTGGACCAGAACGGCATCTTGGTTGGCATGGTGCGGAGTCGAAGACCTGCTAGAGGTCTTTATGCCGGATTTCGTGGCGCTGTTGGACAATATCGATTTCGTGCACGATTTCGGCGCCATGGAGACGCCCGGACAACAAGACCTGCTGAAAGCGGCCCATTTGACGATGCGCGATCTGATGCAGCCGCCTGTCGCCGTCGACCACACCTGCGGCCTGCTGCGCGCCTTTGCCACGTTGCTCAAACACGATATCCGGGATCTGATCGTGGTCGATGAGGCCGGCAGATTGGTCGGAATCGCCTCGCGCGTGGACATCGCCGCGGCCTACCTGGCTGAGTGGAATCGCCAGGCTACAACGCCATGACCTCCCAACAACTCGTGGCTATCGGCATCTTTGTGGCGACCTTTGCACTCATCCTGACGGAGCGGGTCCATCGAACGATCGTGGCGATGGTCGGCGCCCTTGTGATGCTGGTCGCCGGCCTACTCATGGGCTTTTACTCGCAGGCACTGGCGCTTGCAGCCATCGACTTCAACACACTGGGGCTATTGCTCGGCATGATGATCCTGGTGCGGCTGTTGGAGCAGACCGGCTTCTTCGAATACATCGCGATCGTGACCGGGAAGCGCTCGGGGGGCAGGCCCTGGGTGCTGCTCATCGTTCTGGGTGCGGCCACGACTGTGCTCTCGATGTTTTTGGACAATGTCACGACCGTGGTTCTCATCGTGCCGGTAACCATCCTGATTGCACAGGTTCTGGGCATCAATCCGGTGCCCTTGTTGGTGTCTGAAGCGGTGCTCTCGAACATCGGGGGCGTAGCCACTCTGGTGGGCGATCCACCCAACGTGCTGATCGGCTCGGCCGCTGGGTTGACCTTTGATGCGTTTCTCTTGCGCATGGCGCCGCTGGCCTTGGTGGCCTGGTTTGTGGCGCTCCCGATCCTTTTCCTGCCTTCCGGCGCGAGCTTCGGGAGCAACCGAAAAATCTCACCGCGCTGGCTCAGCTGGACGAGAAGCAGGCGCTCCACGATCCAGCCAACCTGCGCAAGGTACTCGCGGTTCTTGGCGGGGTCATTCTTCTGTTCTTCGCACAAGGCGCCTTGAAGCTTGAGCCATCGGCGATTGCCCTGGGTGGCGCCGCGATCGCCCTAATCTGGGTGCGGCCGGATGTGGACGAAACCCTGCGCCACGTCGAATGGGGTGTCCTATTGTTCTTTGCCGCCCTGTTTGTGACCGTCGGCGGCCTGCAAGCGTCGGGCGTGCTGCATCAACTGACCAACGCCATTTCAGGCCTGGCCAGCGCCAATCCTTTGCTCGCCAGTCTGGCCCTGCTTTGGACCGCAGCGATCCTCTCGGCCATGGTTGACAACATCCCCTTTACGATCGCCGTCATCCCCGTGATCCTGGAACTCGGCAGCCTTGGCATTCCCGTTTCGGCGCTGTGGTGGGCACTCGCGTTAGGCGCGGGCTTGGGCGGCAACGGCACGCCGATCGGCGCAACGGCCAACGTCATTACGATTGCCCAAAGTGAGCGGACGCGCACCCCGATCACGACTCGCATTTGGATGCGTTCCGGCCTCCCCGTGATGCTGGCGACGTGCGTAGTGGTGAGTCTGCTGTTCGTCCTGCTCTTCGAATGGATGCAGACGCCCTGAGCTGTCGAAAAACTCGCACTGCTGTGAGGGGCCTGTCTCATTCTGGCCCAGGCGTAGCCGATAGAGATTGATCTGGCGGCGCAACCGCCCGGAGGTGGACTGTAGGAACGAGGTCTAGCGTAACCGCCACAGGTTGCCTCAGCTGCGCCACCAAGTCGTCCTGGAGTTTTCGGACGGCGGTGTAGGACGGCTGATCGGCGGATCGAATGACAATGGACACGGCCAACACGCCGTCCGAGTCGCTCTCGGACTTGAAACTGACCAATTCCGTGCCCGGCCAGGAAGCCAGCTGGCCACGGATCGCCGCAGTGAGGTCTCTGTTGAACTGAGCCATGCGCAGGCTGTCAAACGTTAGCCATCCCAGGATCAGCGAAATAGCCACCAGAAGCGCGCCGGCGCTCCAGAGGCTGCGGCGGAATACCTTACGCCGCGTCTTGAGCCTATCGGGTGGGGCAAAGCCAACCAAAAGAAACACCACAGCACTTGCGGCGGCAATCGCTATCAGGTTGGTGGTGAAGAGCAAGCTAGCCCCGCCCGCGATGTCCCAGCGCCCGAAGCTTAGGCCTAGTCCCGCCGTGGCAAGCGGCGGCACCAGGGCCGCGGCAATCGCGACGCCGACCAGCGCCGCCGACACGCTCTTGCGACACAGCGCATATGCGCCGGCCGCACCGGAGGCCAGGGCGACGCCCAAATCCAGGAGGTTTGGCTGCGTACGACTCAGTATTTCCGGCGTTGGCCGGGCGCCTGGCATCACCACCCCCACGATCAGGCCGATGGCCACGGCCAGAAGCACACCTCGCAGCGAGGTCACGGCAGAGGTACGCAGCAGGTTGGCATCTCCTTCCACAGTGCCCAGCCCCAGCCCCATGATCGCCGACATGAGCGGCGCCACCAACATTGCGCCGATGATGACAGCGGGGCTGTTGAGCAGCAACCCAAACGATGCCAGAACTGCGGCCAAACCGATCATCATGAAAAAGTCGACCCGCGATCGAGCGCCGTTTGCGACGCCCTCTCGAACCTCGACCTGCTCAGAGTGCGTCAGCGTGGGCATCGTGTCTGCCACGCCGTGCCAGGCGCGCCGCGTTGCCCGCGGTATCAGCGGCAGATGGCTCCGCGTGACGATGACGGTGACGTTGCTCTCCTCGGCCACACGCTGTGGAACGTCGCCAAAGAGCAGGCGGTCGATCAGGGCTTCTCGCGAGGTGCCTATAATCACCAGATCGTAACCCAAGCGTAGCTCATCCAGAATGGCTTGAACCGTGTCATCCGACACGACGGATTTGCCGACGACGTCGTTGCTTTCTTTGTAGCGGCCCAGCGCGGTCTGCAGCGCGGCTTGAGCTTTAGTCCCATTGTTGGCGCCTTCGGCCCCAGGTACGATGTGGATGGCGGTTACCGATGGGCCGCCTGTCGCCTCCTCTTCTGAGGGTCGTCCTGCAAGATCGAGCGCGAGATGAAGGGCGAGCTGGCTGTGAGGTCCTCTCCCCACCGGAACGAGAATGCGACTGAGGCTCGACGGCACGCGACCGCCGACCACGACGACGTCCGCAACTGGGTCCTGAAGCACATCCTTCAGGGTTGCATTCAGAACTTCTCCGCCCGTTTGTGCTCCGCCTCGCCAACCGAGCACGATCAGAGAAGCTCTCACCTCGATGGCGACGCGGCGAACTGTTCGGCCGACATCGGCGCTGGCGCAAACCAGCCAGCCAACCGGAACGCCTCGTTGACGGACGCCCTGCACGGCAATCGCCAAAGCCGGCCAGGCGCTAGGATCGACGTCGTCGTGCTGCGCCAAGCTGATCGTTCGTGGTGGTTGCACGATGACGATGAGCACGCCGACCTGCCGGCTCGACGCCAGTCCCGCAGCTACCGCAGCCAACCCAGCCGCTCGAGCAGGATTGGCCACGGAAAGCACGATCCAGCGATCAGGATCGTGTGGGATGTTCACGGCAATCACGTTGTGACGAGGCGAGATGTGACGAGGCATGGCGGAATTATAGCATGTCCGCAGAGGCCAGTCGAAAGCTGATGGTTAAGCAAATGGTCCACACAGGAGGCATGTCGTGACTCGAACCGCGAGGAGTTTTTTCGCCGGATTCCTCGACCGGCTGCAAGTGCCGCAGTCGGTGGTTCAGATTATCATCGCCGTGCTGGTTGGCCTGGCCAGCGGCGTTGGGGTCTGGATCTTCAAAGGTTTGATTGAGCTGGCGCAGCGCCTGGCCTTTGGCGCGCTTGGTGGCTGGTTGGCGCAATTCGGCGGCTGGACAGTGGCGCTGATCCCTGTCGTCGGTGGCCTGCTCGTGGGCCTGTTCCTGCACTTTTTCATCGGCGAGGAGCGCTACCACGGCGTTGCCGGGATCATGGAGGCGGTGGCGTTGGCCGGCGGCCGCCTGCGCTATCGACGCATCCCAGTCAAGTCTGTCGCCTCGGCCCTATCGATCGGGTTTGGCGCCTCGGTGGGACCGGAGGATCCATCGGTGCAGATCGGGTCGAACATCGGCTCGATGGTGGGACAGGTCTTGCGGCTTTCGGAGGAGCGGGTGCGCGCCCTCGTGGCGGCCGGCGCGGCCGGTGGGATTGCCGCGGCGTTCAACGCGCCGATCGCCGGCGTCTTCTTCGCCGTCGAGATTATCCTGGGCGAGATCGGCGGCGGTGGCCTGGGGATCATCGTCCTGGCCTCTGTTTCCTCAGCCGTTTTCATCCAGGCCGTTTCCGGTCCGGAGCCGGCCTTTCACGTGCCGCAGTACACCTTCGTATCGCCTTGGGAGCTGCCGTTCTATCTCCTTCTGGGCGTGCTGGCCGGGGCAATCGCCGCGCTGTACATTCGCGCGCTGTATAAGGCGCAGGATGTGTTTCACGCATGGAACGCCCCGCGCTGGCTGAAGCCGGCGGCGGCCGGGCTGATCGTGGGCATAGTGGGCATCTTTCTTCCGCAGATTTTCGGCGTGGGCTACAGCACCATCGATGGTATTCTCAACGGCGCGTCGTACAGCATCGGACTCCTGTGTGCGATGCTTTTGGCCAAGCTCGTTCTGACGCCGGTGAGCATCGCGGGCGGCTTCCTTGGCGGCGTCTTTGCGCCGTCATTGTTTCTGGGAGCGACGCTTGGCGACGCTTTTGGTCAGGTCGTCGCGCGCCTGGTTCCGGCAGTTCCGACCGAGCCAGCGGCTTTCGCGCTGGTGGGAATGGCAGCCGTGTTGGCCGGCGCTGTGCACGCACCCATTACAGCTATTCTCCTGTTGTTCGAGATGACCAACGACTACCGGATTATCCTGCCGCTGATGGCTGCCGTAATCGTCAGCCTGGTCATCTCACAGCACCTTCAGCCGGAGTTGGTCTACTCGTTGGCTCTGGCGCGCAAAGGCATTCGCCTGGACCGCGGGCGCGACGTTGAGGTGTTGGAAGCCCTGACCGTTGCCGAGGTGATGGCGCCGCCGATGGGGGTGTTTCACGAAACTGACGCGCTCGAGGCTGCGGCTGATGTGTTCTTGCACAGCCGAACGCATGGTTTGCCCGTGGTGAACGCAGCCGGCGCGCTGGTCGGCATCCTGACTGTGGGCGATATGGATCGTGCCCAAGCGGAGAACCTAAGGACTGTGGCGGATGCCTGCACTCGCGACCTGATGGTCGCTTACCCGGACGAGAGCCTTGCTACGGCCTTCCGCCGCATGGGCAGGCGAGACATCGGCAGGCTGCCCGTGGTCTCGCGCAATAATCGGCAACAGTTACTGGGCGTGCTGCGCCGCACCGACCTCCTGCGGGCCTACGACGCCGCGCTGACGAAGCGGGCGGTGACCCGCCATCGCCAGGATCAAGTCCGCTTGAGCACCTTGAGCGAACTTGGAGTTCAGGAGTTCATGGTAGAGACCGGCGCGCCGTGTGCCGGTAGGCGGATCATGGATGTGCATTGGCCGGCCGAGAGCGTCGTCGCCTCCGTGCGACGCGGCCGTAGGGTATTGGTGCCCCACGGCGACACCGTCCTGCAAGCCGGCGACGTGCTTGTTGTCGTGGCAGATGAGCAGGCTAGTGACGAGGTTCGCCGGCTGTGTCAAGCCCGCGCGGCTGCTTGATTAATCGTAACTGCTCACCCGTCATTCCTGTCCCCTTCGGGAGCAGGAATCATCCGGATTTCGGTGAATGCATGCTTATCCGATGGATTCCTGCTCCCGAAGGGGACAGGAATGACGGGAAAGCAATTGCGATTGATCTATCCAAAACAAGGAGGTTCTGGAGCACCATGCAGCAAAAACCCGATGATCGACCTATTGCCGCTTCGTTATGCACGGCTTGGGGAAGTATGGCTATCTCGACCACGCCGCGCGGCTGGGCACATCGATCGTCGACCTGCCAACGCTAAGCCGCTTTCGCGAATACTTCGATCCTGAGACCGGCGCGGGCTACGGCGCCGAGGACTTCTCCTGGACGGCGGCGCTATTGATCGATCTGCTGCACGACGCCCCATAGACATGACCCACACCACTCCAACCAACGCATCCATGAACGACCCTAACACACGCATTATCCGTTCGCTGGCCTTGTTGTACGACGATCCCGATGTGGCGCAGGTGTGGCCCGCTCTGGCCGCGCGCATGGACACCTTTCGCTCCGGCCATCCGAGCCTGACCGCAGCAAAAGCCACGGGCGCGGCCGGCCATCTGACCCAGCAGGACGCGATCCTGATCACCTATGGCGACCAGATCGGCGAGCCAGGCGGGGAGACCCCGCCGCTACAAACGCTGGCTGATTTCCTGGATGCCGAACTGGCTGAGTGCATAAGCGGGGTGCATATCCTGCCTTGCTTCCCGTACTCCTCGGACGATGGCTTCTCGGTGATCGACTACACTCAGATCGACCCGGCGTTGGGAGACTGGAGGGATGTGGAGCGGCTGGGCCGGCGCTACCGGCTGATGTTCGACTTCGTGGCCAACCACATTTCGCAGCATAGCGCGTGGTTCCAGGCCTATCGGCGCCGCGAGGCTCCCTACGACGGCTACTTTATCGAGGTCGACCCCGCCGCTGACCTGTCGCAGGTGGTGCGGCCGCGCGCGCTTCCGTTGCTCACCGCGGTAGAGACCGCGCAGGGGCTTCGACACGTCTGGACCACCTTCAGCGCCGACCAGGTCGACCTCCATTATGCCAACCCCGCTGTGCTGCTGGCCATGACCGAGGTGCTGCTGCATTACGTCGCTCACGGCGCGGAGATCATCCGCCTGGACGCCATCGCCTACCTATGGAAAGAAATCGGCACCCCCTGCATCCATCTGCCGCAGACCCACGCCGTGGTCAAGCTCTGGCGTGCCGTGCTGGACGCGGTCGCGCCCCATGTGTTGTTGATCACCGAGACCAACGTGCCCCACGCCGACAACATCAGCTACTTCGGCCAGCTCTTGCCCGACATCGGCGCCACCGACGAGGCCCAGATGGTGTATAACTTCTCGCTGGCCCCGCTGACGTTGCACGCCTTCTTGACGGGCAACGCCAGCAAGCTATCGGCCTGGGCTGCGACTCTGCAGCCTCCGGCCGCCGGGTCCAGCCCCCGACTGGGATCGGGGGCCAGCTTCTTCAACTTCATCGCCTCCCACGACGGCATCGGCGTGCTGCCGGCGCTCGGCATCCTGAGCGATGCCGAGTTGCAGCAGTTGGTCGAGCGCACCTTTGCCCACGGCGGCCAGGTCAGCGTGCGCAGCCTGCCCGATGCTTCGCACACCCCCTACGAGCTGAACATCACCCTCTACGACTTCCTCAACCCGCCCGGCCGGCCCGATCCCGACACCGACGTGGCCCGCTTTCTGGCCTCGCAGGCCATCCTGCTGGCGCTGGCCGGCGTGCCCGGCATCTACGTTCACAGCCTCCTCGGCTCACGCAATTGCCACACATGCCTGGCCGAGACAGGGCGCGCCCGCTCGCTTAATCGCCAGAAGTTCAGCCTGGCCGGGCTGCTTAGTCGTGCTAGACGACCCCAACGGCCATCAGCGCCGGGTGTTCGACGGCTACCGCCGGCTGTTGCGCGTGCGTCGCCAGCAGCCGGCCTTTCATCCCGCCAGCGGGCAACAGGTATTGGCCGGTGATCCGGCCCTGTTTACCCTGCTGCGCGGCGCCGGGCTGGACGCGCCGTTGGTTTGCAGCGTCAACGTGTCAGACCGGCCGGCGACGCTGCGCCTTGCCGCCGCCGACCTGCCCTATGCAGCCTGGCGCGATCTGTTTAGCGGAGAGACGTTTGCCGCAGCCAGCGGCCGTCTGACTGCGTTCATGGCCCCCTATCAGACACGGTGGCTGGAGCCTGCCTAGATGCGGGCCGTTGTGCCCATGCGCCAGAAGGCATTCCAGTTGGTGGGTCCCAAGTTAGGCGCACAGCCGCAGCAGTGATGAGGATGCAACATGAATACGTCAGAGAGAACATACTTCGAGTTGCCTGTCGGATACTACACCTTTCACCCGGAACAGATCTTCAACTTCCAGCTGAACCGTTGGCACTCACTGGGCTATCTGCCATACGACGCTATGATTGCCACCGGCAAGAGGGTGTCTGACTTCGAGACGTGGACGAGCGAGATGCGCGCACTCGCAGGGTATGCACTTGACCACGCCGAACTGGCCCAAGCCGCGTTCTACTACCGCGCTGCCGAGTTCTACACGATTCCGGCGCACGAGCGAAAATTCCTCTACGAGCAGTTCGCGGAGTTGTTCTATCGGGCATTCGCGGCAGATGGTATCGAGACCTATCAGGTCCCCTATGAGGAATCATGCTTGCACGCGATTCGGCTGCCAGGGGCGGTTAGCCAAGCGAAGCGGGGCACGGTGCTTCTCCACGGGGGCTTTGACTCCTTCATCGAGGAGTTCTACTCGATGATGCGCTACTTCTCCGACAACGGATACGATGTGATCGGCTTCGACGGCCCCGGACAGGGGGCGACTCGCAGAAGGCACGGCGTCGCCTTCGACTATCGTTGGGAGAGGCCTACCGGAGCGATCCTGGACTACTTCCAACCTGACGACGTCACGCTCATTGGCCTGTCCATGGGAGGCTGGCTTGGGCTTCGCGCTTCAGCGTTCGAGAAGCGGATTCAGCGCGTCATCGCAAATGGTCACGCCTACGACTACTATAAGATCCCGTCTGTGATTGCCCAGTGGCTGATGACCTTCTTCAACACAAAGTTTAAGGACGCCTCCAATAAGATCGCCCTCAAGAACATCCAAAAAGGCGGCATGGAGGGCTGGCAGATGAGCAATATCATGTACATAACGAAGATCGACGCCCCGATGTCCGCCTTCGACTACGCCATGCAGATGAACGAGGAGAATCTGCACTCGGAACTGGTGGATCAGGACGTCCTTGTACTCACCAGCAGGGACGACCACTTCATCCCCTATAAGCTCCATGACAAGCAGTTGGCGCTGCTTTCCAACGCGAGATCACTGACCGACCGTGTGTTCACCAAAGCCGAGTCCGCTCAGAACCACTGCCAGATAGGGAACGTTGGGCTAGCGCTGGAGACGATGTCGGCATGGATTCAAAGCGCGGCTCATACGGAGATGCTGATGGGTGTCCACCCCAAGTGGAACCCGCCAGAGTCACCCGCCTGACAAGCACATCAAGTGAAGCATTAATGAAATGCGACAGATGATGGCAGACGACACTTGGAAGTATTTGCATACAAAACAATGAGTACCGCCACCGTGGCACAGCGACTCTCTCGATTGGCTCTGCTTTACGAGAAAGGCCAAGCGAGCGAAGTGATGGACCGGACTTTGGACAAGCTCTTGACCTATGAAGCGGAGCAGTCGCAGGCCCAGCTTGACGAGCTAACCACCGAGCTTTCTGAGATCGAGCAAAAGTACGGCATGACTTCGAACGAATTCTATCGTCGCTTTCACGCTGGGCAGACTGACGATCGCATGGACTTTGTCGAGTGGGCATCACTGGTACAAATGGCCGCCAACTTGCGCCAGCGGCTGCGCTTGCTCCTGGCTGAGGGGGTTCAGTAAACCCACTCGCCGCTGGGACAATACACCGCGCTTCCCCGCACTTCCCGGCTTTCCGCATTACGTGTGGTTAGGGGAGTTGACAATTGAGCCATGGCAGCGCTGCGGATACCCTCCCTGGGGATATCCATACGCAAACCGGTAGGGAGACTATCTAGTGCAACCCAAAGTCATCAAGAACCAAGCGGAGTATGAGGCTGCGCTGACCCGCGTGGCGGAGCTGATGGATGCCCAGCCGGGGTCGTCCGAGGAGGAAGAGTTGGAACTGCTCGCGATGCTGGTCGAGCAATACGAACAGGAACATTTCCCCATCGCAACGCGACCTTGACCAGGCTCTTCGAGCTTCATCGGACCGCGCTAAGGAGCCGTCTCGACGCGAAAGCCCCGCCGGAACAGCGTGGGTTCGGCCAATTCTTCCACCAGGGTGATCATGACAGGCGTATGGCCGAACTGCTGCCGAACTCGCCGGCGCAGCGTCTGGAAATCCGTGTCATGGTCCACAATCTGGCCGTTATGCATCGCGACGTAGTGGCCTAGATACCGTCCCTTCAGTTCGGCGTGCTGGCGACGATAGGCCTTGCTTTCGTCCGATATCTTTCGTCGATCCAACTCCCAAAGATAGCGCCGAAGAGCTTGAGCAAGAATCTCCCCGGGGGTAACCTGCCTCTCAGCCGCCGCTTGTTCTATGCGCTGATACAAGGCAGATTCAATGGTCACGGTAGGCATTCAGAACCTCCCGGCGATACCTAAGCAACCGCCTTTCCACGGCAGTACGCAGTTGCCTGGTCACATACTTCTTTGGCATAACTCAACTGCTGACTCCGGTGTCGGCCGGCGTTGGCACCTTGTTACCCCGCCACTTGAGCAAAGTCAGTGCATAGGATTTGCGCAGCATCAGGCGATTGGCTTGGGCGTGCAGGAAGTCAAGCCGGGTTTCCTCGGCTGGATCTAGCGGACCGCGCTCGTTCTTCCTGAGCAGGTCGCTCAACTCCTGCTGTAGATCGGAAGGCATACCTTCTTGTGAGACGCGCCAGAGATCCTCGTCCGTCCATGTCTCCATCGCTTCCAACTCGGCGCGATACTCCTCTGGTGTCTTATCCAACCACGGCAAGCTATTCTCGACGATCTTCATCAGAACCTGGGGCATAGGCTGATTCAAGCCCTTGGCGGCGCGTTCGATCTTTCTGAAAAGCTCATCTGGCAACTCGAGGACAACTGAATGAACAGTCATGATCGGTAACATCCTACACAGCGCGTACCGATCTCTCGGAGTGACCGACGTACTATTTCATCGACCATTGACATATTCCGTACCTCAACGCAGCTTGACTCGCCTGGCATGCGATGCGCTCCCGCATCACACGGTCATTGTACACGATCCTGACTGGCGAGCAAGAGGCGAGCCGGAGCGCCCCACCCGGACCTTGTCCCAACCAAGCGGCAAACTGATCGTTGTGCGGCTTTAGGCTTTGCCAGACCCAGAGCCACTGCTTGTCAAGATGCCACGGTTAGGCGATAATCCATACAAGAAAGTCATGGATCAGGATCGGAACATGCCTACTCTTGAACTCGATCTTAGTGAGGCGACCTATACAAGTTTGCGTCAGGCAGCCGAGCGTAGAAACCAACCGATTGCCAGCGTGGTCGAAGACGCTCTGAACGCTTTCCTCCAGCCACCTGCTTCATCCGAGGCAAGCAGCGACGACGGCCCGTCTGAGCCGACCATTGGCTGGCGTCAGGCCAAAATCCACGCGGAAGCTCGATCCTGGCGCTCTCTGCCGCCGGCGGTGCAACGCAGCTACGGCAACGATTTTGTGGCAGTCCACAACGGGCAAGTTGTCGACCACGATGGCGATCTGTTGACTCTCTATCTCCGAATGCGAACGCGCTTTGGCGACGTCCCTATTCTGATTACGCCTGCCAGTGCTTCCTCGCCGCGTGAGTTCCAAGTGCTTAGCCCGCGCGTGGAACGTGCGCAATGAGTACCAGTTTTCCCCATCGCAAGGACTTCTTTTCCCGATTCCCGCGTTGAAGCTTGGCTTGCGTGCGCCGGACGACGAACAGTTGCGGGGGCCTACTGCCGGGGATCATCGACACAAGGGCCGACATTGCCATGATGCCTCTTGCCGTGTTGGAGGGAATAGCCGCACCTGAGATTGACGAAGTCCGGCTGCGCAGCCATTACTATCCCCTTGCTCGTTTCCTGGCAACCATAGTCGTTCCAAGAATAGCGACTGCCTACTTGCGACCACTAGCCCCGCGTCGCCTCCGGGTGAGTTCGAGCCGATCTACCGGCGAAAACCTGCTGTGTTGCACCTGGACGTGAGCCTCTGCCAGGTGTAGGTACAGCTGGGTCACCTCTAGCGTGGTATGGCCCAAGATCAGCCGAAGCGTCATGATGTCGCCGCCGTTCATCAGGTATCGGACAGCAAAGGTATGGCGAAAGAGGTGGGGATGCAGCCTCTTTACCTCGCCAGCTTCCCCGAGCCGTCGTATAGCCTGAGCAAGGCCGGCGTATTGCAGCGGCGTCCCATCTACCGTGAGGAACACGGCTTTTGCTCCCTCATCTGCGACTTCACTTCTGTACCCGTGAATGTACGCCATCAGCGCCTTCTTTGTGGACATGCCGATGGGCACAATGCGCTCCTTGTTGCCTTTGCCCCGCACCTTGACGTAGCCTTCGTCCAGATGCACGTTGTCGAGCGACAAGCCGCAAAGCTCAGAGGCGCGGATTCCTGTATCCAACAGGAGCAAGAAGATCGCGTACATGCGCGCACCGAGATGGCACTTCGGGTTGATACTCGCCAGCAGCCGCTTGATCTCGTCATCCGCCAGGATCTCGATCATGGTCTCAGGCAGTTTCGGGGGCTTCAAGCGCTTAAAGGGGTGAGTTGAGGCGTAGCCTTCTTCCTGCAACCAAGAACCAAACGTCTTTAGCGTTCGCACATAAGCATGAACTGTGTACGGTGACAGGCCACCCGTTGCCGTAGGACGCATCGCGTGGTCGCCGTACCGGGTCGTCCTTCCCTGAAGATGGGCCACAAACTCCCTGCCGTCATCGATTGACAGCGAACGAGCTGTGACAGGACTGTCAGACGCCACGAACTCGGCAAACCGGTTCAAGTTCGCCCGGTACCAGTCGGTCGTCTTTTTGCTCTTCCCCTCAATCTGTCGAGAGATGATGAAGAGGTCGATCAACACATCCAGGGATGTGTCCCCTACGCCTGATCGAGATAATCGTGTACTTTGGGCTGTCATTGCGCGTCTCCATTCGTTCGTTTATTCACAAAGGAGTCAGTGTGACAGCCGGGAAAAAGTCAGTAGATCGGAATCAAAAAAGCGATCAACTGACCAGAATCAGTGTATCGCTTTTCAAGGAATTATGTCAAAAGTGACCCACTCAAGCCTCGAACTTGAAACCTACTGATTAAGAGTCAGTTGCTCTGCCAGTTGAGCTAGTGGGCCAAACCGTAAATATTATAGCTGCGGGAGGGAGCATTGTCAAATCACGCGCCGCTTCACCTGCCTCTGTTATAGGCTTTGACTGCCTTCCTCCAAAGCGTTTTTTGCATGTACTTGACAAAACGCTAGACTCTGTGTTATCGTATTAACTAGCACTATGCGAAACTCGCTGCCATCTCTTTCAGGAGACCCCGCGGCCATGACTATCGATCAACTTACCCTGTTTCCACCCCCTGGCCGGCCCGGCGCCATGAGCGCACCTGTTGCCGCTCTCGGCCCGCTCACGTCCAAATCGTCCCTCTCCTCGGCCGCCAGTAGCTTTCAAGGCTACATGCTGCGGCAAGGCTTCTCCGAAAACACGGTCAAGGCCTTTATGGGCGACCTTCGGCTGTTTATGAAGTACACTTCCCCCAACACAAACATCAGCCGCGTCTCGACCCATGAGCTGGAGAACTTCCTCACCTGGATGCTTAGCGAACGCAACACCCCGTGCAGCCCCAAGAGCTACGCGCGCCGCCTGACAACCCTCAAGGTCTTCTTCAAGTGGCTGTACGACACTAACATCGTCGCCAATGACCCTGCAGCACCAATCGCACACCAACCGGTCAGCACACCCCTGCCGATCATCCTCTACGACGACGAGGTGGAACGGCTCCTGCGCTACACGCGCGACCTGCTCTGGGCCCGCAAACCCGACGCACGGCCCTACCTGCTGATCAGCCTGATCCTACAAACCGCGATCAAGAAGAGCGAGTGCATGGCCCTCAAACTGGAGCACATCGACGGCAGCGACCCACGTGCCCCCGTGCTTTACGTACGTTACCCCAACGCACGCATGCGCCACAAGGAACGCAAGCTGGTCGTTGCCCCCCAGTTTCTGCAGGTGATGAAACAATACGTGCAGCAGTACAAACCAGAGACCCATCTCTTCGAGTGCACCGCGCGCAACCTGGAGTACGTCCTGGCCGATGCCGGCCAGCTGGCCGGCATCGAACACAAATCGATCTCATTCGAGGTCATGCGCTGGACCGCCGCAGTACGCGATTATCGCACCGGCATGGCGCCCGAACACCTGCGCAAAAAACTCGGCCTCTCTAAGATCAGCTGGCGCGAGACCGGCATAAAGATCCGCCAATTGGCCGGCCCGGCGCTGTAACTCGGCGATAGGCCCGCTCGCCGATCAGACCTCCGAGGTCTCGGAAGACCTCGGAGGTCTTTCTTTTTGCCAGTCACTTGTTTGACGACGATCGAATCCGGCCTAGCCACCGGCGCATCCACACCCGCCGCATAGCACGCGCCAGTTGAGGCCACTGTTTTCGCGCCTCCCGCGCCGCCTCCTCATGCTGCGGACTGTATTGCGCTGCCTCAAAGTAGATGACGTACTCCACTACGCTGTCGGCGGCAAGACCGCCCTGGGCCGCATCGACGGCGCGTACTTGCTGGCTCAGGCCGCGGCCAAATTCGCTCGCGGTCTCGCCCAATTTCACAGGCCGGCCCAACCGCCTACCCCAACGGCCCAGTAGAAAATAGCCCTCCTCCAAAGTGGGCTGCGGCCGCCGTAGCCAGACCACTGCGCCCGCAAATGCTGCCAACGCAAGTACCATGAGCGCGACGATCCACCACAGTCGCTGCCGCGAAGCGTGCTCGTTGCGAAAGATCGCGAGATCGGACTGCACCTGCGCCTGGCCCGCTCCCCCGTACTGCGGCCGCGCCTCCGAGACGTTGGCCAGCGGCACGGTTGAACGCGTGCCGGTCGGCTCGAACCGTACCCAGCCGGCCTCGGGGAAGTACAACTCCGGCCACGAATGCGCGTCGTCGCCATGCACCAGAAACGCCTTTGCCTGCCGGCTCGTAGTCACCGGTTGCGAAACCGGTGGCCAGCCGCGCCGGGATCCCCAGACTGCGCGCCAGAACCACCATGGCGCTGGCGTAATAATCGCAGTACCCCGTCTTGGCATCGAATAGAAAGTAATCCACCGTGTCCTGCTTGGGCGGAGCCGGCGTGATGGCCAGGTCGTACGGATACTCCCGCAAATAGCGCTCGATCGCCAGCGCCTGATCGTATGGCGTCGCCGCGGCGGACGTGATGGACCGGGCCAGTTCGGTGACCCGCGACGGAAGCTTCGGCAGCTGGAGGTACTGATCGGCGATGTGCGACGGATAGGCCGAACCCGCCGCACGCAAGACCTGCTCGCCAGCCGCCGGCACCAACGACACGATCTCGTAACGCCGGCCGCTGGCGGTCAACGCCACCAAATCGTCGGCCGGCGTGTCGGATGGGGTGCGCACCAGCGCCCGGTACGGGCGATTGACCGCCAATGGCTCGCCGGCGGCAAACAACGCGCGGTTGCCGCTGCTCTCCATCTCGACGCTCTGCTTGATCGGCCGACGCCACGGCAAGGCCTCCTCGAACCACGCTTCTCCCGCGTTGGCTTCCGCCTGCTCGACTGGACTGTTGCGCCAGCCGCGTCCGTCGTAAGTATCGATAGGTCAGCGCCCGCCAGTAGTGACGCATGTCGGGCGAGGGTGCCTCGCCTGACGCCAACGCGAGCGAGTTCGTCGGTGCTGACGCGCATCACGAGCTCCTGGCTCAGCTCAGGACCGCTACCCAACAGATACGATCGCGGCATGCCGCCGGGGCTGCCGCCCTCGGCCAACAAAGGACGCGGCGTTCGCCGCAGGCCGGGAAAGAGTCCTCTGCCGGTCTCGCCCACCTTGTCCATCGGCGCAGGCAGTGAGTTCCTCAAACCAGTTGGCCGTCGGCCCAATCACGACGCGCGGCATAACGAAGGCGCTCATGGCCACAAGCAAGCTTATACCCAACGCGGACAGGATCATGTCCATACGCACGTCCTCCGAGTAGTCCATGCCCAGCCGTCTGCCACCGGCGCTCCAACGCGTAACGCTTGGTCAACACGGCCACCAAGGTTAACATACCCAGGTAGAGCGGCAACCAAAAACGACCATCCCAATAATAATAGGCGTTGGCCGCAAGGAGCACGCCAGCAGGCAAAAACGCAACCAGGGTCCGCTGGTGCGCATAGAGCCACCAACCAGCCCAGGCCGCCGCGCTCCAGGCTACAACGCCCAGAATCCACCGAAAGACCGCATCGTCCTGCCCCGCACCGCCGGTTCGTACGTCGACGCCCCACTGCGCCAGACGCTCGACCATCTCCACCACCGCCAGGCCAGCCTTCGCCGGCAGCCCCAGGATCCAGGGCACGCTCTCCGGCACGGCCGCCGCCTCGCGCCAGCCGACCACCAAGACACCGTCAACACGCCGACGACCGCCAGAATGATCGCGGCCAACCACCCAGGAATGGCCAGTCGCGGCTCTGCTTCGGCCTCACCGGCAGCCCGAACGTCCGCCTTCACCTGCCGCCGAGTCAATCCGAAAGCCGGCCCAATAGCCCAGCAGCATGATCACGGCCAGCACTGGGCCGAGATACGGCACCCAGGTCGCACTCTCAGCCGCAGCAGGTACCAGAAGCAAAGTAGTCAGTGCCATCGTCCAGATCAGCCAACCCTCTAACGGCCGCCACTTGCGCAAAAGGCGCACGATCAGCTCGAGCATAGCTAGACCACCTCCTGCACCTCGACCGAAATCACGCGGCCGGTGGCAGACAAGGTACGCAGCTCGGTATGGGTGCGGGTGATCTGGTAGACCGGACGGAAGACAAAGCGGCTGTCGATCAGATGGCTGGGCACGCCGTGTTCGGCTAACAAACCGCGCAACGCGGCCATGGCCCCGTCGACCGGTGCGGGCTGAGCACTCTCCTCCGAAACGAAACTGGGCGCATCCAGCAAGACCGCGGCCGGCGCGTTGCTCCGCTCGGCCAGATGGAGCAGTTCGCCGGTCCATGCCGGGTCGGTCGAGGGGGTGACCGCCACAATCGTGCGCCCGCGGCCAACGTTCTGCCGCAGGTCGCGGAGCAAATGGGCCATGGAGGTGTTGGGGGTTGCCACGGCGTGGGCAAGCACCTCCAAGATGCGCCACAGCTGCAGCTGGCCGCTCTGCGGCGGCACGAGATAGCCCTGGCTGGCCAGGCCGACGCGACGGTTCTCGGCGAGCATTTGCGTGGCCAGCGACGCGGTCAAGGTGATGGCATACTCCAGCGTGCTTGCCGCCCCTTCGCCGACCTGAACAGTCGCGTCCAGGTCGAGCACGATCCATAGGTCGCCCGAAGGCTCGATGTCGAATTCCTTGACCATGAACTCGCCCTGGCGCGCGGTTTGGCGCCAGTGGATTGAGCGCAAGGGGTCGCCGGGCACGTACGGTCGCACGGTCGCCACGGTAGTCGTGGTGTGCAAGGTGCGACGATTAGTGCGCGCTGTGCCGGGCGCGTCACCGCGTGGCAGGTGCAGGTCCGGAAGGATCATCGCGCGCGGATAGACCAGGATCGATCGAGTCTCCGGGAACTCAATCGTGACGCTGAAACAGGCCGAGCGGGTCGCCGGTTCGCAGCTCCCACGGGCCGATGGTAAACACGCCGCGATGCTGGCAGCGCCCCTTGGTTTGATAGGATTGGTGGTTCCTGGCATCCACCGAGGCCACCCAATCGACGTGATAGCCGGGCAGCTCGGAATGGTCGATCACCTCCACCCACATCGCGGGCATGTCGGAGTCGTTCTGTACCACGAAGGTTTCGTTCAACATATCACCGGCCAACACCCAGGCGCCGCGCAAGTGACGCCGCGCGCTCAGCCCATCGCGCAGGAGGATGGCCCAGAGATAGCTTATACCCAACACAAGCGCCAGGCCGAGGATGATGCCGACCCAAATGCGCGCCGGGTTGAAAATCTGGTTGACAAGCAACACTCCCAACAGGATCACCGGCAGCTTGCTTGTCAGGCGCAACGTGCGGCCGGTGGACCTTGGATCGGGAGAATCGCCTGAAGTTCGTCGAAAGCGCATAGAATGACCTACGCGGATAATTGTTCGGGAGAAGTAACTGCCTGAGCGGTTACGGTTGGAAAACCATAGTACATCCGCTTCGTCTCGTGTGCAAGTGCACGATGATTGCCCAAACCCGTAAAACCCGCACGGCTTGCCGTTCTGCCGCTTCTGTGCGATAATGCTTTTTAATAATGGTCGACAGGAGCTAGTATACACCGATGTTGCTCTTGCAGATTCTCACTCTAATCGTCTTCTTCGGCCTGATTCTCATCGCGGTGCTGGCGTTCATCGAGCCAGGTCCCCTTAACCGGCGCAGCCGTGACAAACGCGGGAAAGGCCCGGAAGATGAAAGCGCGCAGATTCAGGAGGAGCCTCGCTAGGCACCTCCCAGATTGGACCTTTCTTCGGAGAAAGGTCCAATCTCGAACACATTTTCGGTGACTACCCAGATTGGACCTTTCTCCGAAGAAAGGTCCAATCGATCCATAGCCACAACCAGCAGCGCAGTCGCCACATCGTGGCTTGGCTGCGCTTTTTGTTTGACCTCCTCTCACTGTTGATGCATTATGATTATGACAATATGAACGACCTATCAGATTGACAGAAAGACGGTTTTCTGCTACCATCAGAGCTTGCACCGCATACCAGAACCCTTTCACGTTTCGCTCCAGGAATGCCTCCGAGAAATGCGCCGAAGGTCTGTGTAGACCGTGGCAAAGGAAACGCTCAGCCGTACCCCGGTTGCAGGAGAATTCATCGTGGCCATCTATGACGACTTGCTTATCCGCATCCTGAAGCGCCAAGCCCACCGGTACCCGGTCGAGCTCACCCTGAACAACAAGCTGGAGTTTCGCCGCGGCTACCTCAGCTCCAAGATTCTGACCTGGGACGAGGACGCGCCTCCCGAGGATGTGGGCCGCCGGTTTTTCGAGCAGTTAATCGACGACCCAAAGGTGGCCGCTGCCTGGGATATGGTCCAGGGCCGGACCCAGCTCAGACGCATCCGCCTAGTCCTTGACGCCGATGCCCCCGAGCTGCACGCCCTGCCGTGGGAGCTGATGCGCGAGCGTGCTGACCAAGGCGGCCTGAACCTTGCGGCGGCCGACGCGACGCCGTTCTCGCGCTACCTGGAGGGCGAATGGGATTACGGAGAACCGATCCAGCGCGTATCCGCTCAAGATCGTCGTCGCCATTGCCAACCCCGAGGGACTCCCACAACAAGGCCTGGCCGAGATCGTCGCGCACGACGAGTGGCAGGCGCTAAGCGAAGCCACAGCTGGCCTGCCGGTCGAGCTAATTCGCGTGCCCGAGCCTTGCACGATGGAAGCGATCGAGGCCGCCCTGCGTGCCGGGGTCCCACATTCTGCACCTTATCGCCCACGGCGAATACGACCCTGCGACGGAGGCTGCCATGATCTGGCTGGCCGGGCCGAACAACCAGCCGCTCCTGGTACCCGACCAAGACCTGGCCGATGCTCTGCTGCGCGCCCTGCGCCGCGATGGAGACGATCACGTGCGGCTCGTCTTCCTCTCCAGCTGCCAGTCGGCCACGCGAAGCCCCAGCGACGCCTTCCGTGGGCTCGCTCCCAAATTGGTGCAGGCCGGTGTGCCCGCTGTGCTGGCAATGCAGGACCTGGCACCAATCGAGACCGCCCGGGCCTTCAGCCAGGTCTTTTACCGCCAGCTCCTGCAGCATGGCCTAGGTGGACCTGGCGGCCAACCAAGCGCGCGCCCGGCTGTTGACCAGCCGTTTGCCAGGGGCTCACATCCCCGTGCTGTTCATGCGCCTCGCCGACGGCCAGCTGCTGACGCCCGACCCCGCACGCCTCGCCATCGAGGCAATGGCGTCAGATAAGACCGACGAGACGTACGCGATCTTCCGAGACAAAGCATATTTGTCGCTGCCGGTGGAGGTAGTATCCCTCACCGGCCAACAGGACCCGTTGGCGTTCGAGGGTCTGGAAGTCCGAAGTCCACCGCGATGATCGAGGTCCTGCCGGCCATCGAGGAGTTTCTCGAGAGGCCAGATGCATCCAACCCAAGCAAACCCAGGCTCGTGGCGCTTCTGGGCGGGTTTGGCAGCAACCGCGGCACCCAGCTCAAGGGCATCGCCTGGCACACCCTGCAAGATGCCTTGGATCCCTACCACGCCTCGCTCTACATTACCAGTTTATGTCAACTTAGAGGCCCTAGATGCAATCGAGTTGGCCCAAGAAACACCCCTGAACACGCTAATCACACGCAGCCTCTTGCCCTTTTGGCCGGCTTATGCCCGGCGCCAGCTCGATACGCTGCTGACCAGTCACACTCCCAGCCTCCGGGTGATCTTTGATAACCTAGAACTCTGCCGTCGGAACAGCAGCCTGCCGTGTGCCGGCATATACGCCAATTAGTGGAACGCTATCCCCAGCATCAGTTCATCCTGGGAAGCAGCCCGGCTGCATTCAGCTCGACGTACTTCAGCGGGATCGATCTACATATCCTGGTATTGGGAAGCCTGAGCCGCCGCCGCATCCGTCACTTCCTCCAGGGGTTGCCGCCGGAAGATCCTGCCGGAATCCCGTTGCTGAAGTGTGTTGGACCAATCGGGCCTGTACGATTTGGCCGCCGCGCCCTACTTCATGGTCAAGCTCATCTTGCACGCGCGCCAAGGCAGGTATCCTCAAACTCGAACCCAAGCCCTGCAGGACTTGATCGAGGACGCTATTGACCAGGTGGTTGAGACGATGATCCGCGAGGGAGAAGTCCGGGTCTACAACCGCCAAGGGATGCACACACACGTCGACTTGATTTTGGGTGCGCTGGCCTGGCAGATGCAGTTCTTCGTTGTCCACGACACTGCCCCTGGCCGAGGCCTTTGCCACCATGAGGCGCATCCGGAGCGACCGTGAATACAGCCTGGAGCGTCTGTACGGAGCGCTGATCGCCAATAAGCTGCTTGCCAACGTGAGCAACGACAAAGTCCGCTTCGCCTACCAGATGGAAAAGGCCTATTGTGCGGCTAAGGCCATCCTGGCGCGTGGGGACTGGGAACAGACCCTCGACGACATTACATCGACCCTTGGCCGGCTATCTCGGCTGCATTGGTGGGAAGACACCATCGTCTTCGCCTGTGGCTTAATGGCAAATGATGCCGCCGCGCTGGAGCGGTTCCTTGAGGTGATCGTCTACGGCATGAATCTTCTGGAAAGCGACCGCACCTTCCTGGCCGCCCGCTGTCTGTCGGAAGTCGCCCCTTACGGTCCGGCAACCCGAGACTTGACCGTGCTATCAGACACGGTAACGGCAGCTCTGATCTGGCGGCTGAGCAACCGAAACGAACCCAATGCGCTTCAGCGCAGCCGCGCGGCAACCCTGCTAGGACAAGTCGTCAACCCGATGGCGATGCACCAGCTAGCCGCAACCGCCTACGGCAAACCGCGGCAGGATCGCCTCGGCGAGCCCGACTTTGACTATAGCAACGTGCGCATGGCCGCGATCATCGGCCTGCTCCGGATGAGTGCCTCGACCCAGGCCGATATCCTATCAACTATCGACCCCGACCTGGTGACCCTGCTACACCGCTGGCAGACCCAAGATGTCGTCAACCTGATCGACAATCTCGAGCATCCCACAAACGACTCAATTGAGGGTCTGGCAGCGCTGGCCTTGGGCGATCTGACAATGCAACTGAGGCCGATCCGGCCATCCGAGGCCGATCTTGCGTTACAAGCTCTGACCCACGCTTTCTTGGATCGGAACCTGAAGCCGGCCAGCCTGTGGGCAACCTCTTATGCCCTTGCGACCATCGACCTGCCCACCATCAAGCGGGCCGTGATTGGCCCATGTCTCGACCAAGAGACCACCACCCCACAGAATGCGCAGCACCACCAGCGGCGAAAGTGCCTGGCCTATCTCATTGGACTGCTGCGCGACCAGGACGCCAAGTCGCACGACTTTCTCGTGCAGCGCTGTGTGCGGGACACAACCGATCCTACCTTGGCGGCCATAGCAATTGACGCCCTCGCTCGTCTGGCGGACCGGCGCGACAAGGCCTTGCTCGAGCATCTCGCAGCAGGCAGCCCGAGCGCAGGCGAGATGCCGCAGTTCAAGCAGCCTTAGCGCAGCCGATCAGGTCTATGTCCAGCGCAAGGCCATCGATGCATTGGCCAGCATAGGCGACGCAAACAGCATTGCCCTTCTGCGCGAAAGCCGGCCTGACCCTGCCCAGTGGAGCCCGGAGCTTGAACAGGCCCTCTACCGCGCCAGCGAGGAAATCTACTGGCGAACAGTGCAACGGCAACAGGTTTGAGCAGGCTGCGGCGCAAAGACGGATCCACTCTCGTTTAACATAGAGAGAAGGTTGACACCTCCTCGCTCAGACCAAGGTCGCCGAAAACCGATCCCTGCGGTCAGGTCATGGGTTGACCTTGCCTCGCCCGCGGGAAACAACCGCCCACCAGATAGCCTGAGTTGACAACGTTCGCGAAAGGAGCGTTCAGACATGGCAGATAAAGAAGGCACGCCTTTGAACGATGTTGAGGGCTTTTCCTCTGACATCACCGCCGCGCTGGCAGAGCTGTGGATCACAACTGCGGAGGAGTTCATCGGCGCCGCCAAGGATGACGGACTCCAAGGTCTGGCCGACACTCTGGGCGTCTCGACAGACCAGGCAGCCGAACTGCTAGCTCAGGCCCGAGCTGCAGCGCCCGATTTTAACGACAAAGTCGTGCTGGAATTCCCCGGTCTAGGCGCGCTTGATGAACCGGAGGGCCTGGACCCTTCTGAGGCGCCGGGGATCCGCGCTGTTCTCCCACCACAGGTCAACCTGATCGGCCGGATGCCTGCGGTGCGAAACCAGCAAGGGCGCGGCACGTGTGTTGCCCACGCCTGCGCGGCGACACGCGAGTTCTTGCTTGAACAGGACAGCACTGCCGGCGACCTTTCCGAACAATTCCTGTACTGGGCATGCAAACAGCGCGACGGACTCCCAGGCGAGGGCACCTGGATCAAAACCGCGATGGCCGTGCTGGAGGACAAGGGCGTCTGCACAGAGGCCATCTGGCCCTACAACCCGACCAAGATCGCCGGCAACGAGGGGCAGGGTCCGCCGCCGGCTGACGCCGAGGCAAAGGCCGCAGCTTACCGAATCGCCAAGGGCGTTCCGGTCGAGCCGCGCTGGGTTGATGAGCTTAAACAAGCGCTGGCCAATGGCAAACCAGTGGCTTTTGCCGTACCAGTCTACGCCTATTGGCTGAGCGAGCCAGTACGCACGAATGGCGACATTCGGATCCCCCTGGTCAGCGACAAGGCGCTGGGCGGCCACGCCATGTGCATGGTCGGATACCAGGACGACGCGGCTGTGCCCGGCGGTGGCTATTTCCTGGTGCGCAACAGCTGGGGCACATCCTGGGCAAAAGGAAACGCCGCGGGCGCAGGCTATTGCCGCATGCCCTACGCTTACATGACCCAACTCGGCCGCTCGGCCTATACGGCTACTGCGCCATTGCCGCCCAAGCCGCAGCCGGAGCCGACACCTCCGCCACCCAAACCCGGGAGTGGCTGGTCGTTGCGCAACTGGTTGAAGAAGATCTTCCAGTCGCCGCCGACCGGAGTTCACTCGTGAACCACAAGTACGGCTTTCACGTCAACCGCACCGGCGATGATGTGCTCGACGCCATCAAGCGCATCAAGCCAGGCGTGATCAAAACACTTGACCCCAACGTTGGTTTCTGGACCAGGGTGCGCGCCGCCCAACGCGCCGAGCACCTGGGGTCGGGCGAGGTACGAGTGTATTACGTCACAATCGGCGATTGGGGCAACGTCGCCTACCATCAGCGGGAAACGGAAATCGGCCCACTGGTCGCGTGAGGATGAGTTTCAAGCGCGCCCGCTGCCGTAGGTAGGAACGAACCGCAATCGATGGCTACGTCGCGACCCATGCCCGCACAGCATCGGCGATCTGTTCGTAACCGGCTTGCTCCAAATCAAACCAAACGATCCGTCCGTCCACCAGCCGAAACCAGGTGTTCTGCTGGTGGACGAAGCGTCGAGTCTGGTGTTTGATCGCCGCGACGGCTTCGTCGAAGCTCAGCTCCCCTTGCAAGTAGTGGATCATCTGGCGATAGCCTAACCCAGTGAGTGCCGGCAGTTGGGGCGAATAGCCGGCATCGAGCAGCCGGCGGACCTCCTCCAACAACCCGCGCTGGACCATCGCGTCCACCCTCTCGTCGATCCGGGCATACAACACTGCGCGTGGCCGGGTTAGGCCCACGCGTAAGATGCGGTAGGGCGGCGGGGTGGCCTGCTGCAAGGCGCTAATGGGCCGGCCGGTGACTAAACACACCTCCAGCGCCCGCACCACTCGGCGCACGTTGCGTCTATCGATGCGCTGTGCGGCGACTGGATCGACCGCAGCCAGCCGGGCATGTAAGGCGTCTGCGCCACGCTCGGCCGCATAGGCCTCCAACTCCGCTCGCAACGCCTCGTCGGGCGGCGCCTCGGGGATGCTTAACCCATCAAGCACCGCGCGCACGTACAGTCCAGTGCCCCCCACCAACAGTGGCAAACGTCCCCGATGATGGATATCGTCGATAGCGGCATAGGCGGTTCGCTGGAATTCGGCCAGCGTAAGCACCTCATCCGGCGCCACCACATCCAACAGATGATGCGGCACCACTGCGCGTTCAGCCAGACTGATTTTGTCGGCGCCAATGTCCAACCCGCGATAGATCTGCCGGCTATCCGCCGACACGATCTCGCCGTCGAAATCCTTGGCAAGTCGTAGCGAAATCGCCGTCTTTCCCACAGCGGTGGGACCAACGACGGCTAGAAGAGGGGAAAGTGTCATGTATCGGAGTGTCAGGTGTCAGGTGTCGGAGTGTCATGTTCCAGGCGTCAGAATAACCTGTGCCCCCCTGACACGTGGCCCTTGACACCTGACACTCTCCCCCGACCTACCGCGGCCGAACGGTCGCGACCAATTGGCCAGGGACGATCGAGATCGTTTCGACGCACCACTGCCCGAGTTGCTGGTCGAGGGATTGGTTGACGATATTCGGGATGGACGAGGTAGCCAGGTTGCGCGGCTGGATACGATCGGCGACGAAGGTAACATCGCAGTTGCTGGCGGTGAAATGTCCCTGCACGGTGAGATTGCGGATCGAGACGATGCTATAGCGCAAAGTAGCCGCGCTGAGGGTCATGCTGTCATTGGCGAAGGTCACGTCCAGACCCGTCACCTGGAGGCCGGGTACCGAGCTAGCTTGCTGTTCGAGCTGCTGCTCGGTGATCGCGAGGGTTTTCGGCCATTCAGGCGTTGGCGTAGGCTTGACCCGAGTGGGAGTAGGTCGCGCAGGCAAACGGGTGGACGTGGGCACGACGATGGGCCGTACGGGCGCCCGAGTTGGTTTGATGGTGGGCTTAACGGTCGGCTGGACTGCAACCTGCTTCTGAGCCATCAACGTGGCCGTGGGTGCGACCTGTTCCAGGATTGTGGTGGGCTGAACAGGTGCTGAAAGCGGTTGAGTTGCCTCGACCTGAACCGGCGTCTCGACCACTGCAAGCTCAACGGCTGTGGCCGAGATGGCCTGGGTCATCGTTACGGCATCGATAGCGGGCGCCGGCGCCTCGACCGCCGCCGTCACACCTGGTTGATCGACCGGCTGAGTAGCGGATGGTAGCATCCGGTCGCCAGTGGCCGTGGGCGGGGGAATCAGCAGCGGCGGCAGCGGCGTCGCACTGCAACCAGCCACGAGCACGCCCAAGACTAAGAGGGCGGTTAAAACGAGTAGAAGACGGATTCGGTTTTCCATATGTTCTCCTCACACTGCATCACGATAGTGTCGAATCTCCAGCAGGCGCCCATCCGGCGCCAGGGCCACGGCGACCACGTCAATGCGCACCGGACCTTGCCAGGCGATTGCTGTGCAATAGGCTTCAGCCAGGACTGCCAGCCGTGCCTGTTTGGCGGGGGTGACCGATTCCTCGGGTGTGCCGAAGGCCTCGCCGCGACGGGTACGCACCTCGACGATCACCAGACACGGTCCATCTAGTGCCACCAGGTCGATCTCGCCGGTCCGGCCGCTGCGCCAGTTCTGGGCGACAATGCATAAGCCTCGATCGACGAGATGTTGGGCCGCAAGCCGCTCACCGGTCTGACCCAGCCCTTGCCGTGAGCTCTTCATGCAGGACTACCATCCTTGGACTGAGCCTCGGCAAAAAGTGTTAGCTGCAAGCCCTTCACCGGTTGAAACGACCGGCGGTGAATTGGGCTCGGCCCAAGACGCAACAAGGCCACCCGGTGATCGGCTGTGCCATAGCCTTTGTGGCGTTCGAAACCGTACCCCGGATACTCGCGGGCCAGTTCGGCCATCAGCCGGTCACGGGTGACCTTGGCTACAATCGAGGCTGCGGCGATCGACAGCACCCGGCTGTCGCCCTTTGGCAACGAATATTGGGAAATGAACAGCGATGGCAGCTGCATGTAGTCAATCAGGAGGTAGTCGGGAGAAATGTCGATAGCCTGGATGGCTACTTGCATTGCCCGGCGGGTAGCCTCTGCGATTCCGAGGACATCGATCTCGGTGGCTAGAACGATGCCTACGCCGCTGCCTGCCGCTTCGGTAAGAACGACTGCCAGCAGTCGTTCTCGCTGGCGAGCCGTCAACTGCTTGGAGTTGGCCACACCTGCCAACCGGCGGGCGATACCCGGATCCGGTGGGAGAACCACGGCCGCGGCAACCACTGGCCCCGCCCAAGCGCCGCGTCCAGCCTCGTCCACGCCCGCGACCCACTCGCAGCCGACGGCCCACAGAGCCAGTTCCTCGTCCAACGTTGGCAGCTCTCGAATTGTGGATTGCTGCGCCACGTCTCCCTCGCCTACGACAGAAACAACGAGGCGCAGGGAGGTCCCTGCGCCCAACGTTTCATCTGGGCTGTCCTGAGACAGCGATCAGCCGGGGCCTACGCCCTTCAGACGAGCTGACTTGCCGCGGCGGTCGCGCAGGTAATACAGCTTGGCCCGGCGGACCTTGTTGCTGCGCATCACCTCGACTTTGTCGACGCGCGACGAATGCAGCAGGAAGGTGCGCTCAACGCCGACGCCGTGGGAGGCAATTCGACGCACAGTGAAGCTGGATCCCGCCGCCTTTTCGCCGCGGATGCTGATCACAGTACCTTGAAATACTTGGATACGCTCACGACTGCCTTCGACGATCCGTGCGTGAACGCGCACAGTGTCGCCAATCCGCAGCGTAGGAATATTCGGATGGGCCTTGGTTCCAAGGACTCTAAGCAAAGGATGCTGCATCGTACGTACCTTTCTTTGACCGGTGTTTTTGCTTCTTGGTTGAACCGCGCCACCGCCGGCAAGAACTTGCCCAAAGCGCGTGGGATGTGGCGTCGTAAACAGACTCACGAACAGCGAGTGTACCACAAGCCACGACCGCAGGCAAATTCATAGGTCTCGCTGCAAACGCTGGGCAAGCTCCGGGTCGGTCTCCAGGCGCTTCAGGAAGGCGAGGTCGTCGTCGGTGAGCCAGGCCGTCTCAAGCAGGTCGGGACGGCGGAGCGCAGTGCGCAGAAGCGACTGCTGGCGGCGCCAGCGCGCCACATTGGCGTGGTGGCCGGAAATCAGCACCTCTGGCACGCGCAGGCCGCGAAAGTCAGGTGGGCGCGTGTAGTGCGGATACTCTAGCAGGCCAGTGGCGTGCGAGTCCTCGTCGGCCCCGTGGTCGAAGCCCAGGGCGCCCGGCAGCAGGCGGGTGACCGCGTCGACAATCACCATCGCCGCGATCTCGCCGCCCGAGAGTACGAAATCGCCGATGCTGATCTCGTCCGTGCATAGATAACGGCGCACACGCTCGTCCACGCCCTCGTAGCGCCCACAAATCAACGCCAGCCGCGAGTGGTCGGCCAACTCCAACGCCACACTTTGGTTGAACTGCCGGCCTTGCGGCGTTAGCAAAATGATCGGAATCACCGTGCTCGGGCCGGTCTGCGCGAAGCCTCCCGGAGGGACCGACCGTGCCCCTTCTTGCGCGCTCGGGCCGGTCTGCGCGAAGCCTCCCGGAGGGACCGACCGTGCCCCTTCTTGCGCGCTTGGGCCGGTCTCCGAAGCCTCCCGGAGGGACCGACCGTGCCCTTCCGCTTAAACCGATTCGTGTGCTGCTCTTCCACGACACCGCCTCCCCCAGCACGGTCTCCACCGCCCGAAAAATCGGCTCCGGCTTCATGACCATGCCTCCGCCACCGCCGTAGGGGTAGTCATCGGTGATCCGATGCTTGCCCTCGGCATAGCCGCGGATGTCGTGCAGGCCGATCGAAACGATGCCGGCCGCCTGCGCCCGCTTGATGATGCTATCGTCAAACGGCCCGGCGAACATGCCGGGAAAGAGGGAAAAGATGTCGAAATGAACGTGAGTCATCGCCGTAATTTGCCCAACCTTCTACGCTCTGGCTATAATCAACAAACGATGTCCAGGCAACACAATTCCGTATCTCACGGGCGGGTGATTTCAGGCATGCCCAGCCGCGCGCTGCCGGCGTTGATCCTGGCATTTGCCGTGTTGCTGGCCGCCTGTCTGACCGGCTGTCAAGCAGGGCTTGGCTTCGGGCCAACGCCCACACCCACAGCGACCGACACGCCCACCGCAACGTTTACGCCGACGCCAACCCTCACGCCTAGCCCAACGCCAACCGCAACGGCATCGCCTACGCCAACAGCCACACCGTCACTTACGCCAACGTCCGCCAACGCCAACGCCGACAGCCACCGCTGCAACTCCGGCCAAGCCTATCGTTGGCACAGCCAAGACCGACACCATCGAGCCAGGCAGCCTTTGGCCAACGCCCGAAGTCTCCAAGGCCCAAGAGCACTACTGGCTGGCACGACCGACCGGCCCCGACGCCAAGCAGTGGGCCGACCCCACCTATGCGTATGCCAGCACTGGCAAGGGAGCTTATCTGCTGCACCATGGCGCGGACATCGCCAACCCGTTGGGCACACCTCTCTTCGCGCCGGCCGACGGCACGGTGATCTTCGCTGGCCCCGACGACCAGGTCGCCGTCGGACCGACGACGAACTTCTTCGGCCTGCCGGTGGTCATCAAACTGGACCGTCAGTACAACGGACAGCCGGTGTACGTGCTGCTGGGCCACCTACAGAACGTTTATGTCCAAACAGGCCAACGGGTGACGCGTGGCGAGCGCATCGGCGAGGTTGGCATGAGCGGTGTGGCCATCGGTCCACACGTACACGTCGAGGTGCGCGTCGGCGTCAACGACTACGATCATACCCGCAACTCCGAGTTTTGGCTAGAGCCACTGCCCGGTCACGGCACCGTGGCGGGCCGCGTGCTGACGGCCGACGGCCGCCACCTACCCGAGGTACCGGTCAACCTGTATCCCGGGCCCGACTTCAATCGCCCGCGCTTCTATGCCACGACCTACGCCGACGCGCTGGGATTGATCAACCCAGACGACGCATGGGGTGAGAACTTTCTGCTGGCCGACGTGCCAGCCGGCCCGTACAAGGTCGAAGTTGCGGTCAACGGCAAGGTCTATTTCCAACAAATCGTCGTCACGCCCGGCAAGACTGCATGGGTTGAAGTTCGAACCCAGTAGTTAATCCTCTCCGAGCCACTTTTCCGTCAGCGCACCCAACGTGCCGTCGGCTTCAAACGCCCGAAGAGCCTCAGCAACTTGTTGCTGAAGAATAGGGGCCTTGCGCGGGAGAACGACAACGTACGGATCCGAAACCACGGGCTGGGGAGCGATTTGAATCGGGTTGTCCGTCGCGCTTGCGGCCTGCAACGCGCTGATGCGGTCGACCAACGCGGCGTCCGCGCTGCCATCGGCGACGGCTTGCAGCGCGTCTTGTGCGGTCTCCTTCGGCAGGATCTGCAGGTCCGGATAGCGACGCCGGAGAGAACGCGCCTGGACATCGCCCTCGGATCCCCATTCCACGGCCAGACGCCGGCCAGCCAGATCCTCCACCGTCTGAACGGTGAGATCGCTTGCGGACGCCACCAAGACGAGGCCGGCCTCGAAGTAGGGCTGGGAGAAGGCCAGGTCCTGGGTAAGCTGGGGTTGGTATGGCAGCGCCGAGATTGCCGCGTCCACCCGGCTGGCCCATACCGCGTCCACCAGGCCGTCAAAGCCAATGCCTTCGATCTGCAGCTGAACGCCCCACCTTGCCGCGATCGCTTGGGCCAGATCGACGTCGAACCCCACGGGCTGGCCGGCCTCATCCAGGTCTTCAAAGGGCGGAAAGCTAGCGTCCATGGCCACGCGCCAGCGGCCTGTGGCCTGGATTCGCTCCCAGAACGGATCGCGTGGTGGAACGATAACGCGCCAAAGCCGCGGGGCTGCAACCAGCACGACGATAATCAAGACGACGAAGGACCAGAACCAGCGCCGTCGGATCAAAGCGCGGGCCCAGTCGCGTCGGGTTAGCTTGGCCGCTGTTTCTCTCGCTGTCATGCCATGCTCGAACAATTGTTGGTGACGACCTCAGCGGCCGGCGGCGTAAGATTGGGCCTCAAGATAGATGGCCTTGGGTTGAAACTCGGGCGTGACAAAGGTATAGTAGTCCTGGTAGGTACGCGTCGGCGCCGGATAGCGAAAGGCCCAGGGCGCTACGGCGAGGACCCAGGGCCATTCCTCCAGAGCCTTCTGGTAAGCGCGCAGCGTGTACTCAATGCGCTGGCCGGGCCGCACGGCGCGCGTCCAGCGCGGGTGATCGTTCCAGCCACCCTCGGTGATCATCACCGGCTTTTGGCCGTCACCATTGCGCACCATGATGTCATGCAACAGCTCCGTTCGGGCGAAGTTGATGGCATCGGGCGCAGCCGGCTCGTCCGGCGGGAACTTTCCGCCGTAGGCATGCACTGCGAGGATGTCGAAATAGGGCGCCGCGCCGGCATCGTACATCGCCTGCAGAAAGGCCATGTCATCCATACCCCACTCGCTGCCGGGCGGCGCCAAGGTAGGCGCCAGGGCGCCTGCCAGCACCTTCACTTCGGGATTGGCCTCTTTGGCGCGGCGATAGGCCACCTCAAGCATTTTGGTGTAGGCCACCGGATCCACCGGCCGGAAACCCCATTCCAGGCTGAGGTTGGGCTCGTTCCAGATCACAATGGCGTCGACCTGATCGCGATAGCGCTTGACGAACTCGTAGACATAGTTGCCGAAATCAGCATAGTGAGTCTCGTCGAGATAGAGGGGCGTCGACTCCTTGGGCCGGGCCCACTGGGGCACGAAGCCTAGACGAGCGACCACCTTGAGACCCTGGGCCTTGGCGTGGCGGATAACCAGGTCGCTATGCTGCCACATTTCTTCGCCCGGCCGGTTCGGCTCGACATAGGCCCAAGGAAAATACTCGACGATCCAACCTGCGCCCATCTCGCGCACCATCTCCAGGGTGCGTTTGATCTTCCATTCCTCCACCTCGTCGGTCAATCGGGTGTGGACTCCCATCTTGGGGTTGATTGATTGTACCGTCTGTTGCGGCCCAACGGTGATCAGCGGCTTGGGCGACACGGTCAGCGCCCAGACCACGCCGAGAATCAGTATCAGTTTTGCGATGGTCCAAAGGCGAGTTGTTCCGGGAAATGCGAAACGCCGTTTGGCATGGTGGGTTGGGTCGGTTGATTTCACGCCAGGATTTGGATAGATCAGAGGTGGACCGCGAGTTCCAAGGGGTAAGATCGATCAGGAACCGTGCGATTATACCACCGCCGCCAAGTCACGCCAAGCCCTGCCCCTAGCATGGGTGTATTTCAAGTTGGGGGCAGACCCTTCGGGTTTGCGGAAAACCCGAAGGGTCTGCCCCCAACTTGAAATACACCCCCTAGCATCGAGTATAAAGAGAAAAAATCGAGGGCAGGCCCCTCGCCTGCCCTCTCCATCGCGCCACCCTTCCCCGAGAGCGCGAATGAACTGGATTCCCCACCAGCAGCCGGTCTGTGTCGCCTCAGAACAGCCACTTCACCAGTGTCATATTAACAGTTTAGCATAGAAACAATGTGCAAGTCTATTCGTAGAGTTACGCATTTCTTCACATAAGTGCAAACCCGCCAGCCGTTAATCTTCTACCAACAGCAGGCCTCGGCGTAAAGCAAAGCGAATCACGTCGGCCTGGGTCTTCAAGTGCAGCTTGCGCATCATGTTCGACCGGTGTGCCTCAACCGTACGTCTGCTGACAACCCATCGGTCAGCGATCTCCGCGCTGGTATGGCCCTGCGCCACCAACCCAAGGACCTCGCGCTCGCGCTTGGTCAGGGTGTCGTAGGTTTCCGTTTGCGGCAACCGGCGTGTAATCCGCACAAGGGATTCTGACACAAAGACTTGACGAAACGATTGGCGTCGGGTATACTCTGGTACAGGTATAGAATAAGTGCAGCCTTGGCGGCTGCTCTGGCAGGGAAGGCTTGTTTCAACCATGTCACCAACGGTTGTTTCGACCGTCGTCTCCCCCTCGGCGATGCTGACACGCCCTCTGCTGTTCCCCTGCTTGATATTCGTTCCACTTCCGCCATCTTGTGAGCTCACCCCATGGACACTTTGCGCCGTGGGGTCTCAACTAACGCCGGTAGTTCCACATCTAAGGCGCGATGCCTGCGCCGGTCATTCATGCACATAGGAGGTGCGTACTATGCGATTCGTCCGGATTCTAGCTCTCACAGTCATTGCCTCTCTGCTGCTCAGCGCATGTGGTGCAGCCGCGGTGCCCACTGGCGACGAGACAACCGATAGCGGCCAGCGATTCCAGATATCGTTGCCCCGCCTGGTGATCGACGTGGACGATACTGGGGCGATGTCCGTTGGCGGGCTCAGCATGCAGGCCGTCAACAAGCTCTTGCCTGGAGTACAGCTGCCAGAGCGCGTTGTCGATCCATTCTATGTGGACTGGATGAAGAACACCAACGTCCAGCACATCGAGCTTGCCAGCAACAAGGATGGACTCTTCATCTACGTCAACGGCGAGCCCATGCCTTATCTGACCTGGCAGGGCGATTCTCTCAAGAACCTGGGATCAGTGATGGGTTTGGCTGGCCTGCCGTACGGCCCACTGATCACCAAGCTGATGCCCATCATCCAGCGGACTGGCGTCAACATGGTGCTCCGCTTCCCGACCCAGGAGGGCGCAACGGAGATCGCGGTTCGCGATCCGAGCAAGGCGCCTGAGGTAGTTGAGGCCGTGGCGAGCGACCAGCCCGCAGCCCTCGTTACCAAGGTCGATGTGAGCTACGACGAGAACGGCATTCCGATGCTGGCCGGCATGACCAGCCGCGATCTGGCGGCTGCAGGCCTGTATTTGCCGATCGAATTGACACCCGCTACGCTTGAACAGCTGAAATCGGCCGGCGTAAAGGAGATGGAATTCAAAACCACTCCCAATGGCGTGGTCATCTCGGTCAACGGTGAGCCACTGCCCCAGCTTGCCTGGAGCGACACACTGCTAAACAACGGCGCTGCGATGTACGCCCAAATCAACCCCGACAGTCCTTACATCTCTCTGGCGAAGCTCCTGGTGCCTGAACTCGACAACATGGACATGGATCTGCGCATGACGTTCCCTGGCCAATAGCCGCCTGAGGGACACTCGAAAGGAGTGGCCAGCGTGAAAAGTCGCTACCAAAACCTCCGCCGTATCGGCACGCTGTCGGTGATCCTGGCGTGGATTGTACTGGTCCTGGGCATCCTGTCGGCCATCGGGGTCTGGCTTGGCTTGAGCCAACTGAGCAACTACCTGCAGACCACCTTCGACTACCAGGGGTTTTTCCCCAGCCCGATTCTTGCGGCCTTGCCGGGCCTGTTGATTGCCGTGCTTGTCTTCCTCCAGTTCTACGTCATCGGTAAGGTGCTGCAGCTGATGGTGGGCTTGGACGAGCGAACACCGGTTGCCCAACAAGTCACCCAGCCCGCTGCAACGACGGCTGTGTCAACGGATGCAGACACTGAGATCTCCGGCGAACTCAACCGGCAGTCAAAGCTGATTGCCTCCAACCTCGAGGCTACCCAAGGGTTGCAGCAACAGCTCGCATCGCTCCAGGCAAGGTTGAGTGGAACACCAGCATCCTCGGCTGTGGCCGTTCCTGCGGCCGTCGGAGCGGCTGTCACCGGCGCAACCGAGTCTGCAGCCAATGCGGTAGAAGCCGTATAGAACACCGCAGCCGACCTCACCTAGCCAACTAAGCAGGCTGGGCACGGTCCCAGGTTTCCTCCCAACGGCCCCCGGCCCACTTGTGTGGCCGGGGGCCGTTGCGTTCCGGTCCCTTCCGGGGACTTGCGCGTTCGCCAGCCCTCTGGTAGAATGAGGGCGCTCTTGCGGTAATTGCACCCTACGAACGGCGATCATGCGAGCCCATGGTTGCGTTTCGAAACACGCCCGCCGCTTCTGTGGTTGGGCGATTTTTCGGGTGATAGGTGGCTTTGAGGAGATCGATGAGCAGACAGAAAACCCTGGCAGTACTGACCGGCGGCGGCGATGTGCCTGGTCTGAATCCGTGCATCAAGCAGGTCGTTAACCGTGCCATCGACCATGGCTGGCGAGTGATAGGCTTCCGTCGGGGCTGGAGGGGTCCCTTGATGTTTGACCCCAACGATCCAGCCTCTCAGGATCAGTACGTCGTGGAGCTTACCGACCAGGTCGTCCGAACGATCGATCGTACTGGTGGTACCTTCCTACATACGTCACGCACGCAGCCAAGCATAGTCAAAGCCAAGATATCCCAACTCCCTCCGAGAAGACGGCAACGACTACGATGATCAGAATCTGGCACACGATATGACGGGGAAGATCCTGAAGTCCCTCGAATTCTTCGGCGTCGATGTGCTTATCCCGATTGGCGGCGACGACACCTTGGGCTACGGCGCCCGGATTCACAAAGAGGGCTACCCGGTCGTGTCCATTCCCAAGACGATGGACAATGATGTGTTCGGTACCGATTACTGCATCGGCTTCAGCACGGCAATCACTCGCTCAGTAGACCTGATTACGGCCCTGCGCACGCCGGCAGGCTCCCATGAACGCATCGCCGTCGTAGAGTTGTTCGGTCGCAATTCCGGCGAGACCTCTCTCATTGCCTCCTACCTGGCCTACGCCGACCGGGCCATTATCTCCGAGGTTCCCTTTGACCCGGACAAGCTGGCTGGCCTGCTTATGAAGGACAAACAGAACAACCCCAGCAACTACGCCCTCGTCACCATTTCCGAGGGCGCGCGGCTTTTGGACGGCGACATCGTCGAATCCGGCGAGCCGGACGCTTACGGCCACAAGAAGCTGGGCGGCATCGGCCAGGTCACGGCCGATTTGATCAAACGCCTGACCGGCCAGAACACGCTCTACCAGCAGCTAGGCTACCTGATGCGGTCCGGCGCGCCCGATGCGCTAGACCGTCTGGTGGCTGCCAACTACGGCGCGCTCGCCGTAGACCTCGCTGTCCGCGGCATCACGGGGCGCATGGTAGCGTTACGCGAGGGAAGATATACTCACGTGGCCGCCGACATGCCGCAACGCGGCGTCAAGCGCGTCGACGTCGACGAGTTTTACGATGTCGAAACCTATCGACCGAAGGTTGCCCACGTCCAGGGCAAACCGATGTTCCTCTATTAGCAAGGAGACGGAGATATGAAGAAGTACAATGCCAAGCAATGGGGCTTGATCATCGGCAGCCTCATCGTCGCCTTTGTCATCCAATTGGTGATGTGGCTGCTCATTATGGGCCATCCCGACGAGATCGATGCCATGTACCAGGTCTTGACGACCCTTTGTCTGGCCGCCGCGTTTGTGGTGGTAGGCGACAAGTTCCTCAAGACTTAGATATACAAATAATCAGTGACTATGGTTTGTCGTAACAGGTTGATCCAAAAACTGTGTCGTCGCTAAGCCCGCCGGCCCTGCTGGCCTATGCACTCATGTTCGTTGGGCTGATCGGTAGCGTGCTGCCGCTTGTACCCGGCCCGTTGCTGATCCTCCTGGGTGCCGGCATCTGGGCCTGGAACGACGGCTTTCAGGCGGTCGGATGGCCGACGTTGGCTTTTCTTTTGCTTTTGGCCCTGCTGGCGTGGAGCAGTGACCTGGTTCTGGTCACCGTGTTCAACCGGCGCATGGGCGTGAGCTGGAAGGCCATTTTTGCAGCCATCGCCGGAGGTCTGGTTGGTGGCATCTTGTTCGGCGGATGGATCCCGATCATCGGCACGCTCGTTGCCACCGTCGTGGGTGCCATCATTGGCATCGTTCTGCTCGAGACGATCGACAAACGCGATTTTCGTCTGGGCCTGCAGGCCAGCCAAGGCATCATCCTGGCCTACGTAGCCTCAAGCCTCCTGGAAGCCTGCCTCGCGGTGTTGATGATCCTCGTATTCATCTGGCAGGCATTCCTGTAGCTCGCGCAGAGTCACCAAACAAAGAGCCTGGGATAGAGCTAAATAGCTCTATCCCAGGCTCTTACCATCATGGTCAAAAACAGAACGACCGCCCGCTGGATTAACGACACACCGAGCGTCCGTCCGATATAAAACAAGTACCCCCAGCTGGACTCGAACCAGCGCACCCGGCTCCGGAGGCCGGTGCTCTATCCTCTGAGCTATGGGGGCTCACGGTGCACGCAGTGTACCACAACACGCCGCTCGTGGCAAACCAGCGCATTTTGCGCGCAGTCGAAAAACGTCTATAATCCTCGACATCACCTGTCATGCAGTCATCGCACACGATTCCGCTTGGGATGGACCCGATCGAGCCGCCTCGGTGCAATTACCTCCCGCCAAAGAGAGATCTCAATGAATTCATCGTCAAAGACCAATCGAATCGTCCTCTGGGCCGTAGCCGCCGCCCTGGTCGTTGGGGGTATCGGCCTCGTCATATCGAGCCTCACGAACCACAACGAGACCGCCGAAACTCCCATGGCTGTCGCCAGCCCACAGGCTGTTCCAACGATCGAAGAAGCAAGCCAAGCAGGACCAGCACCCACCAGGCCACTACCTACTGCCCTCCCGAAGGTGCAGGCAACTGCTACGACCGTGCCCGCGCCAGTCAAGCCGGTCCTGCGTGTCGCATTGCCCAATCCCTTGCCGGCCGAACTCCAAAATGGTATGCTGGTGTGGATAGCGCAGCAGTCGGGCGGACGAGTCGTTACCGATACTCAGCAGTCCGATCTATGGATCAGCACTGACCCCACAGACAAGCCGCTTGTCGAGCGAGTGTACGTCCCGGTAGCACGCTTCGGCACGCTCCAGGAGGAGGTATCTGCGGCCGATCTATTGGCTCTGTGGCTGGGCACGCCGGCCGAAGGCCAACAACCCTTGGTCGTCGATGCCGATACCGCCGCCGCCCTGACACTGTTGTGGGGCCCAGCCGCACAGGTGGAGGTCTTGCCAGACTCGGCCGCGGTCGCAGGTGCGCTAGAAGCGAGCCCTGATCGCCCGGGAGTGCTTCCTTTTGACCGGCTCGTGCCGCAGGTAAAGGCCTTGACCATGAATGGCCAGGACCCCACTAACAACGACTTCGACCCAGCGCAATACCCACTGACGCTGCGTTTCTATCTCAACAATCGGCCGGGCTTCGAGAAACAAGCTGAGAGCCTGACGACCCACCTCACTGGCGGCGCCTTGCGCACCAATCGCGACCCCGACAAGCTGACGGTGCTCATTATGACGGGTGTCACCGCCATGTCACGCACGACCGCGCTGCGCATGGAGCAGAAAGGCTATGACTACCCGGCCAAGGAGATCGGACCCATTCTATCCAAGGCCGACCTGACGCATATCAGCAACGAAGTGCCGTTTTACCCGGATTGCCAGGTCGACGCCAGCGAAAACAACCTCACCTTGTGCTCCAAGCCAGCCTATATGGAGTCGTTGCGGGACGTTGGAGTTGATCTGGTTGGGCTCACGGGCAACCACATGAACGACTTCGGTAAGGAAGCCAACCTGTGGTCCATGCAGTTCTACAAAGACGAAGGCATCCCAACCTACGGCGGCGGCCCCAACCTGGAGGATTCCCTCAATCCGCTGTGGATCGAACACAACGGCAACCGTCTCGCTTTTCTGGGAGCCAATTCTTTTGGACCGGAGTTCGCCTGGGCGGCGGAGGACTGGCCAGGCTCGGCGCCTTATAGCTTGCCCGCGATGACCCAGGCGATCAGCGATGCCCGTAAGACGCTGGATGTCGACCTGGTGCTGGTGGAATTGCAATGGGAGGAGAGCTACGACACGCTGCCGATCCAGTCGCAAATCGAGGGCTTTCGAGCTCTTAGCGATGCCGGCGCGGACATTGTGACTGGCGTGCAATCCCACGTGCCGCAAGCAGTTGAGTTTCGCAATGGTCGAGAGATCCTCTATGGTCTGGGCAACCTGTTCTTCGACCAGATGTGGAGCCAAGCGACTCGCGAGGGCCTCATTCCCCGCCAGACCATTTACGACGGACGCCATCTCAGCACCAAGCTATTGACCACCGTGCTGGAAGATTTTGCCCAGCCTCGCTGGGCAAGCGAGGCAGAACGTGAGGCGATTCTGCAACGGGTAAACACGGCCAGCGGCTGGTAGGCTGGACGCCATTTTCTGCGCCGGGCCGGGAGGCAGCTACATACGGCGCAACCGCAGACGGCGAGTGATCTCTGCCTCCCCGAAACGGTACAAGCAGACCGACCGTAAAGAGTTCCGAGAGAACCTTGGACCTTGCCCCACCTTGTGGCATAATCCTCCTAGCCTTCGGTGATCAGGAGTTGTCGGATTGCTCAAGCGATTTCTTACTCGGGACCAGGAAGAGTTGCTGTTGGCCGAGCGGACGCTGCTACAGCAGCTCGGTTACAACCTGACGCGCCTCGAGGCCAGCCGCGAGGATTCGACGCGATTGGATCAGGCGCGCCGGCAGCTCGACGAGCTGTTTTTGCTGGTGATCGTGGGCGAGTTCAACGCCGGTAAGTCGGCGTTTATCAATGCGCTGCTCGGGCAACAACTGCTTGAGGAAGGCGCCACGCCCACTACCGTTCGTGTTCACCTCTTGCGCCATGGCGATCAGATCGGCCGTTCGCTGGTCGAAGCCGACATGGAGGTGGTCACCGCGCCCGTGGAGTGGCTCCGGGAGATCAATGTCGTGGATACACCCGGTACGAACGCGGTGATCCAGCGCCACCAGGAGATCACCGAGGATTTCGTGCCGCGCTCCGACCTGGTCCTGTTCGTTACCAGCGCCGACCGTCCTTTCTCCGAGAGCGAGCGCCTGTTTATGGAGCGCATCCGCGCCTGGGGCAAGAAGGTCGTGATCGTCGTCAACAAGGTCGATATCCTCAACCCGGCCGACGTCTCCGAGGGTACGCGCTTTCGTGGCCGAGAACGCGCTCAAGCTGCTGGGAGTCGAGCCTGAGATCTTCATGGTCTCAGCCCGCCTGGCGCGGAGAGCCAAAGAGGCCGACCAGCAGGGCGTTCGAACAGCCGGCCAGCCGTCGGCGCTGGAGCTTTGGGCCGAAAGCCGCTTTGAGCCGCTTGAGCGCTACATTCTCGACACCCTCGACGAGACCGAACGGCTGCGGCTGAAGCTGCTGAGCCCGCTGGGGGTAGCCGCCAAGCTGCACGAGAAGTACGCAGGCACTGCACAAACCCGTCTGGATATCCTGGTCGACGATTTCACCACGATTGATACGGTCGAGGCCGACTTAAGCGTTTACGAAGAGGATATGCGGCGGGATTTCGGCTACCGGTTGGGCCAGATCGACACGATTCTCTACCAGATGGCCGACCGCGGCATCGCCTTTATCGACCAGTGGCTGCGCATCGGCCGCGTCTTCGACCTGGCCAACGGCGCCAAAGTGCGTGAGGCCTTCGAGCGCGAGGTCGTGGCTGACACGACCCTGCAGCTCGAGCGGCAGATCACGGACCTGATCGATTGGATCGTCGACCGCGAGCATCGGCAATGGCAGGGAATCATGGCCTTCCTGAATCGGCGCGCCGATCTGCACAAAGACCGGGTCATTGGCGAAGTGGGTGGCACCTTTGAGGCCAACCGGCGAGAGTTCTTGGAATCGGTCCGGCGCGCGACCCAGCGAGTTGTCGGCTCCTTCGACCAGCAGGCCGAAGCGACCAAGCTAGCCGAGTTCGATCCAAAACGCCCTGGCGCAGATGGCGGTTTTCGAGGTGGGCGCAATCGGAATTGGCGCGATCATGATCGCTGCACTGCACACGTTGGTGCTCGACCTCACCGGTTTGCTGTTTGCCGGCACGCTTGCGGCCCTTGGCCTGTACGTGCTGCCTAATCGCCGCCGCAAGGCCCGTGAGGAACTGCGCGCCCAGGTGACGGAGCTGCAGCAGCAATTGCGTGCGTCACTCAGCGCCCAATTCGAGCAGGAACTGGCCAAGTCGCAGCAGAACATCCGCGAGGCCATCGAACCGTATACCCGTTTTGTGCGCAACGAGCGGGAGAAGCTGATAGGCATCGCCGGCGAACTGGAAGGCGTCGAGAGGGAGATACGGAACCTGAAGGCAAGAATCGAAGCGATGTAGTATTCCTTTTCGACCTTGCATTGGAGGTCGAAGTCTCTGCAGGTGTTCCAAACGTGCGTGGGCGCCAACGGCAAAGATTGGTCCTCGTCTAGCCCGTCGTGACCGAAACACAAACACTGCCTCCACCGATTTCTCTTCGCCCGTTGACCCTCGCCGATGCTGCTGCGCTGCAGAAGGTCTACAGCGCAGCAGCGGCTTTCTTTGTCCAGTCGACGGGAATACCTCCGGACGCCGGCCAGGCCTCACACGACCTGGCCGAAGCAATCTCCGATGAAGGTCGTCACATTCTCGGCATCTACCTGCATGACGAAATGGTGGGAGTGATCGATCTGCGTCTGGCCGAGCCAGAACCCTTTGACGTACGTATCGGGTTGATCCTAATGGCCGAGCCGTACCGCGGCCAGGGCTTGGCCGGCTGGGCGCTGCGAATCCTGGAGGCATGGCTGGCCCGCGATACACCCACCGAAGCCGTAATCGTCCCCGTGGCTGCTCAGGATCACATCGCGCAGAGTTTCTTTCTCGCCAACGATTACGTATTTACGGGGCAATCAACTCGCGTCCTAATGGGATCCACCCGCTTGCGCCTCCTGGAAATGCGCAAGGGCCTCCGCTAGGCCATGCCCGGGGCTTCGAGATCCTTTCGCCCCACGGCCACTCCTACCCCAACCCTTTGCGCCGCGCCACATCCATGGCTTGGGCGCGGTCGGCCACCTGCAATTTATTGAAGATGCTAGAGACGTGATTGCGCACCGTCTTCAGGCTCACGACCAGATGATCGGCGATCTGCGCATTGGTGCGCCCCTGCGCGATCAGGTCGAGGATCTCCCTTTCACGCTCGGTCAGCTCAGGGAAGGGAGCCGCAGTCGACGGGAACCGTCGCACGGCGAAATACTGCGCCAGGCGCTGGGCGATGCCGGGACCAAAAATCGCTTCGCCGTTAGCCACCGCCCGAATGGCCCGCAGCGCCTCGTCCCGGCGCGCGCCCTTGAGCAAATAGCCCCGCGCACCGGCACGCAGCGCGGCGAAGATCGAATCGTCATCCTCCAGCATGGTCAACATCAGTACTTGGATCTCCGGATGAGCCTGGACGACGCGACGTGTGGCCTCGATGCCGTTGATACCGGGCATCTTGACGTCCATCAGCACCACGTCCGGCCGCAGGCTGATCGCCAGCGCTACCGCCTCCTCACCCGTCGCCGCCTCGCCAAGCACCTCGACGTCGTCGACCGACTCCAGCATGACTCGCAAGCCATCCCGAAACAAGGGGTGGTCGTCGGCAACGAGAACTCGGATAGGCTCAGTCACGGCATTGCTCCATGATGGAAGTGATCGGTGATCGGTGATCAGTGATCGGTCACCCAAGATTCCTACAACGGCAGTTGGGCCAGCACCACCGTGCCACCTGGGCCGGATTCAATGGTACACACGCCACCCAACTCCGCCGCGCGCTCCTGCATGGCGTGCAGACCGACACCGCTGCGCAGTTCGGCCGGCAGGCCGCGGCCATCATCGCGCACTTCGAGGCACAGACGATTATTCTCCAGCCACAGGCGCGACCAGCAGTGGCGGGCGTCTGCGTGGCGGGCCACGTTGGTCAGTGCTTCCTGCGCGATGCGATAGACTGCCACCTCCACGGCCGCGGGCAAAGCCGGCAGGTCAGAGGGCGCATCGACGACAACTGCTGCGCCGCCGGCCTGGCCGGCGCTTTCAGCCAGCGCGGCCGCCAATCCAAGTTGATCCAGTGCCGGCGGCCGCAGGTTGTAGACCAGCCGGCGGATCTCGGCCACGGTAATCTGCATCTGGTCGGCGACGGTGGAGAGCAGCGCATCGGCCCGAGCGGGGTCGCGAGTCATCAGGCTGCGGGCCGCGTCGAGCTTGAAGGTCTGGCTGGCCAGGGCCGGCCCCAGGCCATCGTGCAGATCGCGGCGCAGCCGGCGGCGCTCTTCCTCGCGCGTCGTCACCAGCCGCTCGCGGGCCAGTTGCAGGTCGGCGGCGACACGTTGTAGGTCGTGTTGGAGCTGCACGGCATGGGCCACGACACCAGCCTGGCGGGCTACGTCGTTCAGTAAGCGTTGGTCGGCCACGCTGAAGGGTGCGTTAGGTGAGCGCGGCGCCAGCAGCAACTGGCCAACCGGCTCGCCCTGGTAGGACAAGGGCAGCGTGGTCAGATGGGGCGGCACCGCAAAGCCGAACGACCTACTTTCTGGGCCGGGATACTCGGCGACAACCACCGGCTGGCCCGCTTCGTGCAGGGCAATGGCCACGTAAGGGATTTTCAACGCCTGGGCGATGGTCTCGACCACCGTGTCCAGCGTGGCTTCGGGTGTCGCCGTGGACTCCAGGCGCCGGCCCAGGCGGGAGAGCACGGCATAAGGCTCGTCCCGTTCGCCGTAGACGAGACGATTGGCGGCACGCTGTAAACGCTCCCTCAACGGCTGGAAAGCCACGGCCACCAGGCCGGTGGCAATCAGCGAGAACAACAGACTGCCGCGGCTGCCAAAAACAGCGCCTAGCGCGCCGACTACCGCCACGTAGATCGCAATCACCAGCCCCGTCAACGCGCCGTAGACCAGCGCACGGTTGAGGATCAGGTCGACGTCGAAGAGGTGATAGCGCATGATGGCGATGACCAGGCAGATGGGCAAAAACGCCATGAACAGGGTTTGCAGCGCCGGCCGGGCCAGGATGTAGGTAAGAAAAGCCAGGTCGCCGGACCAGCGGTCGTCCTGGGCGAGGGCCAGCAGCCCGTAGTAGATCACGCCGCCGGTGACCGCCGCAGCCAGTCCCAGCAGTGTCCACTTGGTCTGCTGGCGCTCCACCAGGTCGGAGACGCGCCGGTAGCGGTAGCCCTGGGCCAAGAGGCCGGTAGCGAACCAGGCCATGCCGACCAGAAACGATGCCGCGGGCGTGGCCCGCCACACGGGTCCGTTGAGCGGGTTGAACGGTGTCCCGGGGAAGAACAGCCAGAGCAGATTGAGGGCCACCCAGACCAGGGCCAGCAGCCGGCTCCACCTGGGCACAAAGTGACCGCTGGGGAAGGTGTAGAGCAGCAGCAGCGCGCCGGCCATGGCCGCAGCGCCCAGGGCCAGCACCAGCCATCGCAGCAGGGCCGAATCGACGCCGTGCTCTGGGTTGATCAGCGCGCCGGTCAGGCCGGTCTCGGTCGCGCCCAGGGCGATCAGGGTCAGGGAGAGGAAGAGAGCCACCGGCGCGCGCCCCTTGAGGCGCACGATCCACAGCGCCGAGCCGATGAACAGGCCAGCCAGCAGGATGTTCAGGCCCACGATCAGGCCGGCGACGATCACTGGCGACAGCAGCGGCTGGCCGGTGTTGGCCACCAGCTCGCGGAAACGGGCCGGAACGCTGGCCACGGCCAGACCGATGCCCAGCGCCGCAATGAGCAGCCAGACGGCAAACGCCAGCCACGAGCCGGCCTGGCGGATGTCGCTCAACCGGGCCGGCCGCGCATCTGTTGTCTGTGCAAAAGGCAGGCGCTTCATGCCGCCTATCATAGCCAGAATCGCCAGATGGTCAAAGCGCTTAATTTGGGTGTATGGTCAGTTGGTCAGTCACCGCGGGGCCAACGCAGATCGAGTAGGTCGCCGTATCGGGATCAAGCGGGTTGTGTCCAGCGCAGATCGAGTAAGCTGCCGTACTGAAATCAAGCGGGTCGCCGCCAGCGCAGATCGAGTAGGCCACCGTACCGAGATCAAGCGGGTCGCACTGTAGACCCGCTCCGGTCTCGATACGCTAGAGTCGCGTAACCTCATGCGATGCGCGTACCCCCAACCCGCTACTCGACCTACGCTAGCCATAGAGTTTCATGACCGCGACACACTACTGCCCCGGCGGTTGTTCCAGGCTCCCCGGGTCAGGCAGCGGCGCGTCTGCATCCAGCCGCTCGCGCGCCTCCGGGTGGTCGATCATGTAGCGCACGTTGGGCGAGGAGGCGTACCAGATGCTCTCCTGGACAGTCTTGCCGTAGACGTCGGGGTAGAGATAACGGCCGCGCTCGTCGCCGGTCTTCTGCTCCTCCACCGGGATGCGGTAGGCCTCGGCAAAGGGATCGTGGCGGATGCCGGTGACCTGCCAGGAGACCTTGACACCCGGCTGGTCGGTCTGGATGCGAAACTGGTTCTCCTTGATCTCCTCGGCGACCATGGCCTGGGCGAACTGGCCGATGACCGTGAGCTGGTAGCGGAAGTCGCGGTTCAGCGCCTCGAACCAGTCGGGCAAAATCACCGTTGCGAAGCCGTCGGCGCCGGTGGTCACGTTGCCGTTGTAGATGTTCATCATATCGGGCAACTCGACGAAGGAATGACTGAGATATTTGTTGGCCGGGTCCAGGGGATGGTCGATCCTGAACGAGCCGCCGCCCTTGGACAGGGTGCCAAGCACCGCGACCCGCCCGTTGAACCAGCCGGCGTAGCCGCTGCTGTTGCTGCCGCCGTTAGAGCCAACCACGCCGTAGCCGCCGGGGTTGATGCTCCCAAAAACACCGTATCCGGTGCCATTTTGAGTGCCCCATACGCCGATGCCGCTGCCGCTGATGCCTTGATTTTCCCCATAGACCCCCGTCGAGTTGGGGCCGGCGGCGGTGTGATGGAGCACTCCCAGGACGCCTGTGGCATGAGCACCGGCGGATCTGGATAGGCCATGCACTCCGGCAGCAGGACCCTCGCCCTCAACACCATACAGACCACCATAGCCCAGCACACCGCTGAGGTCTCCTGTGCCCTTGACACCACTAGTCCCGGTACCCTGGCCCACCCCATTGACGCCAGTTCCAGATTGGCTCAGACCAATAACGCCATCACCAGCTGTTGACTTCCCGTACAGGCCATAGCCGCCGTTTGTGCTTAGGTCTTCTGCGTAGACCACGGCATAGCCACCGCCATTGCCCGTTGCAACCAAGGCATTGGAGTTGGCGCTGGGCGCGTTGAGTCTGAGGGCAGGCATATTCGTGGTGGTGGTGTTGACAGTCGCGCCTGGTCGCAGTCCTAGCGCGTAGGGCACACCGGTCAGCGAGGTGCGCGGGGTCAACACGGTGTAGCTGCCAGTGCTGGCGCCGGGGCGCACCTCGACCTCCAGCCAGCGCGCTTCGCCGTCGAAGTAGTCAGCGAAGTTCAATACCACGGTGAAGTAACCGCCGCTGACTGCCACATCGCCAAATAGCCAGTTGGTGCTCACCTGTGTGCCGCCGGATGCCGCATCGAAGAGGCGCATACGCAGATCGTAGGCGCCGTTGGCCGGTACGCCGCCGTCGATCAGCCGGCCCTGGTAGGTGAAGGCCGAGCCCACGGGTGCGTCGGGCCCGTCGGGCGCGGCCGCGCCGGCGCTGGCCATGCCGCTCAAGGCCAACACCAGCAGGAGAACAAGGACGATGCGGAAATTGCTACGTTTAATCATGGTTTCCTCTTACGTGGTTACGCGGTAAAGGCGCCGGGCACTTTCGGAAGTGCCCGGCGCCTGAGGGGGTCAGCAGGCGCTGCCGAACTGCGCCGTCACCAGGGTGACGTCCTGGATGTCCAGGTCGCCGTCGCCGCTCTGGTCGTAGGGGAAGCTGGCCGTGGCTTGCGGCCACGCAGCGGCGATCATTTGGATGTCCAACACCGTCACCTGACCGTCGCCGTTCAGATCGCCGGCCAGAGCGCAGGTCGGGCCGCCCGGCAGGAAGCCGCCGGTCAGCGTGTAGCTGCCGCCACTCATGGTCGCCGCGTCCGGCTGGCCGATGCTAGCGTCGAGGCTGTAGCTGCCGCCGCTGGCGCTGCCGCCAGGGCCGATGTTGTGCCAGCTCAGGTCGTAGGGGCCGCCGGTTTGGGCAAGAACGGCGGCCGAGCTGAATACCATGGCTGCACTAGCCAGCACTCCTGCCCACGCAATCCATCTTCGTCTGGAATTCCACCTCATAACTTGACGTCCTGGGTCTCTAGTGGCGGCTCCTGGGGCACGCTATCGACAACAGGCCGAACGAGGGCGCCATCCTGCAGCAGGCGTATTTCCAAAGACGAGATCACATGCCGCATCAGCACCACCTGATAAGGGTTCCAGGTCGAAAGCAGATAGTGCAGGACCACACTCTTGCCGGTCGCCGTTTGCCTGGAATGATCGGGAAGCTGGTACGGCGCGTAGGCGCCGCCACCGCCCTTATCGGGTCTTTGATCAATGATGCTGTCACCCAGTCGATGTCCCTCGCGAGGGCTAATGAACTTGTGCAAACCGTGGCTGTGAAAATCGAACACCAGCCGTCGCGGCGACCAGGGTCCGTACGGAGCTCAACTCACTCGCATACATACATTGCCTTCCTTCATCGGATCATTGGGTCCGGCGCAATACATCATCACCCAGAGCCCTATGTGCCGGTTCCACCGCACCGACAACTCGCCAATCGCAGCCGGATAAAAGAGCGGCACAGCGTCTCTCTCGCGCCTGCTCCAACCGGCACGGCCTGCTTGTCCTTGTTTTTCGCCTGTGTAGTACCACACAGCCGGAGGCGCGGAGAGCTTCTTGTGCTGGTTTCGCAGCTTCTCGCGCGTTGCCCAATCGTCCAGTGGCATGAAAGCCAGGTAAACGTTGTCGGCGCGATACGCGCCGGTTCCCCAGATCAGCAGACCTCGCCTGGCTGCCGGCAGCCCATACGTCCGGATGTCCCTTTCGTTCACCAATGCGACGGAGACGTTGACGAACTTCCACCTTGAGAACTCCGCCAGGTAGATGAACTCCAGCGGTCTATCGGGACGAGATGCCTCGAAATCCGGATGCGCTTCTTTGCAGTAGGTGAGGATGGAGCGGCCCATCGTCTTGCGCCATTTCTCGAAGTGGTTGGTGGAGAAGAAGACGAACATCTGGTCGTCGAAGCTGAAGCCATCCAGGGGCACATCATATTCGCCCTGCACAAAAAGCCTGGTTCTTTGATTTCTCTTGCGCTGTTCCAGCTCAGCAAACGTTAAAGCTCCCATGTGCAATTGCCCGTATCTATCGCCCGCAACGTGTCCAGGGTCGGGCAGGTTCGCCACGCGCAGATAAGAACGATGGAAGGTCAACTCTAACCCCTTGTCAGCATCAGTATCTATGGTGTAGGCAATCGTGTCATGCGTGGCTTGCGGCAAGGACTCCGGCACGCTTTGCCCTTCGTCCCACCGATAGCCCAGTTTTCGGAAGTAATCACTTGACCAGTGGGTATCGCCGAAGAGGAAATAGGTGCGGTTCCCGTGCCTGAAGGATGCACCCAGGTCCGTACCCCTTATGCCAAAACGGGACTCGGTTTGGTTTATCGTGTTCCTGGCACGTTGCTTATCTCTTTCACCGGTCAATTGGCAGACTTTTTCTGACTGGGGGTATGCACTCTTGTTCGTGATGCTCCCCTCATCAACCATCAGGCAAGAGCCGCGGTACCACACCCACTGACCGGGACGCAGTTCGTAGCGAAAGTAATGAAACAGCGACCCATTCTCCTCCTGCACGAGGGCTTCAAGATGACCGTCCAAGGTGCTATGAGCCAACGCGACAGCGCTTATGACGCCACCGCGGCTGGTGACCCGGCCGCCGCCCTTCCAGGGCAATCCAGGGTCAGCATTGTCGCGCCAGTAGTGGGACAGAATGTCGCCCCTCGGCACAAGAACCTCGAAGTTCTTATGAACCCCCACACCAAAGGGCCCTTGCACGAAACCCGCTGGCCCACTGGCATAGCGCAAGATTCGCTGGCCTTTTTTCGGCTTCCATTGCAGGTCTCGACTATCTCGCCAATAAAAACTCAGATGGGAGCCTTCTGGCACGACCAACTCGAGATTATCTGTGTAGCTGCTCTGGATCAGACAGGCAGGAGCCGTGGCTCTGTCCGTGATTCGATACGGTCCCTTCCACGCGATGCCATTTTCGGACCAATAGTGGTTTAGTTGGTTGCCCTCGAGCATAACTACTTCAAGGTTGTCGTTGATGCGATTTACAACCATCGATGCGGGACCACTTGCGGCTGACCTTATCTTTCCCTTCAAATGCCATCTTGTGTCGCACCATGTTTCGGCATCGAAACCGCTATTGTCTTGTATGTAATAGGCGAGTCTCTGCTCATTGGCTTCAGGCACCATGACGAGGAAGTTCTTGCTGCGGCTCTGGATAATCGCGCCAGGCCCGGTAGCACGGTCACTGATTACCCTGCCAAACTTCCATCCCTCGTGCACATCGCTTTCGCGCCAGCAATGTACAAGCTTGGACTCTTCTTCGAAATAGATGACCGCATCAAATCTTCCTTGTGGATTGGGATTCCGCTGAGGATTTGGAGGACCCTTCGGCCTATGGAAGGTACTCTGGATGAAACTGCTGCCGATGATTCTGTATTTCATAGATTTCTCATGGTCAGGTGAGAGTATGCTCACGCTCATCTGTGGCTAACGGCAGCATAAACAAAATTCGTTCTCGTCCACACCAGCTGACAGATACCTGAGTCCCGTTCTCAACACTCTATCACCAACACTGTCCCAGAATCAAGGGATATCTTCCCGTCTATCCGGGAAATCGGGCCGGGAAGCAACAACGCCGCGCAGCCGAACCGGGAGGTTCAGTCGCGCGGCGTTGTCAGGTCTGCCGCGAGTTGTCCGAAGTGTCGTCTAGTACAGCGGCAGCGACTCCCGTATCGCCGTGCGCAGCAGCTCGGCTGTGCGGGCGTCGAAGCTGGGCAGGGTGTTGACCGTCGCTGCGTCCAGGAAGTGGCCGAAGACGTACTGGCGGGCGTCGACGCCGCCGTTGACCGGCAGGCTAACCCAGCCGGCATCGAACTCGTAGGCCGTGCCGATGTTGCCGGCCTTGTGGGCGAACTGCAGGCCGTTCTTGAAGGCCTGGATGTCGGCAGCCGGCATCTCGATCAAGGCGGCCTCCTGGTCGACGATAGCGTTGATGGCCGTGACCAGCGAGTTGTCGTTGGTGTCGTTGAGCATGATCTGCACGAAGGTCGTCCGCTCCGGCTCAGGCAGCACGGCATCGTTGGTCATGACCTCCTCGTAGAGCAGGCCCGCGTCGGCCAAGCGTCAGCGTGTTGTAGGGGTTGTTGGCCACGTTGCCGCAGGCGAACTTGTGCTGCAAGGCGGTGGAGTTGCTCATACCGACCGTGTTCCACGCTGTCTGGTTCATGGCCGCGCGGCCGGCGCTGGGCGTGCCGGCGCCGAACAGCTCCTGGATCGCATTGGTGCTCTGATTGTTTGACGGCCGCATCATGTTGGTCAGCGCCACCTGCAGGGTTTCCTGGATCATTGTCCCACCGCAGAGCACAGCCGTGTTGGCGTTGTCGGTGCAGTTGGTCCCGCCGGAGCAGACGTTGAGATTGGTTGTGTTCAGGTTGACGGTGCCCGCGTCCACTGCGCGCATCGCGTGCAGATGCTGCACAACCTTGATGGTGCTGGCGGGATAGAAGGCGAAGGTCGGGTTGTACAACTCCATCACCGCGCCGTCGACCCGCTTCAGGTAGTAGCCAAACGTTCCGTCGCTGTTGTTGACGAAGGTGTGGCCCAGCGGCAGGGTGTAGAGCCGCGCGCCCGGCCGGATCAACAGCTTTGATCCGGGCAGGATGCGAAGGTAGTAGGTGGTGAAATCGACGTTCAGCCAGCGGCCGCCGAAGATGGTCACGGTGGCGTTGTTGGTGATGGTCACGTTGCGCGGCGCGATGGTATTGGAACCGATCTCGCAGCTTACGTTGATGGTCCAGTTGGCGGCAGCGGGCGGCGGGCCGCATGGCGCCAGCTCCGGCGCCTGTGCGCCGGCTTGGCCGGCAGGCAGGATGCCGGCCAGCAACAGTGCAACCGTGACAAAACCGAAAGCCCATCTACGAAGGGATCGAGCAGTGATCCTCATGGCGTGTCTCCTTGCTGATACTCGCAGCCCAGCCTAAGGACACCCGCTGCCCAGGCAGACCTCGCCGTTGGCGCGCAGGAACATCAGGATGTTGCCGTTGGTGTAGAGCACCACGTCGTGGTTGGACAGGGTACCGATCTCGGCGCGCTGCGTCGCAGCGCTGCCGCGCGCCTGGACCGACAGCAGCACGTCGGTGGCAGGATCGGACGCCTCCATGCGCATGCGTGCAAACTCATTGTCGGTCACCAGCACGTCGGTCCCGTCGTTGCTGCCGGCGACGTGCAGCCGCGCGGCCGGCCCCATGGTGCCAACGCCGACGTTGCCGTTGGTGTCCAGCGCCATGCGGTAGGCGTCGTTGGTGTAGAAACGCAGGTCGTGGCGCGACAGGGTGCCGATCTCGGCCCATGAGGCGGTGGACTGGCCGCGCGCCTGCAAGGAGAGCGTCACGTCAACCGAGGGCGCCTCCGCCACCATGCGCATGCGAGCGAATTCCGGGCTGGTCACCAGCACGTCGGTGCTGTCGTTGGCGCCCTGGTTGACGTGCAGCGGCGCGGCCGGCCCCGGCGTGCCAATGCCAACCAGGCCGGTGCTGGTCACTCGCATGCGCTCCGTGTTGTTGGTGCGAACAACCAACGGCTGGGGGTCGATAGTCCCAAGGAAGTTGATCGCCGGATTGGTTGCAGCGTTGCCGAGCAGTGACCAGTAATCGCCCGCGGTCCATACGCCGTTCTGGCCCCAATGGCCGGCCGTAAGCTGAATATCCGTCACGTCGACGTCACCGTCGTGGTCCACGTCACACATTGGATCGTAGACTGCGCCGGGTGAACACGGACCGGCGAGTCCAGCCGCCGAAGCCACACCGTGCGATGCCTGAGCCATCAGAACAATCAAACCTGCCAGCACCACTAGTTGATAAGCCTTCATCGTAGTCTCCTTAAAGAAATCGTATTGGCCTAAAGCCGGTCGGTAGGAAATGATCCGGCGCCTGCTTTACGGGTAGGCCTCCGGGAAAGATTGGACTCCTGCTGTGATCCTTGCTGAGCCAAGCCTTCGATCAGTACTTTTTTCTGACACTAGTGCCATACAAGTTTAAACGCATTCAGTGTACAAAATCTGTCACCAATCGAAATTGGAACCGGCTGCAAGCCGTGCTAAACTGGATGGTCGTGCCTTTGGTCTACGAATCGATGGAAGCATCGCTGTCCCGTGAGAGAAAATACAGACGCGGCAGCGTCCTTCTGCTATGATCAGATGTTGCAACGCTGAACACGACCGACCGTTCACGGGAAGCCCGCACTTTGTGTAAACAGCACATGTGTGCTAGAATTCCATACCACCTGCGATTACTCGGATCAACAAAAGAAAACCAAACCTATGGCACAAGACAAGCTCATCATTCGCGGCGCACGCGAACATAACCTCAAGAATATCGACCTGGAAATCCCGCGCGACAAGTTGGTGGTTCTCACCGGCCTGTCGGGATCGGGCAAGTCCAGCCTGGCCTTCGACACGATCTATGCCGAAGGTCAACGTCGTTATGTCGAATCACTTTCGGCTTACGCCCGCCAGTTCCTGGGCCTGATGGAAAAACCGGATGTGGACCAGATCGAGGGCCTCAGCCCGGCCATTTCGATCGACCAAAAGGGCGCCAGCCGCAACCCGCGCTCGACCGTGGGCACAGTCACCGAGATCTACGACTATCTGCGCCTGCTCTTCGCCCGTGTCGGCCTCCCCCACTGCCCCAACTGTGGCTCGCCCATCAGCCAGCAGACCGTGGAGCAGATCGTTGATACCCTGCTGGCGATGCCAGACGACAGCCGTCTGCTGCTGATGGCGCCGTTGATCAATGCGCGTAAAGGCGAGCACAAACAGGTCTTCGAGGACGTGCGCAAGGCCGGCTTTGTGCGTTTACGCGTCAACGGCGAGGTCCACGAGGTCGACGACGACATCCAGCTTGACCGCTACAAGATGCACACCATCGAAGCGGTGGTAGATCGCCTGGTCATCCACCGCAATGGGGACGGCCGGATTGGATCCGACGCGGCTCGCCAGACTCCATCGAAACCGCGCTGCGCCTGGGCGATGGCGTGCTGGTGGTCAGCGACGTGACCGATTCGGACCACCCCAAGGATCGTTTCTTCAGCGAGCGTTTCGCCTGCGTTAAGTGCGGCATCAGCCTGCCGGAGATCGAGCCGCGCACCTTTAGCTTCAACAGCCCGCACGGCGCCTGCCCGACCTGCACCGGCCTGGGCACACAGATGGAGTTCGACCCCGAGCTGGCGATCGATTTCGAAAAAAGCCTGGAGGGCGGCGCAGTGTTGGCGCCCGGCTGGGGATCGGTGGCCCAAAAACAGGATGGCTACAACCAGCAGTTGCTCCATGGGGTGTGCACCCAGTACGGCATTCCCTTCCATGGCGTGCCGTTCGGCGAGCTCAGCCAGCGCCAGAAGGAGGTCATCCTCTACGGCGCGCCGCAGGGCGAGAAAATCACGCTCGACTATGTCAACCAATCCGGCTACAGACGCAGCTACGAGACGGTGTACGAGGGCGTGATCCCAAGCATGCAGCGGCGCTACAAAGAAACCACCAGCGACTACATGCGCCAGGAGTACGAGCGCTTCATGGCGGCGCGGCCCTGCCCGACCTGCGAGGGCCGGCGTCTGCGGGCCGAGGCGCTGGGGGTGACCATCACCGACCAGAACATCGTCGAAGTCACCACCCAGTCGGTCTCCAACGCGCTGCTCTGGGTGGCCATGCTGCAGACCGACGAAGAACGGCACAAGGCCGGCGATTCGCTGAACGGCGGCTCGGCGGCTCTGCCGCCTTCGCCGCTCAGCAACCGCGAGCAGACGATCGCCCGCCAAATCCTGAAGGAGCTGCGGGCGCGGCTGGGCTTCCTGCACGACGTCGGTCTCGACTACCTGACCCTGGATCGGCAGGCCGCCAGCCTCAGCGGCGGCGAGGCGCAGCGCATCCGCCTGGCGACCCAGATCGGCTCGCAGCTGATGGGCGTGATGTACATCCTGGACGAGCCCAGCATCGGCCTGCACCAGCGCGACAACGCCCGTCTGCTGCGCACACTGCTCAACTTGCGTGACCTCGGCAACACCGTGTTGGTGGTCGAACACGACGAGGACACCATGCGCGCCGCCGACTGGATCGTGGACATGGGTCCAGGCGCCGGCCAACACGGCGGTGAGGTGGTGTGCGCCGGCACGATTGAAGACGTCATGGCCTGCCACGACTCGCTGACCGGCCAATACCTCACCGGCCGGCTGACCATTCCGGTGCCCCAGGCCCGCCGGCCGGGCAACGGCGATCACATCATCGTCAAGCGGGCAGCCGAGAACAACCTGAAGCGCGTCGATGCGCGCTTCCCGCTGGGCAAGTTCATCTGCGTGACCGGCGTCTCCGGCTCGGGCAAGTCCAGCCTGGTGATCGAGATCCTGTACAAAGCGATTTCGCAGCGGCTGTATCGCAGCAAGGACAGGCCGGGCAAGCACCAGGCGATCCTGGGGCTGGAGCACATCGACAAGATCGTCGACATCGACCAGACGCCGATCGGCCGCACACCGCGCTCCAACCCGGCGACCTACACCAACATCTTCACCCAGGTTCGCGATCTGTTCGCCGGGCTGCCGGAGAGCAAAGTCCGCGGCTACATGCCCGGACGTTTCAGCTTCAACGTCAAGGGTGGCCGCTGCGAGGCTTGCCAGGGCGACGGCATCATCAAGATCGAAATGCAGTTCCTGCCCGACGTATACGTGCCGTGCGAGGTCTGCCACGGTAAACGCTACAACCGCGAGGCGTTGGAGGTGACCTACAAGGGCAAGAACATCGCCGAGGTGCTGGACATGACGGTCGAGGAGGCGCTGCACTACTTCGACAACATCCCGGCTGTCCGCAACAAGCTGCGCACGCTATCGCACGTGGGACTGGATTACGTCAAGCTAGGCCAGCCGGCGACGACCCTGAGCGGCGGCGAGGCGCAGCGCGTCAAGCTGAGCAAGGAGCTGAGCCGTGTCGCCACCGGCCGCACGCTGTACATCCTGGACGAGCCCACCACCGGCCTGCACTTCGCCGACATCCACAAGCTGCTGCGGGTGCTGCACAATCTGGTCGACAAAGGAAACACCGTGCTTGTGATCGAGCACAACCTGGACGTGATCAAGTCGGCCGATTGGATCATCGACATGGGCCCGGAGGGTGGCGAAAAGGGTGGATACATCATCGCCGAAGGCACGCCGGAGGAGATCATGCGCAGCGAGAAGAGTTCCACCGGACATTTCCTGCAGCACGTCCTGGCCGGTAAGGAGGCCAAGCAGCCGGCGGAGGTCATCGCGGAGCTGGCAGAGCAGGCGGCTTGAACTGCTAATGACGGGACTTCAAGCGACTTCGATGCCACGACTTATAGCTTTTCTCCGAGCGATCAACGTCGGCGGCCATACCGTCAAAATGGATCATCTGCGCCAGTTGTTTGAATCGCTGGGTTTGTTGAACGTCGAGACCTTCATCGCAAGCGGCAACGTCATCTTTGACTTGCCGGACGAAAACGTCCAGGCTCTGGAAAGGCAAATCGAGAGCCACCTACACAAGTCGCTCGGATATGCTGTGGCGACGTTTATCAGATCTTCATCCGAACTGGCAAGTATCGCGAACTACCAGCCGTTCGCAACCTCAGAACTTGAAGGAAGCGCGCTTTACATCGCCTTCTTGCCCACACCACCTACCGCCGAGTCGCAGCAAAAGTTGATGGCTTTCCGAACTCCGCTTGATGACTTTCACGTCCACGAGCGCGAGATCTATTGGCTATGTCGCACGAAAATCAGCGAATCGTCGTTCTCGGGCGTGCTGCTTGAAAAGGCGATCGGCATGCCCGCGACGATGCGCAACTCGACCACGGTCCGGAAACTCGCTGCGAAATACGCCGGAGTGCATTTGGATCTACTTTGAAAATGCCCGAACAAGTTCGGGAGTCCGCGGTGTATGCCGGACTCCTCGACTTGTCGAGGCCGTCGGACTGGTCGGACCCTGAACAAGTTCAGGAGTCCGCGGTTGCCGAAGGGATACAGCGCTCCGCATTTTCATCCCTAGGGGTGCCGGCAGGCCGGCCCGGCGCCTGCTTTGCAGGGGCAGGTCCTGCACCAACAAATCGGTTTCAAACAAACGAAAGTATTGACTGATGGGCCAACTTGAACAGAGCGCTGCTCATCGCACTGGACTTGGACGCCGATCTGGAATGACCTCGTCACTATCTCACTATGCCCACGCTCATTCCTTCCATCAAAAACGCGTCCGGAGAGCGTCTCGGCGCCCGGCTGGACCTGCCCCTTGAAGGCCGGCCTTTGGCGTACGCCATCTTCGCCCATTGTTTTACCTGCACCAAGAACATCAAGGCCGCAGCGCACATCAGCCGCTCGCTGACCAAGCAACGCATCGCGGTGTTGCGCTTCGACTTCACCGGCTTGGGCGACAGCGAGGGCGATTTCGCCGATACCAACTTCACGTCGAATGTCTCCGACCTGCTTGAGGTCGCCCGCTACCTGGAGGAAGAGTTCGAGGCACCCAAGCTTCTGATCGGCCATTCGCTGGGCGGATCAGCCGCGCTGCAGGCCGCCCAGCATCTGCCGTCGGTGGTCGGTGTTGTGACCATCGCGGCGCCTTTTGAGACCAGCCACCTCTCCCGTCTGCTGGCCGACACCAAGGCGGTAGCCGAGATCGAGGGCGAGGCGCGCGTCACGATCGGCGGCGCGACTTTCAAGCTCAAGAAGCAGTTCTTCGACGACCTGGAGCGCACCCACATGCAGCACGCAATCGCGTCCTTGAACAGAGCGCTGCTCGTCATGCACTCGCCCGCCGACAAGACCATCCCCATCGAGAATGGCATGGAGATTTTCACTGCTGCCAAGCACCCCAAAAGCTTTGTCAGTCTCGACAATGCCACCCACGTGTTGTCGGAGCAACAGGACTCGTGGTATGCGGGCGAGGTTATTGCGGCGTGGGCTAGCCGCTGGCTGCGCCAGCCGGAGACGTAAGCGGGGTAGACAGCGCACGCGCCACGGCGCCGTAAACGTGCGGCCACGCCGCCGAAAGGGGATCGATCAGCTCGAAATGGCCCAGGGTGGGCAGGGTGACCAAGCGACAGGCGTCGCCGGCCACGTTGGCCGCGGCGACATAGCGCTCGCTGAGCTCGTAGGGAACGGCATCGTCGGCGGTGCCGTGGATCAGCACCTGCGGCACACCCAACGGCAACATCTCGAACGGCGAAGCGACCGCGTACCGCTCAGGCATCTGGTTCGGACTGCCGCCGAGCAGCTCGGCGGCGGCGCCCTGGCTGAGGTGAAGCTCCCACGCGCGGCGCAGGTCGCTCACCGGGGCAAGCGCGATCACTGCCCTCAGCGGCAGCATCTCGGTAACGCCAAAACCTTCGGCTGCAGAAAGCCGGTGTGCCCCGGCCGCCCACAACGCCAAGTGGCCCCCGGCTGAGTGCCCCATAAGAACAAGACGCTGAACATCAAGGGGAAAGGTCGTTTCCAGGCTGCTAACGTGGCGAACGCCTTGCACGACATCGTGAAACGTGCCCGGCCAGCCGCCGCCCGGTTGGCCTATTCGGCGATACTCGACGTTCCACACCGCAAAGCCGGCCTCGGCCAGCGCCTGGCAGAGGAAATCAGCGTGGTCGAGGCTGTAACGGGCTCGCCAGTAGCCGCCATGGATGAAGACGACCACCGGGTGCTTGCTCGAGCTGTCCGGCAGCCAAAGATCGCCGAACTGATTGGGGTCTGGCCCGTAGCCAATCCGCTGCTTGGCCCGGGGAGCACGGTTGCTCAGCACAGCGGCAACTCCTTTCGCAGAAGAGGCTCACGCAAAGTCGCAGAGCCGCAGGAAGTCTCAGAGGGAACCGAGTGGAGAAGAACGCGCAGTTTTTTCCCAGATTTGTTCCTACTCCGCGCATTCTGCGCCTTTGTGTGAGCCTACGACCGGGCTGAAACGCATCGTCCTCTCGGTTGGTGATTATGTAGCGCAAATGGATCATTTGCGACTCGGGTACGAGTTAGGCAGAATTATAACGCGGCTCGACAGATTCCAATAATTGCCGTTTGGTGCGAAGGTTACGGAAACCTAGCGCGTGGTCTGGCACAATGGCCAAGATTATCGCCGTCTGGTTCTAAACCGGCTTCGAGCCTGAAAACCGCGAATCGCTGATGCGCGGATCAGATTGGTAAGCAAACCTCCAATTGGCCAAGCCGCTCGATCAGATACAATCCGTATCACCAAATGCCTGCGTTCTTAACACTGAGACCGTTGGCTGACTCACCCCGGAGCGCCCACAGGCTGTTTCCCGGGCAATTTCGCTAGAAACTCAAAAGTAGGAGGATGTTAAGATGACCCAGTTTGTTCGATCGGCCCGATTGGTGGCCCTCAGCTTGAGTATCATGCTCGTCGCCGTGGCCTGCGCCCCCGCCCCGAGCGCCAACCCAACGGCCGCACCTCAGCCGGCCGCGACCGAAGCCAAGCCGGCAGAAGTGATGCCCACCGAGGCGCCGGCGGCCGTTGAACCCACCGCCGCACCGGCTGCCGAAGCGCCTACGTCTGAACCCGCCGCCACGGAAGCACCCGCAGCGGCCGCTAGCGGAGCGCGCACCTTCGCTCTTGTTCCCGGCGAGTCAAAGGCTGGCTACGAAGTCGACGAGGAATTCTTGGCCGGTGCAGCCAGTGCGATAGGAATTGAAGCGGGCAAGGCCAAAACCGTCGGCTCGACCGACCAAGTCAGTGGCCAACTCACGCTGGACTTCAGCGGCGCAACCCCTCAGATCACATCGGGCGAGTTCCAGGTCGACATCAGCGTCCTAAAGAGCGACCAAAGCCGCCGAGACAACCGCATCCGCACCGACTGGTTGGAGTCGGCTAACTTCCCCATCGCCACCTTCAAGGCTACGGGCCTCCAAAACGCCCCTGCCTCCTACACTGAGGGCGAGGAAGTCACCTTCCAGCTTGCCGGCGATCTGACCATTCGTGAGATCACGCAACCCGTGGTCTTCGACGTCAAGGCCACACTTCAGGGTGACACAATCACTGGCACGGCGACGACGGCGTTTCTGATGAGCCAATTCGGCGTCGATCCACCGGCGATGGGCAACCTGTTCACCGTTGGAGACAATACCGTGGTAACGCTCACTTTGGTAGCCAAGGAACAATAGGCAAAGCCTGCTCCCAAAAGCGGCGGTCGAGGTTGCTCGACCGCCGCTTTTTTTGTTAGTTCGAAGTCCGCCGTTACGGCCCAAACAGCTGATCCACGATCCCGTCGATCACCGGCCAGTTCGGCAGAAGGACCCACGCACCGCCCGGTGTGATCCAAGGCGTGGCCGCATCGCCCTCCAGCGTGGCCGTATCCATCTCCCCTCGACCGACGGCGAGCACCATTTGCAGCAGCGACAGCGCATCCGCGGGCGCCAGGTCGGTTTGAACGCCCGCGCGCAACACTTGGACGACCTGCGGCAGCCGTGGCCAGGTGGCCGGCTCGAGCAGTCTGGCCGCGATTGCCCGGATCACCTGCTGCTGGCGCTCCGAGCGCCCGAAATCGCTGTCGTCGTGGCGCGTCCGGGCGTAGATCAACGCCCGCTCGCCATCAAGACGCTGCGGACCGGGATCGAAACTAATCGTCGTCACACCGTAATCCGGGGTTGGATACTCCGTATCGACGATCGCCTCCGGAACGTCGATCTCGATGCCGCCGAGAGCATCAACCAGCCGCACGAAAGTCTGAAAGTCCAGCACGAGATAACGGTCCACGGGCCGCCGGAAAGCCTGTGCCACCGTGTCCACGGCCAGTTGCGGCGCGGCCGCCGGGTTTGCCGGATCATCGCCAAAGACCATCGCAGCATTGATGCGCTGCTCGCCGACGCCGGGGATCGTGACCCACAGATCGCGCGGGATGGAGAGCAAGGCTGCGCGGCCGGCATCGGCGCGAACGCCGGCCAGGATCATCGAATCGCTGCGTGCTGGGCCGTTTTCATCGCTGCGACGATCGACCCCCAGCAGGAGGAGCGTCAAAGGCTGGGCCTGGAGGGGCAGGCTGGTCAACAGAGGCGCCACTGTCTCTTGCTCGGCCAATCTCACCAGGCTGAGCGCGCCCATCAGAGGAAGCAGGCACAAGCAGGTCAGGAGAAGGCCAAAGCCAAGCGCCAGTGGCAGGCAACTGCTCCCGCCGCGCCGTTCGCGGCGCAGCCGGGCGCGCTGGACGATTTTACGTTGGGGATAAGTCATGGATCAGACTTGAGAGAGCGCCTTAGGCCCCAGCGGTCCTGCCGATCAGCTGTAAGACGATCATCATACCTAGAAAGAAGACCACCGCCAGCCAAAGCCAGATCGGCAAGCCGAACACGCGTAGCGGGCCGCGCTTTTTCCGGATGACCGGCTTTGGCAACTCGGTTTGGCAACGCCAGCACACGTTCTTGTCCTCAGGGTTCCAGGTTCCGCAGTTCACGCAATTGGGCATAACACTACACCTCGTGGTGGGGTTTGAGATGTCCATAATACCACACGTTGGGCGCGAGACCAAGGGTGGGTCAGAGTTTCGCCACAACGGCCGTTGCTAGCGCTTCGAGTCCATCCTGATCGTCCAGGTTCAGCCATTGCAACATCACTCGTTGGACACCCGCCGCCGTCTGGCGCGCTACCAGTTGACGGATCGGCTCTTTCGGCAAAAATATGGTATGACCCTGGAGGAGTTCGAGGCAGCGGAGGTTGTCAAGACGCTTGGGTATTCCTTCGAAGTTGAGAATGACCATCAAGACTGGGATCTCGCTGCTGACGGCATCCGCACGGTCGAGCGCCAGTTGGCCAGTCTGCGAGGTGAAGGGTGACCGCGGATGATGTCGAGCGCGAACGTTCAGCGCGTGGCGGCGGAGTGGGCTTTCATCCAAAGTGCGGACACGATGGACAAAGCCGAACACACGGTCAAAATGCGTCTGCATGTGGACGCAGGCTGTTTCGTCCAGGTCTATGTCAATACTCAGAAGCAGCTCACCGGCTATGCGCTAGTGCTCAACCCGCACCCTTCGGACGTGACTGTGAAGGAGGCCTCTGGCACCGGCATCCGGTCGAAGCGCCTGACCAGCACGACTTTTCACCCGAAGGCCAGCGTGCAGTGTCGCTAGACGAATTCTTGAGAGAAGCACAGAACGTTCTGCAGGATGAAGGTCTCTTGTGATCTTGCCCAATTTAACGCTGGGGAACTGCCGTTACCGTTAATGAGTTAGCGCCTCCCACCAAGTGTATCTCAGATTGAGGGCGGTAAACCCTTCGAGTGTTAGACCCTTCGGGTTTCCCTTGTCAAACTCGCTTCCTGGCAAAGAGCGACATCTACCTGAACAGCAACTTGGACAAGGACGAGAAACCCGAAGGGTCTGATGGACAGCACGCGTGCGCTAGCTAGCCTTTCGTATTCAATAGCGAAGTGGTCTGGGGATGCAGTTCCAAAGTTGAGGGGGATTGCTCAGCGCCTAAGCAATCCCCCTCGATTTCAAGTACCCCCTGTGCGATTCGAACGCACAACCTACGGATTCGAAGTCCGGCACTCTGTCCATTGAGCTAAGGGGGCGCAACCAGAAAGGCGGAGGATGAGTCCCTCTGAACGGATTTTATCTGCGACCCACGTGCCTGTCAAATGACAGCCTCCTTTGGGTGTATTTCAAGTTGCGGGCAGACCCTTCGGGTTTGCGGAAAACCCGAAGGGTCTGCCCCCAACTTGAAATACACCCCCTCCGTTGCGCGTTTCGCAGGCTTGCGCTATAATCCCCACAGGGTCGCGTCCGAAGATCCGTTACAACCCGGCCTGGATCGTGAAGGCATCTACCCCACCCTCTGAATGAGCATGGAGTGTCCATCCAACAGCCTATGGAGAACAGCGACTTTAGCAAACCCCCAGCTACGCTGGACGAGTTGATCGGCCGGCTGCCCCGCTCGTTCACCGAGGCCGAGATCCAGATGATCCGGAACGCGTACGACCTGGCGGCCGAGGCGCACGCGGCAGTGCCCCGCGAATCAGGCGAGCCCTACATCATCCATCCTTTAGCCGTAGCCGGCATCCTGGCCGACCTGCGATTGGATGCCACCGCGATCGCAGCCGGGCTGCTGCATGATGTGGTCGAGGATTCCGAAATCACTGTGGCTACCCTGGCCGAGCGCTTCAACCCCAAAGTGGCCTCGCTGGTCGACGGCGTGACCAAGCTGGAGGAGATCAAACGCTTTTCGGACGAAAACCAAAGCCAACAGTTGGCCTCCAACCCCAAGCTCCGCAGCCAGCGCGACGAGACGCTGCGCAAGCTCTTCCTGGCCATGGCCGAGGACATCCGGGTGGTGATCATCAAGCTCGCCGACCGGCTGCACAACGTTCGCACCCTGGGATACTTGAAAGAACACAAGCGACGGCGCATCGCGCGTGAAACCCTCGAAATCTACACGCCGCTGGCCAACCGCCTGGGTATCTGGCAAATCAAGTGGGAGCTCGAGGACGGCGCGTTTCGCTGGCTGGAGCCGGAGGTCTACAAGCGCATCTCCAACGCCCTGGCACAACGGCGCACCGAGCGCACCAAGTTCATCACCGAGGTCGTCGAAATCCTGGAAAGCGAACTGCAGCGGACCAACGTCACCGCACAGGTTGAGGGCCGGCCCAAGCACATCTACAGCATCTACCGCAAAATGCAGCGTAAGGGTGTCGAACTGGAGCAAATCTACGATACCGAGGCGGTGCGCATCCTGGTCGACGAGATCGGCGACTGCTATGCGGCGCTCGGTGTGGTCCACGGCCTGTGGCGGCCCATCCCCGGCGAGTTCGACGACTACATCGCTAACCCCAAAGACAACATGTATCGCTCGCTGCATACGGGCGTCGTCGGCCCAGGCGGGCGCAACTTGGAGGTGCAGATCCGCACCTACGAGATGCACCGTTCGGCCGAGCTGGGCATCGCGGCCCATTGGCGCTACAAGGAGCAGACCAAGCGAGATGTCGAGTTCGAGAACAAGCTGGCCTGGTTGCGCAGCCTGATGGACTGGGGCAGCGACGTCAAGGATGCCAGCGAGTTTGTCAGACTCGATGCAGTCCGACGTCTTCAGCGACCGAGTCTACGTTTTCACACCGCAAGGCGATTTGAAAGATCTGCCTGCGGGATCCTACTCCAATCGACTTTGCCTACGCCGTGCACACCGAAGTAGGTCACCGCTGTCGAGGTGCTCGCGTCAACGGCAAGCTGGTGCCGATTGACCACAAGCTGTCAAACGGCGATCAGGTCGAGATCATCACCTCCAAACGCGGCGGCCCCAGCCGGGACTGGATGAATCCATCGCTGGGCTATGCCGCCACGGGCCGGGCGCGCAACAAAATTCGACAATGGTTCCGCAAACAAAGCCGCGAGGAGAACGTCCAGGAAGGCCAGGAGGTCCTGATCCGCGAGCTAAAGCGCCTCAACCTCGAGCGCAGCCACGATTCCGTTGCACGCCTGTTCGGTTTCGAAAAGGTGGATGACTTCTACGCCGCGCTGGGCTTCGGGGACATCAACACACAGCAGATCGCAAGCAAGGTACTGGACATCGAGCGCAAAGAGCAGGATGAGGCGCAAGCATTGGTCGAAAGTACCGTCCCGCTCACTGACATTCCCGTCTCATCGGAGGGCGTCACCGTGCTGGGAGTAGAGGACCTGCTGAGCCGCACGGCGATGTGCTGCAATCCTGTGCCGGGCCAGGACATCATCGGCTATATCACCCGCGGTCGCGGGGTGACGATCCATCGCAGGAGCTGCCCCAACGTGCAGAGCATGATCAACAAGGACCCTGGCCGCATCGTGGAGGTGAACTGGGGCCACGCGGTGGAGCGGACTCACCCGGTGCGCATCACGGTCGAGGCCTACGACCGATCCGGATTGCTGCGCGACATCGCAGCGCTGGTAGCAGACGAGCGGATCAACATGCGTGACGCCAGCGCGACGACCGGTATCCCGGGCCATTTGGCACGTGTGACAGCGACCTTAGAGATCCGAGACGCTGAGCAGCTCAGCCGTATCCTGACTCGCATCGAGCGCTTGCCAAACGTAATGGAGGCGCGGCGCTTCCACGCCTAGTACAGCGTGGCGGAAGTGCGCCCGATCTTCGGAGTCGAGGCTTCAGCCGGGTTTAGCGCTCAAGACCCGGCTAAAGCCTCAACTTCGGTTCACAAATGCACCCAAATCAAAAAGCGCTCCGTACACGGAGCGCTTTTGAATTCATGCCTCACGCCACTGAATCAGGGCGTAATCGGGTTGGTGCTCTCGATCGGTGCCGGGAGCACCTCGACGGTACCCTGTGGCAGCGCAACCGGCGCGGCACTCACCGGGCTTTGGAGAAGCTCCGGCGACACAGTCGGCAGCGTCGCCAGCCGGCCTGGGGTCAGTGAGCGCTTGATCTGGGCGGAAGCCTTCTGGTCCTGCACCCAGAGGTTGAAGTCGGCCTGGCCTGCATCCTTCTCCTCGACTCGGATGATGTGATAGCCAAACTGCGACTTCACCGGCTCGCTGATCTGCCCGATCGGCAGGCTAAACGCCGCGTCCTCGAATTCCTTCACCATTTGACCCCGGCCGAAGAAGCCGAGATCACCGCCCTGTGCACCGCTGCCCGTGTCGTCAGAGAACTGTTGGGCCAGCGTGGCGAAGTCCTCGCCGCTGTTCAGCTGCTGTGTGATGCTAATGGCCTTCGCCAGGGCAAGCTGCTGAGCTTCCGCGGAAGCGTCCGGCGCTACCGAGACCAGAATGTGCCGGGCGCGCACGCGCTCGCCGCTTGTAGGCATCTGATCGCCGACCTTTGCAAGCAACTTCTCACGCAGCAGATCGACTGTGAGCAGCGACGTCAGCATGCTGCGTCCGTCCTCTTTGGACACGCTGGCGCCATCGGCGATGAAGCCAAGCAGGTCGTCCAGCCGCTGAGTGAACTCGTCGGCGGTCTGAACCGCCACGGTCGGCGTGGGCAGTGGCGTTGCCGTCGGCGTCATGTTGACCGTACTGGTCACAGTCGCCGTTGGCGTCGGGCTAGGTGTAAAGGTGGGGGTGGGCGTTGCAGCTGCCAAAGCCTCGGCGGTTACCGTCGCATCCGGCGCGGTGACCGAGTTGTTCTGCGCGGCGACCACCAACTCCAGCTTCGCCTGTATCTCGGCATCGGTAAGCGTTACGCCGTTCTTGGCGGCCAGCTGGCGGATCAACTTTTCCTCGATCATCTGTTCGAGGACCTTGTTCGTCAGCCCTTCGTTGTCGATCAGATCGCCCTGAAGCTGTTGGATTTGAGAAGTAAAAAAGCCCTGTTGGCCACCTGGATCGATCTGCTGCTGATAGTTCAGCAGATTCCGCAGGTTACTCTCACGTTGCAGGTGGTCGTACTGGGCGCGCTTCCAGAGGTCACGCGTTGCTATACGATCGCCGTTGACGACAGCCACCGTCGAACTCGGTGTGACCACAGACTGCCACAGCAGCCCGCCCACCAGGGCCACGAGCGCAAATCCCACGACGATGCCGACAATGATCGTGATGACGCGCGATCTCTCGCGCTCCTTGCGGGTCATTGCCTGTACGCGTCGCGAGGGCTCTTCTCGCACTTGTCTACGCTTTGCCATGGGCCATCACCCTGCTAGCTGCTGCCGTACAGCCGAATATGCTCGCCCGTATACGGCAACAAGGCCATGAAGCGCGCGCGCTTAACTGCCTCGGCCAAACGGCGTTGGTGCTTCGCACACAAGCTGGTCTTGCGTCGCGAGCGGATCTGGCCGCGCTCGCTGACGTATCGCCTCAACACGTCGATTTGTTTGTAGTCCAGTTCTCTGGCGTTTTCCGCACAGAAGGGACAAACTCTGCGGGTCCGAAATCATCGTCGGGCGTCGTTTGCCACGCGCAGCGCCGGGGCCACTTCCTTCAGATCGTCCTTCGGACCGTCCGCCGAATCTCCTGTAATCATCTGACATGGTTCTTACCTCACTCAAAACTCAGCATCTGCATATTCGTCATCGGCCACGTAATGGCGGCCGTCGAGGATGATCATCTCATTGGCGACGAGCTCAGTGCGGTAGTGTCGCGTGCCGGTGGAGTCTTCCCAGTTGCGCGTCTGCAGCCGGCCCTCGATGTAGACCTGCGAGCCTTTGCGCAGGTGCTGGTTGCAGATCTCAGCCAGGTTGCCCCAGGAAACGACGTTGAACCACTCGGTCGCCTCCTTGCGCTCGCCTTCCGAGGTGCGCCAGCCACGGCTGACGGCCACACTGAACGACGTCACCGGCTTACCGCTGGGTGTATAGCGCATTTCCGGATCGCTACCCAGCCCGCCGATGATCATCACCTTGTTCAGTCCTCTCGACATCGTTTGATCATCCTTATTTGTCGTCCGTAGACAGCTTCGCATATTCGCACCGGTTTTCTGGGCAAAAACGCGAAGTAATTACCGGACAGGTCCTTAGGTTTTCAAGTTTCAGTTCCCTACCCACCTGCTGGCCTCGGTTGCGATTATCGTAGGGTGATGCCCGACGACGACAGGCGAAAGCAAGCTGGAAGTCAACAACCACCAACTCAGCTCATAACCGCCCGCCGCTGGTGAATAGGGATGCGTCACTTGCTCAGACGCACAAACATGTAGCGCAAAATCTTCTCGTGCAGCTTCACGTTGCGCTCGACCTCAGCCAAAGCTGATCCTGCCAGCTGCAGATTCATTACGACGTATGTGCCTTCGTTCTGCTTGTTGATCTCGAACAGAAGTCTACGCCGGCCCCACACGTTGGTTTTGAGCACCTGGCCACCCTGAGCACCGATCCACGCCGTCACTTGCTCGTTCATGCCATTGACAGCGTCTTCATCGGCCTCGGGATGAACGATGTACATGAGTTCATACTCGTTCAAGGGTGCAGTTACCTCCTTTCCTTGGGATTGCCCACGGTCCACTGCGATAATCGGGGATCGCTTCGGCCGCAGGCGAAAAGTAACGAGGGGCGGAAACAGGGGCATCCGCACCCTCGCTGCACGGGCGGAAGTATAACACAGGGTCGCTGAGAAAGCAAAAGTGCGGAAGTGCGGAAGTGAGATAGTGAGATAGTGAGATAGTGGGGAAGCTTCTGTTGCACTATCTCACTATCTCACTATCTCACTTCCGCACTCTCCCACTTTTGCCAAAAACGTCGTTCATGCGTACAATGACTTCTGTTGGTTCCGGGGCGTAGCGCAGCTCGGTAGCGCGCACGGTTCGGGTCCGTGAGGTCGGAGGTTCAAATCCTCTCGCCCCGACCAGAGAAAAAGGCCCTCACTCATATCGAGTGAGGGCCTTTTCCTATCTCCGCTGATTATGCCACCAAACTTGTTCACGCGAGTGTTGGCCTAGCCACATTGCCTGCCGGCTGCGTCGGCAAGCTCATCCTACCTGAGCGGCCACTCGCCGGCACAGCTCACGCAGCGCAGTCTCCGGATCGACGCCTGCAGTCCTCGCCTCAGCCACTAAGTCCCACAGCGCTCGACCGGTCGAGTCAGCTTCAGTTAGATCGGGCGCCAACCCCGCACGCGCCAGCCGGCTCTGGTACTTGCTCGCCATCATCAAGGCCGGCAACGCCTTCGGCACGCTATCCAGGATCGATTCTCCCTTGCCCCTTCCACTCTGCTCCGCTCCGGGACTTCGTGCAACCTGCAACCTGCCACTTGCCTCCTGCGCCTTGATCGCCGCCCAGTTCGCCAGTACCTCCTCCACCCCGCTGACCTCCACGTCACCAAACACGTGCGGATGGCGTCGGATCAGCTTGTCACAGACCAGCTCCATAGCTACCGGCCACTGGAAACGTTCCTCTTCGGCAGCGATCTGAGCCAGCATGGCCACAACCAACGTTAGGTCGCCCAACTCCTCGACCACCTTCTCGTCGTCGTCATCGTCGAGCGCCTCGAGCAACTCGTAGGTCTCCTCCAATAGGTCCTTGCGCAGAGTCTGCAGTGTCTGCTCGCGATCCCATGGACAGCCGTTCGGCGCGCGCAGGTGTGCGACGATTTCCTGCAAGCGGCTGTAGGCCCCATGACTGCTGGCCGGCGGCAGGTAGAGTGTGGTCAGGTGGTCGAAGTCTTGGCTGCGGTCGAGAGCATAGAGCGGAGTCCGGCGCACATCCTCCGCGACCGTGCCCGCAGCGCGCAGCACCGTCACCGGGTGATCCGGTGGGAAGCTATGCAACAGCGTCAGTTTGACGTCGCTGGCCACCGCGCGGCTGTAGCATTGGGCCAGCAGCGCCGGCCGAGAGGTGTCAAAGGGCGGTGCATGGCTGGCCGCCACCACCATCGCATCCAGCACCTGCAAGCCATCCCGCTCCAGCGGATCCAGCCCCAGCGCCCAGCAGGCCGGCTCGACAAAACTCACGCCGGGGATCACTCGTACGGCCAGGCCAGCCTCGGCGGCCTGCCGGCGGATCAGCCAGGTCGTCGCCTCGCCCACGGTCGGGTCGCCGGGCACGGCGTAATACACACCCTGAGGCCGGCTGCCCAAGGCCACTATGTTCGCTGCAATCTTCCCATAGATCTCAGCAAAATCCGCCACCGCTTCATAGATGGCGTCGAAGCTATGGATCGTCAGGCCCGACGGTAGCGCCGCCACCGTTGGATGCCGGCTGGTTCGAAGGTAGACCTCGCCTGCCGTCTCCAGCGCTTCCCAAGCGCTTCGAGTGAGCAGACCAGGATCGCCCGGTCCGAGGCCGATGATGGTGATTGTTGTCAAGAGGGGGTCTCCGAAGGAAAAGTCGTCAGGTGTCAGGGTCTCAAGTGTCAGAGTGTCGGGTGTCAAGTGGCAGGTGTCAGGTGTCAGAGTGTCAGGTGTCAGAGTGTCAGGTGTCAGGTGTCAGAGTGTCAGGTGTCAGAGTGTCAGGTGTCAAGTGTCAGGGTGTCAAGTGTCAGGGTGTACAGAGTCCGCAGCGGGTGGTTAGCTTGTGCGAATTATAGCGGCAGGCATCGGGGCTGTCCATTTTGCCGGCTACCGCCAGTGCTGATTTGTCGGGATAACGAGATGCCCGATGCTTGCTGGCAGCATCGGGCACCCATTCTTACTCTCACTACCCCAGTATTCGAGCTCGTCGGCCCTGCATCACTGCACTCTGACACGTGACACTCCGACACTCCAGCCTCCCCCCTCCGCGCCTCCACCGAATCCGCGGTTCTACTTCCGCAATCGCCGCACGAAGTTATCCACCACCACCTGCACCGTGTCGTCGCCGCGGTTGCCGATGTAGACCTGGTTGGTGACAGGATTCACGCCAACCATGCCAGGATCGTGGCCCACCGGAACGGTCGCCAGGGGATACATGCCCGGCCCGTCGAGCACACTCAGGGTGTTGTCTGCGCTATTTGCTGCGAAGACGTGACCCGTCGTCGGGTTGACGGCGATACCAGTACCGCCCGCCACGCCGCCATTTCCGACTGCGACAGTTCCCAGGCGGCTGGCGCCGCTCGACGCCAGACTGAAGACCTCCACCCGGTCGGGATAGCCACCGACGGGAGCGGTCAACACGTAGAGGCGGTTGCGCACGGCGTCCACAGCTAAGGCATACGGCTCGCCCATCGACGCTGCTGTTTGCTCCCAAATCCGGGTATTGGTGTTGGTATCGAACACGATCAGGTTGCGCGTCTCACGGCTGGTAGCGTAAGCGCGGTGCAGTCCCGGATGCACAGCTACACCGAACGCGCCACCCTCCGCCTCTATCGTGGTTAGCAGCGCATTGCTCGCGCCGTCGATCACCGCCAGCCGGCCGCCGACATGCAGGGTCGCGTAGGCCCGGTTCAGCGTCTCGTCGACAGCCACGAAAGACGGCTGGCCATAGCCCATGGCGGCAAAGTTGATGGTCGATAACAGAACGCCTGTGTCGCCGTTGAAGATGCTCAGCGAGTTGCCGGCGTAGTTGGCAACAAACACCTTGCGGGTGTTTTGGTTGACTGCCACACCAAACGGCTCGCTGCCGGTGACATAGCTGCCCACTACCGTGTTGGTTGCACCGTCGATCTTGTACAGGCGATTCGTGGTCCTGCTGGCCACAAATACCTGGTTGGTCAGGCTATTGACCGCGATCCCCTTGGGATGCGGGATGTTACGAATGATCGGCGGCGGTGTGGGCGAGGGGGTCGCCGTAGGGAGGGCGAGTTGGAGTCGCCGTCGGTGTCGGTGTTGGCGTCGAAGTAGGCGTGCTAGTCGGCGTGTTGGTGTACGTCGGCGTCGGCGTAGCCTGGCGGTTTGTGAACTGCACAATCGCACACTGGCCGCCGGGGGTTACCATCACGTTCACCACGCCAGGCGTCACCGGCACCCAGCCTACCTGCGCTTCCTCGAACACAACGGCAGGACCACCGGGCACGCCGTCGAATTGAATCGCACCCAGGCCGTTCGTCACGCCGGAGCGCACCGGCCCGCCGCCCTGCGGCTGCACGCGGATCGTCCAGCCAGGCAGGCCCACAGCCAAGGCATCCACTTTGGTAGCGACCACGCATCCCGCGCCCTGCGGCGTCGGCGTGGGAGTTCCCGGCTCGACCGTACCGCTGCTGCTAGCGCGCTTGTACAGGACAGGCGCATACGCCCGCCGGGCTAAGGGCGGCACCGGCGTGGCGGCCCGGTTCTTGAAGCGGATGTGCAAACACTGAGCGCCCGGCTGCAACACCGGCACCTGGAACTCCGATGGCGTCACCGGGAACCAGCCTATCTGCGGCTCCTCCCAGAAGCGATACGTGCCAAGCGGCAGCCGGTCCATCCGGAAAAAGCCGCCTGGGCCAGTAACCGCGGTGTAGATCGGCCCCGTGCCGCCCACCAGTTGCGCCCGAATCGTCCAGCCGGGCAGGCCCACATGGGTGTCACTGATCTTCTGCCCCTCGACACAGGCCGTGTCGAGTTGAATGCCGAATTCCACATGAGTTGTCGTGTTGGATACCACCGTGGCCGGCACGCTAGCTGGGGTGGTAGCGCCATAGCCAGGCGGCACGGTCAGGGTGACCGTGTAATTGCCCACGCAGCGGTTGGGCCAGACCACCAATCCGCCAGCTCCTGTGACGCCGCTGCCATCGTCGCCACAGGGCGAGACGAAGGCCACTGTGGCGCCCGGATACGGTGGCTCGCCGGGATCGCGAATGCGGTCGCCGTTCAGATCCACCCATACCAGAGCTTCAAGCGCGCCCGGGATGACGCGGTTGCCGAACAAGATCGTGGTGGTCGCGTTGGCCGTTACGGTGGGTTGCTGCACGATTGGCGTGGTGTTGACCGTGCCGGCCGGCACCGTCTCGGTAACCTGATAGGTCCCCACGGGCACGTTGGTCCAAAGGATCTCGCCGTTTGCATCCGTGAGCCGGCTCAGGTTCTGGCCCTGGATGCGCAGCGTAAAGAGAACGCCCGCCACGCCCTCATCGCCAGGATCGCGCAGCCCATCCCCGTCGCGGTCGTTGAACTTGACCACCTTCAAGCTCCCCGTGTCCTGGGTGACCCAGAAGATGGCCTCGGCGTTGGCTTCGTTGCCCGACTCCAGTGAGTAATACTCGATGCGCACGCGATAGCGCTCGAAAAGGCGACCAAAGGGCAGCACGTAGGTGGTCGGCAACACGTAGGAACGGGTCAGATTTAACCCCGTGCTGCCTGGGTACACCTGGCTTTCAATCGGCTGCCCGGTGTCTATGTTGCTCACCTCGTACGAGACCGACACCGGGGTGCTGGTGGCGATGATCTGCCACTGAAATGTCTGTGCCTCTCCCGGCTTGATAGCCGTCGGCGGCGATGGCGCGCTGGACAGAGTGATCGTGGTCTCCGGACTGCCCGGCTGGGCGAAGACGACTCCGACCAGCAGCAACAGCGCGAGGCCAGCGATCGCCGCGACCAGCATCGCCTGGCCAGAACCTCTACCGTGAGTTTTCATGGGAACCTCCACGTCTCTGAGCGTCACTCTAAAAGAGCCCCAGTCAATCGCTGTGCTACAACCCTCGGCAGTCGCCTGGGATTCTCTCCGATCGGCGCAACGCGCGCGATCGTACTCTTCAATAGTAGGAGACGTTGAAGCCAGGTGGAAAGTGACGAGGGACTGCATACAGCAGCCCCAAACCGCCGTCTCTATTTGTGCACGATGGAGCGAGGATGTGGTATACTGGGCGCAATGAAGGCGCGGTTGGGCCTTCTTCGCGTTCACTCAAAAGGAGCGGCGCATGAGAAAAATCGCAATCGCTCTCTCCAAGGGCGGGGTCGGCAAGACCACTACGGCCGTCAACCTGGCGGCCGGCCTCGCATTGGCCGGGCACCGGGTCCTGTTGATCGACGCCGATACCCAGGGCCAGGCCGGTAAGTCGCTGGGACTACAGCCCGCTGCCGGCCTGACCGAGCTCATCTCAGGCGAGATCTCCGCCGACGAGGCCATTGCGCCTGCGCGCGAGCGGCTTTGGCTCTTGGCCGGCGGCCGCGGCCTGGCCGGGCTGAAACGCATCATCGCTCGGCAGGATTTCGGTGGCGAGCGCACGCTGGCTGAGGCCTTAGCGCCCGTCGAAGGACAGTACGATTATGTCATTCTGGACACGGCCCCCGGCTGGGACGTTTTGACCGTCAACGTCCTCTTCTTCGCCGACGAGGTCGTGGCGCCGGTGTCGCTCGAGGTGATGACCTTACAGGGGCTGCGTGAGTTCTCGCAAGGCCTGGCCGGCATCCAGCACTATCGTCCCGAGCTGACATTGCGATACGTCCTTCCCACTTTCCTCGACCGCCGTGTCAGGAAATCGGAAGAGATCCTGGCGCAGCTGAAGTCCTACTACCCGTCGCAGCTTTGCGACCCGATACGCTACAACGTCAGGCTCTCGGAGGCCCCGGGCTACAAGCAGCACATCTTCGAATACGCGCCGCACTCGCCTGGCGCTGAAGATTACCGAAAGCTGACAGAAAGGATCACACGAGATGCCACGGAACCCAACGCCTGATGTACTGGGCGAGCTGCTGGCTGGCCCGGTAGAAATGCCCGTGCCAGCGACCCCGCCCGCTGCGGTGCAGCCGGCGCCCAGCAAACCGCGCTCCGTCCGCGCGGGGAAAAAAACCGCCGCCAAGCCGGCGGCTCCAGCCGAAGCAGCGCCAACTGTCGTGCGCTGGGATTACCTGGTCGTGTCGTTCGCCGACTACAAGGGCTGGCGGCCGCGCTACATCAACGGCAAGGAGATCCGCAACTGGATGCAAGCGCCGGTGATCCACGACTACATCAACCAACTCGGCGAGGACGGCTGGGAACTGGTCGGTGCAGGCGGCGGCAAGGCCCTGTACGGCTCCAGCGACCACTACCAGCTCTTTTTCAAGCGGCAAAAACGCTAAAAAGCTATGGCTGGTGAAATCATCCTGATCGTCGAAGACGAGCGCTCTGTAGCCCGCGGCCTGGAGTATGGTCTCACCGCCGAAGGTTTCACCGTGCTCTGGGCCAACACCGGCCAGAAGGCGCTGGCCGTGGCGCGCGCAGACAACCCGCAGCTGATCGTGTTGGACATCCGTCTGCCCGACATCAGCGGGTTCGACGTTTGCCGCCAGCTACGCGGCGAGGGGAAGCGGCAGCCCATTCTGATGCTGACCGCACGTGACGAAGAGCTGGACAAGGTACTGGGGCTGGAGCTGGGCGCGGATGATTACCTGGTCAAGCCTTACAGCCTACGCGAACTGGTCTCTCGCATCCGAGCCCTGCTGCGACGGGCTTACGGTGAACTGGCCACGCCCGCGCCCAACGAGCGCATCAGCTTTGGCTCGATTGTCGTGGATATGGAGCGTCTGTTGGTTCTGCGCGACGGTTTGCCGGTAGAGCTGACGCCCATCGAGTTTCGCCTGCTGCGCCACCTGGTGAGCAACGCCGGTAGGCCCCTCACACGCAACCAGCTGCTCGAAGCCGTTTGGGGCTATGACAGCGACATCGGCAGCGATCGCACCATCGACGTGCACATGCGGCACTTGCGCCAAAAGATCGAAGAGGACCCGGCCACCCCACGTTGGCTGGTCACCGTCCGTGGGATCGGCTACAAGTTCGAGCCGTGATCGAGCCCTTCATTTGTGCTCGGGCCGGTCTGTGCGTAGCCTCCCGGAGGGACCGACCGAGCCCTATTGTTGCTAGATCTTAACCAAACCACAACCGCTCAACAGCACCCTCTTGGTAAGATAGTCTATGGAAGCACTATGGGTGCTTCCGCCTGAGTGCTCTGTTAAGCTAGAAGTTGTGAGTGTCATCCTGAGGCTCGGCGAAGGATCTCCGCTTGAACGCAGATCCTTCGCCGAGCCTCAGGATGACACTCACACTTTTCAACCTAACAGAGCACTGAGTCTACATCTTTGCAACAAACTACCAAGAGGTGAATGTCTATGATGAAGCGACGTATGGTCTTTCTTGCTACGCTGGCAGCTGCCCTGCTGATGGCGTTCGGCGGAGTTGCCGCTCAAGCAGCCGGCTCAATTCCCTCCGCACCCGCTCAACAGCAGGCCAATCAGGAACCGGGACTAGTCATCGTGTCGGTTGACCCCAACGGCCCGGCCGCAGCAGCCGGCGTCAAACGAGGCGACATCCTACTCGAAGTCGACGGCCAGAAGACCGATCGAGGGCGCGACCTGCTTCGGATGATCGGCTCCTTTCAGCCCAACGACGAGATCAAGGTACGGGTGCTGCACGGCGATGATGAGCGCACCTTCGACCTCACGGTTGGCGAGCGCAACGGCAAGCCCTATCTGGGCCTACAGCCCTATTTCGGCGGCATGGGTATGGTAGCTCCTGACGTCGAAAACGAAGATATCGAAATAGCCGCGCCCGGCGCCCTCATCACCGAAGTCGTGCCCGACAGCCCGGCAGCAGATGCCGGTTTGGAAGCCGGCAACGTGATCACCGCAGTGGACGGCAAGGCGTTGGACGAGACGGCCAACCTGGCCGCGGCCATCAGCCAGTACAAGCCCGGCGACAAGATCACGCTGGAAATCGCCAAGTCCGGCGCCTCCGGAGCCGATGCAGCCCGCAGCGAGATCACGTTGACATTGGGTGAAAACCCCGACCAGGCGGACAAGGCGCTCCTGGGCGTGCGTTACCGCCCGGCGCTCGGTAGCGAGTCGCTTGACGACAAGTCGATGCCGAGCGTGCCTGCCACACCCAATGGTCGTCTCCCCAGAATGGGGCGCTTGCCCTTCTTCCAGGACGACATGCCGTCCACGATGCCAGAGGCCCAGGCGGGTGCGGTAGTCAAATCTGTAACCAATGACAGTCCGGCAAAGTCGGCCGGCCTGCAGGCTGGCGACGTCATTACCGGCATCGACGGCACAGCTGTGGCTAGCCCGCAAGATCTGGTTGACGCCGTAGGCGCCAAGAAGCCCGGCGACACGGTGACGCTAACCGTCGAACGGTCCGGTGAAAAGGAGCCGCTTTCGCTGAAGGTCACGCTGGGCGAGAACCCCGACAAGGCAGGCAAAGCGTATCTGGGAGTGTCCATCGGCGCAGTCATGATGATGATGGATTCGACCGGTCAAACCCCGGGCAGCTTCAGGCTACCCTTCAGCCTGGATGACCTGCCGTTCGATCTGAACAAGCTGCCAATGCCCTTCGATCACCAGCAATTCGTGCCGTCGGGACAAGAGCCGGCTTAACGAAGCTGGTGCTCCGAATCTGCTGTTTTGATAATGCCCGAACAAGTTCGGGAGTCCGATACACACCGGACTCCTCGACTTGTCGAGGAGTTTTGATCCATCGAGGTGCCGGCTGCCGGCCCGGTAGCCATGCCGACAACGGCCATGCCGAGTACGACATGGCCGTTGTATAAACTATGTTCCACTCCATCCGCTGGCGGCTGGTCGCCAGCTTCGTGCTCGTTACCCTGCTAACCGTTGGCCTGATCGGCGTGCTTGCATTATCGCTGATCCGCCAACAACTGGTCGCGCAGGAGACCGAGTACCTCCAGACCAACGCAGATGCGATTGCGCTTCAGGCGCTGCCGCTGATGCAGGCAGAAAACCGCCAGGCCGTGCGAGACCTGGCGCGCACTTCGGCGTTTATGAGCGACGCACGCATCCGTATTCTGGATTCGCGGCGCAACGTCATCGCCGATTCGGGCCTACAGGACAGAGACTACGAGTATATCTGGCTGGGTCCTCTGTTGGACTTGTTTCCTGATCTGGATCCAGGGCGACTGGGTGAGGATCCCGTCATCCTGGCCGTTCCGGTCGACGAGGCGCAGTTGTTTCCCGGGATGCTCCCCGATACCACCCTCTCCTTGAGTGACCTGCCTCCCGGCACCGAATACACGGTGATCCGGCGCATCGATACGCCTTGGGGATCCCGAGTCGTCTTCGAGACGCGACGCGTGCCGGTGGATCAGCCCGACACTGCTGTGGCGTTGCCGACAGCCGTTGCAGGCGATGGGCGGTCGAATCGCTCGACCCGAGCAGTGATGCGCCCGGTGAGCCTTGAGAACGCTCTTTTTGGCTACGTCGAGCTGAGCGGCGGACTGGACTTTAGCTCCCAGTCGCTTGCCACGGCGCGCAAGGCCATCTTCCTGGCCGGCATCGGCGCGGCGCTGCTGGCCTTCATCGCCGGCTTGCTGGTCAGCCGCAGCCTGGCTGCGCCTATCAGCAACCTGACGTCGGCAGCCGGCGAGATGAGCGCAGGCGATCTGTCAGTGCGAGCGTCCGTACATGGCCAGGACGAGATCGGCCAGCTCGCCAGGCAGTTTAATGAGATGGCCGCGCGGCTAGAGACCAGCTTCTCCGAACTGGCAGCCGAGCGCGATGCGCTGCGCCGCTTCATCGGCGACGCCTCTCACGAGCTGCGCACGCCGATCACTGCGCTCAAGAGCTTCAACGAGCTGCTGCAAGGTCCGGCCGCCAGCGACGCGAGCGCAATCGACGAGTTCCTGGCCGAGAGCGCGGTGCAGATCGCGCGGCTGGAGTGGATCACCGGCAATCTGCTCAACCTATACGCGCTTGGAGGCCGGCCTGGTCGACCTCGACCTGGGGCAACATGACGTGGGTGAATTGATGGAGTCTGCGGCTGCTCCATTCCGCACTTCCGCGCAAGACAAGAGCGTGTCATGGACGATCAACGTGCCCCAACCACCGATTTCTTGTCGCTGCGACCGGACGCGAGTGGAAATGGCCCTCACGAACCTGTTGGATAACGCGCTCAAGTTCACACCGGCCGATGGCTCAGTCACGATCGGCGCCGGCCAGACTGGCGACCAAGTACGGATTTGGGTGCAAGACACGGGCATCGGCGTAACGGCTGCCGATCAACCGCACATCTTCGAGCGCTTCTATCGGGGCAGCGCCAGCGTCGATACGCCTGGCAGCGGCCTGGGTCTGGCCATCGTCCATGGCATCGTCCAGGCCCATGGCGGAACGGTAACGGTCGAGAGCCAGCCCGTTCAGGGCAGTCGGTTCACCATCGACCTTCCCCTTTAGCAAAATCGGGCGCGTCGGCATAAGAGAACGGTCCGGTCTCCGAAGACTAGACCGTTCTGGTAACCACTACACTCGCATGTAAGAACGGTCCGGTCTTCGGGGACCGGACCGTTCTGTTGTGACAGCTCGTTCTTGATGCTCAGCGCAGATCGCGTCCGAAGGGGAAAAGCGCCAACGGAATCAGCTTGATGTGCTGCAAGGCGAAGGGAATGCCAATGATTGTGATTGCCAACAGAACCGCCGCAGTAAGATGGGCCACCGCGATGGCCCAGCCGAACAGCACGAGCCACAAGATGTTGAACAAAACCCGCAGCGGGCTGTTGGCGTCGGTGACCTCTACGATTTCCTTGCCGAACGGCGCGAAGGTGGCGATGCCCAGCTTGATGTTCTGCACACCAAACGGGATGCCGACAATCGTGAGACACATCACCAGCCCGCCGATGATGTAGCCAAGCCCGGCAAGCAGCCCACCGAAAATCAACCAGACCAGGTTGCCAAGAAAAGTCATCTTTCGTCCTCTTCGTTTCTCGTGAACACGGTTAAATCTATGTAATATTCTGAGCGCGATCGCTCATTCACTTCATTATACGTGCATCGGCCCCACAAGTTACAGGCACGAGACGCGCCCAGGGCTTGAAATTGGCAGCGTCTGCTGATATAATGGAGCTATTGGAGTTGCACTTGCGTTAAGAGGAAGTGTCGACAATGCTACAAGAAGCCTCCCTGGTCAAACACCTCAAGAAGCAGTACGTCCAATGCACCGCCTGCGAGCACTTCTGTGCGATCGAGCCGGGCGGGATGGGCAAGTGCGGCGTGCGCCGTAACTACGACGGCGCGTTCTATCTGATCGTCTACGGTGAAGCGGCTGCACTGCACGTTGACCCGATCGAAAAAAAACCGCTCTTCCACTTCCTACCCACCCAGCGAATCCTCTCCGTGGGCACGGTGGGCTGCAACTTCACCTGCCAATTCTGCCAGAACTGGGAGATCAGCCAAGCCGGCGACTTGGCAGACCCGTCCGGTTACAACGGGCAGCAAGCGCTTCCGGCGGACCTGGTGGCCACCTGCCGTCAACGCGGCATCCCTATGTTGGCCTACACCTACAACGAACCGACGGTCTTTTTCGAGTACGCCTACGACACGGCCAAACTGGCTCACGCGCAGGGCATCCGCAACGTGTTCGTCAGCAGCGGGTTCGAGACGCTGGCCGCCCTGGCGATGATCGAACCGTATCTGGACGCAATCAACCTCGACCTCAAGGCGTTCACCGATCGGTTCTATCGCGAGGTTTGCGGCACGCGATTGAAGCCCGTTCTGCGCAACATCGAGCACATTGCCCGCAACACGCGGACCTGGATCGAGATTACGACCCTGCTCATCCCCGGGCTGAACGACTCGGAGGCAGAGCTGCGGGACATGGCGGCGTGGTTAGCCAGCGTCTCGCCCGACCTGCCCTGGCATCTCTCGGCATTTCACCCGGAGCACCAGATGCTGGACCGGCCGGCGACATCCCATCGCACGTTGATGCGGGCCTGGGAGATTGGAATTGAGGCCGGGCTGCGCTACGTCTATGTCGGAAACGTTCGCGACAGCCTACGCGAAGCGACCCACTGCCCGGCCTGCGGACAACTGCTAATCAGCCGAAACTGGTACAACGTGACGATCCACTGGCGAGAGCCAGGGGTATGCGACGCATGCGGTGCGAGGATTCCGGGCGTGTGGCGCTGAGCAATGGTCAATTGTGAATTGTGAATTGTCGATTGTCAATGGCGGAGTCATTGACAATCGACAATTCACAATTCACAATTGACCATTCTCCGAGGAGACATCCTATGGCCGAAAGCAAACTCACAATCCGCCACCCTGCCGTCGCCGGCACGTTTTACCCTTGCCGGGCTGAGCGGCTGCAGGCGGAAGTCGATCGCATGCTGGCCGAGGCGAAGCAGGTCGACCTGCCGCCGGTGCAGGCGCTGATCGCGCCCCATGCCGGCTATCGCTACTCCGGGCCGATCGCGGCCAGCGGGTTCCGGCAGCTTCAGCAATTACCGCACGACGGGCGCCGCACGGTCTACCTTTTGGGGCCGGCGCACTATGTCTTCGTGAACAGCATTGCCCTTGCTCCCTACGACTGCTTCCGTACTCCGCTGGGCGATGCGACTCAGAACCAGGCAGCCATTGCAGAGCTGGCACACGACGGGCGCACCTATCAGCCTTTGGCACTTGCTCACGAGCCGGAGCACTGCCTGGAGGTTGAGTTGCCTTTCTTACAGACCGTGTTGGGCGATTTCGAGCTCGTGGCAATGCTATGCGGCGAACCACCGTTGGAGCGGATCGCCGCCGACCTGGCCGTCCGCCTCGGCCCCGACGACTTGGTGGTGGTCAGCTCCGACCTGAGCCACTTTCACACCTATGAACAGGCTCAAACTCTGGACCGTAGTTTTCTGGAAGCGGTGCTGGCCGGCGATATCGAGGCTGCGGCCCTGGGCGAAGCCTGCGGCCTGCAGCCGATTCTCATTCTGATGCATCTGGCGCAGCTCAAGGGCTGGCGCCCCACCCTGCTGGACTATCGTAATTCCGGCGACACCGGCGGCGATCGATACCGGGTTGTCGGATATGCGGCGGTAGCGTATACAGTGAGATAGTGCGGAAGTGAGATAGTGAAAGATAGTATGGTAATCGGCGTCGCAACAATCGAGCTTCACATCGCAATGAACGACTCTCTGAAGGGCAAGCGCAGCGTGATCAAGCCGTTGATCGCCCGGCTGCGCAGCGAGTACAACGTGTCGGTGGCGGAGGTGGATCAGCAAGACAGCCTGCGCAATGCCGTCATCGGCGTCGCGTGCGTCTCGTCCGACAAGGACTATGCCCACGGCCTGCTCATGAAGATCGTGGAGAGCGTCGAGCGCTGGCGAATTGACGCCGAACTGGTGGATTACGAGATCGAGCTCATCGACTGAGCCGAGCCGTTTATCATCCCCCTGCCCCGTGAGTGGACAAATCATCAAGTCGCTAGGAGACAACAGTGAACGTCTATAAGGTTCTGCATACCGATCGCAGGGTCTCGCGCATCGCCTACGACTGCATGGGCAATGCGGCCGGCGCGAGCAAATGGCCGCGAGCTGTCTTGCCGACGACGTCGAACTCAGCCGGAAGAAGTGGTATCAACTGTTCGAGCCGCGCGGAGGTCCTCTGCCATGAGTGAGTTCCGCATGCGACCATCGGTTAGAGTCATTACTGGTCTGTTGATCGCAGGATCTGCGCTCTTAGCGGCCTGCTCGACGCCAGCCCCTTTGCCGGATGCAAACCCCAAAGCCACGGCTGTTACAAAAGAGGTTACCCCAGCCACTGCGACCTCTGAAGCCACTACAGAAACAACAGAGGTTTCGCCTGCCGCTGCGACCTCCAACAGCCAAAGCCGTTACGACAGAGGTTTTGGCCTGCCACTGCGACCCCAGTCTCCACTCCGGATAGCGCGCGTGATGGACTTCGCTACATCCACCGTCGCGTCGCCGAATGGCCGGTGGGTGGCCGAGATGACGGTTGCTACACCGAAAACCGGCGACCGTTACTACACGAATTTGACCGTCACAGACGTTGCCAGAACGTCTCGCTGGACTGTGGTTGACGAATGGGCGCAGTACGGCCTCGGCTATACGCTGCCACGGCCCTTTCATTGGTCGCGCGATGGCAGGTATCTTTATGTCACCAACGAGCCCGTGCCCGACGGCTGCGCGCTTTTCGTCAATGGCCCCGATCTCCAGCGTGTCGATCTGAGCAACGGCAAAGTAACGCAGATTGTCGAGCCAGTGGGCCTATGGCTCTCGCTCTCCCCCGACGAGACGACGCTCGCTTACCTGAGCTGGGCTGAGGGCCGCCCGCTCGTCGTGCGCGACTTGGCCAATGGTGCGGAGAATGAAGTCAAACTGCCCGCAAGCGATCCCAACTGGCAAGCCGGCAACATCGTCTGGTCGCAAGATGGTGACAAGCTAGCGCTGACGATCGCAAACAACCCATGCTCGGGCGAGCTGGGCCCGGTCCACCTCGATCGTACAGGTCGACCTGACAACGTTTGAAGCCAGCCCCCTGGTCGAGGACGATAATCGGCTCCTGATGACGGCCGAATGGCCGGAGCCATCCACCATCGTCTTGCAGGACCAGAACGGCCAACGTGTCAAAATGAACGCCGCCACGGGGCAGATCGAGCAAAAAGCCGCCACGGGCACACTGCAAGGTCACGTCAACATCGGCCCGCTGCAGCCGGTGATCCGCATCGACGAGCCCACACCAGTGGTTCCACCCGAGGTCTATGCTGCCCGGCAGATCGTGGTCTACGCGGCCGATGGCCACACTCAGGTCGCCAGAGTTCGGATCGGCCCGGATGGCAACTACACGGCGACATTGCCGCCCGGCACCTACGTTGTGGATATCGTCCGCGCTGGCATCGACAAGAGCAAGGACGTGCCGGCAAAAGTCCAGATCACGGCGGGCCACGCCACGACATTGGACGTGGAAATCGATACCGGGATACGCTGAGACGATTCATTTCGCGTAACTATTCCGCCTCGGCTCCTTCATCACTTTGTAAAATTGGTCCTTGCGTGGTGTCACCCTGAGGCTCGGCGAAGGGTCTCCGTCTTGCAGAGCAGGTCCCCTTCGCCGAGCCTACCTAGAAACTCCCTGAGTTTTTTGACCGGCGCATCCCGCTGCGCGGGATCGAAAACTCAGGGTGACACCACGCAGAGACTTGGTTTACAGGGTATTTATGACCCTCGATTTGGATCCGTTTATCGGGTTAGCCGACAACGGCGCAGCGTTTGCCCGCACGGTCTTTGACGTCCACGGCGAGGCCGGCCAGGGATGGCTCAGCGCTTTGCCAGCTTTGTTGATTGACTACGCGCGTCGCTGGTCAATAAGGCTCCTGCCACCCTTTGCACTGTCGTACCACTACGTCGCGCCGGCCATTCGCGCCGATGGAAGCCCGGCCGTGCTCAAGGCCGGTTTGCCGACTCCCGCTCGCAGCTGCGAGATCCTCGCACTGCAGCTGTGCAACGGCAACGGCATGGCCCGCGTCCTGGAATCAGATACCGAGGAAGGCGTCCTCTTGCTCGAACGATTGGTGCCGGGTACGACCCTGGCTAGCCTGGAGGACGACGCCCAGGCCACACTGATCGCCGCCCAGGTGATGCGCCAGGTGTGGCAGCCGCTGCCGGCAGACCACCCCTTTCCTTCGGTGAGCAAGTGGGCAATGGGCCTGGAGCGATTGCGCCAAACCTACCACGGGGGTACCGGTCCGTTACCCGCCAACCTGGTCGACCAGGCCGAACGCCTTTTCGACGAGCTGTTGGCCTCGCGCCGCCGAGCCGGTGCTCCTGCACGGCGACCTGCATCATTTCAACATCCTATCCGCTCGGCGAGAGCCGTGGCTCGTGATCGACCCCCAAGGCGTGGCCGGCGAACCGGCCTACGAGGTGGGCGCGTTGCTGCGCAACCCGTTCGCCCAGCTCCCGCCTCCGACCGAGCTCGCTCGCATCCAAGCCCGGCGGGTTGAACAGCTAAGCGAGGTCCTCGGCTTCGATTCCGAGCGAATCTACGGCTGGGGAATCGCCCAGGCCGTGCTGTCGGCTTGGTGGAGCATCGAAGACCACGGCCACGGGTGGGAGCTGGCTATCGCTTACGCCGAAACGTTATGTCAAGCACAGAGCCTTTGGCCGGCGCTCGATTAGCGCCGGTTTTCCAGCCGCCGCGCAATAGCCAACAGTCCAATCGAGGAAGCGATTAGCATCACCGACAACGCCAGCGCCACGCCAATGCTACGCTCGAAGCCCAGGTAGATGGCCAACGGCATCGTCTGAGTGCGTCCTTGCAGGTTGCCGGCAAAAAGAATGGTCGCGCCAAACTCGCCAAGCGCACGCGTCCAAGCCAGCACTGCGCCGGTCAACAGGGCCCGACCGGCAAGCGGCAGCATGATGTGGCGAAAAAGCTGCCACTGATTCGCCCCTTCCACGTGACCCGCCTCCTCGATCTGCGGATCGATACCGGCAAAACCGATGCGCGCCGAACGCACGAAAAACGGCGCTGAGACAAAGGTCTGTGCCAAAACGACCGCAGCCGTGGTGAAAGGGAGACTGACGCCCACCAGGTTCAACGGTGCAGCAAAGAGGCCTTGCCGGCCAAAGGCTACCAGCAGCCCCAAGCCCGCCACAGCCGGCGGCAGTACGATCGGCAGGTCGATCAACAGCTCCAACGCGGCCCGGCCGCGGAATCGCCAACGGGCCAAGGCGTAGGCCAGCGGCGTGCCGGTCACGATCGAAATCAGCAGGCTGAGGCCGCTGGTCAGAAGGCTGAGTCGCATAGCCGAAAGTGCCATCGGCGTCAGCGCATAGTGCAGCAGCCCCTCCTCCAGCGCACGCCAGAGCAACGCCAGCAGCGGCAGCGCCAAGAGCATAATCAGCCCCATGCCAGGAAGGACAAAGAGCCAAACCGATCGATCGCGCGTGGTGAGCTCAGTTTGATGGTGCAACGGATGTGAAGCCCCATTTCCTCAGGATCGACTGTCCCTCAGGCGACAGCACAAGATCGACAAACTCGGCCGCCTGAGCAGATGATGGCGCGCCCGCCAACGCAGCAATCGGGTACTCGGCCACTACGTTTGCCTCCGCCGGGATGGCGATAGTGATGAGGTCCGCTGCGGCCAGTACGTCCGAGGCATAGACGATGCCCGCATCGGCCTCGCCAAGCTGTACCTTGGCCACCACTTGCTTGACGTTGTCCTCGTTTGACACGACGTTGGCGAGAGCGGCGTCTCGGAAGCTCGCACCGTACTGGGCATTCAGGCCGTCAAGCACCCGGCGGGCGTAGCGTCCAGCAGGCACCGCCTCGTCGGCCAGAATCAGCTTGAGGCCTGGCCGCGCCAGGTCCTGGAGTGTCTGCACTGCACTCGGATTGGCTGCGGGCAGAACGACGACCAGCCGATTAGTCACGAAGGTCTTGGCGGCGCCCGGTGCCACCAACCCGGCGGTACCGACTGCGTCCATCTCCGTCTGGCTCGCTGCCGCAAAGACATCGGCCTTCGCGCCCTGCTCCAGCTGCGTGCGAAGGTTCTGCGATCCGCCGAAGTTGAAAATCACCTTTACTCCCGGATGCGCAGCCTCGAAAGTTTTACCAATCTCAACAAACGCATCGGTAAGTGACGCCGCGGCAAATACGATCAAATCGTTTGACTTGCCAGGTAGTTGCTCCCGAGCCGCTGGCGGTTGCGATCCGCAGCTCGTCACTATCAACAGGGCGATCAGCAGCAGGAATTGTATGCAATCGCGCCAACACATTCCCTTCCATAGACAGACGCTCCAACGTGCGAATGCCTGATAAACCAGAGGTGTGCTATCTCGGGTCAAGCGTCGACCGGCACTCGGCCAGCCAGTCCAGAATGGAGGTCAGCTGCCGGACGCGCAGATCGAGACCCAGACGGTTGAACGGCCCTTCATCCGGCAGGTGTGCCAACGTTTCCTGCAGGCGCGCCAGGTTGGCTTGCACGGCGTCGATCTGGCTGTCGATCAACGGGCCGGTCAGCGTGCGGTCAAGCGCCTGCGCGAAATACAGACGCGTGATAAACTCGACGCGAATCGCTCGCACGCTGCTGCCGGTCGGGGCAATCAACCAGGCATCGAAGCGCGCACGCCCGGCATCGGTGAGCTGAAAACAACGGCGAGCCGGCAGCCTGTCCTGCCTTTGGACGTCGCCGGTGATCAACCCTTTAGATTCCAACCGGTTGAGGATGTTGTAGGTCTGACTCAGGCTGATGTGCCACACCTGGCCCAGATCGGCGAGCAGACGCTGGTACAGCTCGTATCCATGCGCGGGCTGCTGCGTCAACAGACCCAGCAGGGCATACTCAGGTGAAAGAGCGCTGGCGTAGGGCGTTTCTTGGGACATATGCAGGCATACTCACTGAGTGAGTATATCTGCATATCGCATTTCTGCCAAGTTGGTCAACCGGGCGCAGGTGAGTACAATTGGCAGGGGGCAGGTGGCAAGTTGCAGGTTGCAGAAGACTTCCACTTGCACCTTGCAACCTTCCACTTGCAACTTGCAACATGCAACCTGCAACCTACCCCCTAAAACCTGTGATCCCCATGAACCCCCAGGAAACCCTTTCCACCCTCCCGGACCCAACCTTCCGCCAGCTCTGCGAGCGAGTCGTTGCGGATATGGACCGCCTATCTGTCCCCGGCGTCGCCGTGGGTGTGCTAGCCGGCGACCAGGAGAGTGCCGTAGGATTCGGCGTGACCAGCGTGGAAAACCCGCTGCCGGTCACGGCCGACACCCTGTTCCAGATCGGCTCTATCACCAAAACCTTCGTAGGCGGCACCTTGATCTATCCGCTGCTCGACCGGGCTCTCAGCCTGTATCTCGACCTCGACAACCCGAAGGCGACCCCGATCGACGTGCCGCTGGATCGACTGCAAGCGTTTGCTGGCCGCTACGATTCAGCCCTAACCGGTGCCGAGATTACCCTCGGCGAGGGTTTACTGGTGCTCCAGGCTTTCGACAAGGGAGGGTTCCCCACGCCTGACATGCCGCCCGGCCCACCGCTTCCGCCCGGGCAATTGGTCTTTTATGCCGAAGACCGCGTCGTGGGTCTGGACGAGCCATACAAGGACGCCCGCGGCGAGTTCCTGCGCGGCCCCGACGGTCGGGTCGCCTGGCTGCGCGTAGGCGGCCGCCTGCACCGGCGGGTGGATGCCCCGTGACCCTCGATTGCCGAGTGGGCTGCGGCGCCTGCTGCATCGCCCCGTCGATTTCCTCGCCGATCCCGGGCATGCCGAACGGCAAGCCGGCCGGTGTGCGCTGCGTTCAGCTGACGCCGGACAACCGCTGCCGGCTGTTCGGCCTTCCCGACCGGCCGGCGGTGTGTATCGGGCTGCGCCCGAGCGAGGAGATGTGCGGCCAGACGGCGGAGCAGGCCCTTGCCTGGCTTTCGGAGGCTCGAGCTGGCAACGTACCCGAACTATGGCTGAGAACCAACCACTGCCCTCAGTGGGTTTAGGCACCCACGTCGAGTTGGAGCTGATTGACTCCCAAGGACAGGCCGAGCCGATGTCAATCGACATCGTGCCTGCAAAAGCGGCTGACCTCGACCGGGGACTGATCGGCGCGAATACCCCCCTTGCGAAGGCGATCCGCGGCAAAACAGCCGGCTCCACCGTGCCTTACGGCCTGGGCGACATTCACAGCATCCGAATCGTGCGCGTCACCCCGTCCGAGGTGATCGTCTCCGCAGATGCTGCCCAGCGGCGGCAAGCTGTCTTGAACAAGGCGCTGGCAGACGCCGAGCGAACCAACGCCGAGATATTCGCCGCATCGTTTAGCGGCAAGTGGGGCGACTACAACCTGGACGACGCAAGCGAATGGGATGCGTAATCAACGCCCAGCCATCGAACGCTTCAGCGCCTGGATACGCTCAAACGATCGGTCGATGCGCAGTGCGTCGAGCCGGCCGGTTTCCACGGCTCGACGGATGATGTCCGCAGTGCGAGCCACCACATCCTCCTCGAACACCGAATTATTGGCAATGGCAAGGATATCCACGCCTGCCTCGATTGTCTTTACCACAGCCTCCTCAAAGCCGTAGTGTTTGCGGATTGCCCCCATCTGCATATCGTCTGAGATGACCACGCCGTCGTAGCCGAGCTCACCGCGCAGGATGCCATCTATCGTCACCTTGGACAGCGTCGCCGGGTTCTCCGGATCCAGCGCGGCGTTGAAGACGTGCGCGGTCATGATGCAATCGGCTAGGCCGGCCCGAAACAGCGCCGCGTACGGCTCCAACTCACGTCGAGTCCATGTCTCGGTCACATCCACCAGCCCGCGGTGCGAGTCGGCCGTGGAACTGCCGTGGCCCGGGAAGTGCTTCAGACAGCACTGGACGCCGTGCGCGTGGTGCGCTTCGATAAAGGCTTGGGCGTGCCGCGTCACCGCAGCAGAATCAGGAGAAAAGCTGCGTTCGATCCCGCCGATCACGGGATTGGCGGGGTTGACGTTTAGATCGACCACCGGCGCCAGATTGAGCGTGATGCCAACGGCAGCCAAGGTTTTGGCTAGCGCCGTGGCCGACTTGCGGGTCAATGCCAGGTTGTCTTGCTCGCCAAGGAAGCGGTGGGAGACGGTCGGCGGGAAGCCGTGACGTTCGTCCAATCGCGCCACTTTGCCGCCCTCTTGGTCCACCGCCACAAGCAGCGGCACGGTCGCGAACGATTGAAGGCTAGCCACCAGCGAGCGTACCTGCTCCGGCGACTCGACGTTACGCACACCGAGACCAGCCCGGTGCATCAAAATCAAAAAGCACCACCCCACCCAGATGCCGATCGCGAATATCGGCTACGATGGGATGTCGCTCGTCGACGGCCAGGCCGCGAAAGCCCACCAACAGCATCTGTCCGATCTTGACTTCAAGCGCTATTTCGGCCGCCGGCGTTGAATCCGGCGTGGAGCTGGGGCTGGGGGTTGCAGACGGTGTCGGAGGAAGAGCGGTCGGAGGCAACGGCGTCGAGGGCGCCAAGGTGGGCAAGGCGCGGTCTGCCGTTGGAAGCGTCGCCGCGCCACAACCCGCGAGCACGGCCAGAGCGGCTGCGCTCTGGCCGGCAAGACGGAGAAAGGTTCGGCGATCGATTGGGGTCACGAATTTCCTGACACGAAGCCCCTGGACAAGTCCAGGAGTCCTCGACTTATCTAGCGGGACACGACCCGTGAGGCGCCGCTTTCGTCAATTTTGCCTAGCGTGGGCTCACCCAGATACTCGACCTTGGAAGCGCCTGAAGCCTCAGCATCCAGCCGGCCGCTCGCGTTGACGATAGCCGTGCTGGCGCCGCTGACCTCAACATTGACATCTCCCAGGGCAAAATCCTCCAGATCAGCCGTGCTGGCGCCTGAAACCACGATGTTGGAGTTGCCACCGCGGCCGTTCAGACGCGCAGTGCTGGCGCCGGACACGTCGAAAGTGGATCCGCCAGATTGAATATCGCCGCGCAAAGTACTGGCGCCGGAGACTCGCACGTCTAGCGGGTCATCCAACTCGAAGCCCGCCAGGGAGACCTGGGTTGCGCCGCTGGCTTCGATTCCGCGCAGCTTGGGCATCGTGATCTTGGTCCGCATGGTCGTGCGGTTGAGCGACAGATTCAATCCGGGCTTCAAACCCACCGTGAGCGTGTCGCCCTGCTTGCTGACTTCCAGGTATTGCTCAAGGTTGTCGTCCATCGTGACCTGGACGGCGTAACCGTCGCCTTGTGTGACCTCGGCCTTGAAGGCGTGGCTGATGTTCAAGCGATCGAAGTCCTTGATCGAGAACTCCCGGGTAATCAGGTTGCCGGACCCAGTGACAGATTGGGATGAGCTAGTCATCACAGGGGGCATGATGCAGCCGACAAGCAGAAACACCAGCAGCAACGAAGCGAGGAATTTCACCTTAGACATCATCGGACCTCCTTGTGCGTGATCGCGTAACTGACCAGATGAACAGACAATTTGCCTTGTCATGCTCATTCTCGCGCTAAGCTACCCCTGTCGCATCGGCCAAATGACGTAATTCCGCCTGGTCACTTGTCCAGGAAATCTCCTAGAGTGGATGTCTATCCGATGAGACAGGCCGGTCGAGACCGCCCACAGGTTCAGGAGACAGCGGTGGCGCGCAGCTCACCGCTGTGAGTACTCCTATTGAAACAGCCACCAGCAATCGATTGACATGCTTCACCATGACCCTCCTAACTGATCCAAACTGGCCCGGTCTTGCCGGTGATTTGCCAAGCGCCATCAACGGCCTGTAGAACATACGTCTGGCCACCTGCTGTCAGCGGACTGATGAAGATGCTTCCCGGCACGTTGAGCGAGCCGTCAGCCTGCGGTGTGATCGCACCGACCCGGACGATCGCACCGTTACCGGCCACCAGTTCGTGGTCGACGCGCGGTACATCTTCCATGCGATCCACCCATACGAACTGGGCCGGCAGATCACCGAGCAGTGTCACGATGCGCGCCTGATCGCCGGGGAAGATGGTCTCCGAGCTGCCGGTTGCATTTGGATCGGCGGCGTTGCTGCTCGTCTTGCGTACCAGGTAGACAACGGGGAAGTTCGGTGCATTCGCAAAGGTACTGTCAACGGTGTAGAGCTGACGGATCACCGTGGCGTAGATTTCCGACGGGTCCCAGGACACCACAGGCTGCTCAACCGACGACTGGCTCGGGCTCGGCGGCTCGGTGGGCTGCGTTTGCTGCGGATCGGCTGAGACCCAGCAGTTATCCACCGTATCGTCGGCACAGATCACCCGCCACCAGCGTTGATCCGGGCTCACGCCGGTCACGAAGGCGATTTGACCACCGACCACCTCACCCACCGGTGGGAATTGGCTTCCGGGGCCGCTGGTCACCGGCAGATCTGTGAGGGCTCTAATGTAGCGCACGTTCGTGGCCTGTGCGCCATAGGTGGTGATCCAGACCGCGAAATCTAGCATCGCCTGCTGGTCCTCTTCAGTCGCCTTGCCGGCGCCGGCGCCACTGAACACCAGTTGCACGGTCATTGCGTCGGCAGTGGCGGGGTCTTTTTGGCCGCTCTCAAAGCTGGCCAAAGCGTCGATCCAGCCGAAAAGCTGGGCGGTCTGGCCCGCAGCCAACCAGCGCGTGCTGAGGGTTGTGGGCGGCTCGGTTTGACAGGTGGAGGGCTGCCCTTTTCCCGTAACGTACACTGCCAGGTCATCGCAGAAGCCGGCGATGCCACCCTCGCGATGCCAGGCCAGCGCCAGGCCCCACGAGACATCGGCGCGACCCGTTTCGGCTTCCTTCGCCACCAGGTTCGCCCAGTCAGCCATCATGCGTTGCTCGTCCGGTGTTGCCACAGCCGGGCCGGCGCCGGTGAAGCGCAATGCGCCGGCCGGTGTGCCAGCTTCGAACGAGGCATACACGCTTATGTAGTAGGCCAGGTCGTCCTGTCGTTCCTGGGAGGCGAGTGGGACTTCCTGCGGCGCGGCGTTGCACGGCCCGAAGGTCACGCTATTCATGCTGATCACTGACGCTTGGCAAGGCTCGCCGGGCGAACGCCATTCCATCCCCAGGTAGCCGGGCGCCAAGCCGGTTGTCGTCTCAACAGGGCCGGCAAAGCGCACGACCGAACCATCCTGGTTTGTGTGCACAGCGTAGGTCTCGCCGTCGACCTCGACCAACACCCGGAAGCCCGGCGTGATGACCTCCAGGCAGGCCTGATCGGTGAGATTCACGCCCATACACGAGTCGGGCCACTGCACCGCTTCGATGCTCACGAACTGCACGGCGGCAGGATCAACGCCGAGTGCCCTGGCGGCAGCGGCGATGGCGGCCTCTACGATGGCCTCCTGGCCAGCAGCGCCGGCCGTCTCGGCCGTACCGGTTTCCGCCACTACAGTTGGCGTTGGCGCTGGGAGTAAGGCAGTAGGCGGTGGTGTGGGTGTGCCACCGGGCTCCAATACGGTGGCGACCGGCGCTGGCGCAGGGGTCTCGATCGGCAAGGGAGCCATCGGGCCTGTGCAGGCGCTCAGAACAAGCAAAAGTGTCAATGCAAGCAATGAAAGTCGGTTTGTCATGGGGTCATCCTTCCTAAGAACCACGGATTGGCGGAGGCGCGGATCAGACCGGAGGTACATTGGACCAAACTGCTGGCTTCGCTAACTTGCTCAAGTGGCAGGCCGCTCAGATAGCACCAGGCGCTCGAAAAGATCCGTTAGAGCGGCTTGCGGGTCGTTGCACAGCCCGTTGTGCACGGGCGACACCTGGATCACTGTGCTGCGCGGTGCGGCCAGCCAACGGAAGCGTTCGGCTTGGACCAGCTCGGCCAACTCGCCGGCCGCCGGGCCGCCGGCGCAGATCGCAGGGATCAGTGCAAGCTGGGCGCGAACGGCGACAACGTCACAATCCGGCGCCAGGGCAAGCAGCCGCGCTTCGTCCAGCTCGATACGGCACTCCAAGAAACGCAGCTGCCGGCAGAAGAGTATCGCGCCAGTATTGACGAACTCCTCACGCTCGACGTGAGGGACAACGCGCACGATGGTATATTCGAAGGCGCTAGTGTTGGGCACGGATGGCCTCCTCTACAAAAACGTCGGATGCCTCCATCCGGTGCCAGAGGTAGGTGGCATAGGCATCGCGGGCAGCGGCAGGTTGTAAGGCAGGTCCATCGGCTTCTAACCAGGCGTCTGGAACGTCGTGGATGATTTGGCCAATGATGGGCTGGGAAAGCCGCTCACGCAGCACGATATCAGCCTCAAGCAGAGCATTGGCCTGAGGCAGAAGGACATGGTGCTTTATCAGTGGAAAATGATTATGGACGTGCGCCTGGTAGCCATCCGGCCCACGTACAACTCGCCGTCGTCGGCCTCGACAATAGCCGGCAGCGAGCCGCCCTCTCGAAGAGGTGTGAGATAGCGAGTTGCCAGGAGGGATCGGATCATCAAGAATTCGGCCGACAAGCAAGCGAGAGTTTGGCGGGCAGCGATTCTGGATGGAGAGGAACGCTCATGTTGCCTTGCCGAGCCATAGTCGCTCTTGTGCCTGTCACATTATATGTGCGGCCAAGCTTGGACGCAACCTGGCCAAGGAAGCAGTCGCGTCGCTTTGCGGGCAGCCGAGATCTTCGAGAATCTCGGAAACCTCTCCCCCTGCCCCCTCTCCTCGGAGGCGAGGGGGAGTCGCGATATAGCCTTGCTTTTGATCAGGAAGCAGCGTCTTTTCTCCCCCTGCCTCGAACGATGGTATGCCTGATCGGAAACCTCTCCCCCTGCCCCCTCTCCTCGGAGGCGAGGGGGAGTCGCGATATAGCCTTGCTTTTGATCAGGAAGCAGCGTCTTTTCTCCCCCTGCCTCGAACGATGGTATGCCTGATCGGAAACCTCTCCCCCTGCCCCCTCTCCTCGGAGGCGAGGGGGAGTCGCGATGTGGCCTTGCTTTTGATCAGGAAGCGGCGTCTTTTCTCCCCCTGCCTCGAACGATGGTATGCCTGATCGGAAACCTCTCCCCCTGCCCCCTCTCCTCGGAGGCGAGGGGGAGTCGCGATGTGGCCCTGCTCTCGAACTGGCAGAGCCATCATTGCTCCCCCTTCCCTTCGAGGGAAGGGGGTTGGGGGGTTAGTAACTGCTACTTGATAAGTACTCATTATTTGTCTTTTCTTGGCATTTCTAGTATAATGCTTGACCATGAAAGTGAGCATCGGTCAGGCAGCCAAAGAACTCGGCGTCTCGCAGGAGACGCTGCGCCGCTGGGAAGCAGCCGGCAAGATCGAGGTCGAGCGTACGCCCAATGGGCATCGACGGTACGATCTGGCGAAACTGCACGGGGTTGCCCCACGCCTGCCGGCTGGCCCCCGCGTACGCGAAGGGCAACCGGCCGACCGTGGCTTACCCGGCCGGCTGACCGTGGCCTACGCTCGCGTGTCCAGTCACGACCAGCGCGACGACCTGACGCGTCAAGTGGCCTTGCTGGAGACTTTCTGCGCCGCCAACGGCTGGAGCTACGAGGTGATCCAGGACTTTGGCTCAGGTCTGAACTACCACAAGCGCGGCCTGCAGCAACTGATCAAGCGGATTGGCGCCGGCGAGGTGGGACGGCTGGTGCTGACGCACAAGGACCGATTGCTGCGCTTTGGGTCGGAGATCGTCTTCTCACTGTGTGAGTTGACCAACACCGAGGTGGTGATCATCAACCAGGGTCAGCAGCCGGCAAGTTTCGAGGAAGAACTCACGCAAGATGTTCTGGAGATCATCACGGTCTTCTCGGCCCGGCTCTACGGCAGCCGCAGTCGCAAGAACCGCCAATTGATCGAGAGCTTGCGCGCCGCGGCGGAGCAGCTATGATCGCACAGCGAGCTTTCAGGACCGAACTCGACTTGAACGATGTGCAGCGCACCGCCTGCGCCAGGCACGCTGGCGCGGCGCGCTATGCCTACAACTGGGCCTTGGCGCGCAAGATCGAGGCCTTCAAAGCCGGTCAGAAGACGCCGACGGCGATTGATCTGCACCGGGAGCTGAATGCGCTCAAAAAGACCGAGCTGGGGTGGATGTACCAGGTGTCCAAGTGTGCGCCGCAGGAGGCGCTGCGCAACCTCGACCGGGCGTTCGATCATTTCTTCAGGCGAGTGCGCGAGAAGAAGGCGGGCAAGCCGGGCAAGGTCGCTACCCGCGCTTCAAGTCCAAGAAACGCGGGCGCGGCAGCTTTCGTCTCACCGGCGTCATCCGGGTGTTCGACGATGCGATCCAATTGCCGCGGCTCGGTCGTCTGCGCCTGAAGGAACGCGGCTACTTGCCCACGAGCGGGGTTCGTGTCCTGAGCGCAACGGTCAGCGAACGGGCAAGCCGTTGGTTTGTCTCGCTCCAGGTCGAGATGGAGCTGCCTGCTCCGGTCGGCGACGCCGGCAAGCCTGTGGCCGGCGTCGATCTGGGGATCGCGACGCTGGCCACCGTGAGCGACGGGATGGTCGTCGAGAACCCCAGAGCGCTGCGCCGCGACCTGGCTAAGCTCCGGCGGCGGCAGCGCTGCGTCTCGCGGCGGCAGAAGGGCAGCGCCAACCGGGCCAAGGCGGTCAAGCAACTGGCACAGGCGCACCGTCGCGTCGCCAACGTGCGTCAAAACGCGCTCCATCAGGCCACCAGCCGGCTGGCGAGAACCAAGTCAGTCGTGGTGCTGGAGGACCTGAATGTGCGCGGGATGTTGCAGAACCATCATCTGGCCCAGGCTATCGCCGACGTGGGGATGGCCGAGTTTCGACGGCAATTGACCTACAAGGGCGCCTGGTATGGCTGCGCTGTCGTCGTCGCCGGTCGTTTCTACCCCTCGACCAAGCGCTGTTCGTCATGCGGTCACGTCAAGACCGAAATGGTCTTGAGCGAGCGTACATACACCTGTGACCGTTGCGGCCTAATCATGGGCCGCGATCTGAATGCGGCGTTGAATCTGGCCGCATGGACTACCGCGAGTTCCGCGGGAAGCTACGCCTGTGGAGAGAGTGTAAGCCCTGGGTTCCAGGCAGTTCTCGCTGAAGCAGGAACCGAACGTCGATCTACCTGACCGACTCGCCTGCCTGACCTGCCTGGCGGCAGCCAGGTCGGCAGACAGGCATGACGGGTCCAGCGATGGTAGATTTGTGTAAGTTTCGGAGAACGGTTAGGTTCTGCGGCATTCTGCAGCGATCTTCTCCAGCATCGCGTTCAGGTCCCGCCTGATTTCAGCGTTGCGTATGCGGAGAACGCGAATACCACGACGAGCCAACACTTCGTCGCGTTCTCGGTCATAACCGAGTTGCTGATCATGAACCCCACCGTCCAACTCCACCGCCAAGCCAACCGAGTGGCAGTAGAAGTCAACAATGAAGCCGTCGATGACTTGTTGGCGACGGAAGTGTCGGCCCTCCAGTTGGTTGCGGCGTAACGCCTGCCACAGGATCTTTTCCTCTGGCGTCTGGTTGCGACGCAGCTCCTTGGCCCGCTCGACCTTCGCCGCGTCGACCGACTGACCGCGAACAATGTTGCGTGGTTGCATAGATCCTCCAGAATCCTCCTCCAGGTGTTCCCGCCAGAAGTTTGCCAAGCTTGCCACACTCCCCCTTCCCTCCCAGGGAAGGGGGCCGGGGGGGTTAGGTTGTCTCCGCCCAAGTAAACCTCTCCCCCTGCCCTCTTCCTCGAAGGAGAGGACGCGCTTGCCAACACTCCCCCTTCCCCTCCCAGGGAAGGGGGCCGGGGGGTTAGGTTGTCTCCGCCCAAGTAAACCCCTCCCTGCCCTCTTCCTCGAAGGAGAGGACGCGCTTGCCAACACTCCCCCTTCCCTCCCAGGGAAGGGGGCCGGGGGGTTAGGTTGTCTCCGCCCAAGTAAACCTCTCCCCCTGCCCTCTTCCTCGAAGGAGAGGACGCGCTTGGGAGAGGACGAGCTTGCCAACACTCCCCCTTCCCTCCCAGGGAAGGGGGCCGGGGGGTTAGGTTACGTTCGGCGCAATTATACCCACACCAACCCGTTTCTCCTAACACCTACTTTGTGGTACACTTGCCGCCCAGAGGTCTCATGAGCGAGTTACCCCAAGTTACAATCTACACCGACGGCGGCGCGCTGGGCAACCCCGGCCCGGGCGGTTATGGCGTCGTCATGATTTCGAACCAGCATCGCAAGGAGCTTTCCGGCGGCTACCGGCTGACCACCAACAACCGCATGGAGCTGACCGCGGCGATCCGGGCTTTGGAAAGCCTCAAGGTCCGCTGTTCGGTCACGCTCTACACCGACTCGCGCTACGTGGCCGATGCCATCGAAAAAGGTTGGGCTAAGAAGTGGCGGGCTAGTGGCTGGATGCGCACCGCCAAGGACAAGGCGCTCAACCCTGACCTGTGGGAACTGCTGCTGGACCTGCTGGAGAAACACGGCGTCCGTGTCGTGTGGGTCCGGGGCCACGCCGGCAACCCGGAGAACGAGCGTTGTGATGAGCTGTCGGTGGCTGCGGCACATCAGTCCAACCTGCCGTCCGACGAGGTGTACGAGCGCGGTAAGCCAAAGCCCGGTCCCTCCCACAACTGGATGACCTGAGCCATGGAGTATTTCCTAGACATCGCCGACCCGGCAGGACGGCTGCGCAAGGAGCGATACACCGACCTCGGCGCAGCGATCGAGCGTGCCGTTGAGATCGGCCAGGCCGACCCTACCGTTGACCGGCCGATGAGTGTAACCGACACCGGCGAGCGCCAGCTGCTGGGCCGCACCGAGCTTGAACGCCTGATCGCAATCGCCAAGCCACTGGCGGTGGTCGACGACGGCGTGGCCCGACAGGTGTTCTCGGCACTGCCCGACCCAACGCTAGATGCCTTGAGCCGCTGGATGCTCTTCCGCCTCGCGCGTGTCAGGGGTGCCCGTGCGTGCCCGGTTGGCGATGCTCGGCGCAATCCTCGACGCCATCAGCCCGGACGAGCCAACGCCGTAACGTCGACTCGTCGACACATAGAGACGACCCCATGCCCGCTTATCGATTTATCCAAGTTGACGTCTTCACCGACCGGCCCTTCGGCGGCAACCCGCTGGCTGTCTTCCCCGACGCCCTGGGCCTGAGTAGCGAGGAGATGCAGCAGCTCGCCCTCGAGCCGAATCTCTCGGAGACGACCTTCGTCTTGCCGCCTGAGACGCCTAGCGCCGACTTCAAAGTACACATCTTCATGCCCACCACCGAGATACCCTTTGCGGGCCACCCGCTGGTAGGAACGCACTGGGTGTTGACCCATCTCGGTCGGGTGAAGCTGCAAGAACCACTCACCCGGGTGACGTTCGAGTTGGGCGTTGGGCTGCGCTCAGCGCAGCTTTGGGTGGCCGATGGCCGCGTAACCCGCGTCGTCACCGATCACCAGCGCCCCGAGTTCCTGGCCGTGGCCGATGGCCCCCAGGTACAACGGCTGGCCCGAGCCTTGTCGCTGCCGGTGGAGGCCATCACAGACGTTGGTACCTCGGTACAAGTGGTCTCAACCGGGTTTCCACAGCTCTTTGTGCCCGTGCGCTCGTTGCGAGAGGTGAGTAGCATCCGGCCTCCGCACCTTGACGTATCCATGCTGAGCGAGTTGTGCAGCGAGTTGGGCCTGTCGGCGGTGGATGTGGCCGTCTTCACGCTGGAAACGGCGCTGCCCGGCCGGGATGTGCACATGCGTTTCTTCGCTCCAGCCTCGGGCGTGCCGGAAGATCCCGCCACCGGCTCTGCCAGCGGCGGATTGGCATCCTACTTGGTGCACCACCATCTCCTGCCAGCCACACCGCCGGTGACCGTCATCCAGACCGAACAAGGCCTGGAAATGGGCCGCCCCAGCCAGGTCACGGTCGAGGTCGAAGGCGCCGCGGCAGACATCACGATGGTGCGTGTCAGCGGCGATGTGGTGAAGGTGATGGAGGGGGAGTTTGAGTGGTGAGTGAGGAGGGATGAGTGATGAGTGTCGGAGTGTCAGGTGTCAGGTGAAATGAGAGGCAGGTATGGCAAAGAGGCTGAGTGAGCAGTATGCCGCGGGCGATGTGGTTGAGATTCTGTTCGAGCAAGCGGGCTGGAGTGAATGGCTGCGCGGTGCGGTGGTTGGGTTCCAGGCACCGGGCCTGTGGGTGCGGCTGCCCAACGGCAGTATGTGGTTTGTGACCAACACGCGCCGGATCCGGCACGTTGCACAGTCTGAGTCGGACAAGGAGTGAAATGATGGTGTCAATAGGCACAGCATCTGCCCTACGCGAGGCCGGCATGGAGTGGACGCCGCGCACGCTCGATTTTTTTATCATCCCATCGCCCGATTTCGAGGATCAGATCTTCGTCATCAACGACATGATGATCATGGCCGAGCCGATCAGCGGCAGGCTCGCCATCACCTTTCACGGCAGCGCCGATTGGGCGCTCGACCACCTATGGGCCGGCGAGGTGGTCTGGCTGCCGCGCGAGGATCAGCTGCGAGAGATGCTGGAGGAGCGGTTGCCAGGCGAGCCGCAGCCAGCGCTGGTATTCAGCACCACGCAGTTGGGCTACCGCTGCGACATCCACTATCGCGGACAGAAACTGCGCTTTGAGGAGTTCGACCCTGGCGAGACCTATGCGGCGGCGCTGCTACATGTCCTTACTGACATCTAGGTTGGCGTTTTGGGCGCAACCACTTCGCAGCACCACAAAGGTTGCAGGTTGCAGGTTGCAGAAGACTTGCAACCTGCAACCTGGGACACTTGCCCCACCATCCGTAAATCACAAAGATAATTACACAGCCATGGCGCAAGTATGCGCGTTTTTGGGCCGTGTGGTATAATCCCGCACCAGTTCGCCCAAGCTTCGCCATCCAGCCCGGGTTGCTGTTCCTCTGTTCTTCCTTTGACAAAACCGTTCGGCTGCACCAGGGATGGCTGCGCTGCTTTGGTCGTTTTCCACCTCTTGCGGCTCGATCCGATGATCTCCGCCGCACCTTGGCACCTCAGGTGTCCCGTATCTGCTAGAAGGAGGCATCCGTATGAAGAAGGCTTTGATCGCTCTGGCCGTTCTGGCCACCCTTGTCGCCGCCTGCGCCGCGCCGGCCGCTGCCCCCGCGCCGGCTCCCACTGCGGCACCGGCGCCTACAGAAGCACCAGCCGCTGTTGAGCCGACCGCCAGCACGGCTGCGGCCGAGATGGCCGCCTGTGTCATCCACGTCGGCCCGATCAACGACAATGGCTGGACCGCTGCCCACCACGCCGGCCTGGTCGCGGCAACCGAGGCCGCCGGCTGGAAGCTCAAGGAGATCGAAAGCATCTTCGCGCCAACCGACGTCGAGCGCATCACGCGCGAATATGCTCAATCGGGCGAATGTGCCGTCATCGTCGGCACAGCCCAGAACTTCGACCCGGACATGCGCAGGGTCGCCAAGGACTTTCCGGACATCCCCTTCTTAATCCTACATGGCGAAAAGCCCGACACGAACATCAGCATCTATTTCGGCCGCATGTACGAGCCGCGCTACCTGAGCGGAATCCTGGCCGGCAAGATGACCAAGAGCAAGATCATTGGCTTTGTCGGCGCCTACGAGAACAATCCGCAGGTCGCGCGCGGCCGCGATGCCTTTATCAAGGGCGTTGAGGAGGTGTGTGCGGACTGCGAGGTCAAGGTCGTTTACACCAACAACTGGGTTGACCCGCCGGCCGAAACGGAGGCCGCCCAGGCTCTCATCAGCGCTGGGGCGGACATCCTGGCGCAGCACCAGGACTTCGACGCCGTGCAGCAGCGGGCGGCACAGGCCGGTATCATGGGCATCGGCTACTACTTCGACATGCAGAAGACGGCCGGCGAAAGCGTGCTGACCAGCCCCATCTGGGATTGGTCCAAATACTACGGACCCCAGTTCGAGGCCATTAAGAACGGAACCTGGAAGCCGGAGTGGTATTGGAAGTCGGACGTCGTCGGCTTGGCAGATTACTCACCCAAGGTTCCCGATGACGTCAAGAAACTCGTCGCGGAGTACCAGGCTAAAGTCGCCAGCGGCGAGGTCAAGATCTTTGACCTGCCGGACGAGCAGTTGTGGACTTACGGCGCCACGCAATGACCCCCGCCGGCTGCCGATAGCGAGTGGGTCCTGACATGACGTCTCGTCTCTAACCCCGGCGTTTGGCCGGCGTGTTTGCGGACCGTGAAATGCGGCGTGTCAACGGCGATGCGCCGCGTTTCACGGTTTGATTCTCGCTAACGGAGGTGAACCACCTTGCAACCGTTTGACTATGTCAAGCCAACCAGCCTGGAAGAGGCCGGCGAGCTCCTTCTGAAACACAAGGGCAGCGCCCGACCCTTCGCAGGCATGACCGATCTGCTGATCCGCATCGAGCGGGGCTTCGTGCACCCCGAGATGGTTGTGGATATCAAGGATATTCCTGGCATGCGCGACCTGCTGGTGGTGCGCAACGGCGACCTGCGCATCGGCGCAGCGGTGACCATGAACGAGGTTGCGGCACACTCCGGCGTGCAGACCGGCTGGCCGCTGTTGGCCGAGGGCTGCGCATCGGTGGCCTCCTATCAGCTGCGCAACCGGGCCACGGTCGGCGGTAACCTCTGCAACGCCTCCCCGGCAGCCGACAGCGCGCCTGCACTGCTGTGTTACGAGGCCGTCGCGCACATTTTCGGCCCTGAGGGCCCGCGAAAAGTTCCGCTAGGCGAGTTTCTTGTTGGGCCGGGCAAAACCGCGCTCCAGCCCGGCGAACTTCTGGAATCCGTCACCGTGCCCTTCCCCAAACGGGGCTCGGCCGGCCACTTTCTCAAGTTGGGCCGCACGCCCATGGGTGACATCTCGGTGATGAACGTGGCCGTGCTCGGCTGGCCGGACAAGGCTACCCGTTCAGGCACGAGCTGGCGCATCGCGCTGGGATCGGTGGCGCCGACAGTGATCCGTTCACCCGAGGCCGAACGCCTGTTGACCGAAGACACCTCATCTGACGGCATCGAAGCCGCTGCTCGCGCCGCAGCCGCCACCGCCCGCCCCATCGACGACATCCGCGCCACTGCCGCATACCGCACCGACATGGTGCGCGTGTTGACACGCAGAGGCGTCGAGCGCGTGATGGCGGAAATCAGAGGATAGCAGACGACAATTGTCAATTGTGAATTGTCAATTGTCAATTGCTAATTCGGAGGTCCGGCGCACTGCTCGATGTCAGTAGCGCCTCCGAGTCCGGCCATTGACAATTGACAATTCACAATTCACAATTGACAATTCCAGAGAGGGTTCTCATGAAACACGACATCAATCTTACCGTCAACGGCGAGCTTTACAACATTTCCGTCCAATCCCATCACACGCTTCTGCAGGTGCTGCGCGATCAGCTGGTGCTGACCGGCACCAAGAACGGCTGCTCGGAAGGCGAATGCGGCGCCTGCACGGTGCTGCTCGACGGCGAGCCGGTGAACTCCTGCCTCGTACTGGGCGTCGAAATAGACGGACACGTAATCACAACCGTCGAAGGCCTGGCGATAGATGGCCACCTGGCGCCGATCCAACAGACCATTGTGGACCTGGGCGGCACCCAGTGCGGTTTCTGCACGCCCGGCATCCTGATCGCGGCCCAAGCGCTCTTGCAGCGCAACCCCGACCCCTCCGAGCGTGAGATTCGCGAGGGCCTGGTCGGCAACCTCTGCCGCTGCACGGGCTATGTGCGCATCATCGACGCGGTGCGCGAGGCGGGGCGGCTGCAAAGAAGCGCTGAATGATGAGTGATGAGTGATGAGTGAACGATGAGTGATGAGTGATGAGTGATGAGTGATGAGTGATGAGTGATGAGTTCGGAATCGAGTTCGGAGTTCGAATTCGATCATTCATCACTCATCACTCATCACTCATCGTTCACTCATCGTTCACTCATCGTTGATGTGCGAGGAGAACGAAATGGCAATCAAAAAAACAACCATCGTCGGCCAATCCTTCCCCCGTGTGGAGAGCAATGCCAAGGTGACGGGCGCCGCGCAGTATGTGGACGACATGCAGTTCGGCGCAAACCTGCTGTATGGCCGGCTCAAGCGGAGCACGATGCCGCATGCGTGGATCAAGCGCATCGACGTCAGCAAAGCCAAGGCTTTGCCTGGCGTGCGGGTCGTGGTCACCGGTAAAGACTACCCCGGCCTGACCGGGTTGTATCTCTCGGACCGGCCGACCTTTGCGGTGGACCGGGTGCGCTTTGTGGGCGAGCCGGTGGCCGGGGTTGCGGCTGACACGCCGGAGCTGGCCGAACAGGCCTGCGAGCTGATCGAGATCGAGTATGAAGAACTGCCGGGCGTGTTCGACCCGGAGTTCGGCGCGAGCCCTGAGGCGCCCCTGCTGCACCCGGATTTGATGGACTACGCTGGGGCGCCGTTTATCTTCCGGCAGCCCGGCACCAACATCAGCAACTGGTTCAAGGTGCGCAAAGGCGACATGGACAAAGGCTGGGCCGAGGCCGACACGATCTACGAACACACCTACCGCGTGCCGCACGTGCAGCACGTCCCCATGGAGACCCACGCTGCGGTGGCGCAGGTCGACGGCAATGGGAAGATCACCCTCTGGAGCGCCAGCCAGTCGCCGTTCGCCCAGCGCAACCTGATCGCCAAGAGCCTGGGCATCAGCCATTCAAAGTTGCGCGTCATCACGCCCTACGTCGGCGGAGGCTTTGGCGCCAAGGCTGGCGTCAGCATGGAAGGTGCGTGCGTCATCATGGCCCTGAAGGCCAAAGGCCGGCCGGTCAAGCTGGTCATGAGCCGGGCCGAGGAGTTCTACACGACCTTCGTGCGCCAAGGCCTGGTGGCTAAGATCAAGATGGGCATGACCAAGGACGGCCGCATCACGGCGATGCAGAACACCTACTACTGGGACGGCGGCGCCTACACCGAGTATGGCGTGAACATCACCCGGGCCGCCGGCTACAGCTCCACCGGGCCTTACTTCGTGCCCAACGTCCACGCCGACTTGTTGTGTGTCTACACCAACCACCCGATCGGCGGCGCGATGCGCGGCTTTGGCATGCCCGAGATCCACTGGGCCATCGAGCAGCACATCGATCGGCTGGCCGAGCAGGTGGGCATGGACCCGGTTCAGGTGCGGCTGCTCAACTGTCTCAAAGAGGGCCAGGAGACCGTCACCGGCATGATCATGCATCCCACGGGCTTGAGCGAGTGCATCGCCAAGGCCGCCGAGGCGATCGACTGGGACAAGCCGGGCAAGCCCAGCGGCCCAGGCAAGCGCCGCGGCAAAGGCATTGCCGCAATGTGGAAGGCGCCGGCTATGCCGCCCAATCCCGGCTCGGCGTCGACGATCCGCTTCAACGAAGACGGCACCTGTCTCGTCAACATCGGCGGCGTCGACATGGGCCAGGGCACCTTGACGATCGCTGCGCAGCTGGCGGCTGAGGGATTGGGCATCCCGATCGAGGACGTCCGCGTCAACACCGTGGACACCGACTACTCGCCCTACGAGTGGCAGACCGTCGCCAGCCGCCTGACCTGGAGCATGGGCAATGCGATTCTACGCGTGGCCGATGAAGCTAAAACGCAGATTATTCAAATGGTGGCCGAGGTGTGGAAGGAAAACCCGCAGGATCTGGACATCATCGACGGCAATGTGGTTAGCTACGCCACCGAGGAGTTGATTCCGCTCAAAAACATCGTCGTCTACGGCATGCAAAAGCCGGACGGCACCTGGGTGGGAGGTCCCGTGGTTGGCAAAGGCCGCTTTATGCCGACCTACGTGACCCCGCTGAACGCCGAAACCGGCCAGGGGCCGCGGGCCGTCGTGCATTTTACCACCGGCGCGCAGGCCTGCGAGGTCGAGATCGACGAGGAGACGGGCGAGATCCAGGTGATCAAGCTCGTATCGGCCTATGACGTGGGCAAAGCCATCAACCCGGACATGGTGCGGACGCAGATGGAGGGCGGCGCGGTGCAGGGCCTAAGCACGGCGCTGCTGGAGAGCATCATCCTCAAGAACGGCAAACCCATGAACCCGAGCTTCACCGACTACCGCATCGCCACGACGATCGACACGCCGGCCGAGATGGAGAACATCATCGTCGAGGTGCCGCAAGACGACGGTCCCTACGGCGCGCGCGGCATCGGCGAGCACGCTATGGTGCCGACGGCGCCGGCGATTGCCAACGCCGTGCGCAACGCGATCGGAGTCGAGATCGAACTCGATGCCGATTACGAGTGAGAAGATTTGGGCGGGGATGAAGGGAAGGTAAATTGGTGGATTGGTAGATTGGTGATTGGTAGGGAGAGATAATGTGTGTGGGCGGCAGGGAGCGCGACCGAGGCGGTCGGCTTTCCTGCCGCTCTGTTTCGGACGCTTGGCGGGTGAGGCAGAAGAAGGGTATAATCAGCTTGATCTGACGACGATTTGGCGACCGATCTACCTGCGCTTTGTTATGAGGCCGTTTGACAAGCACGGCGCAAGCAACCGGCCGGCGCCCCATCACATAACTTGCTGCTTCATGGGCATGGAACATGCGAGAGGTTTGGAGATGACCACACGTACCTATACTAGACCAATTCCCATCATTAGGGTTTTCCGTCCTCACGAAGTATAATCCGGGCTGCCAGTCTGCGTTCGACTTCATCTACCGTTGCTGAACAGATCTACGTCATCATGTGGACCTTCGGTTTCAGTCCGAACGTGTGGCGAGGGAGATTGCCGTGCCGTCAATCCAGTTCAAAGGCAAATCTATCATCAGTTCCTACCATCTGACGGTTCCCTACCGCCAGTTGGTCCCCGACGAGTCTCGGTCGATTTTGGCGCCGGAGCAGCCAGCTTCGCTCAAGGGGAATCTCATCATCCATGGCGACAACCTGCACGCGCTCAAGGCGTTGATTCCATCGTTTGGGGGCAAGGTCAAGGTCATCTACATCGACCCGCCCTACAACACCGGCAACGAGCAGTGGGTTTACAACGACAACGTCGGCCACCCCATGTTGCAAGAATGGCTGAAGAAGGTCGTCGACAAAGAGGATTTGACCCGCCACGACAAATGGCTGTGCATGATGACCCCGCGGTTGAAACTACTGTGGGAGTTGCTGCGCGAGGACGGCGTTATTTTTGTGTCGATCGACGACAACGAGGCACATCGGCTGCGCATGTTGATGGACGAGATCTTCGGAGAAGAGAACTTCGTGGCCAACATTGTCTGGCAGAAGAAGCAATCACCGCAAAGTGATGCGACATATCTATCGGCAATGCACGACCACATACTGGTCTATGCCAAACGAGCAAAGGAAAGCAAGGAAGATATCGGTGGATGGCAACGCCAGCTCCTAGTGCGAACCGCTGAACAAGAAGCCAGATTCTCAAACCCGGATAATGATCCCCGGGGCGATTGGATTTCCGTAGACTACACATCCAACAAGACGTCGGATCAGAGACCCAACCTGTTCTATCCTGTCGTAAACCCAAATACGCAAGAGGAGATATGGCCGTCCAAAAATCGAGTTTGGCAGTTCGAACGGACGACCCATGCCAGACACCTCAAGGAAAATCGAATCTGGTGGGCGAGTGATGGCAAAGGCTTTCCGCGTCTAAAAAAGTTCCGCACTGAGGTGACGGAAGGCATAGTACCTTCAACGTGGTGGGAGCGCAAAGACGCAGGTGATAACCAAGAAGCGAAGCGCGAAATCAGATCACTTTTTGCCGATCGCAAAGAGGAAAACTTCGACTTTGAAACCCCGAAACCACATCGTCTGATAAGACGAATTCTTCAGATTTCAGCAAATGCCGATACTGGGGATATCATCCTCGACTCCTTTGCGGGCAGCGGCACGACCGGCCATGCCGTGTTGGCGCTGAACACCGAAGATGGCGGCAACCGCCGTTTCATCCTGGTCGAACAGGAGGATTACGCCGACACACTCACGGCGGAACGCGTGCGGCGCGTGATAAAGGGTGTGCCTGACGCCAGCGACAAAACCCTGAAGCAAGGACTGGGCGGCTCGTTCACCTACTGTGCGCTGGGGCCAAACTTCGACGAGGAGACTTTACTGAAGGGCGGTCTACCGTCTTACGAGGAGATGGGGCGCTTCGTCTTCTTCACCGCCACTGGCGAAAAACTGGACGAGAGCCAGATCGAGGAAGATCGCAGTTATCTGGGGGAAAGTACGCGCTATTCGGTCTACCTGATCTACCAGCCCGACATCGAGTACCTCAAAAATACGCCGCTCAACCTCGGCTTCGCCATGTACCTGCCGCCCGCCGGCGGCAAACAACGGTTGGTGATCGCCTCGCACAAGTATCTGGACGAAGACCGTATGGCAGAGTACCGGATCGAGTTCTGCCAGTTGCCCTGGGGCATCTATCGCTACCGGGCCGCCTAACGCCCATTTGACTGCACACCAGGTGCAGATTAGCCATGCAACTCAAAGAATATCAACAGACAACCCTGAACCGGCTGCGCGAGTACTTGAAAGCGCTCGCAACCGAGCGTGAGAAGGTGCACCAGGCGGCCGCGCTGGGCATTACCCACAAATGGGATCAAGTGGCATGGGAGGCGATTGACCCCAAGCAGACATACCACGCGCGCCGCTCCGCCGTCGGCGAAGCTGTGCCGAATGTCTGCCTGAAGATCCCCACCGGTGGTGGCAAGACGCTTTTGGCGGTCAGGGCGATTGACCTGATCAACATGCAGTACCGGATGGCGCAGACCGGTCTCGTGCTGTGGATCGTGCCGACGACGCAGATCTACAACCAAACCCTGGCAGCGCTTCGGGATCGAGGGCATCCGTATCGCGTCCAACTCAACTTGGCCACCAGCGACCGCACCCTTATACTGGAAAAACACGCCGTCTTCACACCCGACGATGTGAAGAATAACCTGGTGATCCTATTGCTCATGCTGCCGTCGGCGAACCGGCAGGTCAAGGAGACCCTGCGCATCTTCAAAGACCGAGGTGGTTTCGAGAGTTTCTTGCCGCGCGAGGACGATTACGAAGCCCATGCACGACTCCTGAAGAGAGACTCCCAACCTGGACACCTTCGACCACGGCGACGGAATTGGCGCTCGCACGGCAAAATCCTCCCTTGGCAACACATTGCGCTTGCTACGTCCGGTAATTATCCTGGATGAGGGTCACAAAGCTTACGGTGAGCTGGCACAGAGTACGTTGCTCGGTTTCAACCCGGCCTTCATCCTGGAGCTCTCGGCAACACCTCCGCCCCAAAGCAACAAACTGGTGAAAGTAACCGGCCAGGATCTCCTGCGGGAGGAAATGATCAAGCTGGACATCAATGTCTACAACCGGGCCAGTGGCGACTGGAAGGACACGCTGCTGGCCAGCATGCAACATCGGGACAAACTTGAAGAGATTGCCATTGGTCACGAGCAAAATGAAGGTGGTTCCTATATTCGTCCGATCTGCTTGATCCAGGTCGAGCGGACCGGCGAAAAGCAGCGCGGCGCTGGCTTGATACACGCCGAAGACGTACGTGATTTCCTACTCAAGAACGGTGTGCTGACCAATCGTATTGCAATTAAGAGCAGTGAGAAAGACGAGATCGAAAAGATCGACTTGCTCAGCCCCGATTGTTCCATTCGATACATCGTTACCAAACACGCGCTGCAAGAGGGTTGGGACTGTCCATTCGCCTATATTCTTACCGTCCTCACCAATCCACGGCAGGCGTCCACCAGCATTACTCAGTTGATCGGGCGAGTGCTGCGCCAGCCGTATGCCCGCAAGACGGGCAAGATCGAGTTGGACGAGAGCTACGTCTATTGCTTCCGTGACGCAGCGGGAGATGTAATCCGCGCCGTTCGCGCCGGTCTGGAAGAGGAGGGATTGGGTGATCTGGCCGGCCGCGTGGTATCAGACAGCGCCGGCGCACAGCGCGCGGACTTTTCAATTCGCGGCCAGTTCGCCCACCTGGCAGGCAACGTCTATCTGCCATGCTTTGTCGTGCGCGACCAGGCTAGCGGCAAGTGGCGCGAGATCGGCTTCGAGATGGATATTCTGAGCCGGATCAATTGGAACGGGCTTGACTTGAGCCATTTCGATACACTTCAACTTAATCCGACTCGCACTGAAGACTTTGCAGTAGTGGTCGGCCTTGGTGGGCTGGCGGATTTGTTACGGCCAGCAGTCGCGCTTGACATGCCGCTGGATTTTGTCTTCATTGCGCGACAGATCAGTGAGTTGGTGCCGAGTCCATGGCAGGCGTACGAGTTTGCTGAAGCAACGGTCATTCGTCTGCGTAGGCGTTACGGCGATACCGAAATCCGTCGCGATCTGGCATTCGTGATCGAGGAGTTGAAGGGGCAGCTTGCGCAGCAAAGAGCATTCTTTGCGAAAAGAGTGTTCAACGATCTAATTCAGAATAGCGAGTTGCGCTTCATCTTGCTCTCAAGTTGCCGGCAAAGCGCCGTGCCACGCACAATCACAAGCCCTGTTACGGGTCCTTTGTTCGACGAGAGAGGCCGCGCGCCACAGCTCTCGCTGTTCGAATACCGAGCAGACGAATTCAATGAGGTGGAACGAGACGTTGTCCTGTATTTGGATCGACAGGACTGGGTGTTTGCCTGGATACGCAACTTCCCGAAGATCGGCTATGGTATCCAAGGCTGGAAGTCGCGGGTATACCCGGACCTTGTGCTGTTCTCCAAAGACATAGGTCCAGCCTCCGAGTTCAAGAACGTTTACGTGCTGGAGACCAAAGGACTTCATCTCAAAGGAAACGAAGATACGGTGTACAAGGAAGAACTCTTTGCCCTATGCAATGAGCTATGCCAACCCCGCCCCTGGGACGAGATTAGCCAGGAAATGGCGCAGCACCAGGTTCAGTATCAACTCATCTTTGAAGACGAATGGCGGCGGGTCATCGACGAAATGGCTGCTGGAAACACAGTGTCTTCCGAATGACACCCTTCTGTGATACTTGTCACGAAAGGAGATCCGTACATACAGGAAGTCTGCGTGGGATCGCGCAGACTTCCTTTTTTCCGAAACTATCTATCCCGCTATCGGCGCATACAGGTCGAAAGCCCATCCCTCGGGCGGCGCGTCGACTGGACCCCGGTGTTCCTCCAGCCACTGGTGGCTGCCCGGCTGGTGGCTGCTGTCCGCCAGCCAGTGCACAAGTGCCTGCCAGGTGGCGGGGATGGCCTCCACGCCCTGGCAGCGAGTGACGGCGTAGCGGCCGCCAGCGAACTCCAGAACTTTTACCTCTACCTTATTTCCATTCTCGACCGCAAGTTGCGGATCGACCTCGATCCAGAACTCATAACCGTAATTCGGGCTGCCCGCCGAGGGGTTGGGGTTGTTGAAGCCGAAAATCCGGGGCTGCGCCGGGCCGTCGAGGAGGCCCTCCGAACGCGACCAGGCCATCAGCTTCTCCCAAGCCACAAACTCCGGGCTGGGGCCGAAGCCGTAGAAACTAGCTACTCGCATCGGGGCGAGGGTAACCAGTCGCACGTCGAGGGTATTCATATGCGTGGTTCCTTTCCATCGGATAGACCCGAAGGGTGTCGCGGTTCTCCTGATTGTCAAATCTATGCTATCATACATATCTTGACATCTCGTGTCAGGGTAGTTCAGCCCAACGGAGAACCCACACCATGCGTGCCGACCGGCTCCTATCGCTCCTGATGCTCCTGCAGACCCGCGGCAAACTCCCCGCGCACCAACTGGCCAAGGAGGCTCGAAGTCTCCGAGCGGACGATCTATCGCGATATCGAGGCCCTCAGCATGGCCGGCATCCCGATCTATGGCGAGCCGGGGCGAGAGGGGGGCTTTGCTCTTGTGGATCACTACCGCACCACCCTGACCGGCCTGTCGGACTCCCAGGTGCAGGCGTTGTTTATGCTCAATATCCCCGCGCCACTGGCCGATCTGGGAGTCAGACAGGAAGCGCGCGCCGCACTTCTGAAAATAGCTGCCGCGTTGCCAGGCGACCATCGCGTGGACGAACGCCGCGTCCGCCAGCGTTTCTTTCTGGATGCCGTGGGATGGGACCATGGCGAAGAGGCCGTCCCGCTCCTGCAGACCGTCCACGAAGCGGTTTGGCAAGATCATCAGCTATGGATTTCATATCAAATTGGGCCGCTGGCCATTACTCTGGAACAGCGGGTCGAGCCGTACGGCCTGGTGGCTAAGGCAGGCATTTGGTATCTGGTCTATCGGCGAGGCGAGGCGCTGCGCGTCCAGCGCGTTTCCCGGCTGCTGGACGCTCGGAAGGACGAAGAGGTCTTCGAACGGCCTGGCGATTTCGATCTTGCCGCATTCTGGCACGACTGGTGCGCCGAGCAGGTAAGAAACCGCTTCTATTTCGCCGTGACTGCACGGATTTCTCCGCGGCTATTGCCCGAGCTGCCCCGTCTCTTTGGCGATCGTTTGCGCGAGCGCATCGCGCAGGCCGGTCCGGCCGATGCCAAAGGCTGGATCACCTTGGACCTGGCGTTCGAGTCGCTCGAAGCCGCGCGCGACCGCCTGTTGAGCCTCGGCAGCAGCGTCGAGGTGCTCGCACCACAGGCCCTGCGTGCCAGCCTCGCCGACTACGCCCGGCAAATCATTGCCATCTACAACGAAGCACCGGCCGGGACCGGCCAGTAGCAACTCGAATTACCTCTCACTTTCCGTAGCCTGCGGCCCAGCATACCTGCCACCTGCCACCTGCCACCTGCAACCTGCCACTTGCAACCCTGCAATCAACGTATTGACAGCACGCGCCAACTAAGCTAAACTAAGCCGCGTCGGGTGGATCGCGGCCTTGCCCGCCCCTCCGCTCTGGCACATCAGATGCATACGCATCAAACAAGAAATCACGAAAGGACCTACCTATGACTTCTGAACGCGATCCGCGAGATCAAACGTCGCCGGCATCGCCGCGACAAGGTACATAAGCTGCGTGCCAGGCTGGAGAAGACTACCGACATGCGCCAGCGTGCGACGATCATCCGCAAGATCAAGACCGTCAGCCCCAACGCCCCGACACCCGAAGCGTAGGTAGTTCTTGTCGTAGGGCCAGTCGGGTCAAAACCTCAAAAGAAAGGCGCGCCGCAATGCAGCAAGACCTGGAACGCGTCGCCCGCAACCGCTATGGTTTATGGACCAGCAGCCTGCTGCTGATCCTGGCCTTGGCTGGCTTTGTTGCGCTAGCGATCTATTTCGCACCTCAGTACGTAGCCGGGCTGACGGGCTGGCAGTTGGTAGCCTTTGGCCTCGTAATGGCGCTGGTACCAGCCCTCTTGTGGCTGATCTTCTTCTATATTCAGGATCGGTTGGCACCCGAGCCGAAGGGGAACATCTTAGGCGTGTTCGTGCTGGGCGGCCTGCTCGCGGCAGCCATTGGGCAGCCGGTGATCGAGCGCATCTTCCAGGTGCAGGATTGGATGTACACCACATGGTGGGTGCAGCTCCTGGCTTCCATCCTGGTGATCGGCTTCGTCCAGGAATTTCTAGTCTACGCCACGGTGCGCTACTCGATCTACCGCAGCCGAGATTTCGACGAGCGGGTCGACGGCGTGATCTACGCCATCGCCGCTGGTCTGGGATACGCCACCGTGCTCAATTTCCAATACGTGATACAGCACGGCGGTGTAGATGTCGGCGTGGGCGCGATGACGGTCACGATCAATGCGCTGGCCCAGGCCGGCTTTGCCGGCATCATCGGCTACTTCCTCGGCCAGGCCAAGTTCGAGACCACCCCACGCTACTGGCTGGCGCTGGGTGTCATTCTCGCCGCGGTGCTGAACGGCGTGTTCTACTTCCTGGAAGACCAGGTCACGCTACGCGGGCTGAGCTTCACGCCGCTCAACGGCGTGATCCTGGCCGGCGTCTTTGCCTTCGTCATCCTGGCAATCGTCTTCTTCCTGATCCGGCGAGCCAACGCCGAGACGATGGCAATCGCACGGATGCACGAAAAACCGCCATCGCAAGCCGCTGCGTGAGAGGACCCTATGCAACAAACACAAGCTGCTGCGACGGATCAGCCTCGTATCGACCTGCGCTTGCTCACTCCGCCCACAGCCGGAGCGGAACGCGCAGCCAACCTGCTGGTGCTCTTGGTGGTAGCGCTTGCCCTGGGACTCGGCTGGGGACTTAAGTTCTACGTCGAGAATCGCGTGGCGACGTACAGCGATCCCGCGGTGACTTTTAGCTACCCTGCCACCTGGGTCACGGATAAAGACGAAGACGATTACCCGATGGTGCGCGATCCGAAATCAGGTCGCACTCTCTTCAATGACCGCCTGGTGGTCATTCACACCGCGGCGCCCAAGAGCAACCTGCCCACTGGCTCACCGCTGGCAGATGCAGCTACATCCTGGGCGCTCAAGCGCGCCACCGCGCTAACGACATTCCGCAACCTGGCAACCCTGGATCGCGATCCGGTGACGGATCAGCCGTTAACCGTAGCCGGCCAGCCGGCGATCCGCGTCGACTACGCCTACGTGGCCGAGCCGGGCACGGCCCTCGGCCAGCCCGGCCTGCCGATCATCGTGCGAAGCAGCGACTTCGTGACCCTCAACGGCGATCAACTGACCGTGCTCTCCGGCCAAGCCAGCGCCGAGCAGTGGCAGGCATTTGAGCCACAGCTCCAAAAGATCATCGCGGGCGTCAAGGCGTCCCAGGGAGGATCGTGATGCACAAACATCTGCGAGGCCGCTTGATCCCATGGGCCAGTTCACTCGCTATCCTGGCCATCGTCGCCTTCTTGATTGGAGCGACGAACACACCAGTTGCGGCGCAAGGCGGCGGCCGTCCCCAACTGCGCCGGGCGCTGCTGGCTACAGTGCGTTTAGCCGTGCCTATCGACGGCGAAGAGGATAGCTATTCCACCGGCTCGGGGACGATCCTGAGCGCAGATGGGACCATTTTGACAAACTATCACGTCGTCGGCGACGTCGATAAAGGTGAGCTTTACAACAAAGACGGTGTCGCCTTTGTTGCCATCAACCCCACCAACCTCAAGGGTCTGCCGACCTGGAAATACGAGGCGGAAGTGGTGCGGGCCGACCCGGAGCTCGATCTGGCGCTGTTGAAGGTCACTGCCTTCATGGAGAGCACGGATCCGCTGCCTCAGACGCTGGGATTGGTCACCATGGACATGGCCGACTCCGACGCACTCAATATCGGCGATGAGTTGGACGTCATCGGCTTCCCCGGCATCGGCGGCGATACGGTCACCTACACCGAAGGCACGGTCGCCGGCTTCCTGGACGAGGACCGCAACGGCATCTTCGAGTGGATCAAGACCGACGCCGAGGTCAACCATGGCAACTCGGGCGGTCTGGCGGTCAACGACCAGGGCCTGATGGTCGGCGTGCCAACCGCGGGTGTGTCTGACTCCGAGGCCGCCGGCAAGATCAGCCTGATTCGCCCTATCAATATGGCGATGCCCTTGGTCAAACTCAGCGCGCCAGTACAGGCCTCGACCTGCCGGTCGGTGGACAAGCATCCGAAAGGCGCGACCATCGACAACCTGGTGTTCGCCGAGTCGGTCGACCGCAACGACGAGCCCGAAGGCGTGAGCACGAGCTTCGACAGCGGCCTGAAAACCGTCTATGCAGTCTTCGATTTCGATCGCTTCAAGAACGGCCACGAGTTCAAGTTTACCTGGTACTTGGACGGCGAGCAGATCTTCGAGGACGCGTCCGATTGGGACGCCGGATCGCGTGGTAGTAATTGGGTCAACGTCTTCAACGACCCGACCCTTCCCGACGGCCTGTACACACTGGAACTACGCTTCGACGACGTGCTGTTGGCATGTGGCAGCTTCGCTCTGGGCCAAGGGACCGGGATAACAATCGGGACTCCCGAGATTGGGCCGTTCACGTTCTCCTCCGGCGAAGAGAATGACCAACCGGTCGACGAAGGCACTCAGTTCGCATCGGGCGCCGAGGAGATCTACGCATTTTTCGACTACAGCGGCATGAAAGATGGGGTGGAAGTGCGCCAGGTCTGGACAATTGACGGCGAGGATGGCCTGGACACGACCGATGCCTGGAACGCAGGCGCTGCCGGCAACTACTGGATCAACATCAACTCGGGCGACGGCTTGCCCGACGGCGAGTACGAGTTGGAGCTGTATGTCGACGGCGAGCTGGCGCAGTCTGGCCAGTTCAGCATCGGCGGCGGCGGCCCACCGGCGGCCGACGAAGGGGTGATAGCGACCGGCACGGTGGTGGACGCCAATCGCAAAAGCCGGCCGATCGAGGAGGCCGTGGTGATCTTCCTCTACCCCGGCACCGACATCGACGAATGGGCGGACACGCAGGATCAAGACCAGGTTTTCTCAACCGGTATCACCGATGCCGACGGCTGGTTCCAGCTTTCCGAACTGGTCATGCCGGGTGAGACCTACCCGGTGATCGTGCTGGCCGACGGCTACCGGCCGGTGGCCGAACAAGCCTTCACCGTCCCCGAAGACGCGACCTCGCCCTACGAGCTGGATGTTACGATGGTGCCGGAGTAAGCAAGTTCCGTTTGAACAGACCTCCGAGGTCTCGGAAGACCGCGGAGGTCGCGAGATTTGTCCCGACTTCCGAGGTCTCAGAAGACCTCGGAAGTCTTGTGCGGGCTAGACCACGATGACCGGACGAAGCAACGAGCAATGGCTGGCCGACCTGGCCGGGCCGCCGGAGATCGAGTGCAGATGCCCTGGACGACCTGCGGCGCTGGCTGAAACAGCGCCTCTTTTTCTACCTCCGAAGCCGCAGCGACCTGGACGGGCTGGAGGACCAGGAAATCGAGGCGATGGCTGACGACTTCGTGCAGGAGGCGTTGCTGCAATTCGCGCCAACCTGAACCAGTTCGCCGGCCGCAGCAAGTTCACCACCTGGGCCAGTAAAATCGCAGTCAATGCCGCGCTAGCCGAGCTACGTCGCGCCCGCTGGCGCGATTTTTCTTTGGATGCACTGATGGGCGACGCCGAGTTCACGCCGGCCTTTCTGATCCAGGGCAGTGGCCCAGGTTCGCCGGACACCTCAGCCGTGCAATCGGAGGCTCTGCAGGCAGTCGCGGCGGCGATCAACGAGGAGCTCACGCCGCGACAGCGCGCAGCCCTGATCGCCTTGACCATCCAGGGAGTTCCCCCTGAGGTGGTGGCAGAGCAGTTGGACACCAACCCAAACGCCCTGTACAAACTGCTGCACGATGCACGCAAACGGCTCAGAGAACGACTGGCCGCACGCGGCTATGACGTTGACGAGTTGCTTGACTCGTTTAGCAAGTAAGAGCCAGGCGGCTGAACACATCCAATGTCCAAGAGACGAACGCAATGCACGCCACGCAAACAACAAACACCCCGCCCCTGATCGTCCTAATTTTGGCAATGCCAGCTAGCACCGAAGAGGGCGCGCTGGGCTGCAGCGAAGTGTTTGCGCTGCTTGACGAGTTCACCGAGATGCAGGCTGCTGGTAGAGACACCGTGGCGTATCACCCCCTGATACACAGGCACCTGCGGGTCTGCCCCGACTGTCGAGAGGAATATGAGGGGCTGCTTAGCATGATCGTCATGGACCTTGGGGACAACTGACCCCCAGAAAAATCGTTGCTCGGGCCGGTCTCCGACCAAGAACCATTGCTCGGGCCGGTCTCCGACCGTGCCCGAGCAATGGTTTTCAAGCTCGTGATCAGAGCACTAACAGCGCCTCTGCCAACCGTCTCCTGAATTCCGGGCTATTGATGCGGGGCCAAGCGCCGGGGAATGTGGCGATCAACTGCCGTGCTTCGAACCGGCGGTAGTTCAGGTATTCGACGACACCGTCGACCGCGCCGATGTCTTGGGTGGGATCACTGGCAGCTCCGTCGTACCACTGCGCCAGGAAATCGGCCAAGAGCCGGCTGGCCACCTCGGCATCCTGCAGGTCGCCCAAATGGTTCTGAATCCCGATCACATCGACGATCAGCGCAGACGTGCCAGGGCCCAGCACTTCCTCGAAGAACTCCAGACCGTAACGCAAGAACTTGCAGTCGATCCGTAAAGCATGATGTGTGGCCGGCGGAGCGCCGGGAATCACCACTTCGTAGGCCCGTACCGTTTCGTAGAGCTGCCAGAGACTGCTGCTTAGCAGGTGACGGACTTGTTGGCGTGTCACCGAGCCCGGTGGGACAGGCGCCACGCCCGCGCCTTCTGTGGTGAGGAACACCGAAAAGTCAGTGGCAAAGCGCCGATAGCGCTTGCTATCAAGAAATGCAATAAGCGTCTTGCGGGCCTGCCGGCGCTCGCTTTCCCACTGGCTGAAGAGCGGCTCGAGCCCATCCTTGCGATCCTCAGGCAAAGTATCGAGGTAAACCTTCGCCTCTCGATTGAAAACATCCAGGTCGCGCACTGTACCCAGAGCCCGGCCGATTCTGCGCAGATCCTTCTGAAAACCGGCAATGGCCGCGGGCCGGAAGTAAGAGCCGAAAAGACGAAAAGCGGCCCGCATGCGACGCGTGGCAACTCGCATATCGTGCACCGCATCGATGTCCTTACCCTTGCGACTGCCCGCTTCGCTGCCGATCATTACCTGATACTGGCTGCGCAGAATCTTGCGCACCGCCTCAGCCATCGGTTCGTGAGCCACAATTCCGGCCCGAACAGCTCCAACGGGCTTCTTGCTGTCTTGCGGCGCGTTGGTGAGTGGCTCAGTCGCAGCTTCCGTCGAGTGGTGGGATCCAGTGGCTAGATATTGGATCATTCAGAGCTCCTCGTCTGGGTCCTGTTCTCTGCCAGCGCCGATGTCAGCTCCGGGCAGCACAGAGCCAGGCCTCGCTCGAACTTGGAAGTCGCCTGGGGGAGCACTGCCCATCGCTCGATCAGCTCCGCGATCACGGGTTCCAAATCGACTACCTGTCCACCTGGCAAGAGCTCTACTTCGAGCTCGTAGGTTGGAACGGTGGCGTCGTCACCAAAGCGAACCAGATCGATGCTCACCTCGGCAACTGCCTGGTCCTCATCGAGCCGGGTCGCCAACCGAACGTGCCGTTCCTGCCGCAGCTCGACGAGCAGCCCAAGCGGCTGGCCACCGCTCACCCCCCGCGCAAAGGAGGTCGCTTCACTGTCGGGCCAAAGGTCGACGTGCTGGCCATCCGATCCCGGTGTCGCCGCCGGCAGTTGAACTTCCAACTCCTGGCGTTGATGCAAGGCGCCGGTGGCAACAGCGAACGACTTGAGTGTCACAATACGAGCCTCGCCAACCGTCCGGAGCCGGCAGGTGTAGCCGGCGAGCAAGAAGGCGCGTTGGGCCGTATCCAAATAACAGTCGCGCACATGCTTGACCCGTGCTTTGCCCAGACGCAGGCCGGCCAGTTCATCCACCTCCGCCAACTGTTTGAAGGTTTGGAGGTCAAGCACTGTGAATTTGGCTTCGATCTCCACAGCGATCTCCCTAAAGGCGCCCGAAGATGCGGCGAAAGCGCCGGTACGCGCTCAGCGCCGTCAACCGGATTCTAGCACAGTCCCCAAAGCGACGCAAGCAGAAAAAAGACGTAACCGTTCACCCGTCATTCCTTTCCCCTTCGGGAGCAGGAATGACGGGTGAACGGTTGCCAAAAAACAACCCCCAGAAAGGGTTAGGGTGCTTCCAAACCATGTGCCTCGAGAAACACCGCGTCCGACATGATCTCCCGCGTAGGCCCATCCGCGACGACGATCCCACCATCCAACACGATCGTGCGCTCGAACAGCTCGGCCACCAACTGCATGTCGTGCGTGCTTACGAGCATCGTGGCGTCCAAGTCACGCAGCAGGTTGATAAGGCTGCGCCGGCCGCGTGGATCGAGGCCGGCCGTCGGCTCGTCCAACACGAGGATGCTAGGATCCATCGCCAGAACGGTGGCCACGGCCACCCGCTTGCGCTCGCCAACGCTCAGGTGATGCGGCATACGCGGCGCGAAGCTTGCGATACCAACGGTTTCCAGGGCACCCTGGACGCGGCGGCGCACCTCGGCCTCTGGATAGCCCATATGGAGAGGGCCAAAAGCCACATCCTCGTAGACCGTCGTGGAAAAAAGTTGATCGTCAGGGTTCTGGAACACCAGGCCAACCCGTGCGCGGATCGTGCCCAGATTTTCCTTGATGACATCCATGCCATCGACGCGAATCCTGCCGGCGGTCGGCTTGAGGATGCCGTTGAAGTGAAGCATCAAGGTAGACTTACCCGCGCCGTTGGGGCCGACCAGGGCCACTTTTTCGCCCGGATCAACGTGCATGGTCACGCCGCTCAGAGCCTCCCGGCCGTCGGGATAGCTGAAGCGAAGCTCGTGGACGTGAAGGACGGGTTCTTGGTCGGTTTCGTTTATTGCGGTCATAGTGAGATAGTGAGATAGTGCGGTAGTGAGATAGTGCGGCAGTGAGATAGTGCGGGACCACTTCCCTACGATCTCACTACCGCACTACCGCACTATCTCACTAACCTTGCCCAAAGCACAATCAGGATCAGAATGACGCCAAACACGCTGCCCACGAGGATGTCGGACGTACGCAGCCGGGGCTTATCCAGCCAGAGCAGCTCGCCCGTGTATCCGCGACTGGCCATGGCCTGGAAGACCCGCTCGCTGCGCGCCAGCGAGCGCACGAAGAGGCTGCCGATCATGCTGCCGACGATCTTGGCGCGCCAGACGACGTTCCCACCGCTCTTGTGGCCAGACGGTCCAATCGCGCTGCGGGCCTCGCGGGCGCGCATGAGACGCTGCACTTCGTCGGCCAGGACGAAGATGTAGCGGTACATAAACGAGATCACCCCCACCAGCACCGTGGGTACGCCGATGCCCCGCATCGCGCGCATCATGTCCGGAAAGGTGGTTGTAGCTACCAGCACCATAGCCATCAACACCGAAAGCCAGCTCTTGAGCAAGATGGTCGCGAATCGTATCGCACCGTTGTCAGTGATGGTGAGTTGCCAGTTGACGACAGGAATGTGCAGCGTCAGCAACGCCTCGCCCGGCAGAGTGAACAGAACCGTCACGGCTGCGAGCGCAAAGGGTAACGCCACCAGCCCGCGCTTCAGCAGCAACAGGGAAGGCACGTCGGAGAGCAGCACCACTGCGAACCACAAAACGAGGAGCGCAAGGAAAGCTAACCAGGCGCCATCCGGTGTTAACGCACAGGCCAGGATGAATCCAATGGCCCCGAGGAGCTTGACGCGGGGATCGAGCCGGTGGACCGGGCTAGCAGCGTCGTGGTATTGATCGAGGGCGTTGATGTGCATAGGGGCGGAGCTGCAGGTTGCAAGTGGCCACTTGCAACCTGTATCTACTCTTGCGTTCCCGCGACAACCGGCGCCTCGATTAGACGCTGGCTGCGACGGCGCAGAAGGCGAGCGATTCCATAGCCCACGGCAAACAAGAGAAGGGTGCCAAGGACAACTGCGATAAGGGCCGCCAGGGTCTCGTTGGGGATACCTGGAACGACGTAGTCAGGAAGGACATTGAACGCTGGGCCTTGAGCGGCATCCAGGAAGCCCTTGTCCTCGGCAACGCGCTCCAGGCCGTCGGGCTGCGGCGACGCGAAGAACACCGCCATGATACCCACGACAAGAGCCACGATGACACCGCCGGCGATGACTGTGCTGCTATCGGTCTTCCGCCCGGTGACCTGTTGGCCAAACATGCCAGGCAGTGCGGCCCGGACCAGCGCCACGGCAGCAGCCGTAATCAAGCCTTCGCCAATGCCGATGAAAACATGCACGCCGGCCATCGCTGTAAGCACGACGCCCAGAGCAGCCGTACCGCTCAGTGCGAGCAAGAAGGCAGTTATCACAGCAGCCACGACTACGCTCACCCAGCCCGCAACAAAGGCGCCCACGAAACGGTTGAAACGCTGCAAGCCCTGGTAGACAAAATAGCCGGTCCAAACGGTAGCAATGCCCATCACAAAGATGTTGGCCCCCATCGCCAGCAGGCCGCCATCCTGAAAAATGAGCCCCTGCAAGCCGATCACCGCCGTCATCACGAGCAAGGCCGGCCAAGGCCCCAGCAAAATGGCGGCCAGCGCACCACCCAGGAAGTGTCCGGACGTGCCGCCGGCCACAGGAAAGTTGAAGGCCTGGGCAGCAAAGATAAAGGCCGCCAGGATGCCCATCAACGGCACCATCCGCTCATCGAACTCGCGGCTGGCACGACGGACGGCGATGACGATGAAGACGATTGTGACGAGCCATGCCAAGATCGCCACGGGAACCGAAAGAAAGCCATCCGGAATATGCAAAGGCTCCGGGCTGGCAACGGGCGAGCGTAGTATACTGTACAACATCGTGTGTCCTCCTGTTGGACTCGCTGCATGATCTCTTAGGCGGGTGTCGGGTAGGTGACACCGCCCAATCGTCGTGCCAAACTGGCTGCACATTCCGCACACAGCCCGCTCAGGGTCAGGTGCACCAGATTTATCTCGAAGCCGTATCTCTGTCGCAGGATCGACTCCAACACCTTCAAATCCGCCGGATCGATCTCGATCATGCGGTCGCACTCGCTGCACACAGCGTGATGATGCTCCTGGCCCAAGCGCACGGCCTCAAAACGTGCCGGCCCCTCCTCCAGTCGCAGCTCGCCGATCAGGCCGTTCTGCTTCAAAAAGACCAGCGTGCGATAGATTGTGGAGAGATCGACATAGGGAGACTGCAAGCGCACCCGCTCGAATACTTCGTCGGCGGTCAGGTGCCCGTTGTTGTGGTAGATAACGTCCAGCACCATGGCTCGCTGGGGAGTGAGCCGAAACCCTGCCTCGCGCAGTTGGTCCAGCGCATCGTTGTGGCACGACATGAGTCACCTCGTCCAAATGGTATGCTGGGCAGACACCCGGCGCCCAAGAAGCCTGTATGCCTGCCCAGCCACCGGCATCCTGCATAAAGCAATGCCGCATGCATCTGCAAAGATTTGCAGGTGCATGTATTATACCTTACGAAGCATGGTGTACAAAAACTGAAGACAACCGGGGTCCTTCTTCGCCATTCAGCCGTTTGCGGCCTTGGAGGCCCTGCGGTTCGAGACCCTTCCTGTGGTCATAGAAAGCCTTAGGGTGACGGCTGGTAACTAGAAAGGACCTTTCTTCCGAGAAAGGTCCTTTCTTTGGTACAACCGCTGCGCAATAGTAGCTCAGGCTCCGACGTTGTCCTCGCCGCCGTCGACGACGATCACTGAGCTGGACAACCATTCGATGCGCGGGTCGGCCAGAGCGGCGATGGTGACGGCCACGTCTGGCTCGGTGGTGATGCGGCCACTGGGATTGAAGTTGATGGCGAAGTCCAATAGCCGCTCGTGGCCGGGGATCCTGCGGAGCGCCGGGGTGTCAGTAACGCCGGCCTGGATGCAGTTCACCAGGATGCCTGCCGGGCCCAGCTCGTAGGCCAACTGGCGCGTGTGGGACTCCAGCGATGCCTTGGCCGCAGATACAGCGCCATAGCGAGCAAAAATGCGATGCGAGCCGGAGCTGGTCATCGAGAAGATACGGCTGCCGCGCGTCAGCAAGCGCCGCCGCATCAGATCCTGCGTCCAGTAGACCAGGCTGTGCGCCATGACGTTGAGGGTCATGTCCATCTGTGCTTCGGAGATCGTCTCGTCGGCTGCATCTCCGATGAAGGGCAGCAGGGTGCCGAAAGCCAGGGAATGCATCATCAGGTGGATCACCTGCGGGCCGCCGTCGGCCACCAGCTTCTCTTGTATCTTGTCCAGCACCTTGCCGCGTTTCTCAGTGTCAGCAGCATTGGTGTTGAAAAAGACAGCCTGCCTGCCCATGGCCTCAATGTCGGCCACAACCTGCTTGGCCAACGGGAGGGTCGCCTTAAGGTCCAGGTGGACGCCAAAGATGTTCATACCGCGGCGGGCCAGCTCCAGGGAAGTCGCCCGGCCAAAGCCGCTCGATGCGCCGAGGATCAATGCCCAGCGGCCGGTCAGATCATGCTCGTTTGTCATGGTCACTCCTTCAGTGGTTGATTTCCCTAAACAAAACACCCGTTCCTGCACATGGTTGCGCAGGAACGGGTGCGGAGGTGTAGAAGTGCGATAGTGCGGTAGTGAGATAGTGAGGTAGTGAGGTAGTGCTGAGCGCGTCACGCTCACTTCCGCACTATCTCACTATCTCACTACCGCACTATCTTACTTTCAGTTAATCAACTCAAAGATACCCGCCGACCCCATACCACCGCCGATACACATCGACGCGCTGCCGTAGCGCACGTTGCGGCGCTGCATTTCTTTGATCAACGTCAGCACCAGACGGGCGCCGGTGGCGCCCAACGGGTGGCCGATGGCGATGGCGCCGCCGTTGACGTTGAGGGTGTTGAGATTCATGTCCAGGTCCTTCGCCACGGCCAGACACTGCGCGGCAAAGGCCTCGTTGATCTCGAACAAGCCGATGTCGTTCATGGTCAGGCCGGCCCGCTGCAAGGCCAGGCGGATGGCCGGCGCAGGGCCGAAGCCCATGAGCTCGGGCTCAACACCGGCGATGCCCCAGCTCACCAACCGCGCCAGCGGCTTGAGGCCAAGCTCGGCGGCCTTCTTGGCAGATGCAACGACCAGCGCTGCCGCGCCGTCGACGATGCCGCTGGCGTTGCCTGCCGTCACCGTGCCATCCTTTGGGATGAAGCGCGCCGGCAGTTTTGCGAGACCCTCGATGGTAGTTTCGGGACGATAATGCTCGTCCATGACCAGGTTGACCGGCTTGCCGCGCGCGTCCTTTCCTTGGACGGCCACGACCTCTTCGGCCAGCCGGCCTTCCTTCCAGGCGGCGGTGGCCCGCTGTTGGCTGGCCAACGCCAGCTCGTCCTGCTCCAGGCGCGTGACATTGTACTTCTTGGCCACGTTCTCGGCCGTGATAGCCATGGGTAGATTGCAGTAGCTGTCGGTCAGTCCCTGCCACAGCGAGTCCTCGAGGGTCAAGCCCTCGCCCAGGCCGACACCCCAGCGCGCAGTGCGCGCCACCAACGGCGCCTGGCTCATGTTCTCCGAGCCGCCGGCCATCACAATATCCGCCTCTTCGCAGCGGATCATACGCGCGGCCTGCACGACGGCTTCGAAGCCTGAGCCGCACAGCCGGTTGAGCGTCAGGCCAGGCACTGTTATCGGCATGCCGGCCCATAGCGCCACGTGCCGGCCCAGGTAGGCCGCATCGCGGCTCGACTGGATCACGTTGCCAAAGACGACGTGTTCGACGAGGTCGGGCTGGACGCCGCTGGCCTCCAGCGCGCCCTTTGCCGCAGCCACGCCAAGTTCCGTGGCGGTCACATCCTTGAGGGAGCCGCCAAATTTGCCGAACGGGGTACGCGCCCCACCGAGAATGACGATATCGTCGTAAGTCATAGGTGTCCTCGTTTCTTACTGGCCTTCCGGCCAGCTTCAGCGGCCGGGCAAAGGCAAAAAGAATAGACCGAAAGATGCGACGGCCTACAATCCCATGGCCGTCAGCATTTCGCTATTGGTGCCATATTTGAAAGCTTCCATGCCTTGCTTTGAAGCCTCAGCCTGCTCGGCTTTCTCGAGACGCTGCCAATCAGCCTTGCTCACCACCGCTTTGCCGAGCTGCTGCAGACGTTGGACCAGCGCGGCCTGGCGGTCGGCCAGTTCGGCCTCGGTCAACGGCGGCTGGGTAGCCAGGAATTGCTCCACCGCCTTCGCGCCCTGAGTGCCGTCTTTGCGAGCCACTCCCACCAAACCGTCGCTGGCCTTACGTGCCCAACCGGCGACGAAAACATCGCCGATGGGCTGGCTGGTGGCCGGATCAAAAACCTCGTACGACAGGCCTTCGACCGGAAAGCGCGGCGTGGGACTCTTGACATACTCGTTCCACTCGACCGGCAGGCCAAAGTCAGAGTCCACCCGGTCGCCGATGCAGAAGACGACGGTATCCACCTCGACAAGGCGCTTGGTGCCCAGGCTCTTGGCCTTAGTGTCGCCGTTAGCGGGCACCAGGGTGGTATCCTCCACCTCCAGCGCGCAGACGGTGCCTTGCGCGTCGCCTTCGATGCTGCACGGCGAGGCCAGAAAGTCGAAGCGAAAAACGGTCTGCGAGGTAGGCTCGATGCCTTTGTCGCCTGCTGCGAGGATGAAGGCCTTGGCTGCGACCGGATCCTGCCCAATATTCAGCATGACCGGCGCCACGCGCTCGATCTCCTGGTTCAGCGCCTGCCGATCGACGTGACAGATGACCGGTAGCATTTCCTTCTTGCTGAACTTGACCTCCGCCGGGCCGCGGCGGACGACGGCAATGACCTCGTCGACCTTGACGTCTCGAATCAGCCAATGCGCGACATCCATCATGACGTTTCCCGCGCCGACCAGGGCCACGCGGCGGCCGATGTGGAACGGCTGCTCGCTGTACGGGGGAAGCTGGTTGTAGTGGTAGACGATGTCCTTGGCGTGATAGACGCCAAGCAGGTCTTCGCCTGGCAACCCAAGCCACTTGGTACCCTGAGCGCCAACCGTAACCAGGATGGCCTCAACTCCCATGCGCCGCAGGTCGTCGAGGGTCAGATCGCCGTGCTGGCCCACCACGACATTGCCATAGTAGTCGATAGCGGGATTAGCAAGTATCTCGCGAAACTGTCTGCGCAGCCCATCCTTCATCTTCTGCTTATCGTGATAGATGCCGTATTCGGCCAGGCCGCCCGGCTTGATATCGCGGTTGAACAGCGCGACGCGCACGCCGGCCTCTGCGAGTGTTTGCGCTGCGTACAGGCCTGCCGGACCGGCGCCGATGACCGCTACGAAACGGATAGCTTCATTGCTCATGCTCACTTCCGCCCTCCTGGAAGATTTCGAAATCGATGACAACCGAATTTGTGATGGTCATCATTATAGATGCAAAAGACGATTTTCACAAGTTCGATGCGGGATTGGAGCGGGATCCCCCGAAGAGTGGCAAGGGGCAGGGGGCAAGTTGCGGGTGGCAGGGGGCAGGGAGCAAGTTGCGGGTGGCAAGACTTCTTTCACTTGCAACCTGCCACTTGCCACTTGCCCCCTGCCACTCCGACTAGGCCTTCTTGCTACGCCCAACAACCAGATCGCCCGCCTGCTTAGCCAAGAAGATGATGGCGATGATCAGTTGAAAGTAAGCCATGACGCTCGGCGGCTCGGTTTCCCTGTCCTTTCCGGCGGCCGACACGAAGATCCAGCTGATGAGGGCGCCCAGCAAGGCACCCGTCAGAGTACCGACGAGGAGTCCCGTTCGAACAGGGGCATTCTTGGTAACAGTCATGATTTATTCCTCCGATGTTTGATCGTTGATTAGGCCCGCGCGGCTAGCCAAGCGACTGGCGGGGCGCGTCGCCCTCGAACGCATGGCTGCGCGGCGCGCTTGCTTCGATTCGAAGTTAAGAAACGGTGAGGCCACACGCTGGCTGATACTCTCGGTGGTCCTGGAAAGCTGTCGCGCGTAGCCCTGAAACTGCGGCATATAGATCCTCAGCTTGCTGTTTAAGACCAGCATGGCCTTGAGTGTCCCGGCGCCCAAGACCAGCACCAGGACGATGATGACAGCCATATGCATGATCAGGAAGAGCGATGCGACGTTTGCGGCGGTGGTTAACATAGGAGGCTCCTAACCTGAGAACCGCGGACTGGCGGAGGCGCGGGACCAGAGCTCTGCGCAGGGTTTTGTTGACGGTTGCCGAAGGGACCCCGCGCACCCGCCGGCTTGACACCTTTCTCAAATTGGCCTTGCGAGAAACCCGAATGGTTTTTGTTACAGCGAGCTGCGGTTTGGCATCGGCAGCAGCAGCTCGGGCAGCAAGATCTGATGGTTCTCCAGGTCGTAGCGATAATCGGGCGCCAGCTCGAGGGTGCGTAAGCCCTCTGCCACAAACGGCTTACCGGGTGTCCAGTCGAACACATTGCTGGAGGTGATGCCCGCGCCGTCGACCAGCGTGATGCTGGCGAGGCCCATGACCTCCAACACGCCGTCAGCGCGACGGATGCAAGCCGCCCGGTCGGGGAGGCCAATTCCCAATACATACGGGTTGCTTGCAATTGCCTGGGCCAGGAGCTGCCCATGCTGCTGCGGCACAAAGTGACCAGCGATCAGGATGCGATTACTCAAACCCAGCCCAGGGGCCATACACGGAATAGTTTCGCCCTCCCGATAGATCAGCATATGGTTTCCCAGGAAGGCTGCTGATCCGCCCACGGCGCCCACGGCCTTGCCGCAGGCGTTAGCCCGCCGGATCGCGGTCGCCAGCGGCGTGCCGCCGATGCGAGTAGACCAGCGCAACGGGTGGCCGCCGGACAGAAACACAGCTGTGCTTTGCTCGATGGCCTGCAAGAGACTGCGATCGCTCCCGCTAGCTCGATCGCGCACGACCACGAGCTGAACCCGCGCCGCCTCAAGGGCCTGGAACGCCGCCGCGTAGCCATAGTCGGCGTCGGAGGCGTCCTCGTTGGCTGTCAACACGGCGATGCGCGCGCCATAGCCACCAGCCAGATTCCAGAACGCACCGCGCGCAACTTCGTTGTATACGCTGTGGTCAGCGCCTCCGTCGAAGAAAACCGGGCCGCGTACATAACCTTCAGGGACTGGGGATGGACACATGACCCAAGGATGATACCATACGCTGGGAAGAAACGCAATCTCTTTGCGTGTGTTGGGTGTATTTGCTGTTTCGATGAAAGTGAAATTTTGCGCGATATGACATCTATCATGGATAAGCAGAGAAATCGTGATATGCTAGAAACGATCGGAGCACTCTGACAAAGGACCGGCCCGAACGGTCAGCCAAGTCAATAAGTAAGAGGCACTCCAAATGACAGGATTGGCGACAAAGCGGCTCGAAAAAAGACAAGAACAGGCCAGAGAAGCCTGGCAACGGATGAACGATACCGGTCTACGGATCACCGTCGGGACGGGAACGTGCGGCCTGGCGGCCGGCGCCCGGGAAACGATGAGCGTCATCCAAGCCGAGTTAAGCAGACGCGGGCTGGAGGCCGCGATCAGCCAGGTAGGCTGCGTTGGCATGTGTTCCTACGAGCCGATGATCGAGCTACAGGCAAAGGGCCGTCCACGAATCAACTACGGCCAGGCGACCGAGAACACTGTGCCGGAGATCTTCGCGGCCTACTTCGACGATGCACCGCTCCAACAAGCGGTCGTCGTGGGCGAGGTGATTGCCACCACTGCAACGAGCGACGGCCATGCCCTGCACTCGCTGAGTTTCGTCGTGCCAGAAACGCAGCAGCACATCGCCTTCCAGCAAAAACAGCTGCGCATCGTCCTCAGCAACTGCGGGCTGATCGACCCCGAGAGCATCGACGACTACCTTGCCCAAGATGGCTACGTCGCCTTGGTGAAGGTGCTGAGCAGCTTAACCCCTGAGGCGGTGATCGAGGAGATGACCAAGTCAGGCCTGCGAGGACGTGGCGGCGGCGGCTTTTCGGCCGGCGTCAAATGGGGCCTGGCTCGAAAGACCCAGCGTTGGCCCAAGGTTGTGATCTGCAATGCCGACGAGGGCGACCCGGGCGCGTTTATGGACCGATCCACGCTAGAAGGTGACCCGCACTCGCTCATCGAAGGCATGATCATCGCCGGCTATGCGATCGGCGCGCAGCAGGGTTACGTCTATTGCCGAGCCGAGTATCCACTGGCGATCAAACGGCTGCGTATTGCCCTGGATCAGGCGCGCGACCTATCGCTGCTCGGCGAAAACATCCTGGGCTCCGGATTCAGCTTTGACATCGTCATCAAGGAGGGGGCCGGCGCCTTCGTCTGCGGCGAAGAGACGGCGCTGATGGCCTCGATCATGGGCGAACGCGGCCAACCCTGGCCGCGGCCGCCCTATCCCGCCGTGGCCGGCCTGTGGGGCTTGCCCAGCAACGTCAACAACGTCAAGACCTACGCCTACACGCCCCGCATCCTCCGCATGGGCGCCGGCTGGTTTAAGAGCCTGGGCACCGAGGGCAGCCCTGGCACCGCTGTGTTTGCGCTGACGGGCCAGGTGGAGCGCACGGGCCTGGTCGAGGTGCCGATGGGCATCACCCTGCGCGACATCATCTACGAGGTGGGTGGCGGCGTACCGGCGGGCAAGCGCTTCAAGGCGGTGCAGACCGGCGGACCGCTTGGCGGCTGCCTGCCGGAGGAGTATCTCGACACACCGGTCGACTTCGACTCGCTGCGCGCGGCGGGCGCGGTGATGGGCTCGGGCGGCATGATCGTCGCCGACGAAACGACCTGCATGGTGGAGTTCGCCACCTATTTCATGCAGTTCGTCTGCGACGAGAGCTGCGGCAAGTGCCCGCCGTGCCGTATCGGCAGCACCCGCATGCTGGAGATCTTGCAGCGCATCACGGCCGGAAAGGGCCAGCCGGAGGACATCGACGCCCTCTATCGACCTGGCCGAGGGCATGCAGAAGGGCTCGCTGTGCGCGCTGGGCCAGTTGGCGCCGTCACCCGTGCTCTCTGCGCTGCGCCACTTCGAGGAGGAGTTCTGGGCCCACATCACCGAAGGGCGGTGCCCGGCAGCCAGCTGCCAGAAGCTGGTGCGAGCGCCTTGCGTCAGCGCCTGCCCGGCCGGGGTCGACGTGCCCGCCTATCTGGCGCTGGTGGCCCAGGACCGCCATGCCGAGGCGCTGGCCATCCATCGCGAGGCAAATCCCTTCGCCTCGATCTGCGGCCGCGTCTGCCCCGCATTCTGCGAGAACGTCTGCAAACGAGGCCAGGTCGACGAGTCCATCGCCATCCGCCACGTCAAGCGCTTTATGGCCGACCATGAGTACGGCGAGCCATGGACGCCGCCGCGGCTCGCGCCACCCAAACACGTCAAGGTGGCGATCGTCGGCGCCGGCCCGTGTGGGCTGACCACGGCGCTGAGGCTGGCTCAGCAGGGCTATGAACTGACGGTATTCGAGCGTATGCCCCAGCCCGGCGGGATGATGACCTACGGCATCCCGGCCTACCGGCTGCCGCGCGAGCCGCTCTTCGCCGAGATCGACCACATCCGCCGGGCAGGGGTGGACATCCGCTGCGAGGTAGAGCTGGGTACCGACTTCACGATCAAGAGCCTGCAGGCCGACGGCTACAAAGCCATCGTGCTGGCTCTGGGCGCGCACCGCAGCCGTCGCCTCGACGTTCACGGCGAAGATCTGCCTGGGGTGTATCACGGCGTGCAGATGCTGCGCGACATCGCCTTGGGTCGTCTTCCCAACCTGACCGGCAAGCGCGTCGTGGTCATAGGCGGCGGCGACACGGCCATGGACGCCGCGCGCTCGGCCTTACGCCTGGGCGCGGGTGAAGTTCACATCGTCTACCGTCGCGATCGGGACCAAATGCCAGCTATCAAGGAGGAGATCAAAGGCGCCGAGGAAGAGGGCGTACAGTTCCACTTCCTCGTAACGCCGATGGCCGTGCTGGGCGACAAGCACGTGAGCGGGGTTCGGCTACAGCGCCAGCGCCTGGGCGATTTCGACAAGACCGGCCGGCGGCGTGCGGAGCCGATCCCCGGCTCGGAGTTCGATATGGAATGTGACCTGCTGGTGCCGGCCATCGGCCAGGTGACCTGGGTGGACGACGAGACCCTGGCCCTCTACCGCCGCTCTAGCTTCAAGGTCGGCAAAGCCTTCGAATTGGATGTTCCGGGCGTGTTTGCGGCTGGCGATGCGGTCAGTGGACCGGCGACGGTGGTTCAGGCCGTCGCCCACGGCAATCAAGTTGCCCTGCTCGTCGATCACTGGTTGACGACAGGCGAGCTCGGCGGGGTCTACTATCACCCCAAACGACACGACATCCCGCAATTGTACCACCTGGACGATTTCGCCGACGCCCGCCGGCCCACCGCCAAAATCCTCTCGCCCGAGGAGCGGGTCCATCGTCACGACTTCCACGAGGTCGAGTTGGAGTTCGACCAGGCGACCATCCAGGAGGAATGCAAACGCTGTTTGCGCTGCGACCTGGATTGGCTGCAACGCATCGGCGAGCCGTTGCCATAACCGTAGGGGCAGGTCTTGCACCTGCCCTGGTCTTGTACTGCCCTGGTCTTGCACCTGCCGCGTCGCCATGCGTCAGCGTGGGCAGGTGCAAGACCTGCCCCTACAACGGGATTTGATTGTCTACTGGCAACAAACGCGAGATATGTGAAAAATGCCGCGAACCCAATATAGGATATTGCACTCCTAGCCAATCGGTGGTATGATTGTAGCAGATAGTGCGTTTTATCACAGCTCGTGTACCAGCTCCATGGCGGAGCAGGAGGCAGAGCCATGAGCGTGAGCGGCATGGGGGCACAGCCATCCTCGTCCATCCCTACGGTCGATCTTTCCCTCGTGAACGACGTCTTCGAGCATTACCGCGGCCAGCGTGGCGCGCTGATTCCGATCCTGCAGGGCGCTCAGGCGATCTATGGCTATCTGCCGAAAGAAGTGCTGGAGCTGATCGCGGACCGGCTTGGCATGTCCACCAGCAAGGTCTATGGCGTGGCCACATTCTATGCCCAGTTCTACCTGGAGCGTCATGGCCGGCATATGCTTAAGCTGTGCGATGGTACGGCCTGTCACGTCAAGGGAGCGCCCATTGTGCGGGCTGCCGTCGAAGAGGAGTTTGGCATCAGTCCGGGGGAGACCACAACCGATGGCGAGTTGAGCCTGGAGATCGTCTACTGTATGGGTTCCTGCGCGTTGGCGCCGGTGGCTGTGCTTGATGGCGACGTCATGGGCCGCTTGCGCCAGGAAATGTTGCTGCGACGCGTGCGGGAGGAAATACAGAACCTCAAGCTAGACCCGAGGAACCCGACATGACTACCCCACAACAACTCGCACAGACGCGTAAACGGGCTCGGGAGCGCTGGCAACAGAAGCTGGACGCCAGCCTGGCCGTTACGGTCGGCATGGGTACCTGCGGACTGGCGGCCGGCGCGCAGGATACGTTGGCGGCCATCGAGGCCGAATTGGAGCGCCGCGGCCTGTCGGCGGTGATCAGCCAGGTGGGCTGCGTGGGCATGTGTTCCTACGAGCCGATGATGGAGCTGCAGGCAAAGGGCCGCCCGCGACTCAACTATGGCCAGGCCATCGGGCAGAACGTGCCGGAGATCTTCGCCCATTACTTCGACGGCGTCGCGCTTGATCAGGCTGTGATCGTGGGCGAGACCGTGCTAACGGCGATGCACGTCGATGGCCACACCCTGCAATCGCTGAGCTTCGTCCAGCCCGGCACCCACGAGCGTATCCCCTTCCAATCCAAACAGATGCGCATCGTCCTCAGCAACTGCGGCCTCATCGATCCTTTATCCAGTGACGACTACCTGGCCCTGGATGGCTATGTGGCCCTGGAGAAAGCACTGACCGGCATGACACCTGAGGGGGTGATCGACGAGATAACCCGCTCCGGGCTGCGGGGCCGAGGCGGCGGCGGCTTCCCGGCGGGCGTCAAATGGGGCCTGGCACGCAAGACCCAGAGTTGGCCCAAGGTTGTGATCTGCAACGCCGACGAGGGCGACCCGGGCGCGTTCATGGACCGTTCTACGCTGGAGGGCGATCCGCACTCCCTGGTCGAGGGCATGATCATCGCCGGCTACGCCATCGGCGCGCAGGAGGGATATATCTACTGCCGGGCCGAGTATCCGCTGGCTATCCAGCACCTGCGCATCGCCCTCGATCAGGCCAGGGAGTTGGGCCTGCTGGGTAAAGACATCCTGGGGTCCGGGTTCGACTTCGACATTCTCATCAAAGAGGGCGCAGGCGCCTTTGTCTGCGGCGAGGAGACGGCGCTGATGGCGTCGATCATGGGGGAACGCGGCCAGCCGCGGCCCCGCCCACCCTATCCGGCTGTCTCGGGCCTGTGGGGCGAGCCCAGCAACGTCAACAACGTCAAAACCTACGCCTACGTTCCTCGCATCCTGCGCTTGGGCGCCGAGTGGTTCAAGAACCTGGGTACAGCGGGCAGCGCTGGCACGGCGGTCTTCGCCTTGACCGGCCAGGTGCAGCGCACGGGCCTGATCGAGGTGCCGATGGGCATCACGCTGCGCGAGATCATCTACGATGTGGGCGGCGGAATGCCCTATGGCAAGACCTTCAAGGCAGTGCAAACAGGGGGTCCGCTGGGCGGGTGTCTGCCAGAGGTCTATTTGGACACCCCGGTGGATTTCGATACGCTGCGGGCAGTCGGTGCGGTGATGGGTTCCGGTGGCATGATCGTGACGGACCAAACCACCTGCATGGTGGAGTTCGCCACGTTCTTCATGAAATTCATCTGCGATGAAAGCTGTGGCAAGTGCCCACCGTGTCGTATCGGCAGCACGCGCATGTTGGAGATTTTGGAGCGCATCACGGCGGGCGACGGGAAACCAGGGGACCTGGACGAAATCCGCTATCTGGCGCAGAACATGCAGAACGGCTCGCTGTGTGCTCTGGGTCAATTGGCTCCCTCGCCTGTCCTGTCGACCTTGCAGCATTTTGAAGAGGAATACCGCATCCACATCGAGGAAAAACGCTGCCCGGCGGGCAGGTGTAAAGCTTTCAGAAAACGGTTGGTGGTTCGCCCGGAACTGTGCACGGCGTGCAAGCTCTGCGAATTGGCCTGCGTTGTCGAGCACTCCCGGAGCAAGAGCCTGCTGGCGGCGATGATGGAGTTGCCCCCGCCTCATCCTCGCCTTTACATCGAGACGATCCCGACTGCTCCCTCTGGCGTCATGTCCCTCCGGGACATGGTCCCGCAGCGCAGCGGAGTGGATGGTTCCCAAAATATGCCGGCGATCTGCCACCACTGTGATCCGGCGCCGTGCATCGCGGCCTGTATTCCGCAGGCCATGCACCGTGCATCGGAGAACGGCGCGGTGACAAACGTGGGCGGCGAGCGTGACTGCATTGCTTGCAGCATGTGCGTCATGGCATGCCCGTTTGGCGTCATTGCCCGAGCGCCCGCACCCGATGGCAGGGTCATGGCCCTGAAATGCGATCTATGTCCCGGCCGGGACGTGCCGGCCTGTGTGGCGGCATGCCCAACCGGAGCGCTTGTTCTCAAGCAGGGCAACGAACTGGTTCCGGCCAAAGCAACTGCCCCGGCCGTAGCTCACGACGCCCTGGTCAGCCTGTCAGCGGAGGCTGTTGCCAAAGTACTCTGGCAGGTCCAACCCGACGATGTGGAGTTCGGAGCCGAAAGCAGCCGTCGAGAAGCTGCTTGCCCTGCTCGACGAACGTCGGAATGGCGTGCAAAGCCAGGCGAGGTGACTATGCTTCCATCACAACAATACCACCAACCTGATAGCGGTGCTGTGTTGGCCGCACTGCACGATGTCAACGCGGCCTGCGGCTATCTGCCCGAAGCTGAGATACGAAAGGTGGCGAGTGACCTTGGCGTGCCGCTCAGCCAGGTGTATAGCGCGGCAGCCTTCTACGCCATGTTCAGCTTCAAGCCGTGTGGCCGCCATCGATTGCAGGTGTGCGAAGGCACGGCCTGTTATGTCAAAGGCTCGACGAAGTTGCTGGCCTACGTTGCCACCGAGTTCGGCCTGACACCTGACAAAACCACCGATGACCAGGCCTTCACCCTGAAACGGGTCCGCTGTGTTGGCTCATGTGCCCTGGCGCCGGTGGTGCGCGTGGACAACGACACCTTTGGTCGCGTCACTCCGGCGGACTTGAACAGGATTCTGGACATATACCGAAATGCGTAGGGGCAGGTCTTGCACCCGCCCCCGATCGACACGCACCCGATTGACACACGCCAGGACGGGCGGGTGCAAGACCCGCCCCTACGCAATGCATCCAGAAGAGCAAAACCATGAGGATCCAAACGGTTGCGGACCTGAAGTCCATGGGCACGGCGGGACGGGCCAGCCTATACCCTGACCGGCTCAAGATCACGGTTGGCATGGCCACATGCGGTCTGGCTTCCGGCGCCGACGCCATCTACGAGACCCTACAACAGCGCATCGAACAGCGCGGGCTGAATGCGATTCTGACAAGCACCGGCTGTATTGGATGCTGCCAGCAGGAACCACTCGTCGATGTACGCCTGCCCGGCGCTGGACGGGTCCTCTTTACCCGTGTGACCCGGCCGTTGGCCCGTGCCCTGGTGGATAAGCTGGCCCATGGCGCACTTCCGGTTGACTCGGCATGGGCGGTCATCGACGAGGAAGAGGCCCTGGTGGAGGATCGGGTCGAGCGCTTCGCCCGCTCACCGGAGCTGGCCAGGGTGCCGGCATACAGCCAGCAGCCCTTTTTCGCCAGCCAGCGCAAGATCATCTTGCGGAACTGTGGCTTTATCGACCCGACCAGCCTCGAGGAATACGTTGCCAGGGGCGGCTACCACGGTCTGGCTCGCGCTTTGGCCGAGTTCGCGCCCCAACAGGTGATCGACGAGGTGACTCGCTCCGGCTTAAGGGGCCGGGGAGGCGGCGGTTTCCCCACCGGACCCAAGTGGCAGGTAGCCCATGATGCGCATGGAAAGACGAAATACCTCATCTGCAACGGCGACGAGGGCGACCCCGGTGCCTACATGGATCGCACTGTCCTCGAAAGCGACCCGCACAGCGTGATCGAGGGCATGATCATCGGCGCCTATGCGATCGGCGCCCGCAAAGGCTATGCCTACATCCGCGACGAATACCCGTTGGCCGTCGAGCGGATGGCAGGTGCAATCGCTCAAGCTGAGGCGTGTGGACTGCTGGGGGAGAACATCCTTGGTTCTGGCTTTGACTTTACGTTGAAAGTCGTGCGAGGCGCCGGCGCTTTTGTCTGTGGTGAAGAGACGGCTTTGATTACCTCCATTGAAGGGGGGATAGGCGAGCCGCGTTCCAAGCCGTCCTATCCCGCCGTCGCCGGGTTGTGGGGCCAACCGACGATCATCAACAACGTGAAAAGCTGGGCGACGGTGCCGGTCATCCTGGCCCGCGGTGCGAGCTGGTACGACGCCCTGGGCAAACCAGACAATACCGGTACGGTGGTATTCTCGCTCGTGGGTCAGATTGCCAACACCGGCCTGGTCGAGATTCCTCTCGGGATGACCTTGCGCGAGCTGCTCGAAGGGATTGGTGGGGGTGGCGGCGACGGCAAGGCGATCAAAGCGGTGCAGACGGGCGGACCATCGGGAGGATGTTTGCCGGCGCGCTTGTTTGACATGCCCATCACGTACGAACAAATGCAGGCTGCCGGCTCGATCATGGGATCAGGCGGGATGGTCGTGCTGGACGAAAGCGCCTGCATGGTGGACGTGGCGCGCTATTTTCTGAACTTCACAAGGGTGGAGTCCTGTGGCAAGTGCACCGCATGCCGGGAAGGAACCAAACACCTGCATGGAATTCTGACCCGTATCGTCCACGGCCAGGGCACCCTGGACGATCTGGCTCTGCTCGAAGAAGTCGGGGAAGTGGTCAAAGGAGGGTCGCTGTGTGGCCTGGGCCAGACCGCGCCCAACCCGGTCCTCACCACCCTGCGCTATTTCCGCGAGGAATACGAAGCCCACGTCGTCGACCACCGCTGTCCCGTTGGCAAGTGCCCGATGACTGCGGACTGGGAACCGTCCCGGAGGGAGGCATGATATGCTCACCGTGACCATTGACAGTCAGATCCTAAGCGTGCGTGACAACAGCACCGTGTTGCAGGCCATTCGCCAGGCCGGCATGCAGTTGTCCACCTTGTGCTACTGGGAGGGCCTGCCCCCGTACGGCGCCTGCCGGCTGTGCCTGGTAGAAATGACTGCCCCTCGACGGCAAACAATCGCCGCCTGTACCTATCCGGCCGTCGACGGCATGGTAGTCGAGACCAAAGGCCCCAAGGCTGCCGCCCACCGGAAGATGATGCTCGAGTTCCTGCTGGCCCGCTGCCCAGGTTCGGAGGTGATCCGCGCCTTGGCGGCCGAGGTGGGTGTCACCGCAACGCGCTTTCCCGTCAACGAACAGGCTGACGAGTTGTGCATCTTGTGTGGCCTGTGCGTGCGCGTCTGTCGAGACCTGGTGGGCGCGGCGGCGCTGGGCTTCATCGGCCGCGGCTCAGAACGTGAGGTCGGCACGCCCTTTCATGTCCAGTCCGATGTCTGCATCGGGTGTGGAGCGTGTGCGGCCGTTTGTCCGACCGGCGCCGTGCGGATAGAAGATGTAGACGGCCAGCGTGTGCTGCATACCTGGAATACGATTGTGCCGTTGCAGCCCTGTCCGGGATGTGGCCAGCCCTTTGCCCCTGAACCGATGACCTTCCTGCGCAAACACGTCGAGGACATCGAACAAGTCTGGGGCTTCTGCCCGACATGTCGCCGCAGACAGTTGGCAGCCGGATGACAGTCCAGAAGCTTGCTCTTAGCCCGAGGTAACCGTTACGATCCGAGACCTCGCCGCCAGGATCGTCCCGCACGGCAGCGACGCTGCCATAACAACCTGAGGTGCCTTCATTTATGAGTACAAACACAGACAAAACAGACACTGCGCCGCTTGCTCCCCCTGCTTTCAGCGTCGATGCCTTTATTCCGCCCGAAATGGCGGTCAAGGCCGAGAACGTGGGCGTCAAAAAGGCCATGATGGGATGGCGCAACACCTTTGCCCTGGCCGTGCTGGCCGGCGCCTTCATCGCCCTGGGCGCGATTTTTGCCACGACCGTGACCACCGGCGCTGCCGGCCAGCTCACCTATGGCATCTCCCGGCTCGTCGGCGGGCTGGCATTCTGCCTGGGCCTGATCCTGGTCGTGGTAGCCGGGGCCGAGCTGTTCACCGGCAATAACCTGATCGTGATGGCCTGGGCCGATCGCCGGCTGTCCATGGGCCTGGTGCTGCGCAACTGGGGCATCGTCTACGCCGGCAACTTCGTCGGCTCGATCGCCACGGCGGTGGTCATGCTCTTCACCAAGCAATACATGTTCAGCAGCGGCGCCGTTGGGCTGAACATCCTCAACATCGCCAACACCAAGTGCAGCCTGGGGTTCGTGCAGGCTATCGCCTTGGGCATCATGTGCAACGCCCTGGTGTGCCTGGCCGTGTGGCTTTGCTTCAGCGCCCGCACCACCACCGACAAGATCCTGTCGATCATCTTCCCGATCAGCGCGTTCGTGGCTGCCGGGTTCGAGCACAGCGTGGCCAACATGTACTTCATCCCGATGGGGCTGCTGGTCAAGGCCACCGCGGCGCCGGACTTCTGGGCAGCTATCGGCAAGACTCCCGCCGACTTCGCCAATCTGACGTGGGCTAACTTCTTTATCGCCAACCTACTGCCCGTCACCATCGGCAACATCATCGGCGGCGCGGTGATGGTGGGCCTGGTGTACTGGTTCATCTACATCCGCAAGGGACTGACTGCGTTGCCGCAGAAGGCCGTCTTGTGAGAGATAGGTTATGAGAGTGACGGGTTCGCCGATCGCTCCAGCCTGTGCCGTGATCGACAGATACGGCGTAGACCAAACTTGACGGCCCTTGATCAGTACCTATAATTAGACCTTAGAATTAGGTCGCAATTCGAGGTACAGAGACTATGCCAGACATGCAACAAGCCAAAATCAGCCTGACGCCGCCACTCGTCGAGTTCCTGAGCCATTACGAAACCTATGGATTCCGCGACAAGAGCGAGATGGTTCGCAACGCTCTGCAGCGACTTAGAGAAGAGATGGAACTACAGAGCTTGCGGGACTCCGCCGATCTGTATGAAGAAATCTACCAGGGTGATGCCGAACTTCGGGAACTAACAGAAGCAGCTATCGAGGGATGGCCCGAATGACGACCTTGACGCGCGGTATGGTGATCCAGGTGAACCTCGATCCAACAGTGGGATCAGAAACCGGTAAGACGCGGCCTTGCGTCGTCGTCACCAATAATGTCTTCAACGAAAGACTGTCGGTGATCCAGGTCGTTCCCATAACAACCTGGAACGAAAAGAAAGGGCGCATCAAGACCAACATCGATCTGGTACCCAGTCCAACCAACGGCCTGTCGAAAAGATCTCTCGCCGACTGTCTGCAGACCCGGCCCGTCGATCACACTCATCGGATGGTAGCAGTGCTAGGTGAGCTGACCGCACAAGACTTGAGCAAGATAGACGAAGCTCTAAAAACGGTGTTCGCACTGAAGTAATCACCATACCCCGCGTACGCGGGGTTATGGTCCAAAGAGGCGCTCGCCATGCCCGTATCTCTCACGATCGATAACCATCGTATCGCCGCCCCTGAAGGCGCGACCATCCTTGACGCCGCCCGCGCCGCCGGGATCCACATCCCTACGCTTTGCCATCACCCCGACCTGAGCACTGTGGGCGCGTGCCGGATGTGTGTGGTGTCGGTGGAGAAGGCCAAAGGCCTGCAAACGGCCTGCACCACCCCGGTGGTCGAGGGCATGGTGGTCCACACGGACAGCGCCGAGGCGATTGCTACGCGCAAATTCGTGCTGGAGATGCTGCTGAGCGATCACCCCAACGAATGCATGACCTGCGAGGTCAACGGCGCCTGCGAGCTGCAAGACCTGGTCTACGATTACGACGTGCCGTGGCCCGAGCACTCAGGTAAACGCCACACGTATCCGATCAATCCGGACCCCAATCCGTTTGTGTTTATCGACCGCAACAAGTGCATCCTGTGCAGTCGCTGCATCCGAGCGTGCGGTGAGATCCAGAACCGGGACGTGTGGAGCTTTGCCTACCGCGGCTTCGAGACCAAGCTGGTGGCCGGCGCCGACCAGGTTCTGCTCGATGCGCGCTGCGAGAGCTGCGGCCAGTGCGTCGCCTACTGCCCCACGGGCGCGCTCTTCGACAAGATGAGCGTGGCCAAGGGCCGGGCCGGGCAGGTGACAAAAGTTCGCACGACGTGTTCCTACTGCGGTGTGGGCTGCAACTTCGACCTGAACGTGCGCGGCGGCAAGATCATCCGCGTCACCAGCGCGGCCGATGCCCCGGTCAACGGCATGGCGCTGTGCGTCAAAGGCCGCTACGGTTACGATTATGTCCACAATCGTGAGCGCTTGCAGCGCCCGCTGGTGCGTGCGAAGTGGCTGGAGGGGGTGGCGGAACGGGTGGAGGGTGGAGAGTGGAGAGTGGAGACCGGAGAGTGGAGGGAGGAGAGTGGAGAGTGGAGGGTGGCCCCTGCGTACGCGGGGGGTGGAGAGTGGCGGGTGGCCCAAAAGGCAAGCCGTCGCGTCACTACAGAACCAGTCCCCCAATCTACCAATCTACCAACCCCCGACACCTTCATCGAAGTCGACTGGGATACGGCGCTCGACGCGGTAGCTCGCAAGCTGGCAGCGGAAAAGCGAGCCTATGGCGGCGAGTCGTTTGCCATGCTGGCTTCGGCCAAGTGCACCAACGAGGAGAACTTCCTCCTGGCCAAGCTCACCCGCCAGCTGATGGAGACGAACAGCATCGACCACTGCGCCCGCCTCTGACACAGCAGCACTGTCGCCGGTCTGGCGACAAGCTTCGGCAGCGGCGCGATGACCAACTCGATTCGCGACCTCACCCAGGAAAGCCGCTGCATCTTTATCATCGGCAGCAACACCAGCGAGAACCACCCGGTCATCGGCACCAAGATCCGCCGCGCCAAGCGTTTACGCGGGGTCAAGCTGATCGTGGCCGACCCGCGGCACATCGACATCGCCGAACACGCCGATCTCTTTCTGCGCAACCGGCCCGGCACCGACATCGCCTTGCTCAACGGCATCATGCACGTGATCGTGCGCGAGGGTTGGCAGGACGAGAGCTTTATCGCCGAGCGTACCGAGGGCTTCGAGGAGCTGAAGGCGATCCTGGAGAAGTACACCCCTGAGGTCACCAGCGAGATTACCGGCGTGCCGGCGGCCGACATCGAGCTGGCGGCGCGCATGATGGCCGAGAACCGGCCAGGCGCGCTGGTCTATGCCATGGGTATCACCCAGCACAAGGTTGGGGTCGCCAACGTCATGAGCTGTGCGAACCTGCAGATGCTGCTTGGCAACATGGGCAAACCGGGCGGCGGCGTCAACCCGCTGCGGGGACAGAACAACGTGCAGGGCGCGTGCGACATGGGCGCGCTCCCCAACGTCTATTCCGGTTACCAACAGGTAACGCAGCCGGCCACGCAGGAGAAGTTCGAGGCCGCATGGGGCGTGCCGCTGTCCGGCAAAGCCGGCTTGACGGTCACCGAGATGATCCAGGCCGCCGAAGAAGGACAGGTGCGCTGCTTGTACATCGTGGGCGAAAACCCCATGGTCAGCGATCCCGATCTGCGACACGTACAGTTCTCGCTGCAAAAGACCGAGTTCATCATCGTGCAGGAGCTGTTCTTCTCCGAGACCTGCCACTACGCCGACGTGATCCTGCCGGCAGCGAGCTTTGCCGAAAAAGAAGGGACGTTCACCAACACCGAGCGCCGCATCCAGCGAGTTCGCAAGGCGGTGGATGCGCCCGGCGAGGCCAAGACCGACCTGTGGATCGCCGCTGAGCTGGCGCGACGGCTGCTGGCATTGGGTGTCGCAGCCCCGCGAGACGATGCGCCCTTTGCGGCCTGGGACTACAGCTCGCCCATGGACGTCATGGCCGAGATCAACGCGCTGACGCCCAGCTATGCCGGCGTCACTTATCGGCGGCTGGACAGCGGAGCAGTGTTGCAGTGGCCCGTTCCGAGCAAAGACCATCCTGGGACGCCCATCCTCCACACCGAAAAGTTCACCCGCGGGCTGGGCCGCTTCGCCGCGGTCGATCACGTGCCGCCGGGCGAGCGCCCCAACGACGAATATCCGATGGTCATGACCACCGGCCGGGTGCTCTACCATTGGCACGGCGGCGAGATGACACGGCGCGCGCAGGGATTGCTGGCTGTCTACCCGGAGGCGCTGGTGGAAGTGAGCGTGGAGGACGCTCAGCGGCTGGGCATCGCCGACGGCGACCCGGTTCGTCTCGTCTCGCGCCGCGGCGCGGTCGAGGCCAAGGCCTGGGTGACCGACCGCGTCTCCCGCGGCCTGGTCTTTGCCACCTTCCACTTCCCCGACCAATCCGCCAACTGGCTCACCACCGGCGAGTACATGGACCCGGTGGCCAAGATCCCGGAGTTCAAGGTGACGGCGGTGCGGCTGGAGGCGGTGGGCAAGGCGATGAAGAGAGCTGCTGATTAGAATGAATGCATTCGAATACCAGCAGATCATGGAGCTGCTGGCTGAAGGTGGCATCAACGACCAAATCCACGGCATCCCTGTGCGTGTACGCTTCGACGGCGAACGATACTTCATTTCTGATGATGTTGTCGACCTATACGGCGTCGGGGACACCATCGAGAATGCCCGCGAGGATTATTGGCTTGCTGCTCAAGAGGCTTTCTTCGATCTCACGGCCCATGCTGACAAGTTGGCGCCTCACCTCCAGCAGCAACAAGCATTCCTGCGTGACATCTTCCTCAACCTGGAGCAGAAACAGCCATGACCGTGCTAATTAACTGAGTGCTCTGTTAGGTTGAAAATTGTGAGTGCTCATCCTGAGGCTCGGCGAAGGATCTCGACGTTGAAAGGCCACGAGCATACCTATCGCCTGAGCGCTCAGGATGGCACTGCATGACCTTCTAGCTTAACAAAGCACTGAGTAACACAGAAATTGACGGTATGTGTATTGTGTGTATACTTAAGGCATGGACAGTCGTGAAGTCATCGCCAGACTGAAACGAGATGGATGGATGCTGGTACAAGTGCGAGGTAGCCACCATCACTTCAAACGCCCGGATAGAGCTGGACGGAGTCACGGTGCCTCATCCCAAGCGGGACATCCCGCTTGGGCACGCTGCGCAGCATATTCCGTCAGGCCGGCTGGGATTGGCCTCCGAGGTAGACGATGCGATATCCGGTTGTAATCCACAAAGACCCCGACAGTGACTATGGTGTGACGGTGCCGGATCTTCCAGGCTGCTTCAGCGCCGGCGAGACCATGGACGATGCCTTGGACCAGGTTGTCGAAGCCATTGAGCTTCACATCGAGAGCATGTTGCTCGACAGTGAGCCCATCCCAGCGCCACATACCGTCGAACTGCACAAGGACAATCCTGACTTTGCCAATGGTATTTGGGCACTAGTGTGCAGTAGATATTACCAAGATCTCCGGAAAGTCACAGCGCGTAAACGTCACCATACCGGAGCGTATCCTCACGCCTGGTCGATGCCTACGCTCAGAGAAACGGCAAGACGCGGTCAGGCTTCATTGCCGAGGCTGCTGTTGAGTATATTGCGTCACAAGGTGATCGAGGCTCGTAGCGGTTCCTCAATGTCTCCAGCCAGTGGCACAACTACATAGGCAGTCCCAAAGAAAGGTCCAGTCTCGGAAGACTGGACCTTTCTTTGTGCTATCCCCAAAACACATCTCGCACAATATGACATAGATCATGTCGCAACGCGTCATTGTGTGGTATTCTATCTTGTGAAATCTCGTACTTCTATTAACCTATGAGAATCAGGCAACGATCAGCCGCAATTTCGCCAAATCGTCAGGACTTCTGCCTGGCGATTTGGTGTTGAAACCACAGGAGAACGCTATGGCCCCACCCATGCCCAGGACGACCGCAGCCGCTGAGGCGCAGCATCCGAGTGGCGATCCCAGGTTTACCCTGATCGACCGCACGCTCAAGCGCTTCCGCTTCCAGCAGGACGCCCTGATCGAAGTGCTGCATACGGCTCAGGAGGCCTTCGGCTATTTGGAGGAAGACCTCCTGGTCTACGTCGCCCGCCAGCTCAAGCTGCCGCCGAGCTGGGTCTTCGGCGTCGCCACCTTCTATCACTTCTTTTCCCTGACGCCCCAGGGCGAACACAACTGCATCGTCTGCATGGGAACCGCGTGTTACGTCAAGCGCGCTGCCGAGATTGTGGCCGCCCTCCAAACCGAATACAGCATCGAGCCGGGCCAGACCACGCCCGACGGCAAGCTGAGCATCCTGACTGCCCGCTGCCTCGGCAGCTGCGGCCTGGCGCCGGTCATCGTGCTGGACGGCGAGGTCCTGGCCCGTGAGGCGCCGGAGACGACGATCGCCGCGGTCAAGAAATCGCTGGCCAGCGGTCCCAGGACCAACGGCCACAAGTCAGGCAGAGACGGCCGGGCTGAAGAGGAGGTCGACTGACTATGAACCGAGCTGATTTGAAAGCCATGGCCCAGCGCGAGCAGGACCGGCAGAAGAGCTTCCGCTGCCGGCTGCTTTGCTGCGCCAGCACACCCTGCCTCTCTTCGGGCGCCACGGCTGTGCAGCAGGCCTTGGAAGAGACCATTGCCGCACACAAGATCGACGCCGAGGTAGCGGTCGTGTCCACCGGCTGCATGGGCCCGTGCAGCCGCGGCCCAATGGTCACCGTGCAGATGCAGGGCCAGGATGACGTGTACTACGAGAACGTCACGCCGGACACTGCCCGTCGCATTGTCGAGGAACACGCGATTGCCAACCAGCCGGTCAAAGAAAAGATCATGCCGAGTGACCTGCCGTTCTTCGCCAAGCAGACCAAGGTTGTGTTGACCAACAGCGGCGTGATCGATCCGGAGCGGCTGGAGGACTACGTCGCACGTGAGGGTTACTCGGCCCTGGCCTACGTCTTGCGTGAGATGAAGCCCGACGAGGTCTGCGCCGAGATCAGCAAGAGCGGCCTGCGTGGGCGCGGCGGCGCCGGTTATCCTGTCGGCCTAAAGTGGGACCTGGTGCGCAAAGCGCCCAGCGAGAAGAAGTACGTCATCGCCAACGGCGACGAGGGCGATCCCGGCGCCTACATGGACCGCACGCTGATGGAGTCCGACCCGCACCGTGTGCTCGAAGGCATGGCCATTGCTGGTTACGCCGTGGGCGCGGAGCAGGGCTTCGTCTACGTGCGCGGCGAATACCCCGTGGCGGCCAAACGGCTGGAGAAGGCGATCCGCGCGGCTGAACGTCGCGGTTTGCTGGGCAGCCGCGTGCTGGACAGCAGCTTCAGCTTCCGCATCGACATCCGCATCGGCGCCGGCGCCTTTGTCTGCGGCGAGGAGACCGCGCTGATGCAGTCGATCATGGGCCGCCGCGGCCAGCCGGTGCCTCGCCCTCCCTTTCCCGCCCAAAGCGGCCTGTGGGGCTACCCGACCCTGATCAACAACGTGGAATCCTTTGGCAGCATCGTCCCGATCATCGAAAACGGCGCCGAGTGGTACGCCGGGACCGGCACGGAGAAGAGCAAGGGCACGAAGATCTTCGCGCTGGCAGGCAAGGTCAACACCACCGGCCTGATCGAGGTGCCGATGGGCATTACGCTGCGCGAGATTGTCTACGACATCGGCGGTGGAATCCCCGGTGACCGGCAGTTCAAGGCCGCACAGACCGGCGGCCCCAGCGGTGGCTGCATCCCCGCAGAACACCTGGACACGCCGATGGACTACGAACACCTGAAAGCGCTTGGCTCCATCATGGGCTCCGGCGGCCTGATCGTCATGGACGATGCCAGCTGCATGCCGGACGTGGCCAAGTTCTTCATGGATTTCTGTGCTGACGAGAGCTGCGGCAAGTGCGTGCCCTGCCGCGTGGGCACCGTTCAAATGCTTCGAATCCTGCAGCGCATCACCAACGGCAGCGCCACGCCTGAGGACCTGGATACGCTTGCAGGAGCTCTGCACGATGGTCAGGGAGACCAGCCTGTGCGGCTTGGGCCAATCGGCGCCGAACCCGATCCTCAGCACCCTGCGCTATTTCCGTCGAGGAGTACGAGGAGCACGTCAATCAGCGCAAGTGCTCGGCCGGTGTGTGCCAATTCACCGAGGTCCCAGTCATGGAGCTGATCGAGGAACTGCCGCGTCGCATCCAGGCAAGCAAAGCCGCCAGTGGCCCGGTCGAACCCGCGGTGAAGCGCCCAGCAGACAAGGCACAGCGAAGCTCGCCGGCGCCCAAGACCAAGGCAAGCAAAGGGTAAGGAGGAGTTCCGATGGCAGTCATCACAATGACCATCAACGACGAGCTGGTGAGCGGCCGCGAGGGCCAATCGCTGCTCGAGCTGATCCGCGAGCGAGGCATCAAGCTGCCGACCCTTTGCCACCTCGAAGGCCTGGAGGCGCGCGGCGGCTGCCGCCTGTGCCTGGTGGAGGTGCAGGGCAGCAACCGGCTGGTTCCCGCCTGCGTCACCCCGGCCCAGGAAGGGCTGGTCATCACCACGCACAGCGAGCGGCTGGTGAAGTATCGACACATGATCCTGGAGCTGCTCTTCTCCGAACGCAACCACATCTGTGCAGTCTGCGTCATGAACGGGCACTGCGAGCTGCAATACGAGGCTGCAGCCATCGGCATGGACCACGTCCGGTACGACTATCTGAGCCCGGACCTGCCGATCGACGCCAGCCACGAGCGCTACGCAATCGACCACAACCGCTGTATCCTCTGCACGCGCTGCGTGCGGGTCTGCGACAGCGTCGAAGGCGCACACACCTGGGACGTGATGGGCCGCGGCGTCAACAGCCGGGTGATCACCGACCTGAACCAGCCCTGGGGCGACAGCCGAAGCTGCACCAGCTGCGGCAAGTGCGTCCAGGTGTGCCCAACTGGCGCACTGATCAATAAGGAATCGACCGCAGGCGAGATGGAGAAGCACCACGACTTCCTGCAGTGGATCTTGGATGGCCGTCGAGAAGAAACAGTGGACGATGCGCAACGGTGGAAAGGAGCCGACCCGATGACGACGTTGCCAGCGAAATCAGAGGTCAGAGGGCAGAAGTCGAGGAGCAGAGAGCGAGGCAGAGGGCAGAAGGCAGAGAGCGGTGCGCACAGTGGCAAGATCCGCCTGGCAACCGCCTGGCTTGGAGGATGTTCCGGCTGTCACATGAGCCTGCTCGATTTGGACGAGCGACTGATTGATCTCTTCGAAGTCGCCGACCTGGTCTACAGCCCCATCGCCGACGTCAAGGAATACCCCGAGAACGTCGACGTGGCGCTTGTCGAGGGCGCGGTCGCCAACGTCGATCACCTCGAACTGGCACGGAAGATCCGCGCTCGCAGCAAGATCGTCGTCAGCTTCGGCGACTGCGCCGTGACCGGCAACGTGCCCAGCCTACGTAACCGCCTACAGGTGGACGACCTGTTGACCAAAGTCTACCAGGAAGGCCCGGGCGCGGTGCCGCGCGGCGGCGAAGCGGACAAAATCGTCCCAGCCTTACTGCCCAAGGTACTGCCCCTCCACCAAGTGATCGACGTCGACGCCTTCATTCCAGGCTGTCCACCCGACCCCGAGCGCATTTGGAAGGCCGTCAGCTCGCTGCTGGCCGGCGAATTGGTGGTCTTGGAAGAATCGATGAGGAAGTTTGGATAGTGAGGAAGTGCGGAAGTGTCGGAGTGTCAGAGTGTCAGGTGTCAGGTGACGAGTGCTGCATTCGACATTCGACACTCGCAACTTGACTACCTGACACCTGACACTTCTGACACTCCGCACTCCGACACCTCACACCTGATCCTCACTTCCCCGAAAATCGAGGTATTAAAAATGACAAGAACAGTCACCATTGACCCCGTGACCCGCATCGAGGGCCACGCCAAGATCACGATCCAGCTCGGCGACGACGGTCAGGTGACCGACGCGCGCTTTCACGTGGTGGAGTTTCGCGGGTTCGAGAAGTTCTGCGTCGGCCGCAGTTTTTGGGAGATGCCTGGCATCACCGCGCGCATCTGCGGCATCTGCCCGGTGAGCCACCTGCTGGCTAGCGCCAAGGCTGGCGACGACATCCTCGGCGTGCGCATCCCGCCGCGGGCGGAAAAGCTGCGACGGCTGATGAACTGGGGCCAGCTCGTGCAGAGCCACGCGCTGAGCTTCTTCCACCTGAGCGCCCCCGACTTGCTGATGGGCATGGAAAGCGACCCGCTCCAGCGCAACATCGCCGGCCTGATCCAGAAGAACCCCAGCGTCGCCCGCAGCGGCATCCGCCTGCGCCAGTTCGGCCAGGAGGTCATCCGCCTGCTGGGCGGGCGCAGCGTGCATCCGTCATGGTCCGTGCCC
>CAVPXC010000017.1:0-62800 GCA_963709505.1 uncultured Chloroflexia bacterium | reverse complement strand
TGGCCAAGATTAAACTGCATTTTTCGGGAATCGCTCGCAGGGCAGTATAATCAGCGGTGCAAGCGACTTCCCTGTTTCAGGAGATGACACACCATGAAGACACGACTAGCCTTTCTATCGATCTTGTTAGTGCTGAGCTTGGCCGTTGCGGCATGCGCGACTGCGCCAACCCCTGCGCCTTTGCCCGCGCCGGCTGAAACCGCGGCGTCTGCCGAGACCCAGGCGCCGCCTGCTTCGGAGGCAGACCAATTACCGGCCAGCTTCTTCGTAGTCAGTAAAAGCCCGCTGCCCGATCTGGGCGGCCGTACGGTGAGCGCTGTCACCGAAAACGCCTACACCCCGCTGAACTTCGTCGATCCGAAGACTGGCGAGGCCGTGGGCTGGGAATACGACGCGGTCAACGAGATGTGCCGCCGGCTAAATTGTCAGGTGGAATGGAACACGACGGCCTGGGACACGATGATTTCAGCCGTGCGCGAGGGGCAGTTCGACATCGGCATGGATGGGATTACGATCAACGACGAGCGCAAGGCGCAGGTCGACTTCTCGGATCCGTACATGCTCTCGCAGCAGTTCATGTTGGTGCGCGGCGATGAGGCGCGCTTTGAGACTCCGAGCAGTTCGCCGCTGCCGAAGACCTGTTGATCGGCACCCAGGCCGGCACGACCAACTATTATGTGGCGGTGGATATGCTCGGCGGCGACGAGGCCAATCCGCGCATCAAGCTGTTCGATACCTTCGGCGCGGCCGTGCAGGCTCTGCTCAACGGCGACGTGGATATGGTGCTGATGGACGCGGCCTCGACCCGCGGCTATATCGGCGCCAACCCGGACAAACTCAAATCCGTGGGCGAGCCGATGGGCAACGAGGAGTTCGGCTTCATCTTCAAGCCGGGCAGTGACCTGGTGGCGCCCTTCAACGCCGCGCTCCAGTCGATGAAGGACGATGGATACGCGGGCTATCTCAACCTCAAGTGGTTCTTCGTCACCAACCCGACGGCTGAGGACCTGTACGACACGCTGCCTGACCTGGGCGGCCGCACGGTGAACGCGGTCACGGAGAACGCCTATACCCCACTGAACTTCGTCGAGCCCAAGAGCGGCAAGGCCGTGGGCTGGGAATACGATGCAGTCAACGAGCTCTGTCGTCGCTTGAATTGCCAGGTGAACTGGAGCACAACAGCCTGGGACACGATGATCTCGGCCGTGCGCGAGGGACAGTTCGACGTGGGCATGGACGGCATCACGATCAACGACGAGCGCAAGGCTCAGGTCGACTTCTCCGACCCGTACATGAGAGCACAGCAGTTCATGCTGGTGCGCGCGGACGAGGATCGCTTTGTCGGTGGCGAGGACTTTGCCGCCGACGAGGATCTGCTAATCGGGACCCAGGCCGGAACGACCAACTTCTACACAGCGGTGGAGATGCTCGGCGGCGACGAGGCGAACCCGCGCATCAAGCTGCTCGACACTTTTGGCGCGGCTGTGCAGGCCCTGTTGAACGGCGATGTGGACATGGTAACGATGGACGCCTCGTCGATCAAGGGCTACATCGGCGCCAACCCGGACAAGCTCAAGGTCGTTGGCGATCCATTGTCCAGCGAGGACTTTGGCTTTATCTTCAAGCCGGGCAACGACCTGGTCGCGCCCTTCAATGTCGCGCTGAAGACGATGGTGGAGGACGGTTACCTGGATCATTTGAATACCAAGTGGTTCTTCCTGTACGATCCCGGCGCCAAGTAATCAGTAATCGGTGATCAATGACCGGTGATCGGTAATCGGTAATCAGCGATCGGTGATGCGTGATCGGAAACAAGTCCGGTCACGCATCATGCTTGATGGCGCTAGAAAGCCAGACCTCCGAGGTCCCAGAAGACCTCGGAGGTCGTTGTGCGCCTCACGACTGCGCCTCGCGACTTCCGAGGTCTTCGGTGACCTCGGAAGTCTGTCTGTCGAACTCTACGCAAAAGGACAAATCCATGCAGAACCCCGACATCGGCCCCTTCTTCCCCCAGCCCTCCCGTCCCCGTCGATACGCCACCACGGCGTCGCAGCTGCCGTACTGGCTGATAGCGACGGTTATTCTGGGGGTGGTTTTTCTATGGATTATTCTAACGAACCCCGACTACAGAGTGATCTTCGATGCGGTGCTCAAGGGCGTGGGGGTCACGATCAAGGTCACTCTCATTTCCTATACCATCGCCATCGTGCTCGGGCTGATCGTGGGCCTGGGGCGGGTGTCCAGCCGGCGGGTGACCCAGGAGATTACCACGTTCTACGTGGAGATCATCCGCGGCGTGCCGATGCTGGTGTTGCTCTACTACATCGTCTTCGCCGGCGCGCCGGGAATTATTAACATCATCAACTACTTCGGCATCGTACTTCGCAACACTGGTATCCTGCCTGGCCTGGGCGACAGCCTGGCGACGATGAGCGTGCGCCAGATCGATTTCACGGTGCGCGTGATTCTTGCACTCAGTATTGGCTACAGCGCGTTCCTGGCCGAGATCTTCCGTGGCGGCATCCAGTCCATCGACAGAGGGCAGATGCAGGCCGCGCGCTCGTTAGGTATGACCTCGTGGCAGGCCATGCGTCACGTCATCCTGCCGCAGGCCATCCGCCGCGTGCTGCCGCCGCTGGGCAACGACTTCATCGCTATGCTCAAGGACTCGTCGCTGGTCTCGGTGATGGGCGTGGCCGACATCACCTACCAGGGCAAGGTCTACGCCGCCAGCACCTTCAAGTTCTTCGAGACCTACAACGTCGTCGGCTATTTCTACCTGGTGATGACTATCGGCCTGGCGCTGCTGCTGCGCTATATCACCAGGCGTTCGTCAGCCCACGATCGGCACGAGACGGGGCATGTGCGTTGAGCTCTGCCAGGTGCTCAACTTGACCCCTACGGCCAGGACGCGATGTCCACGTGAATAGAATCTATTCACGACATGAATAACAACACAACAATTGGGTTGATAATATCTTCTCAATGTGTAGGGGCGTACCCTTGCGGTCGCCCGGTGGGCAGGCGCAAGGCCGTGCCCCTACGCATTGAGAAGATACGGTTGATAGAGCTATTTCCGGCGAGCGATGAGATAGGCGGTGCTGGTCCCCCAGGACACAATACGGTTGTTGAGCTGTTTGTGAAAGGCGGCCTCTATGGCGGAGCGGGCTGCATCGTCCAATCTACGGCCCAAGTGATCGGTATAGCTTGGCCGGGCCGGGTCAGTCGAGGGAGAGAACCAGCGCGCCAGAACGGCCGGCGTGACCTGGAGGTCGCTAGATTCTCGCTCGACGGCCACTTCGGCAGCCAGGCCGGCGGCCTCGAACGCTGCGCGCAGCGCCTGTTCGTCCCAGTTGACCATCGGGTCGTCGTCGCGGTGATAGATCGCCTCCTCGGCCTGGCGCAGCTCGGCGGCCAGCTCCGCGCCAAGAGAGGTTGGGTCGATCAGATCGTACAGGCGCTGCGTGTGTTTGGGGACCGTCTCGGCCAGGCTGATGATGCCGAGTTCCGACAACAGCCCGGACAGCAACCTGGCCGCCGCGGGCTTGTCTGGATGCCGCGTCAGCGCATTTCGTCCCACAATCGCATCGAAAGACACAGGTGCCTCGGTCTGTCGTCTGCCGTCTGCCGTCTGCAGCTCCGCCAACAGCCGCGGCAGCTCATCCAGGTCGCCTTGGAGCACGAATGGGCGCTCGATCTCGGCGAGGCGGGCGGCCTGCTGGATCAGGGCTTCGGCATCCTGGCTGCTCCGAGCCAGCGCGTAGACGCCGCCTTCGGCGCTGCGCCGCAGCGCCTCCCAGGTCAACAGCCCGCTGCCGGCGTTGAGGTCCAGCACCAGAAAATGCCGCTGTAAACGCGCTGCGCTCAGAACGCGGTCGCGCTGTGCGGCCAGCCGCTGTCCCGCGCCGCTGATGGTGCGTTGCAGCCATTGATCGCGTGAACGCCCAACCGCATCGCCGGTAAAGGTCACTACCTCCGGCGGACCCATGCCCACGCCTTCGACCATCGCCGCCAGCTGCGCCTCTCGATGCCGCTCGACTTCGGTCTTGATCGCGGCCTCGGCGCCGGTATCGCCGGGCTGGTAGAACACCTTGCCCTGCATCGCGTTCGGCAGATACTGCTGCGCCACCCAGTGGTCACGGTAGGCGTGCGGATACATGTAGCCCTCGCCGTGGCCAAAGCCCTCCTTGTCGCGGCTGGCATCGCGCAGATGGTTCGGCACCTCGGCCTCGCGTTCCTGTTCGACGGTAGTCAATGCGTCAAAAAAGCCAATAGTCGAGTTGGACTTAGGTGCGGTGGCCAGATACAGGGTTGCCAGCGACAAGTGAAAGCGCCCCTCGGGCAGCCCGACGCGATCGAAGGCCTCGGCCGCGGCGACCACCGTCCGCAGCGCGTTGGGGTCAGCCAGGCCGACGTCCTCGCCGGCGAAGATCAGCATGCGCCGGAAGATGAAGCGCGGGTCCTCGCCAGCGTAGACCATCTTAGCCAGCCAATACAGCGCCGCATCGGGATCGGAGCCGCGCAGCGACTTGATGTAGGCGCTGATGGTGTCGAAGTGATAGTCACCCTCCTTATCGTACAACACCGCGCGGCGCTGGATCGATTCTTCGGCGACGGAGAGGGTGACGTGGATGACGGAACCCCCTCCCCGGCCCTCCCCCACAGAACCCCCTCCCCGGCCCTCCCCCTCCGAGGGGGAGGGAGGTTGTGAACTCCATCCCGTCGTAGGGGAAGAGAGGGAAGAAGGCTGAGAAGGAACTTCTGGACTCCTCCCCCTCCGAGGGGGAGGTTGGGAGGGGGTTGGAGGCGTCGTTTCGACAGCCAGCTCCAGCGCATTGAGCACGGCGCGGGCGTCGCCGTTGGCGACGTTGACCAGGTGGGCCAGGGCGTCGTCGTCGATGACGACGTTGAGTGAACCGTAGCCGCGCTCGGGGTCGGCCAGGGCCTGGCGCGCGATGGCGACCAGTGCGTCTTCGGTCAGCGGCTTGAGTTGGAAGATGCGGCTGCGGCTGACCAGCGGCCGGTTGACGCTGAAATAGGGGTTTTCGGTGGTTGCGCCGATCAGGATGACGGTACCGTTTTCCACCCAGGGCAGCAGGGCGTCCTGTTGCGCCTTGTTGAAGCGGTGCACTTCGTCGACGAAGAGGATGGTCCGACGGCCATACATGCCGCGCTGCTGTTGGGCCACCTCGGTAGCGTCGCGAATATCCTTGACACCCGCCAGCACCGCGTTGATGGCGATGAAATGGGCGCGGGTCGTGTTGGCGATCACCCGCGCCAGGGTCGTCTTGCCGGTGCCGGGCGGGCCGTAGAAGATCACGCTGCTGAGCTGGTCAGCCTGGATCGCGCGGCGCAGCAATCGGCCCGGGCCGATAATGTGCTCCTGGCCGATGTACTCGTCCAGCGTGCGCGGCCGCATGCGCGCGGCGAGCGGCGCTTCTTTTTCGACGAGTTGTTGGCGTTGGAGGTCGAAGAGGTCGGTGGATGGGATCTTGGGCATGGGGCTATTGTAGCACGGATGGCCGGGAGAAAAAAGAAGCCTGAATTGCTATTGGCGATTCAGGCTTGCATGAGTCAGGTGCGGGCTGACGAAAGCTGCTACACCAGCGCAACATACAACCTGCGGCCCAATGCGGCGGCCGCCTTCTCCAGGGTTGCCAGGGTGGCCGATTCGCTGTCAGAATCGAGGAGTCTATCCACCGCTGCTCGACTGGTGCTCATACGGCGCGCCATCTCCGCTTTGGACAACTGCTGTTCTTCCATGAGCTTGGCAATCTGAAAAGCCAGAACGCGCTTGGCCGCCACGGCTTCCGCCTCGGCGAGGCGGCTTTCTTCGGTCAAAAAATCGTCCAGGCTGCTGCCCAAAAGCTTCTCGCTCATGATACCTCGCGTAGGGATTGAAGTCGCTGTCTAGCCAGTTGCAGGTCTTGGATCGGAGTTTTCTGCGACTTCTTGATGAAGCCGTGTAGCAAGACCATCTTATCGTCTTCCACCGTGAAGATAACTCGCGCGATGCGATTTGGGAGCTTGGATCGCACTTCCCACAAGCCAGCTTCCAGTTTGCTAATCAAGGGCATTCCAAGCGGCCAACCGTACTGCGCCGTCTTCAGGTCGTCGCCGATGATCTTTCGTTCTTCCGCCGGCAGAGCCTTGAGCCATTCTCGCACCGGCTCGTTGCCCGCCGCTGTCCGGAAGAACAGCACCTCCAACCGCACTTCAGCGCTCATAGGCATAGTGTATCATAATTGGTTCACTTTGCCAAGCGGAACTGCGTCATGATTCCTTCCATTCAAATGAGATCAGCGAGTCTCTTGTCAATGCCGGGCGCTTCTTTCTAGACGAGCTGTTGGCGTTGGTGATCGAAGAGATCGGTGGAGGACTTGGCCATGGGACTCATGGGGCTATTGTAGCACGGATAGCCGGGAGAAAAAGAAGCCTGAAGTCGCCAACGGCGATTCAGGCTTGCATTCGTGAGATGATTTGTTTTCTCGCGATTGGTTCGGACTATGCCGGGTTTGGGCCGATGGCACACGGTTCAGCCGCACACAAAGCATATCGGGTGCAAGCGAATGCTAGCCCCGCCACTAATTGGCCAGTTTATAAGCCTGTTCTAAGCACTCTGTGATTGCAGACGGGATTTCATCGGCATTGATACACTGCGCCAATTTGAATCCTAAGTCCAGTTTAGATGGCTCCTCCACATCCGCCTCCGTTTGTATCAAACCCTGCACGGCTTTGGAAAATTTAGGATTGACGCGTAATGCGGCAAAGTCCGACGCACTCCATGAGATTCCTGACTGTTTTGGGTAATGGGCTTGAGCCATACGTACCCACAAATCATCCGGGAAGGCGTCTTCAAATTCCTTCACTCCAATATAATGAACTTGCGTAGATTCATCTATCCCGTCAATTTGGAAAGATGCGGGAGTAAAAATCTTTTTTATGCTATCAGTGGTTACAGCGTCGGTGTCCACAAGAAATATTACTTGCCGCTTATTTGTGTTTAGGAACTTCACTAGCATTCGTGCGCCGTAGTTGTTCTCGCCATTAATCAAACATATACCAGCAGACTGTAAAGGCATACCGTACTTTTTGTAAAACAGCACGGGAAGAGCCGCTATTTCTGTTGGGCCTTCAATAGCCAGAAAACAGCGTTCATGTAGCATGACACTGTTTCTGAGCCCCATGTTTTTGCTGATTTCATACAAAAAAAGTTCAGTTGTTTCATGGTCTGTGATCGAGAGAACTTCCAGCTTGGTTTGGCGGGTTGTTTGGTCAAGTCTGTAATGCACAATCTGATTGATGGGCACTCTCTCGATAAAATTAAGAGAATGAGTACATACTACGACTTGCATGGCAGGCAAATCCGCAAACCGTTTGATGACATCGAAAATCTGACGCTGCGATTTGTAGTCAAGATGGGTATCTGGCTCATCAAAAGCCATGATAAGTTGACGTGAGTCCTCGTCACGGTCTTTAAAGATTTCCTGACTCCACTCGTAAACTGCCAAACTGAAACGTCGCCGTTGTCCCGCCCCGCTTTGCTGCAAAAGTATAGGTCTGCCATCTTTTCTCAATAGTTGTAACTCGGTCGTGGTTAACCCAGAAGCAAAATTGAAATTTGGGCGGATGGCAACTGCCTCCACATCATTGGAGTATTGCTTTACAAACGGCGCTAATTTATCAAGCCCCACGTTTAGGTCGGTCTCAACGTCTTTTTTGATTTGGTCGATAGTTCCTGAGTATTTTTCGGTTTCTATGAGACTACGAAACTGCGTAGATAAAGTGCGTTTGATTTCACTTTCGGGGTCTAGTGCGGTTTCGGACGAGAAAATTTGAATTTCGGGGAGGCAATCTACCAGACCATCTGGCAATTTGACCTCAGAAGAGCTTTTAGGCTGTGCCGTCAACCAAGTTCGGATTGCGTCAACAATTTCCTGTTTTAGTTTGGCGGTTCCTAAACTGATTGAAAAGTTATGGGCAATTTCCTTAAGTCGAGGAATTGTGTAATCATCTAGCGGCTGTTTGAAGGCTTCGTCATCATACGCCTGTGCGATAAACAAGTACGGTGATAGGGTGCTGGCTTGGAACGTGCGCTTGACCTCGATGGTTCTGTCAGCAACCCCCCATGCAGCCTTGAGGAGGGCGCTTTCCGGGTCTCGTAACTCGAACTTGGCCCACAGCGTTATTACGGTTTCGCGTGTGTTGTCGCGAGGATTTTCCGCTGTGAATGCAGTATATGAAAAATCGTCGGGCAGGGGATTTTTCTCGAGACTCAAGAATACTTCCAACGCGCATAAAGTAGTGCTTTTCCCGCCGTCGTTTTCTCCTGTGAAAATCGAGAGTCCCGAAAACGGTATCCAGTCTGTACTGTATAAACAACGGAAATGCTCAACTTTGAAGGCTACAAGTTTCATATGCTCCCCCCAAGCTACTTAACTTGTTTGAATGCGAAGCCGCCCTTTTTGATGTAGGCGTCAAAATAGCGCCCACGAGAAGCAGCGCTCATAAGTCCGCTAAAGATTTTTTCAGGAACGGCGAAATATTGGTAGATAGACCCGCTTTGAAACTCTATCTCTAAAGTCTTGCTTTCAGCATCATAACCTACTGACGCGAGATTGGATGACGAGACGGGTACTCTGTTCATGACTCACCTGTAGGCAAAGCGAATTGACGGTGCGTTAGGAAAAGGGGCTGACGGAACAACAAATTCACGTAGCGCGATAGCGTAAGAGCGACAATTACGTTGACATAGCCAGCAGAGCATGATGACCGGCGGTTGGTCAGGAAGAAAAGCCGACCCATAATCTTGAGTTGAACTAGACCAGGTGACAACTCACAAGCCGTCATCTGAAAATTCTATCGGATGATGAAGCGATTAAGACAACGACCCAACTGAACGTTCTGGGGCGATTATAGCACGCAAGGTCGAGGAGGTCAACAGAATGCGGCGAATTAGTTGCTGCTCCACGGCCACTGTCATGATCAAGTCCACGGCTAACGGTACTCATGGCAGGAGCCAATGGGGCTGGAGAGGCCGTGTGCGTCGAAAGCCGCACGCATTGCCCGCAGGGTAGAAGTGGCGGCGGGGTGAGTGACCGCCCCGCCGACCATCTCTGGGCGGCGCCTAATTCTCAAACTCGGCACTAAACACTGTTGGCTGGATCTACCGAGATCAATCTCATTCTTCAAGGGTCCAGTAAACCTGATATCTGTCGGTTGTCTCCGATGTCGATCGCTTTTCCAAGTTACATTTGCTACAGAGTAACTGGAAATTGGTCGGATCATTCGATCCTCCGTCAGCAAGAGAGACGATGTGGTCCAAATGAACTTGCCGACCCATGAATGAAGATCCTGACAGGTCAATACCGCACTTTACGCATCGGCCTCTGTCACGAAAGAATACGCCTCTTTTGGCCCAGCCGGGCAGCTGCGCTCTACGAACTCTACCTGCTGCAGTAAAGACTTGGGGGTAGCTATGCCTATCTGCGCATAATATGGCTCGTGCTACGATCTTATGAAAACTCAGTAGAAATCCTCGGTCAGAGAAGAGTAGCTGAAAGGTCTCGTCCGCGATACGAACTATCGGCAGCATTTGCCGCAGCTCTTCTACAATAGTTCGCATCTCAACTTCATCGTAATTGTGACACTCGGACAGCGGCTCATACTTGTCGAATATCGGATTCGAGTATTTTAGTCCGTAGCCATCCAAGATCGTACGGTATTCCAATACCACAAGGTTAAGCATGTCACGACGGTGATGTTCAAATCCGTAAACGTCGAATTCGACATATCTTTGACAAATGAACTCGTGCAGGACCGTCCATCTTTGTGGATATCGAATCGCTTTACGAAACGAATCGGATGAAACGCTGAAATAACGCTCGAAGGATTCATATTCAGGATTTCTTCGATGGCCAAGCGGATATCTTCAGCTATGCCGTACGCATCCCAGAAGGTCAATATGTCAAAATTCGTGTCCATCTGGCTACCGGACTAAGCGATTGATGTGGCACGCTGGTGTCAAAGCGACCACTGTAGTGGCAGAGCCACCCTGATGATGGCTGACTGTCTTTCAGGATGACAGCCGTTACATGAAGTCCGGCGGGAGCCCAGAAATGACCCATGGGTTCCGAACCGTGAGCCGTCCCACGTTGGCGTCCTACGGGTTTTGGTCAGGTTGTGGCATCGGATCAAGCTGGCTGTGCTTCAATAGCGGACTGCGCTGGCTGTGGTGTAGGCACGACTTGTGCGTTCATCTGCTCGGCTTTGGCGCGATAGAAGGCGATCCGTTCTTCTGGACTCTTGCCGCGCAACTGCTCATAATGCGCATCGCGGATACGTCGCAGTGTCTCTACGGCCTTAATGGTTGTCTTCTTCATCGCTTGCCACCTCGCGGGGTGAATAAATCGCTAAGGGTTTGTAGCCTTTGGCGCATCTGCGATTTCAGCGGCGACGATTTCGGAGATGACCGGTTTGAGGCGGTTGGCGCGGAAGTCTGCGAGGAGCGCGTTCGACCATTGGGCAAACTCCAGATCGAAACAGCCGCCCAAGACCGAAGTGTCAATGTAGACGCGTTGGGCTTTCATGATGTTATTCTACACCCACGCGCTTTAGGACTGAGCGAATTCTGTGCCCAGTTTGTAGGCTCGCTCCAGATAACTCCGTCTGGTTTCGTCGTCCGCTGTAGGCACATTATAGAAATAGACATGTTCGACATTCTTGACCCCCGGATACCGCAATCCCCAGTCATCGATTATTCGCGTCATTGGCGCCTCCCAATTCGGCCTTATAGTCCTCTTCTTTGAAAAGCGTCGTGCTGATGACCAGGGCCTTTTCATGCTGAAGCAGTGGCACTCGACCTTTCGCCTCACCATACCAGCCTTCAGACGTTAAGCGCATAAGCATCACCGTAGGCGAAGACCCGTTCGAACCACCCCTTCAGGATCGCGGGAAAGTGTAGCCAGAACACGGGTGCAATAAAGGCAAGGCCCTGGGCATTCTTCACTTTCTCCCACTGGGCAATAACGTCCTTTGGCCTGATGCTCGTGGATGAATCTCGCCACTTCTACGGAATCCTTCTTGCGGAGCCAGCGTTTGGCGATGAACCTCTGAACGGGACCTCCGGCGGAGTCCAGCACGTGTTGCTTGAGGTTCATTTCATCGAGTATCTCTAACGGCATGCTTTCATGCACATAACTGGCAAAGTCCTGCATGCGAAATACCGGGTCAAATCGAATGGCGTACAGGTCGACCACTTCGCTAACATGACCGCCATCCTCCAACCCTTTGGTGAACTGCTGGAGAATAGCATGGCAAAATGACTTGGGATTCGGATGGGCCATACACTGTCAAGACCTTCATTGGATAGTCCTCCTATTGCGACCATTGACTCAGAATACGTGCGCTGTCCACCGCAGGCATCAGGACTTTCCTGTTGTCCTTGACCCCAAGCATAAAGCATCTCGAGGATACGCGCCATGATCTACGTCATGTTTTCGTGATGCGTTCTTTCGGCCTGCCGCTTTTCTGGCCTGGATCCAAGTGCAGGCGACCCCCAAGGTCGTACCAGTGTAACGCACCCACAAAACTGGATCGGAAAGAGGCCAGGGCCACCGAGGTTTTTTGCTAAGCAGTTGCCTGCGGGACTACTTCGCCAACGACCTGCCATCGCGCCTCGATGGTGTCCACGGACCAATCAGCGCGGCAGGAGCGGCGAGTTGTCAGTGATCCCACGGCAGCTTCGGCAGGCGCTTCAAAGCGGCCACATAGTTCGCTTGATCATAGGGGCGTTGGTATTTCAGCACCCCGAAGATCTTGTCAAATGTCGGACGCTAGTGTACCACCTCTGACCGGCCATACTGGCTCTCCCTCACTTTTGATGAAAGGAGGCTTTGTGCGAACCAGGAGGTGATCGTACAATAGCAGGTCATCGGCACTTTGGTGTTTTAACATCGCTGCCAACATGGAGGCTCGCCATGCTGATGACTTTGCTCCTGCCGGCTGTTTTTGGAATTCAGCTTGATGATGTAACGCTCGAAAACGATGTCATCGATCTGAGATTGCAGACGACCGAACCGCAAGCCCGATGTCCGGTGTGCGGTCACCTATCTCAAGAGGTTCACAGTCACTACGGCCGAAATCGTTGCCGATTTGCCTTGGGCAGGGATGCCTGTGCGTGCAGCTCTCTGGGTGCGTCGCTTCTTCTGTCGCAATGCCGACTGTCAGCGCCAGATCTTCTGTGAGCGGCTTAATCCAGCCATTGAGGCCTATGCGCGTCGCACACGTCGTTTGGAGAATCAGTTGCAGCAACTGTCTTTGGCGCTGGGAGGCGAAGGCGGCAGTCGGTTGCTGCTGATCTTGGGCATGTCGGCAAGTCCGGCGACCCTGTTGCGACTGATTGACGCGATTGAAGTCGACGAACGCCCTACACCTCGAGTGCTGGGCGTGGACGACTGGGCCAAACACAAAGGCCAGTCCTATGGCACGATCTTGGTCGATCTGGAGCGACATCAGCCCGTCGATCTGTTGGAAGAACGCAGCAGCGAAGCGCTCGCCAACTGGCTGCAGGCGCACCCTGGCGTCGAAATCATCACTCGCGACCGTGCTGAGGTCTATGCTGAGGGCGCTAGCACCGGCGCACCGGACGCCATCCAGATCGCTGATCGCTTTCACCTCATGCAAAACCTGGTCGATGCGCTCAAGCGCATGTTCGATCACCATGCCAACGACCTACAAGCAGCTGGCAAACAAGCTACCGTACCCATATCTGGCATCTGCGGCCCTGTGAAGGAGGATTCTGGCTCAAGCAAGTCGTCAACCTCAGCCGCGCCGCCTCTTGAGCAGCAAAACGGCGGCTTGGAGATGGCAGTCGATAACACGCCTGCCGACAACATGGCGCCGGCGAAAGGCTCGAAATCCTTGGCCGAGTTGCGCTTCGACGAGGTCAAGGTCCTTCAACAGCAGGGCTTGAGCGAACGAGCTATAGCCCAAAAGCTGAGTATGAGCCGAAAAACGGTGCATCGTTACATGGACCTGGATGCCTATCACCGACGTATGCCGGGGTGGCAGTCCACGTCAAAGGCCACAACCTTTTTGCCTTATCTGCACAAGCGCTGGCAGGAAGGTTGCCGAAACGTCAAGCAGCTCTTCACCGAAATTCAACACGACGGTTTTACCGGAAGCTATGCCAGTGTATGGCGACTGGCAAGCCGCACTTTGTGCGCGGATGCTCCCAATGGGTCCGCCAAGTTATCAGAAGCGATTACTCCTCGTCTCTCGGCCAAGCAGGCTGCTTGGCTTCTGATACGTAGCTCCGAGGAGCTCGATGAAAAGCAGACAGTCATGCAGCGGGCGCTATTGGATGTATCGACCGTGGCCGCCCAGGCCTATCCGCTGGCCCAAGATTTTCGCCAACTCATCAACGAACGGCAAGCGGATGGTCTTGATCCATGGCTTTGTCAGGCAAAGAGAAGCGGAATCCCGGAACTGCGGCGTTTCGCAACCAGCCTTCAGAGCGACTATCAGGTGGTCAAGAATGCCCTCTTGTATCCGTGGAGCAATGGCCAGGTAGAAGGCCAAGTCAACCGTCTTAAGCTTATCAAGCGGCACATGTATGGCCGCGCCGGCTTTGACCTATTGCGAAGAAAGGTGCTCTGTATGGCATAGGTTCTCTCACATCATCAAAAGTGAGGGAGAACCACATTGGCTGAACATTGCTGGTACATTATCACCCGATCAATGACAGATCGCGCTGGACACGACCGCTGCGATCAACTGCCGCGCTTCGGCCTCTGAGTGATCTTCGGCCATGAGCCGTTCAAGCGTTTGCCGGGTTTCTGGCGGCTCACCATCGCGCAGTTGGTTGTCAACAACTTGAAGCATCGCCGCTCGGACTACTTCGGGGTTTGGCTCTTTTGTCTTCATCGGTAACTCAATTCTGAAAGCGTCTGGCTCTCTTGTTGCACGACCACGGGGCCTACTCAGCGCTGCACGCCGGATTAGCACACTGCTAAGGCGGTCATGAGCGAAAGTCGTGAGTCTCAACGTTTCTCACGTCAACACCTCTTCCGGGATCATCCAATCAGGGAGCGGCGAGCCGGTGGCCTGCGCATAGAGCGTTTCAGGCGCCACATCGATCTCGTCAGCCCAAGTCAACGTACCGAGTTCCGGGTCAACTCGGAACTCGCGAAAGAAGCTCACGTCGCGAAATCGTTTGAAGACGCCCCCACGCTGAAGATACGGCGAGAAGTCAACAACTCCCCGTTCGCCGTTGTCGAAGGTAAGCTCTATCCGGTAACCACCTTTGTACAAAGCCGATACTACGTCGTGAAGCATGACTAGGTCTCCTTAGCTAAGCGGTGCAATCTTCTTCGGCGGCTTTTCGTCCCGTGCGAGTTGCCAGTCCCGCATCAGTTCATCTTGATGCTGTGAGGCCCACTCCATGACGAGTCCCAAGGCGCGAGGCGGAAGGCGACCCTCCAGCACACGGAGCGAGGCGATCTCAATGGCGGCCTGGGCGTCGCCATAGCGTGCATGGAAATGCGGAGGGTTGTGCTCGTCGTAAAACATGGCGATGATAATGCCGAAGAACCGACTGATCTCTGGCATGATTGAAGTCTCCTTCCGCAAAGCACCTGGTTTGGTCAGGTGGTGGCATCGGATCAAGCTGGCTGTGCTTCAATAGTGGACTGCGCTGTAGTAGGTACGAGTTGTGCTTGCATCTGCTCGGCTTTGGCGCGATAGAAGGCGATCCGTTTGATGAGTTATCGCGTGGTGTTTTGGAGTGGCATGATGAAATAGACACCTTGATGATTGTCTCCATGAACTTCTGGCTGTGCCGCAAAGCCCAGAGAGAGTTTGATGTGATGGTTCACATCGCGCCCGTAGCTGCTGTAGGATGCCACCTGATAACACCCAAGGTCTTTAGCACGCCGTATGGTTTGTCTCTGTAACTCCGTGCCGATGCCTTGACCCCTGGCATCTTCGCGCACGGCAAAAGCATGGATTTTTGCTTCAGTAAGCTGAACGCCATTAAGATACAACGCCGGACACTCTGCTTCCGGGCCGATAGGCTGAACCGCAAACCTGATAAAGCCGACAACCTCATTCGCCTGAAGCGCAACTAACAAATACGATTGATACGCGCGATAGTATGCCTCGAACACAAAAGGCGCTTGTTCGGGAGCCATCCTGTCGAGACAGGCCACAAACTCGTTCCAGCGTGGATGTGCTTCGCTCCATTCCTCAATCGAGTACTTTGCTTTCATGTCGTCGTTAAGAACATCAAATTCATGACACTGCGAGTTCCAACAAACGTGAAAACGAGGAAGACAATGACCCAGGAGGCCGCTCTGAAGCGATTATAGCACTCGAGATCGAGGAGGTCAACAGAAATGCGGCGAATCAGTTACTTCTCGACGGCCAACGATGCTCGTGACAAGAGCCAATTCTAGCCATGCTGCCGTTAGTCCATGACTGCCAGCTCCCGGCCTGGCCGCAGCTCGATTTCGTAGTGGATGATCTCTTGCTCAACGCGCATGCCCACGCGCTGGTAGAGCCGCGTGGCGCCAGTCTTGTTCTTGGCGTCGACAAACAAACCGACGCGCTTGACGCCCCGTTGCTGCAGCGCTTGAAAAGTATGAAGCAGTAACGCTTGGCCAAGGCCTCGGCGACGGTAGGCCTTACGCACGCCGAGAGTGGGGATATAACCCATCTGGGAATCCAAGTCATAGCGCTCCTGTGAGTTGATCATGCCGGCGATTTCTTCTCCTTCCAGCGCCAGGAACCACAACTCGGGCTTCAGTCCTTGCGCATCGAAAGAGTAGCTCCTCCAGCGTTCGAAGGCCTCCTCGAAAGGACGCTCGACGTATCCCCAATGCTCTCGGAAGGCCTCGTCTTGTGCCCAGTAAACCGCCTCAAGGTCCTCCGGGTAGTGCAACGTGCGCACCGTTATGCCTTCGGGCCATCGTGGTTCGGAGAAAGGTACATCGAGATCGGTGATCATGCGCCACGAATAACGGCACACGGTCATTGCCATGCTTTCGAAGAGCTCGATACTAGGTCTATGGTCGGCCGGTGCGGCGACGTGAGGTGCAAAGCGGGCGTCCTCAGGTAGCCGATCGAGTGCTCGCTTGGACGTGGCCAACGCCCAGGCGAACAGCGCGCTGCCAATGCCGCGGCCTTTCCACTGTGGGTGGACCCGACCCCAAATCCAGGGCGCGACAGGGGGATTGAAGTGATCCCACAATTCGACGCAGCCGACCATCGACCCATCGGAGGCGAGAACCACGCGCGTGCTGGCTTCGGGATCGATGCCGCTCTCCTGCCATTCCTTCCGGTAGCGTTCAACCGTCCAATCACCAGCGCCGTTGAGTTCAGCCTCGGCTGCATTGAACATCGGGACTAGCTGCGGTAGATCCTCGAACCTGGCCGGCCGCACCTGGTAGCCGGCTTCGGCGAGTTGCCTAAAAGACTGATCCATGTCTACGTTTCCCTTCTTCGAATGGTAGTGAACTCAGGACAGGCGCCTCACCGGCCCGCCGGCACCTCGATGGATGAAAATTGGCGGGCTCGGTCGGAGACCGGCCCGAGCGGTAATTAGTGGCTATTTTCACAGCAGTCAACCTGATGATGGCTGACTGTCGTTCAGGGCAAAAGGCGCTGCATTGTCCAGACCTGAAGATGAGCCATAGTGAATCAGGCTGTCTTCCGAGCCACCAAAGAATAACTCAGCGGCGGTTTCTCAGTAAAGTGCTCAAAGGCGGCATACACCGTCGAGATGTCGTGCCCATATTCTTCAAAAAGCGTCAGGCTAAGCCCATATTTCAGGCAACCGCCGATGACATCCGAAAGCTTGTGCGGGAACCAATACGACACAACCTTGACCACTTGCGACGGATCGAGATAGTCGGATAACTCCGCATCCACAAACGGTTCGGCCCGAAAGTACGACGCATCGACTGCCAGCCCTTTGGCGGCATCGAACATGTTCAAAATCGGGTGCATTTCGTAGATGAAGAGCTGCCCGCCGGTTCTGAGCAGGCGTGAAACAATCGCGAAGAATGCGTCCAAATCGGGGAGCCAACCCAACACGCCGATCGTAACATAAACAAGGTCGAACTGGCCATCAAAACTTTGCGGGATGTCATAAACGCTCGAACGCACGAAATCGACCTCGACGTTGCCAACGCTGGCAAGTTGCCGGGCCTGAGCGATGAATTTGTCACTCACGTCGATTCCGACACATCTGCCGGCCCCGGCCTTTTTGACGGAAATGAGCTCGCGCCCGTTATTGCAACCGAGTTGTATCACCGCCTTGTCCTTCAGGCCAATCTCCGCAAAGATGCGCGTTTCAATTTCGTCAAAGGTGCTGAAGTCAGGTGCTTTGACGCGTTCCAAAAGCTTTGAACCGCGGACTTGAGCGTGGATATCTGCCGTTTCGTTCCACATTTTGCGGTTCGCTTCAATGAAATCGTTTGGTTGCATGATAGTCTCCGTCACCAAAGGCGGCCCAAGCAATTCCATGCCGTGGGCGCGCCACACCGCTGGATCCTGCGGCGGCATAGCGTTTGCCTTCGTCACTTCTCGAAAGAACGCTTCCATGTTGCCTGCGGGCAGAAACGTGATCAGGATTCTCCCGTGGGTAGTACCGACATACGCCCAGACATGGGGCACCTGGCGCGGCGCAAGCAACGAATCGCCCGGCTGTAGCTTAAATCTTTCTGCTCCTACCTCGACGATAAACTCGCCTTCAAGCGCGTAGAACCACTCATCTTGGTCGTAATGGAGATGCCGTGCCGGGCCACCCTTCGCATGGAACGTATTTTCAAGGACGAAGAGTCCGCTGCTGTCTTGCGGGACAACCTTAAAGGCAATCGTACTAATGCCAAGTCCCCGATGTTCACCGAATCGATCATCACCAGCAGCGACCCGGAGTGCGGGAGGAATGCTCGCTGCAGTATACCCAGAATGAGTCATACCAAACTCCTTTGCTTGTAGCGGGAAGAAGATGTGCGCAACGTGGCGCCGATAAATTCAACACGTTGAGCTGCAACTGGTTCGCAGCACACCCCGCTGAGGTCAGGAAATCAGCATATCGGCAATGCTATCAATCACACTTCGTGCGGCTGGACGGTCATAATTCGACAAGACAATCACCGTATAGCCGAGATCGCGATACATCAAGGCAAAGGCATCACCACCGAGGGCGCGCCCGCCGTGGCCGATGACACGCCCATGCTTGCCATCGTCAATAATGTGAAAGCCATAGCCATAGCTGACACCCGGCTGTTCACCGGCAGTGTGCGGGGTAAAACATAGTTCCGTATGATTGGCGTCCAGTAGGTGCTTGGTCTGGAGTGCTTGCAAGAAGAGGAAGAGATCCTGCACCGTCGAAAAGCAATGTTCGGAAGGACTGCCCTTAACGGCATAGATGAAGTGATTGGCGCGCCGCTGCCCATCGATCGGCCCAAACCAATTCTCACGCGTGTAGCCCACCGCACAATTCTCGATGGGAAGGTCCATTTCGTAGTGATCGGTGTCTTGCATGCCCAGCGGCTGATTGATCGACTGGCGCATGTGGTCGTAGTACGTCTCCCCGGTCACCTGCTCAATCAGGGCGCCGAGCACGACATAGCCGGTATTGCCGTAAAGGTGGCGTGTGCCGGGCGGAAATTCGAGGGGAGTGGTGGCGAACAACTCCAGGTAGCCGGTTATAGTGCGCAGATCGGAGCGCGCAGCGCGATAGGCGTCATTCCAATAGCGGCCAAAACCCGCAGTGTGCGTCAAAAGTTGGTGGATGGTAATTTGGCTGGCATAAGGCAAGTCACGATTGTAGGCCGCGATTGGCGTGTGGAGTTCGAGTTTCCCATCGGCCACCAGGCGCATGACGGCTACTGCTGTCAACATCTTTGTGACGGAAGCGATGTTGAATTTGGTATCGGGTTGATTAGGCAGCACGTTAGGATGAATCGCATAGCCGCGCGCCGTCGTAAGAATGGTTTGATTGTTACGTGCGACGAGCACGGCGCCGGAGAATCGATCGGCGGCTGCTTGAGCATCCAGCATGATCTGCACTTTTTCGATTAACTCAGTATCAATCATTGTTCTCGTTCCTAATGACCGTCGTCTGCAATCCGCGTGCTGCCCACGCCCGCGCCACCAAAGGGATTGAACCATCCAGCGCGAATGGTAATCCCGCCCGGATGCGCTCTCGTAGGGCGGCCTGTTGCTCGTCACTCAACGACTGGACGTAGCCAGGCGCCGGTCCTTGGCCGCCAAGAAAGGGTATCCAATAATCATCGAAATCTTGAAAGTCCGTCGCAATGTCTATTGGACGAACTTCAACGTGTGTGAGTTCCTGCACCCTCGAAAAGCTTTCTGAGGGGGTCCGGTTGGCAGATCGGAAAACGCCGGCCCTCGTAAAGTTCATACGCCGTGCCACTTACCCAACTCTCTCTTTGCGGAGCTTGACTATGACCCACCGTTACCTGCCTTCGACCAGCCGATACAACGTGCCGTCCAGGTCCACGACCAGCACCTCGCCATCCTCGGTCTCACCGAAGGAGCTGATCTGCAGGTCGGTGTCTAGCAGATCGGCGCTTTGCCATTGGCCGCCGGCATCCTTTCCTAGGCCCCGGATGGTGCCGGAGCAGTAGTCGCCGTAGAAGTAGACACCCTCAAGACTCGGCTGGGCCGCGCCACGGTAGACGTACCCTCCGCTGACGGAGCAGTCTTGACCGTGGCCATACTCGGCCACAGGCAGGGTCAGGCCGGCTTGGTCACAGGTTTTGGCGTCAAAGCAGTGCGTGCCCTCCATGATCGACCAGCCATAGTTCTCGCCGCCGCGGCTGCCAGCCGGCTGGAAGTTGACTTCCTCCCAATCGCCCTGGCCAACGTCGGCGATCCACAGGTCGCCGGTCTGGCGGTCGAATGAAAAGCGCCATGGATTGCGCAAGCCGTAGGCCCACGTTTCCGGCCGCGCGCTCGCCTGGCCGGTGAAGGGGTTGTCGGCAGGCACCGTATAGGTCTCGCCGCTATCCACGTCGATGCGCAGGATCTTGCCCAGCAGGGCGCTGAGCTTTTGGCCATTGCCGAATTTGTCGTTGGCGCCACCGCCGTCCCCCAGACCGGCATAGAGCATGCCGTCCGGCCCGAAGGCCAGCATGCCGCCGTTGTGGTTGGAGGCAGGCTGTTCGGCGGTGAGCAGCACCACCTCGCTGTCCGGGTCGGCCTCGGTGCGCTCGGCGTTGGCCTGGAAGCGAGAGATCACCGTGTTGCCCTGTTTATCCGTGTAGTAGACGAACAAGCGGCCGTTCTGGGCGAAGTTCGGGTGGAAGGCCAGCCCCAGCAGGCCCTGCTCGCTGCCGCCACTGCCAACTTGACTGCGGATATCCAGGAAAGGCTGCTTGCGCAGGCCATCGGCGTCGATCACCCGGATCCGGCCGTTTTTCTCCACCACGAAGAGACGGCCGCTGCCATCGCCGGCTTGGGTGGCGAAGACCGGCGAATTCAATCCATCGACGATTTGCTCAAGTTCGAGCGAGAGCGTCGCCGGATCGAAGGCCGGCGCCATAGCGATCGCTGTTGGCGTGACAGGCCTCGGCGTCGACGCGGGGGCCTCGATTGGGAGAACTGTTGGCGTAGCAGGCGCCTGTGTTGCCGGTGGGATTTCGGTGGGCAACGCTTCGGTTAGTTTGGCTGTAGCAGATGGCAGGTCGGAACGCGCGGGCGCAGCCGGCGTCGCCTGTGGCTCCAGAGACGCCGTGGGCGCCACGCCGTCCGAAGCACAGGCTGCCAAAACGAAGAATAGGATCGACACTGCAAGGCCGAGAAGGTGCTTGTAAGTCATGCCATGTTTCCTTTTTGTCCTTGGGACCATTTCAGCCGGTGAATTCGATCCACTGGCTACGCTCGTCTGCATCCTTGTGCAATCAAACATACCATGAGCAGGCGCTGATCACAGTGAGGTGCTTTCCTGACTGCATCCGGTTGTTTGTGCGATGATCTGCATTAGTACTCTGTAAGATTAATCCTTACGTGGTGTCACCCTGAGGCTCGGCGAAGGGTGACACCACGCAGAAACTTGGTTTACAGGGTAATTAGGGTGTTTTTGATGCTATGACGGAAAACCTATCGCGTCAGCGTTTAACGTATTGAAACACCTCCTATTCACATTCAGCGAACGTAACTGCTTACCCGTCATTCCCGCGTTTTCGCGGGAATGACGGGTAAGCAGTTACTAGCGAACATACGTTTGTATTGGAAGGAACAACTAACATGGCACAACCGCAATTTCCCGACGAAATCTCGCCGATCGAAACGCCGCCGGTGCAGTTCGAACTCACCGGTCGCGCCCTTTCTGGTAGAGGTGGACGAGTTTGTCCGCGCTAGCCAGGCTCGACAGCTCTTCAAGGTCACCGGCAAAGGCCTGTGTGCTGCAGTGTTGGACACAGGTATCAACTTACAGCACGTGGACTTCGCCGGCCGCATCGTCGCCGGCCGCAACTTCACGAGCGATAACGGCGGCAACGCAAGCAATGTGACCGACGGCAACGGCCATGGCAGCAACGTGGCCGGTATCGTGATGTCCAAGGGCGACCACATTGGCATGGCTCCCGAAGCCACCGTGTCGCCGCACAAGGTGCTGCGGAATGACGGTGGGGGCAGCTTTACGATGGTCCTCGACGCATTGGACTGGGTGCTGCAGAACCGCACAACCCACAACATCACTGCGGTCTGCATGTCGTTGGGCGACAGTGGAAACTACGTCGACGATGGTCAGTTTGCCGCAAGCTCGCTTGCGCAGAAGATCGGAGCCCTGCGCACGGCCAAAGTGGCTGTGGTCGTCGCATCGGGAAACGACTACTTCAAGCACGGTAGCAAGCAGGGCATGAGTTACCCGGCCATCATCCGCGAGACGGTCAGCGTCGGCGCGGTCTATGACGCCGAGGAGGGTGGGTTCAACTACGCCAGCGGCGCCAAGGCGTTCTCGACGCGCGCCGGCCAGATCACACCGTTCTCTCAGCGGCTGCACCAGTCCGTCAACCGGGCAACTCGCACCGAGATCTTTGCGCCGGGTGCGCCCGTCACGTCGTCGGGCATCAACGGTCCGCATGGCGAGTCGATCCAACACGGCACGAGCCAGGCCACGCCGGTGACGGTCGGCATCATCCTGCTGCTGCAGGAGTTCTATCAGCGCCACGCGGGCCAGCTGCCGACAGTCGACCAGCTGACCAACTGGCTGCGTCGCGGCGGCGTAGCCATCCGAGATGGCGACGACGAGAACGACAACGTCCAGCACACCAATCTGACCTTCTTGCGCGTGGACGCAGTGCGTGCGTTGCAAGCGGCGTATCGCGATCTGGTGCGCATGCACTTGGGGCCTACGCCGTAACCGGTTCGTCTGGTAGCCAGCGATCGATCTGCGCCGGTCGATCGCTGGCTGTGCGTGTTGATAGGACAACAGGAGTTTGCGGCATGGCCTATGCAGACGTTGAGATTCGCATCCTCAAGAAGGATGGCGATACCTATCCTGTCGAGATGACTGTCAACAGCGAGCGCGAATTCCCTCGTGGCTATCTAAACGCGACCACCCAACCGCCTAATCGTACCGACGCGCACTATGTTGACGCCAAATACGGCCAGGAGCTGTTCGGCTGGTTCTTTGCCCACGAACAACTCAAGAGAAACTGGGCCGAGATCCGCGGTGCCTATCCCCAGCGACGCGTTCGCCTGCGCATCGATGCCGATGAGCCTGCGCTTCACCAGGTGGTTTGGGAGGCGCTGTGCGAGCCCAAAGAAGGCCAGCAGCCGGAACTCTTTCTGGCTGCCCACAGCGCCACCCCTTTCTCCCGCTATCTTGCCGACAAAACACCTCAAGGGAACCCAATATTACGCCGCCCGATTAGGATCTTGGTTGTGGCTCCTGCACAGGTAAACTTCGAGCAGACGTATCCAAGCAAAGACTATCCGGGTATGGCGCTTATAGAGCCTGAAAGGGAGTTTCAGGCTCTGCAGGGTGCACTCAAGCCACTGATTGATCAGGATCTTGTCAAGCTCATCTTGCTGAAGCCGCCCTGCACCCTTGCCTCAATCGCAAAGGAGTTGCTACAGGGCTATCACGTGTTGCACCTGATTTGTCACGGCCTATTCAGTGATAAACAACAGACCAAGCTGATCCTGGCCGACGCGGACAACAGGGTCAAGTCGGAATCGGACGCGGATGTAACGGTGATGTTGGCACAGCAGTTGGCCGAAGTTGGGGTCCAGGACGAAAATAAGCTGCGACTGATCTTTTTGGCCAGCTGCGAAACGGCAACACGCTCGTCTGCAGACGCTTTTCGCGGGCTGGCGCCCAAGCTGGTGGCTGCGGGGGTGCCAGCTGTGGTGGCTATGCAAGGCCAGGTGGGCGAGAATACGGCTCGGGAGTTTGCCACGAGATTTTACGAACAGCTCCTACACCACGGTCAGGTCGACCTCGCTGCCAATGAAGCGCGACAGATCGTTATGGCCGCTAAGTTGCCCGGACCGGTGATTCCCGCGCTCTTTCTGCGACTACGTACTGGCAATCTTTTCGGCCAGCGGGGTGTGATTCAGTCCCAGGTGGGACAGGATTTTTGGCCGCTATTGCTGGAGACCATCGAGGCGGGACTGTGCACTATCTTTATTGGACCTCATATGAACGCCAGACTGCTGCCGGAGCCAGCCATTTTGGCTGAACGACTGGCTGACAGGGCAGGTTATCCTCTGAAGGACAAGACCAATCTAGCCAGGGTAGCTCAGTATATCAGTCTCAAGAATCCATATCTTGCCCGCAAACGTTACTTGGAAAGCCTGGTCGAGAGCCTTCCGAGATTCTTGGACAAGAACCTGTCAAAGGAGGAACTCGCCGAATTGGGTACAAAGAGCCTGAGTGAGGTGATCGATCAATTGAAATGGTACGAGGCAGTGCGCGCGTTAAACGAGAACGAACCTTACCATTTGTTGGCTGAGATGCCAATCGGCCTCTACATTACCACTAATTTCGACAGCTTTATGTACACAGCTCTCAGGCAGGACAAGCCCAACGCTCGTCGCGAGCAGCCGCGCTGGGTGCAGACGGACGTTGGAAGTCCACAGTATGTGCTGCCATATGGGAAAGACAATCCGGTGGTATTTCACCTCAACGGCTATGATGTCAACAGCGATCATATCGTGCTGTCTGAGGACGACTTCATGGCGCATCTCGTGGGTTTGGCTCATGGTGACCAGATCGGTTTATTACCTACAAACTTGCTCACCGCACTGGCGAGAAATAGCTTGATTTTTGTAGGTTTCAAGCTCGACGACTGGGAGTTTCGTGTGATCTTGCAGGGGCTTTTGAGAGGGATCAAGCACACAGGGGATAATTCTGTACGACATGTAGGTGTCCAACTAAACGTCGACTCGCAGCTTGAGTTAGTAGAGGTCGCTGATGGGAATACAGCTCAGCAGGAAGATCAGGCCAAACAAATCAAGAAGACCGCCCAAAGTTACCTGGAAAAGTATTTGAGCAAGTTTCAGATAGACGTGTATTGGGGTGAAGCGCAACAGTTCGTGGCCGATCTACACGACCACTGGACAGTCTACAAGGAGTCGATTTGACATGAGCGAGTACGTCCCTCTGTGGTCAAATCCATACGTCGGCCCACGCGCGTTTGACCAGAACCAACAGGACTACTTCTTTGGGCGTGATGAGGAGATAGCGATTCTGGAGGGATTGGTATTGGCTCGGCCTGCGACCTTGCTGTATTCACAATCTGGCGCCGGTAAATCGTCATTGCTGCGAGCCGGTCTCGCTCCTTCGTTGACCCGTTCGCAAAAGATAGGTCGAGGAGCCCGCGAGCGGTCCCTCCAGAAAGTGCATGAGGTCCTTGTTACAACGGTAGGTGGCGCTCTCCCCCTGAACATCAACCCCGGAGAGATGGCTAACGTATTTGTGTTTAGTGTTCTGCGCTCCTTGCGGCCCACCGATGAACCTGAAAACCTGTTGCAGCAAACGTTGGAAGACGGCCTGGCGCCGTTCGTAGCACCTGAGTCCGGCGACACCGGGCGTGCGCGCGAGGTCGTCTTGATAGTCGACCAGTTGGAGGAGTTGTTTACCCGTCACACCGACCGGTGGCGTGACCGGGAGGTTTTTTTCAAACAAGTCAGCGAGGTCCTAAAGACGCATCAGAGTCTGAGGGTGCTTCTAAGCATGCGCGAGGATTACATCGCCGAGCTCAACTCCCTACGCTGGGCTGTTGCCCGATCAGCTATCGTCTCGGTTTCGTCTCGAACCGCTACGACCCGCTGCGGCCCTGGATGCGGTGCGTAAGCCGGCCGAAAAGGCGGGACGCTTGTTTCCCGAAGATGTCGCGCGCCTGCTCGTAGAGAAACTTTGTCGGAGCCAATCTGCAAAGCCTCAGATTTCGGACAAGCAGTCGATACATACAAATTACAACGAAGTCGACGGGTGCTTTGTCGAGCCGGTACAACTCCAGGTGGTGTGCCGGCAGCTCTGGTCGCGCTTGCCGGATGATCAAAGGGAGATACGGGCAGAGGACATTGACAAGTTCGGTGACGTTTACGAGGCACTCACCGGGTTCTACGAAGATGCGATGCACCAAGCCGCGGCCGAGATCGGCGGCAAGGAGATGTTGGTGCGCTATTGGTTCGAGAAGGAGGCCATCACGCCCGCTCGCACGCGTGGGTTGGTGTACAAGAGCGTATCTGCGACGGGGAATCTGCCCAACAGCGCCGTGGAGGTGTTGGACCAGGCACATATTGTCCGGCCTATGGTGCGTGGCAAGGACACATGGTACGAGCTCGCGCACGATCGCCTGATCGAGCCCGTGTTGCAGGCAAACCAGACCTGGTGGCTCAAGCAGCCCAGGCTGGTACGGGTAGCCAAGGCATGGGATGACGGCGGACGCAGCAGTTCGCCAGTCATTGAACATGATTTGGAGCAGGAAATCCGCCAGGCAGACGATGCCAAGCTCGATCCACCTGTAAGGGATTTCGTTCGGATAGGCCGCGCAGGAGTAATTGACAAAGCCCAGAAAGACCGTCTGCTCAAACGAGACTTGTCGGAGCTCGGCTGGGGGGTGATTTTTGCCACTGATGCTGATCCCGCGTTGCGCGCTGCGCTGGCCGACTTGCTAGCGTACCGCGAGCAGCAAGCCGGCCAGCGTTTTCGCTTGTTTGGGGCCACAGATGGCTACCAACAGGGTGAAAGCGCATCAGCATTTCAGGAGCGTCAGGCGACGGCTATCGAAAGAGCAAGCGGGGATACCATGCCCTACTTTTTGACGGTGGTTGGACCGCCGACCATTGTACCATTCGAGTTTCAGTATTATCTGGGCGTTAGCCACGCGGTGGGGCGGATTGCCTTTGATACGCTCCATGAGTATGCCAACTACGCGCGCAGTGTCGTTGCGGCTGAGGAGGGGCAGGTGGCCCTGCCGCGACGCGCTCTGCTGTTTGCAGTGAAGAACCAGGATGACCAAGCACCCAATTACGGGTTCGAACAACTCGTCTCCCCCCTGTATCAGGAGTTGGGTTCGGCAGACCAAGAACAAATCCCTTTATCGGAAGAACCTTGGGATATCAGGTTGATGGCTGAGGAGGAGACACGCAAATACAAGGGGGACCTGAGCCGGTTGCTTCAAGACGATCCTCCGTGGAGTTTGCTCCTTACTGTTACGCACGCCATGTCCTTCGAATCTGGGGATGCCAGGCAGCGAGACAGCTCGGGGGCGCTGTTGTGTCAGAGTTGGCCTGGTCCATTGCAGTGGACGGACAAGGAAGTACCACTACCCGAGTCTTACTTCAGCGCTGGCGACCTGGAGGGCATCCCTCAGGTAGATCTCTTGGGCAAGGTCGCTTTTCTATTTGGTATGCATACGGCTGGCACGCCTCGCATGGACAACTTTGATCGGCGCAAGAACCCGTACGGCGATCAAAGTCAACAACCGAAGGAGCTTGCGCCGGAACCTTTCATTGCGCGTCTTCCACAGCGCTTACTCGGCCACCCTTCCGGCGGGGCCGTGGCCGTGATCGGGCATGTAGACGTTAACTGGACAACGTCGTTTTTTGGGCGTAGCGGTCGCGGCAAATCCAGCATTGGCGCGTTCAAGTTCTTGCTTCGGCGGCTGATGCAAGGCTATCCAGTAGGCGCAGCCATGGAGGAGTTTCGTCGCCGTTTCCTGCGAGAGTTGTCCAGGTGGACTGAGATGCAGATGCAGTTCAATGCCGGACAGCTGCGAGACAAGGCTAGCCTGACGGCGTTTGCAACGCAGGAAACCGCGATGATCGACTTGCGCAACTACATCATCCTGGGAGATCCCGCGGCGCGTCTGGTGTTTGCGGAAGCGAGAAACGCGCCAACGCAACAAGCTTCGCTGGCGCCTGTCGCTGCGTTGCCTGAACTCAAACTCCATCCGGCGGCCGTTAGCTCGATTGCCTGGCGGCCAGGCGGAACTCAACTGCTCACGGTATGCGAGGATGGTTCAGCGCGCATCTGGCCCGATGGCAAGGGGGATCCCTGGATTATCAGGCTGGATCCGGGCGACTCGTTACAGATGGCCGCCTGGCGATATGACGGGCACCAGATCGCTACACTGAGCGACAAAGGCCGGTTGTCGACATGGAACGTAGCCGCCGAGCCTGGCGGAATGGCGACGCCGTCGGCTAACTTGAGTGAACAAGTTGATCTCGTCGTGTGGCAGCCGAATGGAACTGCGCTGGCGGTCGTTCGCGGCCGCGATCTGAACTTATACGATGGCGCCACCGGCAGTCTACTCCATACACTGACCGGCCATACCGGGATGATTCGTTCTTGTGCATGGAGTCCAGACGGCCATCGGCTGGCGACCACGTGCCGCGATGCCGTTCTCCGTATCTGGGATGCGGAGAGAGGCGTACGAGAGAAGGCTCTGGACGCGAGCAATAACCAGGAGAGCCTTGGGCTGGCAGCCTGGAGCCCTAACGGCCGATTTCTGGCATACACGTCCGAGTTCCGGCCTGCTTCGAAGCCGATGCTCGCGGGTGAGTTGGCGGTGATCCGGATCCTGGACGCCACCTCTTTCGCGCTGCTCCACGAGCTGCGGAGCCACGTTACTCCGGTGCGCGCGTTGGAATGGCACCCGTCTGGGGAGTTTCTGGCTTCAGTCAGCAGCGACAAGGCGGCCGTTTGGAGAGTACCGGTGGGCGAACTGAGATTTGCGGTCGAACGTGACCGCCTTTCAATCACCCGAGTAGCTTACAGCCCTGATGGTCAAATCCTCTTGTCGACAGGCGATGACCAATCCATCAGGTTCTGGAATGTGGAAAGTGGCCAGGAGTTCAGATCCAGTCCGGGTCACGCAGGCAAGATAACTGACGTCGCCTGGCATTCGGACAGCAAGTCAGTCGCCATCGCGCGCAGCGACAGTGTCGCACTCCTGATAGCGCTGAAGGAGTTGCCGCAGCGAACGATCCTACGGGAGCAGCAATGAACAACACCATCTATAGCAATGGCATTCGTGTCGACGGCAGCTATGCCATCCCCCCATTGAGCGTCGAAGAACTCAATGCGATAATCCTTGGCCAGCCAGCTCCCGAGAACATTGGAGAGCTGAATGCTCGCGCTACAGTGCCGAAGCATTGGGGTGTCGGGGAAGGGGTGGATCCCAAGAAGTTGGAAGAGGCCGGATGGGGCGTCATCTTCGCCGATGACGCCAACCCGGAGATCGAGAAAGCCCTCGAACCCCTGATTTCGATGCGAAGCCAAAAGGCAGGAGCCCTGTTCCAAAGATACTCCGGCGACAAGGGCTTTCGGGTGAGCAAGGATGACACCAAAAGCGCCTTTTTGGCCCGCAACGGCGTGGGGCCAGGCCCTGCCATCCCGGAGCAAGTCCCGTACTACCTGCTGATCGTCGGCAGCCCTGAGAAGATCCCTTTTGAGTTTCAAGCGCAACTCGACGTCCAGTACGCCGTCGGCCGCATCCACTTCGACACACCCGCCGATTATGCTGTCTATGCGGAGAGCGTGGTGGCAGCCGAAGAAGGCCGGGTCAAGCTGCCGCGGCAGGCCAGCTTCTTTGGCGTCAGCCACGAAATCCCAGGACTGCCAGGTACCTGGGAAACTACTACCCGGCAGAGCTTGGAATATCTGATCGATCCGCTGGTCAAGAACCTGGGTTCGGTTGAAGGTTGGCGGCTGAACAGCGCGCGTGAGGCGGGCGCCTCCAAGCAGGAACTCAAGCGCCTGCTGGGCGGCAGCAACACTCCCGCTCTGTTGTTCACGGCCAGCCATGGCCTCGACGTGACCGATTCCACTGACCCCAGAATGCCGTTGGCCGGATATCAGGGCGCTTTGGTCTGTGCCGATTGGCAGACTGGCCAGCGCATCGACCCGGATGTATGCTTCGCCGGCGCCGATCTGGCCAACAGAAAAGATGCCAATCTGCTCGGCCTGATCTCCTTCTTCTTTGCTTGCTTCGGTGGTGGTACGCCTCAGATGGATATCTACACTCGTCTCCTGCGCAAGCAGCGCGGCCTTGAGCTGGGTCCTGCCTCGCAACTGGCAGCGCAGCCATTCGTCGCCGACCTGCCGCGCCGCATGTTGAGCGCCCCGGGCGGAGGCGGGCTGGCCGTCATCGGCCACGTCGAACGTTGTTGGCCCAGCTCCTTTCTTTGGCTGGCAAAGGAAGACGGTACTCTGCCGCCGCAGACCGAGGTCTTTGAGAGCACTCTGAAACGTCTGATGAGCGGCTACCCAGTTGGCGCGGCCGTGGAGTATCTCAACCAACGCTACGCCGAGCTGGCCGGGGAACTGAACAATCTCCGGGAAGAATCCGGCTTTGAGGGCTTCAAGCGCGGGCAGGAGCTCGCCAATACCTGGATGGCCGCCAGCGATGCCGAGTGGTACACGATATTCGGTGACCCGGCCGTGCGGCTGCCTGTGGTGGAAGACGCACAGGTCGAGCCGCGTCCTGTAAAGATAATCGCAACCGCCATGAATGCCTCAGCCACTTCACCCGCGCAGCCGGATGAGGGTCGCGTAGCCGCTACTGCAGACTCGCCGGCCGAAGCCACACCCAAGCCTAATTCGCAGCAGTCGTCAAAGGTGGACTCGGGGTCGACCTCGGCCACTTCTGATCCTCGGTTTGCCCACTCTTACACTGTTGCGCCTGCACCGACGAAAGAGCTCGCCGAGCTGAAGTATCAGCATCCGGAGCTCTACAAGGCATATGTCGACCATGTCACAGAAGGATACAAGAACAACGGCCGCATTTTCGACGACGTGCGGCGAGCCTTCATGCGTTCACACAACTCCACGGTGGTGATGTACTGGATCCTCTTCACCGTCGGCGTGGGCACGGTGCTGGCCGGTATCGTGATGGCCGTGTTGGGACAAGAGGTCGTGGCCGGCGCTGTCTTTCTCGGCTTGGGCGTGGTCGCCTTCATCACTTACTTTATCAGCCGGCCCACTCAGTCCGTCGAAGAGAACCTGATGTACATCACCTGGTTGGGGGTGATCTACAACAGCTACTGGACACATCTGGCCTGGGCAACCCAGCGAGATACCGCGCAGGCTGAGTTGGACAGGGCCACCACCGACGCCCTGCAGCAGCTGGAGAAGCTGGTGGAACGCCATGCATTGTCGGTCAAGGGGCGGCCTACGTTTGGCCGAAAAGCTGCTCAAGCTCCGGCAGCCGTTTCAGAAGCCACCGCGGGCACGGTTGCCCCTAGATCGTCTGATACCAAGTAGTCAAGTTACAAGGAGTTCACCCATGATTCTCTCCAATACTGGCGGCCCGCTCGAGGAATATCGCCTCGTCGAGATCCGCATCTTCCCGTCGGCTGACGAGCGCAAGACCTACCCTCTGGAGCTGGAGGTGCCAGGATGGCGCAGCTTCGCTCCAGGCATCTTACAGCTTGATCCCGCCCACCTGACCGAGCTGACAGTGGATCCCCGGAAATACGGCCGCGCCTTGGGCGAGATGCTGTTCGCCGCTGATGCTGTTGGCGACGCTTATCGAGAAACGGTGGCTGCCGTCCTGGCGCGTGGGGAGACGCTGCGCTTTCGTCTGCGTCTCGACCCGCCGGAGCTGCAAACCCTGGCCTGGGAGCGCGTCTTGGCGCCGCTCGACGGAGATTGGCTGCCGCTGACAGCCACGGCCGCTACTCCTTTCTCGCGCTACGTTCTGGCTCAGGGCTGGGAACGTCCCATGCCAGTGACCGGGCGTCCACTGCGCATGTTGGCTGTGATCGCCTCGCCAAGCAACCTGGAGGACTTCGAACTGGATCCCATCAGCGTTGAGGAAAGGCAGGCGCTCCACGGTCTCCTGGACGCGCTGCCCGACGTCGCCGTTACCTATCTTGAGTCAGGGACCACCGCGCCGCCCACTGTAAACGCGCTGCGCGCCGCCCTGGCCGACGGGTATCACATCGTCCACTTTCTGTGCCACGGGGCCGCAGAAGCTCGCGGCACCGCGCTGTACCTGGAGGACGATGCCGGCGGAGTGGACGTGACCCAGGCCGATCGGCTGCTCGACGCTTTTGCCATGGTGAAGACTCCGCCGCTGCTGTGCTTCCTGGCCGCCTGCGAGAGCGCTGCGCGGGATCGCCACGATCTGTTTGTGCCGCTGGGGCCGGCCCTTGTCGAGCGCAGCGGCGTGTTGGCCGTTGTCGCTATGTCGGACCTGGTCGGGGTGGACACCGCCCGGCTCTTCGCCGGCCAGTTCTACGCCCGCCTGCTGGATCACGGCTTGGTCGACCTGGCCACGAACGAGGCCCGCGCGCTGGTGCAGGACCAATGGGATTGGGGCGTGCCGGTGCTGTTCTGCCGGCTGCACGATAGCCAGCTCGTGGACTTTCCCGTGGGCGAGGCATTCGCCAAGATCGGCAGTGTCGCTACGACCATGGACCGCGCGCTGGAAGCCGCTCGGCGTCAGGACCATGGCGAGCACCTGGTGGACGAGTTGGAGCAGCTGCTGGCGGCTTTTGAGGCGAGCTTCCGTAATCTCGTCCAATTTGGGACAGGATTCCGCGCCGTGGGCAGCGATCCGGCAACGTTCTCTGAGAAGTTCCAGCCGTTCTACTTGAGCTTCAAAGCCTATTATGACCAGGAGACCTTTGACGACGAGCAGGCGCTGCTGCGCGAGATGATGCGGCTGAAGGCCGAGACCCTGCCCAGGCTGCGGCCGCTCCTTGACGACAAGACCTATCAACAGCTGAAAGAAGAGTTGGGCCAGATGGCCGTCAACCGCGCCGGCTTGATCCAGGGCTTTGGCGAGTTCCTGGAGCCGATGAACACCGCGGTGGACGAGATCAAGACGATGCTGGATGCCGGCGATATCAAGGCTGCCATTGTCAGGAAACTGGAGTTCGAGACGCAGATCAGCCCCAGCCTGCGGCGGTCTAAGGAACTGCTGGGACGGATCAGCAGCGGGATCGGCAAGGTGCAGGCAGTATAAAGCGCGCTGCGAGGTAAATCATCGCGATCACTACGTTCATCCAACCCACCGCCGGCGCGCCGGCACATCTAACAGGAGCAATCGACCATGACTGACGAACGTTTCTACTTCAACGGCATCGACGGCGACACCGGCGACTACGATCTGCCGCCGATGAGCGCCGAGGATCTCGTGCGCGTGATCCGCGGCGAGACCTCGCCCGAGAACCTCAACGAGCTGCGCTTCCGCGTGCAGCAGGCCACCACCGCCCACCTGGGCGTCAAGGAGGGTGTAGACCCGAAGAACCTGGCAGAAGCAGGCTGGGGCGTGATCTTTCCGACTTACCGCACCTCCGATGCCGACAAGCAGAAGAAGGTAGAGGCTATTCGCGAGGCGCTGCAGCCTTTGCTCCAGTTGCGCCAAGAGACGGCAGCCAACGAGCAAAGGGCGGAGTGGGTGCAGGGCGCAGGCAAGGGCTATTTCGTCGGCCTGGACACGAAAAACGCCTATCTGGCGCGATACGGCGCAGGTCCCGGCCCTGCCGACCCCGACAAGGTGCCCTACTACCTGTTGATCGTCGGCAGCCCAGGCGACATCCCCTATCGCTTCCAGTCGCAGATCGACGTCCAGTACGCTGTCGGCCGCATCCACTTTGACACCGTGCAGGAGTATGCCGACTACGCCGCCAGCGTGGTGGCGGCCGAGAAGAGCGAGAAAAAGCTGTTGCGCCGGGCCGCCTTCTTCGGTGTCGCCAATCAGGATGATCAGGCTACAAAACTGAGTGCGTCGAAAGCTGCTAGAGCCACTGGCCGGCAAGGTGCGAGACGGAATACAAAGACTGGGACATACAGACGATCCTCGCGGCTCAAGCCACTAAGTCCGCTTTGGCATCCCTGCTGGGTGGCGATCAGACCCCGTCGCTGCTCTTTACCGCCAGCCACGGCATGAAATTCGCCAAGGATAGCGTGCGGCAGCTTCCTCACCAGGGCGCGTTGCTGTGCCAGGATTGGCCCGGCCCTCAGCAGTGGACAAGCAAGGTGATTCCGCAGGATTTCTACTTCGCAGGCGACGATCTGGCCAGCAACGCCGATTTGTTAGGTCTGATCGCCTTTTTCTTCGCCTGCTACGGCGCCGGCACTCCGCAGTTCAACGAGTTCGCCAGACAAGACAGGCCGGGCGACGCCGCTGCCAGCCGGATCGAAATCGCCCCTCAACCCTTTTTGGCCAATCTGCCGGTGAAAATGTTGGGCCGGCCCCGCGGCGCGCTGGCCGTAGTCGGCCACGTCGAGCGCGCTTGGAGCTACTCCTTCGACTGGGGCAAGGCGGGTGCGCAGACGACCGTGTTTGAGAGCACGTTGAAGCGCTTGTTGGACGGCCACCCTATCGGCTCCGCAGTGGAGTATTTCAACGAACGTTACGCCGAGCTGTCCACCGTGCTCAGCGACGAGCTGGAGGAGATCGATTTTGGCAGGCGTTATGATCCCTTTGAGTTGGCCAGCATGTGGACGGCCAACAACGACGCGCGCGGCTACGCCATCATCGGCGACCCGGCCGTGCGGCTGCCCATAGCCTGGGGTGATGAACAGCCGGTCGAGCGCTCTGTGATCGAGGTTCGTACCGAAACCGCCACGCTGACCAAGTCCGCACAGTCATTTGCGTCACCCGTGGCGGCGGAGCCTAATCTTGAAGGCGCAGCGGCGGTTCATTCGGCGGATGCGATAGACGTGTCGTCTGCCGTCGCAGCCGCCGAGGTGCGGACCTACGTCAGCCAGAACTTGGAGAACCCGTCGCCGGCTGAACTCAAGATCGTCACGCGGCAGGCGGCCGATGGCGCCATTGTGACCGTAGTCGCGCCAGACGTGGTTCAGACTGCCCCCCAACTCCTGGCCCTACACCAGGCGCTGGCTGCACGAGCCACCTAAGCTCCTCAGTCATACTGCCGTAAGTACCCCATGCCCCGGCTTAGATCACTGCTCATGACGACCTCAAGCAGCCGGCCGGCGCGCACGGCTGATACGTCGACCACCTTGAGCACGCCCTCGGACGCGGCTTCGCCAGGCAGGAGTGTGCTGAGCAGGTTGGGCGCCTCGGTAAAGAAACGGCGGTCGAAGCTACAGTCCGGCTGGTCGGGGAAAATGGCCAGCGGGAAGATGCGCGCCTCCACCAGGTCCTGGAAGAAGTGTGTGCCGTAGGAAACCTCCGGCAAGCCCCCGCCGTGGCTGTAACCCAGCTCTATCAGCATCTTGGTGTTGAAGACGTCGGCATAGGTGATCTTGACGCCCAGATCAAGATTCGAGCTGCCCCAACGGCCCGGCCCGACGAGGATGAAGCGCTCGTCTTGCAGCACCCGGTTCAGCCGGCCGATGGCCCGTGCGATCTCGAGCTTTTCAGACGGCGGCGACAGCCGGGCGTAGAGATCGGGATCGACATAAACGATGTAACGGATGCGATCGACAATGCCGTTGGGGATCAGGGTGTTGGCCGTTAAGAGCACATCCTCCTGCGGCACGTTGGCCGGCAGCTCGATGAACTGGCCCTGCTCCTGGCTGCTCTGCGGCCGGCATTGCAAAATGTGGAAAACAAGCTCCGGCTTTCGGGTTGTGCCGCGCAGCTCCAGCGTGAACTCCACGTCTACCGGACAACCGTAGGCGGTCTCCAGCGTCTTCAACACCTGCTTCATCAGCGCCACGAAGCCGGTCTTATCCACCAGACCATCCAGCGTCAGCACCATCTCGTGCGGCGCCACCGGCTGCACCGACGAGCTGATCTCGTGCAGCTCGCCGTCGGTAATCTTGGAGGCCAGAAGGCGCAGCCAGGGGAATTTGTCGTCGATAGACATTCTTGACCGAAACCGTGCGCACCGTGTTGGCATCGAGATCGACCACATCCATGAAGTGTTGCGAGTAATGCTGGATCTGCCGGGCGCCCTGGGTAGGACGCAAGCCAGGGTGGCTCAGGCCGATCATGCGCGGGTAATCGTCGGGCACTCGCTCGACCGCGCGCGTGCCCAGGCCGGCCACGACGCGCACGAATCCCTCCTCGCGCTTGAGCCGCGGCGTCCACAGGAAGGGGTTGCGGCTGAAACCAACGCCCGCAAGGGTGGGGAAGAAGTACCGTTTGTACTCGCCGCCCTCCACCTTCTGCAGGATCACCGCCATGCGCTCATCGTAGTCGATCAACCCCATCTGGCGCCGGTAGAGCAGCGCGTCGGGGCTGAAGACGCTGGCATAGACCTGCGAGATGGCCCACATCAGGTCGCTCAGGTTCTCCTCGAGCGTGCCCTGGTTGGGACAGAAGATGCTCTCGTACTTTCCGGCGAAGGACGTGCTGACGTTGTCCTCCAGCAGGCTGGATGAACGTACGATCAACGGCGCGTTGCCCACGTACTCCAACATTCGCTGGAACTCCCCCACGACGCGATCGGGGAAGCGTCCCTCGGCGAAGCTCTGCGGCAAGGCCTCGTAATCGTGGATGATCTGCTCCGGCGTTTTGTATTTTTGGTTCAGCTCTCCCAGTAGCCCGTTCAGCTCAAGGAAATCGTAGAAGACGTCGGCGCCAACGAAGAACGACTCCGGGATCGCCAGACGTTTGGACAGGTCGGTGTTGGCGACCTCCGGCGCGCTGTGGAGGATCTTCCAGGCCAGCATCAGGCCTGCGGCCTTGCCGCCGATCTTGCCGCGGCCGATGCGCCGCCGGCGGATTTCGTCCAGGTCGGCGATGCTGAAGAACTCGCGGGCGATGCCGACGAAGGCCAGCTGGTCGCTGATCATGGCCTTTGTCAGCACAACCTTGATCTCCTGCAGGTGGTGCTGGAACTTGGTCTGCTCGCCGGCGGGCAGCGACTTGTACAGTTTGCCGCGGGCAAAGAGCACGTCCCAGGGCGCCAGCTCGGGGTTGATATCCATCGACAGCTCGTCGGTGTCATCGCGTCCGATCTCGGCCTGGATCAGGTCGCTAAGAAGGCGGTGGGGCAGATTGTAGGCAAAGTAGAAATCGGTGAGGTGCTCACGAATCAGCTGCTTGCGGCGCTCCCAGGTGTCCCAGGTCTCTTCTTGGTAGGGTTGAGTGATCCCTTCGCGTTGTTGCGACTGGATTGCCTTGTCCTCTACCTCTTGCTCGAACAGGTCGCGCGAGATCACGCCGCGTGCAAATACTTCCTCGCGCATCTTGCGGCGAACCCGGCCGGCCAAAATGGGGTAGTTGGCCAATTGCATGTAGATTTCGAAGACCTTGGGGAGCGGAAGCGTGGTTTGAGCATCGAGATCGGTCACGAATAGACCTCCGGCTTCAGCGCGCCGATGTACGGCAGTGTGCGATGGGTGTCGGCGTAGTCGAGCCCGTAGCCAACGACCCAAACATCGGGAATAGTGAACCCGAGGTAATCGACCTGGATGGACAGCGCCTCTGGGCGTTCCTTGCGTGACAGTGCGCAGGTGCGAAGGGAGGCAGGCCCGCGGCTGGCCAGCACTTGCTGCAAATAGCGCAGGGTGTTGCCCGAGTCGACAATATCCTCGACCAGCATCACGTGCTCGCCGTCGATGGGCTCGCGCAGGTCCAGGATGATGCGCACCGCGCCGCTGTGGGCCGTCATGCCGTAGCTCGAGACCGCCATGAAATCGACGGCGTGCGGGATGGTTAGCGCACGGCAGAGATCGGCCATAAAGATGAAGGCGCCCTTGAGCACGCCAACCAACAGCAGCCGGGACGAGCCCGCGTAGTCCCGGTCGATCTGCGCCGCCAGCTCGCGCACGCGCTGCTGGATAGTGTCCGCGTCGATCAATACCCGGTCGATATCAGGATGTAGTGTGGTGGTCATGGGACTCTCCACCAGACCCTTCGGGTTTCTCGCCCTTGGCCAAGATACGGGTTCGAGCCGCTATTGCCATCTGCCGCGTGTCGGTTCGACGAGGGAAACCCGAAGGGTCTAGAACGATACCCAGACCCTTCGGGTTTCTCGCCCTTGACCAAGACACGGGTTCGAGCAGCTATTGCCGTCTACCGTGTGCCGGTTCGACGGGGGAAACCCGAAGGGTCTAGAATTGATTGCAAGCCACGAGAAGATTATAGCACAAGGCAGCGAAAGCCAAGAGAAATGCCTTTGCTTTTGTTGCCTTATGCTATAATGTGATAGATGCCCGGAGCAAAGGAGCCAATGCCATGAGCCTATTCGACAAGGTGCGCGCAGCCCTGAGCGGCGGTGGATCGTCTGCCATCCCGGCGAGTCAACTCTATGAGTTTACTGTCCAATGCCGGCGTTGCGGCGACCTGCTGACCGCCCACGTCAGCTTGCAGAACGATCTGAGCCAGGATTACGAGCGAAACGTTTGGTTTGTGCGCAAGCTGATCAGTGGCAGCGGCGCCAACCGCTGCTTCCAGCAGATCGAAGTGCAACTCACGTTCGACGCCAACAAAAAGCTCATCGAGCGCGAAATCACCGGCGGTACCTTCGTCGAAGACCCTATTCCCAATCCTGACCTGAGCTAGTCTCGGTTCGGCAATTATCGCTCAGCATTCATCACTCAGCATTCACCATTCAGCATTCAGCATTCAGCATTCCCTAAGCATCGAGGAGGATCAAACCCATGCGAAAACCCATCATTGCCGGCAACTGGAAAATGCACAAGACCATCGCCGAGTTGGTCGATCTGGTGCGCACCATGCGCCGTGAGCTGAACGCGATCGAGACCGTCGAGAGCGTAGTTTGCCCGACGTTTATTGCCATTCCTGCCGTGGCCGATGCTTTGAGCGGCACGCATATCGCCGTCGGCGCGCAGAATATGTTCTGGGCCGAACAAGGCGCTTATACCGGCGAGATCGCGCCAGGCATGCTTGTCGGCTACTGCAAATACGTCATTCTTGGACACTCCGAGCGCCGCCAGTATTTCGGTGAGACCGATGAGGGCGTCAACAAGAAGGCGCACGCTGCATTTGCGCACAGTCTCATCCCGATCGTCGCGGTCGGCGAAAACTTGGAGCAGAACAAGGCTGGCGAGACCGATACCGTCGTGCGAACGCAGCTTGGCGGCGGCCTCCAGGGGCTGACCAAAGAACAAGTCGCTGCACTGGTGATCGCCTACGAGCCCGTGTGGGCCATCGGCACCGGCCTGAACGCCGAGCCGGCCGGCGCGCAGCGTGTGATCGGCGTCACGATCCGCGGCATGGTGGCCGAACTGTACGACGAAGCTACGGCGCAGGCCGTTCGCATCCAGTACGGCGGCAGCGCCAATGCGGCAAACATCGCGAGCTTCATGGCCATGCCCGACATCGACGGTGCGCTGGTCGGCGGCGCCAGCCTCAAGGCCGACGCTTTTGTCGAGATGGTGAAAGCCACGGCTCGGGTTCGTGGATGAGCTAGGTAGCCGTGTCACGACGCTGCGCCAGTGAGCCGTCTGCGGCGAAGAATCCCGGTTTGCATCCACCGGGGGACACCTGCACGTGCGTGTGCGGCGCAAGTGTGCTTCGGCGGCCCGCAGCATGACACGATGACCTATTTTGGCGCCATGCCCGATTTCTGGATCTCCTTGCTGACTTTCGTCCTATGTGTGGTTCTGCTGTACTGGCTGCAGCACTGGATCACACAGCACATGCAGGGGATCGGTCTGCTGCTTTTCAACAGCAGCAGCGCGGGCATGGCGCTTTTGTGGTTTGCCCTCTTTCCGGGAATTATCCTCCACGAGGCCAGCCATTGGATCATGGCCAGGCTTCTGGGGCTGAAGACAGGACGCTTTCGCGTCTGGCCGCAGCCCAAGGGCAAAGAGATCGTGCTGGGCTCGGTGGAGGTGCAGCGCGGGGGCGTGCTGCGCGACAGCCTGGTCGGGCTGGCGCCCTTCGTGGCCGGCACGCTCGCCCTGCTGTTCATCGGCACCTTTGTTTTCGATGCCGGTGCCATCGGTCAAGCTTGGGAGCAGAACGCCTGGGATCGCTTCTTCGAGCTGCTGCGGGGCACGTTTCAGGTCGAGAACTCGTTTGTCTGGCTCTACCTGATGTTTGCCATCAGCAACGCCATGATGCCGAGCCCGTCGGACCGTGAGTTGTGGCGGTTGGTGTTGATCTATTTGGCAGTAGTAGTGGTTGTGCTCGTAGTGTTTGGCTGGCTTCCCGCCTTGCCGGGTGCGCTTGTGCAAGGCCTGGCTAATGGTCTGAATACCCTGACCTACGCTTTCGGCCTTACGCTCCTCGTCGATGGGGGCTTTGCACTGCTGCTCGCGCTGATCGAGCTCGCGCTGAGCGTCATCCGTAGGCGCAAGGTTGTTTATAAGTAGTGTAATCAATTCGACTTCCGAGGTCTTCGGAGACCTCGGAAGTCTGACTGGAGACGCGTAATATTCTACAGACCTCCGAGGTCACGGAAGACCTCGGAAGTCGAATTTGAGTGCTTAATTATGAAAGTCATCGGCACCGCTGGCCACGTCGACCATGGCAAGTCAACTCTCGTGCTCGCCTTGACGGGTATCGACCCCGACCGGTTGGCTGAGGAAAAGGCGCGCGAGATGACGATTGATCTCGGCTTCGCCTGGCTGACTTTGCCAGACGGCGAGACAGTGGGCGTGATCGACGTACCCGGCCATATCGACTTCATCAAGAACATGCTGGCCGGGGTAGGCGGCATTGACGCAGCCCTGTTTGTCATCGCCGCCGATGAGGGCGTGATGCCGCAGACGCGCGAACATCTGGCGATTCTTGACCTGCTGGAGGTCAACGTGGGCGTGGTGGCGTTGACCAAGGTTGACATGATCCGGAACGACCCCGATTGGCTGGAGCTGGTGCAGGCGGACGTGGCCGAGGCGCTGGAGGGGACGGCGCTGGCCGGTGCACCGATTGTGCCGGTCTCGGCACGTACCGGGCAGGGGTTGGACATCCTCAAGGCCACCATCGCCGGCGTACTGAGCCATGTGCCGCAGCGACGTGACACCGGCAAGCCTCGCCTGCCGGTGGACCGGGCTTTCAGCGTGGCCGGATTCGGCACGGTGGTTACAGGCACGCTGAGCGACGGCGCGCTCGAGGTGGGGCAGGAGGTCGAGCTTGTACCCAGCGGCCTGCGTGCGCGCGTGCGCGGCCTGCAGACCCACAAACAGAAGATCGAGCGCGCCGTGCCGGGCAGCCGGGTCGCAGTCAATCTGAGCGGCGTGAGCAAAGAGCAGGTAAACCGCGGGGACGTTGTAGCCCTGCCCGGCGCGCTCCGGCCCACAGTGCTTGTAGACGTGACCCTGCGTATGGTGGCCGGCCTCGCAAAGGCTTTGGAACACAATCAGCCGGTGGATTTATACTGCGGCTCGGCGGAGGTTGAAGCTCGTACCCGTCTACTAGGCGCCGAGAGCCTGGGCGCAGGCGAGACCGGCTGGGTGCAACTGCGACTGGCGAGCCCGGTCGCAGTGCAGCGCGGCGATCGCTTCATCCTCCGCCAGGCCTCGCCCAGCCGGACGCTGGGCGGCGGCACGGTGGTCAACCCCTATCCTGGCCGGCGTTGGCGTCGTTTTCGTCCGGAAGTTCTCTCGATGCTGCGCGCGCTGGAGAGCGGCGACCCGCCCGGGGTCTTCGAGCAAGCCCTGCGACGCGAAGAGCCGGCAACCTACAGCCAGGTCCTTGCTACTAGCAGCCTCGACAAGACATCGGCTTTTGATGCCTTCCTCCAGCTCGTGCGAGAAAACCACGTCGTGGTGCTCGACAAAGACTGGACAGCCCCGACATCCTTCGATGCGGATCATGAGACATCTCTTGGCGTTACCGGCGCGGGGGACTGGGGTGAGGGCGACATCTCCGCGGCCGACAAGCAACGGGTCGCTGGGCTGCAGTCGTTGCTGACCGCCGAGACCTGGGCGGACCTACAGCGGCGCCTGCAGGTCATCCTGGCCGGCTTTCATCGCCAGGCGCCGCTGCGCCCGGGTATGCCGCGCGAGGAGCTGAAGAGCCGGCTGCAAGGGAAGCGGCAGACCTGGTCGCTGCGTTTTTTCAACGACCTGGTCGGCAGGCTTGCGGCCGAAGGCGTGGTGGGTGACGAAGGGGCCGTGGTTCGGCTGGCGGATCACGAGGTTCGGTTGTCGGCCAAACAGCAGGCTGATTTGGATCGATTGCTTAAGCTATTCACTTCGACGCCCTACACGCCGCCCAGTGTGGCGGAGTGCATCGCTACCGTCGGCGACGACGTGTTTCAGTGGCTGCTGGACAGCGGCCGGCTGGTGCGAGTTGGCGAGGACGTGGTTTTTGCCGCCGAAAGCTACGAGGCTATGCTTCAGCGGATCATGGACTTCATGCGCACGGAGGGCAGCATCACCGTAGCTCAGGTGCGGGATATGTTTGGCACCAGCCGCAAGTATGCGCTGGCGCTGATGGAGCATCTCGACGCAAAGCATGTCACACGGCGGGTAGGGGATGAGCGGGTGCTGCGCAAGGGTGGCGCAACAAACCCTTCGGGTCTAGCCTGAGAACCGCGGACTGGCGGAGGCGCGGACTGGAGCTGCCGCTGAGTTTTGAGTGACGGTTACTGCAGGGAGCTCGCCGCAGGGATAGTTGTCTTGAGAATGCCCGAACAAGTTCGGGAGTCCGCGGTACCCACCCGGACTCCTCGACTTGTCGAGGCGGTCTCATCCACCGGGGTGCCGGTAGGCTGGCGAGGCCGCTACTGCTTTGAAGACAACCGTTTGTAGTCGCGACTTTAGTCGCCTCCGGCGGCCTTAGCGACTGAAGCCGTTACTGCTAGCCCTTTTCACCCATCGGGGCGCCGGCCGGCCGGCCCGGCGTCTGCGTTCTTCCCAACAACCATCCACAAACCGCGACAACAACCAAGGCAACAACTTGGGTCAACCGCCATCCATCGCCTAGGGTGGGACCACTTGCGCGCAGCGGTTCGAGGAACAGGGTGATTGTTGCATAGCCAAAAGCGGCCATTAACGCAAGCTGGCCCGGTCTGGGCGTCCGTTTCCGATCGATCCACAGCAGAAGGAGCAGTAGTGCTAGCGTCGCCAGCGCCTCGATCAGCGCCACCGGGTGGCGGCGCACCCCGAATTGCTCCACGGCCAGCGGCAGAGTGCTCACAGTTCCCAGGCTACGCCCTGCGAGAAAGCCGCCGGTTTCGGCGATGACTATGCCAAGCAGCACGCCAGGGGCAAAGATATCGGCCATTTGTACCGGCGACAGTTTGTGGCGCCGTATGTAGATCGCCACCATCGCCAGCGCGCCGAGGAGTCCGGGCAGACAGCAAAAACGCACCGGCGCTGAGCGAGATGAGCTGCAGCGGATCGGTTCGATACACCTCGAAATAGGCAACGGCATGCCCCAGCCGCGCAGCCACCAACCCCACGATCAAGGCGTAAAAGCCGGCGTTGTAGACGTGATCCCCCTCGACGCCATGACGCCGCGCCTGTCGCGCTGACAGCCACAGTCCGGCAAAATACGCCGCCAGCAAGAATAGTCCGTATGTCTGCAGCCGCAAGGGCCCAATTGGTATCGTCGGAAACACTCAGTCTACTCCATGAACTTGGCTGCGCCTGCCTGCCGGCAATCCGATGGATGAGAATTCCTCGACAAGTCGAGGAGTCCGGCGTGCGTTGCGGACTCCCGAACTTGTTCGGGCATTCTCAAGACAACCATCCATGCGGCGAGCTCCCTGCGGCAACCGTCACTGAAAACTCGGCGGCAGCTCCGGTCCGCGCCTCCGCCAGTCCGCGGTTCTCAGGTTCGCCTATGGGTAAATGCTTCGCAGATTTTGCGCCAACACCGCATCGGTCATCGGGCCGATGAACATGCTCCGGATGATGCCCTCTCGGTCGATAAAGAAGGTCGTGGGGATCGAGTTGACTAGATACTGCCGGCTGACGCCGAGACGTTCATCAATCACCGTGGGAAAATCGACGCCCAAGGCCTGTTGATACTTGGCAATCGCCTGTGGCGTCTCGCTCTGGTTGATACCCAACACCGCGACGCCCGCCGAGGTAAGGCGCTCGTGAAGGCGCTGCAGCTCCGGCATCTCGGCACGGCAGGGGCCGCACCAGGTCGCCCAGAAGTTGAGCACCACTGGACTGCCGCGCAGGTCGCTCAACGTCTGCGGCTGGCCCTCGGGCGTGGAGAGCGTAAAGTCGGGCGCAGGATGGCCGATGGCCGGCGCGGGAGGAAGCGGCCCGGCCCCGGCCTCTGGCGGCACGCGGCCCCATACCAGAGCGGCAACGCCTAGCAGGACTATGATAGCAGTCAAGGTGTACCAGCGAGTTTGAGTCACATCGATGATTATACGGACAACGTCACAGATAGCAATTGAGGGTGTATTTCAAGTTAGGGGCAGACCCTTCGGGTTTTCCGCAAACCCGAAGGGTCTGCCCCTAACTTGAAATACACCCTCAATCGAAGGCCGGCAGAGATTGGCGCCCGTTTCGGGAACTGGTATTGCTTATACAGACTTTGCCGACAACCTGTGTCAAGGTGTAGTTAACAACGGGTGTATTTCAAGTTCGGGGCAAACCCTTCGGGTTTGCGGAAAACCCGAAGGGTCTGCCTCCAACTTGAAATACACCCGTTAACAAGTCATTAGTCTTGGTCCTTGTCTCAATACAATGTTTAACCCTTCTAAAGACCTCACCATGCCCGGCACCCGGCTGCTTCTGCGTATTTCGGTGCTCCTGCCGATTGCCAGTGTCTTTGTGCTGGGGTTGACTGCCGCCTGGCAGCAGGCACGGATTCCTGACAAGCAAATCATCGCGCTAACAATCGTGGCGCTGTTGCCTACTTTGATCGTGTATCTGCCCTTTTTTGAGCGGTGGCTGGGCAGGTCTTTTCTGATCGTCGCCCTGGGCATGTACTTGATCTGCCAGACGTTGCTGAGCAGCCTGTTGCACAACCTAAGTCTGGTGCGTTTTGACATGGTGCAGGTGGGGCCCGTAACTTTTTTGGAACCAGGCGTCCTCTTGATCATCCCGCCCCTGCTTATCGCCTGGCAATACGGTTGGATCGGCGCTCTGCTGGCATCGGCGACGGTCGGCACGTTGCACATGCTCACGGGTGTGCTGGCGCACCGGCTGATGGCGCACATGCCCCATCTATCCCCGGTGACTCCTATCCTCCGCCCTGACTTGCTTTACTTCCTACCGCTGATCGTGGCCTATTTGGGTATCTTGTTGCGAAGGCAGCTGCGCCAACAAGAGCAGTCTACCGTGCAATGGCGCGAGTTTGCTGCAACGGCAGAGGTCCTGGCTGTGGAGCGAGAGCGCAAACGGCTGGGCAGGCAACTGCAAGAGACCCTCGGACGCTCGCTTGCTGCGCTAAACGAGCAATTGGACACGATCACCACGTCCCTGGGCGCGTTGCCGGAAGCGGTGGCCGACAAGCTGCACAAAGCTCAACACCAAGTGCGAAGCGATCTGCGGGCCACGGAGCTGGCCATCGTCGATCTACAATCCAGTCCGCTCGCGGAGCACGGATTGGTAGGCGCCATCCGTCTGCGTGCCGATACTCTGGGTCAACAAAGCGGAATTACGGTCGGGTTTCACAGCTCTGAGCTGCCTACCGGCATGACGCCCGGCCAGGAGCTGGTGCTCTATCACGTAGCAGACCAGGCTCTGAAGCATGTAGTCCACCATCCAGGCGTACAGAACGTAGACTTGCATCTGACTAAGATCGAGAGGTTTGTGGCGCTGACCATCCACGACGACGGCGATTGCCTGTGCGAGACGACCGATCGCCGTCCCCCAGACGTTGAGGATATGGAAGCGCGCACACAGCTGATCGGGGGCCACTTTTGTTTCGACTCGCACAACGAGGGAGGAAACACATTTGCCGTGTGGCTGCCGTGTGGACGCGATAGCTAGTGTGTACGAGGCGTCGTGCCGCCGCGCCGCATTTGGATTCCACTCCATCACCTCAGGACATGTCAGTCGACTCTCCCCAACCTGACCTGACGCGCAAAGCCCGGATCGTCTATGGACTGCTCTTAGCCGAGTATGGCGCCCCTGATTGGCGGCCGTTCTACGAGCCGATGGACGAGCTGATCTTGACTATCCTTAGCGCGAACACATCGGACGTCAACAGCGGCCGGGCTTTCGAGCAACTGAAGGCCGCCTATCCCACCTGGGAAGCGGTCATGAATGCGCCGCTCGACGAGCTGACACAGGCCATTCGCCCGGGTGGACTGGCTCCGACCAAGGCGCCGCGCTTGCAGGCCGCTCTGCGTCGCATCATGGCCGAGCGCGGTGAGTTCGACCTCAGCTTTCTGGCCGGCCTTTCGCCGGACGAAGCCATTCGGTGGCTGACCCAGTTCGATGGTGTCGGCCATAAGACAGCTTCTATTGTGCTGCTCTTCTGCTTCAACAAGCCGGCATTTCCAGTCGACACGCACGTGCAGCGGGTGAGTCAACGACTGGGCTTTGCCGGTCCAAAGGATGACCCAGCCAAGATCAAGGCCATTTGGGAGTTGCTGGCGCCGGCAGAGTGGTTCTATGCCCTCCACCTCAACCTGATTCGCCATGGACGCCAGGTGTGCCACGCACGCAGCCCACGGTGCGAGACTTGTGTTTTACAGTCCAAATGTGACTGGTTCCAGGCGCAGACACAGCCGCCTGGTAAGCAGGCCGTTGTCTGACAATCGTCAGAAGTTTCATTTCCACGTAGCAGAACGGTCCGTTCTTGTTTCGAATCAACTTTCCGGAAGCGGCTGTCCAAACAGAAGACAGGAGCGCACATGACAGTTTTCTATTCGTTGTATTTTGCAGGGCAACAGACTGGGATACAATATCGTAACAAGTCACACAGCACCTATCCGTACACATTGCATCCGTGAAGGAGGTCCGTCCCTATGGCCCGCCGTATTCTGTTCATTATCTTTGGTGTCATTCTTGCCCTCGTGGTGATTGTCGCAATCGCCGGCTTCTCCTTTGTGCGTTCCCCGTTCCCCTATACCGACGGCAAGATGCAGGTCCCCGATGCCGCCGCAATCGCGCAGGGCCTCCCCGAGGCGGGCGAAACGCTCCAGTTTAGCACCTTGCAGTCACCAGTTACTGTTTATCGCGACGAACACGGCGTGCCGCAGATCTACGCGGACAACCTGCACGACCTGTTCTTCGCCCAGGGCTACGTCCAAGCCCAGGATCGCCTCTTTCAGATGGATTTTCAGCGTCGTGTCGGCACCGGCACCCTCTCCGAGGTGCTAGGCGAGGCTACGCTCGAGACCGACCGCTTCCTGCGCACGCTGGGCACGAACCGGGCCGCGGCCAAGGATCTTGAGGTGATGAACCTGGAGACCCTCTCCGCCCTGCAGGCTTATGCGGACGGCGTCAACGCCTTCATCAGTGCCAACCAGGACAGCCTGCCGCTGGAGTTTCGCATCCTCGGCTACAAGCCGCAGCCGTGGGAGCCGCTGCACAGCGTGGTTTGGGGCAAGATGATGGCATGGAACCTGGGCGGCAACTGGGAAACCGAGTCTGATGCGCGCCCGCCTGCTCGACACGATGGGTGCGGAGAAGACCGCCGACCTTCTGCCGCATTATCCGCTGTCTGGCCCCTTCATCATCCCGCCCGAAGTCAAGAGCTACGCCAGCCTCGATGCAATCGATTTTGACAAGGTTATGGCGGTGAAGAGCCTGCTAAAAGCCACCGATCCGGACATCGGCAGCAACAACTGGGTGGTGGCTGGCAGCCGCACGACTACCGGCAAACCGCTGGTGGCCAACGATCCTCATCTTGGTATGCAAATTCCGTCGATTTGGTACCTGGTAGGTCTGCACGGCGGTGGGCTGGACGCGGTGGGTGCGAGCCTGGCCGGCGCGCCGGGCGTCGTCATCGGACACAATGACCGCATCGCCTGGGGCGTCACCGACGTCGGACCGGACGTGCAAGACCTCTACCTGGAAAAGATCAACCCCGATGACCCGAACCAGGTCGAGTTCCAAGGGAAGTGGGAGGATGTGCAAGTCGTCGAAGAGCGCATTTTGGTGAAAGGTCAGGCCGATCCGGTGGTCGAGACCGTGCGCATCACCCGCCATGGCCCGATCATGAACGCCGTGACCAGCAAGATCGGCGAGGAGGCGCAGCCCATGGCCTTCCGTTGGACGGCATTGGACAGTGGCAAGCTGTTTGAGTCGGTCCTAAAAATCGACCAGGCTCAGAACTGGGAGGAGTTTCGCGGCGCGCTGCGCGATTGGTCCGTTCCGTCGCAAAACTTCGTCTATGCCGACGTGGACGGCAACATCGGCTATCAGATGCCCGGCCAGATCCCGATCCGCGCTAACGGCGATGGCACAGTGCCCGTCCCCGGCTGGACCGGCGAGTACGAGTGGACCGGCTATGTCCCCTTCGACGAGCTGCCTTCGGTCTACAACCCGGAGGTGGGGTACGTCGCCACAGCCAACAACCAGGTTGTCCCCGATTCCTACCCCTATCTGATTTCAACCGAATGGTCCGCTCCGTATCGCGCCGCACGCATTGTCGAGCTGATCGAAAGCAAGGACAAGCTCAGCCCGGACGATTTTACCGCCATTCAAGGCGATATTCATCCGATTCCCACGGATAGCTTCGTGCCGTTGCTGGGCGCCATCGACCTGAGCGGTGCATCCAAGGAAGTTCAGAAGGCGCAGCAGATGATGTTGGCTTGGGACCGGAAGATGGACGCCGATGCACCTGAGCCACTCATCTATGAGATGTACGTGAAGAAGTTGGCCCAGGAGACCTTTGGCGACGAGTTGGCTGCATCAGGCGATGAAGCGTTGACCGAGGATTACTTGAGCAGCCACCGCAACGACTATACCCAAACCCTCGAGCGCCTGGCCGGCGAGCCTACCAACGCCTGGTGGGACGACGTGAGTACCTCTGAGGTCGAAGGCGCGAACGACATCGTGACGCGGGCCTTCGAGGCTGCTGTGGCCGAGCTGCAAGCCAGCTACGGCCAGGCCCCCGATCGCTGGCAGTGGGGCAAGCCGCATTTCGCCAACTTCGACCACCTGATCTTCGGCGAGGTCAGCCCACTAAACTCGATCTTCAACCGCAGCATCGCGGCGCGCGGCACCAACTTCACGGTCAACGCGGCCAGCCCCGCCTATGGCACCCTGGCGATGGACTCCGGCGCCAGCTACCGGCACATCGTCGACCTGAGCAACCTGGCGAATAGCCGCTTCATCCACACCACTGGCCAGAGTGGGTTAGCCTTCAACCCGCACTACGACGATTTGATCAAGCCGTGGCAGAACGTCGAATACCTACCAATGCGCTTTGATCGGGCCGAGATCGAAAAGTCGGCTAAGGATGTGCTGGTGCTGGAGCCGCAGAGCAAGTAAACAGTAAACAGTAAACAGTAAACAGTGGACAGTGGACAGTCCTGCTGGTAGTGGCGTGAATTGTGTGGCCTCCGCCGAGCTTTTCATTCGGCGGAGGCCGTTTGTTGTGCGCTTTTCGCGCACAGCTTGACGAAATGCCTGATCTGAGTTAAGCTTTTCTCCATCATGACTGGCTGGTGAAGCGACGCCTTAAGGAGAGAAAGTCGATGAAGGCCGCGCTGGAAACCCCAACGGCGAAAGCGACGCTATCTTCCATGGTTTTGGAGGGACTTCCTCTAGCATCCAAGCGGATGACTGAGGAAGAGTTTGAGGCTTGGTGCGATGAGGAGATCGCTATGAGGTCGAGGGGTGGCTCCGATCGACGGTACTCCCCGGTTTTGGCCTTCGAGCTGAGTGGTTATGGCAGGATACTCTCCCCATGACCCTCGATGTGGCTCGAGATCTCGACTTGTTGCCCAGCTAGACCCGCTAGGAGTCTGGCCCCACAAACTCCAAACAAAAACAGCCCGGGAGCGTTGACTCTCGGGCTGGTCTTAATCTTCTCCATCTCCCTCCACCCTCCACTCTCCACTCTCTTCCGTCCGCTACTCCACCACCGGCAAGTCGGCTACCTGGATTTCTCCCGTCTTCCCCGGCCGTCCCGCACTGCTCGGCGCGGTAAGCTCCTCGCGTGTGCGCACTTTCGGCTGCGAGGCGTCCCTGCCGCAGTAGGGGCATAGGCTCCAACCTAGCTCCAGCAGATTGCCGCAGCTCGGGCAGTCCTTCTTGATCTGGGTATGGCAGTACGCGCAGAAGCGCCAGTGTTTGTCGACGGCTCGCTGACAGTTTGGACAGACGAGCTGTTCCTCTACGCTGCGTAGCAGCGCCTCTTCCTCGAGGGCCCGATCGTACGCCTCGGCCAGCGTCTCCTTGGGCCTGAGCAACAGGTAGAGCAGCAGGCCGACGATGGGGAAGACCGCCACTAACACGATGGCGAGGATCGCCGCAAACGCGTCGCGCGAGCGCGCGCGAATATCGCGCCAGGCCCAGATGATCAAGGCCAGCCAAAACGCGAATAGAAAGGCACCGCACAATGCTACCAGCCCCTGCAAAACGGTGCCGATGGTATTGGAAAGACCGCCAAGGTCCATGATTCACCAACCTCTTGTTTCTTGGTTTTGTCGTGACTCTGGTCGCCGATCAGAGCGCTTACTGTGGCACTCTAACCGCACAACCGGCCCATTATACTGCAACGAAAGCCAAATCGCCAATCGCCAGGTCTAACTCAGCCAGTCGTCAGGGTCGTCGTTTCTATCGCCAGCGATCATCACCTCGCGCCCGCGGCCGGCGCCCTCGTCCGAGCTAACGTACCCGTCGGCCTCCATGCGCTCGATCAGCTCAGCCGCGCGATGGTAGCTGACCTTGAGCCTGCGCTGCAACCAAGAGGTGCTCACGCGATCCTGCCCCTGCACCAGCTCCAGCGCTCGATCGTAGAGATCGTCCTGGTCGGCCATCTCGGCCAGCAGACCGGTCCAGGGAAAACGCGGTGCATTGGCCGGCAGCGGCTCCTGGGGCATGGCCTCTTTCCAGAAGCGCACCAGGCCGTTGATTTCTTTGTCCGATACAAAACAGCCCTGTAGCCGATCCAGCTTGGCGCTGTCTGGCCGCATGAACAGCATGTCGCCGCGGCCCAGCAGCTTCTCAGCGCCTGGTGTGTCCAATATCACGCGACTGTCTATCTGGCTGGTAACACCAAAGGCGATACGGGCAGGGAAGTTGGCCTTGATCAGGCCTGTCACTACGTCCACACTGGGACGCTGGGTTGCCAAAACAAGGTGAATTCCCGTGGCTCGCGCCATTTGTGCCAGGCGGCAGACGTAGTGCTCTACCTTTTCTGGCGCTGCGAACATCAGGTCGGCCAGCTCGTCGATCACGAAGACGATGGAAGGATACGGTTCCAGGTCCCTCCATTCGGCAGGCCGGCTCTTACGGTCGATCTTGCGGTTGTAGTCCTTGATGCTGCGGGCGCCGACGCGGGCGAAATTGCGGTAGCGTTCATCCATCTGTAGGGCCAGCCAGGTCAGCGCGCCCACCACCTGATCGACATCTGTCACCACAGGCGCCACCAGGTGCGGCACGCCGTTGTAGTCGGGCAGCTCGACGCGCTTGGGGTCGACCAAAAGCAGCCGCAACACGTCCGGTCCATTGTTGAAGAGCAAGCTGCAGAGGATGCTGTGGATGCATACCGATTTGCCCGATCCGGTGGCGCCGGCAATCAACAGGTGCGGCATGGTCGTCAAGTCGGCGACTACCGGCGTGCCCGCCACATCTCGTCCCAAGGCGATGGCTAGAGGCGCCTTGACGCGCAGGAACTCCTGGGATTCGAGCACCGCGCGTAGAGTGACCCGATCGGCCGACTGATTAGGCACTTCGATCCCAACGTAGCCTTTGCCCGGTACCGGCGCCTCGATGCGTATGCTGGACGCTTCCAGCGCCAGCGCCAAATCGTTGGACAGAGCTTTGATCCGGCTGACGCGCACCCGGCGCTGGATCTCCTCACCACCCGGCCCGTGCCGGCTTACCACTCCTGGCCTGACGCCAAACTGTGTCACCGTTGGTCCCACGTTGACGTCCACTACCTTCGCGGGCACACTGAAACTGGCCAGCGTTTGTTCGATGATCTGCTTCTTCTGCTCCAGATCGATCGGCTCCCCTGTCTTGCCGCTGTCCTGAACCAACAGATCCAAGGGCGGGAGGTGATCGGGCCGCGGCTGGGGTTTGATCGGCCGCGGTTTGGGAGCTGCGGGCCGTGATCGAGGCCGCACGAAGCTGCACCGGCTCGTCGCCGGCGATCGACGGGCGCTCCAGCTCTGGCGTCTGGCTTCGCCTGGACGCCTTCGCAGCTTCAGGCCGAGCCGCTTCCGTCGATTTGTGGGCCGGCAGATCATCCTCGATGGGCTCTTCGTCGGGAAGCAGCGATTGCAGCGCGCTTCGCAGCTGGCCTTGCAGTTGGCGCCAATCCGGTGAGACCATACCCACCGAGCGCACGGCGATCCACCCGCCCAGGCCGGCCAGCACAATCAGCAAGATCGTCGTGACCAGGTCGCCCAGCAGCGCGCCCGGCAGCGAGCCGATGAGCCATCCGACCAGCCCGCCTCCCTGGCCGGCCATCGCCTCACTCAATGGATCGACGCCGGCGCCCCACAGGTGGCTCAGGCCCAGCACTGCCAGAAAGACGATACCGAGGCCGGCCAGCATCTCACTCAGCTGTCCCCACGGGATGGTCTGTCCCAATCCGAAGCGCCCAGCGGCCTGGCGCAGCAGCACGGCCAGACAGAGCAGCAGCAGCACGGCCAGCGCAGGCAGCGCGGCCCAGCCGAACAACTGGCGCACCACGCCAGCCGACTCGCCGGCCCGTCGCATCAGATCGACTACCCCCAGGCCAACGCCTACCAAGGCGATGAGTGCGATCGTCTCACTGTTTTGTGCCAGAAATTGCCGCCACGGCGCCGGCTTCGGCTTTGATGCCGGCTTTTTCCTGGGTTGCGGTTTTGTGGATCTGGGGGATCCTTGCTTGCTCATGGGTGTCTGGAGGGTCTGACTTTGCAGCAACGGCGCCGTTCCAACGCCTCTGCTGGCCCTGGAACGGCGCCGCTACTCATCTGGCGCCAGCCTGCGAGAATAAGTTACTGGTGACGAGGTTGGCGTCTACCATTCGCCTTCGCAAGGGTCGCAGGTTGCAGATTGAAAGGGGGAAGTCTTCTGCGACCTGCAACCTCCACTCTGCTTCGCTACGGGACTTCGTGCAACTTACGTGTCGTTGAGAAGTGATCGCGTATAGACCACTAACCTAGATGTCAGTAACATCGGAAGACCGCTAGGATGCTGCCGATGATCAAAGCGGGCTAACTCCGCCATCGACTTTGGCGTAATAGGACGTCGTCGGTGCTGTTTGTCGGACGGCGCGCATCTGGCGCAAGCTCAGAGCGATGCGGCGGTTCTCGGCGTCTATTCCAAGGACCTTGGCGTCGATGCATTGACCTTCTCGCACCACGTTACGCGGATGAAGGAAGGTGCCCTCTGCCAGCTCGGAGATGTGGACCAGGCCTTCGATGCCCTCTTCCAAGCGTACAAAAGCGCCGAAGCTCACTACGTTGGTGATGATGCCCTGAACAAGCTGGCCAACTTGATAATGTTGCGCCACCTCTCGCCACGGGTCGGCCTGGAGCTGCTTGAGGCTGAGCTGAATTTTGCGTTCCTCGCGATTAACATCCAACACCAGCACCTGCACAACGACTCCGGGCTGCACGATGTCGCCAGGATAGTTCACGCGTCCCCACGACAATTCCGAGATGTGAACCAGCCCCTCGTAGCCGCCGAGATCGACAAAAGCACCAAAGCGTCGCAGGTTGCTGACCCGCCCCGTGACGACTTCGCCTACTCGCAAACGGGCAAATAGGTCCTCACTGCGCTCTTCTTCGCATGCGATCCGCTCGGATAGGATGAGACGGTTGCGCAGTCGATCGATCTCGATCACCTGAAGCTTCAATTGCTGCCCGAGGCGGGTAAGCAAGGCCTCCTCGCGTTCCAGTGGGTCGGAATAGGATGGGAAACTCACCAGGTGCGAACTCGGAACGAAGCCCGTCAACCCGCCGAACTCCACAAGCAGCCCCCCGCGGTTGTGACCGGTAACAGCCAGGCAGCAGGTTTCCTCGGCATCGAGCATCTCAAGCGCACGCTGCCACTCGCGCTCCTCGTCCCAACCTTCCTGGCCACTTCCTCTGGAGTGGCCAAAGTCACCACGTCGCTCCGTGTCTATCCACGGTGGGGGCGCTTCCGCAGACACGACCTCGCCCTGATCCAGCAGGGCCTCCCAGTATCCGTCGTCTACCAGCGCTGGGATCTCGCCGGTATTCACTCCGTTGTGCCTGCGCACGCCGTCGCTACCGATCTCCATGACGCATCCTTCCTCTTCCAAGGCACTCTGACAGTCGCCTCACGAACGATAAATTCGATTTCATTCGCTAAAGGATCGGCGGCCGGTCCAATCACGGACAGCCCGCCAAGGAACCATCATCGCACGGAGATTATAAGATGATTGAAAGCGCTTGTCAAAACGACTCTGGACTTGACTGCAACCTGCAACCTGCAACCTGCAACCTGTCACGGCTGACGCTTTGCCTCGCCGCAGTCCGTGTGGTAGAATGGCATCGTTTCCTACTCTGCCGATGAACGATCTACTGTATTCACCGCTTGGCCCTGCTCTGATTCTGTTGGCTGGCAGCATTTTGTTGCGCATCGTCGCCAGCCCGCGCCGCCCATTGGTCCTCGCTTTGCTCACTCTTGTGCCATTGGGGCTAACTATCGTCTTGCTGCTGCAGGTGCAGACCGTCGGCGTCGTAACGTGGCAGTCCACTTGGTGGCCTCTGGTGACACCTCAGATCCAAGTGATGTGGGCGCTGGACGGGTGGAACTGGCTTGCGCTTGTGCTCATGGTGTTGGTGGGCGTGTGCGCGGTTCTTCTCACCTGGCAGCTTCCTGGCAAACGGGTTGGCGCATTCCACGGACTCAGCCTGTTATTGTTGGCCGCCGCCGCGCTGACCGTGGTCTCCGACAGCCTGCTAGCCCTGAGCGCAGCCTGGGTCGCCACAGATATCGTACTCGTGGCGCGCGCGCGCGGCAGCCGTCCCCAGACCGCCGCGGCGCCGTTTTGGTTGGAGGTAACCGGCAGCCTACTGGTGATGGTCGCAATTGGCATTACCAGCCTGCCGGCGGCGACTGCTTCGTTGGCGACAGCGCCCTTATCGGCGGAAGCTCTGGCGCTGTTGCTGATCGCAGCGGCCGTGCGGATGGCGGCTTATCCGCTGCACCTCTGGCTCGCCCCCTCCGGTGTACCCAGAGATCGCGGCACGCAGTTATTGATCAACGGTGTCGGTCTAGCGACAGGCGCGTGGCTGCTGGGACGCTGTTATTCGCTTGGCGCAGCCTACTGGCTGGCGAATTCCATCTGGCCACCCCTGTTGGCCGTTGCTGTCCTGGCTGCCGGTCTTGCGGCATGGGCGGGCAGCCGGCACGACCGGCTGGCGATGGTGGGCAGTGGTCGCGCGGTCTGGCTCTGGTTCTTGCTTGCTAGCGCGCCTGTCGCAGTCGGTCGAGAAACGCTGGGCTGGGGGATGGTCACTGTTCTGCTGGGGCTTATGCTCTTCACCGTCGGCCAGGCCATTAACGAACAATGGCGCTGGCGGCTTCCCTTGGCTGTAGCAGCTTTGACATTTGCTGGCGTTCCGTTGACCACCGGGATGCCTGTGTTGGCGTTGACCGGACCGGTCAATCTCCTACTGATGTTTCTTCTGATCGTGGCGAATGGTCTGACCGTAGCGTGTGTGTTCTTAAGTTGGAACCCGCCGCCCGATCCGGATGCCACCGATCCTCCCAGCCGGGCGTCGAGGGCAGGGAGGCTGGCGGAAGATCGCATCAACTGGCCGATGTTTCGGCTTCTTCTGGCCCTGGCACTGGCGTTGGTGCCAAGCTTGCTGTGGGGCCTTCAACCCAGCGGGCTGGCCGAGGCGGCTGGGTTTAGGATGGTGTTATCGTTGGGCCAGCTGCTGAAGCAGCTCGGCGTTGTCGGCCTAATAGAATCCTTGGTCGTCGTGGCATTAGGTGTGGGATTGACCCAAGCCTTGAGGCAGCCCCAGAATTGCCCGGAGCTCTGGCGAACGCGGCTCGCCTCGGTCACCGGGCTGAGCTGGGCGCTGCAAGGCCTGGGTTGGCTTGCGAAGTGGGGCGAGATCGGCTGGCGCAACGCCCTGGGCGTCGTCGAAGGGGAAGGATACCTCGGATGGATCGTATTGTTTCTGGTGTTGGCTTGGCTCATCATTCGAATCTGATCTCCTGATCGTAGACTCTCATGCAGCCTATTCCACCCCTTCCTCCACTGAACCAACTGGTCCAACAGGTACAGAGCCTGACCGGCACGCCCGCGCTGTATGCGGTTGGCATTGGCGCTTTCGTTGTTGTGGCCGCGCGTGACTGGCGTCTGGTGTTGGGTGGGTTCACGGCGATTACCCTGGGATCGGCGTTGCTGACTACAACGCTCTTGCCACCAGCATGGGCGCTGGTGCGCGTCATTGTCGGCGGACTGGTGGCGATCATGTGGTATCTCTCGGCGCAACGCGCCGGGTGGGGCGGGCATTTCTTGCCTTTCCGGCGTCAAGGCGGTGTGATGGCGAGACCGTTGTCATCGACCACCCTCTTTCGTACGCTGCTAGCCCTTGCCTTGGCCGGCGGGTTGTTGGCGACCCGGCCAAGGCTACCGCTGCCGCCTTTACCCGCGGACGTCCAGGCGCTCGTCGTTTGGCTCGGCGCCTTTGCACTGCTGGGCCTGGCGCTCGGCGACGAGGCGCTTCAGGCCGGTGTTGCCCTGCTGATGTGGCTGGCGGCTACCCAGATCCTGTTTGCGGCACTGCAGCGGGACGCCTGGCTTATCTGGCTTCTGAGCACGGTTGAGCTACTCGTAGGCCTGGCAACAGCCTATCTGATCATTGCTCGCGGCCCAGCCGTGGGCCAATCGCCAGAAGGAACCAACCGCTGATGTCAGGTGTAGCCCTCATCCTCACATTGCCTGTGTTGGCGGCGCTGTTAGTCTACCTTCTGCGCCGGTGGCCTACGCCGTCGACAATCCTGGCGGGACTGGTGGCCTTGATCCTGGGCATCTTGCTGTGGCGTTGGCCAAACAACACGGCTGTGGTTTTCCTGGGGCGCGTGGTGCAGGTTAATTTACCGGCCGGGCTGCTGGGAGAGCCTTTCGTCATGGAGCCGACGGCCCAGTGGGTAATCGGTTTTCTCTGTCTGGCATTAGCGGCCGCGTATCTCGGGGCATGGCGGGTGTCGCAAGGGCGTAGTTTCTTTCCCTTCGGCCTCATCCTCCTGGCCCTGTTCAGCAGCGTGTTGATGATCCGCCCCGTTTGGTTGGGACCGGTGGTCTGGGCCGCAGTGCTAGCTATCGCCGTATTCGTCGCCCAGGCCGGCCGGCAAGGCTCGATTCGAGGGGCCATCCGGTTGATGTGGCTGCCCGTGTTGGCCATTCCGCTGTTCTTGTTGGCAGCCTGGTACCTGGAACAGCTTCCGCTGGATCCGGAGAACCTCCTTGTCCTTGAGCGCGCTGCGCGTTTGACGAGTTGGGGGATGGTGTTGCTTCTGGCGCCCTGGCCGTTGCACGGACCTGCCCTCAGCCTGGGGGAGGACGCTCCGCCGCTCGTGGCTGCCTGGCTGCTGACGGTGCTGGCCGTGGTGCCTGTGACGATGCTGCAGGCCTTCTTGGTGCGATTTGAGTGGCTGCAGGGCGCTGTCCTTTTCACCGAGCTGCCTAACCTACGCCTGGCCGAGCTGTTGGTCTACGGCGGCATGGCTGCGGCGCTCTGGGCCGGCATCGCCGGTGCGGTGCAGCGCGATGTCGGTCGCCTGTGGAGCTATGCTGCCCTTTTCAGCTATGGCGTGGTGCTCGTAGCAATCGGGCTCGGCGCTCGCAGTTCCTGGGGACTGGTCTGGCTGCTGCTGATAGCCCGCAGCGTAGGGTTGATCGTCTCTGGCTACGGCCTGACCGTCATTCGCCAGCGGGCCGCCAGCCAAACGGACTTCGACAGTGTCCAAGGCCTGGGCACCCGGCTTCCGTGGGCGTCGGCAGCCTTCCTCTTGGGGCTGTTAAGTCTGGCCGGCCTTCCCTTGACCGCCGGCTTCGCCGGCCAGTGGGCGTTGATGCAGGTGCTCGGCAGCCGGGACTGGCTCCAGGCTGTTGTCATCCTGGCCGGGGCGCTGGGCCTGGCTGTGGGCGTCATGCGTAGCCTGAGCACGCTTCTGGGTCCCCTGCAAAATCTGCTCCTCGAACGCGAGGAGCGCATCATGATCCTTCTAGCCGCTATCGGCCTAATCGCCATTCTCCTTCCCGCGCTTCGAGCCCAGGTCTGGCTCGACACGCTCAGCGCGGCCGCGAGTGCGTTCACAGCAGCGCCGGGCGGGTTGTAGCGAGCGGGAGTGTCGGAGTGTCAAGTGTCAAGTATCGGAGCTTCCCTGACACTCTGACACTCTGACACTTGACACTCCGACACTCCGACACTTGATAGCTTTTGGCAGTAACAATCTGCTATAGTAGGTGCATCAATACAAGTGATGAAGTGCACGAAACGCACCCGCGCCCTATGGAGCGGGGCGTTTTTGTCTAAACAAGGTACATGTGACTGCTGGAGCATGATGAAAGATCGCAAGTCTTCCCGCCTGAGTGGTTTCTATAATCGTTCGCTGGATGAGCGTCTACAGGTCGTCGGCGAGTGGGCCGGACTGAGCGAGTCCGACCTAGATGTCCTGCGAATCGGTCTGAGCGCCGAGCAGGCTGACCATATGATTGAGAATGCCCTCGGCACGTTCGCACTGCCGTTGGGCGTTGGCGTCAATTTCTTGGTCAACGGGCGCGACACGCTTGTGCCGATGGCCGTCGAGGAGCCGTCGGTCGTTGCCGCGATCAGCAATGCCGCGCGTTTGGCGCGCCCATCTGGCGGTTTTGTCGCCGGAAGCAGCGAGCCGGTGATGATCGGGCAGGTGCAGCTGATGGAGGTGCCCGATCCGGCAGCCGCGCGTGCATCCGTGCTGGCGGCCGCGGCCGAACTTGCAGAGCCTGATCGAACTCACTCCATCCGTCGATTGTCGCCCGGGGCGGCGGATTTCGCCGGGTCGAGGTGCGGCTGTTACCCGACACCCCGGCCGGCCCGATGCTGGTGGTGCATCTGCTGCTGGACTGCCGCGATGCCATGGGCGCCAACGCGGTCAACACCGCGGCCGAGGCAGCGGCGCCGCTGCTTGAGATGCTCACCGGTGGACGGGCTGCGCTGCGGATCCTCAGCAACCTGAGCGATCGCCGCACTCGCCTGGGCTGAATGCAGCATTCCGGCGCAGGGCTTCGCCACGGAGGATTTCGACGGCGAGGAGGTTATCCGGGGCATTGCCGAGGCGAACGCGTTTGCCTGGGCAGACCCCTACCGCGCGGCGACACACAACAAGGGCATCATGAACGGCATCGATCCGGTGGTGATCGCCACCGGCAACGACTGGCGAGCAGTCGAGGCCGGCGCCCATGCCTATGCCGCTCGCGATGGACAATACCGCGCGTTGACCGACTGGCGCGTGGCAGGCGACAACGGCGGGCCGCAGCTGTTTGGACGAATTGAGCTGCCTTTGGCCGTCGGCATCGTCGGCGGCGCCACGAAAGTGCATCCCGCGGCTCGGGTGGCGCTCAAGATCCTGGGCGTATCGAGCGCGCGCGAGCTTGCAGAGGTGATGGCCGCAGTTGGGCTGGCTCAGAACCTGTCGGCGCTGCGGGCGCTGGTCGGCGAGGGCATCCAGCGCGGCCACATGGCGTTGCATGCCCATCAGGTGGCACTGGCCGCTGGTGTGCCGCCGGACCGCGTCGACCAGGTGGCGGCGCAGTTCATCGCCGAGGGTCAGATCCGCAGCGCCCGCGCAGCCGAGCTGGTGACTCAGCTGCAAACACGATGAGGGTGGTCACATGCCAGCCGTTCTGCAAATGCCCGAACAAGTTCGGGAGTCCGCGGTATGTGCCGGACTCCTCGACTTGTCGAGGCAGTCGGACTGGTCGGACCCTGAACAAGTTCAGGAGTCCGCGGTTGCCGAAGAGACACCGCGCTCCGCTTTTTCATCCCTAGGGGTGCGGGCGGGCCGGCGCGGCGCCTGTCTTGAAACTGTAGCGCAAATCAGACGACGCGAGTCCCGGATGGGATGTGCGCTACAGTTATCTGCTAAAGGAAATTAACATAAAACATGAATGAAACGAACGATTCGATCTTGTTGAAACCCGACCGGCCCGTGGGGATTGTCGGCTACGGCGCGTACGTGCCGCGTTACCGCTTGCCGGCCAAAGAAGTGGCCCGTGTGTGGAGCGGCCGCGACTCCGAGATGCCGATCAAGGAAAAAGCGGTTGCCGGGCTGGACGAAGACACGGCAACCATGTCGATCGAGGCCGCTCGCAACGCCTTGGCGCGGGCGCAGATCGACCCACATCGCATCCGCGCCGTTTGGGTCGGCAGCGAATCGCATCCCTATGCCGTCAAGCCCACCTCGACCATTGTCGCCGAAGCTCTGGACATCGTCCCGTTGACCCAGGCGGCCGACTGGGAATTCGCCTGCAAGGCGGGTACCGAGGCCCTGCAGGCGGCCATCGGTTTTGTCGGTTCCGGCATGGCGACGTATGCCTTGAGTATCGGCATGGATACGGCGCAGGGACGCCCAGGCGATGCGCTGGAGTACACGGCCGCGTCCGGCGGCGCAGCCTTGCTGGTTGGTCCGGCCGATGAAAGCCTGGCCCGTTTCGAGGCCTCGATTTCTTTTGTCACCGATACGCCCGACTTCTGGCGTCGCGCCCACGTCCACTACCCCAGCCATGGCCAGCGTTTTACCGGCGAGCCGGCCTACTTCAATCACGTGACCAATGCTGCCCAGTTGATGTTGGAAGGCCTCGGCCGCAAACCGGCTGACTATCGCTACGTGGTGTTGCATCAGCCCAACACGAAGTTTCCGCAGCGCGCCGCCAAGATGTTAGGCTTCAAACCGGAGCAAATCGAAACCGGTATGCTTGTTTCTGTGATCGGGAATACCTACGCCGGCTCCTCGTTGGTCGGCTTGACTGCGGTGCTGGACGAAGCGCGCCCCGGCGATAAGGTGTTGGTCGTATCCTTTGGCTCCGGTGCAGGCAGCGATGCCTTCTCGCTGGAGGTCACCGACCGCATCGAAGCGGCACGCGACCTGGCGCCCAAAACCCGCGAGTACATCGCCCGCCGCATCCCTATCGACTACGCGACGTACGTGCGGTATCGCGGCAAACTATTGATGAAATGAAGGGTGTCAGAGTGTCAGGTGTCAGGTGTTGCTGAACCTGTTTTCGCAACGCTTGACACTTGACACTTGACACACGACACTTGTCACCTGACACTCCGACACTCCGCCATTCTGACACCCCGGTGAATTAAATGAGACCAGTCTATATCGTTGGTATTGGACAAAGCCCCGTCGGCGAGCAATGGGAGCGGTCGTTGCGCCACATTGCTCACGACGCGATTCTTCCTGCTATGCGGGACGCGGGCATCGAGCGCGCCGACGCGCTGTACGTTGGCAATATGTTATCGGGCGAGCTGGTGGGCCAGGAGCATCTGGGCGCGCTGATCGCCGATTTTGTTGGCTTGCGCGGCATCGAGGCCTACAAGGTGGAGGCAGCCTGTGGTTCGGGTGGTGCGGCTCTGCGCACCGGCTTTATGGCCGTCGCGGGCGGCATTCACGATGTGGTGATCGTCGCCGGGGTCGAGAAGATGACCGACACGGTGGGCCGTGATACCACAGCCGCCCTGGCGATGGCCGCCGACCAGGAGTATGAGGCCGCCGAGGGTGTGTCCTTCGTGGCGCTCAACGCCTTGCTGATGCGGCGCTACATGTATGAGTATGACATCCCCCATGGCGCGTTCGGTTACTTCGCCATGAACGCGCATCAAAACGGTGTCAGCAACCCGAACGCCATGTTCCGTCAGGCAATCACGCTCGAGGGCTATCGCAAGGCCACGATGATCGCCGATCCGATCAATCTGATGGACAGCTCGCCGATCTGCGACGGCGCCGCGGCGATCGTGCTGGCCTCCGAGCCTGTCGCCCAGGCGCTGCGCAATGGCTTGCGGCCCGTGCGCTTGGCCGCCTCCGCTGTTGCCACCGACAGCCTGGCCGTCCACGATCGTCGTGATCCCACCTGGCTGGAGGCGGCCTGGCTCAGCAGCCGCAAGGCATACGACCAGGCTCGCATCGGGCCGGCCGATGTGGACTTGTTCGAGCTGCACGATGCCTTCACGATCATGGGCGCGCTTTCGTTGGAGGCCTGCGGCTTCGCCGAGCGCGGCAAAGGCGTGCGTTTGGCCGAGGAAGGTGAGATCACGATCGAAGGGCGTATTCCGATCGCAACCATGGGCGGTCTCAAGGCGCGTGGTCATCCGGTTGGTGCAACGGGTGTCTATCAGGCCGTGGAAGCAACGCTGCAGCTGCGCGGGCTCGCCGGCGCCAACCAGGTGCACGATGCGACCGTCGCGATGACGCAGAATATCGGCGGCAGCGGCGCAACGATCTTGACTCACATTCTGGTGGGCGAATGAATCTGTTTTGTAACTGCTCAGCCCGGTGAATGGAATTCACCGGCTGAAACTGAGAAGTCGCCTCAGCGACTGCGGAACGGTAATGCCAGCCGCGCGATTCCGCCAGTACCTGAGGGCACTTCTCAGTTTCAGCCAGGGGATTTCCAATCCCTGGCGCAAGCTAGCCTGAGCAGGTACGTCTTTTGATCAGTTTCTCGTCAAAACAAACTGCCAAAAGCTGTCAAAGCACCTTCCGAACGCCTTTCAAGCCGACTTGATAGCTTTTGGCATGAGAAACATGGTACAATCTCTGGCGTAACACAGAGCGAACAGACCAAAATTGGTAAAGGAGATTATGATTATGTCAGTCGCACGAACTTGGCGAACTCGACGGCAGCGTTACAGCCTGGTAGGTGAACGATGCGAGCATTGCCACAACGCGATCTTTCCCCCGCGTGACGTGTGCCCGCATTGTGCGGAGCCTGCACAAAAGGAATTCGCGCTGAGCGGCCGGGGCACCGTCTATTCCTATACAACCGTGTACGATCCGCCGGCCGGTTTCGAGGCCTATGCGCCCTATCCGGTGGCCTTGGTCAGATTGGACGATGGGCCGATGGTGACGGCCCAGCTTACCGACGTGGCGCCGAGCGAGGTAAGCATTGGGATGCCGGTGGAAATGGTCACACGCAAACTGAATGAGCAGGACGAGGAAGGCGTGATCGTCTACGGCTACAAGTTCCGCCCGCAATTGCAGCGGCAGGCGGTGGCGGTTTAGAGCCTGTCCGTCTTTAGCAATACGAGCTTTTCCAAAGGCAGCGCAGTCCGTGCGCTGCCTTTTTTATTGGCTGCATTCAATGTATCTTCTCAATTTGTAGGGGCCAGGCCCTTGCGGTCGCCCTGGCGGGCAGGCGCAAGGCCGTGCCCCTACCCCGGATTATTGAGAAGATACCATTCAATT
>CAVPXC010000016.1:0-103787 GCA_963709505.1 uncultured Chloroflexia bacterium | reverse complement strand
CGTTCAGTGATGGGAGCTCCGCTAAAGCACCTGACACTCTGACACCTGACACCTGAAATTCCGGCTCTACCGCTGCTTCCACCTCGGCAAAAAGGTACGCGTTTCGCCGGCGACGGTTAGCTCCCACGCCTCGGAGACCTGGTTACCGCCTGAGTCGACGACAAAGGCGCGATAGACACCTTCGGCCAAGGGGAACTCGATCTTGGCGTTGTACAAGAATTCGGAGCCTGCAATCCCCGGATCGCCGCGCAAGTACATTGAGCCGAAGGCCACAGTCTGGGGTTCACCCGAAGGGGGCTGCACTCTCATCTGGTAGCCGGTCGGGGCAGCATTGAGGTCGAGGGTGCTGTTGTACAGTCCACCGAAAAAGCTCACGATCGCGTTCGTGCTAGTTCGAGGGTCGTTGGTGTGCCTGACGAATTGGTAGGTCGGCGCGGGGGGTACAGTGGGCGCGGGCGGCTGGGTAGGCTGAGGCGGCGCGGGCGGCCGCGTTGGCTGTGGCGCAGGTGGACGGGTTGGCACGCGGTAGGTGCAGGAGGGGCCGGGATGTTGGCGGCCACCTGGATCAAGTTGGGGTCGCCTGTGATCTCAACTAGCCGCGCCACGATCCAAGCCGGCTCACCGTTGGCGCAGCAGATCTGGTACCAGTCGCCGGCGGCGTTTTTGGCGACGAGTTCGAGTTCGGAGCCGGTAGCCACCTGGCCGGTCTCGGGATAGGCTGTGCCCGGCCCGGAGCGCACGTTGACTTGGCCGTCGCCGCCGATCACGGCCTTGGGCGCCGCCGGTGTGGGCGTGTCAGTGGGTACAGGTGTGGGCGTGTCGGTTGGGACCGGTGTATTCGTCGGAATCGGCGTGTCGGTCGGCACGGGCGATGGTGTGAAGGTTGGCCGCATCGGACGGGTCGGTGTTGGCTCAGGCGTGGGTGTGCCGGCCGATCCACAGGCCGCGAGACCCAAGGCAAGGACGATCGTCAGCGCGATGGCGGGCCAGAAGGGGTGCTGTTTTGACATATTGATGCCTCCTGAGAGGAGAGACTGTGCTCTACCAAAGATTTGGCGCCCGGCGACTGCCGCCAAGCGCCGAGCCTATTGTAGCATACGAGCGCCAAGTGGGCTATTTTGGCGCAAAAGGGCGAGGCAAAAGAGAAAGGACCTATCTCGGAAGAAAGGTCCTTTCTGTGGAGACATCTAACGCTAGATCCGTTCCCGCAAAATATCAACCAGGTCTGGCTTGCCGATCTCTTGCAGCTCGTAGCGCACCCGCTGCGTTGGCCTGGCGATTTCCACTACGCGTGTCAGGTCAATCGGGGTGGCGATGATCACCAGGTCGCAGGGCACGTTGTTGATGGTCTCTTGCAGGTCCGCCACCTGTTGGCCGCCGTAGCCCATCGCCGGCAGCACAGGGCCAGTGGATGGATACTTCGCATAGGTCTCGGCAATCGATCTCACCGCCCACGGTCGCGGGTCGACGATGCGAGCCGCGCCGAAGCGTCGTGCGGCAACGACACCGGCGCCGTAGGCCATCTCGCCGTGGGTCAGCGTGGGCCCGTCCTCGACCACCAGCACATCCTTGCCGCGGATGGCGGCCGGGTTGTCGACGAAGATCGGGCTGGCGGCTTCGACCACGATAGCATCGGGATTGACCAGACGAATGTTGTCGCGAACGATAGCGACGTGCTCCAGGTCGGCGGTATCGACCTTGTTAATGACTACGACGTGGGCCATGCGCAGATTTGCCTCGCCCGGGTGATAGCTCAACTCATGGCCGGGCCGGTGCGGATCGACGACGACGATGTGCAGATCGGGTTTGTAGAAGGGCAAGTCATTGTTGCCACCGTCCCAGACGATCACGTCGGCCTCTTGCTCGGCCTGGCGCAGGATTGCCTCGTAGTCCACGCCGGCGTAAACGATGATCCCGCGATCGATGTGCGGCTCGTATTCCTCGCGCTCTTCGATGGTGCAGTGATGCTTCTCGAGGTCGGCGTAGCTGGCAAAGCGCTGCACGGCCTGCTCGACCAGGTTGCCATACGGCATGGGATGCCTGATAGCGACCACTTTCTTGCCCTGGCCGCGCAGCAGATCGCACACACGGCGGGTGGTCTGGCTCTTGCCGCTGCCCGTCCGCACGGCGCATACGGCAACGACCGGTTTGGTTGAAGCCAACAGGGTGTTGTTGCCGCCCATCAGCCAGAAGTCGGCGCCGGCCGCCAGTACTTGCGAGGCTTTGTGCATCACGGTCAGATGGCTGACGTCGCTATAGGCGAAGACGACCTGATCGACCTGCAGCTCGCGGATCAGCCCGTCGAGGTCGGTCTCGGCGTAGATCGGAATGCCCTCAGGATACAAGGCGCCTGCGAGCTGGGGCGGGTAAAGCCGGCCCTCGATATCGGGAATCTGGGTGGCGGTGAATGCAACCACCTGATAGCGATCGTTTCCCCGAAAGAACACGTTGAAGTTGTGGAAATCTCGCCCCGCCGCGCCCATGATTAGGACGCGTTGCGGGGAAGGGGATGGATTCGTCATTGAGTGGGAACTCCTTTGTTCGTAACAAGTTGCAGGTTGCAGGTTGCAGGTTGCAGGTTGCAGGTTGCAAGTTGCAAGTGGCAGACAGGCCACCACCTACCACTTGCAACTTGCCACCTGCAACGTCGGACTCATCTCCGCTCTCGATACACCCACTGCGCGAGCACGATGCTCAATAGGTAAAGGCCGAACAGGGGCGCCATTACGATCAACATGTTGACCGGGTCGATAGTCGGTGTGATAATGGCGGCCAGCACGGCGATGGCTACGACGGCGATGCGCCAGCCTTTGCGCAGCTGCGTGGGTGTCACGATGCCGATGCGAGCCAACACGGCGATGATCAGCGGCGTTTCGAAGGCTACACCGATCCAGAAAACGACCCGGGTGATGAAACCGACGTAGTCTTTGGGTCGCGGCGTCGTCGGAATGCCGCCGAAATTCACCAAGAACGGAATGGCTACCGGCAGCATCACAAAATAAGCAAAGGCGGCGCCGGCCAGAAACGACAGTACGACAAAGGGCAGCGCAATGTACAACAGGCGTCGCTCGTGTGGCATCAGGCCTGGGACAACAAAGGCCACTATCTCGTAGACGAACACCGGCATGGCCAGGACCGCGCCCAGCGTCAGCGCGGTGCGCATGTAAACGCCCAGGTTTTCGGTCAGCTCGATGGCTTGCAGACCCTCCAGCCCGCCCACGGGTTTGGCCAAGATGGCGATTACCTGTCCCGCAAAAACGAAAGCGAGCAGGGTACAAACCATCAGCGCACCGGCTGACACAAGCAGCCGGCGCCGTAGCTCGTCCAGATGTGGCAGCAACCCCTGCAGTTGCTCCGGCCAACCCCATTGTGGCTCGTCACTCATGGGTTGGCTCCGCTGGGCTGGTAGGCCGGGCGGCACTTGGCGTCAGGTCCCCATCGGCGGGCAAAAATTCGACAGCCCCCTCAGGCGGCGGCGTCAGAGCTTCGGCATCGCCCTTTGTCTGAGGAGTAGACGGTTGTTGCAGGTTGGGCGGTGCTGTGTTGTTGTTCGAACTCGTCGGGATCAGGCTCAGACGGTGGCAGAGCTTCGACATCGCCTTCTGGCTGATGGGCAGGCGGTTGTTGCAGATTGGGTGGTGCTATGATGTTGTTCGACTCGTCGGGCTCAGGCGCAGGCGGGGTCGGAGGTGAGGTTGGCTTTGGTTTGGGCGAAACGCTGGCCAGGTCCTCTAAGTTCATCTGACGGTTGATTTCAGCGCTGATTTCGTGCCAAGTGCGCGTAAAGCGGCTCAGCACCCGAACCATCTTGCCCCACTGACGGGCCAACTGGGGCAACCGCTCCGGACCCACCACCAACAGGACAATGAGTAGGATCAGCAGCAGCTCTCCCGTGCCGATGCCGAACACGTTCATGCCACTACGACCTCTTCGCGATGCGTTTGCGGCGTAAGCGGGGTGGAGTCAGTAGCCAACAACATCGCTCCCAACACGGGTTGCGGCTGATCGGCGACCAACGCGCCCAGCACGCCGTTGATGAAACGCGGGCTGCTGTCGCTGCCAAACGACTTAGCCATCTCCACGGCCTCGTTGATCGCGACCTTGGCCGGTGTATCCAACGACGCATCGCCCAGCTCGTAGATGGCAATGCGCAGGATGTTGCGATCCACGACTGCCATCTGGTCCAGTGGCCATTCAGGTGCGTGTTTCTCGATCAGTACGTTGAGCTGTTGCCGGTGCGCCAGCACGCCAGCCATCAGGTGACGGGCAAAATCCTCGGCGGGCGTGGGCAGAGGCTGTTCCTGAAGGCGACGATCCAACGCCTCGCCAGCCGGGTGATTCGCTACATCAACTTCGTAAAGAGCTTGCAGCACAGCCATGCGTGCTTTGCGTCGCAGTTTCATGGGGTGACCTCAGCCTTTGCCGGCTGTGTCGAATTCGACCTGGTCGATAAAGACGTTGACAGCCCGCATCTCCATACCGACCATGTGCTCCACGGCGCGAGCGATCTCGGTCTGGAGTTCTTTACCCAGGGTGGATAGACTTGCGTTGGGGTCGGCGATCACATGCACCTCGACCATAGCCGAGTTGTCGTCAAAGACCTCAACGCGCAGCCCTTCGGCGCCTGCGCCCTTGCCGCGAATGCGGGGCCGTCCAGACGGAGTATGCTGAGACAAACGCAACACACCCGGCTGCGCCAGCGTCGTCATACGCACGATCGTGGTGAGAACGGCGGGGGCGATTGTGACTGTGCCTGCTGGAACTTCGTAGTGTTCGTCCATAATAATCGTCGGTGGAGGGTGGAGGGTGGAGGGTGGAGGGTGCGGAAGGTATTCTTTCATCTTCGCCCTCTTCACTCTTCACCCTCCACTCTCCACTGCTTCACTGCATCACCAATCCACCGTCAACACTCAGCACCTGCCCCGTGATGAAGCTCGCGTCGTCGGAGGCAAAGAACACCACCGCGCCGGCCACGTCTTCAGGCGTGCCCAGGCGGCCAAGCGGAGTGGCCTCGACGGCCCGCTGCAGGTTGTCGCCCTCGGCAAGGATGCCCTCGGTCAAGGCAGTGGGCACAAAGCCCGGCGCCACGACGTTGACCGTGATGTTGCGGCTGCCCAGTTCTTTGGCCAGGCTTTTGCTAAAGGCAATCACGCCGGCCTTGCTCGCCGCGTAATTTGTTTGGCCGCCCTGGCCGGCCAGGCCAGAGACGCTGCTGATGTTAATAATGCGACCGGACTTGCGCTTGACCATAGGGCGGGCCACGGCCTTACAGCAACTGAACACGCTCTTGAGGTTGGTGTCAACCACCACGTCCCACTGATCTTCTTTCATCATCATCAGGAGGGTGTCACGAGTGGTGCCGGCGTTGTTGACCAATACGTCCACCTGGCCGAAAGCGTTGATCGTTTCCTGAACGAGGCGTTGGGCCTCATCCAAGCGGCTGACGTCGGCCTGGACAACCAGGGCCTCGCCGCCGGCCGCGCGGATGAGGCGAGCTGTTTCCTCGGCGCCCTCGGCGCTGCCGCGGTGGTTAATCACCACCTTGGCGCCTTCTTGGGCAAGCCGTACTGCAATGCCCCGTCCGATGCCTCGACTGGCGCCGGTGACAATCGATACTTTACCTTCGAGTCGCTTCATGGCACTGCCTCACAGATCACGCGGCCATGGCCAGGTCTCGGAGTTTCTCGATCCCGTCCGGGTCGCTTACGTTCAGACGGCGCACGCCCTTATCAATGCGTTTCATCAGATTGGCCAGCACATCGCCAGACCCAACCTCGATCACCGTGTCGATGCCGTGGGTCGCAAGAGTGCGCATCGAACTTGTCCATTGCACCGGGGAGGTGAGTTGAGCGGCCAGGTCTAGGTGGATGTCGGCCACAGTGAGCAGCGGCAAGGCATGGACGTTGCCGATTACGGGCATGGCGGGCGGTCGAATGGTAATGGCTTCGATGGCCTGGCGCAGCGCATCTGCGGCGGGCGCCATCAGGGGCGAGTGCGCGGCGATGCTGACGGCCAGGCGTACCACTTTTTTGGCGCCTGCCTGCGTAGCCAGCTCCATCGCGCGACTCAGAGATGTTTCGTCGCCGGAAATAACCAGCTGGCCGGGGCAGTTGTCGTTGGCCAGCTGCACGACGCCACCGGTTTCTGACCGGGCCTGTGCGCAGACGACCTCGATCGCATCGGTGTCTATACCAAGGATCGCGGCCATGCCACCGGGGCTGTGCTCGCCGGCCTCTTTCATCAGCCGGCCGCGCTCGCGCACCAGGCGCAGGCCATCGGCAAAACTTAGCGAATCGGCGGCAACCAGAGCCGAATACTCGCCCATGCTATGGCCGGCGACGGCCAATGGGGCCGGGAATTCGGGCAGTATCTCCTGTATGGCGCGCAAAGTCGCCACACTGGTGGCCAATAGTGCCGGCTGCGCGTTGATCGTGTCGGTCAGCACTTCTTCCGGGCCATCAAAGCACAGCTTTGACAGGGAAAAGTCCAGAATAGCATCAGCCTCAGCCATGGTATCGGCAGCGGCGCTGAACTGCTCTGCCAACAACTGGGCCATACCGACGGCCTGCGAGCCCTGGCCGGGGAAGAGAAAAGCGATGTGGGACACAGGAATCACCGCAAACTTCAGAAAAAAAGCGGGGGATGGCTTGGCGATGGCCACCCCCCCGCTTTGAGGGTACGAGATGGGTTGGGCAAATGGGTTCCCTGAGTTAGGGTTGGTATTTGCCCAACCTGGTTACTTCTCTTCCACGACCTGAAGCACGGCCCGGCCGCGATACGTGCCGCAGTTGGCGCATACGCGATGGGACAGGTGTTTAGCGTGGCACTGGGAGCACTCGACCAGGCTGGGCTTGGTCAGCGAGTCATGCGCGCGACGGCGGTCGCGGCGGCCCTTGGAATGCTTGCGCTTTGGCAACGGTGGCATGGTCTATTCTACTCCTTGTTCTTTTTCTACATCTCAACGTCAGACAGCAATGGGCTCAAGTCGACCCAACGCGGGTCCGCGTCGGCGGGCAAGCAGCCGCAGGGACCGGCGTTCAAATCCTGTCCGCAGGTCGGACAGAGGCCCAGACAATCGGGTTTGCACAGCAAGTGCATCGGAATCGCCAGCAACAAGGCCTGACGCACCACCTCGGCAATGTCGAGGATATGGTGTTCGTCGATCAGGATTGCCGTATCATCCTCCTCGACTTCGAGAAAAGTGCCCTTGACTACGTCAATCGTCGGCAGGAACTCTTCTTCCAGGTCGAGGGTCACCGGTGTGGAAACGCCTGTTAAACAACGGCTACATTCCACGACAATGGATCCGTTGAGCATGCCCTCGACAAGGATGCCACGATTGGTGCGCAGCATCGTCAGATGGCCGGCAAGCGGCTCAGCGTGAGCCAGCTCTGCGTCCTCGTAAGACACCGGCACAACTACGTCATACCCTCGTGTGCCGCCGATCAGCTCCTTGAGGAGCTGGGCAACATTGAACTGAGTGCGAGGCTCTGGGCTCATAGTCGTGTTCTGGTCTTGGCTGAAGGCAGACAAAACAAAACCCGCGCAGCCGCGCCAGAAGGCGCATTATAGGGCAGCAGCAGGTGAATGTCAAGAAGTGCGGTAGTGAGATAGTGAGATAGTGAGATAGTAACGGAGTTATGCCTTAGGAGATGGCACTAACGCACTAGTGCTCTGTTTGGTTAAAAGCTATAAGTGTCATCCTAAGGCTTGGCGAAGGACACTTGCACCGCACGCACGTGCAGGTGTCTCGGCCTTGCAACGTCGAGATCCTTCGCCGAGCCTACCTAGAAACTTCTTGAGTTTTTTGGCCGGCGCATCCTGCCGCGCGGGATCGGAAACTCAGGATGACACGGTATAAAATCTAACTTAACAGAGCACTATCTCACTATCTTACTGTCTCTCTTGCAGCGCCTGTATGCCGTTCTCAACCTCACGTTGGAGCTTAGTCATTTGGTCAGCCAGGCCCGCCAGCGAATTCATGGCGTATTTGTCCGCCTCGGACCGCATGTTGGCTGCCTGGCGCTCGGCCTCGGTCAACAGCTCGTTGGCGCGCTTGCGTGCTGCTTCGGTCAGCTCATGATGCTCGACCATGTCGGTAGCCTGCTCGCGTGCCAGCTGGATGATGCGGCTGGCTTCCTCGTTGGCCTGAGCGACGATCCGATCGCGCTCGCCCACGGTGCGCTCAGCCTGTTTGATCATATCGGGCACGGATACGCGCATTTGGTCGATGACGCGGCGCACGGCCTCTTCGTCAACCATGATGCTCTGAGACAGCGGCACGCGTTTGCCCTGACTAATGACGTGTTCCAATTGGTTGATAAGCTGCTGGAGTTCCATTGACAATCTCCCGAATTGTGAATTGTGAATGGTCAATTGTCAATTGTGAATGGTTGCCGAATCCGTTCCGGATTGACCATTCACAATTCACAATTGACAATTCACCGTTCATAGTTTTTCGTAGCGCTTCAACAGCGCTTCTCGTACCATCGGCGGCGTCCATCGAGAGATGTCGCCGCCCAGCGCCGCCACCTCCTTGAGAATGGACGCGCTGAGATAGGCATAACGCAGATTAGTGATCAACATAACCGCATCGAGATCCGGAGCGAGCGCCTTGTTGGTCAAGGCGAGCTGCAACTCGTACTCATAGTCCGAGGTGGCGCGCAAACCCCGCACGATGGCCGTGGCGCCGATCTCGTGGGCAATATCGACGGTCAGGCCGCGATAAGCCATCACCTGGGCATTGGCGATGTGGCCGAGCGAGGCTGTCGCCAGCGCCACGCGTTCGTCGGTGCTAAACAGCAAGCGCTTGCTCGCTGGGCTGTCGTATACGGCCACCACCACGCGTTCGAACAAGCGCGTGGCCCGCTCGGCGATGTCGATGTGGCCGTTGTGGATGGGGTCAAAGGATCCGGGGTAGAGTGCTATAGGCATGGGTTTCCGTTCCAAGTGCGTTGCACGTTCGCCATTCAACCGCTACATCACTCCCTACCGCGAGGTATGAAGTTGCCGCGAGGTGTCAGCTAACGTTGGATGACCAACGTGCAACGCACTTCTTACAAATGATCAGCTAACGTCACCTTCGCCTTGCCAAAACTGGCGAGCTTTGCGGGCAAGCGCCACGTGCTTTGGCAAGCTCAACTCAGGATCTTCCTCCAAAATACGGCTCGCCTCCTCCCTGGCCAGTTCCAACGTGCGTAGGTCACTGAGCTGGGCCAGCTTGAGGTCGGGCAGGCCGCTTTGGCGGGTGCCGAAGAAGTCACCGGGACCGCGCAACTGGAGATCTTTCTCTGCCAGTGCAAAGCCATCCTGGGATTGCTCCAAAGCTTGGAGACGTTCGGCCGCGTTCGGCGTGGTGGCGTCGGAGATCAGGATGCAATACGACGCATGTTCGCCGCGACCCACCCGGCCGCGGAACTGGTGCAACTGGGCCAAGCCGAAACGCTCGGCGTCCTCGATCAGGATCACGGTAGCGTTGGGCACGTCGATACCCACCTCGACCACCGAGGTTGCCACGAGGATGTCGATCTCGCCGGCCCGCATGGCCTGCATGACCACGTCCTTCTCTTCGCCCTTCATTCGGCCGTGAAGCAGCCCAAGCCGGCAGGTGGGGAAGATCGTGCCAAGCTGTTCGTATTCGGGAACGGCCGCCTTCGTGTCAAGTTTCTCGGATTCTTCGACCAGCGGATAGATAATGAAAGCCTGGTGGCCCTGCTCGATCTGGCGGCGGATAAAGCTGTAGGCGCGTTCGCGTTCCTTGGGCAAAAGCCAACGCGTCTTGATTGGCTGGCGGCCCGGCGGCATCTCGTCAATCACCGATGCATCCAGGTCGCCAAAGACCGTCAGCGAGAGCGTGCGCGGGATGGGCGTGGCGGTCATCACCAACATATGTGGCACGAGGGTCTGGCTGTCGTCGCCGTTAGCCGCCTCACTTTTGCGGCGCAGACTAGCTCGCTGCCGAACGCCAAAGCGGTGCTGCTCGTCGATGATGACCAGCCCAAGGTTGCGGAACGTCACGCCCTCTTGAATGAGGGCATGGGTGCCGACGGCGATGTCAATTTCGCCTGCAGCGAGGGCTTGCAGCGTCTCAGCGCGGCTGGCGCTCTTCTGGCTCCCGGTGAGCAAGCCCACGCGTAAAGGCCGGCCCTGCACCTCGAGTTTCTCGAAAAGTTGGCTAAGGCTGCGATAATGCTGCTCGGCCAGGATCTCGGTAGGCGCCATCATGGCCGCCTGGGCGCCGTTGTTGACCACAGCCCACATCGCGTTGGCTGCCACCGCGGTTTTGCCCGATCCAACGTCGCCTTGCAACAGCCGGCTCATCGGCCGTTCGCCTGCCAGATCGCGCAAAATCGCGCCGCTGGCGCGGTCTTGCGCGCCCGTGAACTGGAAAGGCAGCGCCTGCTCGAACGCCGCTCGGGCGGTTGGGTCCAGTGGAAAGGACTGGACGGGCAGGGCGCCGTACTCTTGTCGCTGGCGCAACACGCCGATCTGAATCAAGAAGAACTCGTCGAAGGACAAGCGCCGGCGCGCTGCCTTCAGCTTGTCCTCACCGGCTGGAAAGTGCACCTGCTCCAGAGCTTCGCTCAAAGGCATCAAGCCGGCGCGCTGAACCACGCTCTCCGGCAGATGATCATGTACGCGGCGGCCCCATTCCTCCACAACGCTCTTCTGGAGTGTGCGCAGCCACCTCTCGGTGATCCCTTTGGTCAGCGGGTAGACAGGCACCATGCGCCCGGTATGGAGCAGCTCTTGATCGGGGTCCTCAAACTCGGGGTGGCGTAGCACCAAGCGGCCCAAGTAGCTGTCTACCTTGCCGCTGAAGACGTACGTCTGGCCGGGCCGCAGCTGTCTCGTGACCCATTGATTGAACCACGTGGCCTCGATCGTGGCCGTGGAGTCGCTCAAAACACCCGTGACGATGGCGGAGTCTCTGCCGGGCAGGCGCCGGGTCTTCAGGTCCCACAAGTTGGCGAGAATCGTGATCTCCTCGCCCTGGCGTAGCTGGTAGATCGGCTTCATGGCGCTGAAATCGTTGTAGCGCCGCGGCAGAAGCCAGAGCAGGTCCCCCACCGTATGCACGCCCATCTTGCCCAAGAGCGTGCTGTGGCGCGGCCCGACGCCGGGCAGCCGGCTGATCGAGGCGTTCAGGCTAGCCGTGCCGACCGGCGTCGCCCGAGTGCCGGCGTATGCCGGTGGCAGCGGCGGCGGGCTTGCCAGCTTCATGGGCGCAGCGCGCGAAGGCGATGGCGGTTGGGCAGCCGGCGCGGGCCGGCCGGCCGCAACGGGCCGTGGTGCCTCGACCTGCGCTTCCGGCTTGACTTCCACGTTTCGCTGGGCCTCGGCCTCACTTTGAGCTTCAAAACCCTCCGGAGGCTCCGCCGACCAGAGATCAGTCAGGGCCAGGATCGAGACGGTAGCCTCGTGTCGCGCCGATGGGGCATCGCGCTTACCGTAGGCTTGCAGTGCGCCCACGATCTCGAGGACCAGACTGCGCTGGTAGTCGTTGGACGCCTCCTGCTGTGCGTCCTCGATCCAGCGCTCGCTGAGCCGCTCGAGACCTCCGATGACTGCCTTGTTGCGGTAGCCCTGTTTTTGTTCCAGGGCCAGGATTTTCTTTAGACGCTCGATTGCACTTGTGTTTGCCAAAACAACCCCCTAGCTTAGGGCCTCGAGCACGACGACTCCTAAGGAATCCGGTCCCATGTGGACAGCCAGGGACGGATTGCTGGTCAGAATGTTGAACTCGCGGCCAGGATAGGCTATCTCCAGGCGCTCAAGCAGCGCACCGGTCTCCTTGTCGAAACCGTGTTGGAGAATCACAGCCTTCTTGAGTTGACTGAACTCGGAAACGTAGTCGAATAGCTTGTCGAACTCCTTGCTGGCTCGTGCGTACTTTCTCCAGCGGAATGATCTCACCGTCTTCGATTTGCAGCAGGGGCATGATGTTGAGCATCGTGCCCAGGATGGATTGCGCCGGGCTGATGCGGTGCTCTCGTTCCAGGTAGGGTAAGTGCTTGGTGAGAAAGAACAGGTAGATATGCGACATCATGCCGCGCACTAGTCGAATGCAATCGTCCAGGTCATGCCCGCTTGCTGCCGCGACCGCGGCCGTTTGTACCATATAGCCCAGGCCAACCGTGGTCGAAAGGCTGTCTATGACCTCGATGCGGCAGCGGCCAAGATAGAGCCCGCGCGCTATGCGAGCATTTTCGACGGTCTTGCTCAGATAGCTGGAGACATGCAGCGAGAGAATCTGATCCGTTTGCCGAAAGAGCTGGCCGTACAGATCGATGAATTCCTCAAAGGATGGACCACTGGCGCTGGGCAGCCCGTCTCGCTTGGAATCCTGGACCATGCGGAAATACTGGCTGGGCGTCAGATTGACCCCTTCCTTGAACGATCCTTGCGGCAGGTGGATCGTATGCGGTAAGACAATCACGCCCAGACGTTCGGCTAGCCGGGGCGAGAGATAGGCATTACTGTCGGTAACTATTGCAACGCGAGCCACGATGGTCTCCTCGTGGAATGGTTTGGTCAGAGTGTCAAGGTGTCAAGGTGTCAAGGTGTCATTCGGTTGAGATGATGTAGTGGTAGTGCGGTTGGCCGCCTGAGATGACCTCGAGTTCTTGACTGCCGTAGCGCTCAAGGATATCGGTGCTCAGGGCTTCGGCGGTGGCCTCGTCAACCTGGTCGCCGTAATAGACCGTGATGACCTCAGCCTGGTCTGCGTCCATCTGCGCCAGGAGGTTGAACACGACCTCTTCGGGCGTGTCGCCTTTGGTGGTCAGGGTGTCATTCAGCAGGCCGATGACATCGCCGGTTCGAACGTCGACGCCGTCGATGTGAGCATCACGCACGGCAATGGTGACCTCGCCCGTGTCGGAGTTTGCGAGGGCACTGGCCATGGTCGAAGCATTCTCCGCCAGACTGGCCTGCATGTTGAAGGCCAGCAGGGCGCTGATCCCTTGGGGCACGGTGCGGCTCGGCACGACCTCGACCTGTTTGTGCGGCAGGCGCTCGGCTGCGATTTGCTTGGTCTGCTGGGCGGTCAGAATGATGTTACTGTTGTTGGGCAACAAGATGACTTCATCGGTCGGAAGCGCTTCGACGGCGTGCAGCAGCTCCTGGGCGCTGGGGTTCATCGTTTGGCCGCCTGACACCACTGCGCCCACTCCTAAGCTCTCGAAGACCTCGCGTAAGCCGAGCCCAGGCACCACGGCGACCACGCCAATGCCTTCGGCGCTTTCGGCATAGACCTGAGTGATGCTCGGCGCCGTGCTCAGCGCGTCTTTAACACTATCGGGCGCCAGACCGGCAGCGGCCATGGCATCCATGTTTTCCACCACCACGTCGGTGATGAAGCCTTGTTGGACGCCGTAGGCCAGGGGCGCGCTGGGATCGAAGACATGTACGTGGACCTTGACCAGGGTGGAGCTACCCTCTACCAGCGCAAAGTCGCCATGTTCGATCATCCACTGGCGGATAGCAGCCACATCGAGGGCAGCGCCCCAGATGAGGTACTGAACGTCGAAGCCAAAACGGATGAGCGGCAGGTTGTACGGATCCAGCGTCGCTTCTTTTTCGGCCGACTGGGACTCCGTCAGCGCGGCTGGCAGCTCTACTGTCTCGTTGCGCAGGCCACGCAGCAACCCTTCCAGGATGTAGAACATCCCTTTGCCGCCCGAGTCCACAACGCCGGCTTTGGCCAGCACCGGCAAGAGGGTGGGAGTACGCTCGACTGCCTCGCCTGCAGCCTGTACGACATGGGTAAGCACAAAGTCGATGTCGTTATCAACGGCTTCGGCCTTTTGGGCCGCGTCGGCGGCCTCGCGGATCACTGTCAAAATCGTGCCTTCGACTGGCTTGACCACGCCTTTGTAGGCCGTGTCCGAACCCTGGCGCAGACCGCTGGCCAGGTCATGCGCCGTAATGGTGGGTTTATTGCGGAAAGCGTGGGCCATGCCGCGCAGGATCTGCGAGAGGATGACGCCTGAGTTGCCGCGCGCGCCCATCAGCGCACCCTGAGCTACAGCCTGCGCGATTCGGCCGACGTCGGCATCGTCGCTGTGGTCGATCTCCCGCCAAGCCGCCCGCATCGTCAGAGTCATGTTCGTACCGGTGTCGCCATCCGGCACAGGGAAGACGTTGAGCTGGTTGACGATTTCCTTGTGGCGCTCCAGCCAGGTATAACCGGCCAGAAGCATGGCCTTGAACTTGTGGCCGTTGAGGTCGCTGTCCGGGTTCACGCTTTCTCTCATGATTTCCAGATCGGTCCGGTCTTCAGGGACCGGACCGATCCCCATTGATCTCCAGATCGGTCCGGTCTTCGGCGACCGGACCGATCTAGTGCCAGTCATTCACAGTCCTTTGGTCCCGTCGTTTTGGCTATCGCTGACACGTAGGCCCTGAACGTGCACGTTGACAGCCTGGACGGGAATGCCGGCGGTTTTGGTCAACGAGAAGTGAACGCGGCGCATCACGCTTGCGGCGACCTCACTGATACGGGTGCCGTACTCCACGATGACGTAGACATCGACGATCACGCCGTTGTCGTCTTCGCTGATGTCCACCCCGCGGCGAGCGCTGCGGTGAAGAGAGCCGGCCAGGTCGTCCAGCCGGCTGCGGCTGCTTATGCCCACCACGCCGTAGCACTCTTTGACCGCTTCGGTCACCAAAGCGGCTATCGCCGCAGGCGACACTTTGACACGACCCAGTTTATCATCACGCACAGACATCGTACGGTATCCACGTGCAGAGTTGCACAGTCAAGAACCGGAGGACTTCAATCGATCACTTATTGGCCGGAGGAGAGACCCGGTGTATCTCTTTGGGCCAAGTTTGCACAACCGAAACAGCTATGGTATGATTTCACCGGTCAAGCCGGGAAATTGCCCCGTGGTGTTGTGCCCCGGGGCTTTCATTTGCGCAGAGAGGTGTTGTTTAAGATGGCAAAATGTCAAGTTTGCGGCCGTGGACCGCAGTTCGGTAACAATGTGAGCCACTCCATGCGCCATACCAAGCGTCGCTGGAACCCGAACATTCAGAAGACCACGGTCACCGTAGATGGCAAGTCTCGCAGCATGGCTGTATGCACCAGTTGCATCAAGACCATGAGCAAGACCCGCTAGTGAGGGCCGATAGCCAAGAGCTATCGGCTCTTGCATTTTAGCACCTCTAGATTGGACCTTTCTCGGAAGAAAGGTCCAATCTTTTCCTGGCTTTTTGACCCCGCCTATTGTACTGTCGATCCCTTCTTTTGACAAGGTTTTATTGTCAACTACCGGGGGAGTCTAGCCACCAATTACACAAGTCCCTGCTGGGGAGCGGTTGATCCGACGACGCGCGCGCGCAGTTGGCCACAGCCGGCGTCGATATCGATGCCGCGACGTACCCGCAGTGTAGTAGGGACGCCCCGGCTGCGAAGGGTCTCTACAAAGGCATCTACGTCCTCCCGACGGGAAGGTTGGTAGGGCGAGCCCAAGACCGGGTTAAGGGGAATCAGGTTGACATGACACAACAGGCCCTGAAGCAGCCCGGCCAGTTCCTCGGCTAACGCCAGGCTGTCGTTGATGCCTGCCATCATCGCATACTCGAAGCTGATACGGCGATGAGTGCGCGCTACGTAGCGATGGCTGGCAGCGATCAGCTCGGCAACGGGGTAGCGCTGGGTGATCGGCACGAGCGTCGCTCGGAGCGCGTCGTCGGGCGCATGCAGGCTGATGGCCAGGTTGACTTGCAGCGCTTCCTCGGCGAAGTGGTCGATCGCCGGCACCAATCCGACCGTGCTCACCGTGATGTGCCTGGCTCCCAGGCCGAAAGCATCGGCGTCCACGAGAGTATGCAGCGCTTTCCAAAGATTCGTATAGTTAGCCAACGGCTCGCCCATGCCCATCACCACGATATTGCTGACCCGTTGCGACTCTTGCTCTTTCTCTATGTTCACTGTCTCAGGTTTTCCGGTGCTTGACGTCCGGCTTGTGCCACCTGCCACCTTTCCCCTCAACCACCGCTCGAAATACAGCACCTGCGCCACGATCTCGCCCGGCGTCAGATTGCGCTGCAAGCCCATCTTTGCGGTAGCGCAGAAGGTGCAGCCCATCGCGCAGCCGGCCTGGCTGCTGATGCACACCGTATTGCGCCAGTTGTAGCGCATGAGCACGGTTTCGATCAGCTGGCCATCGTGGAGGCGAAAGAGGGTTTTGGTAGTTTGGCCATCGCGCGAGACGGTCTCTGCTACCGGTGAAAGCAGCTCGATCTGGCTTTCGCCGGCCAGGCGTGTGCGCAGGGCGGCCGGCAGGTTGGTCATCTCGGCTGGATCGGCTGCGACCTGCTTGTAGAGCCACTGCCGTAGCTGGCCGGCGCGGTAGGCCGGCTGGTCCCAGGCGGCAAGCTGGGCGATCAGCTCGTCGCGGGTGAGGTCGAGGAGGCGGATAGGGTGAGGAGCTTGGAGTATCACGGTAGTTAACCTCTAGACCCTAGGGGTCTAACACCCTTAGGGTTTAACACCCGAAGGGTCTAACACCCGAAGGGTTTAACACCCGAAGGGTTTAACGCCCGAAGGGTTTAACACCCGAAGGGTTTAGACGAAGTATAGTTACATGGTCAGTGCCGTCAAGACCGCGCATCGCCCGTTTGTCATCCAGGGCAATCTGCATTACAATAAAATTCCTCAGGTCTTGGGAAGGCCTGAGGAACTGGAGGGATTTTCAAGAGGGAGGTTCGTTATGTCCAAACCGGTACCGCTGGAGTACGGCAACTACTATCACATCTTTAGCCGAGGAATCGACCGTTGCACCGTCTTTTTTGAAGAGCGCAATTATCCGTTCTTCTTGCAGAGATACGCGCACTATGTCGAGCCGATCGCCGATACTTATGCGTATTGCCTCCTGGGCAACCACTTTCACACACTCATGCGCATCAGAACCGTCAAAGAACAAGAGAGTTGGTTCACCTTGAACCAACTTCCTGGCTCGTTCCAGCCTAAGAACCCTAGCCAACAAATCGGCAACCTGCTCAACTCGTACGCCAAGTCCGTGAACAAGGCCTATGACCGAACAGGCAGCCTGTTTCAGCATCCGTTCGGCCGGATTGAAGTTACCACAGAAACCTATCTGCGCAATTTGGTGACCTATATCCACCAGAACCCGCAACGGCACGGCCTCGTCGCGGATTTTCGTCTATGGCCCCATTCGTCGTATGATATCTTGCGCACGGAAAGACAAACCCAATTGAAGCGAGACGACGTGCTAAATTGGTTCACCAACCGCCAGGTGTTCGAAGAAGCCCATGTCCTGCTGATTCAAGATGAGGTGTTGGCGCCGTTGGTGCTGGATGATTTCTAGCTATCAAATCAGAACTCGAAGGGGTCTAAAGGATACCATGCTACGTCTTGTTCCCCTCCCCACCTCCATCCCCGGCAAGCTCTTCCTCCACAGCATGCCAGGCCGCTACGAGCCGTTCGAGCGAACGGCGGCTGAGATCCAAATGCGCGGCATCACGGAGGTGATCTGCCTGGTGCCGCTGGACGAAATCGAGTTTAAGGCGCCGGCCTATGCGCGCGCACTGAGAAACGGCGACACGTCGTGGCATCAGGTGATGTTTCCGATCGTCGACTACGGCGTGCCAAAGGAGCGCGAGGCGTATCGTCGGCTGATTTTGCAGATAGTCGACAGCCTGCGCGCAGGCACGAACGTGCTCGCCCACTGCGGCGCAGGTATCGGCCGCACAGGGACGCTGGCCGCTTGCGTGCTCGTCGTTTTCGGCGTGCCGGTCGCCGAGGCGCTCGAAACGGTGCACGCGGCCGGCTCCTACCCCGAACGGCCGGAACAGCTCGATTTGGTCGACTGGGTGGAGCGCAGCACCGCCGCGGACTCCGCCAACTCACGTTAAGGCGACCGGAACTCCCCCCAGGCTGGGTCGCTTACAACCCAGCTATCTCGTCAATCACCTCGCGCCCGATCAACTCCAGCGGCTCGATCTTGTGCACATTGGGGATGCTCACGATGTACTGCTGAAAACCGAGGCTGGCCAGGCCGCGACAAAAGTCGATCAGGTCAGCCGGGGACATACCGCCGGGGCCGAACCGCACCATGCCGAGGGCCGTGCGCTCGATTTCGGCGTAATCCCGGCCCACGGCGTCGCAATGGCTTTTGAGCACGTCCAGCTTGTGGCCAAGCTGGTCAAGACCGCCGAAGGCAAACAGGTTGCAGGCGTCGCCATACTGGGCCACCATACGCAGCGTCTTCTTCTCGCCGCCGCCGCCGATCAGGATCGGAGGATGGGGCTGTGACAGCGGCTGCGGACTGTTGATCGGCTCAGGCAACTGGTAGTGCTTGCCCTCGAACGGCGCCGTTTGTCCCGACCACAGATGCTTGGCGATCTGCAAGGTTTCCTCCAGGCGCTCAAAGCGCTCGGCCATCGGCGGAAATGGAAAACCCAGCCCCACGGCCTCCCGCTCGTACCAGGCCGCGCCGATGCCGAGATTGGCCCGGCCGCCGGAGAGCACATCCAGCGTGCTGACCTGTTTGACCAAAAAGGCCGGCTGCCGGTAGATTACGCCGGTGACCATCGCACCCAGCCGGATGCGCTGCGTGACACCGGCCATGAAGCTGAGGGCCGTGTAGGCCTCCAGCATCGGGTCGCTGGCCTTGCCAATGCCCGGCTCGATCTGGAAGTAGTGATCCATCACCCACAGGCTGGCAAAGCCGGCCTCGTCGGCCGTGCGGGCGATGTCGAGCAACGTGCGACCGGTGTTGGCCGGGCTGCCGGGCCAGTTGAATGCAACAACCTGCAATCCAAGTTTCATCAGAGACCTCCTCAATCCTTCGTTTCAATCTCGAACAGCGTGACGATTGGTGGGATCGGCGTAGGCGCCTTCCATGGCGCCCAACCGGATATCCTCAAACAGTGCGAACGGGTTGCCACTGGGATCAGCAAAGGTCTGGCAGGGGCCGTTGGGAATTTCAAAGTAGAAGTCCAGGTCCTGATCGAAACATCGGCCATGGAGGACACATCTCCAACCAGCGCGCTAACTGCAGCGTTGCCAGCCTGCGACTTAATCTCGGCTACAGCAGCCTCGCCCTTGGCCGGGGTACGGGCGATGATCACGACGGTCGCCCCGCGCTGCGCAAGCTGCACGGCGACGGCTTTGCCCAGGCCGGCCGTGGCGCCGGTGACCAGGCAAACCTGGTTCTGCATGCTTGATTGTTGTACCATACTGTCCCATAACCTCCTTTCGATAGAGCGAATGTTCATTCCAATTCGAAGCCAAAAAGAAGAAAAACGCTCTACAGTTTCACAGCATCCCAACAGGCGCCGATCGTGGCCTCGATATTCTGCTCGTCGAGTTGAACCCGGCCTTCAATCTGCCCGCGTACCAGGGTCACGAGGGGGGCGTTGGCAATCAGCATCAGCAACTGGATGGGCATATCCTTAAAGATTTGCTGGGCATGCCCCTCCTCGAAAAGCCTGATCGGCTCCTGCCAGAGCCTCATGCCCGTTTCCTTGGACTCCGGCGTGATCACCGGGGACAGCGAGTATTGGTCCAGGAACTGAAACAACTCCGGGTTTGCCAGGTAGAACTGGAAGAGATTGCGCCAGATACGAAAAAACCGTTGGCGTAACGGAGCACCGACCTCATATGCCTCCAGCATCGCCCGATGCACGCGCGATCTTCGAGTTCGCGATAGAGCGCGTTGACCAGTTCCTCCTTGCTGCCAAAATAGTGATAAATCGTGCCCATGCCGACCGCCGCCTCGCTGGCGATCAGCGACATAGGCGTCGACTCGACCGCGCTCGACGATCAGTCGCAAGGTTGTTTCGAGTATGCTGTCGCGTTTGTCGGTCTGGTCTGGCATGAATCGCTGCGCTCTTGGAATGATTATTCCGTACCATAGCATGGTTTCGTGACGATGTCAAGACCTTTGCAGTGCAAATTGGTGAAGGCATCCATCGGTCAACGCCGTGATCAGGTACTCTGGCAACCGGTCAGCAAAGGCACAGTGGCATAGACGGGCTGAGCGGGTGCACAGGCTAAGCTTTTTGAAGACCTGAACTGTGAGTAGTGATCAGGTAGCGCTACAAAGGAGCGCCCGGCAATGAGATCCCAGTTGGGGATGGGATTGCCGGGCGCTCGTGCGTTTGCGACGCGTTCGATGCTGTCCGTCTTCACGGCCTTTGCCTACGACATCGGCCATGGTGGGACTTTAGGTGACCCGCAATTGATCTTACGGCGCGGGTTTGAGCAGCGTGTCGACGTTCTCGGCGGTGATTAGTTTGACCGGGACGTAGATTTCCCGCTCTGCCTCGTTGTCAAACGTCAGCTTCTCGCCGTTCATGAGCTGGGTGGCCAGTGCGACGGTCATCTTGCCCATATCGTAGGGGATCTGCTGGACAGTGGCGGCCATGGAGCCTTCCTTGATCGCCATCAGAGCGATCTCGTCGGCGTTGAAACCTACCACCGGGATGTCCGTGACGCCGCTCTTGCCGGCATCGGCGATGGCCTGCGCCGCGCCCACAGCCATCGGGTCGTTGCAGGAGAAAACGCCCGCCACATCCGGGTTCGCCGAGAGGACGTCCTTCATCAGGCTGTAGCCCAGCTCCTGCCTGCTCTGGCCGTTCAGGGAGGCGACCACATCATAGCCCAATTCCTTGATCCGCTTCTCGAAGTTGACGTTGCGCTGCCAAGCAAAGACCGAAGTGGGGTCGCAGGTAATCGAAGCCACCTTCTTCGAAGTGTTCCCAGTCGCCTTGATCGCTTTGTCCAGATAATCGGCTCCCATCACACCGCCTTCGGCGTTGTTGGAGACGACGATGACGTCGTAGGCCGTACCGCCGCCACCGATGTCATTCACGATCACGGGGATGCCCTTCTTCTTGGCTGCGTCCACCAGGGGCCCCAAGGCGTTCGGCCTAAACGGGGAAATGATCAGGGCGTCGATTCCCTGGTTGATCAGGTCCTGCGTGGCCGACACCATGGTGGCCTCGTCGCTCTTCTCGTCTACCAGGACATAGTCATATCCGGCCGCCTCGGCGGCCTCGCGTGTGCCCTTTTCCATGTCCTGGAAAAAGCCGTACTGCATGTCGAATACCGAGAAGCCGATCTTTTTCTTGGCCGTGGCGGCCGGCGTCGCTGGGGCGGCGCAGGCGGTCAAGGCTAGAGCAGCGATCATGAGGACCAGCAAACCGGAAAATACGTTCTTGCGAGACATGTTTCACTCCTTGGGTAAAGGTAAGGATGGACAATAGTTGCGCCTGAGCGCACCTGGATGATGGGATCTTCTGTGATTCGTTTCCTGGCACCTCCTTGGACCAAAAGCCGGCGCACTTGCTCGAAATCAGACGCTGCGGCTCATGCGTTCCTCGACCCGCTGCCGGATACCCTCGATCGAAAGGGCAACCAGCAACACGAGGCCCTCAACCACGCGCTGCCAGAAGGCATCGGCATGGAAAAGGTTGAGTACGTTGCCGAGCGTTGCAAACAAGATTGCTGCGGCCACGGTGCCGAGCATGCCGCCGCGACCGCCAGCCAGCCGGGTGCCGCCGAGAACCACGGTTGCGATCACCCGCAGCTCGAAACCGGGTTCCAGACCCGGTCCGGCAGAGTAAAGCCGGGCGCTCAGTAACACGGCCGCAATTCCAGCGAACAAACCTACGACCGTGAATACCATGCCTGTCAGCCGCTGCACGGGCACGCCGGCCAGGTTGGCGGCCGTCGTGTTGGAGCCGGTGGCAAAAACGTAGCGGCCGAACGGCGTAAAACGCAGCACCCCTTCGCCCATCATGGCGCAGATGATGAACACGACAAACGGCGCCGGGAGCCCCAAAACCACACCATTGCCCATCCAGATGAAGTTGGGCGCGCTGTAGCGATAGGACTCGCCGCCGGTCAAGATCAGCGTAAACCCGGCGATGACAAACATCATGCCCAAGGTGGCGATGAAGGCCGGAATGCGAATCCGACTGACCAGAAAGCCGTTGATCGTCCCTACGATCATGCCGACGGCCACTCCGACGACGATGGCGGGAATCACACCAAAACGCGCCCCGGTCCAGATTGCCGCCGTCGCACACAACGCCAGGTTGGAGCCCACGGATAGATCAAAAGTCCCCGAGATGATGGCTAGGGTCATACCCACCGCCGCCACGCCCACGAAACTTGCCGATCTTAGCACGTTCTGCAGATTGTCGAGCGTGGCGAAGTTGGGCGTAAAGAGCACCGCGAAGATCCACGTGCCCAGCAGAACAACGCTGATGCCGTACTTTTCCCAAAGCAGAGCCCAGTTGCGGGTTTTGCGCCCGTCCGGCTGGCTGACATCGGTGGCTGTTGTCATCCCGCCCTCCGCAACAGTCCCGCGATGCGATACTTGCGCTCCACCCCAATCGCCAGGGTGACGAGCAACAGCAGGCCAATGGTGATCTGTTGGTAAAGCACCGAGACGTTCAGCAGGTTGAGCCCGTTGTTGATCATCGCTATCAGCAGACTGCCCAACAGCGTGCCGATGAGTGACGCCCGGCCGCCTGTCAGGGCCGTTCCACCCACGACCACCACGGCAATGGCCGACAGCTCCAGCCCCACCGCAATGCGGGCGCTGGCCGTGATCACCTGAGCGCTGTAGATCTGGCCGGAAAGCGCTGCACAGGCGCCCACAATGGCGAAGATGCCCCAGATGACCTTGTTCACGGGTACGCCCGAGCGCCGGGCCGTGTTGACGTTGCTGCCTATCGCCAGAATGTAGCGGCCGAAGCGGGTATATTGAACGACCAACCCGAGCACCGCGGCAATGGCAAGAGCCAGGATCACGGGCATCGGGATGCCCAAGATGTGACCGCCGGAGAGCACCTTGTAGCCGGGATAACCCTGCAGATACATATCCCGGCCGTCAGTATAGAGAAGCGTGGCCCCTCGGACAATACTCGATACCGCCAGCGTCGCGATGAACGCCGGCACACGCAGCTCGGTAATGATGAGACCGTTACCCAGACCAATGATCGCCCCTACGATTACTCCTGCGATGATCCCCACAGGCACGCCAAAGAGAGGCACAAGACTGAAGGCAATGCAGGCCGAAAAAGCCGCATTGGCGCCAACCGAAAGGTCGAAGTTGCCTGAAGCGATGGCCAGCGTCATTCCCAAGCCCACGATGGCAATCACCGCCGCGTTGGTAAACACGTTCATCAGGTTGCCGACCATCAGGAAGCGCGGTGTGAGCAGGGCGAGCACAGCTCCCAGCACCAACACGATCACGGCGACGCTGTAGGAGCGCCACAGCTTGCTGAAAAACTTGCGGATATCAGCCACCGTCACACCTCACTTCCCGCTGCCGCCAGCTCGACCTGGGTGGCGTCCAGCCCGGTGGCCAGCGCCATCACGTTGGGTTGGGTGAACCGCTTGCCGGATAGCTCGCCGCGCGGCTTGCCGCCGGCAAAGACGATGCAGCGCTCGGCCAGCCGCAGCAATTCCGGGAGTTCGGAGGATTGCAGAAGAACGGCAATACCTTGCTCTACTAGCATATCGATCAGGGTATAGATTTCCTGTTTGGCGCCAACATCCACGCCACGCGTCGGCTCGGCAAGTAGCAGCACCCGGCAGTTCTCGGCCAGCGATCGGGCCAGGATCACCTTCTGCTGATTGCCGCCGCTCAGGTCGCTGACGAACTGGCCCGGACTGCTGTAGCGGATCGACAGCTTGCCCCCATACTCGCTCATGATCGCGCTTTCCTGCTTGCGATCGATCAGCAGATGGCGCCGGAGGCGCTCGACGATGCCGATGGTGATATTGTGCTGGACCGAAAGATCCGGCAAGATTCCGGCGCCCTTGCGATCGTCCGGCACGTAGGCCAGACCGGAGCGAATGGCCTGACGTGGGCCTTTCAGTGTCACCGGCTGGCCTAGCAACACCACCTCGCCGCCCGAGGCCTCTCGTAGCCCAAAGATCGTCTCAACCACCTCAAGGCAGCCGCTGCCCATCAGGCCCGCCAATCCCAACACCTCACCCGCACGCAGATCAAACGAGACTCCCTGCACCGCCTTGCCCGCCGACAAGTTGCGGACCGACAGGACCACTTCGCCGGGCTGCCGTGGTGGACAGCCGGTGTGCGTCAGCTCACGGCCTACCATCGCCGTCACCACGTCATGCTCGGTCAGCTCCGCTCTCACCTTCGTAAAGATGTGCTTACCGTCGCGCAGGACGGTAATGCGATCGGCGACGCCAAAGACCTCTGAGAGCTTGTGCGAGACATAGACCACGCCCACGCCCCGATTTGCCAGTGACCTCACCATGTCAAGCAGTCGCCCGATCTCCAGCTCGCTCAGCGCGGCCGTGGGCTCATCCATGACTAACACGCGGGCATCAAACGCCAGAGCGCGGGCGATTTCCACCAACTGCTGGTGCGCAACGGGCAGGTCGCGGACGATCGCACGCGGGTCCAGGTCGATCTCGAGCTGGGCGATGACCTCGGTCGTCCGGCGGTAGAGCGCCGGCCAGTCAATACGCAGGCCGCGCGTCGGCTCGCGATTCAGAAAGATGTTCTCGGCCACGCTGAGATGCGGCAGCAGGTTGAACTCCTGGAAGATCACATTGATGCCTGCGCGCTGTGCAGCTCACCGGGTCCGGCAGTACTCATCGGCCGGCCCTGCAGTTCCAGAATACCGCCCGAAGGTTGATAAACCCCCGCCAGGATGTTGATCAGGGTCGACTTGCCGGCGCCGTTCTCGCCCACCAAGGCGTGCACTTCACCTGCGCGCAGATCGAAGTCGACATGGTCGAGGGCCAGCACACCGGGGAACCGCCGGCTGATGCCGCGCATTTCAAGCAGAGGTGGAGACGAGCCATCGGTGCCCGTCATAGTAGAGGACCTCCTTATCGCAGCCCGCACTTCGTTGCGCGATGCTTGTGAAAAGCTGTGAAATTCTTGTCAGACTTTGCAAGAGACTCTACCATACCGCGGAGTGTCTGTCAATACGACAATTTGGCATGGTTCAAGAGCCATGCCCTTTCTTCTCGTAGCGTGATCGTGGGATCCGGAATTCTTGCCCACAGTTAGCATAGTGTACTGCCACCGACTTGGCGTTGCTCATACACTGGCGACTGGACCAGAGTCGATCCCGGTGGCAGTAGTGCAATTCAAACTGCTTGCCGCATCCGAGACAGGTTTTGCTTATGTCGAGACGCTTCGTCTCGGTGGCTCACTCTTCACAGCCCGCCGTCTGCTCACATATTCGGTTGGATTAGCCGCCAGCTGGGTTTAGTAACTCCAGGCCAGCGGCATCGCCGCGGCGAACGTATGCTGGCTGGACTTGGTCAACCCAATCAACCGAAGTATAATGCGCGCTCTATAACAGTATCTTATCGCATCTCGGCCCTTCAGGCGCCACCGGTCCATTGTCAGCGTGGCGCCGCGGCAGGCAAAACAGGAATACCATGACGGCACCCAAACAACTTTACAAACAACAAGTCCGCATCTTCTATCCGCTGCAGGAAGGCAAGATCGTGCTGCGCACCGAACGGGACTGGAAGATCGAAATCGAGCCGGTCAGCGTCGACGACAACGGCCAGTCGCTCACGTTCAACGTCGAGTCCGCGCTGCCGTTCTTGTACTGCAAGCCATGCCTGAAGACGGGTGAAGAGGTTCGCTGGGCGGCAGGCGAGAACTACCTGGTCATCATGACCCAGCCAGGCATCAGCGAGATCCATCCTTTCTTCTGGGCGCCCGAAACAGGCTCTTTTCCATCGCTGATCGAGTTCGATTCGGCGATTATGGGCAGAAAGCACCGACTGCGCGTCTACCTGCCGGCCGGCTACGAAGAAAATACCCTTGATCGCTACCCGGTGCTGTACATGCAGGACGGCAAAAACCTCTTCTTCCCCGACGAAGCCTTCGCCGGCGCCGAATGGCACGTGGACGAGATTCTTGCGATGATGGATGCCATGAACGCTATCGACGAGATGATCGTCGTCGGCATCTACGCCGAGGACCGCATGATGGAGTACACCAAGCCGGGATACGAGATCTATGGCCGCTCGGTGGTGGAGGAGGTCATTCCTCTGATCGATGCGCAGTATCGCACGTTGACAGGCCCGCAGAACACCCATGTGATGGGATCTTCGCTGGGCGGTGTGGTGTCGTTCTTCATGGCCTGGCAATGGCCCCAGGTCTTTGGACGCGCCGCCTGTCTTTCGAGCACGTTTACGTTTCGGGACGATTTGATCGAGCGTGTGCTTTCAGAGCCCAAGCGTGACGTTCGCTTCTACGTGGATAGCGGCTGGCCCGGCGACAACTACGAGGCGACACTCTCCATGGCCATGGCGCTGGTCGAGCGAGGCTACGTCTATGGCCGCGACCTGGTCCACTTCGTCTTCCCCATGGCGAGCCACAGCGAGGCTGCCTGGGCGGATCGCCTGCATCTGCCGATCCAGATGTTCAGCGGTAAGGTCAGGCAAGCGTCGCGGTCAAAGTTAGGCTGGCGCTCAACTACAGACGGCCCGCCGGCCGCTGGCCAGCCTTGAGTTTCATAACCTGTTCGAGCGTAAACGGCGGCCCCAACAGGCCGCCGTCTTCTTCATACGCGCGGAACATGTCGGCGATGAAGTGGAGGCGGTCGGGCAGGTTCGCCCCAATCGTCCGTGCCTGTGCCGCGTAGGCTGTTGGGGGTGGGATCGATCTGCTGCAGTAGGGCTTGCAGGTCGGGATTGTCGATCTGCTCGAAGGTCGGGCGGGAAGCTGCCCCGCAGATCCTGGCCCACATAGAGCAGCCTGATCTTCTGACAGGCGCAGGGTCATCATGTGCTCGGTGATGGTTTGGCGGGCTAGCCGCCGCGCTTTCTTGGCTAACTTGGCGCGACTCTGGCCAAGATCAGGCCGCTGCCAGAGGGTAAACGAGACGCTGCGCTGCGCCGCCAACGCTTCCAGCAGATCCTCCCGAAGCTGCGCCAAGTCGGGTAGAGGTGCATCCAACGCCTCCACGATCTCCGGCTGGAGCCGCGTCTGCTCGTGGAAGCCGATCTCGATGTTGGCCAGCAGCATCAACTCGCACTTGCGCTTGGCGTCGGTCTCCGCCAGGGCCTGGGAGTAGCGGCCGAACGCCTGCCGCAGGTAGCGCTGGCCGTCGGGCGGCTCGCCGGGCCGCAGCCCGTCGCAAAATTCCGCCACGATCGCATCGTCCAGCGCACCGTTTTCGCACAGCGCCAAGAAACGGGCGAACTCGCGGCCGATCTCCTCGAAGACCTTCCTATTGCCCCGTGCAATGGCATCGCTGACCCGCTCGAAGGCCGCGGCCGGGCTCAATGCCTGCCGGAGGGCCTCGCGTATGGCGTCGACGTTAACTAGGTGCCGTCCGCCGGCTTCGCTGCCGGCGTCTGCCAGCGCATCCATCGCGCTCGCTGCGTCTCGTGAACGGGTCAGTAAGTTCTCGAACGTCCTGGCCAGATCCTCCTTGCGGATGCTCTGCCCGGCCTGCTTGGAGGCCCAGGTGGCAAAGGTGCACCAATTAGCCAACGGCCCAGTCAGCGCAGCCATAGCCGAGGACAGCTCGTGATAGCACTGGGTGATCTGCAGGTTGCGCACCACTGGGTCAGCCAGCGCCGCGATCCGGTCGATGTCGGCAACTGGTGGGGGCGGGTGCAACTGTCATCATGGATTACGCTCGCGCGCCTACTTCAGACTTAAGCAACCTCGATCCCAGCGTCACCCATCTCAACCACCTCGCCGACGACCCATGCCTGCTCCAGCCGGCCCAGCATTCGCTCCGCTTCGCCGGCCGGTACCGCCATCAGCAGGCCGCCGCTGGTCTCGGGCGAAAAGCAAAGCGTTTGCTGCGCCTCGCTCAGCCGTTTATCGAAGTGGACCCATTGGCTGTAGTGCTGCCGGTTGTTGTGCGCACCGCCCGGATACACCCACGCGTCGCCCAACTCCTGCGCACCCGGCAGCCACGGCAAGCGATCAAAGTATAATCGGAATCCAACCGCTGGATTTTCCAACCGGGCTTCTCCTCCGGCCCTCCCCCCTCCGAGGGGGGAGATGGAGGGGGGTGTTAGAGACGAGATGGAGGGGGGTGTTAGAGACGAGATGGAGGGGGGTGTTAGAGACGAAATGGAGGGGGGTAGCTCCAACATCTCGCTAGCATGCCCCAACAACCCAAACCCTGTAATATCCGTCGCCGCCCGCACGCCCGCGGCCAGCGCAGCCTCGGACGCGGCCCGGTTCAGCCGCAACATGCTGGCGGTGGCCGCGGCCACCTGCTCCTCGGTCGCCAGGTCGCGCTTGAGGGCCGTCGTGACCACTCCGGCGCCCAGCGGCTTGGTCAGGATCAATACGTCGCCCGGCTGCGCGCCGCCCTTTGTCAGGACGCGCCGCGGGTCCACCAGCCCCAGCACCACCAGCCCATATTTTGGCTCTTTATCCTGGATCGTGTGCCCGCCCGCGATGGCACGCGCCGCCTCCCGCACCTTCTCCGCGCCGCCGCGCAGAATTGCCGCCATCACGTCCTCGGACAGGTCGGCCGGGAACGCGGCGACATTGAGCGCGAAAATCGGCCGGCCGCCCATCGCGTAGACGTCGCTCAGCGAATTGGCAGCCGCGATCGCGCCGTAAGCATACGGATCGTCGACGATGGGCGTGAAGAAGTCGACCGTGGCGACCAGCGCCTGGTCGTCGCTCAGGCGGTAGACGGCCGCGTCGTCCGCTTTGCCCAGGCCGATCAGCAGGTCGGGATAATCCGCGCTTTGAAACAGGCTGGAGAGCGGGCGCAACACGTGCGCCAGGGCCTCAGGCGCCAGCTTGGACGCTCAGCCAGCGCAGGCCGCCAGGCTGGTCAGGCGGACTTCTGCTCGGGTTGGGTTGGTTACAGGGTCAAGCGCGCTCCCATCGGATATCCATGTCGTCGTCTTTGCCCAGGGCGTTGCGCAGCAGGGACACCAATGCCGGGTTCGCGCCCTGGGTTTCGAACCAGTCCACCGTGGCCTGGTTGATGTAATACTCGGTGTCTTCGATCGACTCCTCTTCCATGTCATTTTGCATGAAAGTGAGGTCCTCGTCGCTGATGCTGCCGATCAGTGCGCCGGTGGCGCTGTTGTAGAGCTTGACCATGAAAGTTCCTTTCACAGGGATAGGGTGGCGTTCGTTCGCGCCAACTCGTACAGGGCTAGCGCGGTGCGCACGTGGTTGCGGGTTTCGGCCAGGGTTACAAAGGTTGGCTGGCCGTCGAGGATCGCGTCGTGCATATCCTCGACCTCACCTGAGTACAGGTAGATGTCCTCGAACAGCAGCTGCTGCGGCTCGCCCTCGGCGGGGTGGAACATCAGGTGGTAGGGGTTGCCATCCATGCCGGGGATAAAAGGGCTGTCCAGCGTCAATCGCCCTTCCGTGCCGATGATCTCGGCGAAGCTGAAGAAGGGCGTTCGAAACGAGCAGGTGATCTGCGCCACACGGTCGCCGGCGTAGTGCATCTGTCCGGAGAACACCTCGTCAACGCCCGTGTCGCCGATCCACTGGTCGCCGACAACCTCTTCGGGTGGCCCACCCAGGACGGCCTGTGCAAAGCTGATCGGATAGACGCCGACGTCCCACAGGCAGCCTCCGCCCAGGCTCGGTTGCAGCCGGACGTCGTCGCGCTTGTTGACCTTGAAGTTGAACGCGGCTCGCACCACGGTCAGGTCGCCTAACCTGCCACTTCTGGCCCACTCGACTGCGAGCTTGGTCTGCGGGTGATGGCGGTACATGAATGCCTCAGCCACTGGCCGGCCATTTGCCTGGGCCGCTTCGGCCACGGCGTCGACCTCGTCGAGGGTGAGCGCAAAGGGCTTTTCGCACAGCACCGCCACACCCGCGTTCAAGCTGCGGATCGTCCACTCGGCGTGCAAGTGGTTGGGTGCGCTGATATAGACCGCATCGACCGCGCCCGAGTCGAGCATCGCCTGGTAGCTGTCGAAGGCCAGCGGGATTTCCCATTTGGCCGCATAGGCGTCGGCCGACTCCTGACTGCGGCTAGCGACGGCGACCAGCTCCCCGCGTTGCGAGGCGCGGATCGCCGGGATGACGCGGCGGTTGATATTGGCGGTGGAGAGCAATCCCCAGCGGATTTTAGTCACGATACCTCCGATCAGGCGTCGATCAAGCCCTCGGCCAAGAGCAGGGCATCCAGACTGTCGAGCAGCCTGTTGGCATGGGTCAGGATCTCAGGTTGGCCCGCAGGCGCGCCTGCGGCGATCACGGCCTCGACCTGCTGCGCCAGCGCGGGCGGGCGCTTTGGACAGAGCGTCTCGGCGTAGGCCACCAGCCGTTTTTCGCCCGGATGGGGCTGGCTGTTCAGGGCGAACAGCACGTCGAAATAGCTGGCCAGCAGGGCTGCCACCCGGTGGTTGACGCTGACAAGGTCACGCCGCGCCACTGCCAGCTCCAGTTGCTGCATGAAGGACGAGTTGGTCTTCCGCAGGATCGGGTGGTTCTTGGCGATGATCGCGCTGCGCAGCGCCTCTGGGTAGGGTTGGTTTGCCCGCTCCTGCAGGCGGCCGAACCAGCCGTCGCGGTCGTAAAGCGCCTGCGAGTTCAGGACGTTGTGCCAGAAGCAGGTGGTGTAGCCGGTCGAGGCTTCGCAGTGCACCAGGAGACGATCCAATTGTTCTTCGATCCACCTCGGCGAGCGGTACATGATGTCGACCTCGCGGCCGGTGCGGGTGTCGATCCAGTCGTCGCCGAGCTCCCAGTATCGGTTGTCGATCGCGATGTGCGTCCCGTGCGGCCGCGCAAGCTCGGCCCGCCAGTCCGTAGGAATCTCCTGCTCCGTGTAGACGTACAGGTCGAAGTCGGAGTGGCCGTCGTCCACCCGGCTGGTGCGCGAGCCGGACAGGACAACTGCCTGAACGTAGGGGAGACCGGCGAAGCGGCTGGCGATTTCTTCAGGGATCACAAGGTGGATACCTTCCATGGGTGTTAGAGTTACGGCGGTCAACAGCCAGGGAGACCGGACGAGATTGGCAGTGTTTTGCCACTGAAGCAGTATAACCGCACTCGCTCTAACCATCAACTTGAGCGACGACCGCGAGACTTGGCTTACTCCGTTTTTATGACGGGAAACCCTTCGGGTGTTAGACCCTTCGGGTGTTAGACCCTTCGGGTTTCTCTTGTTCAATCCGCTAACTGGTAGTGAGCGACATCTGCTCGAACCACCAACTGGGTCACGGACGAGAAACCCGAAGGGTCTGCGCGCAACACGCGAAATTCGGCCAATTGACAGCTGTTCAGTCTCCCCTTACAATGGCAAGCACGCCCGCCGCCGGGCACAGCCAAGCTTACCGAGGTATCCTCTCCATGGCCACACTTCATCCTTCAATCGACGACGCGCTCGCTCGATGGAGCCTGCAGCAATGAAACAACCGATTACTGCCGTCATCTTCGACATGGACGGCCTGATGTTCGACACCGAGCGGCTGATCCTGTGGGCCTGGCAAAAGGCCATGGCCGATTTTGGTTTCCCAGCGCCGCTGGAGCTATACCTCAAAAGCGTGGGCCTGACCGACGAGGCCACCAACGCCATCCTGATGGAGGCGCTGGGCGCCGGCTTTCCGTTGGAGGCTGTGCATGGTCGAGAACGGCAGTATTTCTACGGTTACGTCGAAGAACACGGTGCACCGATCAAGCCGGGCCTGCTGGAGCTGCTGGACTTTCTGGACGAGCAGGAGCTGCCCAGGGCTGTAGGAAGCTCGTCCCGACGCCGCACCGTCGAACGTATGCTGTCGTCGGCCGGTTTGCAGGATCGATTCGGCGCGCTGGCAGGCGGCGACGAGGTGACCAACGGCAAGCCCGCGCCCGACATCTTCCTGCTGGCCGCGCAGCGGCTCGGCGTGCCGGCCGCGGGATGCCTGGTGCTCGAAGACTCCGAGCCCGGCGCGCAGGCCGCACGCGCCGCCGGCATGACCTGCATCCTCGTGCCCGACCTCAAGCCGCCGTCGCCGGAGGGCGCCGCGCTGGCGTATCGAGTGCTTCCAAGCCTGCACGATGTGAAGGAGCTTCTGCAGGCACAGTTGGTACTGCATGACTTGAATGAGCAAGCAGTGGGCAGTGAACTTGCCACCTGACAGTTTTCTTGCAACATTGGCGAACGTCGGTCGAGTAGGTCCTGGCGGCGTCGTACCGAAAGGCTCAGTGTTTATGGAAGGCTCATATCAGACGAGACTCGCCGCCAGGACCGTATCGAGACCCTTGAACCGGTAGGCCGTCGTATCGAGATCCAAGGGTCTCGATACGGGTCTGGCGGCGGTTATCGATAGCTGGAAGCATCCGGTACTCAAGCTGATCATCGGTAAACCGCCGCCAGACCCTACTCGACCCACGGTCAATTGACACCAAATAAAACTGTAGGTAGCTAGTTCACTGTTCACTGTGTTCCGGCAATATTCATCGCGCGATTCCACCAAAAAAGGTGTATACTGAAAGTAACCTCGCACATCGACCGGGGCTCTGGCGTCTTGACCTGTTCTCAAGGGAAGGAGTACAGAACATGCGACCCAAATACCTCGTTACCATCCTCGTCTTGCTGGCGCTCGCTGTGCCGGCATCACCCGCGCACGCCGGCGGCATCGTCAGCGTCTGCGACGAAGCGCACTTGCTGGCGGCGCTGGCAGGCGGCGGCACGGTGACCTTCGTTGCAGCGGCACGATCACCTTGACAGCCGAGATCACGATTGCGGCTGATACGACCATTGACGGCAGCGGGCAGACCGTCACCATCAGCGGCAACCACGCGGTGCGGGTGTTCACTGTGAACCCAGGGGTTACGCTCAGCCTGAATGAGTTGACCGTTGCGAATGGTAATGCGCAGCGGTTCCGTCGGCGGCGGCATCTGAACAGCGGCACGCTGACCGTGAGCAACAGCACCTTCTCCGGCAATAGCGCCAACGGCAGCGGCGGCGGCATCGGCAACTACAACGGCACGTGGAGCGTGAGCAACAGCACCTTCTCCGGCAATAGCGCCAGCGGCTAGGCGGCAGCGGCGGCGGCATCTGGACAGCGGCTCCAGCGGCACGCTGATCGTGAGCAACAGCACCTTCTCCGGCAACAGCGCTAACTACCTGGCGGCGGCGGCATCTACAACCAGCGGCGACGGTGACCGTGAGCAACAGCACCTTCTCCGGCAATAGCGCCAGCGGCAACGGCGGCGGCATCAGCATCAACTACGAGGGCACGGTGACCGTGAGCAACAGCACCTTCTTCGGCAATAGCGCCATCAACTTCGGCGGCGGCGGCATCCTCAACCGCGTCGGCACGGTGACCGTGAACAACAGCACTTTCTCCGGCAATAGCGCAAGCAGCGGCGGCGGCATCTACAATCTTATCACGGCCCGGTGACGCTTAAGAACACGATCGTCGCCAACAGCCCAACGGGAGGGAACTGCTCCGGGGTCACCATCACTCGATGGCGGCGGTAACCTCAGCTATCCCGATACCACCTGTCCTGGCATCAACAGCCGATCCCAGTGCTCGGCCCCTTGCAGAATAACGGCGGCCCCACCGAGACGATGGCGCTCGGCCCAGGCAGCGCGGCGCTTGACGTGGCGAACGATGCCATCTGTGCGGCGGCCCCGGTCAACAACCTCGACCAACGCGGCATCACCCGTCCCGCAGGGCCGCACTGTGACATCGGCGCTGTAGAACAGATTTTGCCCGGACTTCGTCCCCCCGCGACTAGCGCGCAGGCGTCGACAGATATTGTGGCGATCATCGTGGCCTTCTGGCTGGCTGGACGAGCAGCACCGCCGTGGCTGGGATCCTAGCGTACGACTTCTGCATCTGCCCGCATCATCTCTCAAAATCAGACATCCGAGGTCACGGAAGACCTCGATGTCGATTGGTCACCTAGCGATCTCCGAGGTCTTCACGTGTCCTCGGAGATCTGCGCATCCCATCGTCTCAACTACACATCAGCCCAAACCGCGACGTATCCGCGATAATATCCTTCATATCCATCACCCCATCCACCACCAAGTCAAGGGGCGGTGAGAGGGCCGGTTCGAGCCAGGGCAGCGCGACCTGCGTAATATCCGTCACGTCCACATCGCCATCGTCGTCCACGTCGCCGATCAGCAGACACGCGGCGAACTCGAACGCGCCGATGTCGCAGCGGGTAAGCCGCGCGCCGTCGCGCTGGTCGGCGATCACGGCCGCGCCGGTGTTGTCCAGGCAGCCGCCGGGGTTGCCGGCGTTGAAGGGCGGGGCGCCGGTGGGAAAGGCGTTGGTCTGGGTGCGACCGCCATTGCTGGCCAATGCAGCCAGGTTGGGGTCGATCCCGGTGATGTTGCCGGTCGTGTTGCCGCCGATGGCGCAGCCGGTCGTGTTCTCGATCAAGTTGTAGCCGTCGGAGGTGAAGCCACCCGAGCAGTCGGGGAAGATCGTGCCGCTGGTCGATGCGTCGATGTTCTCGCCGATAAGGCTGTTACGCACAATCGCCGTGGCGGAGTTGGCGAGCCCGCCGCCATCGCCGAAGTTGTTGCCATCGGAGTCGGCCGCATTGAAGGCTATGGTAACGCTGCTGAGCTGCAGTGTCGAGGCGCTGCCGTTGGCGATGCCGCCGGCGCTTGCGGTGGCTGAGTTATGGCTGACTGTGCTGTTGATCAGCACGGCTGTGCCGGCGTTGGCGTTGCGCAGGCCCGCGGCGCTGATCGATGTGTTGTTGTTGATCGTGCTGCTGCGGATGGTCATGCTGCCGCCGTCGTTGGAGATCCCGCCGCCGTCATCCGCCGTGTTGTTGCGCACGGTGCTGTGGCTCATGACCAGGGTATCCTGGTTGTAGATGCCGCCGCCCGCCTCGCTCACGCCGCCGCCGGCCATGCCGGCCTGATTGTTGCGCACCGTGCTGCCCAGCAGGGTCAGATTGTTCTCGTTGTAGATGCCGCCGCCGTTGGTGTCCGCACTGTTGTTGTTGATCGTGCTATTGATTAACGTCGCCGAAGCGCTGGAGCCGATCCACAGTCCCCCGCCGCGATCGCTGTTAGCTGTGTTGCTGCTGAGGGTGAGATTGACGCCTTGCAGCGCGCCGGCCAGCAGCGCAATGCCGCCGCCCAACGTCGAGGCCGTGTTGCCGGTAATGGTGGAGTTCGAACACGGACAGCGAGCCCGCCTCGTTGTCCAGGCCGCCGCCTGCGTTGCCGGTGCTCTGGTTGTCGCTGATGAGTAACCGAACGCAGGGTCAAGGTGCCCGCGTTGCGGATACCTGCCGCCGAACGAGCTGGTGCGCCCATTGCGAAGCGTCACGCTGGAGATGGTCACCATGTTGCCGGCTAACACCTGGATCACCCGGTCGTTGGTCACCGCGCCGTTGGCGTTGATGATTGCGTTGCTGCCGACGATCGTCACAGCGTCGGTGATGTCCAGATCGCCGTTGATTGCCGTGTCGTCGACGCCCACACGGGTCAAGGTGTAGGTCACCCCGTTCTGCAGCACGATCGTGTCCGCGCCGTTGCCGGCCGCGCACGCATCCACCGCCTGGTCGAGATTGGCGGCGCGGATCGCCTCGCGGAAGGAGCAGTCGCCGTCGGCGTTCAGCTCGTCGGTCAATGTGTTGACCAGGATCGTCGTGGCCTCGGGCGCCAGGCCGTCGCTTGCCGCGGCGGGGGTGAAGACACCCAAGCAGAGCACTACAAGGGACAAAAGTACTCGAACCGTCATGTTGTCCTCCTCTTTGCAAAGAATTCCGCTTAGGGCGCAATTCTAGCTCAGAAGCAGTTAAAATACAAGTGTCGTACAAACAATTTCGCTCGCTATGGGTGCTTCCGAGTGTGCGGCAGTGACGCGTGTTGTGTCGTCATGCCCGCGAATGTGGACGCCCAGGTCTGTGCCACAATTGACATGGCCTCTTTCGTCCGCTACAATGACGCACGACGCGAGCCAAGCCACCAGGAGCCCGATCCCAATGACCGCCGATCCTCCTCATATCCGCATCCTCCACCCCGGCGACGAGCCGGCCCTTGAGGCTTTCCTGAAGCCGCGCCTGGAGTCCTCGCTTTTCCTGCTGAGCAACATGCGCCTGGCCGGATTGATGGACCGCGGCCAACGTTTCGAGGGCACGTACGCCGCGGCGTTTGAAGGCGAAGCGATCGCCGGCGTGGTTGCGCTGTTCTGGAACGGTAGCCTGATCTACCAGGCGCCCAGGCATCTGCCGGCGCTGCAAGAAGCCGTGCAAATCGCAACCGGCCGGCCCGTCAAGACATTGCTAGGCCCGGTCGATCAGGTGCAGGCCGGGTTGGACGCGTTGGGCACGTCAGTGCAGGTGCAGGTGGATGATCCCCAAATACTCTTCGGCCTGCGTCTGGCCGATCTGGCCGTCCCTGAGCCGCTCCGCACCGGCCAGGTGCGCGCTCGGGTGCTCCAGGAGACCGACACGCCCATTTTAGCCGCGTGGCGTGCCGCCTCGCGCATGGAGTTGTTTCTCGAGCCGGACACACCGGAATTGTGGGCAGAGGCCCAGGCCAGCGTCGAGCGCTATCTGGATTCAGGGCGTCAGTGGATGCTGGAGGCGGAGGGCAAGCCGGTCTCGACCTGCACGTTCAACGCTGAGATCCGTGAGGTGGTCCAGGTAGGGGGCGTCTATACGCCGCCGGAGGCGCGTGGCCGCGGCTACGCACGTGCGGTGGTCGCCGCCGCGCTGCAGGACGCCCGTGCCGAGGGAGCGGATACCGGCATCCTGTTCACCGACGACGACAATGCCCCGGCTCAGAAGGCGTACCTGGCGATCGGCTTCCGGCCCATCGGCGATTATCGCATTGTGTTGATGCAGCCATGAAAGCCCCCATATGAGAAAAGGCACTCTGGTTGCAGCCAGCGCCTACGTCATTTGGGGCGTGCTGCCGCTGTATTGGCACGCGCTGCGCGGCGTGTCGGCGATGGAGATCCTCGTCCACCGCATCGTCTGGTCGTTGCTGGTGTGTCTCGTTCTGGTGGCCGCGGCGCGCGATTGGCAGTGGCTGCGCGACGGTTTGCGGCATCCGGCCGTATTCGGCCGTTTTCTGGTTACCGCCCTGTTGTTGGCTGTCAATTGGCTGGTCTATATCTGGGCGAACAACAACGGCCACATCATCGAGGCCAGCCTGGGCTACTTTATCACCCCGTTGGTCAACGTGTTGCTGGGCCTGCTGATTCTGCATGAACGCCTGCGCCCCGGCCAGTTGCTGGCCGTTGCCGTCGCCGCGGTGGGCGTTTCGTACCTGATCGTCAACGCCGGCGGTTTGATCTGGATCTCATTCTCTCTCGCGCTGAGTTTTGGCTTCTATGGCTTGCTGCGCAAGACGGCCAAATGGGGCTCGCTCCAGGGCCTGACGGCCGAGATGGGCATCCTCTTCGTGCCGGCCATGGTGGTTTGGGCGGTTATGGCGGTCAACGGCACGTCCGCATTCGCCAGCCAGGGGCTGAGCACCACTGTCCTGCTGGCGTTCTCCGGCGTGGTTACTGCCGTGCCGCTGCTGCTGTTCGCATCGGGCGCGCGCCAGGTTCCGCTAACCACGCTGGGAATCCTGCAGTACATCGCGCCGACGATGCAGTTCGCGATCGGTATTTTCATCTATCGCGAGCCCTTCGACCGGACGCGGTTGCTCGGCTTTGGAATCGTCTGGCTGGCGCTGGCAGTGTATACGGCGGAGGGGTATCTGAGCCGCAAACGCCGTCAAGCTGCGCTCTCCTTGGGAAAACCCTAGTACAGCGTGGCGTAAGTGCGCCCGGTGTGAGGAGTCGAGGCTTTAGCCGGGTCTTGCGCTAAACCCAGCTAAAGCCTCGACTTCGGCTCATGATACGCTAGGCGCACTTACGCCACGTTGTACTAGGGTTTTCCCAAGGACAGTCGGTCCTCGAAACCGGACCGATCCATGGATCAGAGCGGGTAGATGGTCCGGTCTCGAAGACCGGACCGATCTATAACACGTCACAGGAGCATGTCATGAAACTCTCTTTGGATGCCCAACAGCGAGCGCGTTTGTTTGTCATGGAGCAAGGCCGGCCGCTGGAGCAGGCACTGTATCATTACCACTTTGAAGGCGGGCCGGCCGAGGTCGTGTTGGGTGAGCTCGCGCGTTTTCAAAACGACGACGGCGGTTTTGGCCATGGTTTGGAGCCGGACCTGCGGCTGGCCGGCTCGTCGGCCATCGTCACCACGGTGGCTTTGCAGCATCTGCGAGTGCTGGGCGCGAGCGAGGATAATTTCCTGGTGCAGGGGGCTATACGCTATTTGATGGCGACCTATGACCCCTCCCTCGCGGCTTGGCCGATCATCCCGAACACCGTCGACGAGGCTCCGCACGCGCCCTGGTGGGCCTACGACGATCAGCTGGCCGAACGTTGGCACGGCTTCAAGGCCAACCCGCGGGCCGAGATTGTCGGCTATCTGTTCGAGTATCCCGGCCTGGCGCCGGCTGAGCTGCGCCAGGATCTAGGTGAAGCGGTCGCCGTGTATCTCGAGATGTTTGCTGAGACGGTGGAAACGCACGAACTCCTCTGTTACGTGCGGCTGGTACAAACTCCCACGCTGCCCGAGCCGCTGCGCAGTTGGTTGTTGCTAGGGCTGGCTCCCGTAGTAGATCGTGTTGTAGCCAAGGAGCCGTCGGCCTGGGCGCAGTATGGACTGAAGCCGCTGTGGGTGGCCGAGTCGCCGGAGTCGCCTTTCGCCGGCCAGTTGGCCGGCGCGATCGAGCGCAACCTGGACTATGAAATCGAGCACCAAGGCGCGGACGGCGCCTGGGCGCCGAGCTGGACCTGGTTCGGCCTCTACGACGAAGCCTGGCCGCAGGCCGAGCAGGAGTGGAAGAGCGTGCTGACGATCAAGACACTCCGCCAGCTGCAGCAGTTCGGCCGGCTCGAATAGCGCAAGAACTAGCACCCTTTGATCTGCGACGGCGGCCGGGGCAGGTCGAACAGATCGGTCACGCGACAGTAGCCATGGCCGGCCAGCCGGCCGATCGGCTGGAGCTTCGCCAGGTCGATCTTGTCCGAGCCGATTAGCAGGCTGTCGTTGACGTGGATGTGCAGCACCCGGCCGATGACGATGCTGCCGGCGCCTGGCTGGTTGCCGAGTTCGACGATCTGCGCGACCTGGCACTCGTAGTGCATCAGGCTCTCGGCCACGCGTGGCGGACGCACGGTCAGCGATGGCACGGCGGTCAGGCCGGCTGCCTCGAACTCGTTCACCTGGGCCGGGAACTCGGTCGAGGTGATGTTCATCCGGCCGGCCAGCGGCTCGCCGACGATATTCACCACAAACTCGCCGGTCGCGCGCGCGTTGTGTACCGTGTCCTTGGTCTGGCCATCGGTATCGCGTATCATCGGCGCGAACAGCACGTGCGGCGGATTAGCGCCGGCCGCGGTGAAAAACGAAAACGGCGCCAGGTTTGGCCGCCCCGCCTCGTCCACCGTCGAAATCCAACCAATCGGCCGCGGCACGATCGAGCCTATCATCAGCTTATAGATCGACTGCCACGGCATCGTTTCAGGGGTAATTTCCATCGGTTCTTTCCTCAGCGATCAGTCTCCCCCCAATCTTAACCCACTCGTGCCGGAATCGCAAAGCCTCGCACTTCCTCTCAGGGCTTGTCAAAAGCCAGTCCGACTGTCATCCTGAGACCTCGCATCCCGCGAGGCGTATTGGCAAACAAAGAAACTTGATCGTGTCATCCTGAGGCTCGGCGAAGGATCTCCGTTTGCATCCACGCCGAGATCCTTCGGTCCCTTCGGCCTCAGCATGACACAACGGAGTTCATTGCCAAAGCGCATTCCGTTGCGACGGCATGGAAAACTCAGGATGACACTAAGAGCGACTTTTGAAAAGCCCTAACTTCCTCTTGCCATTGCCATTCCGCCACCTGACACTCTGACCTCCACTCCGACACTCTCGACACTACTTCACTATCTCACAAATTCCCCCTCTTCTCCTGCTCGATCTCCAGCGCCTCGAACAGCGCTTTGAAGTTGCCCTTGCCGAAGCCGCGGCTGCCGTGGCGCTCGATGACCTCGATGAAGGCCGTGGGCCGGTCCTGTAGCGGGCGGGAGAAGATCTGCAACAGATAGCCCTCGTCGTCGCGATCGACCAGAATGCCAAGCTCGCGGATCGTCGCCATGTCCTCGTTGATCTTGCCCACCCGTTCGGGCAGCAGATCGTAGTAGGTTTCGGGCACCCGTAGAAACTCGATCCCGCGGCTCTTGAGGGTGCGCACGGTTTGGAGGATGTCGCCGGTGGCCATGGCCACGTGTTGGACACCGGGGCCCATGTAGTAGTCGAGATATTCCTCGATCTGGCTGCGCCGCTTGCCGTCGGCCGGCTCGTTGATCGGAAACTTGATCCGGCCGCTGCCGTTTTGCATCACCTTGGACATCAAAGCCGAGTACTCGGTGCTGATATCCTGGTCGTCGAAGTGGATCAGCTGGCGGAAGCCCATGACCTGATGGTAGAAATTGACCCAGTGGTTCATCTTGCCCAACTGCACATTGCCCACCATGTGGTCGAGGGCCGCCAAGCCGGCGGGCTCCGCCGGCAGGTCCAGCGCTCGATAGGTCGGCGCAAAGGCGCCGTGATAGTCGCTGCGGTCGACGAAGACGTGCAGCACTTCGCCGTAGGTGCGAATGGCCGAGGTTCGCAGAATCCCGTGCTCGTCCTGCTCCTCACGCGGGGCCCAGGCGCTCACGCCGCCGCGCGCTGTGGTCTCGCGATAGGCCTGTGCTACGTCGTCGACGGCCAGGGCGATGACCTTGACGCCGTCGCCGTGCACGAGTTGATGCGCGGCGATCTCGCTGCTGGGGCCATAGGCCGCCGAGACGACGAAGCGGATCGTGCCCGACTCAAGCACGTAGGACGCAAAGCTCCGGTTGCCGGTCTCCAGGCCGGAGTAGGCCACCGGCTTGAAGCCGAAGGCCTTCCACCAATAGTACATCGTCTGTTTGGCGTTGCCCACCCACCAATGCACGTGGTCGATGGCCTTGAGCTGCAGGAAGTCGGCCTCCTCGGCCATGGGCCGGGCGCCGTTGCTTGGGGCAGTGGTTGTTGTATCCATGGTTCTGTGCTCCTAGAAAACTATGAACGATAAGGGCTAAGTGCTGAATGCTGAGCGATGAGTGATGAATGTCCGGAAACTCATCACTCATCGCTCAGCATTCAGCACTTCCGCGTACTCGCGCAGGTTCCAATCCGCCCCGCGATAGCCGTCATCGCGCAGCGGTTGCGCCAGGATGGGGGTGAAGTAGCGGGCCAGCTCGGCCTTCAGGGCGTCCAGCGAGTCGAAGACGAACAGAGCGTTGTTGTAGCTGAAGATCGCCTTGTTGTGTTCGATCACGTTCTCGACGGTGTAGGGCAGCAGGGGAGTCCTGCCGGACATCACGTGCTCCATCTCGCCGGCGGAGGAGGTCAGCCCGGCGCCGAAGGCTTTGACGTTGCCGCGCTCGCGGATCAGGCCAAACTCGGTGCTGAACCAGGCCAGCCGTTTGATGGCCTCGCGCTGCTCGGCTGTGGCACGCAAAAAGGCCGGGGCAAACATCTCCTGCAGCTCGGCGTACTCGGGCAGGGTCATGAAAGGCAGATGCCCGTAGATGTCGTGGAACATGTCCGGCTCCGGCGTGAAGTCCAGCTCCTGCGATGGCCGGATGAAATCGGTCACCAGAAAGATCTTCTGCGCGAAGTGATGATACCACGGCACTGCGTCGGAATAGCGAATGGTGGTGCGTTTAGTCCACCAGCCGGTACGCGGTGTGATGCGCTGGTTCAAGCGTGTCAAGCGACGGGATGCGCTCCTCCGGCAGCGACAGCAGCTCGAAGCCCTCCAGCCACTGCCGGCAGGCATAGCGCTCGGTGCGCGGCGTCATGTTGGCGTAAAGCGTTCGCCAAACCTTGTGTTGTTCGTTGGTAAAGATCGTACTATCCACGGTTCGTACCTCCTTGTACGGTTTCGAGTAACCGTTCACCCGTCATTCCCGCGAAAGCGGGAATCCATCTGCGTTTTCGTTTCACGTCGACACTGGCTACCCGTTGTTCTCGTATAAGCCGGTAATCAGTTCGAGCAACATGGATTCCCGCTGAAAGCGGGAATGACGGGTGAACGGTTACCGGTTTCGATAAGCTACACAAAAGTGACAATCTCCTGCAAAGGCTTCTTGTTCATGGCATGCACCGGCACCTGAGCGCCTTCGGCCGGGTAGCCCACCACCAGGAGCAGAAACGGGCGCTCGTGCGCGGGCCGGTCCAGAATCTCGTTCAAAAAGGCCATCGGGCTGGGTGTGTGGGTCAACGTTGCCAGCCCGGCGTGATGCAGCGCAGCAATCAGCATGCCAGTGGCGATGCCGACCAACTCCTGAACGTAATAATGTTTGACTTTGCGGCCATCGGGCAAAAAGCCGTAGCTCTGCGCAAAGATGGCGATCAGGGTGGGTGCGGTCTCCAGAAATGGTTTGTGTGGATCGGTGCCGAGGGGCGCCAGTGCATCGAGCCACTCCTGCGGCGCGCGGCCGCTGGTAGAATTCCTGCTCTTCGGCTTCGGCGGCCAGGCGAATGCGTTGTTTGACGGCCGGGTCGGTCACGACGACGAAGTGCCAGGGCTGCAGATTGGCGCCGCTGGGCGCAGTGCCGGCCGTGCGCAGGCAATCTTCGATGACCTCGGCCGGCAGCGGCCGGTCGGAAAACGCGCGCACCGTGCGCCGGCGCCGCATCTCGGCATAAAAGTCGGCGGCCCGCTGCTGCATCTCGTCGGGCGGGAACTCGTGGAAGTCCAATGGAACGAACTCGTCGTGGGTCATGGTGGTTTTGATGTTGCTCTTATGCTGCTCAGGGTGCTCGGGCCGAGCTCATGAGCGGAGACCGGCCCGAGCAATTGGACAGGAGGCAGCTTGTGGAGCCTTCGGGGAACGACGCTGTTCTCCGAAGGCCCCACAAGCTGCCGCCCAATGCTACAGGGGCTTCGCAGATCGTGCCTGGATCACGGCAGCCAGGCGCTCGACCGCCACCGGGATCAGTTCCGGCTGGACGTTGCTGAAATTCAGGCGCAGAGTGTTGCGAAAGCCGCCTTCGACCGCAAAAGCCGTGCCGGGCACATAGGCGACGTGACGTTCGATGGCCGAGGGCAGCATGTCCCAGGCATCGACCTCTTCGGGCAACGTCACCCAGACGAATAGCCCGCCCTCGGGTTGGGTCCAGGTGGCCTGGCCGCCCAGGTGGTGGCGCAGAGCCTGCAAGAGAAGATCGCAGCGTTGGCGGTTGGCTGCAGTCATCGCTTGCAGATGCGCATCAAGCAGCCCGCGCTCCAGGAACAGGCTGACCGCGCGCTGGATCAGGGTCGAAGACTCCAGGTCGATCGATTCGCGCAGCACCGTGATACGCGGCATCAGCGCGGCGGGCGCCACGATCCAGCCCAGCCGGGTCGACGGCGCCAGCATCTTGGAGAAGGAGCCCAGATAGAAGACGAAGCCGGCCTCGTCGAAGGCCTTGATGGGCTGGAGCATCCGGCCCTCGAAGCGTAGGGATGAGTAGGGATCGTCCTCGATCACCGGGACGCCGTAGCGGGCGGCCAGTTCGGCGATGCGGATGCGTTTCTCGATGGTCAGGCTGACGCCCAGCGGGTTGTGGAAATCGGGGATAATGACAGCCAGTCGCGGCTTGGGTTCGCGGCTAAAGGCCGCTTCCAGGGCATCGACGTTGACGCCTGTGGTCAGGTCGGTCGGCACCGTACGAACCACCGCACCGCGGCCGGCGGTCACCTGCTGGATGCCGGTGAAAGTCACCGCTTCGATCACGGCCGGCGCACCTGGATCGAGGAACAAGGCGGGAGAGGATGGTCAGCCCTTGTTGCGCGCCGTTGGTGATGAACACCTGTTCCGGCTGGCAATCGACGCCGCGTGCGCGGATGGCAGTAGCGATCCATAAACGCAGCGGCTCATGCATGGGGCTATACTGCAGGGCGCGCAGGCCATCGCGGCGCAGCACCGCATCAAGACACTCGCGAAAGGCCTCCACGGGCAGGAGCTCGCCGGCCGGCAGCCCACCGGCCAGGGAGATGATATCCGGCGCCACCGTCAGCTTTAGCAAGTCGCGCATCACCGAGCGCTTGAGCGTGGCCGTTTCCGCGCTAAGCACCGGCTCTGGCGGATGCCCATGCCGGCCATTGCCATTAACCTGACCGCGGTCAATCGGCTCGACAGGGGCCAGAAGTTTATTGGCAAAGATCATCGATTATCTCCATTGTCTACCCTGTTCCCTTGCCTACCCTCGCTCCCCAATCGGCAGCGCCGTGGTCGCCTTGACCACGTTCAACACCAGGCTTGTGTAGATGCGCGACACGCCGGGGATAGGTGTGAGCCGGTGCAGGATAAATTGTTCCAGGTCTTTACGGTTACGGATCGCTACTTTGAGCAGATAGTCGAACTCGCCGGTGACGTGGTAGCACTCCAGCACCTCAGGCATCTCTTGGATGGCTGTGCGAACGGCCTCGACGCGCTCCGGTTGGTGCATCTGCAGGCTGATGTTGACAAAGCACACCATATCGTATCCGGCGCGCTCCCAGTTCAGCAGGGCCACGTAACGATCGACGTAGCCTTCTTGTTCCAGCTGCCGGATGCGAGTGTGCGTTGCGGAGGTCGACAGGCCAATCCGTCGCGCCAGCTCCACGCTCGTGAGCCGGCCGTCGGCCTGCAGTTCCTGCAGGATGCGGCGATCGGCGTCATCAAATGGTTCGATGTCAGGAGATTTTATCATGATCTGCGCTCCAAGTCAATAGGTTTCCATGATATTACCTGATTCTAAGAAAATACGCAACTAACTCCATACAAATTCAGGAAAGTATCCTGCCTATTGTGTATCCACGTGTTGGTGCTGATGTTGATCTGGCAGGCGTTGTCGCATTGCTTCCAGTGGCAGTCAAATCCTGGGCGCGCTGGGTGCCCTTGCCTCACTCGACACGATCGTGAGAGACGGTCAGTGCGGTTCATCCGGTAGCGACCCCGCCATTTTGCTGAGGAGTGCGCCGAGGTGTGCGGTTCGGCTTCATCGAGGTTGCGTACGAGCTGCGCGGCAATCGTTTCGTGCACCGCACGATGCGCAGCCATGACAGCGTCGCCGCGTTCGGTCAGGTGCACATGCCAGGAACGCGCATCGGTGTGGGAGCGTTCCTTGCGCACGTAGCCATTTTGCAGCAGCCGGGCCAGCAGCGCCGATACTGTGGGTTTGGTGACGCACAGCGTGCGCGCCAAGTCAGTGGCCTTGGGATCTTCCAACTGCGGACCTCGTGATTCCAGCATCCAGAACGCCAGCACGAAGTCGGCCGGCTCGGCGAGGCCAAGCTGGGTTGGCTTCGCAGCGGTGCAGCGTGACTTGGGATCAGGACACCGGCCCGCTCAGCGGCGGCGTAGGCCGTCCAGCATCTGCTGCTGTACGTCGATGCAAATCACCTTGCCGTGCGGGCCAACCATTCGGGCCAGAGGGATCGAAAAATACCCCATGCCACAGCCCAGGTCGACGACCGTCTGGCCTGGGCGCACCAGGCCGCCGAGTATTCGATACGGGTTGTGAATGAGGCGCCAGCGGGTTGTCGAAAGTGGGCAGCAACCACCACGGGCAGACGAAGGTGCGTCCCGGTGCGTCAGATCGCGTGGCCTTTAGATTTGGGTGACGAGTTCGGACATGACCGCCTCCTTGTACAAGTCAGTAAATAGTTAGTTAGGTCGTACTAACTAATAATACACCCAACGCGATGAGTTGTCAAGCGGAAAATCACCAAACCAGCTCGACGATTATGAAGCGGGTCAGCCGCCATGCATCGTTCTCGTAGGAATTGCCTCTTGACAAAGAATCCAATGTATGTTATAGTTCCGAACATTGTTCAGTATATCATGGAGCTTCGGTAACCATATGACTGCACCAAGAACCAAACGCCACCTCCGCACCAAACAAGCGATCCTGGACGCCGCCCGCGAGATCATCGCTGAAGAAGGGCCGGCTGCCCTCTCCATGCGCGCCCTGGCCGACCGGATCGACTACAGCGCGGCCGGGTTGTACGAGTACTTTGGCAGCAAGGAGGAGATCGTCGCTGCCGTGTGCGATGAAGGGCACCGCTATCTCTTTGAGGCCATGAGCCAATCCGACCCCGCGCTGCCGCCCGTGGACTATCTCTACCAGATCGGTCAAGGCTACATCCGCTTTGCCCTGGAGCACCCCGACTACTTCCTGATGATGTTTACCGTTGCGTCGCCGCCCGATATGGCGGGTCTGCCTGAAGACGTCGTAAAGGCAGTTATGATCGAGGAAGGTTCGGCCTACGGCGTCTTGGTGCATGCTATCCAGCGCGGCATCGACGAGAACGTCTTTCCTGTGCGCCCCGGCTTTGGCCTTGACGAGATGGCCTACGCCGCCTGGACGCTGGTGCATGGCATGGCCATGCTGCGCATCACGGCCTTGCGCGGCTACCCCGCCGACCTAAACGCCTCCGACCACCAGGTGCTGCTCAACTTCATGCGCGGCCTGCAAGGTTCATGAAAGAGGCGATGCCTCTCCCTTTTTTTGACTAGAACTACCTAACGATGTTCGGTTTCTATACCAGATTAAGAAGAAACGAAAACACCAAGACAAGAAAGGACAACACTCAATGACGACCGTAACCACCTCTTACCGCACCACCCGTTCAGCCAACGATCTTCTGCGCCGCGCCTGGGGATTCAGCCCGCTGCTGACGCTGGCTGGGCTGGCCAATTTGCTGCTCATCCCGGCGTTCGTCGCTGCGCTCCTGGCCGATCCGCGCGTCATCACCAGCGTGCCGGCCTGGATCAAGCCGCTCAAGTTCGCCATCTCCATCGCCATCTTCAGCGCCACCTTTCTCTGGCTGCTGACCTACGTTCAAGGCCACGCGCGGCTGGTCAAGTTGGCTGCCGGTATCACCGGTTTGGGCTTACTGGTGGAGACCGCCCTGATCGTCATGCAGGTTCTGCGCGGCACGACGAGCCATTTCAACGTCAGCACACCCTTCGATGCGGTCGTCTTTAGCCTGATGGGCGGCTTCATCACGGCGGTCTCGGTCTGCACCCTGCTGCTGGCCATCCTGCTGATCCGCCAGCGCCAGCCCGATCCTGTCTTCGCCTGGAGCCTGCGTCTGGGCGTGCTGATTTCCTTCGTGGGGATGACCGTGGCCTTCCTGATGACGACGCCGACAGCGGCGCAGCTTGAGGCGGCTCAGGCTGGGGCTGGCATGGCCGTAGCCGGCGCGCACAGCGTCGGCCTGGCCGATGGCGGACCGGGACTGCCGCTGCTAGGCTGGAGCACCGTAGGTGGCGATCTGCGCGTGCCGCACTTCTTCGGCCTGCACGCCTTACAGGTGCTGCCGTTGATCGGCGGACTCCTGGCCCTCGATTGGAGCCGGCGCCGCCTCTCCGAACGCCAGCGTTTGGCCCTGGTCTGGACCGCCGGCCTCGGTTACCTGGGGCTGGTGCTGCTGCTGACCTGGCAGGCGCTGCGCGGGCAGTCGATCGTTGCGCCGGACGCCCTGACGCTGGCCGCTTTCGCTGCTTTGATCGGCGTCGCCGCCTTGGCAGCAAGTGTCACTTTGCTGGCGTCGCGCCTCACCGCTGCTAGATCCCAAATGCAGGCATAGCGTAGCATCGACGACACGACTAAATCATCGCCCGATTGTGCGGGCCGTCATACCACCCGGAGCACCGACAAATGGAAATGGTTTTCACCCTGAGCAACTTGTTCGTCCTGCCCTTCTGGGCGCTGATGATCTTCCTCCCGCACTGGCGTTGGACGCAACGGATCATGCGCAGGCTGTGGCCCGTGGTCGTGCTGGCCGGGGTATACACCGTGCTGTTGCTAACCCAAATCGGCGGTGCAGCCGGCAGTCTGCTGAACCCGACTCTGAATGGCATTGCCGGCCTGCTGGGCACGCCGGCCGGCGCCGCCGTGGGCTGGGTACACTTCCTGGCCTTCGACCTATTCGTCGGCCGCTGGGCCTATCTCGATAGCCGCGAGCGCGGCATCAGCGCCTGGCTGGTTTCGCCAACGCTGTTCTTCGTGTTCATGGCCGGGCCTTTCGGCCTGTTGCTCTACCTCGCCGTGCGCTGGCTACCACAACGCCAACGTGGACAGAACTGACTTAAGGAGGCCAACGATGAAAGCCACCCTTCTCAACGGCGCACTGCCCGGCGACAGCTTTGTCGATGCCGCCGGCGCCGCGCTCCAGGACACCTTGCGGGCCGAGGGTTGGACCGTCACGCCCTGGACCCTGCGCAACCAGAAAATCGCCTACTGCTTGGGCTGCTTCGAGTGCTGGACCAAGACCCCCGGCCTGTGCCGGATCGACGACACCGGCCGCGAGGTCGTCGAGAGCATCATCGGCGGCGATCTGACGATCTACTTGACGCCAATCACATTCGGCGGGTACTCGTCGGAGCTCAAAAAGGCCGTCGACCGGTCGATTGGCCTGCTTTCCCCCTTCTTCACGCGCATCGACGGCGAGGTGCATCACCATGCCCGCTACGATCGCTACCCGTCCCTGTTGGGCATCGGCGTGTTGCCGGCGTCGCACCCGGTCCAGGAGCAGATCTTCGACACGCTCGTTGGCCGCAACGCCATCAACATGCACGCGCCCAGGCACAGCAGTGTGGTTCTCTATCGCAGCCAGGAGCCGGCCGCGGCTGCGGCAACGCTGCGCAGCGCGTTGAACTTTGCAGAGAGAGTACTCGCATGACATCCCCAAAAACCGCTTTGCTCCTGATCGGCAGCCCCAAACCGGCCGGCGAGAGCTCCTCCGAATCCCTGGGGGCCTACTTGCTGGAACGCCTGGCCGAGCGCGACATCCACACCGAGACGCAGCACGTCGCCCGCGCGATGCGCACGGAAGCCCGCACGCAGGAATTGCTGCAAGCCGTCGACCATGCCGATCTGTTCATCCTGGCCTTCCCGCTCTACGTCGACAGCCTGCCCTACCTGGTGATTGAGGCGCTGGAACGGATCGCCGCCCACAGGCGGGCGCAGCCTATGCCTGCATCGGCATCGTTCCTGGCCATCGCCAACTGCGGCTTCCCCGAAGTCCGGCACAACGAGACTGCCCTGGCCATCTGCGAGCAGTTTGCCGCCGAGGCCGGCTTTCGCTGGGCCGGCGGACTGGCGCTCGGCGAGGGCGGCGCGATCAATGGGCAGCCGCTGGCCAAGGCCGGCGGCATGGTTCACAACATTGTAGACGCACTGGATTTCACAGCGATTGCGCTGGCCGCCGGCGAGCCGGTGCCTGCAAAGGCGGCGGCGCTCATGGCACGACCAATCCTTCCCTTGCGGGCTTACAAGCTCATAGGCGATCTCGGCTGGCTGGCTCAGGCGCGGCGCAACCGCGCCTTGACCCGGCTGCGTGCGCGGCCGTTCAAGCAGGGTTAGCAAATGAAACCAACACTCGACGAACTCCCAATGCTGGCTTTCGCATCAGCAAACGAACTACACGTCTGGCTTGAAAACCATCACTCCGAATCACGCGGCATGTGGCTTCGCATTTTCAAGAAGAATTCGGGCATTCCTTCGGTGTCTTTTGAAGACGTACTGGATGAAGGGCTTTGCTTTGGGTGGAGCGAGAGCTCAAGGCGCTCATACGATGACAACTCATATCTTCAATGCTTCACCCCTCGCAAGACTCTGGGAACGCAATCCAAGCGAAACACAGAACGAGTCCATACACTTATCAGAGAGGGTCGAATGACACAAACTGGTCTAAAGGCACTTGGACTGGAGATAGCATCGTAGTTGCGGTTCCCACCCAGGATACAGCGCAGTTGGTCCGCCAGGCGCACTTTCTTGAAACGGTGAGCGACCCAACATGTGCTTGCAGGCGACCATGATCGCCAAATTGCCTACGATGCCCCAACGTCGCACGGGGCTTCGGTTCGCGCTGATCGCCATCGAGCACGATTACCACAATGCCGCCGACTAAGCCGTGCGCAACGGTCGAGCTGACCGGGCATTCGCGCTGTTGACCAGGACCATCAGACCACACTAGCCAGCATCGCGGTCCAAGCGAGGCTTGCTGCAGATGGGCGAATCAGGCTTTCTCGTGAAGTACGGCAATCGCCGGTCATCTTTTATCTGGTTTCTGCCATGAGCATCAACGTTATGGAGCACGCCCGTACCAGCCCGAGCCCGACACCGGCACGGGCTGGTAACAGAGATTGGTTCGACTGAGACTGAGCAGATCAGCGAACTATCGACCAGCTCCTCCAAGAGAATTGGTACAAGAACAGGACCATTGTACTATTGAACAAATCTGTTCGTTCCAGTATTCTAGTGGAAGTACCTTACATACTCATCCGAAGAGGGACGCCAAGTCATCTTGGCTGTCCATGTCTTAGCCTTGCAACTGACTGATCCCACCGTGACGCTGTATCTTTGGGATGTCATAGTGGCTGTTTCCACTGTCTGCGCTGACTTTCAAGGTTCGTTATACCCTCATCAGGTATCAATCTGGTTTCATAGAACGACGAGTAGGAGGAGTACAATGCATACCAAATCCGGTTCTTCAAATGGGTCTATGGAGTGGAAGTCGCGCGCGAACGAGCGATTCTCACGTGTGGGCGTCGCAGGTCGTTTCGCTGTTTCAGGCCTTGTGCTATTGATCTTGTTGCTTGTTCTTCAGTCTCCAGCCATGGCAGATTCTCCGCCAAACCTCACTGCTGATATCAGCTGGAGCGCCGGCTTCGGCGGGGTTGCCGATGTTGAGACGGCATACAATTTCGGCCGTCGTCAGGAGGAAATCCAACTCGGTCTTGCTCCGGGAACTCTCGGCAACCTGGTCATGCCCAGCCAAGTGGTTTGGGACATGAACACAGTGGACGAAAAAGCTCTGTTTCTGCTCAACGCTGAACGTACCGCAAGAGATGGCGCCTGGTCGGGCGTCATCGGCCTGCCGTTCCAGGACTGGCAGCCAGACATGAAACAGGTCGCACAGGATTATGCGGGCCTGCTCGTCAATCAAAACGTATTTGGTCATGAGTATAATGGGACGCCGTGGGATCGCATAGCCAACAACTCAATGCTTGGATCGTGCCACGAATTCCTGGGTTATGCCGAGAACCTGGCCGCGTTTTGGACCGGCGGGACTGTAAATCAACTGCCGATCGAGCGGGCGATCTACAACTGGATCTATGACGATGCCGGCTCGGCTTGGGGACACCGGGAAGCGGCTCTCCTTCAGGACAAGACACTTTCGGGAAATGCCTTTGCCGGCTTCAAGAACAACGTCGACGGCCCATCCAGTGAAGGATTCATAGGAATTCGGCGTGGCTGAGGATCCCAACTACGACCCGTTTGGTATGGGATGGCCGACCATGGGTACGGTGGTCGTGTTCAATATGTTTGATCCGATTACCACTGGCAGTTGTCCTTGGGATTTGACGCCGACACCTGTGACGCCGACGCCTGTGACGCCGACGCCTGTGACGCCGACGCCTGTGACGCCGACGCCTGTGACGCCAACGCCTGTGACGCCGACGCCTGTGACGCCGACGCCTGTGACGCCGACGCCTGTGACGCCGACGCCTGTGACGCCAACGCCTGTGACGCCGACGCCTGTGACGCCGACGCCTGTGACGCCGACGCCTGTGACGCCGACGCCTGTGACGCCGACGCCTGTGACGCCGACGCCTGTGACGCCGACGCCTGTGACGCCGACGCCTGTGACGCCGACGCCTGTGACGCCGACGCCTGTGACGCCGACGCCTGTGACGCCGACACCGACGGTAACACCACCTCCAGGTGAAGTTTATTGTATCGAGCTTCAGCCCGGCCAAGAGGGGATGGACGGGTACGTTAAAGAAGACCAACCCGACGAGCGCAAGGGCGGCGATGACGAGTTGCGGGTGAAGACGGAACAAGGCAAGCGCAACCACTCGCTGATTCAGTTCGACCTGAGCAGTCTGCCCAGCGGTGCGGCTCCGGCAAGCGCAGCGTTGTCGTTGTGGGTGAAGGACAGCACCGGTGCACCGGTCGAGGTGGCTGCCCACATTGTGGAGAGTTCGTGGAACGAGGCGCAGGCGACGTGGGCGAACCGGAACAGGGAGGCACACCTGCCGTGGACCGTTCCGGGAGGTGACTACTCGCCCGCCGTAGCGGATAGTGTGTTGGTGGTCCAGAAAAACGTCTGGGCAACGTGGGACTTGGGCGCTGAAGTCGTGTCGTGGCTTACATCGCCTGGCGACAACTTCGGCGTACTGCTGGAAGGAGGCGTGACTCAGCCCAAGGGCGAAAAGAAGTTCGTTAGCAGTGACGCCGGCGCAGCCGAGCGACGCCCCACCCTGGTAGTCTGCTACGACGAGCCGCCACCACCAGTCTGCTATGAGCTTCAGCCCGGCCAAGAGGGGATGGATGGGTACGTTAAAGAAGACCAACCCGACGAGCGCAAGGGCGGCGATGACGAGTTGCGGGTGAAGACGGAACAAGGCAAGCGCAACCACTCGCTGATTCAGTTCGACCTGAGCAGTCTGCCCAGCGGTGCGGCTCCGGCAAGCGCAGCGTTGTCGTTGTGGGTGAAGGACAGCACCGGTGCGCCGGTCGAGGTGGCTGCCCACGTTGTGGAGAGTTCGTGGAACGAGGCGCAGGCGACGTGGGCAAACCGGAACAGGGAGGCACACCTGCCGTGGACCGTTCCGGGAGGTGACTACTCGCCCGCCGTAGCGGATAGTGTGTTGGTGGTCCAGAAAAACGTCTGGGCAACGTGGGACTTAGGCGCTGAAGTCGTGTCGTGGCTTACATCGCCTGGCGACAACTTCGGCGTACTGCTGGAAGGAGGCGTGACTCAGCCCAAGGGCGAAAAGAAGTTCGTTAGCAGTGACGCCGGCGCAGCCGAGCGACGCCCCACCCTGGTAGTCTGCTACGATGAGCTAGGAGGTGGGTCAGAGTAGCGCTCGCCACTGTAGAAATCCACTTACAGTCAGCGGATGGGCGGCGTGTTTCTCGCCCATCCGCTTTTTTTACGTCCCAGATTTTGGCGGTAGAACCCCGGCTATTTTGGATGGTCGGAATAGAAACCCATCTATTTTGCACTGGCAGAATAGAACCCTGCTTATTTTGCCCAGAATCAAGGTGTCAATGAAAACATTGACTATACATGGCCAGTCCGAAGCAAACGCGCTCTATCCACATTTGACAAGGGTGCTACCGTGAGCTATTATAGGATTAATCTTATATTTGACTAATCTACTAACGAGTCTCAAATGAGTGCCCTATGTCCCTCGAATACGCTATCCTCGGTTTTCTGAACTTTCGCCCGCTGTCGGGGTACGACCTAAAAAAGGTCTTCGACAACTCCGTGCGCCACTTCTGGCCGGCCGATCAGAGCCAGATCTATCGAACTCTGGCAAAACTTGCGGAACGCGGGCACGTCGAGCAGGAGATTGTTCGCGGCCAGGACCATCCCGACCGCAAGGAATACCGCATCACCCCGGCCGGCCAGGAGGCGCTGCGCACCTGGTTACTCAACCCCCTCCCCCCACAGGATACCCGCGTTGCCGAGCTGATCCAGATATTCTTCGCCGGGCGGCTGACCGACGAGCAAATCCTCGCGCTTTTCGAGCGATTGGCCGCCGAGGCGCGCGCTGTCCTCAACGCCTACGACCGGATACCGCAGCCCGCCAGGGCGGACGATCAGACGATGGGACCCCAGCGCGAGCGTTTTTTCTGGCAGTTGACACTCGAATACGGGCTGGCGTCGGCGCGCATGGACCTGGAATGGCTGGAGAGCGTGATTGCGCGCATCAGGGCTGGCGAGCTTCCAGTGACGCCTGCAGAACAGTAAGGCTAAACTCATGTTCTGGAGAAACCAGGAGTTTTGTTGGCCTAATGTCGCCTCAAAACCCCAGGTTTCAACAGAACATGAGTTTAGATCACCTATCAGGAGTAGAAACATGCAAAACCAATTAACCCCTCACCCCAAACTTGAGGCCAAGCTTGCTGGCATCCTCTCCTCTTACGACGCGCGATCCGACACCAACGCCGTGCAGTTCGCGCTTGCGTCGCCCAGCCGGGGATGGACGTGGGAGTGGCGCTCATCTGCCTCATCGCGCCAGTTCTTCATCGCCAGCACGACGAAGCTGTACGTAACCGCCATCATCATGCAGTTGTGCGAGCAGCGGCAAGTGGATCTCGATGCGCCGGCAGGGAAATACCTTGAGCCCGCGATCATGGCCGGCATTCACGTGCTGCGCGGCGTGGATTCGAGCAACCGAATCACCGTGCGCGAACTGCTCTCCCACACGTCTGGAATTGCCGACTACTTCGAACAGAGACGCGCAGATGGAGGGAGCCAATTCCAGGACGCGCTCAGAGCGGACTTCGCCTGGTCATTCGAAGACGTCCTCCGTATCACCAAGGAAGAACTACAGCCCAAATTCGCTCCGTCCACGCCTGGCAAGGCGTTCTACTCGGATACCAACTACCAGCTCCTGGGGGCGCTGATCGAATCGACGACCGGCGTCACCTTCGAAGAGGCCGTGCGGAGCCGGATTACGGCGCCGCTGGGCCTCGAGGAGACGTACCCGTTTTCCGTCGAAACCCTGGACCGCTATTCCGAGGTCGCTCCGATGCTCTACGGCAACGAACCCGTTGTCATTCCGAAGGCAATGGCCTCGGTGAGAGCCGATGGCGGGATCGTTTCGACAGCCAGGGATGGCCTTCTCTTTCTCCGAGCGTTCATGGCCGGCGCGCTGTTTCCGCGTTCGTACCTGGATCAGTTGCAGCGGGATTGGCGGCGCATCTTCACCCCCCTTCAGTATGGCATGGGGATCATGCGCTTTGCGCTGCCCCGCTACTTCTCGCCCCTGCGGCCGGCCCCGCCGATGATCGGGCACTCGGGCGCGTCCGGCGCTGTCCTGTTCTATGTCCCGGATCTGGATCTTACCATCTCCGGCACGGTCAACCAGATCAAGGAGCGCAGCCTTTCCTACAATCTGATGGTTCGCCTGGTCTTTGCGTGCCAGGATGCTTGGTCGGCAAAGAGGCCGTAGCCGAGCATCGGAGGCGGCAGGTGGCGTGTTTGCCTGCCCGCGCCGGCGCGACCGGCTGGCTCGCTGAGGAAGACGCCGATCTACAGGATGCTGGATTGCGGAATGGGACGCCATCTGCTTATATCATCCAGGGTAATGGCATCAGACAATCCTGGACAGAAAAAGAGAGCGGACAACGAAGGTATAAGGAGGCAAGACTCATGCAATCGGACGCAACAACCGTCGCGCAGTATTTGGCAGAACTGCCCGCCGACCGCCGAGCCGCAATCGAGGCGGTCCGCCAGACCATCCTGGCGAACCTGCCGGTTGGTTACGAGGAGGCGATGAATTGGGGCATGATTACCTATCAAGTGCCGCTGAACAGGTACCCCAACACCTACAACGGGCAACCGCTGACGTATGCGGCGCTCGCCTCACAGAAGCACCACATGGCGGTCTATCTGACCGGAATCTACGCCGACGACGAGGCGCGCCAGGCGTTTGAAGGAGCCTATCGGGCCACGGGCAAACGCTATGACGTGGGCAAATCGTGTGTGCGCTTCCGAAAGCTGGACGATCTGCCTCTGGCGTTGATCGGGCAGAGCGTGGCTATGGTGGGCGTTGACGAGTTTATCGCCCAGGTAGAAAAAGCGCACCCCGTGCGCAAACGCAAGCGAACATAGCGGGTCACGCAGTGACCGGAGGTATGATGAACAGCAGCGACGACAAGATCGTGATCGAAAATGTGAACGTGCCAGGCAGCGCGACCCGCGTGAGCAAAGCGATGTACGACGCGATGGAGCAGGCCATGTGGAAGGTCCTGCCGGACACAGCACCCGGCTTGACCCAAAGCGAAATCCGCGAGGCAGTCGTGCCGCACCTGCCTGAAGACCTGTACCCTGGCGGCGCGAAGGCTGGCTGGTGGGCGAAGGCCGTGCAGTTGGATCTGGAGGCCAAGGAAAGCCTGGTGCGCGAGCCGACCAAACCGTTGCGCTGGCATCGTGCTTCCTGACATCGCCAGCAACCTGGTACAGGGTGGGTGGACTTTCGCCACCCACCCTGTACTAGCCACCCGCCATAGCCCCAACGACCAGAAAAGGCTCTACGCCTGTTGCGACCGCAGCCGGCAGCGGTGCATCCGCCGGCTCAAGCGACACATCCTGCCCGCAGGCGAAAAACCGAACCAGCGACCGCCGTTGCTGCGTGGCGCGGTCGCGGATCGTCCCGCGCAGCATCGGATACTGTGCCTCCAAGGCGTCCAGGATCGAACGCTGCGTCACCGGCTCGTCGATCTGAAGCTCGACCTCTTTGCCGACGTGCGCCAACGTCCGCAGATGGTGCGGGAGAACGACGCGGATCATCGCAGGGTTTGAACCTCAACCGACAGCACGGCCGGCAGATCTCGCACGATAGCCGTCCAGTTGTCGCCGGAATTGGCCGATGCGTACACCTGCCCGCCGGTGGTGCCGAAGTAGATGCCGCACGAATTGAGCGAATCGACGGTGAGCGCGCTGCGGAACACATTGACGTAGCAATCGCTCTGCGGCAGGCCGTTGGTGAGCGCCTCCCACTCGTTCCCGCCCGTCCGGCTGCGATAGACGCGCAGTTTGCCATCGGGTGGAAAATGCTCCGAGTCGCTCTTGATCGGCACAACGTAGACGGTCTCTGGCTCGTGCGCGTGAACGGCAATCGGGAAGCCAAAGTCGCTTGGCAGGTTGCCGCTGACTTCGTGCCACATGCCGCCGGCGTCGTCGCTGCGCATGACGTCCCAGTGCTTCTGCATAAAGAGCACGTCGGGGCGCGAGGGATGCATGGCGATGCTGTGGACGCAGTGGCCGACCTCGGCGCTCGGGTCAGGTAGTTCGAATGGCGAGTTGAGGCCGCGGTTGATCGGCAGCCACGTCACGCCGCCGTCGTCGGTGCGGAACGCGCCCGCGGCCGAAATCGCGACGTAGATCCGGTTGGGGTCGCCCGGGTCCTGCACGATCGTGTGCAAACACATCCCACCCGCCCCTGGCTGCCAGAGGTGTCCTTTGGTATTGCGCAGCCCGGAGAGTTCCTGCCACGTCTTTCCGCTATCGTTCGAACGAAACAAGGCACCGTCTTCCACGCCGGCATAGACCGTATCCGGGTCGGTCAGCGACGGCTCAAGCAGCCAGACGCGCTTGAACTCCCAGGGATGCTGGGTGCCGTCGTACCACAGATGCGTGCCGGGGACGCCGTCGTAGACAAACTCATTGCCCACCGGCTCCCAGGTCGTGCCGCCATCGTCGGAGCGCTGGATCAGCTGCCCGAACCAGCCGGTGGATTGCGACGCATACAGCCGGTTCGGGTCAACGGGTGACCCCTTGATGTGGTAGATTTCCCAGCCCGCAAAGTGGGGTCCGCTGACGTCCCACTGGGCGCGCTTTGCATCCGAAGTCAGAATGAACGCGCCCTTGCGCGTCCCGACCAATACTCGTACAGTGCTCATGCGTCTCTCCTTTGATGCGCTATTCAGGCAGCGAGTAGTCAAACACATAACCGTGCTTGCCATCGACCATAGTGAGTGAGAATACACCCGAAATGCCGGTTAGTTGCTCAGTGCCGGAGTCGGGAACGACCAAAATCGAAAGTTGCTGATCGCCGCGGCTCATGATGCCCGCGTGCTGAAACACAAAACTGCCTTTGCGGCCATTGAGTGTCCCCGTCACGCGCTCGATGGCTACATAGCCCGCCGATCCCTCGACGCCGGTGAGCGCCGTGAGCATCTCGCCCTTGCCAACGGCGAGGAGATCGCCGTCGAACTGTTTATCAAGCGACATTCTGCCCAGCGCTGCGCCGGGCAGAGCGTCCGGCTCCGACAGCGGTTGCATGACAACCTCGAACGTTCCAGTGGCCCGCTTTATCATTGATTCTGCTCCTGAACTTGGTTACTACTCTGTAGAATTAATCCTTGCGTAGTGTCACCCTGAGGCTCGGCGAAGGGTCCCCGTTTTGCAGAGCAGGGACCCTTCGCCGAGCCTCAGGGTGACACTACGCAGAAACTTAGTTTACAGGGTAGTTACTGCCTCAAGCTGCACAAAGCTTGCCGAATCTCGCCCAGATGATACGCAGTGTGTACGATAGTTGCGATGGCACCGCCGATCTGATCTTCACTTGACCACTCGGTCGTGCCGGCGATCAGTGCCTTGATGCGGTCATAGCTTGCACGCAACGATGCCTTGAGTGCGTCCCATTCTTCGGCCGTGACCGCGCCCGTCTCGCGCCAGATCTTGCCCCAGTCCTGCCGTTCGAATTGTTGCGTCCGCACACCCTGTTCCAGCACGTCGAGATAGAAGGCCACGTGTTTGACCTGGGCAGCCAGTGTCGCGCACTTGCCACCTACCGGAATCGACGCTTCCTCAGACGAAATCGTCGCTAAGGTCTCAAACATCGACGTGCCTTTGTCGAGAAAGATGCCATGTACGCTGTCGAAGGTTTCATCAAGCAGGGTGTAAAGCGCGTTGGTGAAATGCTCGGTTTGAATTTGAGTTGACATGGTTCGCCTTTGTACGCTATTTGTCGTAGAGTATAGAACATTTGTTTGAAATTGTCAATTATTCATTGCGTACTGCTTGCGTGAGTCAACACAGCCGGCATTTCTAGAAATTCGCCATATCGCTCCGCAGCTGCGCTAAGCGCATGATTCTCCGCGGGGGTCAAGGCTCGGAATGGCGTCAATTCGATTGCCACCGCGCCTTTTTTGAAGGTCCGTTTCCAGGTGCCCGCGACGTGGCCATCGATCACGATGGTTGGGCTGAACATGCCGTTGCCGCCGGGGCAGATGCGTTGAGCGTCGGCTGGATCGAGCACGGCGCTGCGATCGCCGTAGCCGAGGAGATATTCGTCGAAACCAGGGAGCAGATAAGCGGACTCGATTACGTTGCTCAGCTCTCCAATATTGCTCGTCATCCAGTAAACGCGGTCCGCAATAGTTTCCTGGATCAATTCCTTCCCGGCGGCCTCCAAGCCTATTTTTGCCTCTGCCGTCGTCAGACCTGCCCACCGCATCAGATCCTGCATCGTGGCCGGCCCGTGGCTGATAAAATAACGCCTGGTCAGCTCGGCCAAAGCTTCGTCGCGCGCCCGTGGGCCGGTCTGAGGAATCCATTCGTCGAGCAGCGTAAAGGTTTGCTGTTTTCCACGGCGCGAGCCAAAGCAGATCAGCCCATCTTGCGCCGACCGTCCGAGGAGATGGTAGCCGCGCTGGCCGGCCGTGGCGATGTTGGCCTGTTCCAGCGATTGAAGCATTTCATCACGGGTGAGCTGCTTGCCGCCCTGTAACGCTTGGGCAAACACCTCCTTGCTTCGAGCAACGATCGTTTCGTCCAGTTCGAGCTGGCGATAGCGGCCGGCGCTCCCTGCAATCACCCGTGGGGTGAGCAGTGCCAGCATCCAACGCACGTCCTTTGCGGCGACAAAATGCAATGTGCCGCGCATCGGCCAAGTGCGCACGATGGCACGCTCGACAATTGCCCGTTCGATGTCGCGCTCAGTCGAGCCGGCCATACGCAACCCAATCGACCACAGCGCCCCGCCGTAGTCCTGGGCTTGTAACGCGCCCAACCAGGTGACGACATCGCCCGGCTCAGCAAACGTTGGGGGGGCAATGCCTTGGTTTGCCAGTCGAGACAGCGCAATTCGACTGAGGTGCGATGGCTTAGGCTGCGTCATAGGCCTGTTTTAGCCACGCAAGCACATCTCCGTCGATTTGTTGCGGATCGGTGATGCGCACACGGTGCGAGACCATGGCGTTCCACGATCCGGCGGCTTCGAACCGCTCGGTAGGCGCGACGCCCTTGAGCTTGATGCCAATATCCAGGCGCTCGGTTGACACCTGCACGATGCCAAATTTCTTCTCACCGCGCAGCAGGCTGATGTACGACTTGGCAGGCCCCGGCTGTACGTCTGGGCCAAACTCGGCAATGGCCGCCATCAGTGCATCGTACGGCTCGCGCCAGACGGCCTTTTTGCCCGTGAAATGGGCGGCGATCGCCTCTTCCGTGCTGACCCGTTCCTGGCCATGCTGCGTGATCACGTGCGCAATGGCGTTGGCATGGCCGTGTCCCAGTCCATAGTCTGCCTTTAGCCAGGCGACGATTTCACCGTTTTTGACCAGCCCCTTTTCAGCAGCCAGCAGACGAAAATCTTCGGGCGTCTTTCCTGTCTGAGCTTTGACGCTGTCGAGATAAGCTTGAAATGTCATGGTTCTCCTTGGCTATTTCTTTTTGCCGCTGCCGGCATTGAACGCCACACCAGCGCGCACGAGATCCTGAATTGCCGGCTCATCGATGGTGTCGCCTTCATTGATGTCGATCGCGCGCGTTGCTTTGGCCTCAAGCCCGGCGTTGAAGAGACCGTGCGGGTCGTCGAGCGATGCGCCCTTGAAGAAATTGAGCTTGACATGATCCTTAAACGCACCGGTGGCAACCACATTGCCTTTGTAAGCATACACCGGCGTGGTCCACTTCCATTCCTCCACGATGCCGGGGGCGGCCTCATGGATCAGGGCGCGCAGACGGGCCAGCATCGGGCCGCGCCAGTCTGCTAGTTCGGCGATATGGTTGGTGATGAGTTGAGATGGAGTCAGACTGTCATTCGACTCTGGGGCATTCATGGTTTTTTCCTTTAGATTTCCAAGACTCCTTATTCGCCCCAACGGCGCGTTGCCAGCGAGGTGTCATCGAGAAATGACTTGACGATGGACACCAACAAGAGCGAGGAGAAGATGTTGTAGTGCGTCAGGCCGGGCAGGATAGCGAGCCGGGCGCTGGACATCCCGGAGCCATCCCAGCCGGCATCGCACTTGCCGCCGCCAAGCAGCTCGAAAAACCGCGCGGCATAGGCGGGTGGAATGCTATCAGCATCGCCGAAAACGAGCATTGTGGGCATCTTCAGCGCTACGATGTCGTCGGACCAGTCATAGGGTTGGCGAAGCATATCGCCGATTTTGTCGAGCAGCGCCGGAAAATCCTCCGGCTTGGGCGCAACCCTGACATATTCCTGGACCATTGGTGAGTCTTTCATGAACTCGGCCGCGGCTCCACTCATTTGGGCCATACCCGCGACAACCTCCGGGTACCATCCGTTCTGGCTGAAAGGAGTTGAGACGACCACGAGCTTGCGCACCAACTCCGGATGCTGGATGGCAGCTCGCAGGGCAACGCCAGCGCCCAGGGAATAGCCCATGAGGTCGGTTTTTGCCAGGCCAAGATGCTCGATCAGCGCGGCAATGTCGTCGCCCATCAACTCGTAGCGCATGGGACGGTCGATGTCGGCCGTGCGCCCATGCGCCTGCAAATCGACGGCGATGACCTGCCGATCTTCGGCAAGCAACGGCAAGACGTCGCCGAACATACTAGTCAAGCCGAGGCCGCCATGCAGCAGGATCAGCGGTTGGCCGGCGCCATGAATCTCATAATACATCGCCAGGCCGTTCACGTGGGCATAGCCGGTTTGTGTTGGTTGGGCAGGTGAAGTCTTCAAGTGATCCTCAATTCCTATCCGGCTGGTAGCGCATCCACACCACGCCGGACGGGAGCGCTTTGGATTCTATGAGTGTCATGTTGATGCGCAAACCAACTGGAAAGACGCGCTTGCCGCTGCCCAGCACCACCGGATAGACGTGGAAGTTATATTCATCCACGAGATCGTGTTGCGCCAGCGTGTGAACCAGCACGCTGCTTCCATCCACGAGGATGTCTTTGCCGGGCTGTTCCTTCAGCTTGCGCACTTCTTCAACCACGTTCTGGCTGATGAGGGTTGAGTTGCGCCATGCGGACGTGGATTGCAGCGTCGTCGAAACTACGTATTTGTGAATGTTGTTCATCACATCGCCAAAGGGGTCGCCCATCGCCATTGGCTCAAAGGCGCCCCCGTGAATCTGCCACGTCTTGCGCCCCAGCAAAAAGGCGTCGCATTGGCTGATCGCCTGAAAGAAATGCGCACCAATGTCGTCGTGCCAGTATGGCCACGTCCACCCGCCATGGGTGAAGCCGCCCTCGGTGTCTTCCTCGGCGCCACCGGGCGCCTGCATGACGCCGTCAAGCGAAACAAACTCAGCAACGATGATCTTTCTCATGATGATTTTCCTTATCGATCTGCTCGTATCAAACATGGTTTCCACCGCCGGCAATGGCCTCGCTTTCCTCGAAGCATTCATGACCGGCCGGCTATTCCCGCGCCCATACCTGGACGAGATTCAGAGCGAACGGCGCGATCTTCAGGCCCATGCAGTATGGCATGGGCCTGAAGATCGCGCTGCCTCGTTATTACATCCTGTTCAAGATGGCAACTGTACCACGCTGATCGTCGCGCCGTAGGGATCGACGATCACCGCGATGCGGCCATAGGGGGTGTCAAAGGCCGGCACGCCGATGGAACCGCCGGCCGCCAGGACGCGTTCCACGGCCGCATCGGTGTTGTCGACGGCGAAGTAGCCCATCCAGTGCGGCGGCAGGTCGCCCCACTGCTCGTCCATCGGCATGACGCCGAAGCGCATCGCGCCGTCTTGCTGCATGAAGGTGTAGTCCTGCTCTTCCTGCTTGCGGGCAGTGAGGCCGAACAGCTTGCCGTAGAAGTCGCACGCGGCGGCGGCATCGCGCGTGTTGACCTCGCTCCACGCCAGGCTACCATGTTCGTCTTCCACCGCGGCGCCGATGAAGTCAATCGGCTGCCAGAGGCCGAACACGGCGCCGGTGGGATCGACGCAGACGGCCATCTTGCCCGCGTCGCCGACGGCCATCGGATCGAGCATCACCTGGCCGCCGAGAGCCTTCACACGTTCGACGTCGCCTTCGGCGCTGGCGAGATAGATCGTCCAGGCCGGGGGCATGGGCGAGTCCGGCGGCGGTTGGCCGATCCCTGCGGCCGGGCGGCCGTTTGCCAGAGCGTAGTGGTAATGGCCAAACTCCTCGCCGATGTCGAGATACTCCCAGCCGAACACCTGCTGGTAGAAGTGCTTGGCGCCTTCCAAATCAGGAACAGACAGATCCATCCAGGTCAGACGCGCCATGCGCACGGGGGTTAGAAACAGTCGTCATTGGTTTCTCCTTGTCATCGATTCAGTTGGGCGATGTTACGCAGCCGCGTATACGTTTTGCAGAACAGCCAGATCGAGTTTTTTCATGGGCAGAAAAGCTTCGGCGACGCGGGCAATCTGCTCCGGTGACCCATTGGACATCATCTCGCCCATCGCCGCCGGCACGATCTGCCAGGACAGGCCATAGCGGTCCTTGAGCCAGCCGCATTGCTCGGCTTCCGGGACGGCGGAAAGGCGCTCCCAACAGGCATCGATTTCCGCCTGGCTGTCGCAGTTGACGATGAACGAGATGGCCTCGTTGAAGGCAAACTGGTGGGGCCATGCGCTGTCGCCGATGGCGAAGCGCTGGCCCTGCAGATAGAAGTCGGCATGCATCACCGTCCCCTCCTGATCAGGCGCCTGGCCAGGCCCATAGCGCAGCACGTTGCCTGCCGCCGAGTTCGTGAAAACCGACGTGTAGAAACCGATAGCTTGTTCCGCCTGGCCGCAGTTGGCGCCGACGAACAGCAAGGAAGGGGTGATGGACGGCAGCCCTGCCGGCTCTGCTGTCGACACCGCCAGTTGCCACGACACACCGAAGCGGTCCTGCACCCAGCCGAAACGCGGGTTGAACGGGTATGCGTCCAGCGGCATGAGCGCCTGCCCGCCATCGGCGAGCTTTGCCCAGAGCGCATCCACCTCACCGGCCGTCGCACAGTTGACGGCAAACGAGACGGACGGGTTTAGCTTGAAAAGCGGACCTGCGCTGATGGCCTGAAATGCATAGCCTGCCAGCACAAACGACACAATGTCGGTGTCGCCCGACGGCGTGTCGCGCAGCACCGTGGCGCCGGTAATCTGGGAAGCCGGGAAGATGGACACGTAGTATTGAGCCGCTTGGACGGCTTCTCTGTCAAACCAGATATGGGGAACGATTTTCTGAGGGGTTGGCATGGCATTTCTCCAGAGTGTTGTGAATTCGTGACGCCATTATAGAACATTTGTACGGACTTGTCAACTGTTTGTTCATTGCTTTCTACCCGTCCGTGCCGCAAAGTATGTCGTGATACAGACTGGGTCCTTGCCGGACATCCAGCTAATCCGGAATGCGGTCACGTGAAATCGACAAGTGCATCGCCTGGTGTATACTTATTGAACGATAGTCACTCTCGGTCAGGCCGTGCAGGGCGAGTTGGCCAGACAGCCGTCGGCGCCAGGGGTTGGCATCAACCGCTTCTGGTTTTCGTAGGCGGCATTCAACCCGGAAACCCGCGTCTTTCAACCGAGCCAGCTAATAATGGACAAACGAGCGCCTATGATCACCCCCTACCCTGACAGGATGCAGGATATGCAAGTCACCCTGCGCAACATCCAGCGACAGACCGTCACCCTCACGCTCCCAGCGTGCGGCGCTGCCGGGCTGGCGCTGTTGCTGCTCGCAATCTACTCGCCGCAGCCGGTCTGGGCGCTGCTGCTGGCCGCGGGCATGTTTGCGCTCATTCCGCTGATCTGGCAGATTTCTAAAAGCTCGTACCTGTGGGCGGCGCTGATCCTGGTTGCTGCCGCATGGGGCAGTGTGCTCGCCGTCGCCGCTTTGCTTAATCTGGAAGCAATCTTGTTCCTGCTCATTATCCCTGTGGGGCTGGGTACGTCAAGACCATCCTCTGCCAGCCTGGTATGACGACGCCAAGTTTGGCATCTTCATCCATTGGGGCGTGTACAGCGTCCCGGCCTTTGCGCCGTCGGACGACATGCTCGTGGAGGAGTTTCTGCGGGGCGAGTCGGATTTTGCCCGGTCGCCATACGCCGAGTGGTACCAAAACAGTCTGCGCATCGAGGGCAGTCCCACCTACCGGCATCATATCCAAACTTATGGCGCAAGTTTTCGCTACGAGCAGTTCGCCGAGCAGTTCAATGCGGAGCTCCGCCAATGGGATCCTGACGCATGGGCGGATCTGTTCGCCAACGCCGGGGCGCGCTATGTGGGCTGGTGACCAAGCATCACGATGGGTTTTTGATGTGGGACAGCCGCACGCCCAATCCACATCTGGCAGGATGGCAGACATCGCGCGACGTGATCGGCGAACTCAGCCGCGCCTCACGCGCCAGAGGCTTGAAAATGGGCCTCTACTACTCCAGCCTGCTCGACTGGACCTTCACCCGCCAGCCGCTCACCTCACCCGCCCAGGTTCTGACAGGGAGCGATACCGGCCGCTCCTACGTTGACTACGTGGGTAAGCACTGGCTCGAGCTGATCGAGCGCTACGACCCATCGATTCTCTGGAGCGATATCGGCTATCCGCCCGGCTACGATCTGCCCAAGCTGTTCGCCCATTTCTACAATCGCCAACCCGAGGGCCTGGTCAACGATCGTTGGATGCAACTGCCGGAGTTCTACTTCAGCGCAGCGGGGCAGGCCAGCCTGGAGGAATTGATCCAGCGCATGAAAAGCGGCGAGCCACCCAAAGCCCCGCACTGCGACTTTGTCACGCCCGAATATGCCATCCTGGACCACATCACGTTCTCACACCTTGGTTTTGTGCAAAATAAGGCCGGTTCTATCGTTTCGTGCAAAATGAATTGAGTTCTATTCGGTCAAATGGCGCTTTGCCAGGGTTTTCGTGGTAGTATCTAGAAACAATTCCACGATAAGCCCGGAGGAAAAGAGCCATGAAACCCGTGTTTGACTTGACCGATAAGCCGTTCAACACCAGTTTTGCACCGTTATGCGTGCTTGGACACGCCCTTTGGGAGCGTGGTGAACTGGATGTCTTGCGCAAATTCTGCGCTATTCCTGTGAAATCTTGTGATCACACTCCTGGCGAGAAACTATTGGACGCATTTCTGGTGATCCTGGCTGGCTATCCGAGCCTGTACATGCTGAACACCGTGTTGCGTCCTGATCCGATGCTGGCCCAAGCGTGGCACAGGACGACTTTTGCCGATCAGTCGATCGTTTCTCGCACGCTGGATGCATTCACTGCGGAAGGTCTGACCGCATTTCAGTCGGTTAGCTCGGACTTCTGGCGAGCGCATAGTCAGCTGGCAAACCACGACTGGCGCCGTCGCTTGATCCTGGACCTGGATCTGACGCCCTTGCGCATCAGTCCACACGCCGAAGACAGCACCAAGGGCTACTTGGGTAAAAAAACGTCACGGGTCGGCAATTGGCTCGAGTCATGATCCATCGATACCGAGAGTTGGTGCTGTCGCAATTGTATCCAGGCAATCAGCATAGTTCCAATTGCCTGGTGCCAGCAGTCTTAGCCTTTGAAGATCGGCTCTCCTTACCTGCCAAGTATCGCGCCAAGGTGCTGTGGCGCATCGACCAGGGGTTTGGCGGCGACGAGAACATCAACTGGCTCCTGGAACGCGGCTATGGCGTGCTGGCTAAGGGCTGTTCCAATCGTCGATCGGCCAATTTGGTGCAACAGGTCAAACGTTGGCGAGCGGTCAGGGACGACAAATTCGTCGGTCAAGTACCTACACCCGACGGTTTCGCCAGACCTGTCGATACGTTCTCAATTCGTTACGCCGCACCCACAGGTTGGAAGCACGCCTATCTCCTGAGCACGCTCGGCCTGTCCGCTGTGGCAACCGTCCATCTCTACGACCAGCGAGGCGGCGCTGAAACCGAGTTCCGCTCGGACAAGAGTGGCGGCCTGCATATGGACAAACGGCGCAAGCATAAGCGCGACGCCCAGGAGGCATGGTTACTACTGACAGATATGGCGCATAACTGCCTGGCCTGGCTGGCAAGCCTCGCTTTCGCTGACAGCCCGTTCGAGTCCTTCGGGTTCTTGCGGATCAGTCGAGATCTGCTACGGATTCCTGGTTCGATTGAGATGGAGAACGGCCAACTCTTATCGGTGAAATTGTTAAAGACATCGCCCTATGCCGCCGATTTATTGGACTGTTTGCAGCGATTTTGGCGATAGAACCCCGGCTATTTTGCATGGCCGGAATAGAAACCCATCTATTTTGCACCGGCAGAATAGAACCCTGCCTATTTTGTGCAAAATCAAGGTCACAAATGGGAAGCCAACCGGGGGATCGGCAACTCGTACGGGTACAAGCAAATCGAGGACGCCAAGGACTATCAAAAAGCCGATGAGTTGATTTGCCTGCTGGCGGACATCGTCAGCAAGAACGGGAACCTCCTTCTGAACGCAGGCCCCTGCTCGGGCGGCGCCATCCCAGTGGCTTCCCTTGCCGTCCGGTTCGAGCACGATCTTAGAACGAAAACTATTAATAGTCCCCTCGACCAATGTCATACCACGCGATGGAAGTTTCGCGCTCGCGCTCTCGGGAAGCCTAAGAATGGTCCAGTCGCCGATTCTAAGCGCTGTAGTTTCAAAACGGATTGTCGGCATGTCGCTGCTTAGCTCGCCGCTCTTTTCACGAGCGCGATGATCTTTGCTTCTTCGGCGGCGGTCAACTTCATCAATGCAAAAGCGGCTGCCCACATGTTCCCTTCATCAAGATTCGCTGTGTCGCTAAAGCCGAAGGTCGCATATCGCGAGCCGAACTTCTGCGCGGCTTGGAAGAAGCAGACAACCTTGCCATCCGCGTTGGCATAGGCGGGCATCCCGTACCAGGTTTTGGGGGAAAGCATTGGCGCACTGGCGGTAATGATCTCATGCAGGTGCTTTGCCATGGAGTGGTCAGGCTCATTCATCGCGTCAATTGCCGCAAGGATGGCTTTTTCGCCTTCCGCCCTGTCCTTGCCTGCACGCGCTTCCGCCTTCAGCTCTTTGGAGCGCTCTTTCATCGCGGCTTTTTCTTCGTCTGTAAATCCTTCACCAGATTTTTTCGTATCTGTCTTTGGGCTCATGGAAATCTCCTTATCTAACTCGGGTTGTTTTGACGCCTTGCGTCTAAACGAATGTTGTTATATAATAAAGATACTCTATAATAGAGATAATATCAAGGGTATATTTCTGTGACGGAATCCACAATGACAGACTTGAAGCAACGAGCCTTGATGGCGGTGAGGGATTATGGCATTCATTTGACGCTGTTCCGCAACGCCATCAGTGAATGGGCGGGACTCAACGTAACCGACATGGAATGTCTCAGGCTTCTATTCATCAAAGGCATTGCTACACCCACTGAACTTGCCAGGCATACGGGTCTCACTTCGGGTGCAACCACCGCCATGCTCGATCGGCTCGAAAAGGCTGGATTAATTGAGCGCCGGCCCAATCCCAATGATCGCCGTGGGACTCTGATTGCTCCCGCGCCATCGAGTGCTGAAAAAGCCGCCTCATGGTTTGAATCGGCGAGAAACGCACAAGACGAATTGATTTCAAGTTACTCGGAAAGTGAACTGGAAATCATTTCTGATGTCTTTGAACGATTTACAAAACTATGGGACCATGAACGCGAGAAAATACGAAGAGATCATAAGTAGATGAGAATCGTTTCACATCAGCGGTCGTCGTATGCCTTCTGCAAACACGTATTGTTAGGCGTTTTCAAGTTGCATAAGACTCCCTAAGCACGGGCATGGCTAAGGATTTCGTCCACGACGCTGACCAGCGGCTGTGTTGCATCGATTACGATGCCATTGCTGGGTATGTCTTCTTTTGTGGCGTGTAAACGTAGGATGAGTTCCCGCTCGCTCTTGCTCTTGCCCCAGTCATCATCAGGACGGTCGTCGAGCCGTTCATTGAGTGTGTCTACATCAACGTCTAAGACGAAGACTCTATCAAAAACGTCTATAAACTCGTTGAAATTTCGAGAACCGCCACAGAAGAAAGTGACTTCGTCGTCCTGATTGGCTGCCAACCGCCTCACTTTTTCGACATCCCAAAGATTACTTGCGTGTCTGATTTCGGGGGATGAAAATGTTATGAGCCTCTCGCCAGTCGTTGGGTCTGTATGTGGGCGCAGGTCTCGATCACTATTTAGGGCTGCGTAACCGCGCCGGCGCAGCTCGTGGCATACCGAGGTTTTTCCCGTGCCGGAGACCCCCTCGATCAGAAAATTCCTCTTACCCATTGCCCTTACCTCTTTGCTGTGTTTGTTGGAGGATTTGACGTACAGATCTGGCCTTCCGATGGATTTCGCTAAACGCCTAACGGTTTGCGTTACCGGCGCTGGGTCGGCGTGGACTCTGTTTGGGAGCAGAAGAAACTTGAAGCCAGAATAATGCTCGAAAACGCGCCAAAATCCTCAGCGTCCAGTGCACTCTTTGTTGGGCGGGGGCGTTGGTATAACGCAAGCGAAATGGTTATTAAATGGAACTTCCGCGCCGCAATGCCACCCTGCCCTGGCTAAAAACCATTAAGCCCCATGACGAGGTCGCCACGGCTCGTGCTCGTGCGCGAGCCAGACCAGTTCGGGGTCGCGCGCGCACACCCGCAGCTGGCCTTCGGTGTGCGGCTCGTCGAGCTCGCCGAACCAAACCGCCACATCGCCGCCGACGACGATCGGGCGCCCGCCAGTCTCGATGACGACCATCTGCAACCCACGTGTGTGGCCCGGCGCCGGGACGAGCCGGAGCCCGGGAAGCAGTTCGAGCTCGCCGTCGACCGGCACGTACCGCACGCCGGGCGCATCGACCCATTCGCGAATAGTGTAGTCGTCCTTGCTGCGCGCGTCGTCGAGCTCCAGACGCTGGACGTAGATCGGCTTGCCGGCGAAGAGGTGGTTGCCACCACAGTGGTCGAAGTGCAGGTGTGTGTTGACGACGATGTCGATGCTGGCGAGGTCGAAGTCCTGCTTGCTCAGTGGAAGGAGGCGGGGATCAAGATCGGCCACCGCCGGGTGCAGCTCCGTCATGCCAGTATCGACCAGCACACACGCATCGGGATGGTCGATCACGTGCACGTAGACCGGCATCCGCTCGCCCTCGGCGAGCAAGTCGGCAACGAGGACTGGCGTGATGGTGATTTTCTTTTTCATGGTAATTTTCCTTTGTTGGGCAGCGGTCGTGGACGCCATGGTCGACTAGCAGTCGAACGCCGACCAGCAGATTCCGTTACGCAACCTTTGGTCATCCAGCACTAGATCGCGGATCGCATTCGGCAGCTGCTCGCGCTGCCACTGACATTCCTGCCGACCGGCGCGTTCACGCTCGCCGTCTGGCGCAGCAGAGCGTACCGCCTTGATTGCGTAGGCCGCAGCACCGAGCTCGTGTGCGGCGACATGCGCCACCGCTGCCGCCTGGCCGGCAGCATGCGCGGCGTGCCGAGCGGCTCCGCTCAGCTCTCTTGCCGCAGCGTTGGCAGCGCCGGCCGCCGCGCGAGCCTCAGACATCTTGATCTCGCCGTGCGCCCATGCCCGAGTCTGCTCGATCGCCTGGCGGGGCCGCGGGTCCGAGGGCTGCACCGACTCGAAAAGGTGCAGAACGTGCTCTGCGCACGCGGCCGCCCACAAGGCGAGAAGCTGATGGTCCAAATCCGTAAGCGTCCCGCCGCGCCGGACGGTGATGAAGCGAGGGTCGCGGTCCTTGGGGAGAATCATGGCTACCCCTGCCAATCCAGGTATTCGTCCAAGACCCGCAGCGGCTCCCGGGAGCGATAGGACTTCGTGGGATTACCTGGATATTTCTTGTCCGTTAGATTGGGGTCATCCATAAACGAGCCGGTCGGTTCCGCCAGGTAGATTCGGCCTGGACCTTCGCCCTTTGCCAGCTCCGCTCCCCAAGTAGCCGCGTGCAAGGTCTCGCTGAAGTAGACCCAGGGCGACCTCCGCTCAGTGTAGTTCGAGGGATAGCCGGGTTGAATCACGTCCCCGGGCTTCAGGTCCGCCCGGGTGCCATGGTAGAATCGTCGTGAGCTGGTGTCGGAGGGCGTCGATGGTGCTGCGGGATTGCTCATGCTTATCTCGTCATCTATATCGTGGCCATCATTCTTGCGGGAACAAACCGAATTAATGAGGGCCGAAAGGCTCCAATGAGGAGTGTCCCCTAGCGCTTGAGTTGGTAAACGAAGGCTTGTACGACTTGTCCATCTTCGAGTTGAACTTGTGTTGCAACGCGCTCGTACTGACCACCTTCGAATTCATCAAGTCGCGCCCACTCGTTCCCAAGTGCGTCCGACGAAAGTACAAACCCTTCAACAGGTCCCGCGGCGCCATTGATGGCGATCCCGGGATAGCCTTGCTCGGCACCCCAGCCTTCTTCCAGAAGCAGCCCACGCACCCAGCCCTTCTGCCACGCGCCCGATACGCCGCTCAGGACGTGCGCATTCGGCCTCCCCGGGGCAAGGGTTCCGTAAACGAAGTGTCTCTCAAGCATGGAGTATGGGTCTGGTGCCGCCTAACTAGTGATTCGCGGGATATGTGCCTGCCGAATCATTCGAATATCGTTGATATGTCCGACGACATGACTTGCTTGCATCTCAAGAACTTCCCCTATGGTTATTCGCTCTTCTTCGCCCTCCGGCCATTTCACTCGAATGGATTTCTCCCATGCGTCGGGGGTCTGTTGAACCAATTCTACAATGTGCTGGCGATTAGCGCGAAGAAGCGCTAAGGATGGCTCGATACGACGGTTGGCATACTTCCAGTTCTCAGCCCATTCAGTTTGTGGTTTGTCCCAATACCACTGCAGGCTGAATAAACCTTCACGATTACCGAGAGCCGCTTTGATACAGGTTTTCCACAGATCGTCGCCGTCAGCGATATGATGGACAACCTGGCGAATTGTCCAGGAATCACCGGTCAGGGCAAGATCCAAATCAGATTCGGTGAGGCCCATGAGCGCTGCTTCCAGTTCAGCAGGGCCGTCAGCATATAGAGCAAGAGTTGCACTGGGATTGTAAGCTTGTTCTGTCATCGCCTTTCCTTCATTGAGGTTGCGGTCCGTATGAACTTGCCGATGTTTTCACCCAGCTCGACGTTTCCGTATGAAAACAAGCCATGATATCGCCGATATGGTCCGGAGCGGGCCTACCTGTATCTTCGCTGATCGAGGTGGTATAGTTGATAACGAAGCCGGAGTTGTTAGCGTGCAACTGCTCAACCACATCGTCAAATTCATGACCGGGATCCGTCGTCATACTTAGGGGAGCCCCGTCCTTGACGAAGTACGTATTGCCGCCGTAAACATTGCAATCGGCGACCGTGGCCGCCCGGATTCCCGGAATGCTGGACATCGCGAAGATATGATCGAAGGAATGGTTCTCCAGCATCAGCACAAATACGTTTGTAATGGATGGTGAAGTCCCGGCATTCGTTGTCGCCGCTTCGGATTTAGCCATGGTCAACCTCCGTAACAGAACATCAGGGGCGATGGAAAATATACAACCCGTAAACTATATCACCTGCCGCTATCAGCGTCAAATTGGTGTGAAAACGTGTCTACAACCTTCTTACACCTTTTCGGACCTGGCGCTCCAGGGGATTAGCATGTAAACTGCCATTAATCGCATATGATCCAATTCCAGGCAACTATGGGCAACCCACCCGTCTGGATGCCGGTCAACAGCTTTGCTGCAGCCGCTGCCGGCTGCAGTTAAATTCAATTGAGGAGATATGCAATGGCAACCATCCCCCCCTTTGTCAGCGAAGGCGCTGAAGCTGGCAACCAGGCGGACATGAAGATCCACAAAATCATGTGGATGACCGTAGGACACGGCAAAGTGCTGGCTCTGTCGGATTACGAGGTCGACATCGACGGACACATCGATATCGTCGTCTACAAGGGAAACCTGAGGATCCACATGGAACTGCTGGATCAGGATCCACATGCCACCGCCGGTCCCTGCCGGCTTGGGCTAAACGCTTACGTGGATGACAAGGCAGCTTACAAAGTCGACGGTGATGTGCTGACCGTGTCGGCCACCATCAAGAACGAAAGCGCAACCGTCAGCCTGTCGCGCGACGACGACGGCAAGAAGACCAAGTGCGTGCTGACCGGTTACCTGGACATTACCGCTTACCTGGAAGCGTCGGACGACTGATGGACGGCGTCAGCATCCGTAGGATTCAGGTGGAGCTGTACTGGCCAAGTGGATTCAGCCAGTAAACCAGGCCGTCGCGTAACCGTCCACCCTTAGCACGCAACAAGAGGCCGTCGATAGGACGGCCTCTTGTCGGAAAACTCCGTGATGGCCATTCGGGGACTCTGGGTCAAACGGAATCGAGCTCCGGCTACATCATTTCAATTTGCAAACGGTGCGTTCGAGAAGATGAAACGGAATGACAGGCAATAGACCTGGACGCCGCCGTACTTGGCCAGATCAGCGCCGGCAGGGATTTCATACTCCTGGTCGCCGGTCGTCGCCTTCAATAGACCCAGATCGAGAAACTCGCCGACGGCGTCGGCATCGAAGGTGTCCGGGTTCTCAACCAGGTATACGTACAGGTCAGGTCCTTCGGTGCTGGAGAAATTCTGCAATCGCAACACGCGTCGTTCTCCTTCCTGTACGATTTGGGCTGTCCCGGAACCCTGATGCGCAGCATCGCGCCCTTGAAACTCACCCGCCGCCAAGATCACAGGGTCTGCTGGTTTGGTCTCTGGTGTAGCTGTTGGCTCTTCGGTCGGCGCAACGGTAGGTTGAGCCGGCGCCTCGGTGGGTTTCTCGCTTGTCGGCGTGGCGGTGGGTTTCTCGCTTGTCGGCGTGGCGGTGGGTTTCTCGCTTGTCGGCGTGGCGGTAGGTTCCTTGCTTGCCGGCATTGCAGTGGGTTCCTCCACGATAGCGGTTGGGGCAACTTGAGCGGGTGATCCCTGAGGCTGGCATGCCGCCAGGGTCGCTGTCAACACAAAACCAGCGAACAAAATTGTCAATGCTTTCATAATGATGGCTCCTTATTCAATGGTGAGGTATCTTCTCAATATGTAGGGACCAGGCCCTTGCGGTCGCCCTGACGGGCAGGCGCAAGGCAGTGCCCCTACCTCGGATTATTGAGAAGATACATGGTGAGATTCCGAAGACGACAGTTCAAAGCTTAACGCCCAGAGCTTATGCGTTTGTAACAAAGTTCTTAAGCAGGACTTACGCAAATCGGTTCTCACCCCTTCGCCTATAAAGACCGGTTAGGCTGAGCTGGGTGGCGCTTCGACAGGATGCCCGTTCCACTCCACGCAAAACAATCCCGTCGAACGCCATTCGGCAACGATACACGCCGTGTACTCGAATCCATAGCGCGCGATCAGCTCCGGAGTGACATTGTTCAGCACCACCGGCAGCATCATCCAGTACACCCCTCCGTGCGCCACACAGGCTACATGGGTCTCGGTCCCCTTGTAGCGATTTACCAAATCCTCGATAAATGGCACAAAGCGGTCCCGAATATCGTAGAAGCTCTCGCCCCCTTCTATCCGTCGTTCCCACTCGTGGTGCACCACCCAGGCATCAAACAAGTCTTGCCAGCCTCGCCAGGCTTCTTCACCTGAGCGCCCTTCCAGGACGCCGCAATCGTATTCGCGCAGGGCTTCCGTGATTTCGTAGTCCACGTTCAGCCGATGCGCCAAAATAACACTGGTTTCGATCGCACGCAATACCGGGCTGGAGTAGATATGCGCGATGGGAATCCCCTGCAGCCGCAGCGCCAACCCCTCCGCTTGCTCGCGTCCCGTACGCGTAAGTCCATGCCGGAGTCCGCGGTTAGAAATCTCGTGCAGCACATTGGCCTGGCTTTCGCCATGGCGGGCAAAGTAGATTCGCATTGTCAAGAGCCTTCTCTGATTGGCACATGGCGCGAGCCAAAACGGCTCATCACCAGCTCGGCCCAGCGTGTGATCCGTTCCCGGTGTTCAGGCAGCGGCGCGTCGATGGCGCCATCGAATTGGGTTGCGCCCGCGGCCATGGCCGAGCGTACCTGCGCCTCGACTTCGTCGGGCGTACCGGCAAACGTGAAGCGGCGCTGGAAATAGGCGCGCACGCCCAGCTTGTCGGCCAAGGCTGCATAGGCTTCCTTCTGCTCGTCGGGGACCGCGCCGTGGGTCACCTTGTCGTAGGCCGAACCAAATTCGACCAAGGCGGCGTGGACCTCCGGCGGCACGAGTTTGCCCTCGACGCCGGCGCGGGCGAAGTGCGCCACGAACGGTATCGCCGCCCAGGCGCCCTCCTGTCTTGCTACCCCCGGCTCCGCGTCCACAAACCAGAAGCTAGTGAACCACACGTCGATGTCCGCCAGCCGCCGCCCGGCCTCAGCCGCCCCCTGTTCGAGTATTTCCAGCGCGCCCTGTACGACATCCGGCGTGATGCCCAAGCCGACCACCACCCCGTCGCCGATCCGCCCGGCCAGCTGCAGAGACCGGGCGCCGTGCGCTGCGATGACGATGGGGATGCGCCGTCGGGCCCACTCCAGGCGGACAGGCTGGCCCTGATAATGAGCACGGCCATCCTCCAGCAAACGCCGCACCGCCAGCACGTAGTCTTCGAGCTCCGCCAGCCTGGCCGGCTTTAGCCCCAGGTGGAGCGCGCCCGTGTCACCGGTGCCGATGCCCAAGGTGACCCGGCCGGGGGCCAGATCGTCCAGGGTGGCGGCCGCGCTGGCTGTCACCACCGGATGCCTCGACAGCGGGTTGGTGACCCAGGTGCCCAATGCAATGTGATGGGTGTGCTGCGCAACTGAGGCCAGCGTCACCCACGGCTCGCGAAACAGCGCCGGCAAATCCCAGATGCCGACGCGGTCGTAGCCCATGGCTTCGGCGGCCGCGACCTCATCGCCGACGCCGGTCGGTGCGCCAGGGGGAATGCTGAAACCAAACCGAACCTTCCCTTCTCGAATCAGGGTGAAAGTTCGACACCTCCATCGTTCCAATTGCCAAACATCTGGTTGGCCGAAGTCTTCTTCACAAAGTTGCGCAGCCGGCGCTCGAACTCGTTCCGATCCTTACGCATTTCTTCGATGTAACCAATGCGCACCCGGCGGTACAGGTCGGGAAACGCAAGGAAATTGGACCAAGCGTCAGGTTCCGCCTTGAGCGCCTCCACAATGTCCTCGGCAACCACAGGCTGCACGGTCAGATCGGGCAAGGTTGCTCGTCCCGCATCGGTCATCAGCCCGAGCCGGATCAGCCGGCGAGCACGCTCCCTGTTCAATTCGGTCCAATTGCTGCGTGGCTTGCGCGGCGAAAACCGCTGAGCGCGCTCGTTTTCAGAGAACCGTTTCTGGATGCTGTCGATCCAACCGAAGCAAATCGCCTCCTCCACGGCGTCAAGATATGCCACGGTTGGTTCTTCAGGACGGTCATCGAGCAACAGCCAGATTTCATGGGCCGTTGCATGATGTTGCTCGAGCCAGGCGCGCCAGGCGGCTCGGTCGAGCGGTTTGTAGGTTTCGGTAACCTGCATCTGTGGTTTCCTGTCTGCCGCATACCGTAGGCATCGGCGGCCCGCAAGCGAGCCCGGCCACCGCACACCGTGTTAGCCTGCGGTAGTCGACGCGGACAGTATCGCCTGGGAACGCGCCTTACCACCCGAAACCACCCAACGTAGGATTTTCACCCAGAGCGACCATGGTTGGATAATGGGAGTCTCACCGAGCGATCCTTGCGCGGTGGCAAGCGAGTCTTCCATCAGGGCGTCATGCATTGGCCGGAAAACTAGTGGCCATGACACTGCCGCGGGGCCATGGGCAGTCATGCTCAGCGTATGGCGCAGAACAACGCGCTGGTTGGGGCCACTTACGATTTCAAAACCATGAAAACCATCAAAGCCTTTCGGGCCGGTGAAGCGAAAGGTAATCGATTCACCCGGCGTGTACGCCTCGACAAAGTACCTGATTGGGCCATGCCCACCGTTTGCGCCCACCCCCAGGGGACGGTCGAATGCCATGCGCGGCCAAACGTGCTTTGGCCACAGGCGATCTTCTTTCGACGCAAGTGAATCGATGAGAGCGCCAATGCGTGCTGCGTCTGCTTCAAGCTCGCGCTCATGGATGTTGAGTACTTTCATAAAGCTAATCCTCGCAGCTCCAGCCATCGATGAGAAATACAGCGCAAGAAAGCGACACCTTTAAGCGTTTCCACACCTGATGGTGACAGTCTACCACAAAGCGCAAGGCCCGTCCAAGAGAAGCCCAGTGCCGATTCGGCTGGATGAGCAACGATCAGACCATACCGATAAGTTATTCACGGACAGTTACTAAGTCCCGATCCGAAGGCTCAAAAGACTTGAGTTGAACTCAACCTTCTGAACTCCTAAGACCCCGAAGAACTCGTGGTCAACCGCATTGACGACTTTGATTGCCCTGGTCAACAGCTCGTGTCCCTGTGTCGTTACGACCAGGGACTTCGCTCTTGTGTCCACAGGATGGGTGTCGCGATGGATCAGCCCTTTGCTTTCCAGGGTTCTCAAAACCTTGGAGGTCATCATCACGTCGGTCTTGGCATCCGCGGCCAACTTGACCTGGGTCAAGGCGTCGTCGTCGTGACCTAACCAGGCGACGCTGGCCAGCAACACAAACTGAACATGCGTCAGTCCCAACGGGTCAAGCGCAGCCTTGATCTTCCGTTGCCAGAGATTGGAAACCTGCCAGAGCAAGAAGCCCGGACTGTCGTCCGGGCTTTCGAATTCGAAAAGCGTCTCACGTGCGTGTGCTTCCATCGATGGTTGCCCTTTCCGTCACCAGCATGCGGCTCGAGATCAGGTCGAAGTCGCGCTTTGGGATCTCGAAGCAGCCATAGCGAAAGACGTAGCCCCAGTGCTTTTTGTCTTGAATGAAGGTCAACTCCGCGATCAGCGGCTGGATCGGCGCCATCTCGCAGGCATAAAACTCGGCGTCGCGGCGGGAGGGGACAAAACCGTTGCCCATATCGCATTCGTAGATCAGTCCCTCTGCCACTTTGCCAATCGCCGTGAAGGCCTGGCATTTCTCGTCGCCGCCAAGCTCAAGTTTCGGCGAATAATAGACGACCCGGTCGTCCGGTTTCATGCGTTTCAAAGGGGCCGACTTTCCGTGGCCGGCCTGCATAAACCCGCCCTCAACGCCGCGCTCCACGTGGTTCTTGGATGCGACGACGAGCCAGTATTTGGGATCAGCCATGGGTGTCTCGTCCTTTCGCCAAACGCACGAGGTTGTTCATGGCCGGTGGGAGGCCCACATCTGCCCAGACCTTCCAGATCAACTCTTTGGAGGCGTCTGTGATGAGGGTGTGATGGTTTGACCACATTGTGTATCTCCTGTGCTATATTATTAATCGTGATTATTATAAGTATGATTATGATACTGTCAAATCTGGAGGGTTATGCCACCATGCCCAGACCAGGCATGCACCCTGACGGCGCCCTTGGCTGGGCAAAACACGCAAAGGGGTGTATAATGAGAGCAGACCAGGAGGGAAGGAGAAGAAAATGGCCGAACAGCAGGACTATGACTCGCCTTGGAAGGACATTCTCGATCTGCAATTCGAGGAGTTCATGGCCTTCTTCTTTCCTACCGCTCACGCCCAGATCGACTGGCCGGCTGGCTACGAGTTCCTGGACAAGGAGTTGCAGAAGATCACGCTGGATGCTGCGCTGGGCCGGCGCATGGTGGACAAGCTGGTGCGGGTGCAGCTCCAGGACGGCCGCGAGCAGTGGGTGCTGGTGCATGTGGAGGTGCAGATGCAGCCGGCCATCGGTTTCCCGGAGCGCATGTTCGTCTACCACTACCGCATCCGCGATCGCTTCGGCGCCCGCTGCGCCACCTTCGGCATCCTGGCCGACGACGATCCGAGCTGGCGGCCCGGCGAGTTCCGCGACGAGCTGCTGGGCACCGAGCTGGTGATGCGCTTCAGCACGGCCAAGCTGATGGACTACGAAGCGGACTGGCCGGCGCTGGAGAACGAGACCAACCCCTTCGCCGTGGTGGTGATGGCGCACGCGGGCACGCGCGCCACGGCGGCCGATCCATACGCCCGGCTGGATTGGAAGTTCCGTCTGACCCGCCGTTTGTTCGAGCGTGGCTATGAGCGCCAGCAGATCATTGGCTTGTATCGTTTCATCGACTGGGTGATGGCGTTGCCTGCGGACCTGGAGCTGGAATACGACCGGCAAGTAGACGAATATCAGGAGGAACGCGAGATGGAGTACCTGAGTTCAATGGAACGCCGCGCCATGGAGCGCGGCCGGCAGGCCGGTATCCTGGAGGGTATGCAGCAAGGCATGCAACAAGGCGAGATATCCGGACGGGCCATCCACGGTGCAGCGTCAGTTGGCGCGGCGTTTGGGGATGCTGTCCCAAGAGGACGAGCAGCGCGTCCGGTCGCTCTCTATCACCATGCTCGACCGCCTGGCTGACGATCTGTTGGACTTCAACGAACCCGCCGACTTGCAGCGCTGGTTCGCCCGCTACGTGGCGCAGTAGTAAACGACCGGCCCAAGCGGGGAGATTCGCCTGTTGTGGGAAAGGAGGCAGCTGGAATGGACGCGTCATGGCGCCCGCTCCAGCTGCCTTTAGTTTTACTCGAAAGACCAACTCCCTTCCCTCTTGACAAACCCACGATCTTGGAGTATGATATAACCGTATGTAAATTCGGTTATTACCTGCGATTTTCAAATCGCTTTTTTTTGCCTGTATAACCGAATGATCGCTCAGTTATCGATCCGATCGGCCGTGGAGAATTGACCCTACCCTAAGGAGGTCTCATGCCCAAGCCCGACGTGAGCGCCGAACGCAAAGCGCAAATCCTGGCCGCTGCCAGCAACATCTTCCTGAAGAAAGGCTTCGACGCCGCGCGTATGGAAGAAATCGCCGCCGGCGCCGGGTTGAGCATTGGCGGCGTGTACTGGTATTACAAAAGCAAGGAAGAAGTCATCCTGGACCTAATGGACTCTATCACCAACACGGACCTTGACGATTTGCACGCCCTGGTGAACTCGCCCGGGACGGTCGTTGAACGCCTCGAAGCCTACATCCGCGCCAGCGTCCCGCCGACGGAGAAGCTCTCGCCGCTGTTCTACGATTTCTACGGCCTGGGCGGACGCGACCCCCGCGTCCGCACCCGCCTGCAAGCGTACTTTCGCGCCTACCGCCTCGTCATCGCGGCCCTGCTGGCCCAGGGCGTGGCGCGCGGCGAGTTCCGCCCGCTCGACGTCGAGCGGCTCGCGATCCTGTTTGCCGCGCTCTACGAAGGGATGCTCGAGATGGCGATGCTCGACCCCGACAACGTACAGGCCGTGTCCGAGCTGGTCAACGCGCTGGATGTGCTGTTTCTCGGCTTGCGGCCGTAAACCATTCCTTCCACCAGAAAGGTGGAGTATCCTATGAACGATGATCAAACCGCATCCACCGTGGCCATGCGCCCGGTGCAGCAGAGCGAGCGCATCCATATTCTGGACATTCTGCGCGGCTTTGCGATCTTCGGCATCCTGGCCGTCAACATGGCCGGCTTCGCCACAGCGGCGTTTTTGCCGGGCTATGAGCCGCCCGCCAGCGTGCCGTGGTACGACACGCTGGCCCAGAACCTGGTGTTGTTCTTCGCCGAAGGCAAGTTCTATACGATCTTCGCCTTCCTTTTTGGCCTGGGCTTTGCGGTACAGTTGGCGCGGGCCGAGGCCAAGGGCAAAGATATCCGCTCGTTCTACCCGCGACGCCTGCTGGTCTTGTTCGGTTTTGGCGTGCTGCACTCGATCCTGTTCTGGACGGGCGACATCCTGCGCCTGTATGCCGTGCTGGGCTTTGCCCTGCTGGCCTTTCGCAAACGCTCCAACCGCACGTTGCTGATCTGGGTAGGCGCCCTGTTTGCGCTCTCGTTTGTGATCCTGGGCTTCCTTGGCGCACCGGGCGGCAAGGAGACCGCCATCCCCGGTTTCGACATCGTCGGCATGGCACGCGCGGCTTACACCAGCTCATCGTATCTGGACGTGCTCGGCTTCCAGACCCTGGCATCACCCCTTTCCTTCCTGATCCTTCTCGTGATCCAGGGGCCCAGTGTGATGGCGCTCTTCTTGCTGGGATTGATCATCGGACGGCTGCATTTCTTCGAGCTGCTGCCCGAGCACCGGCCTGTGTTGCGGCGCGTCCTATGGATCGGGCTGATGGTTGGCTTGATAGGCAACAGCCTGTTCGTGTTTGCGGAGAACGACTGGGTGGCCAGCCTGGGCTTTACGGTCGGCGCGCCGGCATTGGCCGCGTTTTACGTCAGCGGGTTGTCACTGCTCTCGCTGCGCGCTCGCGGCGCACGGCTGCTGGCGCCCCTGGGCCAGGTGGGGCGCATGGCGCTGAGCAACTACGTGCTGCAATCGGTGGTGTGTGCGATTCTGTTTGGCGGCTTTGGGCTTGGGCTATACGAGGAGGTAGGCGCGGCGGGGTTACTGGGCCTCACGTTCGTCATCTACCTGGCGCAAATCCCGTTCAGCGTCTGGTGGCTAAACCGCTTCCAGTTTGGGCCGATCGAGTGGCTCTGGCGCTCGCTGACCTACGGCAAGCGCCAGCCGTTGCGCGCGTCGCAACGTCGTCCTCAGTCCAGTGAGGATGAGGTTGCCGGCTCGACGCAACACGCTCAAGTTGGAGATCAACAACCATGAAGACACTGGTTTTCGCACCGGAAACCATCAACATCGCCGAGACAACGCGCATGATCGAGATCGCCAAGGCGTCGCGCGCCGCGTTTCGTTGCGTGTTCTTCGGCTACAGCGACATCTACTCGCACCTGATCGAGCAGTCGGGCTTCGAGTTTCGCCGTATAATGCCCACGCCTTGATCGATTTCACCTTGACAGGAGGATTTCATGGTTTCTGCTATCTCAACCCATGGCCAGGTTTCCGGGCCAGCACCCGTGCGCTCGCTGCTGGCACAGATCAAGCTCGGGCTGGAATTCCCGCGCGACCCGTTGGGCATCCTGGCCCGCTGGCAGGCGGCGTATGGCGACTTCTATCGCTTGCAGATCGGCGAAATGCAACAGTTCTTCATCGTCCATCCCGACGACATCCGCGAGGTGCTGGTGACGCAGGCGAGCAAGTTCATCAAGGACTTCCAGTACCGCGATCCCAAGGCAGGCATCGCGCGCTACCTAGGCAACGGCTTTGCGATGATGGAGGCGCGGCTGCTGCTGGCCACGATCGCCAGCCGCTACCGGCTGGAGCTGGCGCCCGGCCACGTTGTCAAGCCTGCGCCCTTGATCACCTTGAATCCGAAAAACGGCATGCCGATGATCGTGCGCAGCCGTTCTGTTGCCTGAAAGGAGGCTCCTGATGCGTTTTACAGAAAGGACCGTCGTTGTGATCGGCGCGACCGGGGGATTGGGTACGGCGATCGCTCGAGCGTTTGCCGCTGAGGGCGCCGCGCTCGCCCTGGCCGGCCGCAGCCGACTGTCCGATGTCGAGCTGGCCGGCGACGTCGTCGTGTCTCGCCACCAGGCCGACCTCGCCGACCCGGCCAGCCTGGCCGAATTGCGCGACGCAGTCCTGGCCAGGCACGGTCGGGTGGATGTGGTTGTCAACGCCGCCGGCTACGACGTTCGCAAGCCGCTGGCTGATACCACCCCCGACGACTTTCGGCGCACGCTGGACGTGAACCTGCTGGGCGCAATGTTGCTCACTCAGACCTTCCTGCCCGTCATGGACGACGGGGTCATCGTCCACCTGGGCGGCTTTGCCGATGGCCGGCTGGCCTTTCCCTTCTACAGCGCAGATGTGGCCTCGCGTGCCGGGCTGCGTGCCTTTGCCGAAGCCGCTAACCGCGAGCTGGCGCTCGCCGGCCGGGCGCCTGTGGTCTCGTTCTTTTCGCCCAGCCCGGCCGACACGGAAGCTGAGCGGCCTTTCCACCCGCTGTGGCGCGCGATGGGCACGGCTATCGTCTCACCCGACAAGGTTGCCGCCGAGCTGGTGAAGGCCGTGGACCGCCGCAAAAAAGTGCACATCATGGGCGGCTGGACGACACGCTTCTTTGCTGCACTGAACGCGGTATCTCCTCGGCCTGCCCTTCCTACCGCTGGACACCAAGGCGAAGCTGGCGCTGGCGCCGGTGCTGGTGGGTGTGGGCGAAGCGACCTTCTGGATCGGTGGCCTGTTTGTAGGTAAAGAGCTGATCACGCGCTACAGGCGCTATCTGAACCCGTGCCAATGGGTTTGCAGGCCGACAAGACAGGAATGACGGCTGCAGAGAGCCATGCGCGGAGTGTGACACTTGATCGGTATTAACCCGGTTGGGTAACTGCTCACCCGTCATTCCCGCGAAGGCGGGAATCCATCTGGTGAGCTCGTATTGACCACCAGCCGGATGGATTCCCGCCGTTGCGGGAATGACGGGTGAGCAGTTACGTTAAAAATTACACTAACTCCGCCTGGCTGATAACTTGCTGCACAAAATCCTGCACCTGGCTGGGAGCCTCCAGTGGGCTGATGTGTCCACCCGGCACGATCGTGAGTGGGATGTTCGGTGTAGAAGGATCGGAACGGCAGCAGCGAGGCTTGCAGGGCATAGCCCAGCCGTTTTCTCGTGCTGCCCGGCGCCAACGGCATATTGCCCAGGCCAACCGCCGCAAAGCGCTGCGGCTGACGAACCGCCGCTCGCATGATGGTCATACTGCCCCAGGAATGGCCAATGGCAATCAGCCGGTCGATTTGGAGGCAATCGAGGATTTCCAGCAGCATGGATGCCGGGAATTTCAACCCGGTCCAAGACATCCACCACACACATGGTTGCCCAGGCCGATGAGGCGAGACCCTCGGTTTCCTGCTCGCGCAGACTACGACAAACGTCTTCCGTCAACTGCCGCGCAGCCTCCTGATGGCCTTGGGCCAGCAGCACCCGCGCCTCCGTGGCCTGGGCTTCGATCCTATCCAACGCCACATCGAGCTCGGCGAAACCGATACGGGCTTCTGCCAGATAGTTCGCTGCAGCGGCCAAGTCACCCAGCTCCTCATACATATACCCCAGATAGGCCCGGCAGGCAGCCTGACCAAACGCTTCGCCGGTCGCCAAATAGTCCTGTAGCGCTGTCTCTTCCATCCGAACGGCTGTGTCCAGATCGCCGATACGCCAATGGACGAAACCCAGGTTGAGCATCGGATAAGTCCGGTATCTACCTATTCCTATCACATTCGCCAGCTCCAGGCCAGTCTCTAGTGTGTCACGGGCCTTGGCGTAAAGCCCTAACTGGACGTAGGCGAAACCGAGGTGGCCATGATACTGGCTTTCCAGGTCAAGGCGACGGCTCCGAGCGTGCCGAGCAGCGTCCAGGCTTCGCGATAGGATATGCGCTGCGTGCGCAAGATCCCCTTCCTCAAGGTGGTAAAGCGCCACGGCCGCCATCGCATACGACCGGACGCCATCATCGTCGATCTGTTGCGCCTGAGCGAGGGTCTGCGCCACGACTTGCGGCAGCGCCGTCCGCGCGCCCAATCGCATCAGGGCTGCCACTTTGTACGCCAGCGCTTCCACTTCCAGCGTTGGGCGATCTGCTCGACGTGCTGCGGCCACTGCGGCATCTGCAGCTTCAGCTTGCTCGTGGTAATCGGACAGGGAAGAGGCGTAGCGCGCACGGCGTATTTGGGCCTGGGCACGGTGTGCGTCATCGTCTAGGCATTCGGCCAATGCCAGCAGCGCCTCGATATCGGCCTTTTGGGCGAGCCGCTCTCCTCGAAAGAACAAAACCGTTTCACGTCCCCACAGCGCCCGCCAGCACCGTTCTCGATCCTCTGGCTCGATGGCGCCCAGCGCGCGGTCAAAGAAGACGAACGCCTCGGAGGTTGCGCCTTGTGTCATGGCACGCTCACCCGCCTCCAGCCAACAATCCACAGCTTGCGCTGTCATTCCGGCCTGATCGTAGTGCTCTGCCATCACCTCAGGTTGCGCCTCGGCGACCTGCGGAAAGCGCGCGACATAGGTTTGTGCGATTTGTCGATGATGGGCTTGTCGTGTCCGTTTGAGCAGCGATCCATGCGCGGCTTCTTGGATCAAGGCATGCCTAAAGACATAGCGCGCCGCGGCCGCATCGCCGACCGGTTGGATCAAGCCAGCCGCAGTGAGTGCTGCCAGGTCGGCTTGCACACGCGGTTCATCAAAGGGCACAATAGCGGCCAGCATGGGATAGGCAAACTCACGGCCGAGGGCAGCAGCCCAACCAGCCGTTGTTTTGGCCGCGCCCACCCGATCCAAACGCGCCCAAAGAGAGTCGCGCAACGTGGACGGAATTTCATTCTCCACCGCTCGCTCCCTGCTCTCGAACACAGCCCTGGCCAACTCCTCCGCGAACAACGGGATGCCGTCGGCTTGTGCGGCCACGCGGTGGCGGATCTGGTCGGATACGGGGACGTCGCCTACAAGACCGTCCACCAGACGCTCGACCTGCTCAAAGCTCAGCGGGGCGAGGCTCAGCTCGATCAGCCGCGGCCGCCAAGGGGGCGTTAAGGTCGGTCGATAGGTGAGCAGCACCAGACAGCGGGCCGAAGCCAGCGCGTCCAGCGAGGCATCCAACCAGGCCACGGTCGAGGGATCGGCCCAGTGTAGATCTTCGATCACAAGGACCAATGGCTGCCGAGCTGCCAGCCGGCCGATCAGCGCCACGAAAGCCGTGCGCATGCGCTCGCGCTGATCTTCCGTGATGGTCTGCGGTGCAGGTGTGTCTGAAGGTAGCCTGAGCAAAAGCGCCAGATGCCACGCCATGGCTGGTTGTTGCAAGCCCAGGCGCTCCAACGTATCATCGAGTTTGACCCGCCTGGAGCCCGCATCGTCACCCGGCTGGAAGTCCAAGAGTTGCTCGAGCAGGCTGATCAAAGGATAGAGGCCTGTATTCTGAAAGTAAGGCGAACAGGAACTTTCGAGCCAGGTGAAGCATTGGTGATCCAGGCGTTGCAGCTCCCAGACTAGGCGTGACTTACCAATCCCCGGCTCGCCGCACAACGTGATCACCCGCCCTTGTCCCCGATGCAATTCGCCCAGACAGGCTGCCAGCTGCTTCATCTCGTGAGCGTGCCCCACGAAAGGTGTCAGGCGCTGGGCGTTGGCCAGGTGATCCAGGCGATTTCGAGTGTCGTTCTTTTCTTCGACGCGGTAGACAGGAGTTGGCCGGCCTGAACGCGCCAGCGGCTGCTGTCCAACAACCTGGCAGTCAAAATACTCGTGCACCAGGCGCTCGGTGTCCCCGGTCACCCACACGCTTCCTGGCTCGGCCAACTGTTGGCAGCCGCGCGCCAGGCTAGGCGTGTCCCCTACCAGTTCCTCCTCCACAGAGGCCATCATGCCGCTGTGAATGCCGATGGCGTGGGCATGTCTGCCATCGATTATATCCAAAAACAGGCGAATTGCGCAGTAAGTTTGCGCCATTTGGTGATAAGTCGGTGATAACGATCTGGTAAATTGAGAGTCACAGAAAGGAGCGTGACATGATTCCGAACCAAGGTTACGCCTCATACCTGCTGCGCCTCAAACAGGTCCAAAACGACCAGGGTGTCGCCTGGGTGGCATCCATTCAGAACGTAGCCACGGGCGAACAACGGCCTTTCGTGGATGTGGAGGCGTTGGTCGAATTTCTACTGGCACAATTCTGCGGCAGCGAAGAGGCATCACGCCCGCAGTTGCCCAAGGCTTTTTCAAGGCAGTAAAGGAGCACTCCAATGAAATTATTCCTCAAGAGTTTGTTGAAGACAGTGGTTCTGGGTTGTCTCGTCTTTTTGATCGCCCTGGCGACAACGAGCCATTTGTCTGCCCAGGACGACGGCGTCAAGCCGATCGGGCTGGTTGGCGGCGATTACATTCCGCAAAAAGTCACGCCTGCCGAGGTGACGGTATCTCCGGAAGCTATCTTCGACGGCAAGTACTTCAAGCTGATCCAATTCGCTCAGATTCCTGCCAACCTCGAACAGCAGCGGTGGGAGCGTGCGGGATTATATCTAGTCGACTACCTCCCCGAGGACACCTATTTCGCGGTCATCGACCAGAGCTTTGACCCCAACCGGTTGGCCGGCCAGGCGCTGACGATCATCGACGTCGCCGATGTTTTCAGATTGGAGCCGTCACTGGCCAATCTGCGCGCGGAGGGAGCGTCCACAGACAGGCTCGTGGTGAGCTACTACGCGACGCTTGACGCACAGAAGGTAATCTCGGACCTGGCATCCAAGGGTGTCGTGATCGAGACCCATCGCGACTACTCGCGCCAGTTGGACATCGCCATCGATCCGGCCCGGCTGGAAGAGATCATTGCGCTGCCCTACCTGCAATTTCTGGGGCCGGAGCCGGAAGAGCCGGTGCTGGAACCTTACGACCATCGTAACGCCACCGGCCGGTCCAACTACCTCAACACTGGCTACAACGGGCTAAACTACAATGGCGCGGGGGTGGTGGTCGGCATCGGCGAAGGCGGCACGGTGGACAACCTGGTCGACGTCAAGGGACGGCTGACTGAGATGACTTCAGGCTCTCCCTCCTCTCACAAGATCGGGGTTATGCAGAATGCCGGCGGCGCAGGCAACCTGGATCCGACCGACCGCAACAACGCCTGGGGAGCAACCTTCCTGAGCATCGACAATCCCGACTACGCCGCCCTGTATACCTCGCACAGCCTGCGCTACACCAACCACTCCTATGGCGTGTCCATCTCCGGCGGCTACGACCAGACAGCTCGTGACCATGACCTGCGCATCGCCGCCTATCCCAACCACCTGGTCATCTATTCCAGCGGCAACTCGGGCGATGTGCAGGGCTATGCGCCCTACAACTTCGCCGGCTGCCCCGCGGACCTCACCCAGTGCTGGGCCAACATCACCGGCCAGATGAAGCAGAACAAGAACATGTTCGCCGTCGGCGCCCTCTCCCCGGCCGATGTCCTCACCGAATTCTCCAGCCGCGGCCCGATGTACGACGGACGCATTATCCCGCAGGTGGTCATCGAGGGCATCGAGGGGACGTCGGACGCCGCCCCGAAGGTTACCGGCGAGCTGGCGATTCTTGCGCACGTGTACAAGGCCAAGAACGGCGGTGCGGAGCCCCCGTCCAGCCTGCTGCGGGCGATCATGATGAACACTGCCGACGACCTGGGCAACGCCGGCCCGGACCACAAGCATGGCTACGGCCGGCCGAACCTGCGCCGGGCGTACACTGTCATCGACAATGCGCGGTTCTTGACTGGCTCCGTCTCCAACGGCGGCATGAACTCCCACACCATCACAGTGCCCGCCAACACCAAACAGGTACGGGTGATGGTGGTGTGGCCGGACGCGGCCGCGGCGGTAAACGCCAACCCGGCTATCGTCAACAACCTCAACCTGGTGCTCAAAGACCCCTCGGCCACCGCCTACAATCTCTGGGTGCTCGATCACACGGCGAATCCGGCCAACCTCAACACCCCGGCCACCCGGCAGGTGGACAACCGCAACACCATCGAGCAGGTCACTGTGGACGACCCGGCCTCAGGCACCTGGACCCTCGAGGTGAGCGGCGCCAACGTGCCCTCCGGCCCGCAGACCTATTACGTCACGTATGAGTTCCTGGGCGACGAGCTAACCATGATGTTCCCGCTGAAGGACCATCGCTTCGCCTCCGGCGCGGCCTATCAGCTCAAGTGGGACAGCTACGGCGGCAACGGGACCTTCACCCTGGCCTATCAGCTCGACGGGGGCAGTTGGGTGAACATCGCAAGCGGGATCAGCGCCAGCGTGCGCACCTACGCATGGACCGCACCTGTGGTGAGCAGGATCCGCACGATCAAGTTCCGCGTGCAGCGCGGCGGGTTGACGTCGGAGAGCGACGTGAACTACCTCGGCGCCGTGCCTGAGAATTTCCGTATCTTCAGCGTCTGCAGCGATGTGGTCACCCTGAAGTGGGGCCCGGTTCCCGGCGCTACGGCCTACAAGGTGTACCGCCTGGGAGCGCAGTACATGGAGGAGGTGACGACCAACATCACATTCAGCGAGGCCAGCGCGATCCTGACCGGTCAGAGCACCATCGGTACCGAATACTATGCGGTGAGTGCAGTGACCGGGTCCTACGAAGGCCAACGCACAAGCGCCGTCGTCAAGGCGCCGGGAGACTACAGTTGCGGCGGCATCAACTGGACGGGCGCCGTATCGACCGATTGGTTCAACACCGGCAATTGGTCTTCCAACAGCGTGCCCACCAGCGCCGGCGATGTGATCATCCCCGCAGCGCCGTCGAACCAGCCGCAGATCAATGCAGCGGGTGCGGCCTGCAACAAGATCACCATCGAAACTGGCGCGTCGTTGACGATGAGCGGCGCAACCGCATACACCTTGTCTGTGGCGGGAGACTGGATCAACAACGGGACTTTCAACCGGGGCATCGGAACAGTTGATTTCGCTGGAACCAATTCCTATCAAGAGATCGGCGGCACAGCAACCACGAGCTTCAACATCCTCAAGGTTTCCAAAGGCGCCAGAGACAGGATTCTCGAGGCCACAGCACCAATCACCCTGAATGCTGCCTCAAATCCGCTGGTAATCACTTCCGGGACATTCAAACTGTCGAGCGCGTCAACACTGTCGCCGTTTACATCTGGGCCTTCCTTAGACGGTACTGCGGGCTTCTGGAACAATGGAGGCACTATCAACGCCGGGAACTATAGCTGGACGCTCAATGCTGGCTTACTAAGGATATCGGCGGGGACCGTCAACGTCGGTACAAACTCTGGAAACGGCATAACCTATCTAAACAACGGTACCCTGATCATGGAAGGCGGGGCATTGAACATCGCTGGAAGGTTCAGTCCAAACAGCGGCACCTCAACCGGAACCTTCACCCAATCGGGCGGTGTGATCGCAGTGAACACAGTCGGCAGCACGAGCACCTCAAGAGCTCCGTTCGAACTGAATACGGGCGTTCCCTTCACGACAAACGGCGGGACCATCGCGATCAGACGGGCATCTTCGAACACAACCGCCGACATCATCATCCTTTCCACCACCTACGAGGTCACCGGCGGCATGCTGCAAATCGGCGACGCTTCCACGCCTACGGGCCAGACCATCCGCATCAACAGCACCGCGCCCATCTACAACCTGGTTGTGAATGCCACCAACTCGCCAACGGCCCAGCTTGTCGCCAACCCCCTAACCGTGAAGAACGACGTCACCATCGCAGGCGGCACGTTGAACGCCAACGGCCTGACCATGAATGTCGGTGGGAACTGGACCAACAACGGCACGTTCAACCATGGCAACGGCGCAGTCCGCTTCAACGGCTCCGGCGCTCAGGCCATCGGCGGCTCGTCCATCAGCTCGTTCTTCGACATCTTCTTCGAGGTCTCCAGCAGCGTAACCGGGCCGGCCGGAAATATGAATGTCGCTGGCAACTGGACGAACAACGGCAGCTACATCCATAACGGCGGCACGGTCACCTTCAACGGCGCGGCGGCGCAGACTATCGGCGGCAGTGTGGACACAACCTTCGCCTATCTGACCATCAACAACACCAGCGCCGACAGCGCCGGGGTCAGCCTGGGTCGGAATACAACGGTCAACAACCAACTCACCCTCACCGACGGCTTGCTGAAGGTCGCGGCATACGACCTGACCTTGGGCACGGCCGCCGGCATCACGCACCCCGGTTCCACGGCCAGTATGGTCGTCACCGATGTGGACGGCGCGGCCGCAGGCGATGGTTTCCTGTGCAAGGCGTACGGCGGCAACGGCAGCTTCGCCTTCCCGGTCGGCGATGCTTACGGCACGACGGAGTACTCGCCGTCTACGCTAGACTTTACGTCTGATCTGTCCGCCAGTACCGTCTGCGTGCGGGTGACGAACGCGCGCCATCCGAACTGGCCAGGGGCGAACTACCCAACGTACATCACGCGCTACTGGACCGCCACCAGCAGTGACAACACCTTCACCTGCACCGCATCCTTTACTTACGTGGACGGCGATATCGTGCTGGGCGGGACTCCCACGCAGACCGAGGCGGCCCTTTTCCATAAGATCTGGGATGACGTGAACTGGACGTCCAAGAACCAGACCAACGTAGACACTAACACGCTGTCCAGTCCAGTGACGAGCTTCTCCGACCACACCGCGTTTTCCGGCTCACCCTTGGCCGTCACGTTGGCTTCTTTCGACGCTCAGGCCTTACCCGACCACATCCTGGTCACCTGGGAGACCGCCAGCGAGTTAGGCAACCGCGGCTTCAATCTCTATCGCGGCTCCTCCGCGACCGGACCGGACCGCCAGTTGAACAGCACGCTGATCCCGTCGCAGTCGCAGGGCTCCCCCGGCGGCTTCATCTACACGTGGGAAGACCGCGCCGACCTGGTTCCCGGTGCGACCTACTACTACTGGCTCGAAACGGTGGATATCTCCGGCGTCACGGCGCAATATGGGCCGGTGAGCGCCGTCTTCCAGACGCCCACGGCCGTCACGCTGAGTGGGATCGACGCCAGCGTGGGCGACAGGAGCAGCGCGACGCTGTGGATAGTCGCCGGCCTGATCGCGCTGGCTGCGGCGACTGTCATGGTACGGCGCGTGCGCGCTTCGTAGCGCATAGCGCCTTGGCCTTGGAGATTGGCCGGAGCGCGTGCGTTGCGCCGGTCAACCTCCAAGGCCTCTTAGCGCTTTGGGCGGTCCCTCCGGGCTGGTTCCCCATCTGTGCGCAGCCACCCTAAACGTTGAGCTATCGCTTAATCACGATACAGCAAGTTGATTACTTTGAAACTAAGGCGCTCGCCATTGACCTGGGTTTCCTTCATCGGGCGAATGACAACGCCTTCTGCGGTGGCGCCGTTGGCATAGGTGCGCTCGGCGTAGTGGCGCAACGCTTCGTCGTCTTGCAGGTCGAAAGAAGCGCCGATCTCGACGAGTTCTACCATCGGCAGGCCAAGGCTCTGCGCAACGGCAAGCATCTCGTCGAAATCGAGATAGCGCCGTTGGTCAATGCGCCAGACGCTGAACAGCCGCAAGTCCATCTCTTTCAAGCCCAAGCGGTTTTTTTGGATCCCCGGGCCGACCAGCTCGAATTGCAGTGCCAACGGCAGGCTATGGTGCTCGAGATCGTACTTGCGCACCAGCTGCCACACAGCCGTATCGGGCCTGTCCTTCAGTTCGAAGTTGCGCGAGCAAGCGCGAACGACGCCGTCGTCATCCCAGTAGACGGTGCCGCTGCTGCCATCGGCCTTGACCGTGGCATAGAACGGCTGGCCGACCAATGCTGCGACCATCTCAGGTACGGACTGAAAATTGGGTTCGTCGGTTTTCGGGATGAACGAGGGAAAACGGCCGCGAATGTCGCCGCCGATGTTGGCGGGCATCGGCTTTTCATACTTGGTGACGCCGGCCCGCTCCGTGATGTCGGTGCCAGGCTCAAGACCCTGGGTGTCTTCAGTGAGTGGCATGATCAGGCACTCGCTGGGCACCCCCCTGAGACGCACCATGCGCACCCGCCAGCCGCGCGGTTCGAGGAACGCGAAGCGCTCGGTTTGTGGCAGCAAAGCGTCTTGCAGGTAGACTTCGCACAGGTCACCCACCGCAAACTCCGCTTTCTTCGCTGTGCCCCGCCAACGTCCCCCTTTGCCACACAGGACCTCAAGGCTTTCGATGCGATCGGCTTCGGGGATGGGATAGATCGTGTTCACTTGTCCAATGTAGGCTAGATTTGGCATTGTTTCACACCGTGATGTTGGCTCTGACGATCGGATCCTCGAAGGGGACGTTGACAAGAAATGCAACTGCGTTACGCCCCATTGGGTCGACATCTAGCGCTTGTTCGAGGTTCATGGGATCAGGAAGCTGTTCCCCGTCGGCCAGCAGTCCCTCGACGTGGAAAGGCAGCGCCTCGCGTGCCATATCCCTGGCTTCGTCCAACGTGCTGCCGGCCATAATGCACGTGGGGAAATCGGGGAAAGTCACGGTGTAGTCGCTGTCCGGGTCCTTGTGGATGAACGCAAGATAACTCCGCATAGAATATCGCGCAACCTCTGTCAAGTCGCAAACTCAAGCTTCTAAACCTGATCGACGTTGAAATGCCGTCGGATCTGCCAGAGGTCGTAACTACTTTGCATCGCCAGCCAGCTTTCCGGCGACCGGCCCAAGGTCTTGGACAGGCGCAGGGCCACACCTGCACTGCGCGCAGGCGCAAGTGTCTCCGGGGTGACGCTGCTCTGTCCGTTGAGCAAGCGCGTCAATGTGGATGGGGACACCTTCAGCTTGGCCGCAACCATGCGCGAGCTGACTTCTAACGGATGGAAATAGACTTCTCGAATAAACTCTCCCGGATGGGGTGGATCGACCATGTTCTATGCATCCTGGACAACTTCATTCCTGTCTTGAGTACGTTCTGCGACCGCTTTCCAGAAGTCCTCTTGCGACAGGCCTTTGCCCTGCTTGATGCTCTCCCGCGAGCGTGCTAGCAGGCTTTGGAAGCGCGGCGCCCGGGCAAGCAGCAAGCCCTCCAGATCATGGTCGTCGGCTGGCGCCTGCAACACGGCTACAGCTTTGTCGTTGTGAGTGATGACTTCGAGCGCAAAGCCCAACTCGAACTTTTTGGTGCGTGGCATAGGCTGAATTATTGTCAGAATTCGGCTGAAGTCAACTACCAGAGATCATAGCCGCTACAATGCATTGCCGGCCAGCTTTCCGGCGATCGGCCCGAGGTCTTGGACAGGTTTTCCAACAAATGGGGGCAGGCTTACTTAAGAACTGACCCGCGGTCATTTATAATCCGATTTATATGACCACCAGTCAGTTATCTCAACCGCGCAAACGCGCCCGGCAGGCCGGGCAGAAACTGGAACGCCGCCAGGCGATTCTGGATGCCGCCTGGCACGCTTTTCACACCACACCCTACGGCGAGCTGACCGTCGCCGCCATCGCACGTGAAACCGGGCTGGCCAAGGGGACGGTCTTCCTGTACTTCCGCACCAAAGAGGAGATCTTCCTGGCCGTGACCGGGCAGCAGATGACGGAATGGTTCGACGCGGTCGACGATCGTCTGGCGCAGCTTCCTGCTCCTGCGACAACAGAAGATGTTGTCGAAATCATCGCCAGCTCGCTGCAGGAGCGTGTTTACTTCACGCGGTTGCTGGCGATTCTGTCGACCGTGCTGGAGCAAAACGCCAACTACGATGCGTTGCACCAGTTCAAACACCTGCTGCTGATCAGGCTGGCGCGCACCGGCGCGCTGCTGGAGCGCGCCCTCGGCTTCCTGCAGCCGGGCGAAGGCGCCCATCTGTTGATGCAGCTGGAGGCCCTCGTGATCGGCCTGCGCCACCTGGCCGACGCCGCGCCGGTGGTCAGGCAGCTCATGACCCTGGAGGAAATGCGGGCTTTCGATATAGATTTCGATCGCGAGCTTCGCCAGCTGACGCTGGTTATTCTTGATGGGCTGAAAGGATCAGAACGATGAGGTTTCCTGTGGTTCTCCTGTGGATTAACGCCGCGCTCTTTGTCGTGTTCGGCGTTGGGTTCATCATCGCCCCGGCCCTGCTGTCTCAGGTGATCACCGGCGCAACACCGGGTACGACCAGCGCCTTGATCGACCTGCGAGCCACGTACGGCGGCATGGCATTGGGCATTGGCCTCTTTTGGGGCTATTGCGCTCGCCGACCGGGTACGCTGCGGATCGGCCTGGTTTCGTCCCTGCTGGTATTGTTGGGTATTGCATTGGGACGACTGGTTGGCATGATCGTCGACGGCTCGCCGAATACCTTTATGTTCGTCCTGCTTGCCGCCGAGTTGCTCTTTATCGGATTGATAGCGTTGGCCTTGCGGCGCACCACCTAGAGGAGCGTGAGAGATGACATCAAATCGTCTTTGGGACACCTGGATGGTCGCAGTGGGCTGGATTCTGGTCGTGTTTGGGATCCTGCTCGCCTTTGCCAATCAGACGCGGCTGTTCGACGTCGTATTCAACAATCAGGTCAACACGGTCTTTTGGTCCAGTCCCGTGGCGCCTGAGAGCGTCGTGCCTTTTCAGCGGTTCATCTATGGCGTGCTCGGCATGACGGTCGCCGGGTGGGGCGTTTTCTTTATCTATGTCGCGCGCTATCCGTTCAGGCGCCGCGAGCGCTGGGCGTGGACCTGCATCTTTACCGGCATCACGCTTTGGTTCATCCCCGATACGGCCATTTCGGCCTACTTCGGTGTGTATGTTAACGTGGCGCTCAACGTCACGATTGCGATCCTGGTATATGTGCCGCTCATTGCCACGAGGCGACTGTTTACAAAGACGTCTGCGGTTCAGTAGGATTGATAAGCATTCGTAACTGCGCCCACCGTCATTCCTGCGAAAGCAAGAATCCATCCAATTGGTGCTCAAAGCGAAAAACCCAGATGGATTCCTGCTTTCGCAGGAATGACGGGCTGAGCAATAACGATATTCGACTGATATGGAGAGAACAAGATGAAACAAGCGAATTTGAAGGGCAAATGGGCGCTGGTCACCGGCGCCTCCAGCGGGCTGGGAGTGGACTTCGCCAAGAACCTGGCCAGCCGCGGCTGCAACGTGATCCTGGTGGCCCGTCGCGAGGATCGGCTGCGAGCAGTGCAGCAGGAGATCACCGCGCAGTACGGCGTGCAGGTCGACGTGATCGCCATGGACTTGGAACCCGCCGGCGCGCCGCAGCGACTCTACGACCAGCTCAAGGCCAGCGGCCAGGCCGTAGATGTGCTGGTCAACAACGCCGGCTTTGGCCTATACGGCGATTTCCTGGAGATCCCCTGGGAACGCGAGCGGGCCATGTTGGAGCTGGACATCGTGACACTGACGCACCTGACCAAGCTGTTCGTCAGGGACATGGTCGAGCGGCGCTTCGGCTACGTGCTGCTGGTGGCCTCCATCGGCGCGTATCAACCCTCCCCGACCTACGCCACCTACTCGGCCGCCAAGAGCTACGTACTCTTCTTTGGCGAAGCGCTGCACTACGAGCTGCGCAAGACCGGCGTTACCGTGACCGTGGTATCGCCTGGCGTCACCAAGACCGAGTTCCTGGATGTTGCCGGCCAGCAACCCAGCCTGTACCAGCGGACGATGATGATGGAGAGCCCGGACGTGACGCGCATCGCCGTCGACGCGCTGCTCAAGGGTAAAGCCAGCGTCGTGCCGGGCTACAAGAACGCTGCCTTGGCCCAGTCGACCCGGCTGATGCCGCGCCAACTTGCCGCCATGTCAGCCGATCGGTTCATGACGATGGGCAGCGCCGAATAGCAGCGACGAGTTCATCGATAAGAAGGGGTATTTGAGCCGGGAGGACAGGAACATCCCGCTCATGACGCCGTCTCGCAGGATGTCGCCGATGAAGGCATCGCCGTTTTGGAACATCATGGTGATCGAGCCTGGGCTGGAGCCGGGGGTGTGAAGGATCTCGGCATCCAGTCCTAGCTCCCTTAATCACGTCCTGATGAAGAGGCCTCCAGCGGGCTGGCATTCACCGCCACACCGTGACGTGGTCTTCGACGAACTGACGCATGGAGAGCGGCGGGCGGCCCAGCAACTCTGCCGCATTGGGCGTGACACCTTCAGCCATGCCGAAACGGGTAGTCATGTAAATTGCACTGACGACGCCGACGTAGCTCAATGGGTTGCCGCGCCGCCACATGCGCCAGGCAAAACGCCAGGGCGTTGGCGAACTGTAAGTGATCGGGCGTTCCAAGACCTGGCTAAAGATCTGCGCTGTTTGGTAGTAGTCCAGGGCTTCGCTCCCGGTCAGCGGATAGGCCTGGTTCTCGTGCCCTGGCTCGGTCAACACCTTGGCAGCCACAGCCGCAATATCGCGCACATCGATGAAGGCGGTCTTGCCCTTGCCGGCCGGAACAAAGATATCGTTGTGTTCGACAATATCCTGGCGGTGGGTCGTGCTCAGATTTTGCATGAAGAAGCCACAGCGCAACAGGGTATAAGGCGTGACCCCGGCTTGCAGGATCTTCTCAACTTTGGCGTGCGGAACGACACGGTTGCTCTCAGCGCCGATCAGGGACAAGAAAACGATCTGCCGGACGCCCGCGGACGCGGCAAACTCGATAACGGGTTTGATGCTGCGGTCGATGTCGCTGATGTGCGGCGGGCGCATCAGGAAGAGACGATCTACACCAGCAAATGCCGCGGCGTAGGTCGCCGGCTGATCAAAATCAAAGAGCGTCCAGGGAATGTCCGGATACGGCAGGTTCTGCGCGCTCTTTGCCGAGGTGACAGCCGCGCGGATCGGGTGGCCCTGGCCGTGCAACAGACTCGCCAGCTCCCGGCCGACGTTGCCGGTGGCGCCTGTGATCAGAATGTGATTGGCTGGGGCTATACTGTCATGAATACGTGATTTTTCTGTACGGAGGCCATGGGCGAAAAGAAAGCCGGTCCAGTTGGGATACTTGCCTGCGAAACCGGACCGGCTTTCCTCAACCTACCCAACCTGGCTGCTATCTGCGCCGCGGGATCAGAAGATAGTAGATGATTCCAGCCACGAGATGGAACACAAGCAGCAGCAGCCAGAGCTGCGACGTGCCGCCGGGAAAGGGAGCGCTGCTGGGATTGGCAGCCAGCGCCAGGTCAGGCAGCGCGGTCAGCACGAAGCCGATGATGACCACCACGAGCCATACGCGCTGCGGGTTGCTGGATACCCGGTTGATGATCCAGTACACCGCCGTAGCGCCGACGCCGTAGAACGCTGTGAAGAACGCAATCGCGCCGATCTGCATGGGCGGAAAGTCGCCTGGGATAGCCACCAAGGCGCCCATAATCAAACGCACGATCACATTGCCGATAATCGCCACGATAATGGCGATCAGGCCGTTCACAAGGATCTGTTTGCCGGTGAGCTTCGCCGGCATGGTTGTTGATTGAACAGTCATTTGATCTCTCCTTTGGTTGCTTGTTTACTTCTGCTGCAGCAGCGCGGCCAGCTCCTGGCCGACGCGGCGCAGTGGATCGCCTGTGTGGTAGGTGCGGCTGAGCAGGATGCCGCCTTCGATGGCCGCAGTGATGAAGGCCGCCAGGTGCGCCGCCCGCTGAGGCTCGTAGCCGCTGGCTGCCAGTTTGGCGGCGAAGGCCCCTTGCAGCCGGTCGAAGGCCTCGCGGCAAGCCAGGTTGAGCCGCGGGCTGGCAGTGGCGGTCTCCATGGCGACGGCAGTCAACGGCCCGCCAGAGCGGAAGCCCGACTCCTCAATCACGTCGGCGATGCGCTGGACCAGGAACTGCACGGCGTCGGCGGGATCGTCGCAAAGGGAGAGCCCGGCCTCGACCCGCCCCGCCAGGCTGCGGCCGGCACGATCGATGGCTGCAGCCGCCAGCGCCTCCTTGCCGTCGGGAAAGTAGTGGTAGAGCGAACCTTTGGGCGCACCGCTTTCGGCCACGATCTGGTTCACTCCGGTGGCGTGGTAGCCCTGGGCCTCAAGCAGGTCGCAGGTTGCCTCGACGATGTGCTCGCGGACTGTGCTTGCAGTAGTTCTTGCCATGTCAGGAATTATAACGACCGGTCTAATTAACTTCGGTAAGCAGCGCTCCAAAGGGAACAACTCGGCGCTTGCCAAGCGATAGAGGAACGTGTACCATAAGCCCTACCTGGTTCTTCGTCGTCAACGGAGCGGCGAACCGAGAACCAGACACGATCCGCAGCTAACTGCGAATGAGCGAGAAAGAGGCTCTTCATGTCGTCGCAATTCACCATTGGACTGCCCCAGATGCATAAAGAGGCCGGCGAGAGACGGGCGTTTCTGCCCTCGTTTGTCGCCAGGATGGCGCAGCACGGCGCCCAGGTTGTGCTGGAAACCGGCTATGGATCGGGCATAAACTACCGCCAGGACGACTATCGCCGCGCGGCTGCCAGCGTGCGCTTTGCACCGTTGGAGGAGGTCTATCGTCAGGACTACGTGTTGGTGATGCGCTACCCCAGCGACGCCGAAATCGCCTTGATGCAGCCCGGCAGCTGTCTGATGACCATGGCGCACTACCCGACCCGGCCGGAGCGGGTGGCCGACCTTCGCCAGCGCGGGCTGGAGGCCCTGTCCCTTGACTCGATCAAGGACGACGTGGGCCGCCGGCTGATCGAGAACCTGCACTCGGTGGCCTGGAACGGGCTCGAGGTGGGCTTCCAGGTGCTGGCGTCGATCTACCCCGCGGCCGGCTTCGCAAGCCCGCAGCGGCCGCCCATCCGGGTGACGCTGATCGGCGCAGGGGCGGTGGGCAGCCACGTGGTGGCCGCAGCCATCCGCTATGGTGACGAGACGCTGCGCCAGCGCATGGTGGCCCTGGGCGTGCCGGGAGTGCAAGTCACCGTGGTCGACTACGACCTGACAGGGCACGAGACCGTCATGCGCGCCATCTTGGCCGATACCGACATCCTGGTCGATGCCACCCAACGCCCTGACGCCAGCCAGGTCGTCATCCCAAACGACTGGCTGGCGCATCTGCCAGAACACGCCGTGTTGGTGGACCTATCGGTCGATCCCTACGACTGCACGGCCGATCCACCCAAGGTCAAGGGGATCGAGGGCATTCCCCAGGGCAGCCTGGACCAGTACGTGTTTGCGCCTGACGATCCGGCCTGGGGCCAGGTGCCGTCGTGTCTTTCCACCCGCCACCGGCGGCATACGGTCTCCTGTTACTCCTGGCCCGGCCTGCACCCCAAGGACTGCATGCGAGTTCTATGGCCGGCAGCTGCAGCCGATCATGCGCACGCTGATCACCAAGGGCGGGCTGGCGGGCATCGATCCCAACGGCCGCTTCTTCGAGCGCGCCATCGCCCGGGCTCAGCTCAGCCGCTGGACCCCGACCGGCTGATCCACGTGGGTTAAGACCTCACGTCAACCAACCCAAACGAGGAGGCAATCGATGACGACGCCGCGCACGATCGGCTTTCCACGCATGATGAAGGAGCCCGCCGAAAGGCGTGTCTTCCTGCCGGAGTTCATCCAACACCTGGCTCAGCAGGGGCTGACGGTCTGCGTGGAGGAGGGCTATGGCTCGCGCTCGGGCTTTACCTTCGACGACTACCGCCAGGGCAACGCGCAGGTGTTCCTGTGCAGCCACGAGGAGGCTTATCGCCAGGACCTGGTGATTGTCCTGCGCTCGCCGACCCCTGAGGAGTTTCATCTCATGCAGGCCGGCGCCTGTCTGCTCTCGATGCTGCACTTCCCGACTCGTCCCAAACGCGTCGATCTGTTGCGCGAGCTGGGCATTCAGGCTATCTCCATTGACAGTATCGTGGCCGACAATAACCTGCGCCTGGTGGAGAACATGAAGGCGGTGGCGTGGAACGGGCTGGAGGTGGCCTTCGATGTCTTGCAGCAGCGCTGGCCGCGGCTGCGCCGGCCTGACGGCCAGCCGATCCGCGTGCTGATCCTGGGGGCGGGCATGGTGGGCAAACACGCAGTCGAAGCTGCCACCAAGCTGGGCGACGTCGTGCGCAACCAGCAGCACATCCAGCGCCAGGGTCCAGGCGTGGTCGCCATGGCGGTGGGACGCAACATCACCGGCAACGCGGACACCATGCGTTGGCTGTTCGAGCAGGCCGACATCCTGGTGGACGCCACGCAGCGTCGCGATCCGTCCCAGCACGTCGTGCCCAACGCCTGGCTGGGCTGGCTGCCGGAGCACGCAGTCGTCGCCGATCTGGCCGTCGATCCCTACACCCTGGACGGGGATCCGCCCGTGGTGCGCGCGATCGAGGGCATCCCCCAGGGCAACCTGGACAAATACGTCTTCCTCCCCGACGACAAGGATTGGAGCGTGACGGTGCCATCCTCGATCCCCAGCGACCAGCGGCGAACCGTCGTCTCGTGCTATTCGTGGCCGGGCATCCACCCCGAGGCCTGCATGCGCCATTACGCCCAGCAGGTAACGCCCCTGCTGGAGCCGTTGCTGCAAAAGGGCTACGACGGCCTGTCGCTCTCCGGTGGCTATTTCGAACGGGCGCTGTATCGCGCCACGCTGCGAGCCTGGCTGCGCTCGGAGCATTACGAAGCTCGCCCGCGGTAGGTTGTATTCGGCGTGCGAACCCTCTGCGGTGAATGCTCTGTGCCTTCGCGTGCGTCTGTTCCTTGCGGCGTGAGAGAATATCCCTTGTTCAACGCCCTGCGTGCCCAGTCCCTGGCTCTGCATGGCAGCCTGGACATCTTCAAGAAACGTTGCCAGCAGTTTGCTTTGCAGTTTGCAGACAGGATTTAGTGGGTCAACCGGCCTGCTGCAAGACCTGCTCTGCGGGCAGATGTCGGTGGCGCCGCTGCTCAAACCGGAGAACCCCAAAGGAGACGCTCATGTTCACACTGATCGAAGCGCTCAATTACCGTTGCCTTCGCTATGTGCGCCAGCCGCTCGGCGACTTTCGCGTGCTGGTCGGGCCGAACGCCAGCGGCAAGACGACCTTTCTTGACGTGGTGGCCTTCTTGGGCCGGCTGGTCTCCGACGGTTTGGAGGACGCCGTGGGTGAGCGCAGCCGCACCTTCCAGGACTTGCTCTGGCGTCATGAAGGCGACCGCTTCGAATTGGCTATCGAAGCGCGCCTGCCCGACGTGGTGCGACAGAAATTGGGCCGCCCTGAACACGACGTGATCCGCTACGAAGTGGCGCTGGCCGTCAATCCATCCTCCAACGAAATCGAGATTGCAGCCGAAAGCGGCATTCTCAAGACATCGAATGGCAACGGACCAGCCCAGCCGGCACAGCAGCGTCTGCGCTTCCCTGAGTTGCTCACTCGGCCGGACACGATCATATCGGGCCGCGGCGGCAAGGTCGCCCAATTGGCGTTTAAGAAGTCACCGGGCGGCAACGACAATTATTACTCCGAAGTCTATGAAAGCTCCGGCAAGGGCTGGGTGCCAGCGTTTCGCCTGGGGCCGCGCAAATCGACCCTGGCTAACTTGCCCGAGGATGAGACGCGTTTTCCCGCCTCCACCTGGCTCAAGGGTCTGCTCATGGACGGCGTGCGCCAGTACGTGTTGAACAGCCGCCTGATGCGCAACCCCAGCCCGCCCCACCTGCAGCGCGAATTACGGCCAGACGGCTCCAACCTACCGTGGGTGGTGACTGACCTGGAGCGACGCACACCGGAGCGGCATCGGGCGTGGATCGAACACCTGCGCTCTGCTTTGCCTGACCTGGCCAATGTGACCACGGTCGAGCGAGACGAGGACCGGCATCGCTATCTCGTCCTCGAATACGACGGGGGGCTACGTATTCCATCGTGGCTGGCTTCGGATGGCACCCTGCGCCTGCTGGCGCTTACCATCCCAGCTTATATTCCAGCGTTCAGCGGTATCTTGCTTATCGAGGAACCGGAGAACGGCATCCACCCACGCGCCGTCGAAACCATGTTCCAGTCGCTCTCTTCGGTTTACGACGCACAGATTTTGCTGGCCACTCATTCCCCGGTCATTCTGAGCGTCACCAATGTCCGCGATGTGCTTTGTTTTGCCCGCAATCAGGATGGCGCAACCGACATCGTCAGCGGCGACCAGCACCCCTACCTGCGCAACTGGCAAGGTGAAACGAATCTGGGCACGCTATTCGCCTCGGGAGTTCTCGGATGACACCACTCGCTGTGCTGGAGCACGTCATCATTTTGGTGGCCGACAAAAACATGGAGCATGCGCTACGGACTGTCCGTCTACCGCGCTCCGCTGCCCTCTATCGTCAACTGGCGCAACAGGTAAGTCTGTCACGCTGCACAGATGCGTCATTCCTGAAATTCAAGGTGACGCTGCAGAGTTGGTTTGCCGAATGATGGCGCATTATCGATCTCAAAACTGACCTAATGCACGACCGCTTAGCAGGCGGGTGGCGGGATTGGCAAGGCGAAAGGCATCGGCTTGACCAACAGGGCTTTTTCAGTAGAATCAAGGCTGAAAGAGCCGATTGCATGAACCTATCGGCGACGTATGCGAAGATGATGCCAGTTACCGTATTGTGAGGAACGCAACCATGATCGTTAAAGATATTGTGCTGCCGCTGCCAGAGGATTTGTATGTTCGTCTGGAGCAAACGGCCCGCGCGACCAAACAGTCACTGACCGACTTGCTGGTGCGCGCCGTGCGCGCCGGCAGTCCTCCCGATTGGTCGCAGGCGCCGGCCGAATTCCAGGCCGATCTGGCTGCCCTTGATCGGCTCGACGACAACTCGCTCTGGCGCATCGCCCGCAGCCAGCGCAGCGAAGCCGATGCAGGGCGCCTCCAGGAGTTACTGGAGAAGAACGCCGACGATGCGCTGACCGCCGGTGAGCGTTTGGAACTGGATGCCCAAGTTGCCGAAGCCGATCGCTTCATGTTGCGGAAGGCCCACGCCGCCGCGCTGCTCCAGTGGCGCGGCCATGCCGTGCCGCCATTTGAGAGGCTATAACAGCGTGGCGATCTATCTTTCGACGGCGCTGCGTTATCGTACGGTCACTTCCCTCAAAATGAACAATGGCATTATCATCGATGCCCGGCGCAACTGGGTTCGGCTTGGCTGGCATCCAATCGTTGATGCCGCTACGCATGTACACGTTCATGGGCGGCATGGACTGGCGGATGCAGGCGTCGTGTAACGGCGTTTACCGCCAGTTGCGTGCCAGACCCTTCCAGCACCGGCGAGAATAAGCTGTGGAAAGCGGCTTCCATTTATGGTAGCACTTCACCCGGCAAAAAGGCGTGGTCTCGGGGGTGATGGCTGACAGTACCGTGTTCAAGTCAAAGAAGTTCTTGAGTCGCATGGACGCCTAGTGCTGCGCTAACAGTCAGCTGGCGCAAACCACGGAGTTGGCCTCGGCCCTTCGGCCACAGCTTTTGACAGCATCGAACAGGCGTGCTATAATTTGTGCAGCGTGACCTCCTGGGTCGTTCTGTCAACAGCTTTATTGTTTGTCACAGTTTTGTGATGTCACCTCGATCGAATTGGCTTGACCAACTCGTTATTCTCGCCTGCAAACGGACCTGCACCTCCCAACAAGGCGAGAGTTCCCGGTTTCCAACCAAAATCCCTCGCCATTTTTCTTCCGCTGTCCAGTTTGGCGGGTACACTTCAGTGTCACTGAGCTGGAGTGATTCGGCCCCCTTGATCGAATGAAGGCACAGAGAT
>CAVPXC010000015.1:0-182802 GCA_963709505.1 uncultured Chloroflexia bacterium | reverse complement strand
CGATTTGGTCGGCGCCGGGCTGGGAGCGCTGGGTGTCGTGCTGGCGCTTTACCTGCTGCCGGGCCAAGGCGTGGTCGTGCTGGCTGCAATCGGCGCGGCGCTTTCTGCATTGGCATTCAGCCGAAATCGACACGCGAGCGGGCCGACGAATAACGCCATGGATACCGATAGCTCCTCAGATGCCCCTCGCGCTCGCACTTCCTGGCTCCTGGTCCTCTATGCCCTGGTCCTGGCCGTCCTCGTTCTGCCCCGCGCCGAGCAACTGTTCCCGCTGTATATTCCGTCCAGCAAGCCACTGCACATCGCCTTCGACAAACGGACTTATCCGGACCTACAGCTTGAGTACACCGGTTGGACGCCGTTCAGCCGCATCGACGTGATGTGGCAGCCGGGAATGAAGGGCCAGGCGTGGGGTTTGAGCGGCGCTTACAAGGGCGAGTTGCCGGAACAGCGCTTCATTGCCATCGACGCAGCCGCGATGACCGCGATCAACGCGTGGGACGGCGATCGCGAGAACCTGGCTTGGGTCAATGCGTTACCGGGCAGCCTGGTCTATCAACTCGCCGAGCAGCCGAATGTCCTATTGATCGGGCCCGGCGGCGGTGTGGATGTGCTGGTCGCCTGGCACAACGGCGCCCGGCACATCACCGCAGCGGAGATCAACCCGCTGATCGTCAACCTGATGCGCGACAAGTACAAGGAGTTCTCCGGCGGTCTCTACAGCGACATCCCGGAGATCGACGTACAAGTGGCTGAAGGACGCAACTTCGTGGCACGCGCCACCGATACGTTCGACGTGATCCAGTTTTCGCAGGTGGATACCTGGGCAGCGGCCTCGGCCGGCGCCTATAGCCTGACCGAGAACTACCTCTATACCCTGGATGCCTATCTCGAATACCTGAATCACCTCAACCCGGACGGCATGTTGGCCATCGGCCGCTGGCACTTCGAGCCGCCGGGCCAGGCGCTGCGGCTGGTGACCATCGGATCGGAGGCGTTGACCCGGATCGGCGTGGAAGATCCATCGCAGCATTTCATCGTCGTCCGTGCGGGCGATACCGCCAACATGTTTATGAAGAAGTCTCCCTTCACCGCCGAGGAGATTGCCGCCATACGCGCCGCGGCAGAACCACTCTTTTTCACGGTTCTGTATGCGCCAGATATGCTGAACGACGAGGGCAACCATTTCTCCGACTTCTTCCGCGCCACGGACAAGGAAGCCTTCTACGCCGGCTATCCGCTGGATGTTAGCCCCACGACCGACGACCGGCCGTTCTTCTTTGAGTACTACGGCTGGACCAATTTCGGCACGTTCCGCAGCGGCAAGCTGACCCTGATCATCCTCTTGACGCAAGCTACGCTGTTGGCATCCGCCTTGATCCTTTGGCCGCTGTGGCGTTTTCGACGCAGAGGGTTGAGCACGGCTGGCACGAGACGTTTCATCGTCTACTTCGCCGCACTGGGGATCGGGTTCATTTTTATCGAGATCGGGCTGATGCAGAAGTTCATCTTGTTCCTGGGCCATCCGACCCTGGCGCTTTCCGTGGTGTTGTTCGCCCTGCTGACCGCCAGCGGCATCGGCAGTTTCCTGTCGAACCGCCTGACGCCACCGGGCGTCGACCCACGCCGCGGCCAGAAGCTCGTCATCCCCGCGCTGGCGGTCTTGGTGTTGATCTACATGCTAGTGTTGCCGCCAGCCTTCCAGGCCGCTTTGGGATGGGCGCTGCCGGCGCGTGTTGCGATGAGCGTCTTGCTCCTGGCGCCGCTGGGGCTGCTTATGGGTATGCCCTTCCCGCTTGGCATCCGCCTGGTGACCCAGACCAACGAACCTTTGGTGCCATGGGCCTGGGGCGTCAACGGCTGTGCGGCAGTAATTGGCTCGATCCTGAGCGTCATGCTGGCGCAGTCGTTGGGCTTCACAGCCGTGCTCGGGATCGCGCTGGTGGTTTACATGGTAGGATTGGGGGCAGTATTGACGCTCAAGACGACACAATGAACGAGAAATGGACCTCTCATTCGTAGCACAGGGCAGCAGCGAATCCACTCTCATCCAGGAAGAGATTGTTTTCGTCCTGCTGCTGCTGATTGTCAGCGGTGTCGCCATTCTGGTGCGCAAGGTGCGCATCCCGTATACGGTGGCGCTGGTATTGGCCGGCCTGGCTCTGGCGATCTTGCCGACAGAAGGCATCATCACCTTGCCCAAAGACATCGCCGATCCCCTGACATCCGCCTTCCGCGGCAAGTTCACCAGCGAGCTCATCCTGGCGCTGCTGGTGCCGCCGTTGATCTTCGAGGCAGCCTTGCGTCTCAACCTAAAGACGCTGCGCAAGGAGTGGCTGCCCATCTCTTCTTCTAGCCGTGCCGGGCGTGCTGATCTCCACCGCCATCGTGGGGAATGTCGTCAGCCTGGGCGCGGGCATCCCCATCGGGCTGGCTATGGCCTTCGGCGCGCTGATCTCAGCGACCGACCCTGTTGCCGTTATCGCCTTTTTCCGCAGCGTGGGCGTAGACAAACGCTTGTCGACGCTGATCGAGGGTGAAAGCCTCCTCAACGATGGCGTGGCTGTCGTGCTGTTTACCCTGGCCTTGGCTACCACGACTGCCCTGTCCGGCGGCTCGTCCGCCAATCCAACCGTATTTCAAGGCGTTCTGGAGTTCGTGCGCGTCGCCGGAGGGGGAATTCTCGTCGGTCTGGCGACCGGTCTCCTGGTTGCCCAGGTCATCGGACGCCTGAATGACCCGCTGGTCGAGACAACTCTGAGCATGGCCCTGGCAGTCGGCTCCTTTGTACTCGCCGGGACCATCAACGTCAGCGGCATCCTGGCCGTATTGACCGCCGGCCTCGTGATCGGCAGCCTGGACCTGAAACAGCTGTCCCCGACTACCCGGATCACGTTGTACAACTTCTGGGAGCTGCTGGCGTTTGTCGCCAACTCGGTCGTGTTCCTCATCGTGGGGCTACAAATCACCCTTGGCAGATTGGTGGACCATGCAGGAGACGTGGCGATCGCCGTGATCGCCATTTTGGTGAGTCGCGCCATCGTCGTCTATGGCACAAGCGCCTTGAGCTCGCGGGTCAGCCAACCGATCCCCATGAAATACCGGCACGTCATGTTCTGGGGTGGGCTACGCGGCGCGGTCAGCCTGGCCCTGGCGCTGAGCCTGACGGGGCCATTTTCCGAGGACCTAAAGACCATGACATTCGGTGTCGTCCTCTTCACCCTGGTGGTGCAAGGCCTCACCATCGAGCCGCTGATCAAGCGGCTCGGCCTGTCCAACGTGACGCGTTCGGTGGCTCAACAGCAGCAGTTGGCTCGCCTGCTGATGCTGCGCGCCAGCCGGCGGGAAATCGAACTCGCTCGCGCTGAAGGGCTGATCGCCCAGCCGACGTGGAAGGTCATCGGCGACATGGCCGAGGAGAGCATGCAGGCCATCCTCCACGACCATCCCGAGCTGGAGCGAACCATCCTCGTCGAGACCCGGCAGGACTCTCTGCGAGCCAAGCGCAATGCCCTGGCCGAGGCGCTTAACCGCGGCGTGATCGGCGACGAGGCATATGACCTGGAACTAGACGAGTTGGACCGGCGCATTCTGGTTTGGGAGCAGTTCGAGGAGCAGATCGGCGGCGCAAGCGAGCCGGCCGCCAACCCATCAGCTCCCCGTCAGACAAGGACTACGCATGAGCCTGATCGTGTGTGCCACCGGCAACGGCGATCGCAGCCGCTCCGTGCAAGCCCGCGCGGTGGAAGCCGCGCGCAAGCAACAGAAGCAGCTGGTCTTTATCCACGTGGTGGATGTGGAGCAGCTCGCCGAGCTGGACGAATCGCTGAAAGAAGCGGCTCGGGCCGAGCTTGCCTGGCTCGGCTCGGCCATCATGCGGCTGGCCCAGGATCGAGCCCAGCGCCAGGGGGTGCAGGCCGAGAGCGTAGTGCTCTACGGCAACGTTTGCTCCGCCCTTGAGGATTTTCTCACGCAACACCCGGTGGACCTTTTGCTGATGGGAGAAGCTAGCAACGCGACGCTGCTGACCTTTGCGCGCCACGTTCAGGACGACCTGGGGATCCCGGTGCAGCTTGTGGTGGAACAAGCGGACTGAGAGTCAATCGTAACAGAAAAGAGCTTCGTCTGCGAGACGGAGCTCCTTTAAGTCGGGTTGGTTGGATATAGTAGCACTGCAGGTCGAAAAGGTCAACCGCTATTCCACCACAATGCCCAGTTCAGCCTGCCTTGGCTCATCCTCCCGACCCGGGCCGCGCCACTGGTACACCTTCAGGTCAACCTTGTCTTTCACAAACACGATCCCCTCTTGCTCGAGCAGTTGGCGTTGCCGCTGTGCGCCGGGCCGGTCGCTGATCTTCCCCTGCGCATTGATGACGCGTTGCCACGGCACATCATCAGGACAGGCCGCCATGGCGCTGCCCACCCAGCGTGGACTGAGCGCCTGGTAGGTTTCGAGGTCTATCTCCGCAGGCGGAGGGAGCAGTTGCGCAACCTGGCCGTAGGTGACTACCTTGCCGCGCGGCACCTGGCGGACCAAACTCCACACCTGTTCGTCGAAGGTCTGCTGGTTAGGAGGTGATGGGTAACTCATGGATCGGTTTTGCGTCATTGCAACCAGAGAAACTCAGCAGACGATGGTTGGAGGCAAGGAAAGGGGCCGTATATTTCGGTCAAATCTCGCTTGGGCGCCCAACGGTTGGCGTTGCCGGTAGTTGGGGAGAACAAGGCTTGAAAACGAAGAACCTCCATAGCTCAAGAGCAAGCCAGAAAAACGCGTAGTGTCCCAGCCGTCCGCATGGACGTATTGTTGGGCGGCTATTAAGTAATTCGGTTCAGTCCGGAAACCAGGTGCTGGACGTCTATCCCGCACAAGCTATTCGCCAAAACCGTACAGTGATTTTTCGGTCACGCTAACCTGCTGATACCGGGGGAGGGATCGTGCAGGTATTGACCTATGAAGGGAGCGTGGCAATTAACTCACAGGCCTCCCAGTCGATAAGATACTGCTGACCTTCGTGGATATGGTAAGCACCCAACTCCTGATCACCATCCGCGTATGACTGCGCGGCTTGTAGCGCATGCCCCCATGCAATATAGTAGAGGCCGTTACATTGAGGGGCGTTAGCTGCTTCCGCAGGCACCGTGGGCAGTGGAGGAGCTAGAGGGTCATGCAATCGGCGAACCGCATCCAGCTTCGCTTCCAGCCGTGCATGCGAAGGCGGATCCGCCTCGGGGTCGTGATCTGCTGGCTCTTTAGCTAGGAGTGGGGCTACCCCAGCTGACGCCGCAGAGGCGCAAAGCGACGCTAGCCGCGCATAGGCGTTCCCCCTGGCGATACAGTAGTCTCCCTGTCTGGAATTACCCGCTTGGTAGAACTGTTTTGCCAGCTCGAAGTATTGAAGGGCAGCCACCCAATATATTTCACAGTCGAATTGCCACGCCACTGAGGCTGGCAGAGGGCCGTCTGAAGGCCGGTATGTTAGTGCTGCCTCACGGGCCTTGCGTGCCCTCATCTCACTATCGATAGATTGGACAAATTCCATATACCAATTCCTTTCTTGCCTTCCGGTCAGATCCACCTGGAGGCCGCCTCACGGGGTTCCATTGGTCACATTTGGATGTAGGAGGATTTCAAGACACATTATTGCATTATTCACCCTCAGTTGTCAATGGGTTATTTTGGGTTTACCTCCTACTAATACACCCCACAGGAGCGGATTTGTCTATCTGCCTAACGCTCCGGTTCAGCGGCGGTCCGCTGCAGCCGGCTACCCGCAGGTTCGTATGATCACGCGTCACTCCCTTGCTACCACGGTGTCGTACAGCCCGTAATGGGTCAGGCCCGGGTGACTATCTATGCCGGTGTAGCGGAGCGACGCATCTTCGTACCGCCGAAATGCGAACACGGCCTGGTTCATCTGCTCGGTGTTGAACACCTTAAGTCGCACGAGCAAGTGGAAGTCCTTCACCGTCAAGCCGGTGACGGCCAGGAACAGATCCGGCTCCAGCTTGGTGATGACATCCTGCAGCGTGTTCTCACGGAAGTCGGTCAGATACATGAACGCGGGAATCCGCGTCGCGAACTTGATCAGCTTTTCCTGGACGAGCTTGCGCTTGGACTTGTACTCCTTTTCCTCGTCGCTGAGCTCCTTCTTCTCCTTGGCTGTCAGGTCTTTGTCCTTGGCCTTCTTCTTGAGCTCCTTGACCTTCTCGCTCTTGTTGATGATGGTCTCGATGATGTTGTCGCCCAACGAGCGCCAGCCTTCGATGCGCTCAACCGCGGCCATCGCCTCGGGGTTGTCCAGGATGCGGCGCAGGGTGTCGTTGTCCACGTTCACCAGCAGCGCACTCTCCCACTTGCGGGCCAGCAGCGTGGCCGAGGTGCCCGCCATCGCGATGTCGAGAATGCCGCCCGCGTCGATCTGCGTCATGTTTGCGCCATCGTAGGCCAGCACAGGCAGGAACGACACCAGCTCCCTGACCGCGTTCTCCGGGTTCGGCTCGTTGGGCGACAGGCCGATGCCGTACTCCGAGAGCTGCCGCAGCGCACGCGTGGGCGCAAAGTCGAACACAAAGCAGACGGGCTTGAGGATCTCCTCCTCGTTCGGGTTGTTGCCGTTGGGGTTCTTGATGGACCACGGCGACTGCACGCGGAACGCGGCCTGAAAGTAGGTCTCCGGCGACTTAAGGTTGCGCAGCATCAAGATCGAGGACCACTGCGGCACGGTCACGCCTGTCGTGAGCTTGCCGCATGAGAGCGTGATGGTCTTGGCGTCGAAGCCGCTGCCGATGGCCTTGCGCACCGGCGGCAGCGCATCCAGCCCGATGCCCGCCGAGGCGCCGGCAGCGACGATCACCTGGTAGTCACGCCAGAAGGTATTGTGCTTCTCGGCCAACAGGTTGGCCATCGCGTGGCAGGCAGCGACGTTGGGCAGGAACCAGAACGAGTGCTGCAGGTAGGGCAGCAGGCGCACGTCCGAGTACGGAAACGGCGGCCGCGTGCCGGTCTTCAGATGCTCCACCGACTTGGGCACGTAGCCGCCGCGCAGGATGTCCAGCCACTTCTGCACGTCGCTCTTGTGTTTGAACTGCGCCTTGTCGCCTGTACTCGATGCCTCGAAGAACGCATTGAGATCGAACTCGTCGAACTCGCCGGCGCTCGCGATCGCCAGCAGCTCGTCCGGCATCTGGTAGGTCAGCAGGCGCATCTGCGGCAGCGCGCCGTAGGGGTTCCATGCTTCCGGCTTCTGCGCCGCGAACTCCGCCTTGGCGCGCTGCTCGTCGGTGTACGTCCAGTTGAAGATCTGCTCCTCGATGAACTCGCCCGTAGCCAGCGCCCTGAACGGCGTGCCCGAAAGGTAGAGGTAGGCCTTGGTTGTGATGGGCAGGAACTCGGTCTCCTTCGCCGAAAGCTCACTGAGGTCCTCGTTCACCTCCTCCAGGTCGCGGGCGTACTCCAGCTTGGTCTCTATCTTGGCGACCACCTCCTCTTCGCCCTCGAACAGTTCCTTGGCGGTGTCGCGCCACGCGCCGAAATGGTATTCGTCGAAGACGACGAGGTCCCAATCCACTGTGTGGAGCCATTCGTTCTTGGGCTTGATGTTGCCCGCCTCATCGCGGCCGAGGAGATCCTGGAAGGAGCCGAAATAGACCACCGGTTTGCGGCGGCTGATCTTCCTCGGGTCGCCGTCGGAGTGGCGAGAGAGGTACTGCCACCCGTCGAAATCCACGTGCAATTCCAGGTCTGTCTGCCACGCATCCTCGACGGCGGGCTTGAAGGTGACCACGAGCACGCGCTTGGCGCCGAGCTTCTTGGCGAGTTGGTAGGTGGTGAAGGTCTTGCCGAAGCGCATCTTGGCGTTCCACAGGAAGCGCGGGACCGCGTGCATGTCCTCCTGCCAGATGGAGTGGAAGTAGGCGTGGGTCTTGTTGACGGCCTCGGCCTGCTCGCGGCGCATGGCGAAGGTCTCGTGATGCGTGCCGGTGAACCGCTGGCCCGTGCGCAGCTCGGCGAGCACGGTCTGCACGTCGGCGACCGAGCAGCGCATCCACTCCAGCTCGGCCTTCTCGAAGCCCTTCCTGACCAGCGTCGTGCGCACCTCGTGATCGGTGAAGAGGGCGCCGTCGTCGCGCGCGGCCAATTCGTCGACTTCGATGCGGTAGTTCTTGATCGCGGCGGTCTTCACCTGCTCGGCCACGCGCTGCTTTACATCGCGCGTGGTCTGGCCCACCTTGAGGAGACCCTTATGCGCCGCGTCGTCGATCGCGTAGGCATAGATGCGAGGCCGGACGACGGGCTTGGGGGCGAGGATCTCGTCGATGGTGGGTTTGCTCATTGCGGCCCCTCGATGACTACCCAGCGCCCCGCATTTACACCGACATTTGCAGGGACATTTACAGGGACATTAACAGGGACGGACTGTTCCTCGCTGATCTTGACGCGCTCCAGCAGGGCGTGGATGTCGCCGATCCTTTCGTGCCAGCGGGGATCGTCCGTGTAAAACTTCTCCAGCGGTGTCACGGGCGGGCCTCCGGCTTCGGCGCAAGAATTTCCTCGATGGTTTTACTCATCAGAGTCATCTCCGCTGAGATCCATCGGGCGGACGACCTTCTCAATGAACGCGATCTCATCAGCGGAGATGCCGTATTTGGCGTAGAGGTCCTCGTCCGTCCAATTCCGCGTCCAGTCTTGGATTGGCACAAAGGTGTAGACTTTGCGCGTAGTATCTTGGGATGGCTTATGCAGAAGAATCAGGAGACGCGTCAGCCGACAGGAGAGATAGGACAAAACGCTTTCAGCCTCGGTCTGGGAGTCGAGCGGACCAATGCAGAGATAGGTCTCCGAAGAGATGCTGCCCGGCTCCCCGATGAATGGTGTGCTGATGATCCTGTGCGGGTAGGTGTCTCTGTTGCCGGTTCCCGGAGCAGCACGGCCCGTGAAAACCTTCCACTTATCGATGAGGTGAGTGCCAGTCGAAATTGAGCTTCTGCCAACGTATCCCGTACCGCCGTTCTGGTAGACCAGTACGTCGCCGGATGTCTTGACAGCGTTTCCCTTGAATGTTGTGCTTAATCCGAACGGCTTCCTGGAACTAACCAGTTGGTCGAAACGCTGACTGTCGGGCAGCGACAGCGAGTGGGTCTCACCACTTTCCACTGCAACGACTTTCTTGAGGATCGACAGCCCTTCATTGAAGCGGATGAACACGTCCACGCCCTCTTCTTGAAGAGGGCGACTGGCCGTCGAGACAGGCCAGTCCTTGAAATGAGTGGTGACGCGGCACTGCCCGGGATTGTCCCGGTCCCAGAGGAAGTAACAAACGCCGCCCTTGAGGCCCACGTTTGGGAAGACGTCCGATGCGCTGAGATAGTCGTCAATTGAGCGCAGGCGATCGTCGGCCAGCATCAACTCTCTGAACTCATCCAGCCCCTTGCCACCGGCGAACCAACGGGCAGGAATGACCAGCGACAGGTAGCGTGGCTCCAACGCCTTTGCTTGCTCTACGAAGTGCTGATAAATGGGAGCTGCGCTTGTTCCAAAGCCATCATCGCTGAGTTGATACGGCGGGTTGCCGATGATTACATCGAACTGCATATTGCCTCCAAACAACTCAGTCACCCAAGTCTTGATGTCGTCGGTGTGGATGAACGCATAGGCGTGCGTTTCAAGCCCCTCGCCCCGGTCAAGGGTGGTCTGGCTGGCGCCGCAATACGAGCACCTGCCATTGTGCCACGTGTGCTCCATCCGCTCGAACCAGATGTTGCCCGCGTCGTTTGTGAAGCCCCTGGCGATGGAGTGCCTGCCATTGGCGCGCTTCGAGCAATAGACGCTGCGCCGCGCCAGCAGGCTGGTGAGGTAGGTGATGCCGATACCATACACCTGCTGCGTCAGAATGTGATTGACGCGTTGCTCAAGGTCTGGCATCTCGTCCGCCAGTCCGCTGGTGAGGCGGCTGGTGATCTCGCGCAGGAAGACGCCCGACTTGGTGCATGGGTCCAGGAAGCGCACCGTCTTGTCCGCCCAGACGTTGGCGCCGCCGTGATCCGCCGCCCACGCCTCGGCCAACGTGTCCAGCATGCAGTTGGCGAACTCGGGGGGCGTGAACACCTCGTCGTTGGAGAGGTTGGCGATGCACGTCAGCACATCCGGGTTGCGGCCCCTCAGCGCAAAACCAGCCTGTCCACTCATGCGGCCTCCCGCGGGCGAGGCGTGATGTCACAGCTCGTTGTCATAGCTTGTCACAGCTCCAGGTTCAACCGGTAGCGCCGGTTCGGGTCGGTGGCCGGCGCTTCATCGTCGCTGACGAGGCCCTGGGCAACCAGCAGCTTAAGGTCGCGCTGCAACGTTCGACGGGCCACACCGGGGAATCGCTGCTCGAGGTCGCGGATGGTCATCTGACCTTCGGTTGCCAACACCCGTAGTACTTCAGCCCGCCGCCCGTTGAGGCTGTGCTCCTGAGCGGCGACGTCGACCAGGATGGCCTGCCGGCCCCGCTCTCTCACCTCAGCCAGTTGCGTGTCCAGACCAGCGACGAAGTACTCCAGCCACGGGGTCAGTTCCAGCTCGTCCAGGTCGACGGCGCGAATGGCGCCATAGAAAGCCGGGCGATCGCGGTCGTAGTACTCGCTCAGGGTGAACAGGCGCCGGAAGTCGTAACCGGCGCGATAGAGACAAAGGGTGGAAAGCAGGCGCGATGTGCGCCCGTTGCCATCCAGAAACGGGTGGATGTGTACGAGCTGGTACTGGGCGATGCCGCCGACGAGCACGGGGTGGATGTCGCTGGGCGTGTTCAGCCACGCCACGAGATCTCGCATCAGCTCGGGCACGTCGCCCGGCGGCGGCGGTGTGTAGAGGATGGCGCGCGTGGCGGCGTTGACGACATAGTTCTGGGCCAGCCGATACTCTCCCGGCCGGGCCGAGCCGCCGCGCACGCCCTGCACGAGGCGCCGGTGAATCTCGCGGATCAGTCCTTCGGTGATCGGATCGCCCGAGTTGAGGTAGTCCGAGACGAGATCGAACGCTTCGCGGTAGTTCAGGAGCTCCCGCACGTCGTCTGCATCGGCGGAGGGAACGGCCTCGCCGGCCAGCAAGCGCGCCGACTGGTCCAGCGTCAGCCGCGTTCCCTCGATGTGGGTGCTGTGGTGCGCTTCGAGGAGGAGCGCCCGCTCGCTCATCCTCCGCAGCCATGCCTCAGACAGCGTCGCCGCGTCCAGGAAACCCCGCGCCCGCTCGATTCGCGCCAGCCCGCCGGCGATCGCGTTGGTGATGGTGAAACGCGGGTTCACGCTTTCAACCCTTCGTCGTCGCCGACTTGATGCATGGGGCCAGGTGTGGTCTCCGATGGGGCGTCGCCGAACGCGGCGGCCAGCTCGCTCACCGTCATCGGCGGATAGCTTTTCGCCGGCGTGAAGATCTCGTGCTTGCCGAGGTGGGCGAAGAGCGAGCCCTCCGCGCTGAAGGTCGACGAAAGGGTGAGGGTGTCAAGGCGGAAGTCGCGGCGTTGGAATTTGCCTTTACCCAGGTAGCCCCACTCGGCAAAGGTGATCGGCTGGCCGTCGTGGGTGCGCATGGTCAGCGCGTCGCCATGCACCAGGTTCTGCGACAGCACGTAGGACGCGGCCCGATAGAGTTCGTCCGCCTCCTCCAGATTCAGGTACTCGGCGAAAATCTCCAGCATATTCGCGCGGCACTCGGCGATGTTGTCCGCCAGCAGCTCGATGCCGTAGATGCACATCAACGCGAGCAGCGCATAGTGCCGCCGCTCGAAGTCCGACTTGCCGTACTTGAGTTCCACGGCGGCGAGCTTGCGCCGCAGGATCTGCACGAGGAAGTTGCCGCTCCCGCACGCCGGCTCCAGGAAGCGAGAGTCAATGCGCTCCGTCTCGCTTTTTACCAGGTCGAGCATCGCCTCGGCCATCCACGCCGGGGTGAACACCTCCCCATGGTCGGCGACGCGTTGTTTGGACTTGACGTAGTTGATAGGCCGATCCATGGCGCCACGCTCCGTGGCCAAAACGGGACATGCCCGCCGCGGCGATTTCCGTCCGGCGAGCCGCGAGATCAAGCAGGAATGTAGATCAACCTGATCACATCGTCGCCAATCCGATCACTCGCCATAAGGCGGAGCGGCGGCCGGGGTCCGGCGAAATATCGCTTGCCGTGTCCAAGTACGACCGGGTGCAGGTAGATTCGATACTCATCGATCAGGCCAAGTTCGGTGAGGCTGTGCGCCAAGGTCGGGCCAGCAACTTCAATCTCCCCGTCGCGCTCGGCTTTCAGCTTGCGAATCGCGCCCGCAAGATCGTCCTCAACAAGCCTCGCGTTAGGGCCGACCGCCGTCAACGAGCGCGAGACCACCCATTTCGGCTGGTTTCGCCACGCCATCGCAAAGGCGTGTTCCTCTGCGTCCCATTCAGGATGATCGTCGTCCCAGTAACGCATAACCTCATACATTTGGCGACCGTACACACTGCCCGCCTGCCCCTGCGCCTCCTCGATGAAGTGACGGAAGAGCGTCGGGCTTGGCGCGAACGCCATATGATCGACATAGCCGTCCAGGGATTGGTTCATTCCAAACACGAGTTTGGCCATACCCACTTCCTTATTTTCTGGCCGCCAGGACCCTGAGCGCGGGCGGCGCTGAACCTGACTTGGTCTTCATCAACGGATGAGCTGGCGCGGCGGTTCTCGTGCGGCCAAAACAAAAAGAGATTCATGTGGCGCGCTGGCGGCAAAGAGGCAACCCGGTTGGCAAAGCCAGTCACCATGACCGATGAACGGTCGTTCAGGACGGAAGCCGCCACACGCAGTCAAGTGTAGCATTGCAGGCCAAGAAGGGCAACCGTTACTCCACGCCGAAACCCAGTTCAGCCTGCCTTGGCTCATCCTACCATCCCGGGCCGCGCCATTGGTACACCTTCTGGTCAGGAGGGGATGTGTCACGCATGGATCGGTTTTTTGTCGCTGCAACCAGAGAAAACTCAGCAGACGAGAGTTGGAGGCAAAGATAGGTGGCCGTGTTGTTCGGTCAGCGACCAATTCAGGCCAGGGCCAAGCATCAGACCGGCAAGCCGATGAACGCGCCCATGACAGCGAACCGTGTTGACAGACCGTCGCAATCAACTGCACGCGTCAGGTGGAGGCCGTGGCGGCAGGCGTTGATGCGAACAAGGGCACGACGCGTGCGTTGTCAGGGTGTTGTTCAAGCTCCCAGAGGTCATAGGCGGCTTGATGCCCTAGCCAGCTCTCGGCGCTGCTGCCAAGAGCGATAGACAAACGCACCGCAATCTCCGGCGTCACGCGGCCCCGCCCGTTCACGATCTTGGACAAGGTCTTGCGGCTGATCGCCATTGCCTGCGCCGCATCAGTGATGCTGACGCCCATCGGATCGAGCCACAAGCCCTTGATGATCTCGCCAGGATGGGGGGGATTGTACATCTTCATCATCGTTCAGTCCTCAGTGATAATCCTCGTAATCCACTACCTCGGCATCACCTGCGGTAAAACGAAAGGTGATGCGCCAGTTTGCTTGCACGGTAACTGACCACGTGCCTTTGCGATCCCCTTTGAGTTCGTGAAGACGCAGCGTGGGGATGCGCAGGTCATCGATGGTTCGGGCTTGCTGCAACTGGGCCAAGATCAGCCGGATACGGTTGGCATGTTGCGGCTGGATGCCCGCCTTAGTGCCGGTGAGGAAGAACTGCTCCAGCCCTTTGTGCGCAAAGCTCTTGATCATGAGGAAATTGTAACCCAACAATTCCCAAAATGCAACTCGATGGGTTACGCGCCATCCCACTCAACGGGGTCTCAACAGTGCGTGGTGCATTTTAGTTGCCGGTTAGCCCACGACGTTCCGCCTTGCCCGCCTAACGGTTTGCGTTACCTGCGTGGGGCGGGCGTGGATTCTGCTCGGGAGCAGGAAAAACCCGAAGCCAGAAAAATGCTTGAAATCGCGCAAAATCCCCACGTCAGGTGCACGCTTTGTTGGGCGGCACCTCACGCTTGTTTGGCAGTCAGATCCTTGTAATCCTTTTCCAGGCTTGATCGACGTGCGAAGGCTGTGTGCCGTATCAGGTTCCGCAGCGGCCACTTGCCGGCCAATTTACCCTGTGAGTGGTAGTCCCGAATTGCGTGGCAATAGGCGTCGCGATGCGCTTTCAGCCCCTCGCCCGTCAGCATCGCACCGTCGGGGGTGTGCACGCCAAGCCCCTTCGCCCAGTCCTGCTCGTTGGCAAAGATATAGACGGACGATGCGGTTCCCGATCACGCCCTCCCCTCTCGCCTAGGACCCTTTTCTACATCTCAGCCGACACCCGCCTGCGCACATCGTCGAAAAACGCCCAGCACGCCTGCATCAGCGTCCCCCTTTTAAAAAAAAAAAAAAAAGTAACTCATACATCGTTTATTGTTGCCTTCTCGAACAATGAACAACTCGCCTATTGCTCTCTGTTGGAGAGAAAAAACCTGTGTATCTTTTCCTTTGCAAGTATAACGAGAAGAAGGCGGAAAACTGGAAAGCGCACGACTGACATTGTGAATTGCTTGAAAGAATAAATCTTTTTCCACTTGCGTTTCAAATAACTCAAAGTTCAATTCATCTCGAAGCCTTTAGTCCATGCAAAATATTGTCCAAATAAAAACGGAAGACTACTCATGAAATAATCATAAGAAATAGACCAGTTTGGATTTGTCTGTTCTTTGTAATCTCTTCCCATTGCCAGATAGCCACCGTGCTCAAGAATATTTCTCAACTGGCTTTGCAAACTTTGCACCGAAGATAAAACAGGATTAGACCAGCGAATTATTTCGTTGCGGATGCGTTCTTGCTTTTGTTTTTCGCTCTCAAGTTTTTGAATGTCAATAAGTTCACGTCGTTTAATGAAACGATATGTAAGCCAACTGGATACAAAACCAGACAATAAAGACACCATCGTAAATATTAAAAGCCAAATAATACTTGTGTCGCTGAATGTTTGTGCGAACCAGTTCATATCTTTTCCTATGTTACTTTGGCGTAAGCCCGCCCAACGGAATAAGAGATTCATGTGGCACGCTGGCGGCAAAGAGGCAACTCGGTTGGCAAAGCCAGTCACCATGACGGATGGACGGTTGTTCAGGGCGAAGGCCGCCACACATCGTTTGAGAGGAATTGTAGCACCAAAAGGCGCAAACGGTCAAACAGCCAAAACTTCGCTGCGCCCTCGGACACCCCGCCCCTCCGTCCTTTGCGCATGCATGCGTTTTGCGCTAGAATGGCAGGCGACGTTCCGACAAACGGACCCGAACAGCCGTCAACGGAACCTTTTTCTCGAGTTCCGCTGAGTTCCTCCCAGTTCCCCTCCCAGGAGGCCCCCCATGCCCCGCACCATCCGCGCGCCAGCGCGGTAAACAACTGACCTGCAAGAACTGGCTGATCGAAGCTGCCTATCGCATGCTCCAGAACAACCTGGACCCCGAGGTGGCCTTCGATCCCGACCACCTGATCGTCTACGGCGGCCGCGGCAAGGCGGCTCGCAACTGGGAGTGTTTCGACGCCATCCTGCGCTCCCTCGAAAATCTGGAACCCGACGAAACGCTGCTGGTGCAGAGCGGCAAGCCCGTCGCCGTCTTCCGCACCCACGAGGACGCGCCACGCGTGCTGATCGCTAACAGCAACATCGTCCCCCATTGGGCCACCCAGGAGAACTTCGACCGCTGGGAGCAGCAGGGCCTGATCATGTACGGCCAGATGACCGCCGGCTCCTGGATCTACATCGGCACCCAGGGCATCCTCCAGGGCACCTACGAGACCTTCGGCAGCCTGGCCCGCCAGCAGGGCTGGCCTTCGCTCAAGGGCAAGTTCGTCTTGACTGCCGGCCTGGGCGAGATGGGCGGCGCCCAGCCTTTAGCCGTCACCATGAACGAAGGCGTGGCCCTGGTCGTCGAGGTGAACTCATGGCGCATCGAGCGCCGGCTCCAGCATCGCTACCTGGACGTGGCTACCGACAACCTGGAGGAGGCGATGACCTGGGTGGAAGAGGCCAGGGCTAAGGGTGAGGCCAAGAGCATTGGCTTGCTGGGCAATGCAGCGGATATCCTGCCAGAGCTGGTGATGCGCGGCATCGTGCCGGATGTGGTCACCGACCAAACCAGCGCCCACGATCCGCTGATGGGCTACATCCCCGCCGGCTACACACCGCAGACCGCCGCCGAGCTGCGCGAGCAGGACCGTCAAGGCTATCTCGAGACGGCCATGGCCAGCATGGCGCTGCACGTCGAGGCGATGCTGGCCATGCAGCGCGCCGGCGCGATCGTCTTCGACTATGGCAACAACCTGCGCCAACGCGCCTTCGACTACGGCGTCGCCAACGCGTTCGACTACCCGGGCTTCGTGCCCGCCTTCATCCGCCCGCTGTTCTGCGAGGGCAGCGGACCCTTCCGTTGGGTGGCCCTCAGCGGCGACCCCGAGGACATCCTCGTCACCGATCGTATCCTCCTGGACCTATTCCCCGAAAACGAGCACCTAAAGCGCTGGATCACTCTGGCCGAGGAACGGGTGGCGTTCCAGGGTCTGCCGGCGCGCATCTGCTGGCTCAAGTACGGCGAACGCGCCCAGGCCGGCCTGGCCTTCAACCAGGCCGTAGCCGATGGCCGTGTCCGGGCGCCCTTGGTCATCGGCCGCGATCACCTGGACAGCGGCTCGGTGGCCAGTCCCAACCGTGAGACCGAGGCTATCCGCGATGGCTCCGATGCAATCAGTGACTGGCCGATCCTCAACGCGCTGGTCAATGCGGTCGGCGGCGCGACCTGGGTCAGCTTCCATCACGGCGGCGGCGTGGGTATCGGCTTCAGCCAACACGCCGGCCAGGTCATCGTCGCCGACGGTTCACCCGAAGCCGCCCGCCGCCTGGAGCGCGTTCTCACCACCGACCCCGGCATGGGTGTCGTGCGTCACGTCGACGCCGGCTACCCGGAGGCGATTGCGTTTGCGAAGCAGGCTGGGGTGAAGGTTCCGATGATGGCGGAGTAGGTTGATAGGTTGGTAGGTTGGTAGATTGGTAGAGTGGTAAAGTGGCCGGTCGGAATATCACAACGAATTAGGAACAACGAATGCCGGAAGTGGTAGATAAAGTCGCTCGCTCCGTTCCGGCATTCGTTGTTCCTAATTCGTTGTGATATCGCTCAAGGGCAGGTCGGCGGGGATAAGGCCTTGGGATGATGGAGGGTTGGACATCAAACCTTAATGCAGTTGCTTTCGGACAAACTCAAGGACCTCTCGGAATGCGACTTCAGGATTTGCGTTCAGGTGACTTTCCATGACTGTTGACTCATCGCCGTCGTGGAAGTGTGCCGGAAACGTTCTGATTGTAGGATAGTGCGGCGCATTGTCCCAACGATACATCTGTCCGGTTTGGCGGCGCCGTTCCCAGTGGAAGGCATAGTCTCCATCTGCGGAGAGCCAGATGTCCATAAACGAGCCATCGATGAGAGCTATCCGCAGTTTGTTTGGACTCGAGGACGTTCCTCCTATGTAGGTCGTGTTCGTCACTATAGCGGAGAACTCCGCCTGAGCGATGAGCACGAGCCCCTGGTAGATGGCCAGCATGCTCATGCCTTCTCTGCCATCCGACGTAGCTCCGCGATGTGGGCTTCCTTGTTCTTCCAAACAATGTAGTCTTCCCAAGCCGGATGCTCCGGCACCGTGCCGGCTTGGATGGCATGGAGAAGCGCATCCTTAGAAAACACGTCGTATCGCTCACGTATCTCAGCGATATCCTGCTCGGCCAGACGCACTTCCTTGGCGATCAACGCCAACATACCCTTGCGGATCACCACAGGCTCCGGCATCGCCATCAGATTGCTCAACTCGAGAGTCAGTGTTTGAACAGTCATCTTCAGCCCTCCGTCACGAACGAACATCGTACGCTCCAAATGGTAGTTGAGATTAGTATAATCCAGGTCTACCGTTTGCACAAGCCATCGGCTCTCCCCAGACTTCCCCACAATGTCAATTTAGCAGCCGGCAATCTCTAGCCAGGCGTCGACCGCTGGGAGGCTGAGACCATGGATGGAGGTCGGCGTATTCTTCCTGCAGCCGTCTGCGCTCGCCGGCCGTCAGGCCAGACGCAGGCTGCGCCGTTCCCGTTGGCGTGTTGGTGGCTGCCCCGACGCCAGGGATGGCGGGTGCTGCCGCTGACGCCAAGCTGTTCAGCCACGCCGCCAGAGCGTTTGAACGTAAGCCTGGGCTGCGTCGATCAGCGTTTCGTTCGTTGTTTCAATTTGTCGTCCCTAATCATTTGGAGACGACGAATGCCGTAATGGAATAGACAACTCTACATACTACTTCCGGCATTCGTTGTAGTCATTCGTTGTGATATTCATGTTCCACCGGCTGCTCAGCGCTTCGGTCTGGAAGCGTCGTTTCCTGGACTGGCTCCAACTGGCGGAGCCGGCCTAACGCCTCGTTGGCGGCCTTACGCACGAGAGGATCTTCATGGCCATCAGCCTGGCTGGCTTCCAACGCATCTCGGGCGGCCGGATCGCCTAGATGCCCCAAGGCTAGCGCTGCAGCCCGGCGTACCAACGGAGCATCGTCGGATTGCAGGAGCTCCAGCAGGGCGGCTGCGGTTTCCGGGCCAGGGGACGGCACACCCTCGGCGGTTGGCTGGGCCGCCAGCCGGGCCAAAGCCTCGGCGGCACTCTGGCGCACGGTCGCGCTGTCGCTTCGCGAGCGCGCCGAGCAGTGCGGCCAGGAGTTCGGGACTGGCGGCCATCGCGCCCAGGGCATCGATCGCCGCAGACCTGCGCCTCTGCACTGCCGGTGGAGACGGCCTCCAAGAGCACGGTCTCGGCCGCCGGCGTGCCGAACGTGTGCCAGGGAGTGCGCTGCCTCCCAGCACAGGATGGGATCGCCGCTCGACAACACAGCTGAAAGTGCGGCCAGACCCTCGCGGCCAGGGTCGGCTGCGCCCAGATCCTCTGCGGCGCGCCAGCGGTCGGCCCGATCGCTCCCTTCGAGGGATGTCAGAAGCGCCGCACGGTCTGCGTGATCCATCTTTTCGACTGGCGTCACACGCGCCAGCCAGCCCTGTACCTTCTTTTTCCAGTCCAAACCGGTTTACTCCCAAAAGGGCCGATGCCGGCCCTGAAAATACTGCACGATAAACGGGGCGGCAGGGTGATGCGAACGCTCGACTGCATCGATCACCGCCGCCAGGTCGTATGGCACGCGACGGTGCGCCAACCTGTACCCGGCCTCGTCGGCCTCGAGCAGCACGTAACTGGCGCGCAGATCAGGCGCTGTCGGGTTGCTGACGCTGCCCAGGTTGACGACGCGGACGCCGTTTACCGCGCGATCCATGGCAGCATGGGAGTGCCCGACGCAAACCAGGTCGGCCTGGCAGCCGTCGAGCAGCCGTGCCAAGGCCCGATCGTCCTGGGCCGGAAAAATGCCATCGCCGTCGTCACGGCCGGGTGAGGCGTGGACGCCAAGCAGGTGCGTCCCATCCGGCAGCGTGAGCCGCTGCTCCAGCGGCAAATCGGCCAGCCAATCGTACCAACCAGTCGCCGTTACGAAACCCTGCGTCCACGCGAAGCCGCCGGCGATCTGGATCACCGTTTCGAGTAGATCAGGATTGGCTCGCACCGTTGCGGCATCCCGCCCGGATCGACCGCCTGCCACGACGTAGCGATCGGTATTGCCGCGCGTGAAACGCACATTGGGCAAGGCCACCAACCGCTCCAGCACCCCCACCGGATCGTAGCCGATCGCCGCCAGATCACCTAGCACCCAATAGGCATCGACGCTGCCCTGAGCGGCGATGTCGTCCAAGACGGCATCTAGCGCGATAGAGTTGCCGTGTACATCAGAAAAAAGGGCGAGACGCATGAAGAGATCACACCGCAGGCTGGTGCGGGGCCGGCCAAAAAAGCTCGCGCATCTGGTCCTGCATGAGCACGTACAAGATCGCGCCGCCGGCCAGTGTGCCGATCGGCACGAACGGGATCTGAATGACAGCTGCGATCATTGCAGGCATGCGGGCCCATGGCTTGATTTGCCACAGCCCCCAACCGAGCGTCAGGAATATCGCCGCGATCGCGCCGATGACGATCACCGCGCCCACGACCACGATCCCCAGAAACCAGCCGGGCAGACGCGCCAGGAACTCACTCTGGTCCAACAACGCCGCGGAGGTGGGTAGGATCAAAACGGCGAAAGCGAGAATCAGCAACAACCCACCGACAATAAAGTAGTAGGTTGCGATCAGATTGACCTTTCCGTAGAGGCTGAGGCGCATGCACTGGATCCCTTTGGCCGCCGTCAATGAACACCTGCGAATAGCTCTGATCCGCGCTTCCGCAGTCCGCGGTTCTCAGGTCAATCCACCATCAAGGACTCACTTGTACGAACGCGTTGTCCTTGACCTGGAAGACATACACCGTGGGCTTGGTCAGATCGCCTTTGTCGTCGTAATTAAGCTGGCCCAGCAACGAATTGATGCTTCCGCTGCGCAGGCTCGTTTCGATCTTGCCGGATTCGAGCGAATTGGCCTTCTTGGCGCCTTCGGCCAGGAGCATCAGCGCGCTGTAGCCGTTGATGCTGTAGGTGTCCGGGTTGCGGTAGTCGATGGCCTGGTATTCCTTGATCCATTGGCTGTCGGCCACACTCGCCGGGCTGGGCGCAAAGGAGCTGACATACATGCCCTCGGCCGCGCCGGCGGCCTCGTCGATGGTCGCCGAAAGAAACGCCCCGTCCGAAGCCAACATCGTGGCGGGGACACCCGCCTTGACCAACGCCGCGCGCAGGTAGGGCGCCTCGATCTCGTAGCCGGCGTAGAAGACGGCGTCCGGATTGGCTTGCTTGATCTTCGCTACCTCGGAGTCGTAGCGATCCTGGCCTTCTTTGACCTGCTGCATCAGCACAACCTCGGCGCCGAGCTGGGTCAGCTCTTGCTGCATCTCTTTACCCAAGCCGATGCCGTACTCGGTGTCGTTGTGCAGCACGGCCAGGCGCTTGGCGCCAAGGGTATTGACGAGAAACCCGGCGTCGACGCGCGCCTGGACGGCGTCGCTGGCGTTGACGCGGAAGAAGTTGCGATAGCCGCGCTGTGTGATCGAGGTCTCCGACGCGGTTGGCGACACCACGACGATGGGCAGGCTCTTGTAGGTCTCCATCGCAGCCAGAGTCTGGCCGCTGTTGTAGTGGCCGATCACGCCGAGCACCCGGTCGCCGCGGTCCACGGCCGACTTGATTTCGTCCGCCACGGTCAAGGCGACGTCCGAGTCCGACTTGTCGTCCATCGGCACGACCTTGACTTCGTATCCCAGCAGGCCGCCTTGCTGGTTGAGCTTGGCCGCCGCCAGCTTGGCGCCGCCCAGCACGGTTTGACCGCCGTTGGCCTGGAACCCGGTGAGGGGCGCGGCAACGTAGACGGTGACTTCGCCTTTTGGCTTTTGGCTGCAGCCGGCCAGAAGAAGAGACGTTAGCAATAAGACGATCAAGTACTTGCGCATTAGAGACCTCCGGAAATTGTCAATTGTGAATTGTCAATTGACAATGGCTAATGCCGGAGCCGGAATTCCGGCATTGACAATTGCCAATTCACAATTCACAATTCACAATGGCTAATGCCGGAGCCGAGATTCCGGCATTGACAATTGCCAATTCACAATTCACCATTCACCATTCACCATTGACAATGGCTAATGCCGGAGCCGGAATTCCGGCATTGACAATTGCCAATTCACAATTCACAATTCACAATTGACAATGGCTAATGCCGGAGCCGGAATTCCGGCATTGACAATTGCCAATTCACAATTCACAATTGACAATTCTCCTCACTTTCCCGGTCCGAGCGTCTTGTAGTCGTAGACCTCGTTGATCGAGTCCACCACGTCCTGCAATCCCTGCACTTCGCCGTCGATGTCGGCCTGCAGGCGCTCGGCGCGGTCGCTGTCCACCTCGGTGCTGCCGACCAGCAAGATCTGGCTGTAGACGGTGCCCAGCGAGGCCAGCGAGCTGTCTAGCTGCAAATCAGCCCGCTTCATGCGGTTGTCCAGCTCATTGATGTTTTCTTGCAGGCGCTGCTGGCCGGCCAGGGTCGTTTCCAGCTGCTCGCGCACCCGTGGATCCGACTCCTGCTTGATCCGCGTCTCCAGCCCGGGGATGCTCTTCTTGAGCTCGTCGCGGTCCCCTTGGATGATCGGGTCGCCGCGAAAGGCATCCAGGCGCCGGGCCAGGCGCACCATATGGCCGATCCAGTCGTAGATCTGATCGGTGGTGCGGCCCAGGCGCTCTTTGAGGATGCCGTCCTTTTGCGCCTGCAAGGCTTGCTTGATCTGGACGTGATATTCCTCGGCGCGCTTCAGCTTTTCCTTCAGGGCTTTGTCACGGACCCCGTTGACGTTGTACTCCTCGCGGAAGAGCTGCTCGACAGCCTTTTCGCGCTCGTTTTTGTCCGCAAGCGCGCTCGCCACGATCAGCGCCACCGCGCCCAGGCCAAGCGCCAACCAGGTCCACGCCCCCCACCAGGGCACGACGCCAGGCAGTGGATTGGGCAGGAAAAAGGCCAACAGAATCGAGCCCGCCAGGATAACGGCGTTCTCGACGCGAATGACCGAGTGTTCGAGAATCGCCCGGCGGGCTTTGCGTTCGATGGTGTCGTGGATGGATTCTTGGGCATTCTCAGGCCAACACAAACGCCGTGACCGGCAAAGACTGAGTCTCCAGACGACTCAGATTCACGTACTTGCTGGCATGATCTAGATCGATACCAACAGGATGTCCTTCGCTGTCAAAGTCTAGTACAACACCCGGGGCTACCTCAATCGAGTCCTTGCCGGTCCGCTCTGAAAGCTCGATATAAAGCGAGTCTGTCTCAGGATAGTAATGGAATTTCATGACTCAATCCTACTGTGGTCTAAAACCATGATCTACGAACGCATTGTGCACAGTCTCGCCATCTTGCAGCGTTACCACACGGAGATAACCGCCCAACTCAGGAACGAGAATCCAGTATCGAATTCGATCATCTTCCTGAATGTCACTTTCAGGACAACAGTCCTTGCGCCATTCAATACCGCTCCGCTTCCGCTTCCGCTTCCGCTCTGGTCCGCGCCTCTGCAAGTCCGCGGTTCTCAGGCTAGAAGTACGAACTCAGTATCTTGTAAAGCTGCCGGATCGTGTTCAAATCGCCCGTTCGCACCTGCCCACCGCTGGCCTCGGCGATCGAGCGCAAGGTGTCGTAGTCGGCGTCATCGCCGAAGGCAATCGCAAAGATCACCACCGGCACACCGTCGCGGTTGCCGGCCTCGATTTCCTGCCGCAGCTCGTCCAGGCTGATGCTGGAGTTGTTCTCCAGGCCGTCGGTCATGGCGACGATGGCGTTGATGCGCTCGGGATCGCCCTGCTGCTGCAAACGCACGTACGCTGCACGTACACCATCCAGCAGCGCGGTGTTGCCGCCGGCCGTAAGATTGTCGACGGTGCTGCCGAGCCGCTGGCGGTTATTGCCCAGCTCGTCCAGCGGGTCGATGTTGTTTACCGTGCTGCTGAACTCGACCAGGCCCACACGCTCCTGGTTGCCCTTGATCTGGCTGAGAAACTCGCTCAGCGCGGCCTTGGCTGCGGCCAGTTTTTCGCCTTCCATGCTGCCGCTGGTGTCTACCACGAGGTAGACATTGGTCTTGCGCTTGGTGTACTGCCAGGCATTCTGCACGACGTCTACGACAGCGGGCCCGGGCATCTGCAGGGTCGTCTGCGGCTGGCTGGCATCGGCGCCGTTGGCCGGGGCAATCGGGCTGCCCTCCAGCGGAATCGACAGGTCGGACGGCCGGAAGCCTGCTTCCAACACCGATGCTTGCGCCTCTGGCGACTGCACGAAATCGCGCAGCGCCCTGAAGGTCTGGCGCTGGTTGTCGGTCAACGCGCTCGACTCCAACAGCACCAGCGGGTGATCGGCCCAAAGCGTGCCCTCGTCGGGATAGACCGCTACCAGCCGGTCGCTCGGGTTCTGGCGATTGTAGTTCACCACCAGTTGTTCCTGCGCCACGAACGCGTCCAGAAAATCGCGCCCATCCTTTTGGATGCGCTCCAGGATGGCCGATTCGCCCTCGCCGTAGAACTTCACGGTGCGCTCGATGGCTGAGACATAATCCAGCGTGCTTTGGGCGGTGGCATCTTCCACCGTCAGCCCGCGCGTCTTGCCCGCACCGGCGTAGAACTCGGCCAGAGTCGCCAGCAGGCCGCTGGCCTGGCTGGTGCTGGGATGGCTCCAACGAAAGTCAGGATCGTTCGTCAGCGCGCTCTTGGATGGTTTGCCAGCCAACGGGCTGCTCCGGCCAACCAAGATCACGCGCCACGTCTTCCCACATGGCGAGAACCACCGGGCTTACGGCATAGCGAACCGACTCACCCACCAATGAGGGCGCAATGGCGCCTTCTTCTACCTGTTGCTGCGTGGCCCAGCGGCGGTCCAGCTGGTCGATCCACAGGCTCGAATTGGGCGTCATGGCCTGGAAGCGAGGAGCAGGTCCGAGCGCCTCTTCCACCATCACGTCGGGGGTCAACTCCACCAACTCCACCTGCATGCGCTGGCGGTCGGAGGTGCGCAGATCTTGGTTGTTGAAGCGCTCGGCAAGCTGGCGCATCAGCACGGCCTTCTCGGGTGAATAGGCGAGCGTCAAGGTTGCATTGCGCGGATCGACCTCGACGACCGGCGTCTGCTGGGGCGTCCGATTGGCGATCCGTTCCAGCAAGGTGGCTCCGCCCATGCACAGGCAAGACGAACAGAAGCGCCAACGCAAACAGCGCGACGACGCTCCACCTTGCGTTAAGAGACTGCTTGCGTTCTTTGCGCTTCATGGTAGCAACCTCATTGGGCCACGTTCAGGTCGAACCAGCGCAACAGCGAGAGCAACACGTCACGGTCGGGCGAACGCATCGCGTCGGTGCGCGAGACGATCGACGCCACGCCCTGCCCAGCCCACTGCGTAAAGGGGCTGTTAGGCTGATCCACCGACACCTCCGAGTTCACGGGCCGCAGGCCATCGCCGACGGCCTTGGCCTGCACTTCAGGCGACAGCAGATAGCGCTGGAACTCCAGTGCGGCGTTTTTCTCGGTGGCCGTCGTCTCCGGCCCCATCCAGATGGTGAACGGGAAGTCGAACCAGGTGACGTACTTCGGGTAGAAGATCTGCAAGGCTTCGCCCCAACGGGTTTGGATGCCCTCCATGTTCTTGAGCAGGTCGGCCTCCAGCAGCTGGCCGCCGTCGCCGGCCGAGTAGCCAAACAGCGCGAAGTCTTCGGCCGTGTAGGCGCTGCCGCCGCTGAGGTCGGTGGTGCTGGACACCAGCTCGCCCAGCCACTTCTGAAAACCGGGATCGGTTACGTCACCCGTGCCGATGTTGGTCTTGTCGAAGTATTCGCCGGCCGCGGCGACCATGGCGGCGAGGCCGCCGACGTTTTTGCGCGGGTTGGGCACGACGAGCTTGAAGAAGCCCCATTCAGGCTTGCCACCCAGCTCCGGCCAGCCGCCTTTGGTGATCGCGGCATCGTGGATCACCTTCCAGTCGACGTCGCCAAATTTCTGTTTGAGCGCGTCGGCCCGGCTCTGGTAGACACCCCAGGCGAACAGGCTGAGTGCGATCGGCCGCGCCCGGTATTCGCCGTCGGTCAGGAACACGTCGCGGCTCAAGCGCTCTTTGTAGGCCACGTTGGCCAGTTCCGGCAGGTAGCGGCTGTCGGGGATCCAGGCCGTGGGAAAGCGATCCAACGCTTTCTGCTGCTCAGGCGTCAGATTTTGCAGATCGGCGTCAGGAGGCAACGTGCCGAACTCGTCGCGATCGAATTTACCGAGCGCGGTCAAGCCGTCCATCGAGACCACCTCGACCTCGATGGGGTTGCCGTCCAGTTCGACCTTCTTGCCGTTGAACTCCTTGGCGGCCTCGTTGACCCAATCGTAGACCGGCAGGGCGGTAAGAACCCGCACCTTGATCGGGCCTTTCTGATCGACCGTCAACGACGCGCCCGTCTGGCCGCCGATCGTGCGGAACAGCAAAGCTGCGCCGACGATCAGCAACGCCGCCACGATGATGACGATGAAGATGATACGCGTTCGGTTCATCGGTTATCCTTCGGCAAGTCCCAACCGGCGCTTGCGCTCTATGAGCTGGCTGTCGATGTCGCGACGCTCCAGCGCCTCGTCCATCTGTTTATCCAGGCTGGAGGCCAACATCTCGCTTTCGGCCGAGGCCTTATCCAACCGCGCACGAATGCCTTCGGCCACGCCCGACACGTCCTGGTCGCTGCTGCCGACCAGGTCGTCCAGGCTGCGGATGGTCTTGTTGCTGATCTCCTTGGCCTTTGCCAGGTCGAGTAGCGCCTGGAGCTCTTCCCTCTCCTGTTTGGTCGTGGACAGCTTGGCATCGAGCTTGAGCCTGGCGTCCCTCAGGTTCTGATACTCGCGTTCCAGAGTGACTAGCTGCTCGCTGTAGGTGGTAACCGTGCGGCGTACTGAGTTCAGTTTCGCCTGGGCGGCGACAGCCAACGACTCGTTGCCTTCGGTCAGGAAGAGATCGATATCGCGGTCCAGCTTGTCCGCCTGGACCTGGTACTCGTCCCGCTTGCGCTGGATTGTCTTGACCTGCCCGCCCACCGTTGCCACGGCGTTGCCGAGTTCCTCCAGATTGTTCTCGATTTCGCGGATATACTCGTTGAATACGGCGACCGAGTTGGCCTTGAGCGCCTGATCGGCCATGTAGTGTAGGTTAGCTTTAACCAGAATACTAACTTTTTCAAGCAAAGATGCCATGGGAAATTGCCTCCGGAGACGTGATCTCAGAAAAGCGGCAAGCCAGACGCCCGTGTGCTGGGCACATATCTACTGGTGAGATGATGGCTTTCAGCACAGTGTTCTATCCTAACCATCATACCACAGGGAACACACAATGACCAGATGGCAAGATAAGTACCAGGAAACGCACCATGACTAGCGCTGAGGACGTCGCCGCTTGGCACTGGAAGCCGGCTGTCCTTTGCCCCCAGGGGCGGGGCCGGCGCTCGTCTTCTGCGCGGTGGACGGCGCCCCGCCAGCGTTTTGGTCGCTGCGCATGTGACACACCTTGTACTTCTTGCCGCTGCCGCACCAGCACGGATCGTTGCGACCCAGTGTCTGGCCGGAGCGTCGCTTCGGCTGCTGCTCGGCGCTTTCACCGCCGCGGTTGGTTTGCATGACCCGGCGAGCCGGCTGCTGCTGCCGTACGACGTCTACTTTGAAGATGGCATGGACGATGTCGTTCTCAATGGCATCACGAAACTCTTCGTACATATCGAAGGCTTCTTTTTTGTAGGCCACCAAGGGCTGGACCTGGCCATAGGCCCGCAGACCAATGCCCTCGCGCAACGAGTCGAGATCGGTCAGGTGCCGAACCCAGCGTTCGTCCACAGCCCGCAGCATGACCAGCCGGTCGCGATATAGCGCCGACCCATCGATCACCCCTTGCAGCAGGACCGGCTGCATCTGTGGGAGTAGCTGACGCAGCGGTAAGTTGGCCAGGTCCTCGGCTGGCGGCTCGTCCATGTGTTGCATGATGCGACCATAGACCGTGACGTGGAACGAATCTGCGCGTTGGTCCAGGCTCGCCAACGTCAGATCTTCGTCCACCAGCTGTCGAAGGATCTGCAGTCCATTGGCCTGGGCGCGTTGGTCGTACAAGGCCTCGGCGTGAGCATCCAGTTGATCCGCAATCGCGTCGACGCTCATGCCCTGCCAGGACTCGGGCGCGTGCCCGCGGGCAAAGGCATAATCGCGCCAAGTGCACCATAGAGGCCGCTTAGGTCGCGATTGTCCGGATCCTCGTCGCCGGCAAAGCTTTGCACCAGCCGTCGAACCTGGGAACTGACCATATCGAGCACAGTCGGCCGTAGCGTGGGCTCGGTGAGAATGCGCCGCCGTTGCTCGTAGATCACCTCGCGTTGCTTGTTGACGACGTCGTCGTACTCGAGCACGTGCTTGCGAATGTCAAAATTGTAGCCTTCGACCCGACTTTGAGCGCTTTCGATTGACTTCGACACCATGCCGGCTTCCAGCGGCATGTCTTCCTCGACGCCCAGACGCTGCATCAGTCCGGCCACGCGCTCGCCGCCAAAGCGGCGCATGAGGTCGTCGTCTAGAGAGACGTAGAAGCGACTTGAGCCCGGATCGCCTTGGCGTCCCGAGCGGCCGCGCAGCTGGTTGTCGATGCGCCGCGCCTCATGTCGCTCTGTGCCGAGCACGTGCAGCCCGCCGGCAGAAAGAACCAGTTGGCGGTCGGCCTCGCATTTGGCCTTGGCCTCGGCCAAAGCTTGCTCCCAAACTCCCGGCTCCAACTCTGTCAGATCGTAGCCGGCCTTGCGCAGGGTATCGCGCGCCAGGCCGTCAGGGTTACCACCCAACAGGATGTCCACACCGCGGCCAGCCATGTTGGTAGCGATGGTCACGGTGCCAGGGCGGCCGGCCTGGGCGATGGTCAATGCCTCGCGCTCGTGGTTCTTGGCGTTGAGTACGTTGTGCGGAACACCGCGACGTTGTAGGAGACCCGACAGGTATTCGCTGGTCTCGATCGCTACCGTGCCGACCAGAACGGGCTGCTTGCGATTGTAGCAGTCTTCGATCTCGTCGATCACGGATTTGAATTTGCCTGGTTGTGTGCGGAATACGACGTCGGAGGCATCTTTGCGAATGACCGACACGTGTGTTGGAATCGCCACCACGTCCAGGTTGTAGATCTTGGCGAACTCCTCCTTCTCGGTCTCGGCGGTGCCGGTCATGCCAGCAAGTTTGCGGTACATGCGGAAGTAGTTCTGAAAGGTGATCGTCGCCAAGGTCAGCGATTCGCGTTGGACCTTGACGCCTTCCTTGGCTTCGATGGCCTGGTGCAGGCCTTCGGAGTAGCGCCGTCCTTCCATAAGACGCCCGGTGAACTCGTCGACGATGATCACTTCGTTATCGCGGACGATGTAGTCACGATCGCGCTTATACAGCACGCTCGCGCGCAGCGCGTTGTCCAGGTAAGGCGTGAGATCGAAGTGCTCCGGCGAATACAGGTTGGTGATCCCCAGCCAGTCCTGGATCTTCTCGATTCCGCCCTCCGTTAGAGTCGCCAGCCGGTCCTTTTCGTCGACCACATACTCGCCGTCGGCGGCCTCTTTGCTACTGGAGGGCCGGAGCCGCGCAACCAACTCGGCAAAACGCGTGTACCAATTGCTCGATTCCTGGGCCGCCCCGGAGATAATCAACGGCGTCCGGGCCTCGTCGATCAGGATGTTGTCCACCTCATCGACGATCGCGTAGAACAGCTCGCGTTGCACGCATTGACCCAGGTCCTGCACCATGTTGTCGCGCAGGTAGTCGAAGCCAAACTCATTGTTGGTGCCGTAGGTGATGTCGGCCTCGTAAGCTTCGCGACGCGTAATCGGGCGCAGGAACTGAAAACGATCGTCCTCGGAAAGATAAACCGGGTCGTAGATGTAGGAGCCGCGATTGGGATCGCCAGCCGACGATTGGATCACCGCTGCGTGCAAGCCCAGCAGGTGATACACCGGGCCCATCCACTGCACGCCGAGCTTAGACAGATAATCGTTGGGCGTCACCAGGTGTGCGCCCCGGCCTGTCAGCGCGTTCAGGTACAAAGGCAGGGTGGCGACCAATGTCTTGCCTTCACCGGTTTTCATCTCGGCGATCTGACCGCGATGCAGCACAGCACCGCCGATAAGTTGCACGTCGAAATGCCGCATACCCGTGGTACGCACGCTTGCCTCACGTACCAGGGCGAAAGCCTCAGGCAGAATTTCCTCGAGGATCTCCTCCTCGATCTGCCGAACCTCCTTCTCCTGGTTGCGAATCCCTATTGCCATTTGGGCGCGGGTCGTCGCGTCCGGCTCCCGTTCCCAAACGCGGCGCATGTCTACGAGCTCGGCCTTGGCATCTTGCGCCGAGTTGCGCAGGCGTTCCTGAAAGACTGCCGTGCGTTGGCTGAACTCCACATCGGGCAACGCCTTTATCTCAGGTTCCAGAGCGTTAATCTGGTCTACCAGACGCTGGATCCCCTTGACCATCTTGCTGCTAAAATCGCCAAACGCTTTCTTGAATAGGTCACGAAACATCGCTTCACTCTTCCTAATAGGATAGGCTTCGTTCATTCCACTGGGTACTGGATGACCGTTGTTAGTTACTCCGTTCCGAATTACCGCTCAAAAAGCCCGAAGGCTCGAGCAGGACGCGGGTATTATACCACAGTTACGACTCGACACAACCGAGAACTAGATCCCAAACGGTCCGAGATATTTGTCCGGCACCCACTCCTCAGGCGGTGGACCGAGATGGCCACCCGAAGCACTGTGGATGCCGCGCAGTTCCATGATCTCTCGTTCGAGCGCAATCATTCGATCCGCAAAGGCTTGCAATGCATCGCCAGTCGAGTCGGGCAGGATATTGTGCTGCAGGTCGCGCTCCGGGTCGAGCGGCTGAAGCTCGCCGTCGCGATGGCGAACCCGGCCCGGCACGCCGACCACCACCGATTCCGGCGGGGTATCCTTGGCTACGACCGAATTGGCGCCGATGCGCGTGTGGTCGCCGATCATGACGGGGCCTAGCACCTTGGCGCCCGCGCCGATAACCACCGAATCCCCCAGGGTGGGGTGGCGCTTGCCTTTCTGCCAACTCACGCCGCCCAGGGTCACGCCGTGGTACAGGGTTACATGGGCGCCGATCTCAGCCGTCTCGCCGATCACGACCCCCATGCCGTGATCGATGAAAAACCCGGGCCCAATGCAGGCGCCGGGATGGATTTCTATGCCGGTCAAGAAGCGACCCCAATGCGATAGCCAGCGTGCCAGGAGCCGGTGATTGCGCTTCCACAGCCAGTGCGCCACACGGTGAAACCAGATGGCATGCAGTCCGGGATAGCACAACAGCACCTCCATCCTACTGCGCGCCGCCGGATCGCGGTCGAAAACCGACTGGATGTCGTTGCGGAGGGTGTCGAACATGGGAGGGTCCTGAGGGGAGGTATCAAGTGTCAAGTGTCAGGTGTCAGGTGTCAGGTTGTAGTCGCAGAATACGCACCACCTGACACCTGACACTTGATACTATCCCGAAATATCCGCAAACATCGCCGTGCTGAGGTATCGCTCGGTGGTCGATGGGATAATCGTCACAATGCGCTTGCCGGTGTTTTCGGGCCGGCGGGCGACCTGCAGGGAGGCCCAGATGGCTGCGCCGGAAGAGATGCCGACCAGGATGCCTTCCTCGCGGATCGTCCGGCGGGCGGTGGCGAAGGACTGGTCGTTGGTGACCTGGATGATCTCGTCGATGATCGCGGTGTTGAGGACACCTGGAACGAAGCCCGCGCCGATGCCCTGGATCTTGTGCGGGCCGGGCTGGCCACCGCTGAGCACCGGCGAGTCGGCCGGCTCAACGGCGACGGTGATGAACTTGGGATTGCGGGCTTTGAGCACTTCCGATACGCCGGTGATCGTGCCGCCTGTGCCCACCCCACTAACCAGAATGTCCACCTGGCCGTCGGTGTCACGCCAGATTTCCTCGGCGGTGGTGCGGCGGTGAACCTCCGGGTTGGCTGGGTTCTCGAACTGCTGCGGGATGAAGTAGCGCGTGTCGGCCGCGGCCATCTCTACGGCGGTTGCCACTGCGCCGCGCATGCCCTGTGCGCCAGGCGTCAACACCAGTTCTGCACCCAGGGCTACTAACAGCTTGCGCCGCTCCAGGCTCATGGTGTCGGGCATGACCAGCATGCACTTGTAGCCTTTGGCTGCGGCCACGAAGGCCAGCCCGATGCCGGTGTTACCGCTGGTTGGCTCCAGGATGATGGTATTCGGCCCCATCTTACCGGCCGCCTCGGCCGCCTCGATCATGCTCAAGCCGATGCGGTCCTTGACGCTGCTGGCCGGGTTGTAGAACTCCAGCTTGAGCAAGATCTCCGCCAGGGCGCCTTCTTCTCGTGCCATCCGGTTTAGGCGTACCAGGGGCGTATTGCCGATCAACTCGGTGATGTTGCTGTAAATGCGTGCCATTGTTTTGATCCTTTCGTGGTGATGAGTGCTCTGGATGTAACACGTAAAGCGTAACCCAGTAAAGCGTAACACGTAACCCGGAAGCCGCAACACCTCGATGCCTTCCGAGTTCCGTGTTACGCTTTACGTGTTACATCATCCGGTCAATCTGGCCCAACAGCCGCTCTGCTGTGGCCAGGCCGTGGTTGATGGCGACCGGCCGGCGGTTGCCGTCGAGAACGACGGTAGTCGGTACGGTCATGACGTGGTAGAAGTCGGCCAGGTCGCCGTGCTCGACTGCATCCAGCTTGAGCACCTGCAAGTGACCAAGCTGCTGCTGTACCTGGGCCAGGGCCGGCGTTTGTTGGAAACGGCACTGGGCGCAGGTGGTTGTCGTGAAGTAGAGCACCGCGGGTCCGGCCGCCAGCGGCAGCCGAGTCAGCTCGCTTGGCACCTCAGCCAGCGCCAGGCGTTGTGTCTGCTGCTGCAAATGGCGTCGCCAAACCAGGTAGACGGCGGTCAACAGCAAGGCGAATGCAGCAAGCCATACGAGTTTTCTAACATCCTTCACTCCACTTCTCTTCAGCCGCTCATGCTGGGTTACGCACTCCGGGGCGCCTGCCACCAGGGTAGGTTGGCATGGATGCCGCGGCGTGCCAGTTGGTAATACATGAAGCAGCCGGCGCAGAAACCCAGGAACAGATTGACTGCGGCCACAAAGACCACCAGCCACGGCTGGTTTAGCACAAAGGCCAGCGCCAACAGAATAATGATCGATGCCTGGTTGAAACGGAGGGCGCTATGATCCACAATGGTTGAAGATTTGCTCATAGTTGTCATGGACTCCTTCTAGCGGTTTAGGTAACGTCTTGACGCAAGAAAACGTATCGACCAGCGGCATCTCGCTGTAACGGCTCAATATCCACGATCGCCTCGCGATCGAGCGGGCCGTAGAGATGCGGGAAAACGCCATCGGGTGTCGGATCGTACCGCACCGGCGCGGTGAGCAGAAGCTCGTCAAGGACCAGAACCACCAAGTCGACGACATCGCGATAGAGGCGATTGGCAACCCACGTCACTTGCTCCGCTGTCGCCGACAGGTGGATAAACCCCTCGTCGGCAAGGCTGGGCTCGATCACAGGCTCGTCCGCCGGTTGGTGGTCGAACTCGGATTGGGACATCAGATGGTACAGCATAGTACTTCCTAAACGATGAATGCCAAAGTGACGATGAGCGATGAGCGATGAGTGATGAGTGCGGAATGCAGAACCGTTCGCCAAAACCACTGCATTCATCGCTCATCACTCATCGTTCACCTTTGATCACTCAAAAAGGCCTAAGCTTACATATTTCGCGCCGCCGTCGGGCAGCAAGGTAACGACCACGCCTGAGTCCAGCTCCTGAGCGACCTGCACTGCGCCATGGACGGCCGCGCCGGCGCTGAAACCGACGAAGAGGCCGGCCGTGCGCGCCAGCCGGCGGGCCATCTCCCAGGCGTCCTCGGCCTCGATGGGCAGCAGGCGGTCGGCCAGGGCCGAGTCGTAGATGCCGGGCACCATGGAGGTGGGCAGGTGCTTGAGGCCTTCGATGACCTGCAACTCGTCGGCCGGCTGCAGAGCCACGAGCTGGATGGCCGGGTCGGTTGCCTTGAGCCGCCGTCCGACGCCCATGAAGGTGCCGGTGGTGCCCAGGCCGGCCACGAAGTGCGTCACCCGGCCGTTGGTCTGGCAGAGGATCTCCGGGCCGGTGGTGTCGTAGTGCGCGCGCCAGTTGCTGTCGTTGTTGTACTGGTCGGGATAGAAATAGCGTTCGGGTTCGTCCGCCACGATCTGGCGCGCCAGCCGGATTGCGCCATCGCTGCCTTCCAGCGGATCGCTTTCGACGATTGTGGCGCCATATGCCTTCGCCAGCGACTTGCGCTCCTGGGTGACGTTGGCGGGCATCACCAGCCGCACGGCGTAGCCTTTGGCCGCGCCGATCATCGCATAGCCAATGCCGGTATTGCCGCTGGTGGCGTCGATCAGGACCCGGTCGCGCGTCAGCCGGCCGTCCTGCTCAGCGTCCTCGATCATGCGCAGCGCTGCCCGGTCTTTGACTGACCCGCCGGGGTTGAACCACTCCGCCTTGGCGTACAGCTCCACCCCAGGCTTGCCCACCAGGTCGCTCAGGTCCAGGAGCGGCGTGTTGCCGATCTGCTCCAGAATCGAGGCGGGCCGGTAGGGTCGTTCGGGCGCGACCGCCCAGACGATGGTTTCGCTGCGTGTCAATACGTTTGGTAGTGTCATAGGCGATGCTATTCTCTCGCCGGCATGCCGCAGAACTGCTCGTAGTCGATCAGCTCCGTCACCGTGGGGTGGTCGCCGCATAGCGGGCAAGCCGCGTTGCGGCGCACGTTCAGGGTACGAAAGCTCATCTCCATGGCGTCGAACATCAGCAGACGGCCGATCAGCGGCTCGCCTTTGCCCAGGATCAGCTTGATGGCCTCGACGGCCTGGATCGAGCCGACGATTCCCGGCAGCACGCCCAGCACGCCGGCCTCGGCGCAGCTCGGCACTTCGCCGGGCGGCGGTGGATCGGGGTAGAGGCAGCGGTAACACGGCCCTTGCTCGATGCCTTCCTCCGGCGCGCCGGGGTGATACACCGTTGCCTGGCCTTCGAACATGAAGATGCTGGCGTCCACCAGCGGCTTGTGCAGGAAATGGCAGGCGTCGTTGACCAGGTAACGGGTCGGGAAGTTGTCCGAGCCGTTGAGGACGATGTCGTAGTCGTGGATGATCTCCAGCGCGTTGGCGCTGGTGATTGGCTCGCGGTGGGGAATCACCTGGACATCCGGATTTATCTCCTTGAGTCCGAGCCACCGCCGACTCGACCTTCGGCTTGCCGATCCAGCTCTCGCCGTGCAGGATTTGGCGCTGGAGGTTGCTCAGGTCTACGGTGTCGTAATCGACGATGCCGAGCACGCCCACGCCGGCAGCGGCCAGATACAGCGCGGCCGGCGAGCCCAGGCCGCCGGCGCCGATGAGCAACACTTTGGCGTCCAGCAGCTTGAGTCTGGCCTTCTTCGCCGACGTCGGGCAGCAAGGTATGGCGGCTGTAGCGGATTTTCTGTTCGGCCGTCATCACGCGCGGCACCTGGATCTGCAGTCCGGCGCCTTTCCATCCGTTGAAGCCGCCAATCAGCGATTCGACGTGGCTGTAGCCCATTTCCTTCAGGTTGCGGGCGGCCAAGGCAGAACGCACCCCGCCCGCGCAGTAGAGCACGATGGGCATGTCAGAGTCGAAGGCGTGCTGCTCGATGCGCAGCTCCAGAAATCCGCGTGGAATAAAGATCGCGCCCGGCACGTGTCCCAGCTCGAACTCCTCTCGCTCGCGGATGTCGATCACCAGCGGCCGCTGGCCATTCTTGATCGCCGCATTCAGCGCCTGGGGCGTTATTTCAGTAATCTGGCTCTTCGCCAGAGCAACCAGTTGATCTCGGTTCAATCGTGTCATTGGTGTTTGTCTTTCATGCTGTCTTAACTCGTAAAGCGTAACTCGTAACCCGGAAGCCGGAGGTATCTGCTTCCGGTTCCGGGTTACGAGTTACGCTTTACGAGTTATTCTCCGCCCGCCATCGCAGGTACAATCGATATCCTGTCGCCGGCGGCCACCACCGTCTCCGCGCCTTGCAGCGTGCGGATCTCGTCCTCGTTGACGAAGACGTTGATGAAGCGCTTGATCTTGCCATCGCCATCCAGCAGGCGCTCGCCCATGCCCGGATAGCTGACCTCCAGGTTGTGCACGACCTCGTCGACTGTGTCGCCGGGTACGTCGACCTTGGCTTGTCCGCCTGTCAGCCGGCGCAACGGGGTGGGAATAAGAACGGTTGTCATAGTGTTTTTCCTTTCCTTACCAATGCTTTGCGCGAAAAACAAAACGAGCTCATCGCCGGTCGTTCAACCGTGCGATGAGCTCGTTCGCAAGTGCTTCACAAATTGTGCCTCCATCGGTTGATGGCCGATGGAGCACTCTATCTAGGATGATGTTATGAAGGCAGGCATCGCTTCACGCTGTCTCACCGCACGCGTCGATGGGCGAGAGCCACCGGCGCACACGGCCGGAGCTCCCGCTAACGACAGGAGCAAGTGAAATTGACAGACTTAGGAAACGATGCGGTCATAGATTCGTGTTGATGCCTTTTTCGACAAGGTTGCCCAAGTGTACACAGGATCGATGGCCCTGTCAAGTAATTGCGCCTACCTTGCCCTAGCCAGTTGATAAGTTCGGATGCCTTGAAAATACCCGAACAAGTTCGGGAGTCCTCGACGCACACTGGACTCCTCGACTTGTCGAGGCATTTTCATCCATAGGGGTGCCGGCAGGCCGGCGAAGCGCCTGTACCGTAAGCGACTAGCGTGCAACGACGATCCTTACCTCCACCACGCGCACCCGTTGCAGGCGTTCGCTGCCGTCATCCTCCACGATCACCAGGTCGTAGCGATCGTTCTCGCCGTTGCGGTGGTGGTACGCTCTGAAGTTTGGGTTGCCGCGTACCGCGGATAGCCGCTCCGGACGCTGCTGGTAGCTCCTCGGTCAGCAGCCGGTAGGCGCGGATCACCGGTTGATCGGGCTGCAGCAGCGAGCAGATGATGTAGACCGCATCAGGGTAAAATGCATTGCGCGCGTCGGTCGCCGAAGGATAGGCCTCGTCGACCGGGTGCGAGTGGTAGATGGCGATCATCTCCTCGCCGCGGTCCTCGAAATCGAACTGCTTGAGCAGTGTCTGGCCGTCCACCCAATAGTCCATGATGCGGTTGGTGGCTTCATTGCGCCCACGAACCAGTTCGGTGGCGACACCGTCCCGGCCGCTGAGGATGCCGCAGATCTCCTCCGGCGCGCCTTCTAGTGCGTGAGTGATAATCTCGTCGTGGATGGAGCGGGGCAGAGTGATTGAGATTGTGGTTGCCATGTGTTGCTCTTGATGCTTATGCTCGTAACCCGTAAAGCGTAACACGTAACCCGGAAGTCCGGAACGGATTCGAGTACGGCTCTCGGCTTCCGGGTTACGTGTTACGCTTTACGAGTTATGCTTCAAACAGATACTCCGCGCCCGGCTGCAGATACGGATTGCGGCGTCGCTCGCGGCCGATAGTCGTCGCCGGCCCATGGCCAGGGTAGACCGTGTAGTCGTCGGGCAGGGTAAGCAGCTGCTCGCGGATCGAACGCAGCAGGGTTGGACCGTCACTGCCGGGGAAGTCGAAACGGCCCACGGAGCCGGCGAAGAGCACATCGCCGGCGAAGACCTGCTTGCTTGCGTGGTGGATGTAGACGACCGAGCCAGGCGAATGGCCGGGTGCAAGCCGCACTTCGAGCTCCTGCTTGCCGAAGCGCACCGTGTCGCCGGCCTCGATAGGTGCCGTCTACCTGGGGCATCGGACCGGGATCGTAGCCCATCCACATTTTGACCATCTCGCGGCCGCGCGCCAGTACCGGTTCGTCGGCCGCATGGAGCCAGAACGGCGCACCGGTGGCCGTCCGCACCTCGTTCACGGCCAGCACATGGTCGAAATGTGCGTGCGTGTTGGGGATGGCGACGATTTTGAGCTCAAGCTGTCGTATCAAGTCGACGATCCGGCTGCCAAAGTCGCCCGGATCGATGACCACGCCTTCGCCGGTCTCCTCGCAGCCCAAGATATAGCAGTTGACCTGTAATGCACCTACGATGATGGTCTCGACAATCATGGTTCTATCCTTACTGAAGTGCAGAGTGGAGGAGTGATGAACGATGAATGATGAGTAGCAGAGGCTGACGAGCATTGCAACTTTCCACACTCTGCATTCATCACTCTGCATTCATCGTTCATTACTCACTCACCGTCACCCACCCAAGATTCACCCGATCGATGCCCTCTGCCGGGTTGCCGGTGTGCAGAAAGAGTTGGAGTTGGTAGCGACCTGGTTCGACATAATCAGGGATCAGCATATCGTGCTCGCCGCGCACGATCTCGGCTTGCTCCCAGTTGAGTGTGGGGTAGCGCTCGCTGACCAGAGGGCCGTTGACCGACGCCAGTTCCTTGTCGGCCCCGCTGCACCAGGCGGGCGGTGAACCACCACGCCGCGGTGGGCTTGACGTCGGCGCGCCAGTAGAGGGTGAGGTGCAACAGATCGTTCTTGCGCAAAGGCTCATCGGGGTTAAAGCTAAAGCCGCGTTTGTAACGGTCGTTGCCCAACAGTGTGATCTCATCGAACTTGAAGGTGTCCGGGTTCTGCATGGCGAGCGCTTCGGTCGGCGGCGGCGTCGAGGGCCGGTTGACGCGTACCACGCCGAGGTCGATGGTGTCGCCCGAATCCACCGGCAGCCGCTGGCCGCTCTGTGGATCGTACATGCCTGCAATCAGCCGGTAATCGCCGGGCGCGGTGCCGGCAGGCACCAGCAGGCCGTGTTTGTCGGAAACCTGCTCGCCCGGCTGCCAGCCGCTGGTCGGACGTTCACCGCTGACCGGCGGCGCATCGTGTTGGGCGATGACCTGGTCGCGCTCGTCGAGCAGTTGCACGAAGACCGTGTAGTCGGCGTCGGGCGTACGCTCGGCCTGCCAGTTGAGCTGAAGCTGCAGCACGTCGCCAGAATCGACCTCTTGCGACGACAGCGCGCTTCCGGTGAGCCGGATCTGGTCGCCCAGCAGCACATCCATGGGCTGCACCGGCCAGTTGCTGGTCGGCTGTTGGGTAGCGTAGATCACGAAGCGCACGTCTCCCTTCCAGGAGTCGGCAGCTTTGTAGGCGTGGGTGTCGAGCCAGCCCTCCACCAGGCCATCCGGGTCGCTTTCGCCCGTCGCCCAGAACAGGCTGTACAAGTGCGGATGGCTGGCTGCGATTTCCTTGACCTGAGCGGTCGTCGCGGTTGCATCGGGTGGGCGCTGCTCCGGCAGGCCATAGATCGGCAGATCGCCGTCGTAATAGTACTCGAAGACCTCGCGTTGGCCCGGTGCATTCAGGAGGATGGCATCTTCCGGGCCGGCCCACGGCCTGGATGTACCTTGCCATGCTCCGGTAATCATCGCGGGCCACCGACGGGTCGAAATAGTACGTCCTCAACGTCATCGCCGTTGGAATCGACACCAGCACCACTGCCGTAACCAGCCAGGCCCACGCCAGCCATTTTCCCACGGGGTTCGTGACAGCAGCGGCGGGCGCTGCGGTGGCCGAAACAGAGGCCTGTCCTCTGGTCTTGTTGTTTCTGTTTGCCGTTGCCCTGGTGTTTGTCGCGGGCGGTTTGCTGCTCGCGGCTCGCATCATTTGACCCGGCTTCCACCATGCGCCGCGCTGTAGGGCCTCCATAAAGCCGGTCACACCGCGGCCCATCAGGATACAGAAAGGTGCTACGGCGACGAGCAGGAACTTGAGGTAGGCCTCCTTGTAAAGGCCGCCTACCAGCACCATTGCCACCGGCGTGGCCAGCCAGAACAGCGGCAAGCCCCAGCTCAACCAGTGCGCGCGGCGGCCGTTGGCTCGAACCCACGGCCAGAGGCCCAAGATCAGAAGCAGGAGGAAGATGGCCATCCAGAGGCTGTTGGCCTCTACCTTCGTCACGGGGCCTAGCGCCAACAGGCGTAAAATCTGACTCAGGGCATCGCCCAGCGGGACGGACTCGCCGCTCCGCGGCCAGGTGGTGAGTTGCTTGAAGGCCGTACCGATCCAGGGCAGGTAGAAGAAGGCGATGCCGATCAGCAGCAAGCCCCAATGCATCAGCCGGATCCTGACGAAGCCTCGCCGCCGCGAGTTGTAGACCCACAGCAGATAGAGCAGCGTGGCTACCCCCAGCATGATGGGGAAGGTGTAGTGGGTGTACAGCCCGGCGATCGAGGCGATGACGACAATTGCCGTGGCCGTGGCCGAGAAGGAGATCGTCTTGCCGGTGCCATCGGCGGGCAGGACAATCGATTCGTGCATGATGAAGCGCACCAGGCCGTAGAACAGCAGCGCCGCCAGGGCGGCCAGCTGTTCATACATGCGCGCTTCCTGGCTGTAGGCGATCAAGAAGGGGTTGATGGCGGCAAACAAGGCGGCAATCAGCGCGGTCCGCTTGTCGAACAGCCGGCTGGCGATCTGATAGACCAGCCACACCAACAGCAGCCCCCACAGCGCCGACAGCGAGCGCATGGCGATTTCACTATCGCCAAAGATCTTCGTCCACAGGCTGAGCAGCCAATAATAAAGCGGCGGGTGGATATCAGCCGCCGCGCGTGTCGCGATCTCCGCCAGGCTGCGCTGGGCCATGGCGACGCTGTTGCCTTCGTCGGCCCACAGGCTCTGCGCGCCGATTCGGAAGAAACGCAGCACGGCTGCGAGCAGCAGGATGAGCCACAGGAGGGTTGTGGTGATTTGGTTGCGGCGACGAGGCGCGGGCGAATTCATCGGTTAGCAGTGTAAGGTATCAGTGGGTGGGTGTCAAGTTCGCCGGACGGTGATTGCCAGCGGCCACGAGTTGGCTTATAATGGAGGCAGGGTCAATCAAAGCCCTACGACCGGCAATCCTGCCAGAGTATGGAGCTTGTCATGCGCTTTTTCAACACCGCCGGGCCGACCAACTGCCAAAAGCACTACTGTGTTCCTCCTTTGACGCGCTTCAACCTCGACGACATGCTGGGGCTGATCGACCGCGAGCGCTATTTCGTGCTCCACGCGCCGCGGCAGGTGGGCAAGACGACCTATCTGCTGGCGTTGATGGACTACATCAACCAGGCAGGACAGTATCGCGCGCTCTACGTCAACGTCGAGCCGGCACAGGCTGCCAGGGAAAACGTGCGCGGCGCCATGCAGGCCATTCTGGCGGGGTTGGGTTCCATGGCTCGTGACTACCTGCACGACACCTATCCGGAGCAGATCTGGAGCGGCGTCCTGGCCGAACATGGGGAATACGCCGCGCTGACTGAGGTCCTGACCCGCTGGGCCGAACAGAGCGACAAGCCGTTGGTGCTCATGATCGACGAGATCGACGCGCTGATCGGCGACACCCTGATCTCGGTTCTGCGCCAGTTGCGGGCGGGCTACCCCAAGCGGCCGGCGCTGTTTCCGCAGAGCATCATCCTGTGTGGTGTACGCGACGTGCGGGACTACCGCATCCACTCCACGCGCGACCAGGCCATCATCACCGGCGGCAGCGCCTTCAATATCAAAGCCAAATCGCTGCGCATGGGTGATTTCGATCGGCCGGAGAGTCGAGTTGCTCTATCGCCAGCATACTGACGGAGACGGGACAGCCAATTGTCGCCGAGGCGTTAGAACTTGGTGTGGGAACTGACGCAGGGGCCAGCCCTGGCTGGTGAACGCGCTGGGCTGGGAGACTCTGCTTTAAGCTGCCGGCTGCAAAGGACCGCAGCGCGCCGATCACGGCCGAGATGGTGCAGGAAGCCAAGGAACACCTCATCCTGCGCCAGGAAACGCACCTGGACCAGTTGGTGGACAAGCTGAGAGAGCCGCGGGTACGCAGTGTGATCGAGCCGATGCTGGAAGGGCAAACCGAGCCGGGGTCGTTGCCGGAGAACGACGTGCAGTATGTGATCGACCTGGGATTAGTCGTCAAAGACGGCCAACTGCGCATCGCCAACCCCATCTATCGAGAAGTCATCCCCAGAGCGCTGACCTACACCACCCAACTGACGATGAGCCAGGAGCCGGCCTGGTATACTCGCCCCGATGGCCGGTTGGACATGCCCAAGCTGCTGGCGGCTTTCCAGCAGTTCTTCAGAGAACATTCCGAAAGCTGGGTCGAGCGCTTCGAGTACCGCGAGGCCGGCCCGCAGCTGCTGATGCAGGCCTTCTTGCAGCGCATCGTCAACGGCGGCGGCCGCGTCGAGCGGGAGTACGGCCTGGGCCGGCGGCGGACGGATTTGCTGGTCATCTGGCCCATCCCCAAGGCGTGCAGCGGACTGTGATCGAGCTGAAAGTGCTGTACAAGTCGCTGGAGCAGACCATTGTCGAGGGGCTGGAGCAAACCTGGGCCTACATGGACACCACGGGCACGACCGACGGCCACCTGGTGATCTTCGACCGCACGCCGGGCAAGGCCTGGGAGGAGAGGATTTTCGAGCGCGAGGAGCACTATCGTGGCGCGGGGATTACGGTTTGGGGGATGTGAGGGGCAAGTTCTTGCCTCGGAGTCGCAAGTCGGCTAAAATGGCATCACCGTTTATGCGCTTGAGGAATAACAAAGATTTGTGAATACTGTGGTGGCGAAACTGTCAAGAAGAGGGTGCGAAAGACCCATTGGTATCGAGCCAGGCTCTACTTAGTTTCTGCGTGGTGTCACCCTGAGGCTCGGCGAAGGGTGACACCACGCAAGGATTAATTTTACAGAGTATTTACTCATCTGAGCGTTCTATTCTACTGTTTCCGCGGGCTGGGGGAGATTGCGCTTGCTCGCCTGCCATAGATAGAAAATGAAGCCGATCACCATCAAGAAGATCAGCGTCACCAGGCAGTACAACCCGTTGACCCACGCCAGGTTGCGGCTCTGAACGATAAAGCCGTCCACTGCCACCGGGCCGGCGATCTGGCCAGATGCATCGACCTCGGGCCGCAGGACGACATGATGGGGCTGATCGGCCGGCATGTTGCGAACGATGGTCTGACGGCGGGCCGGCTGCTCCGCCGGTGCATCCAGGCTGATGCGGGCGCGCTCGCGGCCGTCGATCTCGACGATCCACTGGCCCAACCCCGGCCCCTTGGGCGCCACCAGGATGAGGTCGCTGCCCTGAACGTCAAACGCCAGCTCGGCCTTGGGATCTTTGCTGCGCTTGACCTGGCCGACCACCGCCTGGCCATCGGCGATGGTCTCCCAGTCGCCCTTGTACTGGAGTGCCCAGTGATCTTCCTGGTGATACCCCTTGTAGAGCGTGGGAACCAAGGCGGCGGCGTACTGTTTCATGGCCGTGTACACGGGCTGAGGTTGGAAGTCCGCCGTCAGCAGGCGGAAATAGGCCTGCGGCTGGCCTTGCTGCTCCCACTCGTCGGTGGCCCGTTTGAGGAACCAGGTGTTGGCTACGCCCAGCCACGGCCACTCGCGCTGCAGCCGCTCGTAGGCCATCGGGAGATACGCGGCCTGCTGTTCCGGTGTCACCTGCCCGTAGCGCTTATCGGCGATCTCGTCGGGCACGGCGTTCCAGTTCATCTCGCTGATCCAGATCGACTTGGCTGCGTCGCCGTTGCGCACCATGACGTCCCGGACGAAGCGCGGCCGGGAGAAGTTGATCACACGGGGGTTCATGCGCCGGTCGGTCGGTCCCGACCACAGGCCGTAGCCTTGCATGGCCAGGACGTCGAAGTAGGGCGCCGCGCCGGCATCGTACATGCGCTGCAGGTACATGAGGTCGTTGAAGTTGCGCCCCGGCACGCTGATGCCGTCCAGGTCGATCGTGCTGGCCAGCGCGCCGGAAACAATCACCACGTTAGGGTCGATCTCACGGGCGCGCGTGGCTGCGATCTTGAGCAGCTCGGTGTACCGCTCCGGGCTGACCGGCATCTCGCCCCATTCCGGATAGATATTCGGCTCGTTCCAGATTTGATAGGTGTGGACTCGCCCCTTGTAGCGCTCCACCACGGCGGCCACGAAGTCGCCATAGTCGTTCAAGTTGTCCGGCGGCGCAAAGGTGCCACGGGCGTCGCCGTCGGCTCGGGACCAGCTCGGCGGGTTGCTGAGCCTGACGATCAGCTCCATATCATAGGTCTCGGCCAGGTCGACGATTTGGTCGTACTTCTCCCAGGCTGACCTGGCCGGCGTGTTGCGGCGATCCTCGAAATCGCCTTTGCCGTGGATCTCGATGTCCTCCCAGGGGAATTCCTGGCGCAGCCAGTGGAAGCCGGCCTCGCCGGCCATGCGCACGACCTGTTCGCGTTTGGCCGGGTCGACCTCCTGCTCCAGAAAGACGTTGACTCCGAGGGGGTTGACGCCGGCATGGGCGATCGGCGCCATGTCGTCGGTTTGCAGCCGCGGCCGCATTGCACCGGCCGCCAGGTCGGAGAGGCCCTTGAGCTGCGGCAGCAGCGCCTCTTCTCCGGTGAGGTTGAACAACCACTGGTTCGGTTGGCCAAGCTGCGACAGTCCAACAAAAACAACCAGCCCGCTCACGAGGAGCAGGCTGGTGAGAATTGCAGTCAAAGCGAACCACCGCTTGCGGTTCATCGTCTTGAAGGGCGTGATCCCCAAGAACTCGTATGCTTTCGGGGATACACGTACCTATTTAGCGCCTAGTCGCCAACGAACGTAATGCCTGTGCATTGTTCGCTTGCGCTGATGGTGCGGGTCCATTTCTCAGACTGCGGAGTCAGGTTACCGAAACCGGTGTCTGCATTCTGCCCGCCAGCTGGCATGGAGGCAGGGCACTCAACGACGAATATCTCCACTCGCGTGCCGGCCGGTGCTGGCCCGCCGAATGGGGAGAAGCCCCAGATCACCGTCGCCGACACCATCACAACCGGAGCACTTGGTGCTGCGCGGTTCATAGTAAGCGATGTGAACGCACACGCCGTTGTGCGGGCTGTTATCTCTGAAACGAACAAAGCCGTTGAAGTAGGTGGTGCCGGAGTTTGGTTCGCAGGACTCGACGCCACTGACCAGTTGAAACCGGTACTGCGGTTGCGGTGGAGCAGTCGGCTGTGCTGGCGGTGGAGGCGCCGTTGGCTGGGGACGTGGCGTAGGCGGCCGTGTTGGCTGCACGGGTGCGGGTGGGATGGCAGCCGCTACCTGGACGGAGTTCGGGTCGCCTTCCAAGACGACATACTGCGACGTTACCCAACCTGTCTGGCCGTTGAAGTTGATCTGATACCAGTTTCCGCTGGCGTTTTTACCGGTGATGTCGTAGCGTTCGCCATTGCGCGCCTGGCCGAGGTTCGAGTAGTTGGTGCCGGGCCCGCTGCGCACGTTGACGGTCGGGTTGTTGATGACCGCGCGTGCTGTCTCGGGCGTGTTGGTCGGCGTCTCCGTAGGTGGTACCTCGGGCGTATTGGTCGGCACGGGCGTAGCGGTTTCGGCAGGGGTAGCCGTCGGCGTGTTAGTCGGTGCGACGATAGGGGTCGGCGTGTCGAGCGGCGTCGGCGTAAAGGTCGGCTTCGGCGTGCGCGTGGGCGTGGACGGCGGGGCCTCTTCGCGCGACATCAAGTTGCCCAGGGCGCAGGCTGGTGTCAGGATAAGCACCAGGGCAGCGATCAAAATAAAGAGGGTTGTGTTGCGACGCATGCGTTTTTACCTCGTGTGTGGTGTGGGCCAGTCAAGAAATAGCCCCTCGTGGCAGGCTCGTGCGAGCTCGTAGGAGCTCAAGGGATTCACAGGAACTCAGAAATGAGCTCCTGCAAGGCCCTGCCCGACACAAGGGAGCTACACAAAGGCCCTAGCTGGTGGTACGGTCTATCCGTCCACGAGCCGTTTACACGAACGGGATTATACCATAGTTCACAGCCGTACCGAATGTTGGAAGTCAGAGTGACAGAACCAGGCGCAAGTCGGTGTTGCCCCGACGGCGTCAGGTATAGAAGCGCACCAGACGGATCCTCGTTGCATTACCAGTTCTCCTGCAGCACCGACAGGGCCTGCAACTGGGTGCTCACGGCATCCAGGAACGACTCCTCGGACGCGTAGAGGTTGTCCAACTGGGCCGTAATCTGATCTTCCGGGTGAGGCTTGACGAAGGAAGAAACCGCCGAAGCGTAGAGATCGCTGCGGGTGACGCCGAGTTGATGCGCCAACTGTTCGGCAGCCTCGCGGATTGGATCGGGTATCGAAATGGCGGTCTTCATAATGGATGGCAGTGTAACCGCAGTCATACCGTGATGTCAAACCCAACTGGTTGCCCTGCTACCTGCTCTCTGCAACTTGCTACCTGCTACTTGCCCCCTGCGACTTGCGACCTGCCACCTGCCCCTTGCGACTTGCCACCTGCGCCTTGCCTCCTCGGTAGCTAGGCGCAAGGATCAAAACGATGGTGCAGCGGCTGGTGTCCTGCATGCGACTGGCCAGGCGTTCGTCCATGTTCTCGACCTGGGTGCTGCTGGTGATGATCGTGGGCAGGCGGGCGACGGAGCGATAGTTGAGCAGTTGAAAGAGCTTCTCACGGGCCCACGGTGTTGCACTCTCGGTGCCCAAATCGTCCAGGATCAACAACGGCGCGCGACGCACCTCGTCGAAACGAACGTCCAGCGACGTCGGGCTGTTGGGGTTGAACGCGGCGCGCAGGTAGTCCAAAAAATCGGGCACGACGACAAACATCGCCCGCTCGTTGTGCAGCTTCATGCGGCGGTTTGCAACGGCCGCGGCCAGATGGGTCTTGCCACAGCCGTAAGGCCCGTTGAGCACCAGCCAGCCTTGGGGGTCGGCCGCAAAGGCCTCGGCCAGCGCTTTGGCGCGGCCCAGGCTGCTGGCTGCCTCGGCCGGCAGCTCGTCCCGACGCAGATCGAAGGCCTCGAAGGTTTGCTCGGCGTGCAGCGACAGGGTGCTCAACTCGGTGACGCCTTGGTCGCCGCTGGAGCGGAAATCGGGCGCGGTGATCGGCACCACGGTCGAAAGATCGGGATCGGTCAGCCGCGAGCGCAGCCGCGCCTCGATCTCTGTCAGCCGCAGGTTGGTGGTGATCACGGTGGGCAGCCGGGTCACGTAGCGGTAGTTGAGGATCTGGAACAGCTTTTCCTTGGCCCACGGGGTAGCGCTTTGGCTGCCCAGGTCGTCCAGGATCAGCAGCGGCGCGGTGCGCACGGTCTCGAAGCGCTCGTCGAAGCTGGTCTCCGAGTTGGGGCCGAATGCGGCCCTCAGGTGGTCCAATAGGTCCGGCACGACCACGAACAGGACGGCTTCGCCCTGTCTCAGCACCTCGTGTGCGATCGCGACCGCGAGATGGGTCTTGCCGCAGCCGTAGGTGCCGGAGAGCACCAGCCAACCGTCCGGATGGGCGGCATACAACCGTGCCTTCTCGAAAGCGCGTCGCAAATTGAGACGATGCTCATCGTTCATGCCGACGCCGTCTGGCATGAAGGTCTCGAAAGTCATGTGCTTGAGTTGCGACAGGTTGCTGCCGCGCGTCAACTCGGCCTGGCGGCGCGAGGTAATCTCGGCCTCGGCGATGCTGGCAGGGGATGGCGCGGCCGAAGTCGGGGTGGCCGATCGGCAGATCTTTGACGATAAAGCCCTGGCCCTTACAGATCGGACAGACGTCGTCGAGCACGGCGGTCTGCCCCGGCTCGCGCTGTTCGGTGCGAGGTCGCCCAGAGGGGCCGCCCGAGCCTGCTTCGGACCCCGAGCTAGTGCTCGATGATGTCTTCCCAGCCGGATGGGACGTACTTCCGCTTGAGGGCTTCGTAGCTATCGTCCTCTGCAGAATCTCGCTTAGCGGTTCCATCGTCTTTTCCTTCCGCGGCCCAGCGCTCCAGGATCGTGCGAACGTATTTCCAATGCCGGACGTTCATCTCGGCGGCGATGCGAAAGGCATCCTCCAGCCACGGTTGCGGGAAGGTACGTTCGGCGTCGCGCAGCTCGTCGGCGATCATCGGCTGGATCAGGCCGATGTTCTGCTCGTACAGCTGGAAGATGTGCGGCCGGTGCGCCTGCAGGCTGATGTCGTCGGGCAGCGGCTCGGCCACCTGGTACAGATCGTCACGCCGGATGCGCTCGACGGCGCCGCGGCCGTGCTCGCTGTTCAGAAAATACCAGTCCTCGTCGCCGCTGGATTGGCGCACTTTCACCCGCAGCAGCGTGCCGCGCGCCTCGGCCCGTTCCAGCCCCTGGCGCAGCGCGTTGACCTGCGCATCCGCCGCGCCGCCCAGTCCGGCCATGAAGCGATCGTCGGCCGCGATCTCGGCCACGCGCGTGTAGCGCAGGTCGCCCTGCTTGTGGTTGAGCAGCCACAGGCAATACAGGGTGACCTTGAGTTCAGCCAGGTCGTCAATCGCCGGCAGCAGTTCGGCGAAGAAGGTATTCGGCACCTTCGCCACGGCCTGCTTGCCAGCGGGGAAGCCGGAGAATGCTTTCATGGTGTGGGTAGCCAATCTACTCAATACTCCTCCCGCTTCATCTCCAAATCGCGGAACTGGGTCAGCTCCTTGCGGAAGAAGAGCGAGACCATGCCGGTGGGGCCGTTGCGGTGCTTGGATATGATCACGTCGGCGATGTTCTGGCGGTCGGTCTCTTCGACGTACATTTCCTCGCGGTAGATGAAGAGGACAACGTCCGCGTCCTGCTCGATGCTATTTGACATAACAATATCATTTGCTACGAAGTCGTGGTTCTTGTCGACTGTCAAATCATATACATCCGTGACACCGTCAGGTTCGATGTTTGCTATGCTGTCCCAATAGACATCGCTTTGAGCAAGATGAGCTAAGACCGAAGACCCAGTGCTAACTGCAATTTGAGCCGCTTTGGCGCGAGTGATTTCTTTCGAGTGCGGTCTTCGCACTTGCGTTCCGTTTGCCTGCATGGCGGGCACAGCGTAGAGATCCCAGGATGCCATCGGTATGATGTCTCGGTTCGATTTACTTTTTCGGTCACCTATGTGCCCTTGTATTTCTGCGAGACTGCACTTCTTGTACTGCCCGACAGCCGAGACACGCTCGACGAAATAGTCTAAGTCTGGTCGGCCTGTGATGATGACGTGATACTGATCGCGACCTTTGCCGTTTTGAGGTATTCGTTTAAGTCGAGCGTTTATGCCTAGCCGGAGTAGCAGCGATTGGACATCGCGCCCTAAGGTTTCGCTGCTAGAAGCGTAGTAGATTGCAGGATAAGGGCCCAGTTCGGGTTTGCCTCATCCGGACACATCCGTCGGTTGACCAAAGGTGTCGCAGGAACACCGCGATCGCCTGATCGGGCTGTTCAAACACCTTGGACGGAATGTGTTTTTCATGCGAGCGGAGGCCGAAGATGCCCATTTCGTCCAGCCATTCTGACACGGGATTGCGAACCCCATGGGTTATTTGGCGGGTAGTTGGGATGAAGACCTGATACCAGCTTCGCCCCGGTTCCTCGTAAACTCGCGGGCTTACTTCATCACCGAATACTTGCGTTGCTAGATCTGCGACGATGTCTGCCAGATCGTGTTCTCTGGTCGTGTATTGGATGGCGTGGCGAGGCAACGTGCATCCGTCGCCGATCAGGTGGCCAAGCAGAGGCTAGTTCAGCATCACTCATCGTCTGTGCGGCCGGACCAGGCAGAAGGCGCGGCAGGGCAACATGATCTTCAGTTGAGAGATCGTCCAGTCGTTTCCACCCGGAGATCGTAAGGAGTTTGTGATTGCCAGTCGCCCGGATCGTGCGGCCCAGCTGAGTCGTTAGTCTATACACGGGCTTGACGCCGGTGCAGAACGAATTTGTGACGAGGCCCGGTTCGAGTTTCCAGGTTTCGGTGTTCAGACTGGTGACGCGAAAAGCTGTCTTGCCCACCAGGTCGCGGATTGGAACGTATCTGCCCTCGTCCGGCAGGTACACGAGCGACTCGCCGCTCAGACAGCCTGATTCTCGCAGATCTGATAGAATTGGCCGCTTGTCCTGCCGGCTCTCCACCGCGCGCGACAACTGGCTCAGCGCCAGCACCGGGATGTTCAGCTCGCGTGCCAGGCCTTTGAGGCCGCGCGAGATCTCGCTGATCTCCTGCACCCGGTTCTCGGAGCGCCGCGAGCTGTTCATGAGCTGCAAGTAGTCGACCACCACCAGGTCCAGGTCGTGCTCGGCGTACAGGCGGCGGGCTTTGGTGCGCAGCTCCAGGGTTGAGACCGCCGGCGTGTCGTCGATGTAGATCGGCGCCTCGGACAGCGCGCCGGCGGCCTCCATCAGCCGGTGCCATTCGTCCTCGCCCTGGATGTCGCCCAGGCGCAAACGCTGCGAGTCGATGCCGGTCTCGGCGGCGAGCATGCGCTGCACCAACTGTTCGTTGGACATCTCCAGGCTGAACACCGCCACCCGCTTGCCGTACTTGCGGGCCGCGTTTTGCGCCAGCGAGATCGCCAGACTCGTCTTGCCCATGCCCGGTCGTGCGGCCAGGATGACCAGGTCGCTCTTCTGCAGGCCGCCCAGCATTTTATCCAGCAGTTTGAAGCCGGTTGGCACGCCCAGGATTTCGCCTCGGTGATGGTAGAGGTAGTCGATGCGGTCGATCACGTCGCCCATGATCGTGCGCACCGGCAAGAGGTCGCGCTGTTGCCCGCGCTTCGGCCACGCCGAAGATGATCTGTTCGGCGCGGTCGACCACCTCGCCAACGTCGTCGGTGGTCTCCTCGTAGGCCAATTGGGCGATCTGGCCGGCGGCGCGGATCAGCTTACGCAGCACGGAGGTGCGCTCGACGATGTGGGCGTAGTGCTCGACGTGGATCGAAGTCGGCACGGCGTTGATCAGGTCCATGACGTAGGCCGCGCCACCTACTTCGTCAAGCTGCCGTCGCCGCTCCAGCTCGTCGCAAACCGTCACGAAGTCCGCCGGCTCGCGCCGCTCGTGCAGGTCGAGAATCGCCTGGTAGATCCAGCCGTTCTTCTCCTGATAGAAATCCCCCGCCTTGAGAAAGGCGGCGATCTTGATGATCGCGTCGGGATCGATCAACGCCGAGCCCAGCACCGCCTGTTCCGCCTCGGGATTGGCGGGCACGAAGCGGTCACGCGGGGTGGATGCCATCGTGTCAAAGCCGCTGTCCACAGGATTATCTCCAATTCACTCGTACTACTTCTACCCTACTTGCCATGCTGAGAGCCGCCGAAGCATCCCCTTGTTACGCTCAGGGCAGGTCTTTGATTGGTGCAAAGCGGGATGCTTCGGCGGCCCTACTCATGACATACCATGTCATTCGTTTGCGAATACCGCCCGCGGGATGCGGGGTCTCAGCATGACACTAGCACACAAACTGGGTGTAGTACTGGCGGATAAAGGCAAAGCACGGCGAGGACGTCTTCCGCCTCGCCGTGCGTCTAGTCAATCGATGAGAATTTCGCGTTCGCACCCGTCAGGGGTTAGGGGTCTGCGCCGGGGCCTTTCGAGGTCGGGCCCGGCATTCATCACTCATCACTCATCACTCAGCATTTAGTTAGAGATCCCCGCCCAGGCCCTCCAGGTCCAGCCCTTCGACGAAATCGCGGAACACGTCGAGGTCCTCGTTCACGGCGGGCTCGCCTTCCTTCTCCTCGGCGCCGCGCGAATCCGCCTCCGGCGTAATGGAGGCTTTGTCCATGACGTGCTCAGCCACCAGCACAGGGGCGGAACAGCGCACGGCCAACGCAATCGCATCGCTAGGCCGTGAGTCTACCTCCATCGTCTCGCCTTCGACGTCCAGAACGATACGAGCATAGAAAGTGTCGTTGTTGAGGTCGTTGATGACGACCCGCGTCACTTCGCCGCCGAGCATGTAGATCATCGACTTGAGCAAGTCGTGGGTCAGGGGCCGCGCAACCTCAACGCCCTGCAGCTCGATGGTGATGGCGTCGGCCTCGAAAGGGCCGATCCAGATGGGCAGGAACCGCTCGCCGTCGGCTTCCTTCAACACCACCACCCGGTGTTGGGACATCAAGCTCACTCGTACGCTATCGATCGTGACTTCGACCATGACTCTGGCTCCTGTGGGCGTCGTGGTTCAAGGAGGTTGGCGCGTGCCAGCCTTGCGGCGGGATTATACCACAGGAGCTATGCCGCGCCAAACAGGATAAGACGGACTGGATCACCCCGCGCCGGTGCGCCAAGCTATGGCTGTGTGTCGTGGCATTGGGTACAGGTGTTGGAGTCTACAGCGAAGGAGTGGCCAGTGATGGCATGGCCTTCTACGCGCCCGCTGACGTTGTCAACCGGCCGCGCCAGGTGGCAGACGACGCAGCGCACGTCGGACTGCTTGTGCGTCTGGTGCACTGCATCCTGCGTACTCTCCTGGTGACAGCCCGCGCAGAGTGCGTCGGTGGTCATGACCGTGCGCGTCTTCTGCGTGTGCACCTCGTGACAGGCCACACAGGCGATGCCGGCCTGGCCGTGGCGACTGCTGCGCCACTCGGCCACCGTGCTTTTGTGACAGGCGCCGCAGAGCTGGTCCGATTTGGCCATAGCCATGCTCTGGCCGGGGTGTTCTGTCCGGTACGGGCCGTGGCACGCCTCGCAGGTCACACCGGCCATGACGAACTGCCCGGTGACCGCGTTATACCCCGTGGTGTGGCAAGCGAAGCATTCCCCAGGCTTCTCTGCCTGCTGCAAGTAGTCTTGAAAGATGGGATCAAAAGAGGCCTGGGCATGGGTGGTGCCCGACCAGTCGTGAAACTCGTTCGGGTGGCACTCCGCACACTGTTGAGGACCCTGGTACGTGCCCAGCATGGTTTCCAATCCACTTTGCGGGACGCTGCCGCCCAACGCCAAACGCCCCGACGGCCAGAGCAGCGTCAGGGAAAGGGTACCGAGAATGATGGCGGCGGAGAGCGCCAGCACCAGCCAGGGGCTGTGTCGCCGCAGGCGTGGCAGCGAGCCTTGTTGCATCGTCTCCTTAGAGGTATTCGCCCGCAAACGACTTCGTAGTTTCGTATGGGTCTTTCGGGTCGAAACTACGAAGTCATGACTAGCCAGGTCCTTTTAGTGAAGAATCAAGCCTTGTTCCGCCCACACTGGAGCGGTAGGCTGGTATAGTTTGCAGTCCTTGCATCCTGCCGGCAACCGGCCCTCGGCGTTCAGACGGGCGGACCAGCAGGGCATGTTGGGTTGATGGAACGCTGCGCAGTTGGCCCGCATCGAGTCGTTGCAGCCCTTGATGCTCCAGCACGGCTGCCCGCCAGCCATTGCCACGCGGAAGGCTGGCGCACCGGTATGTTGATGCCGTTGCCGGCGCCATTGCCGCTCCGGATAGGCTTGGGACTGAGGCGCCGGAGGCGCAACGACCTTGGCCTGAGCCTTTGCCTCGGCCTCGGCCTCGGCCTGCCACTTGGCATCGAGCCGGCGCAACCCATAGGCGATCGCCACAGTGACCAGCACCGGAATTCCCAGCCGCAGGATGAACAATAGAATGATCAGCAGAACGTTGGTCTGGCCTTCCATGGTACGCATCCTTCATCGGCGCCTCCCCTGACACGCACAAGCCGTGCCAGGGGAACCACCCTGTAGTCGCCGAAGCTTGGATTGCCCAAGCTTTCAACCTTAGCGTACCACGTTCCAGGGACGGAATCAATCGGGTGATTTCCCCATCTTGGCGATGGGGGAGTGGCCCATGGGAGTTGCAGGTGTCAGTGTCAAGTGCCAGGTTGTCAGCGTTCCCGCAAAGTCGCTCGACACTCTGGCACTTGACACTTGACCACCTGCCACTTGACACTTGCCACCCTAACCGACCGTAATCAATCCTTTCTCGATCGCATATTTCACCAGCTCGACCCGGTTATGCAGGTTGAGCTTGTGCATGATATTCTCTCGGTGCCGGTCGACGGTCTTGACGCTGATCACCAGGGCGTCGGCGATCTCGCGGTTGGAGTAGCCTTCGGCGATGCAGGTAAGCACCTCGCGCTCGCGTTGAGTCAGAGTCCTCTTCCACCGGGCCGGTGGTGGTCTCGGCGCGGTGCAGAAAATCCTTGACCAGCAGCTTGGCCAGCGAGGGGTAGATGTAGACATCGCCCTGGCGCACGATGCGGATGGCGGACATCAGATCGTCGGGCGCCGCGCGCTTGGGCACGTAGCCGGATGCGCCGCCGGCCAGCATCTCGAAGAAGTACTCGGCGTCTTCGTGCATGGTCAAGGCCAGCACGGCCACCTCGGGATGGGCTGCTTTGATGCGCCGGGTGGCCTCGATGCCGCCGATGCCCGGCATCGCCACGTCCATCAGCACCACGTCGGGGTGCAGCGCCTCCACGGCGGCCACGGCGTCTTCACCGCTGCTTGCCTCGCCGGCGATCGTCACGTCTGGCTCGGCCATGAACAGCATGCGCAGCCCGGCGCGCACGATCTCGTGGTCGTCCACCAGCAGCAGCCGGATCGTCGCTTTCTCTGCCATCATCTCGCTCCTAACGGCACCGAAGGCCGTTATGTGGGTGCCCTTTCCTGGCGTCGAGTCGATCTCCACGTGCCCGCCGATCAGCGATGCGCGCTCTTTCATGCCCAACAGGCCCCAGCCGGCGGCGGGTTTGGTGCGCTGCAGCGCCTGCTCCGGGCTAAAGCCTCGTCCGTCGTCCTCGACGACCAGGCGAACCTGGGAGGCTGGAAGGCAAGCGTCACGGTCACGTGGGCCGCGGCGGCATGCTTGGCGATGTTTGTCAACGCCTCCTGGTTGATGCGAAACAGCACGGTCTCGATCTCCGAAGGCAGCCGCAACGGCGTGCCCTGCAACACGAAGGTGGACGGGATCGAACGGCGCTTCTCGTAGGCCTGCACGTACCACTTCAGCGCCGCGGCCAGCCCCATGTCGTCCAGGATAGCAGGCCGCAGGTCCGCGATGATGTCCTTCAGCTCGCCCAGCGCGTTGGTGCTGAACGACTTGATTTCTCGCACCTGTCCGACGAGCGCACCGTCCGGCTCGTCCTCGTTTTCGAGCCGGGTCTCCAGCCCGCGCAGCCCCAGGCCGATGGCGGTCAGCGACTGGCCGGTGGCATCGTGCAGCTCGCGGGCGATGCGTTGGCGCTCGGCTTCCTGCGCGGTGACCACCTGGTTGAGCGCGTTCAGGCGGGCTTGATTGGCGTCCTCCAACCGGCGCTGGCTTTCCAGATCGAAGGCGTTGAGCGCCCGCATCATGAACACCGCCATGATGGCCGCCGTGAAGGCACGAAAGAGCTGCACGGGGATGCCGAACCATTGCAGGAACAGCGTGCTGTTGATCACGTTCGACGGCGCCAGCGGCGTCTTGCGGACGAACATCTGCCCAATGACGCCGTACAGCACCAAAGCCGTCGTCGCCCATACCAGGTCGCGGCCAAACTGGGGCATGGCATGTTCGCGGAACGTACGCTGTTGGGCCATCAAGGCCCAGGCGCCCAGCACCGCGGCCGGGATGCCCAGGCTGTAACGCGCCAGCGCGTCGGCCTCCGCCACGAGAGTCGTCGGCGTCGGCTTCGTGAGCAGGTAACGGCGAGAATCGCCAGCAGCCACAGCCCCAGCATCGCCGCCACCGGCAGCCAGATGCGCCGTCGTGGGCTGCCGGCCGGGCTAAGCAGGGTGAAGCCAAAGGCCAGCAGCATCAGAAACGACGCCACCAGGAGCGCAAGCCGCACCATTTCGTACCAAAGGGTCGGGGCATAGCCGGTGCTGAGCGCCGCGATCTTCTGAAACATCTCCACCCATTCGTGGATACCGTGGAGCAGGCCGAACGCGGCCAGCGGAACGATGGCCAGTGCATAGCGGAACTCGGACGAACGGCGGTTGGCAAGCGCCAGGGCCAGGCCCATGGCGAAGAAGGCCAGGCCGTAGAAGAAGAAGACGACGATGATGTTGCGGACGAAGAAGGCCGAGATCGGGTTCATGCTTGGCCTTCATTATATCACCAACCGCGCGCGATGCGATATGACATAAATCATGTCTGCGCGCTATCAATACGACGAACCGCCGTCCGCCTTCTCCGGCCAGCAGGCCCTTTGCGACCTAAGCTGCCTGTCGCAAGGTTATCCTCCGGAGGTTCGCCGCGAAGGGACGCAATGCGTGAGCGGCTGTCCTGCAAATGGGACATCTATGCATCGAGTGCCTGCGCCAGGACCTCGACCACGTGGATGACAGGCCGGCCGGTAAAGTGCTCGATCTGCTGGCGGCAGCTGGCGCCGTCGGCGCAGACGAGCGCATCGGGTGCAGCCTCGATAGCCGGCACCAGACGGTCACGCGCGATGGCCTCGGAGACGGCGTAGTGGTCGGCGGTGTAGCCGAATGCGCCGGCCATGCCGCAGCAGCCGGCGTCGATCAGGCTGACCTGTTGGCCCGGCACGGCCCGCAGGGCTGCCAGCGAGCCGGCCGTGCCGGCGCCGGCCTTCTGGTGGCAGTGGCCGTGAAAGAGAACCTGGCGCGGCATCGAAGCGCAAGGGCAGCTGCAAGACCGCCGGCCAGTTGCTCGGCCAGCCAGTCGTCGATCAGGTATACCTGGCCGGCCAGCACGGCCACGCGCGCGTCGCCCGGCAACAGGTCGAAGTATTCCTCGTGAAACGCCGACGCGCAGCTCGGCTCGCAGACCAGAATCGGCAGCCCTTGCGCGGCCAGCGGATAAAGCAGATCGACGTTCTTGACCGCGTTGCGGCGGGCATCCTCGACCAGGCCCTGGCTGAGCATCGGCCGGCCGCAGCAGACGCGCTCGGCCAGGCGCACCTCGAAACCGGCGGCCTCCAGCACCTGCACGGCCGCTATCCCGATTTTCGGATAGTTGAACGTCATGAAGGTGTCCGGAAACAACACGACCTGCCCCTTCGACCCCACATCCGCTGCTCCGGCGATGCCCTGCGCGCAAACCATGCGCTAAACGTGGGGCTTGCGAAGGGCGGCAGGGTCGCGTGAAGGGTGCAGCCCGGTCACTCGCTGCACCAGGCTGCGGGCTGGGGCCGTGCGCAGCGCGGCGTTGGCCAGGGGCGCGACCGGCGCGGCCAGCCGGTTGAGCGTGTGGATGTGTCCGAAGAGGCGGGCGCGCAGCGGCACACCCTGGCGGGCATAGCGCTGGGCCAGCACCTCCGCCTTGATCTTCGCCATGTCCACCGAGGAGGGGCACTCGGTCTTGCAGGCCTTGCAGCCCAGGCAGAGGTCGAGCGCATCGTCGACGGCCGGATCGGTCCACGCCTCGGCGCCGAGCTGGCCGGAGAGCGCGGCCCGCAGCAGGTTGGCGCGGCCGCGGGTGCTGTGTTCCTCCTCGCGAGTGGCCTGGAACGACGGGCACATCACCCCGCTGGCCTTGCGGCAGTCGCCGGAGCCGTTGCACATCTCGACCGCGCGGGCAAAGCCGCCGTCAGCCGACCAATCGAAAACGGGCCGGAAGTCGATGGTGTGATAGGCCGGGCCATAGCGCAGCTGCGACGGGTCGGTGGTATGAGCCGCCGCTCCCACGTCTGCCGCACTTCCTGCTCCGGTGGCTCCCTTCTCTCGGCTCTCCTTCACCCTGTTCCAACACCTCCTCCGGCACTTTCTTGCCCGGATTGAAGATGTTCTGTGGATCGAAAGCCAGCTTGACCTCGGCAAACGCCTGCGTCACCCGTTCGCCAAAGAGCTGGCGGTTCAGATGGGTCAGCTTGAGGCCGTCGCCGTGCTCGCCGCTGAACACGCCGCCGACCGGCCGGATCAGCTCCAGCAGACTGGCTTTGCATGGCATCCATCACTGCGATGTCGGCGGCGGTCTTGAGGTTGAGCATCGGCCGGATGTGCAGACAGCCGGCGCTGGCATGGGCGTAGAACGCCGCCTGCTTGCCGTACTCGGCGAACATCTGCTGCACGTTGCGGACGTAGTCCGCCAGATGCTCCGGCGGCACGGCCACATCCTCCATAAATCCTGCTGGCTTGACGTCGCCGCGTTGGCTGAGCAGCAGGCTGAGCCCCGCCTTGCGTACCGACCAGGCGTTGGCCTGGCCGGCCGGATCGAGCAACGGGACGACTACGCCGCGGAAGCCGTGCGCCGCCAACTGTGAACGCAGGCCGTTCAGCCTGGCCTGGCCTTCGGCCTCGCTCTCGACGTAGAACTCGACCGCCAGCACGCAGGCCGGGTCGCCCTCGACGAAGGTCAGCCGCCGCGCGTACTCCGGCTGTTGGCGGCACAGGTCCAGCAGCACCTTGTCCATCAGCTCCACGGCCGAGGGTTGCAGCTCGAGCAAAGGCGGCGTGGCCTCGGCCGCGTGCCACCAGGTCGTCGAAGTGCACGATGCCCAGCACCGTGCGCCTGGGCCGCGGCACGACCTTGAGTGTGACCTCGGTCATAAAGGCCAGCGTGCCTTCGGAGCCGGCGATGAGCTGGGCGGGGTTGGGACGATCGGCTGCGAGCAGCTTGTCGAGGTTGTAGCCGCTGGCGCGGCGCCAGTGGCGGGGAAAATCGCGGCGGATGTCGTCGCCGTATTCGTCCAGGATGCGGCGGAGCTGCACGGCGATCTGGCCGGCTCCGGCAGGAGGGCGATCGAAAAACGTGTCGTCGAACGTGACCATGCTGCCGTCTGCCAGCACCGCCTGGGTCGCCAACACGTTGTCGGCGATCATGCCGTACAGAATTGAGTGCGCGCCGGTGCCGTTGTTGCCGACCGTGCCGCCGACCGTGGCGCGGCTGCCGCTGGCCGGATCCGGGCCGAGCATCAGGCCGTGCGGCCGCAGCGCGGCGTTGAGATGGTCCAGCACGACGCCCGGCTGGCACCGCACCCAGCCCGCCTCCGGATCGATCTGCACGATCCGGTCCAGGTGTTTGCTGGTGTCTACAACCACGGCCCGGCCCACCGTCTGCCCGGCCAGGCTGGTGCCGGCGCCGCGCGGCAGGACGGGCACACCCTGCTGCGCGCAGACCGTCACCGTGGCGATGATTTCCTCGACCGTGCGCGGAATGACCACGCCGATGGGCTCCACCTGGTAGATGCTGGCGTCGGTGCTGTATAGGATGCGGTGAGCGGGATCAAAGCGCACGTCGCCGACCCCGGCACGGCGCAGATCGTCGGCGAGGCTGATCACGGAAAGCGCCTTCGGGCTTGTTCGAGTTCGATGGCGGCGGCGGTGAAGCGATAGAGCTTGGCTGGGCGATGTGGGCCGCCTTCGAGGTAGCCGCCGGTCTCTTCGAGCACGTCCGCGGCCAGGATTTTGCGACGGAAATTGCGTTTGTCCAGCTTCTCGTGCAGCACCGTCTCGTAGACCGCCTGCAGCTCGCTGAGGGTGAAGGTCTCGGGCAGGAGGAGGAAGCCCAGCGCAGTGTACTCGAGCTTCCAGCGCAACCGCTGCAGGGCGTAGTGTACGATGCGCTCGTGGTCGAAGGCCAGCTCCGGCAGGTCGTACATCGACCACCAGCGGGCCTCGGCCGCGTCGTCGCCCCCGCGGACGTGGTGAGCCTGGTCCGCGCCGACCAGGGCAAAATAGGCCACACTGATGACCCGGTGCGGGGATCGCGGTCGGGATCGCCGAAGGTGTAGAGCTGCTCCAGGTAAACGCCGCTGACTGCGGTCTCCTCGTGAGCTCGCGCTGCGCGGCCGTCTCCAGCGTCTCGTCGTTCTGGACGAAGCCGCCGGGGATGGCCCAATAGCCCTCGTAGGGCCCTTTTTGCGCCGCACCAGCAGCACCTTCAGGTCATGTTCGCGAAAGGCGTACAGGACGACGTCAACCGTCACCGAGGGGCGGTCGTAGTCGGCAGGGTTGTAGGTGGGTGGGACGTAGCGAGGATCGGGGGGAGTGTCCATTTGGGTGCGTACGCTTTCGGTGGCGAGTGATTGGCGAGCGGGCCGCCTGCGAACGGCCTCGATACGCCCTGGCCACGGCTATTATAACATAGGCCGGGGAAGGGGCAACAACCGGTTGTTGATGCTGCGGCTGGCCTGATTCCTCCCCTAAGCTTTCTTGCAGTACAATACGGGACGCCATGGATCTGGCATCATCTCCGTCGAAAACTCATCGAGTAAATCTATGTCCCTTCCAAGCTATGTTGTCGCAGGTCGAGCCAACTTGCTGGCCCGCGCAAAGTTGGTTTTCGATATCCTTTTGGGCGCTGCGTTGTACCTCAGCGGCGCGCCTTTGCTGTTTCTTGCTGGCCCCGGCGATTGATCTGGTGCTCTTGGCGCCCTATCTGCGCTTTGTGAAGCGCAGACCGGCGCTGTTGACCTTCGGCACGCTCACGATCACGGCGGTTCTCTTGGCTCTGGCGCCGTTTGCCATCCAGGGCGCCGGACTTGCGCTGTGGGTGTTGTTTCCTCTGGTGGCGGCCGGCGCAGGCTTTGTGTTGGGCCGGCGCAAGTTTCTGTGGCAAATGGCGGGCATCACCACCATCATCGTCGCCGCGGCTGCCTTCCAACTGATCCGCACTGGCGAGCAGGTGACCCTGGATCTGCGGGCGTTAGGTGTTCTGGCCGTGGTCACAGTGGCAAGCATCTGGCTCACCGCTTGGATCGAAGGCCGATCCCTGCAGCCGGAGGCGAACGAGCGTGAGATCCTGGGCGAGCCGTTGACCGTGGTGCGGGGCGTGATGATCGTGCCGTTTCATTGGGCGGTTGGGGGCATCCAGACCGATGCGCTGCGGTTGGAACTGGGCGACCTGAAGCGCGTCCACAGCCCGCGCTGGGTGGTGCTCGACCTGGGACCTGCCGGCGAGGTAGGACGCCGCGACCTGAGCGCGGTCGAGCGCGCTGTTGAGTTCGATCACGCTCTCACACTGTACGATCGTACTGGCGCGACTGCCGGTAGACGCCATCGGGCACCTGGACATCGCGCAACCCGTGGTCGGTCGGGTCGAACGCTTCGCTACCGTGCCGCAGGCGGTCGAGGCCGGCTTGCGGCGGCTAGGTTGGGCGATCAACACGGAGCAGGCGCAGCGGGTGGTGACGATGATCTAGCGCAGGTGTGGTATAATTCTCCAAGACGACGACGTGATTCGCATTATCCCAAAGTTACCCGACCAGACCGTCAACGAAAATCGGAAGTAGGACGCCATGCCACGCCGCTTCAATGTTGCCGGACCGTGCAAGCCCGACATTCACTACATGCTGCCCGCCGCGGCACGCGTGCCGCTGGCGCGACCAGTTGTGCTGCCGGTGACGCAAGTCGCTGTCACGCTGAGCGGGATGCCATGGCTGATAACGATGCCGCGAACCACGCCCATGCCCGCATTGCCGTCGATGGTGATCCGTGTAGGCAAACGCACCCAGCGCTAGGGTTCCGGGTGCCAGGCTCCTATCGGCCAGTTCCTAACTTAAGAAGTGACGGGTGATGAAGCCGGGGGCGGCCACTTAGTTGGGTTTGATGATCGCGATTTGGACGATTTGCTCGTTTTCGAGGCGCTGATAGATCACAAGGTGACTAAGGATTTGCCAGAGGATCAGTTCATCTATCTGCTGGTAGTCGCCGTTTTGGGGCCAACCTGCGCTTTCTGCCAGCGCCTCCATGGCGAAAAAAAGATCGGCAACGAGCTCGCCATTGTCATTCAAATAATTCGCAGCTTCAAGGCCGTACCAGACTTCCCACATCTACGCCTCTTTTCTGCATTCTTTTGCGCATTTCTGCACTGGAGACCCAACTGCGATTTGCATCGTTTTGCGCAATATTGCGCCGCGCCTCGTGCAATGCTTCGAGCTGTTTGAGCCGATTGACAATCTGGTTCCACTCTTGGGGCGAGACCAGTACAGCAGCTGGTTCACTGCGGCTCATCAATACAACTGGCGCCGATTTGGCCATTTTGAGGATCTTATCTTGCTGGCGCCGCAACTCACTAATCGGTACGGTTTGGGGTATGGGATTGGGCATGATTGTTCCTTTTGCACTCAAACTTCGCATTGAACGCGATTTTACCATACCGAATGCCATTTCGCAAGGGACTTACTTCTCGATCGGCAAGGCGGTCAGGTAGCAAGGAGTTGCTCAGGCGCCGGATCGCCGCGCTAGGCGACCTGCCAGCGGATGACCGCCAGTTTGTCGTCGATCTGGGCCTGGCGCGGCGTGACCCGGCGGGCGGTCTCGTGATTGCCAACCCGATCTATCGCGAAGTCATCCCACGCGTGTTGGCCAATAGCCCGCAGGATTCGCTGCCGCACATCAGCCCGACCTGGCTCAAACCCAATGGCAGCCTGGACGCCGGCAAGCTGCTCGATGCGTTTCTCGCCTTCTGGCGCCAACATGGCCAGCCACTGCTGGGCAGCGTGCACTATCACGAAGTGGCGCCGCAGCTGGTGATGATGGCTTTTCTGCACCGGGTGGTGAACGGCAATGGCACGCTCGACCGCGAGTACGCCATCGGCACGCGGCGCATGGACCTCTGCCTGCGCTACGGCGGGCCAGAGCCGGCGACGCTGGGGATCGAACTCAAGGTGTGGCGCGATGGCGAGGAGGACCCTCTGGCTGAGGGGCTGGCGCAACTCGACGCCTATCTGGACGGGCTCGGCCTGCCCAGCGGCTGGCTGGCTCTTCGACCGGCGCAGCGGCCAGCTGCCCATTGCCAAACGCACCACGGCTGAGCCTGCCTCGACGCCGGCCGGGCGCACGATCACGCTCATCCGCGCCTGACGCGACTCTCAGCCTGTCGGCAGGGGATGCTGGCGGCGCGACGGTTGTGCTGCTGGTGACCACTGCTGCGCTACCATCAGCACTGGCCAGGTGCGCGGCGCACCAATCCCTTCGCCCTTTACATGGTTGCTAACCTGAGCAGCTATTTCCGTAGACTGAAGATGGCTTCATCCAGATTGCACCGCCTGGACGCGCTGCCGTGGCCGGCCCAGGCAACGCGCTGCGACAGAGGCGCCGTTTCCGGACTATCCCTCCTTAACCCGTTGCTGCGGGCGCTTCGGGTGGTGCAGCGCCGGTGTCTCCGGCTGCCGTCCCCTCCCCCAGCAGTTCCTCCAACACCTGAATCGCGCCGCTGATGCGCAGCAGTGTTTGCTGCAAGCTTGCCTGTTTCGCTTCCAGGTCGGCGAGCATTTTCTGGCCGGTCTCAAACTCCGTCTTGAGCGCCTGCAAGCGCAACTGTATGGTTTCTCGGGTTGTGTCCATTTGTGTCCTCGCGTGGGGATTTCGGATGCATCTGGTAATGCCGTGTCAAACGGCGGCTACAGATTTCTATTGAGCGGCGAGACGGATTCCAGTCGATGCCTGCCAGGCTTCCAATTCATGCATGCGCTCTGTCAACGCGGCAAGCTCTCGATTCTTCTCCGCGAGCTTTTCTTCTAGCTTCTGGTTGAGTTCCTGGATGGCACCGATGGCGATCGAGATGATCCCGTCATAGCTCAGGGTTTTGAACCCATTACTGCCCTCACCCACTACCTCGGGAAAAAGTGCCTCTACTTCCTGGGCAATAAAGCCCAGAACCTTAGGACTTTCATTTGAGCTGGTTTTAAGCCGAAAAGAGACTGCGCGGAGTTCTAGCGCTTGGGACAAGAGCCCGCTTAAGCTAGTGATATCTTTCTTCAGTCTACCATCGGACGTAACCTGAAAGCCAGACCCTTGACTAGAAAGATACCCTCCAGCACCATTTTGTAGCACAAATTGCAGATTACCGTCCGGGTTTGTGTAGTTGTCGGTTTCGCCTGTGACGGCCATGAACAAGTCACAGTAAGTGAATGCATGTTGAATTCTTGTAACTCCGTAAATCGTGAGTTTTGGATCCTTTACAAGTTCGCTGTCGTACCAGCTGCCGATTTCAACCTTGGAGCCGGGCCAACTATTTAGGGCCATATCTGACGGCGCTGCGCCCTTATATGCTTGGATTTGGCAGAAAACATCAGGCCCCCCTATGAGGATGTGATCGCCGGAGTGGTCCCCAACTGTCAAGCTACCGTTGACTTCCAGCTTGGTGGCGGGGCCTGGCGTCCCAATGCCGACGTTGCCGTTGGAAAGCATAACTACCTGTGACGTTGCCTCTCCTTCCTCTGCTCCAGGGGAAAAGACAATCTTCCCAAACTCTCGCAATTCGAGTGTATTCTCATTGTCCGACCGTCGGAAGAGGATCCGATGCCGATTGTCGAAGCTTCTGATTTGCCCGTTATCGGAAAAAAGGAGTTCTCTACTTGCGCCGATTGTGACATTATCCTCAAAAGTGGATGCTCCTCTGACAGTCAGGTTTCCATCCAGTTGGACCGGCCCGCCAGTCACCCGCAGGCGATTTTGCCCAGGATCGGGAGTGCCGACGCCGACGTTGTTGCCGGTGGAGATGGCAATAGCGGAAGAACCGTCGCCGCTCTGTAACAGCAGCTTCCCGGTATCAGCACGGACGATGACGTTGCCGGCGACTGCGTCGTTACTGAAATTTCCCGGGCCATAAGCAACGCCAATTACACCTCGGGTTACGGTGCTTCCATCGATCATCTCCATGCCGGCAAGCGTGGCCCCGGGGGAGGACACGCTGCGGATCATGCCACCCACCTTCAGGCTTTTGCCAGGGTTGATAGTGACATTATCCTGAAAAGTGGATGTACCACTGACAGTCAGGGTTCCATCCAGTTGGACCGGCCCGCCCGCCACCTGCAGACGATACTGACCGGGATTGGTTGTGCCGATGCCGACGCCTCGGGAACTGGCGTTATCTTTTCCGGTGGGAATCACCAGTGGCGTTTTCAGAACGGGGAGCCGCACGGTATCGGCAAGGTGTTCGAACCCGCTGTAGCTGACCGTCACCCAGGCCGTGCCGTTGGGGACAGATGAACTGAGCGTGATGGTGATATCAATCGAATCGCCAGGTTTGAGGTCGGCCTGACCAGTGTACTTCAACTGCCGAGTCAGAAGCCCGTCGGTCACGCTCGTATCCGCCTTGGATGCGTCCTCCCAATTGGTGGCCTCACACCCGACGCTGGCACCGGTCGCTTTGATCAAAGCCCATGGGTTTGTATCGTCGGCGGGGAATTCTAGGGTGATGGTTGAGTTTGAGGTCAGCCTCAGCGATCCCGCGGCGGGTTCGAGAGACTCGTTTCGCAGGCGCAGCGTCAGGGTTACGGATTGTCCGTCGTTGAGCACGGTATTGGAACCGACCCAGTCAATCCGCACCGGGGCGTGGCCCGGATCCTGCGACGGCAGCTCGTCCATGATCGCCAGGTAATGCAGGCGGCTACCGATCAGCGGAACATCCGAGCCGGCCAACTGGAGGTTCTTGTAGTGGCACTCGACCTGGGTGCTGCGCGATCCGCCGCGACCATCCACCTGAACCCCCGATAGTCTCAGAGTGGTGCTTGCTCCGGGCTTGATCACAACTGGCTCCGCCTTCGTGAGCAGCAGGAAGTAGCCGTCGAGATCCGTGCGCCACTCGTCGTGAACCAACAGCCAGTCGGCGGCCGAAGTGCCGGCCAGTTGGAGCAACTCGGGGGTCCATAGCGTGCCTTGACGAAACGTGATGTAGAAACTGTGATTGTCCTGGCACCACGTCTTGTTTTCCTCCGGAGTGGACGGTTCGGACTGCCCGGGCTTGACCAGAGTCACATCGCCACGAGAGGTATTGCGCAATTCCAGGTCCAGGCTCTGGGTCAGCATTCGCGTGTACAACACACGCTGGCCTTGTTGATTGAGCAACCGAAAATCGATTGGAAATGTGGCTTCGGGTAAAGGTGTGTTCGTGGGCATCGTAAAGTCTCCTGTATGTTTGCGGGTAATGGATTCCTACTGCGGCGTCAGTTGCAGCCAGCCCTCGCGGATCTCCTGGGTCGGTCCGAAACGGGCTTCCTCGGGTGCCTGGCCGAGCACCTGCTGGGACACGTCCAGGGCATGCTGGATGTCGCGGACTTTTGAGTTGTCCCACGGCAGTGCTTGGCGCTTGTCTTTATTGGTTGGTAACACGGCCCAGTCTGGGTGGTCGGGCACAGGTAACAACCAACCCATTGAGATCAGTGTGTCCCACACCATCTCACCATCCGCGAAGGCGTCAAGGACCGCTTGCCGAGGAACTATCGGGGTCGTCGTGATTTCCGTCCATTGCGATCCGTCTTGTTGCAGCCACGACCAGCCAAATCCGGGCTCGGCTGGCAACGGAATGTTGATGCGCCCAGGCTCGGTGAGCACAGGGGCAGACAAGAAGGTGATGTTCAGGTTCTTTAAGGCTCGCGTGAAATGCTCCGATGGAATAGTCAGGGCCTTGGTCGGCAGAACACCGGTTGTGCAGTGAACCAACCCGCGGGATCCATCAGGATGGACACCACCTGGGGCGGCGCCGCCAGAGACTGGTGGAAGTTCAGCGCCGGTCCTCCCTGGCGGCTGATAACGAAGTTGGAATCCGCGTTCAGCGCGTCCGTCGAGTTGCTCTGCGGCGCCAGGAATTCGCCCTGGCGGATTACGTCCAAGAGCAGTGGCCGGAGTTGTGCAAACTCGTCGTCAGCCAGCACGATTCCGAATTCCTCGAGCATGGCCTGCAGCTCCGCAAGGAATGCTTCGGCGCCGAACCACGACTGGTTGACCAACACCCCCAGCTTTTCCCGCTGAGCCGAGGTTAGGGCCTGGAATTGTTCCGCTTTCTTGATTTGCTCCAGGTTGTCCGGCGTGAAGGCATAATGGCTGAGATACCGGCCCGCACTCTCCAGCCAGTAGCCGACCACGCCGTCGTTCAGTTGCATGTACTCGCCGATGCGGACCGGGAACTCGACGTTGGGGTATTGGTCGGTATCGGGGGGCTGTCCGAGCAGGCGGCGACGGAGCGACTCCCAGCTGCGTTGCGTGACGGTCGGACCAGACATCTGGAGATCAACCACGGCGTGCACCAGCGCCAGGGGACGACTTATCAACAAGGCGCGGGCTTCGTGCTGGCGAAAGCTCTGGGGCTCGATGTTCTGGAGCGCGCTGTCAATCACTTCCATCAAATCCTGGAGGAACTGCGTCGCGGCTTCGTCAGCGGACGGCGGTGTGCCGTGGACCCCCAACAGCAGTTCGTTATCCAGCTTGCGGGCGGAATTGCAAATCCAGCGGACCATGCGGGCCAGGTGGGGATTGGGAATGTCGTCGGGCAGGATGGGCCGCGTCGCCCAGGCGGTGTGCGCCACCGACCCGTTGCGTCCACGTAGCCCAACGGCATGCCATCGGCGTCGTAGATCATCAGGCTGTTGTCCAGACGGTTGGCCACGACCCAGCCGCAGACGGGGCTGGTCAAGGCGTGGGAGTTGGTCTGCTGAAGATCGTTCAGGGCCGACAGCCAGCGGAAATGGACGCGTGTTGGCTGCGAAATTCTTGGCGGCAACGACACCGATTCCGCCGAGTTCGATCGCCATCCGCGTGGAGGGAAGCACTTGTGTTGGTCGCAAGGAGTGAACTTGGCCAAAGGTGTCCATTAGCCGCAAGCGCGCCAGTTCCAGGTTTCCCGTGCGAATGGGTTGAAAATCGAACAGCGGTTCCGGCGCCACCTGGTTCTGGTCTGCAACTGCGTCACGAACAACCTGTTCGGTGAAGTTGCGGTAATCCGGAAAAGCCAGCGGATCGGCGACGGGCAATTGCAGGGTCTGACGGTTCATCAGAACTGCGGCGTTGAAGCCGCTCAGAGCCTGTGACTGCAGGTGCAACTCGGGATCAGCCAGAAGATCGGCGGCAGAAACCATCGTATGAACCGCGGCCGCACAGTCCGCAGCTTGGATCTGTGCGCCGTTTTCCGAGGCTTTTGCCATCTTGGCCGCGCATCTGGTGTTGCACCAGTCCACGATGTCACCGGCATGCTCATGGAAATACTTCTGATAGGTCTCGACCGTGTCGGCAACGAGTATATCTTTCTCGTCGGCGCTAAGGGATCCCGGCTGGTCCTTCTTGTCAAGAAGACGGCTGTGTGCTAACGAGGCTAAATACCGGCTGATGCCCGCGCTCAGAACATCGTGGGCGTGGGTCACCAGAATTGAGCGTCCCACGAAGATGCTGGTGCTGCCGATGGGGTTGGCGGCGCCATCGCGACGCAGGAACTCGCGGCGGGTTTCGTCCATGTGGAAGTTGTTGCGCACAAAGTCTCGGTGATAGCGGCAAGCGTGCGCCGCTATGTTGCCATCTCGCCCCAACGGCAGCACGCCGACCTCCCATTCCAGAAACAGGGGATGGTAGGGGTTGCCGTGGCACAAGCGTGGGGCAAATGGCAGGTCGGGTGTCGGGCTTTGGTGAATTGGTCCGGGGCTCCACACGGCCAACTCTAGGCCCAACTGTTGGAGGATATGGGCATCCGCGCCGCGTGGATCGAGATCCACGAGCAGACAGGGCAGATCCCCGTCCTCACCGTGGCGATCACTGGGCTGCATGCTCAGCCCAGCCAGCAACAAGACCGGCTCGTTCGGTTGCCAGAAGCGCGGCGCGGCCCACTGCTGTAACAGCCAGGGGGGAATCAACGCCGCAACCTGATTGGCCAGCGCCTTTTGCTGGCTTTCCGAAAGTGTCTCGGCGTCTTCCAGAAGTGACCCTATGGCTGGCTGGATCGGCTCCGGAAGGGTCTTCAAGGCATTCAAGATGGCTTGTGCGTCTGGCTTCACCTGGCTGGCGACCGCGTGGACGTTGTTGAGTTGCGTCGCGCACTGGGCCAGTGGGTTGAGTTGGTTGGCCAACTTCTGCGCAACAAACTCGAACTGACAACGTCCTTCGGCGACGTCCGGCGGATACCATTCCCAAAAGGCCTGGTCGGTCGTGTCGTAAACGCCCTTGCCTAACAGGTCTAGCACCTCCTCCGCGATGTCGTCGTTGTGACCCTCCACGAAACCGGGGCACCACTTGACGAAATCGGCGAGAAAGGAGAGGCGGCGCTGTTCTTCGGCCACGATATCTTCGGCCAAGGTGGGTGAAGGAAGCTGGTTCCAGAGGTCGCTGCCCAGCCCCGCGATTGCCGCCGGGGGAAACTGCGTAAGGTGGAACTGGTTTGGGTCGAAGTGGCATCACCGTGGCCGACACAGGCCCATCGGTCTTCACTTGCAGTAGGCCTACAAAGACCTGCGTCAGATACAGCATCAGCACCTGTTTCTCGACCAATCGTTTGACCTCGTCGGCATCCGGATAGTCGCTCTCGTGCAAGTCCGGCGGCCCGTAGCAACAGACCATATAGTTGTTCCAGTCGGCGTAGATGTCGCGGCGCAGCGATCGGGTCACGCGCCGGCCACGGTCATAGGCCGCTTGGAGTTGGTTTACATCGGCCAGAAGCCCGGCCAGCGCCTGATCTATCTGCGCAACCACCGTGTCCAACTGGTTGGCCAGTGGTTCAGGCAGTGGTTCGGGTAATGGCTTCGGCGAGGAATCGGGCAAAGGATCGGTCTGCGGAAGGGTCGGTGCCACCGATTGTTTACGGTCCTCCACATCTGGCCGCAGCTTCCATGATATGCCGCCCGAGATGGAGGTGAACGTGCTGTTGTGGCTGGCCTCTTCAAACTTTGGCCCCAGGTCAATCGTCTGATCATGGAGCTGCGAAGACAATGACAGGGCTTCGAGTTGAGCTTCAACCTGAGATTTGTTAGGGAATTTTGTGGGATCGTGTGCATGAAGGTCGTCGACTAGCTTGGCCAGGAAGGCCGTGAGCGCCTCGATGCCACAGCTGCCAACGGCGACTGTGACATCGCCGGCGGGTGCAGTGGCAGGAGCCGTGCCGCTACCCTTCAGGCTTGCGCAGCAGAGCACACCTTCGATCGGAAACCGATTGTCGGCGTCGGCTGCCGGGAAACTCCGCTGCGGCAACCTGCCAGCCGAACTCGCGGTTCAGATGGCCCACCAGCGCGTTGCGGTAGTCATGGGCTGTGAGCGCTTGCGTCTCCGGGTAATTCAGGATGCGACGGACGAAGGCCACGCACGAGACGTAAATCCAGCCGGTGGGTCCGAATTGAAGTCGTCGAACAACTGCCGCAGGGGATCGCGAGCTTGGCCGGGCAGTCCGGGCGATCGCTGTACCAACCGCAGACCTGGTATTCGAGATCACTGCGCAGCGGCGTGGCTGTGACCTCGGCATCAAAGAGCCCAAGCACGCTATGGCAATTGGGGTAGAAGGCGTGAAAGTTGGGTTCGCCGTAGCCCATTGCGGTGAGCGTCTCGTCGTGTTTATGTAGAAAGTCTGCACCCAGCTCTTCGTCGTACGGCCCACTGGCCAGCTCGCGAACGCGCCCCAAAAATCGGAACGGCGGTTCGCCATCTTTCGGGTTGCGCAACGGATACGCGACCGGAGGCATGATGGACTGGTGCGGATCGGCAGGCCACGAAGGGCGCGGCTCGTACAAGTAGTCGCTTTCAACAACCCAACGCTTGTCAGCCAGCCCGCCACCCGTGCGGATCACCAGCCAGCGGTTTGGGATCGCAGGGAACTCGATGGGACGGCTCGGATCTGGTTCGCCGCCGGCGCCGGGTGGATGGCGCCCAATCGTCAGCGCGTCGGGCAAGGCCCAATGCAGGTGCAGTCCCTGCGGCAGCCAGAGATCGACGTCGCTGAACGGCTCGGCGACGAAGTTTTCGCTCAGGTAGGCGACCTCGGGATTAACGTCGCAAGGCTTGTCGGGCCTGGCTTGTCCTCGAAAGTCAGCATCCGCCGGCTGGTCGTCGCGGTAAGGCAGAAAGCGAAAGTCGGCCAGCGCTTGCATGACGGTCTCGCCCGAGGAGTAAAGGCCATCCACGCGAATGGGAACGGCTATGAAAAAGGCCATGGGGTGTATTCCTTTCGTTGTGACGTTGAGTCCATCAGTCGTCGGCTACCGCCGGCAAAAACGCACCAGCTCCGTGCCGGCGATCATGTTCAGGGCAAATTGCGAGGCGTCAATGCCAGGTTGCAGACGCTTCGCCAGTTCCGCCATGTTCACCACGCGTTTGTCGCTCACGACGATCGTATCGGGCGGGATGCTGTCAAGCGGAGCGGGGTCTAGCTCGGTCTCCATGCCCTTTGCGTCGCGTCGCTTCTTGATCAGGTATTGCTCTGGAGCCCCGTCAGCAGCGGGGTCGAACTTGGGAGGCACATTGTCCTTCTCCTCAAACCCAAAGTGCAGCATCTCGGGTTTGAGAAAAAAGTCAACCATCTGCATGACGCCGAGGCCGTAATCGCCGCCTGGCGGCTTATCGACATACAGGCAGATCATCACGTTTTTTGACAGACGATCCATCCGCATGAGCGTCAGAGGCGGATAGTCTGTTTCGCCGAGCTTATCTTTGGTCAGGTTTTGGTTCCCAGCGGGAACCGCGTTTGCGTAAGCCCTAACCCGCAGGCTCGGCCAGAAACCAGAGACGACTTCGCTGCGCAGCAGAAAACCACTGATTGTAGGGATGGGCTGCTGCAAAGCCAGCGGCTTGGTGCCCTGATCCCGGTCCGCATCGGCCGACGACACGCGGCCGATGCTGTAGGCGCCGTCGCGCAGGCATTCCAGCCAGGTGCGGTCCAGCGTGAAGAACCGCAGGGACTCCAGGGGCAGAAGCCGCTCGTCAGGAACCAGATAGGGGAAGGGCACATGCCGCAGCAGCGTCAGCTCGTTCAGCCATTGACCGACCTCGTCTGGCCACGATAGATTTCGAAGCGTTCTGGCCCGCGTTGACAGGCAATTCAAAACCGTAGTCCATAAGATAGCGGGCAGCGTTGAGCGACTGTACATGGTCCCGCTTCCAGTGATACAGCGAAGTCGCCACGCGCAGGTTCCGGAGGGTGAGCATGCGCCCCAATTCCCAAGCCGCTGCGTAGGACGCGTCGAACATCCCGCGATCTTTGTCATAAATGAGCAGCTCGTCGGCGGCGGAAGCGCAGGGTGTCACGGTCCCGGGGGTGCTTTGTTTCGTATCTGGGTCCGTGTGCGTGCCCCCCAACTCCCCTGGGACCAGCGGACCGTGATACCAGGAGACCGAGTGGCTGCCCTGGCGGAACCGATGCACCAGGGGCACGAAGCCCGCGCGCAGGAATTTTTCCGCGTCTTGGCTCGCTATCTGGAGTTTGGTCTTCTCGTCCGTGCTCGCCGCGGCATCAGGCACGAGAGCGGGAGGCACGGGCAGACGAAATGTGGACGGCGTTTCCGAGCCTTGGGGGTCTTTGTTCAGATTCTCCAGCAGTCCCTTGAAGTCTTTCGTCGGGTCTTCGCAAAAGAACTCCCAGTTGTACAAGCTGACCAGGCGGATGAGGTCGGTGGGGGCGGCGTCCTGAAAATCGAATGTTGCCACATTGGAGTAACGCCCCTCGAGCGATACGAGATGCACCACGTTGCGTTGGCCGGGCATGGGCAGGCGCCGGCCCAGGATGACCGCGTTTTCGTCCGCCACGCGGTAGAAGTCACACTGATCGGGCTCGGATTGCCAGAACTCGTATTCCTGGCGCGCGGAACGGTCGCGGACGCGCCACTTACGGATTCCCGCGTCGCTTTGCAGTTCCTCGACGGCGGCGTCTGAGGAGAGCATGACCGCGGGCTGCTGCCCCTTCAGGATTCCGCTGAGCGTCTTTATGAACTCGGCCTCGGATGAAGGCTGGGAGTCCAGGTACGCCAGCCGGCCACGGCAGTGCGTCTGATAGTCGAAGACCGGCAGTTGCTCTTTGAGTAGCTGCCAGGGCACGTCGATCACCGTGACTTGATCCTCGTTGTGTTGTCCGGACTCCATCTCAATTCCCGGCCAACGATGTTGAGACCCCGCGCCCGAGACTGGGCTCAGCAGGGAGCTTAACGGAACGATCCCTCGTCCCAGCGGCTTGTTATCCGCCGTCTCGCCCGGTGACGGCGCTTCGGCGCCGTGAAACACGATGAGTGCCAGCCAGGGTGGGTCATTCTCGCTAAGTGATCGAGCCCCCGAGCGCAGTGCGTTCCCAAGGCAATGTGCTGCGCGTCAGAATGACATGGGGCAGATCCCGCCAGAAATCACCGCGGCTGCCCGGCGGCGGAAACGCAACGTGAATCTGCTCTGGAGGAAGTTGAAAGCGTTCTCCCAAAACCGAGAAATTCTGCCCGGTGCGCGGAAACCAGTGCGGTGTCCCTGTGATCGTCACTTCTTGGCCGACATCCAGCGTGTAATCGCCGGCAAGCAAACCCGGCCGGTGAGAAGCGATGAATTGGATCTGATCTTTCGGATTCAGTTCGGTGGCGAGTGGAGGTAGCATGATAGTTTGTCATCCTGTCGGCGCGGGTTGTTCAGTTAGGTTATCCGGGCTGCCATGACTTGCGGTGGGCGCACGAAACTGTCAACAAGTGAACCATATGACGTAACGCCGGGCGGGCGCGGGAACGAATCCGAATTGAACGTCGCGCGCAGGAAAGATCCCAGTTGGTCGAGTAGTTTTCGACGCTGCTCGACGGTCGCGGTGTCGGCCAACGAATCTTGCAACTGCTGCCGCCCGTCCTGTGGCGGTGGCGAATCTGTGTAGCTCACCTGGACGGTGACGTCAGGCACCAAATCTCGCGGCGTGACGTTGTACTGCAACGAATTGTCGCGGATGAAACTTGTTGCGCCCGGCTTCGCCGGCCTGGCCGGATGCAACTGGTAGCCTGTCAACGCCTGGGTCAGTTGCGGCTGGTTCAGGCCGGGGCTGCTGGTCGGGCTGGCGTTCGGGTTCCACAACGCGTTTGGGACTTGCTTGAAGACTGGAACGAAGACGAAATCGCCCGAGGCATCGGACTTTTTATCGTATATCACGCGAATCCGCTGCTGCGAAACGAATTGAGATTGCTCGACACCCATGGGTTCGATGCCCAGTTTCGGCACGTCCGCCACAGGCGCGCCGCACAACAGGGCGGTACCGGGCGGTGGGGTCGGCCAGTCACTAGTCGTTGTGTTGTCCTTGAACCCAACCTGGCTGGATGGGATCAGCAAGTTGGTGACCAGGCACAACTCCTTGGGATTCACGATCCAACGCTGGTTGTCTCCATCCTTCATCATGCGAATCAAGCCACCCTGGACGGAGGCGGTGCAGAGTTTTTCGGGCGTTTTGTCCGGCTGGTGCAGGAAAGACCTCTGGAACTCGTCCCAGCCGATCTTGGGTGGTGGCGTGGGCGAACCGTCGCCAAAGTGCACGGTAAAGCTGACGTGCACGATTAGCACCTTCACATGCACTTCTGCCCGTCCGCCGAACGGCGGACCCCAGATCTGCAAATCGGCGCCGGCGCTGATGGTGAGTGTGTGGGTCCCGAAGCAGTGGACCGTCACCGACGCGCCGATTTCCACCGCGGCCGAGGCGGTGTAGTGGAAGGGCTTCCAGGTCATCAGGAAGTCGGCGCCGAGCACAAACCAGGCATGAATGTCGCCGCTGTCGTAAGTGGCGTTCAGGCTGCCGCCGGCCATGATGGCATGCGGCGTCATGGCGAAATAGGCCTCGCCTTTGATTAGGACTTCCGAGTTGACCTGCCAGTTAAAGCCCAGCCGCGGAACGACCGGATAGTGCGTTGGCGGCTGAAACTGCGGGTGATACCCACCCAGCGTTGTGACAAAATCCCCGGCGTGTGCGCCGGAAAACCAGTTGTAAAAGGCGAACCCACCCTGCAAATGGCACAATGGATGGTAAACATAGGACTCGGGGGTCAACTGGGCCTGGGCCGCCAACAGACCTTCGGCTGGCGCATACCGAACCATGAACTCCAACCGCGCCTTGGCAATGACCGGCGTGTCTGCCGCCGCACCCGGCGGCAGTGGCGGCTGAGTGAGTGTGGCTACGCCCAGCACGTCCAGCTCGAACTCGTTGCCCACCGACAGAGCCAGCAGGGCGAAACAATCGACGATCTTGAAACTATTGAACTTCACTCCTATCGCGAGGAAATACTCACCCAACTGCGGCGGGACGTACTCCTCCAACGCCTGCAGGCGCTGCCTGATCAGGTCCGCCAGGTTCGGCGCGTTGCCCTGATCACCTCCCACCGCTGGCGGCGCTTCCCCACCGATCGCCGCCGTGACCAGGGGAAAGTTGTGAATCTCCTGGATCGGCGGCATGATCAGCCGCCGATTCACACCAAAGCCGGCGGCCAGGCCCTCCACGAAGAAGAAAGCCGGCCCGCCCAGCGGACGATTCAGGGCGGCGTAAATGAACAACGACGGGTGGCCTTGTACGTCGCCGAGCATTCCCAACGCCGTGATGGTGAAATTCTCCGCGGCAACGTCGCCTCGCCCGCGAAGTCGTTACCCATCCGCAGCAAGGCCCCGCTGATCTCCAAGGGTGGCCGGCTGAATGCCAGCGCCGCGCCGTGTAGGGTGAACGCCAGGGTCTTGGCAGTCAGGTCATACTCGGCCCCCAGGCCGTCCAGCGCCAGCGAGAGCGGGCCGATGGCGAGCGCAGCGTCCAGCAAGACATCGATCTTTGGACTCGAGTAGCCCACGCCGATACGCTGTACCAACAAAGGCCCGAAATGCTCTGCAGATCGACCCACTTCACATTCTGGTTCTGGTTCGGATTTGCGGCCACGGCGGCAGCCGGATCGGCGGGAGGACTGTTGACCGGCGGCAGACCAGCCGGAGAACCTAGTGTCGCCCGGTCAACGTCTTTCGTGCTATTGGCGTCGATCCCCAGGTCCAGCGCGTGGGTCAGGTCACCCATTTGTAGCGTCGTGTGCAATTGGAATCCGCCCGGGAAATCGGCCGGCACATGCGCGTCGGGAACGAGACCGGCCAGCTTCGACCAGTCTATGATCTGACCCGAGTTCTGATTTCGAGCCCGCCAACGCTTGGAAGGCCAGGGTGAGCGCCTGGTCGTGAGGTAGCGCCTGGCCGATCAACGGCAGGTTGCCAAGGCCCGACAGATCGACACCCACGTCCATGTCCAGGGCAAACAAATTGCTACCCTGTGTACCCACTGACTGGTGGCCGAACACGGCTTCTTTCAGGTTGAAGGACAGGTCAGGGACATCGTTAGAATTGTCGCCGGCCGCAGTGATCAGGTCCGCGAGTGTGACCATCTGGCCGCCCGGATTGCGGAACTGGGCGGCGAAGCAGGTGCCCTGCGGATCCTTGTCAAACAACAGGTCGAACTCCAGATTGTCGATCGTCAGCCGCCCCTCGAAGCGGATGTCGCTCTGGTTGTCGGGGAGCGTGGTCACATGCACGTCAACGCTGATTTGGGCCGTGGCAGCGCCGCCGATCGGGAAGTCTCCTTCCGCGGTGAAGACGAAGTTGTGCGTCGCAGTGTCGTACGAGACCGAGAACCCGCCCAATAGGATCCCGCCCAAACCGGTGGGGGCCGTGCTGTCCTTCTTGATGCCTTCCACCAGATGGGTGAGCGTCGGCTTGACTTTGGCACTACCGGGAGGCGTGGTCTCGACATCGTCATCTGAGAACGTCAGCGACCCGTCGAACAACCAGCCGCCCTCAGCCCCCCCTCGGCGCTCTGCTGTGAGTTCAAGCGTGTAGTCGTTGTCGCCGAGCGTTAGAGTGATCGTCCCACCCAGACTCCCTTCGACTATCCCGCTGTCGCCACCCACATAGCGCACGTAACCGCTGAGGGTCTCGATCTTGAAACTCCCAACTTCCAGGACTTCGTCGAGTGTCAGGTAGGCCACGAAGCTCGAGCCCTGCGGGTCCAGCTCCAGGCCCGCATCCGCCAGCTTCAACTTCTCAATCGCAGGGAAATCAAGACCGAAATGCGAAAGCAACGGGCCGACCGGATAGGCATTCTCCTTTCCCTCCAAGTTCATGCCCTGCGCGTCCAGGCAGGGGGCTAGCTGGGCGGAGGCGGAAAAGATGGGACGTTGACCGAAATAACAAACGGAAGATCGCCGAGGGTGACGACAGCATCCAATTGCCCGAAACAACCGTCCGGCGTGCCGATCAGCGTGATGGTCGGGGTGTCGACGCGGACCGCGCTGGGGATCAGCTCCCACGAGGTCTGCCAGGCAAGCACCAACAGGAAGTTGTTTTTGGCCGGATGGATTTCGATCTGCCGCAGCACCACGCTTGCCGGCAGCAAGTCCGGCGGAATGGCGGAAACGGCGTCCGGGAATCCGAGGGCGCTCGTCAGTAAGTCGGCCAGCGAGCGCAGCGCGATTCCCTCTGGAGGCAACGAGAACACCGTCGCCCCATCGTCGTTGGTGGAGTCAGCCCGTGCTTACCGTCAGGGTCCAAGTGTTGGATTATTTGTGTTTCGTCGTACATGGTCCCAACCTACTGATGAAGGAGAATCACAGGCGGCACCGCGCCTTTATACGCATCGGCAAAGTGGATGTTGCTCGGCGCCGGTTTGCTAACCGTAGCGGTTTTTGCTGTTCTATCAGCTCGCCCACCGAGCGCGGAAGAGGCGCTGCTGGTTGGGGGGACGGCTTGCGACTGACCGCAACCTCTACTGGCCGCTCGTTGTAGATGGTTCGATCCTTACCAAACCAGTGTGTGTACAAATCGACGATCCCTTCAGCGCCCGCCTCGGTTACCCCACGGAGGGTAATCCCGATCTTGGTGCCCGGGATCCCTAGCATGAACAACGTTGACGTGTTGCTCCGCAAGTCGGCAATGCGGAAACGGACGTGGATGGACTGCAGCTCCATAGTCTTTTGAGTTGTTCGTATGTTATCCAGAGAACCCAGAAGGTCATCTTGCAGCGTGATGGGATCTCGCCTCAACAGGTTACCGATAACGTTGGACCCGCGCGCCAGATTGAATTTCTGGTTGTTCACGGTCAGAGCGAAGCCCGACTCCAGCAGCACTGCGTCGGTGGGGAAGTACTCCAGGCAGTTCTCCACCGTGAGTTCCGGATCGGAAAACCACGAGGTGACCAAGCACTCCTGCAACTGCTTCACGTTGACGCACAACTGGACGGCCAGAGATTTCGCTAGTTCATCCTTTTCAAAATCATCGTTTGTCTTCTGTGCCAACTCAACCAGGGAACCCACAGGAATGGAGACTCCGAAACAGATCCCAGTTCCCCGCAGTGCCAGCACCTGATTATCGGATTGGCTGACAGGATTTAGCCAACGTACTAACGCTGAGCGATAGACAAGCGAGTTGTACACCTTCGTCGCGCCCGTTTCTAGTTTGGTCTGTGAGCTGGCTAGTTTGTTGGCTGCAACCTCAAGCGCCTGCAACGCGGCGCCGGTTACCTCGGCGGTCAGGGTCACCTGCCGATACTGGATTGTGGTCTCCTGCGTCTGAATCATTTTCTGGGTTTGTGTCTGCAACCTGAAGTTCGTTGCTGCTAGCCGTCCTTCGGCCGCCGTGCTTGCATCGACCAGAGACACGCCCACAATGACCCCCGCCTTGAAACCCAGGTCTCCTTTGCCGCCATATCCCCATAAGCGGAGGAAGTTGTTTCGAGGGCCATTTCCATCGACCCTAATCTTGGTAAAGTCTGGCGGTTTGTTCAGCGCAGTTCTATAACGATCCAGTTGAAGCAAGAAGTCCTTGCACTTCTCCTTCTGCTCTTTGTAACCGGGATATGTCGTACGGTATTCTACCTGTGCCTTACGAGTGGCGTTTTTGATGATGATGCCGGCATCCTCCAGAGAACAACCGTATTCATCACTTGGTACAGGCGTGCGCGATCCAGGTTCGAATGCCGTTCTCCAGACTTCCTTTTCTTCCGGATTGTCTTTGGGGAATTTGCTGTTAACAAATCGCAACGCCTGCTGGACCATTTTTTTCTCGTCTATCTTCGTCAGGATACGTCCGAACACTTTTAGCAGTTCATTATCAAACAGCGTCCTATACTCGGACAAACCAAAGGCCTCGAGCTGCATTAGCTGACCCTTGAGCCCGATCTCCGCCTCGGCAATCAAACTAATACCCAGGCCAAGTGCTTCGGCTTCCTTCCGCCGCTGATCGGTCGGCGGGGTCGGTCGTTGCGGCAAAACAATTCCAACGCCGATCCCCGCCGCAAGCCCAATGGTGATCTGCCCCTCCCACCACGTACCTGTTTGCATCAGTAGTTGAACTTTGTACGGGTTCGAATAGATGGGGACTTCTTTCGGCGAACCCTTTCCAGTACCTTTGTCGATGGGAGGTAAATCTCCGCTGGCGGCAACCCCTACTTTTCCATCGGAGAGAATCTCAGATGGAAGACACTGTATGAGCAACAGATTGTTGGTCAGTTGCTGCCCATTCGCATTGAAAGTGGGTCCGAACTTGATTCCCGGGATCGGAACCAAACTCATCCCCACCTCCCGCGTTGAACCCAGCGGCGATGTAGCCCGTGGTCGCCTGACCCTCGTAATCCATGCCCGAAATGGCGAACGCCTTCATCAACTCTGTCGGCGTGACCACGCCATACGGCTGGTTCTTCTGGTTGGCGTCCAACGTGTCGCGAGCGGTCGCGGAAACCAGACATCGACTGACGAGGATTTCCACCAGGGAACCGCTACTCCGAGCACGCTTCCAGCGGTTCTGCAGGATTTCAAGCGGTTTGGTCATTGCGCAAGCCTTTTGCTCATACGTTTGGTCCAAAACGAGTCGCCATTCATGTTCGCGCTGCTTTCTCAAGCCGCTTTGGACAAGTTAAGTTGCGATCTCAATGATACACCCATCCCCCGCCTGGCGCTAGACAAGAATTGATCTACTTTTCGGGCAGTTTTGCTACAATATTTTGTAATCGGGTGGTAAACGGTGCTAGAAAGGCAATCGCCGGGCGGCGCTACCGCGGTGGCTCGTCCAGCGTAGACCAGCCACCCAGGGGGTCGGTTATTTCCTGCCGGCCTCCAAGAACTGCTTCAGCGCAAGGCAGTTTTCCGCCAGCGCACCTTCAAGCAGATCCACGGCTTCGCTCTCCGGGAGCCAGTCGGGCTCAAAGTTCGCCGTCCACACCAGCTCGGCTTGATTCCGACCCAGGTCACGCACCGCCATGGTCGTCAGGCAGTTGCTAAAGGGCGTGTCGGTCAGCAGGGCATAGCTCAGTCGTTGGCTGGCTCCGTCCAGCGTTTCCAGACGCTCGACGATCGCACTGCCATCGGCGCTGGTCAGCGTGCGCAGCGCGCCGACGCCCTCACCCTCCACCGTGCAGTCGACGACCCCGGCCAGGTACTGGCCGGCCGCGCCGAAGTCGCTGATCACTTGCCAGATGGCGTCGGCCGGGACGTGAATTGTCATCATACGGTGAGCATGGGTCATTTTGTCCCCTTTTAGAACGCAAAGAAAATGCAGAATGGCGTTGCACCCCGCGGGTCAGCCCGTCCGACTTTGCTGGCTACAGCCGCATGGGCCGGGTGGGTTCACCGCTGGCGAGCCAGCAAGTTGAGTAGACAGGCGATGATGCAAACGGACTCTCTAAGCTTACCCCCATTCCCCGAATTGCGATAGACACAAATTAATCTACTTTTGGGGCAGTTTTGCTACAATAATTTGTAATCTACAATAATTTGTAATTGGGGTGGCGAGCAGGACGGAACGAGGAAGGCAAACCTGGCAGTGCTACCCCGACGGTTTATCCAGCGTGGCCCAGCCCTGGCGCAGGGCGTAGAGCGCGGCCTGCGTGCGGTTGGTCACGTGCAGCTTCTCGTAGATGGTGCGCAGCCGGTTGGCCACGGTGTAGACGGAGTGGTTGAGCGTGCGGGCGATCTCTTCATTCTCTACGCCGCGTGCGACCAGGCGCAGGACAGCCATTTCACCTTCCGTCAGCGGCTGGTCCCCCGGCGGTTGTGATACCGTCAGGTGCAACTCGCTCAACACGCGCGTGGCAATGACGGGGTCGATGAGGTAGTCGCCCCGATGGACGGCCTCGACGGCCGCGATTAGTTCCGCGGCATCCACAGTCTTGAGCAGATAGCCGCGCGCGCCCGCCCGGATGGCGTCGAGCATGTACGGCTCCTCCCGATACATGGTCAGGGCGATGATGCGGGTGGCTGGGGTTTCACGTACGATTTGGCGAATGGCCTCTAAGCCGTCCACGTCGGGCATGACGATGTCCATCAGGATCACGTCCGGCTGCGTCGTGTGCGCCAGCGTCACCGCCTGGGCGCCGTTCGCAGCTTCGGCCACCACTGTAAAGCCGCCCATCCCCTCGCAAAGTTGGCGCAAGCCCTGGCGCACCAGGGTGTGGTCGTCGGCGATCAGGATCCTAATCCGCGGCATGGTTGTCCTCCTTGGCGACCGGCGGCAAGCTGATGACCAGCTCCGTCCCCAGGCCGAGCGCGCTGCGGATGTCCATCGTGCCGCCCCGGCTCAGGATACGCTCGCGCATCTGGCGCAGGCCGAAATGGCCGGGATGATCGGTCGGGCCGAGCTGGCTGGGGTCGAAGCCGCGGCCGTCGTCGCGCACCGAGGCCACGACTCCGCCGGCCGCATCCATCGTCAAGCGCACCAGCGCCGAACTCGCAGCGGCGTGCTGGCCGATGTTGTTCAAGCTTTCCTGAATGATGCGAAACAGCGGCAATTCGTAGACCGCAGGCAGGGCGTCTTGCGGTCCAGCCATCTCTAGACGCGCACTCAGATGGTTCTGATCGCCGAAGTCGCTGACCAGTTGCGCCAGCGCCGGAAAGAAGCCCAACGCGTCCAGATCCACCGGGCGCAACGCAAAAATGGCGCGGCGGAGGTCGACGATTGCGGCGATGAGCGCGGCCTGCAACTCGTCTAGCGCGGCGCGCATGCCGGGAGGGGCCGCATCGGCCAGATGAGACCACAGCGCTGACTTGAAGCGCAGCCCGGCCAGGCTTTGCGCCACGCCGTCGTGGATCTCGTGGGCGATGCGGCGGCGTTCGGCGTCGATGGCCTCCGCCTCGCTGCGGCGCTGTTTTTCGGCGGTGATGTCTTCAACCGTGACGATCATGTGGCTGGCGTCAGTCGGATCGGGCGCGGCGACGATGCGTACGGGAAAGCACGTGCCGTCACGACGCCGGTTGGTGGTCTCGGCCGTCACGGTTTGACCTTTCTGAACCTGCTGCACGATGGTCAGGACGGCTGGCCTGGCATCTTCAGGCACCAATTGGGCGGCGAACATCCCTACCAGCTCGGCAGCCGTGTAGCCGTAGACCAGCTCCGCCCGCCGATTGGCCTCTAAGAAGATCGGCGGGGTCACAGTCAGGTCAGCCACGAAGATGCAGATCGGCATGTGCTCGAACAGATGGCGATACCGTTGCTCGCTGGCCTGACTCTCACTATCAGATTGGCTGGTCACGATGCTGAGTTCGCTCCTTCCGCCTCACCCATTTGTTGGATGCTTGTTAGCACCGATTGTATCATGGTCCTCATGTTTGGTGTAGAAGCCGAATTCGAAATGGGCGTGTTCGTTTGGGGTTCTCATTCCACTGGTATTGTCAGTGTCACTGTGGTTCCACAGTTCTCTCCAGCGCTGTACAACGTAAGCGAACCGGCAAGTAACTCGGCCAGGCGTCGAGAGATTCTCAAACCTAAACCGGCGCCCCCATGGCGCCGCGTGGTGCCGCCGTCTGCTTGGATGAATGGCTGGAAGAGCTGAGCTTGGTTCTCGCGTGAAATGCCGATCCCGGTATCTTGGATAGAGATTTTCAGCTGACGGTGGCCCCCGCTCTGGGCTTGGGGGCCATCTAGAACCCGCACGCTGACCGTAATCTGTCCCCGGGCCGTGAACTTGATGGCGTTGTTCACAAGATTCAATAGGATTTGTCGCAGATGCTCGTGGTCGGTGCAACAAAGTGGCAGCGGTTCGGTTGGCAATTGGATTTCCAACGCCAGTCCTTTTTGTTCGACCTGAGAGCGGACCAAGGCCTGCACCTCGTCGAGGAGCAGCAGGGGATCTACCTCCTCACGCTTGATATGCAGTCCACCCGATTCCAGTTTCGCCATGTCGAGTAGATTGTTCATTAGGTTGAGTAACCTATCAGAAGCGTTACGGGCCGCAGAGACGAGCGCGACCATTTCCTCTTCAGACACAGACAATCCGTCGAACACAATCTCCAACGTACCCATGATGGTCGTGAGGGGCGTGCGCAACTCATGCGAAATATTGGACAGAATCTCGCTCCTAAGCCGATTGGCTAGCTCTGCAGCGGCGGATAGTTCCTCAGCTCGAACTAGGAGCCGAGCCAATTCCGTATTGCTGGCATGCAGGGCAGCCTCGGCGCGTCTGCGCTTGGTGACATCTCTCGCCACGAGAACAGCGCCGACGATGGCGTCATGCTCATCAATAATGGGCGCCGCGTTGCTGTCGATGGGGGTAGCCCGGTTGTTGCGGCCGATCAATTGGGTTTGATTCATGAGTGTGATCACACGGCTATCTTGCAGGGCGCGAGCGATGGGAGACGCCTGCGTTGCGAGGGAAACTTCACTTGCGAAGCACAGCACCTCCTGTTCTGTACGTCCGACGGCCTCCGACTGTCGCCAACCGGTCAGTGTTTCGGCCACTGGGTTCATGAACTGGATGCGCCCCTGAGCATCCGTGGCGATGACCGTTTCTCCAATGCTGCTCAGTGTTGCAGCCAACCAGCGCTCGTGAGCGCGCAGTTTCATCTCCATGCTGTGCTTATAGAGGGCGATCTCGATCGCCATGTGGAGTTCGCGGTCTTCAAATGGCTTGAGGACATAGCCATAAGGCTCCGTCAACCGTGCACGCTGAAGGGTCTGGTTGTCTGAGTGCGCAGTTAGATAGATCACTGGCAGGTCGGCCAGCGCCCGGATTTGTTCGGCGGCCTGGATGCCGTCTATCTCGCCTCGAAGCCGGATATCCATCAAGACCAGGTCTGGTCGGAGCTTGTCGGCCAGCCGGATGGCGTCTTCGCCGGTGGCTGAAACGCCCACCACCTCGTAGCCCAGGCCGATCAGGCGATGTTTTAGATCCATGGCGATGATGTTTTGGTCCTCGACTATCAAAAGATGGTGTTTGTTCATACTCACACTCCGGTCGCAGGGGGAATGAATGCAATTGCGAAGTGAGTACCGGCCCCGGTCTCCACTTCGATCGAGCCGTTGATCTGGTCGACCAAAGAGTTGATCAACTGCAAACCTAATGACGGTGAGCTACGGAAGTCTACGTGAGGAGGAAGCCCGGCACCGTCGTCGCTCACCTGCAAGAGTACACGGTCATCGCCGTGCTGAGCGACGACAACGCGGATCTCTCCCGGTCGTTCGGCCGGAAAGGCGTGTTTCAAGGCATTAGAAACCAGTTCGTTCACGATCAGCCCGCAAGCGATGGCAGTATCGATATCCAGGATAATGCTTTGAGAGTCGACTCGAATTGCCACTCGATCTGACTTCTCTCGGTAAGATTGGGCCAGGGAGTTAACCAAACTTCGCAAATAGGGCGCAAAATCGACCTGTGCCAGATCGGTCGATTGGTACAGCTTTTCATGGATCAAGGCCATGGTGCGTACGCGGTTCTGGCTTTCACGCAAGACGTTTTGAGTTTGCGGGTCGGAGATTTGAGCGGATTGTAGACTTAACAGGCTCGAGATCACCTGAAGGTTGTTCTTCACCCAGTGATGGATTTCTTTGAGCAAAACTTCTTTTTCATTGAGCATAGCGGTCTTTTCGTTAAGTCGTTGCTGTGTCAACTGAAGCAAACGCGCATTTTCGATTGAATAGCTGGCTTTGTCGCCAATGGTGCGCAATAGGACGATTTGTTCTGGCGTAACCTGGGTCTTATAGTTAAAATCATATAGTTCAACCAGACCGATGCGCTCGTCCCCTTTCTGCAAAGGGAACATCACTAAGGATTTCTACTTCCATCCTCGCGGATGAATCGTAACCGATAGCAATGCTCTCGTTACCCTCCTGTCGCACTAAGACACTGGTCTTCCCTTCGTAAAGCGCTAGCTTCCAGGCAGTGTCCTCCCACGGTTCAAAGCTGACACCTTCTCCGGACGCCCAACTCATACTCGAAGATACTACGACGGTGAAAATCCTATTTCGGGCCTGCTCCCATTCGGAAAAAGAACAGATCTCGGCCCAGGCGGCCTCTCTAAGTGCGTCTTCTATCTCGTACAACTTCTTCGGGTCATTTGCCGATAGCGGATCATTTAGCCAAGTGGCCGCGTTCACAAGAATCTCCTGGCAGTCTACCAGGACCTGCGGATCAAATAGTTTGTCATTTTTTGTAGTCGCTAGTTCAACGAGCCCAATAACTCTCTCTTGCGCTTTAAGCGCAAGGATTACCACTGCGGTCCTTCCCAACTCGGTCATCCAGGTTTTCTCTTCAGCCTCAAAATCACCCTGCAAAATGATGGGATTTCCTGTCAACAAGACTTGTTTGGAGCGGGGATAATCACTCAATGAATAGAAGTCCGCCTTTTCTCTGCTCCAATGAGTTTTGGAATACTCGACGCGGCCAAAGATCCGATCCGTCTCTTTGTCCCATTCCGAGATGCAACAGGACTGAAAGCCGCTGATCTCGAGCAATTGCGATGCTAGGGTGGTTAGAATGGTATCGAGATCCAAGGAAGACGAAGTAGCCTCAGAGGCTTCCAGCAAGATGGCTAGTGCTCTCGCCCGGCGGTTCTCAGCTTGAAATAGCCGCGCATTCCTGAGAGCGCTTGCAAGCTGGCCGGCAAAAACACTCAAGGCGGGGACGTCCTCTTTCCTGAAGGTCTGATCCCCATACGGCAAGCACGCCGACAACATCTTCATCGTATTCTATCGGCAAATAGCATACAGGATCATTCGGACTTATTCCGGCCATCCTCATTGCTGTCAGTTGGAGCTTCTCTGGCAGGATTAGGAAACATGTTAAGTGTCCCCTTCATCAAGTTCGGGTCCCAGTAGGCGGTTTTTTCGGTGACTACCTTCTCGGTTGGCCAGAGATGACGAGGAATCACCAGTTCACGTAATGAGTGACCGGTCGCTCTTTCAGCCCAATGGATCACCTCCTGTCTTACGGAAACATACTCGATGGTCATGGTTTGCTTGCTGTCATCGAGCGTGCCGACCATACAATCCCACTTAATTTTTTTGAGTTCGTTGCTGAAGGTTTTTACCACCTCTACAAAATCCGGAGTATTGTCCAAACGAGCCGCCACTTTGGACAGCGCAAGGATTAAGGCATTCATGCGAGCCAATTCGTTTGCTCGACGGGTTTCACTTTCGAAGGCACTCGCGTTTTGTAGGATGCCAGCCACCTGACTTGCAAAGACAGCCAAAACTGGGCTATCCGCCGGTTGCAGATCAGCGCCCCAGATAGGCATGGCTCCAATCACCTCCTCCCCGATGACGAGTGGAAGGATGCATATTTGGCCTAAAGATTGGATGCCCAGCAATTGAAAGGTCTTTCCTGCGATGGCTTCAGAAATCTGGGGGAACATGCCGCGCAAAACCTGCTGCGGATCAGAATACCAAACCGGCGCCTTCTCTTTCATGATCCCGTCTCCGGGCCAATTAAGGCTGGCCCCGATTGGCATCCAGAAACCACTGCGATTGGGGAATAGTGATCAATTCCGCCAGCACCGATCGACTGCGATGGGCATCTGCAACCACGTGGCGCCTAGCGTCCAGGCGGATGATTTCCTCAAGGGTTGCGTTCTGCTTGAGTAACGTGTCAATTTCCTTCTGACGCGACTTCAGTGTTTCGCTGTCGAAGGCGCTGGCCACGTCGAGTGTATCCTGGGCCTATTGAATGACGGCGGCTATCGTGCCGGCGGCATTCCGGGCGGCCTCTCCCTGGCGGCCTGGCCAGGCGCTTCCCTCGGCGAGGTAAACGAAATAGGTTGCGCCCAGCGCAGAGAGCGCCCACATTATCGACATAGCCACGCCGAACAGGAACATGACTTGCCTACCCAGGCTGTGTTGAGATGATAGCCGAAAGCGCTTAGTTGGATGGGCCATCTAGGGTGTTTCCTTAAAACGTGTCCAGATATCGTCGTACAGTTTTTGCCCGGCTGGACTGAGAGGCAAAATCAGTTCGGCGTTCTCCAGGCTCTCGTTGGACGGGAAGATCACCGGATCATTCAGGATTGCGGGATCAATCAAGGGGTGGGCCGCCTCATTGGGGGTAGCATAGTGGTTTTCATTGGCGATTTGGGCATTGATGTCCGGTCGCATAAGAAAGTTCAGAAACAGCTCGGCGGTATGGCGGTTGGGGCTGTTCGCCGGGATAACAAAAGCATCGTTCCATAACAATGCGCCTTCTTCCGGTAGGACGTACTCGACCTGTAGTCCCATCTCCCGGCTGGCGGCCATATCTCCTGACCAACCAGTTGCAATGGCAACTTCTGCACTGGCCAGGGCAGGCGCGGCAAACCACAAGTCGAAATCCTCCAGGAAACGCAGATTGGGCTTTAGCAGAAGCAACTTCGCCAGGGCGGCTTCCAACTCGGCAGGGTTTTCTGAATTGGCCGAATAGCCGAGCGATTTGAGGGTCAGGCCGATCATCTCACGCGGTAGATTTCCCCATAGTCCTACCTTACCTGCGTAGCGCTCATCCCACAGATCGGCCCAGCGTTCGATAGGGCTTTGCGTCAGGTCAGTGCGCATTATCAGACCGATGGTGCCCCAGTTATAGGGCACACTATATCGGTTATCCGGATCATAAGCCAGTTCACGAAAATTCGCTGAGATATTTTTCAGGTTAGTCACGTTCCGATGGTCGATTTCGGCCAACAGGTCGGCATCAGCCAGCAGAGGAATCAAGCGGCTCTCAATAGTTACGACATCGTACACATGGCCGGCCTTCATGTTTTCGATAGCTTGTTCCGGCGCCTCGTATGTCAAGTAGTTCACTTTTACGCCGTACTCCCGGGTGAAAGCATCTAGCACTGATTGGGGCATATCGCTTTCCCACCCATAATAATCCAGCTCCTCAGCCAATGACGTGATGGTGGGGGTGGGTGTGACCGACAATACCGAACTGCCGCAAGCCACCAGTCCGCTCAACGTCAGGAGCATCCACGCGATCACCCACAACCGAACACGCCTGTTGGACTTGGCGCTCCTTGTTTCTGAGTTTCTCGTACGATCGGTGTTGTTTCGCATGGTGCAATTACTGATTGAAAAGGTCGTTGCGGAACATCAACGCCGTCATCGCCAACCTGTAAGCGCGCCCGCTGTCCCGCCGGTTCGTCCACGCAGACGCAAATCTGCCCGCGACACCATACTCCTGGGTGAAGGTTGGAGAAGAAAACTCCCTTGGACTTACGAACAGAGGGTCCCTCCACGCATTATCGTCTAGCTGAATTGGTTTTGTCAACTTCTGCTTGCATTGTGGCTGCCATTTTCCACACCGCCCTCAACGCCAGTCTCGCTCGGGCCAGCCATGTCCTGTTGCCTGGTGGCTCCCTCCTCAATCGTCAACTGGTTCCTTTTGGTTTGACAAGAAAAGGAGAGAGACAACATTCTGCATGTCGTCCCTCTCCCTTTCTTGTACCACTTCAGTGCTGCTTGGTAATGTCGGGATGCTTTACGGCGTTGTTACATTCACTCCCGTAAACGTGGCCGTACTTAGAAGACTATCGTTGTGCGCGGTCACGGCCAGCCCGACTTTGGCGGATGTGTTCATCGAAATGGTTCGCGGCGAGCCGATCTGTATCCATTGGTTGTTAGCAGGCGTAGTGATTGTGGTGGCGTAATAGCCGGTGAAGCTGTTGCCGCTTCTCACCAGCTTCACCCATTTTACACTGGATGTGCCACCAAGCCGCGTACCGTTCCAAGATGTGCTACCGCCGGTGTTGCTACGCCATTGCATGGCCACTTCGTTGTTTGGCATCTGCTCCACCATGACGAACTTGGCATTAGCTGCAGTGCCATCTCGGAACATCACACCGGCCTTGGCCCAGGAGTTGGTGTTTTGCACTGAAGTCACCCGCGTGATGATGGTATAGCTGCCGTTCGCATCACGGTATGCAAAGCGGAACTTATCTGATCGGCCCCAGATATCCGTGCCCCCGCCCTTCACCGTCCATGTGCCGGTGTTCTCGCACCCACTACCTGCCTGGCCAGGCGAGCCAATGTCTAGTGTGCTCCAACCACTGGGTAATGTGCAAGCCGTTGCAGCATTCACCATCACATTCACGGGTGCGCTGGTGCTGCTTGCACCAAGGCTGTCATAAGCTTTGGCGGTTAGCGTGTGATTACCGGCCGGGGCATTGTTCCAAACAAATGTGAATGGAGGGGCTGTGTCGGTGGATAGCAAGGCTGCGCCGGCAAAGAATTCAACTTTTGCTACGGCGCCGGAGTTATCCGCAGCATCCGCTGTCAGGTTGATTGCGATGCCTGGTTCGAAGACGGCCCCATTGGTCGGCGTGGTCAGATTAACCGTGGGTGGCGGATTGAACGGTTCGGGTTCGCTGGCGTCGATTTGCTGGAGATAGGCGACCAGAGAGGCGAGATCGTTCGGGCTGAGAGAAGTGCCGGTGTGCGCAGCCATCGCATCGGCCAAGTTAGCAGCAGAGCCATCATGCAGATAGGGACCTGTCGCCCAACTGTCGCGGAGTGTCGGCGTGTCGATACCGAGCAATGCCCCACCCAGACGCCCGCCGCTGGTGGGTTTGATTGTGCCGATGTTGTGCAGTCTGTCTGCACCACTGTCGGTGAAGGCGACGCCATTGTGACATTGAGCACAGTTGGCGTTCTTGAAGACGGTTCTGCCCGCGCTCCCAGCGGCGGTGAGTGTACCGTCGGCGTTACGATGGGGGCTGCTGGCAAAACTGCTGAGCGATGTCACATAGGCGGCCAGGGCATCCAGGTCGGCGCTGACACCGGCCTTTGGATCGCCCAGTGGTTGGTTGCGTGTACCGGTGTTGAATTGGGCGTCGGTCATCAAGCCGGCGCCACCGGCCAGCGCGCGAATCTGACCCTCAAAATCCTGCACTTCATCGAAGTTGCCGCTCCAGTGCAGGAAGCCCTGGCCCATACCAGCGCGCCCACGCAGGCTGATCGTATTGCGCAACCCTTCGCCAAAGCCAGTCAAATCCCAGATGCGGCCATCCTGCCCGCCGTCGTTGTGACAGGCGGCACATGAAACATAACCGTCGAGCGCCAAGCGCGTATCCTTGGCGTCGTAGAAGAGCTGTTTGCCAGCCAATACGTTGGCGGGCAGTTTTTCAGTAGCGATGCTGTTGTACGTAGCCAGCACGGGCGCCGTGGTTTTGCCTTCGTTGACCACCTTGCTGACGTTGACCACGGTGACTGTGCGATCCATGAAATTGTGAACATAGAGCCTTAGCCCATCGGGCGAAAGTGCCATCCCCTGAGGAGCGCGCCCCACAGGGATGCGGAAGAGCTCGGTCGGCCTATAAGCATCCACCACCGCCACTTCACGACTCGTTTCCAGGGCGACAAAGAAATAGCTGCCTGAGCGATCGAAGAGCGCTGCGCTGGCCACGCCAGCGTTGTCGTGGTCCAGCCGTGTCCCGTAGTCCTCGGTATCGGTCGTCAGGTTGATGTGCGAAGAGATGGCGCGTACGGTGTTCTGGAAGTTGAGGTTTTGGCCATCACGCAAGGTGCCCCGCTGGATATTATCTTGCTTGGACGGGGTCCAGCCATTCACTCCATCCGGCGAAATGACCACCGGACCAAGATAATTGGGAATGCCGCGCCCCTGTACTTCGGTGTCAGGCTTGTCGCTGGCACGCAGGAGAATCGTCTTGTTTACGCTCAGGTCGGCCGCACTCACCACGACGATTTCACCGCCGACGTTGGCCATTTGCGGTGTGGCAGTATCTTCACCGGGTAGGCGTGGGGTGATGAAACGGGAAACATAGATCCTGCTGCCATCGCTGGGTATTGAAAGATGGCGTACATTCAGACCCACGGCGATGCTGCCGGTCTGAGCGGCACTGCGGGCATCTAAGCGCAGCAGCTCGCCTGTCCCTTCCAGCGCCACGTAGCCCAGATCGCCCGTCGATGCAAAGGCAATGCCAAAGGGTTGCGAGCCAATCGGCAAAGTCACCGTCTGCGCGACGGTCAGCGTACCGGGATCAATGATGCTAAGGCTCGCAGACCCCTTATTGGTCACCCAGACGCGACCGTCGGGCGCAATGGCAAGGCTCCGTGGCGCTATGCCCACAGTGATCTCGGCCGTTTTGCTGTTGGTGACGGCATCGAAGACGCTGACGGTATCGTTGTCTTGGTTTACGACCCAGACCCGGCCGCTGGCGCTGGCCCGCGTCTCGTAGACGATATCCATAGAAGCCACTGGCCGATTTGTCGTCTGCGGCAGGTGAATCGCCTGGACAAAGGTTGTACTCTGCTCGACGTTGCGGTCATCGATGGCGGTCGCTTTGACCACATAGATCCCGGGCAAGATAAAGGTGTGCTCCATGCTTGGCGCCGTCGAGTAGGCGGTCTCTGGCGTGCCGTCGCCAAAGAGCCACTTGAAGCGTGGATTGACGCCGTTTGTGACACCAGCGATGTAGTTGATCACCGTGTTCACCGGCTTGGGCGCAGAAGTGATCGTGTTGATCATCAGCGCGTCAGAGCTCGTTATCCAAGTGAAACCCTGGCTGCTGGCGCCGCCTCGACCATCTGCCACACTCACCGTCACGTTTGCTGCGCCTGCGCTGATGGGTGCACCGGCGATGATTCCCGTGCCGCTGTCGATTGTCAAACCGGCGGGTAAGCCCGTTGCGCTAAAGGTCAGCAGGTCGCCATCAGGATCACTGGCGCTGATCAACAAATTGACATTTTGTCCTGCAGCGCTGGTCTGGTTGCCAGGATTTGTGACAACCGGCGGACGATTGGTTGTAACTGTAACAGTTTGTTCTGTCGCCGTATTCGGGAAAGTACCCTGCGCCACCGGACTGTTCCAGTTCATACCGTCAGCGCTTACAAAGAACCTGTAGTTGGCAATGCGACCGTTGATCCCATCCTGGCGCGGCAGGTAGCGGAATGCGCTCACTGCATAGGTGTTGCCCAGGTTTATCACCAACCAATGGGGATGCGCTGGATTGGCTGCCTGCCATTGAGTATGCCAGATCGTGGCAGCGTTGTTGTCCGCCACGTTGCTAGCAACGCCATTCTCACCCTGCGTTTCCTGACTATCCGCGGTAATTGTCCATCCACTGCGATTGAGCGGGCTGCCGTTCCCATCCAGTAGATTGAATTCAGCGGCCGATGTCCAAGGGTTGCCATTCACCTCAGAGAGCACCTCCAACTTGACATAGCGCACGGTGCCCGCGGGTGGCGGTGTGACCACTGTCCAAGGGAAGCTCTGATTGGCTGTACCGCCCTGACCATCGCTAACGCTCACTGTTACAGTTGAGGCGCTGGCAGTCGTTGGCGCGCCGCTGATTAAGCCGGAGGTGCTGTTGATAGTCAAGCCGGCTGGCAGGCCTGCGGCGCTATAGATCAGCGCAGCGTTCACAGGGCTACTTGCATTGATGGGCAGGTTCACGGCGCTATTGACCAGCGTATTTTGTGGGCCTGGATTGACAATGCTCGGCGCGGTGGAACTTACTACCTGAATCACCTTGGCCACCGACGGCACGCCCTGGCTGTCAACGGCAAAGAGCATCCAATAGCCGGGGGTCAAGATATTGGGGTTGTTGGATACGGTGAGTTGATATTGGCCGCTGGCCGGTGTGGTAAAGGGCACGCGCAGATGGCGCAGATCAGAATTTAAGTTGTGGGTGATGCCTGACAGCTTGATCAAGCTGAACTTTTCGACGCCAGGGGTTACTTGGACGTTGAAGGTGTTGCCATAGGTGATACTGCCAGGCGCGTTGGAGATGACCGGACGCGAAGCCAGCGAACCATCAGCGTTGAAGAGGTAGGGAGGCGAATAGATTTCGTGGTTGGGGTGATCTGCGGCGCAATTGCAGAGACCACCGCCGCCCGACCAAACGCGCCCGTCGGTCATCAGCAATGCCACAGAGTGATAATTGCGCGGGATCGTGTGATTTGCCACCGCACGCCAGGTTTGGGTGTCAGGGTTCCAGATCTCAGGGGTCAGAATCGTGCCGCTGTCGCTGAATTCGGTGCCCGACGTGTTGCCACCGATTACCATCACTTCGCCCGTGGGCAACACCACCGTGTTGTTAAATTTGCGGGCATTGGTCATGGGGGCGATTTCGCTTTTGGTCGTGTTGGCGCCATTTAGATCGATGACCATCGCCTTGTTCGAGCCGGGAGCAGTATTGCTACTGTCGGCGGCGCCACCGGCAACAAGAATCTTGCCTTGGTCATACATGACGGCACTTGAGTATTTGGGGTACCAACTGTTGGTCAGCCCGGCATTAGCAATACTGCCACTGCCGGTGGGGTTGAGCCAGTTCATCTGCGTAGTCGGCCCCGAATGAAAGATCTGGCCATTGGGCGCCAAGTGCAAATAGGGTAACCAGTCTGCTTTGGTAACCGGTATAATTCAACACACCGCTGTTTAGGTTGGCGCCAGTCAACAGTGACCAGCCCACGTTGGGTGTCCAAAGTTCAGGATACGGGCCACCCGGATCGCCCAACATGGCAAAGACTTTTCCATTGGGCAGGGCGACCGCGCCGTTATACCAGCGCCCTACACTCATATCCTGTAGGCGTGTCCAAGTATTAGTGCGATAGTCAAAAGTGCTGGTGCGCTGGCGCGTACCATCGCCGCCATTTACAAAGACGCGTCCATCTTCCAGCATGTTCGGGATGGCGCAAAACATGGAGTGTTCGGTGTGATTCCTTGATAGGAACTGGCCTGTCGCTGGGTCCCAAACCGCGGCATATGTGCTAGTGCCACCGCTGAATGAGGTGGGATTGTTGCCACCCCACGCCACAATGCGTCCGTCCGGCAGACTGGCCGCTGAGGCAAGGACAAAGGGCCAGGTGACCGGTGCATCCCAACGTCCCTCACTGATCAGGTCCATCGGGGCTACGGCTTCCATTGCTGGTGCAACAAAGGGCGGTTCGTTGCGTTGGCGGGCCAGTTCGGCAAGAGCGTAGTCATTGTGCTCATGGTCATGCCCTTCATGGTCATCTGGCTTGTCCACGGGAGGCGTCTGGATGCGGGGGCTATCCACTCCCAGCGCCCAACCAGTTCGGGGCGGCCCAACGACAATGACGATTATGCTAACCAAGAAGGTAATGAGGAAACGAGATGAGCTACGCTTATGTTGTTGCATTGAGGGCCTTCCTACTCCTTGAACCACTACTGAAGGAACGTGTGGAATTGTCATAACTTGTGATTATGATTACTATACAAAACACGTACTATATTTGTATAGTATACGTATGAAAAACGTGCAGAAATCGTACGGTGGACGTAATTATATGGATCACAGGTTTTTTTACAAGTTCCTATTCATGGCGACACCGCATTGGGTATGTAGCGGTGAACACTGCTGCAAACTTCGGATAGAAGAAAGCCATCCCAATCTAAATGGTAGACGCCTTCCTTAATACAATCACATCGACGGGCTGCCCGGCCTGTATCGCGAACTGAGCCTGCTGAATGTCAGGAAATTGGGCGAGCGTCTCAGCAATGCGGCGATCGGACAGGCCGGCTCCGACGCGGCGATGGCCGTCGCCCAAGCGTATCGCGAGCACATCAAGGAGTCTCCTGGCCTGTACATGGCGAGCCTGCGGGCTGCGGGCAGTCAGACGCCAGTCGACATCGAGCTGCAGGTGGCCGAAGAACGTGTCGTTCACGTCGCCTTGGCCGTTGTGGTGTCCTTTGGCCTCAGCGGCGAGGATGGACTGCACGCCGTGCGCGCGCTCCGCAGCGTGGTCCACGGCTTTGCGACGCTGGAGGTGGCTGGGGGGTTCGGTTTGCCGCTCGACTGCGACGAGAGCTTTCGGCGGTTGATCGCGATGCTGATCGCGGGTCTTCAAGAGACGGTGCGACAACCAGTCCGGTAACTGTATGAAGCCATCGTTTGCCTGGTTTGGAGCAAATGAAACACGCCCAACAAAGCGGTCAGAACCAGGTAGCCCACAGTGACCGGCGAAAGCGAGTTGCAGGCGCTGTACGCTGATGGACAGCCAAAGGAGGCTCCAGCGGCGAACAGAATTGTCGCCACAAACGCCAGCCAGCGCGGCCAGGGTCGGGCAGGTGGGCGGTTATGACGCCGAAGATGACAGCGGTCGCCAGAAGTGCAACCGGAAAGATGAGCGCCTGCGCGGTCCAGCCAAGCCGGTCGTTGGCGATCAGGGTCAACTTTTCCAACGAATCGGTGGATATCGGAATTTTGCGGAAACAGGCCGCCGAAAACGCGCCGATCATAGAGAGCACGACGCTGACCAGTAGCGCAATGCCGGTCGTGCGAAAGGTATGCAGTGGGTTCGATGTCTCCAAGGGTCACCCTGCCAGACTTCCGAGGTCTCCGAGACCTCGGAAGTCTGGTCTGTCTGGCGTGTCTGATATGTCAATAAACTAAGGTTGTGTCGTCAGGTAGGCGTATAGCGCTGCGAGGTCGTCATCGGTCATCTTGGCGGCGTTTTGCCAGGGCATGGTATCCGGGAAGGGCCGATCGCCTGGCCGGATGCCGGTGCGCATCATCTCGACGAACTCCGCCTCGCTGTGAGCGGCGACGAGCGGACGCGGGTTGGGGATGGCCGCGCTGACCGACGTGGCCGGCGCGCCGGTGGCATCGGGGCCATGGCAGCCGCGGCACTCGCCGAAGGTAGCGACATACTTGCCATACTCAGCAGTCACGCCCTGCGGCGGTGCGGTGACCGAGGCGGGTGCAGGCGGAGGCGCCGCCCCGAACATGCCTGCGCCGGACATCACCGCGCCGAGGAAGTTCATCTTGTCACCGGTAGCGCCAGTGGTGGGCACAGGCGGCAGCGAGCGCAGGTAAGCAATGATGGCTTCGGTGTCGTCGTCGCTCAACTCGCGGTAGGGCATGAAGGCCATCATACCCAGCTCGTGGCCCTGCTGATCGATGCTGTGGCGCAGCACGCGGAAGAGTTCGCCGTCGCTGTAGCTGGCCAGCTTGCCGCCGGGCGTCAGGTTCTCCGCCACCATATCGCCGATGAAGCCAAAGCCCTCGGCCGCGGCGATGTTCCAGCCGCCGCTGAGCGGATGCTTGCCTGTGGGGCGTCCATCTGGTCCCACCGGGCTGTGACAGCCGGCGCAGGCGACGTTGACCAGGTACTCGCCGCGAGCGATCTGCTCAGGCACGCCGGCCACCTTGAGGTCAGGCGCAGGGCCGGCCCCAGGAAAATAGGTGGCCGCCATGCCCTTTGCGCCCATGAAACCGACGACAACAAAGAGCAAGGTCATCAGGCCGGCGCCGATGCCGCCGACGATCTTCACCCACAGCTTCTTGGCGCGAATGGCCCGATAGGTGAGCCAGCCGAACAAGACGACGAGGCCGATGATCAAGAGAAAGACAAGAAGATTGGCAATCATGAGGTAGTCTCCTGCAGAAACTCGTCACTACGATTCCAGACGCATCTATGTCAACACCGAAATCAGTGATATCTGAAGCTCATCCTGTTTGGCCCTGGCTTGTCCGAGTTGTGGTATGGGGAGGCGAACCGTTGAGCTACGACCGGTTCGCCTCCCCACCGGCGCTATTGCGGCGCCATCGCCTGTGCCGCCGCCAGACCGTCTTCCAACGTCATTGCCGGCACGAACGTGATATCGAAGATGTCGCTCCAAACAGCACGGATCGCCATCAACGAAGTCACGCTGTCGGTCTCGAGGATAGCGATTGTTGCCGGATCGTTGCTTTGGAGCCAGTACTCTGCGACCATGCGCACATCCGTTGGCGGCTGATATGCGGCCCGACGAGCCACGCCCTCAGCCATCGGTGGAGCATCAGACCTGAGTTTGAGGAATGCTACGAACAACATGGTTCACCTCCATAGTGTGTGGACTTCAAGTCAGGACAATGCCTGAGGCGGAAACGTATCATACTTCGCCATCAACGCCACAACCTTGCTCATGTCCTTGGGCGGCCACGAGGGCTCGTCCTTGATGAGCTCGGCCAGCTCGTGGAAGTAGTTCTCCAACCCGGCTGGCGAGGCGATCAACAAATATTTGGCCGGCGCATCGGTCTGGTTGGAGAAGCCATGCACCGTGCCCGGCGGCACATAAGCGTAACCTCCCGGACCGGCATGGATGGTCTCGTCGCCGGCGCTCAGGGTGAGTGTGCCTTCAAGAACGTAGAAGATCTCGGTCGTGATCTTGTGCCAGTGCGGCGGCGGCCCGCTGAACTGCGGCGGGGCGGTGTATTCCACGACCAACCACTGGCCGCCGCTTTGCGCGCCGGTGGTCATGAAGGCCATGGTCACACCCATGCCTGTGAGAGTCTCGCCGCCGCCGGGTAACAGGGCGATGGCGCTTGCGCTGGATGGATCGATGGCGACCGCAGCGGATCGATTAGGTGAATTGATCGACATTGGCATGGTGGTTCTCCTTGTGATGACAGGTGAAGCTTTGAGTGTTGGCATTAGGTGTTGATGCCAACGGATGCGCTGTTCATGGTTCGTGACTGCTTGAGTTGGGAGAATGTGGTGAGATTGGATCACGCTCAGGCGACGGCCGTCGCCTCGATCTCGACCATCATCTCGGGGAAGGCCAACCGGGCCACGCCGATCAGCGATCCGGTATGGCGGCAGCCGGCCTCAGCCAGCCGGCCGATGAAGGCGTCGTAGTTGGCGAAGAACTGGTCCACGTCGGTGGTGAAGATGTTCAGGCGCACGATGTCGGCGACGCTGAAGCCGGCCGCGGCCAGCAGGGTCTCCAGGTTGTCCACGGCTAGGGTGATCTGGCCGCGCATGTCGCCGGCCAGCACGGCTGCGCCTTGCGCATCGTTGGCCGCCTGCCCGGAGCAATAGAGCGTGCGCTGCACCCCGCTCACTTCGTTGGCCTGCACGTAGCCGAATTCGTCCTGCCACGTCCAGGGATTGATGATTCGTCGTTCCATGAGATGACCTCCGTTTCCTTTATGATGCTTTGCGGAACATACGTACGCCAGCGCTTTGGGAAATCCGGCTTTGCCATTGGCAGCCAGGCCGGCGCCGGCCTGCATTGTGAGATCTCCAAGTGATCGATGGTCCGATGCGACCCTGGCTAGCTAGCGGCAGCGCTCGCCATCTGCGCCTGTGCGGCTTCGGGTTTCAGGCGTAGCAGGCCGATTCCTGTCCAAGCCAGCCAGACGACCACCCCGAGCAGGTAGACGAAGTACAGTGCCATCAAGACGGGAGGGAGGGTCTCCATGCTTGTGACACTGGCGCCGGTGACCGACATCAGGATATAGGAGCCTACCCCTGCAAGGGCGGCCAGAAAACCGACAAAAGCCAAAAGACGCGGCATCTTGTGCGTGCGGTAGGCCAGCCAACTGAACAACGTCAGGCCCAAGATGTAGACTGCACTGTCGGCGACAGCGAGCAATGGGTTGGGGAACGTAACCTGCATCAGGCTGGCGACCACGAACACCAGGTAGCCGATCACGGAGATCGCAGCGGCTATCAGGCTTAAAGTCGATGCCTCGCTTCGATACAAAACATACAGGCCGGCCACAAAGATGATCCCTAGCACGGCGTTTGGCACTGCGAACACTGGAGACATCCCACTGCTGGGGTCGCTGGTAAACGAGAGAACCAGCATGGCGAGGGCGCTCAAGATGCCGCAGATACCGGCGATGCGGAAAAGGGTGTTGTTGGACATGAGTTTGCTCCTTCGTAACATGGAAAAGATTGGATTGATGGTGGTTGGCGTGACAGCGAGTTCGTCGAGGTCGATTATTTGTGTGTGAGTTCACTCATCTTCTTCGTGAGCATCTCCTTCCTTTCTTGCCTTCTCGTCCATCCACACTTGCAGGAAGGCATTCAACTCCGTCAGGGTCTTGAAGCCGCTGCGCTCGGTCGTGTGCGGGTCCTCCAGGCTGATACGCCAGGCGGGTTGCCCACCCGGACGGCTATCTGGTTGCAGCCGCAGGCCGAGGATGAAGAATTGATGCTGTGGCTGAGGCTCGGCGTGTGACATAGGTCCTTGCTTCTCTCGCTAATTGTGCTATACTTGCTCCATCATACACGTCCATCGTTTGGAAATCATTTGTTGGAGCCGATTATGGCAGCGAATTTAGAAATTCGTTTGCTGGGCGGACTGCAGATCAAACAAAACGGCCTGACCGTGGCCGGTTTCATGTCCAGCAAGGTCCCCGCCCTGCTGGCGTATCTGGCCGTCACCGGCCGGCCGCACCAGCGCGATGCCCTGGCCGGCCTGCTGTGGGGCGAGATGCCAGACGACGCCGCGGCCAACAACCTTCGTCAGGCCCTCACCAACCTGCGTAAGCTCGCCGAGCCGCACCTGCTCATTACACGCGAGACGGTCGCCTTCAACCCCAATGCAGCGCATTTTCTCGACGTCGAGGGTTTCAGAAATCTGTTGCGCCTCAGCGGCGGCCAGCCGATAGCCCAGCAAATCGGCCTGCTGCGAGAGGCTTTGGCGCTTTACCGCGGCGACTTCCTGGAGGGCTTCTACGTTCGCGACGCCCCGGATTTTGAAGATTGGGCGTTGGTGCAGCGGGTGCAACTGCGCGAGCTGGCCTTGCAAGGCTGGGATAAACTGACGGAGCTCTTGCTAAATACCGGCGACTACCCCGGTGCAGTCGATGCAGCCGGCCGCTTGCTGGCTATGGACCCCTGGCGCGAGGAGGCGCATCGCCAGCGCATGATGGCCCTGGCCCGCAGCGGCCAGCGCAGCGCTGCGCTGGCCCAATACCAGACCTGCCGTACCATCCTGCAAAAGGAGTTCGACACAGAACCCTCAGCCGAGACCAACGCGCTGTATGAGCGCATCCGGTTGGCGATGCGCGGCGCACGTCACAACCTGCCCGCGCTGACGACAGGTTTCGTCGGCCGCGAAAACGAACTGGCCGAGCTGCTCCGCTTGCTGGCCTCCCCCACCAGCCGCTTGGTGACGCTTCTCGGCCCAGGCGGCGTAGGCAAAACCCGCCTGGCGCTAGAGGCTGCGGCGGCTGCCGAGCCGGCGTTGCTCAACGGCGTCTGGCTGGCCCAACTGGCTGGGGTGGACAACCCTGCCGCCCTCCCGTGGTCGTTGGCCGATGCTTTAGGCCTACCCTTGGCAGGCGCTGAGCCGCCTGACGTGCAACTGCTGAATTTCCTGCGGCACAGAGAGCTGTTGTTGGTGCTTGACAACTTCGAGCATCTGATAGGAAAGGCGGCCCTCGACCTGGTGTGGCGCATCCTCCAACAGGCGCCCGCCGCAAAGTTGCTGATTACCTCGCGCGAGCGATTGAATCTGGCGGCCGAGTGGCTGGTCGACCTCGCCGGCCTGCCATTTCCTGCCGGCAACGGACGCGGGGACGTGCAGTCGTATCCAGCCGTGCAACTCTTTGTCCGTCGCAGCCATCGCGTCCGCCCCGATTTTGTTCTCGATGCAGGCGCCGGCGAAGCCGTGACGCGCATTTGTCAGTTGACCGAGGGCCTGCCGTTGGCCATCGAACTGGCGGCCGCGTGGACGCGCACTCTGTCCCCAGCCCAGATTGCCGAAGAATTGGCGCGTGGAGTGGCGCTGCTAGCAAGCACCGCCTACGATATCCCCGAACGGCATCGCAGCATGGCCGCTGTCTTCGAACACTCCTGGACGCTGCTGGAGAGCGAGGCGCAGGTGGCCCTGGCGCAGCTCTCCGTTTTTCGAGGCGGCTTCGACCAGGCTGCAGCCCAGGCTGTGGCACACGCCGGCCTTCCTCTCCTCCAAACGATGGTTGACCGGTCACTGCTGCGGATGGACGACACCGGCCGCTTCGATATGCACCCATTGGTGCGGCAGTTTGCCGGCGACAGGTTGTCACAAGGCCCGCAGGCCACAGCAGCGCGCAGCCGTCACGCGCAGCACTTTGCCGGGCTCGACCGGCCGTCGGGAGCATGAATTCCATGGGGAGCAAGATCGGCTGGCACTGCAATGGATGCTGCGTGAGGCCGATAACATCCGCACGGCATGGGATTGGGGCGTCCAGCAGGCCGAGGCTGCGCTGCTGGAGCCGTTTATTGAGAGCTTTCTCTACTTTTTCGATATCCAGGGACGCTATCGGGAATGTGTGGATCTCACCCAGGATGCGGTGCGTGCGCTGCAATCAACGGACCGGCAGCCAGGGGCCGGCTTGGGCTTGGGGCGGGTTATGGCACTGCGCGCTGCCTTTCGCTTTCGCCTCGGCGAGTTCGAGTCGGCCAGGGAGGACGCAGAGAAGGCGCTGGCGCTTTTGGAATCCCATCGACCTCATCGCGACGTCGGGCACGCCCGGCTCTACCTGGGCGCCGCCTGGTATGGCCTGGGTGACCTGGGCCAGGCAGTGCAGTGGTTTTTGGCTGCCGCGGTGGCCTATCAGGAAGCAGGGCATGCATGGGGCATCGGCGCAGCACTGGACAACGCGGGTTATGTCGAATTCCTGCGCGGCAACGCCAAACAAGCCGAAACTCATCTGAAGGGCAGCCTGGACGTCGCTCGTCGAACCGGCAGTCGCTACTTACTCACCGGCGCATACGATCACTTGGCCGTCCTCACTGCTGGGCAGGGCCGTTTCATCGAAGCGATGACCTATGTAGAGCAATGTCGCCAGGTCCTGGACGAGATGGATCGCCCTTACATTGTGGCGAGCCTGTCGCTTTCTCTCAGCCAGATCGCCATGCAGGCCGGCGATCTATCTGCCGCCGAGGACCACGTTGGACGGGCCCTGCGAGTGGCTCGCGACACCGGCAACCAATTCGATCTGGTGCATTCCCTGCTGCAACTCGGGACTGTGACGGTAGCCCGCGGTGACTATGCGGCGGCGCTGTCGGCCTATCGAGAGGCCGCTGCATTAGGGCAGGAAATCCACGCTGAGAGCCTCCTGGTGGATGTCGTTGCCGGACTGGCCGATCGTGCTTGGGTTATGGGCAGAAAGGCGATAGCGACCACGCTGTTTCGCTTTGCGCAAAGCCACCCTTCCGCCAGCCAAGAGACGATCAGTCGGGCCGCAGGCCGGCTGATCGATCCAACGCTCCGCCCGTTGGCGTCCATCAAACCTCTGAACATCGATGAGGCGTTGGAGCTGGGGCTGAGATCAGATCGTTACAGTCAATTGGAAGGTGTTTGACGCCCCCTCAGGCAGGTGATAGAATAGTAGCAAGGTCGGTAACCTCACGCCGCCGATCAGCCGTACGTCCTGGAGGTCTCGTTATGACTGTCCAAACACCAGACCGTTCGCAGTTGTCTAGCACCACCCGGCAGCGCTCGCCGCAGAAATCAAGTAGGACGCCGCCTTTGAATGCGGGGGATCGACTGTCGCGTGCCGAATTCGAACGGCGCTATCAGGCTCATCCTGAAATCAACAAGGCTGAGCTCATAGAGGGAGTTGTCCACATGCCATCACCCGTGCATTTTACGCTGCACAGCCAGCCTCATGGTGATATCGTTGGGTGGCTTGCATTCTATCGTGCCGCAACACCGGGCGTCGTCATCGGCGACAACGCCACGGTGCGCCTGGATTACGAAAACGTGGTTCAGCCCGATGCCCTTTTACGTCTGGAGTCGGCCCGAGGCGGGCGCTCCCGGGTCACCGAAGACGATTATCTTGCAGGCCCGCCGGAGCTGGTTGTGGAAATCGCAGCCAGCAGCGCTTCGTACGATATGTACGACAAGCGCCGCGTCTACGCTCGCAACGGCGTGCAGGAGTACCTGGTGGCGCAGGCCTACGAGCAGAGGGTGGATTGGTTTGTGTTGCGCGAGGGAGTTTACGAGGCGTTGCAGCCTGACGATGAAGGTGTTCTGCGCAGCGAGGTGTTTCCCGGGCTGTGGCTGCCAGCCGATGCGTTATGGGCCGGCGACCTGGCGACGATGCTGGCGGTCTTGCAGCAAGGTCATCGGCTCCCCGGAGCATGCGGTATACGTTGCCGGCTTGCATGAGCGTCTACCCAGCCAGTAGCCGCTCCTTCTCCAAAGCCAACTAAGAGCCGCTTCGGTTGGCTTTTTCGTTACGGCTCGATATCCTTCCATGCCCAGGCGTTACAGTTCGGCCATCATGGCGTTCTCGTAGATATATTCCGGGTAGGTGCGGCTGAGTCCATTGAAGACGCTGTAGTAAACGCCAATGATCTGACGCGTCAGATCGGCGTGCAAGAGCTTGGAAGGGGGAGGGTTGGGCGGATTGCTGGGATGGGCGGATAGTTGTGGTGACGTGCGAGTCCTGCTTGCAATGCAGCTACTGGACATGCCTGCTTAATTCATCAACTGAAAGCAGCAAATCCCGTAGTGTACAACTGATAGGCCATGTGCACGCATTTCAGCGCGACGCGGGGACACGGGAACTGTTGAAAATCGGCGCTCGGTGCGAGAAGCTATGCTCGCAAGAAGTTCAGGGCTTCGTTGTATCTGGCGTTATCGATATGCCCCATGATATCCTCCGGGGTGCCAGCCCAGCGCAGCAGGGCCAGCAAGGGATCGCGCAGGCGCGCGCGTGGGCCGTGAAACTTCGGCAGAATCTTCATCAGCACGGCACTGTCAAAGGCAGCTTGCAGATCTCCCAGGCCATCGAACCAGCCGTAGGTCTCGGCGTTGACAAGATACATCAAAATCTCGTCGACGGTTCGGTAGGCGAAGTGCAGCTCGTGCGGTCGGAGCAGCTCCTCCAGCTCGCGCAAGCGGACCATGAACTCAGGATGACGCCGGTCGAAGGTGGCGAGAGCAAACTTGTCGATGCGAGCGAACTCACCCTGGCGCGTGAAGGATTGCAGCAGCAATTGCAAGGCTTCACCCGATAAGACGGCCCCTTCCCCCGGTGCTGGCAAGGGAGGATAGCCCGCCAAGTCGGCCGCATCGAATTCGATGGTAAAGGCCCGGTCGAGCACCTTGGGGCTGAAACTGTGCGTGGTCTCGTCGACGTTGACTGTTCCGATGAAGTACAGGTTTGACGGCAAATGGAACGTCATGGGTATGACATTGCCTGCTGCATCCGAGGCGCCCTCGTCAAATCCGTGCAACCGAATCGGCTCGATACTGACGCCGTCAGCCTGGCGCCCACTCTCGAGAATGCTGAGAAAATCTGCGAAGTAGTGCTCGACATGGGCCAAGTTCATCTCGTCCAGGACGACAAAATAGGGAGGTATGCCGATGGAATCCGCCACCTGTAATCCACTGGTCAGTGGAACATCTCCATGATAATGCTCCCAAAGTCTCCAAGGTGCGTCCGCACGCTCGAAGATATCCAAATCGGGAGCGATGCGGTCGACTTCCGCCAACAGAAAAGCAGTGGCTTGATCGATTGCCCCCGAATCGTTTCTTTGCGCAGCCTGCCTAATATCAACAGGCCGCGAATAGCCAAGAAACTCAAGCAGTTGCCTTACCCTATCGCCGTGCACGATCGTATGCGAGTGGTTGGGATCGAAGGTGGCAATGGCGCGCCACACGCGTGCCGCAATGCCTGGGGGTGCCAAGCATCTTGCTAGCGTCGACGTAGCGCTGCCCCACGGTGCGCTTGCCGTCCATGACAATCTCAGTGGCTTGTCTGATGATGTCGTCGCCTGGTAAGGAACGCGAGACAGCCTGTCCAATATTGGCTACACCGTTGGACTGTCTCTTCCACAATTTGTCCAATTGTTCAGGCGTCATTGCGCTGGCCGAGCTGCCGGCATACTCTTGACTTAAGGTGCGATACTGTCTGACCAATTCCGCATCTTGTTTTAGCCTGACACGCAGCCCGCTGCCCAGGTCGCCACCCTTGGTGGTCGCTGCCCAGTCTCTAGCTTCCGTTAGAAACCTCAACAACGGAGTCCGACTCGTATCGCATCAAGAGCGGATTGTAGAAGCCGATCAACGAGGTGTTATCGCGCCAGTCCGGGCGCACTGATGGTCAACACGCCGCCTAAACGGTCTCGACCACGCCAGTGGGTACCTTCCACGCTGTCTTGAAAGTCCTGGTCCGTAAAGCCCTCAAACCTTGGGTTCGCCATCGAAGATAGTCTCCTCATGGGGTTCCATACAAAAAGCGCCTACGCCGTTGGCGTGCAAGATACCTGCCAGTGTCACTTCGTCCATCAGCGGCTCAAAATCGGCATTATAGAAAATCGGTTGGTCTCCCGGATAAAGAACAATCGCCGCCTGCGCATCCAGCGCGTCCCGATAAGTGTGCATCTTGTAGATATCAGCGCGCTTGACCTGCCGCAGCGGACTGTCGTCGTCCTCGACTGTGTGCCAGTCGACGGTGGTGAAACGAAACTTGGCATCGAAGACGAGTCGCCGGCATGGGGCGAGCACCTCCTCAATCTCGAGGAAGAAATCCGGCCGCAGCTCAACCGAATAACTTTGGCTGCGGCCGCGCCGGAAGGAGCGGTTGAACACCAGGCCGGCCTGTCTCGGCCATTCGATCCTCGCCCGTTCCTCCAATCCCTCTTCATCACTGATCGTGAGCGTTGCTTTGGGCGGGAGGTCAAAGACTTTGCTCAAGTGGTGACCGAGTTCAAAGAAACACCAATATTCGTAAAGCTTAGCTACGTCACGAGTATCGATGGCTTGCTCCAGGTTCGCAAAAAACGGATGCCTGGCCAGGTGGAAGAGCCGCCAAAGCTGCAACAGATCGCGGTAGCCATCACGCCTTAACAGAACTTGAGAAGCCCCTGGGAATACCACCATGTCGCTGACCTCGTCGAACGGCGACATGGTCAAGGTTTCGGAGAAGAAGCTTGCCAGATCGAGAAGCTGGCGTTTGGCCTCCGGGGGCACGGCCTTCCACCATCTTCTGTCTGGCAGATCTTGGATGGCCCGTAGAAACTCTTTCAGCGCGGCCAGCGCAAAGCGGTTTTCCGCGGTATCGAATGTATCGACCGGTAACTCCTGAACCACCTGCCAAGGCGCCATGTCCTGCAGCGACCGTGCCCAGTCAAGATCGAGATCCTTCGCGGGCGCCAAGTACTCAGGGTGAGTAAGCATTGCGACGAGCGTCGCCGTGCTAATGCCCTTGGCCTCGGCAATCGGCCTCCACCGGGCCACAGTGTCCAGCCGCCGGTGCGGCGCCGTCGCGATGAGCTGCGCCGCAGTGCGTAGAGCGACGTCATGTTGTCGCAGAAAATGATAGATAAAGAGAGCGGACGGATCAGTTGGCAATTCGTCGATGCCGGCGCTCGTAGGAGCCGAGATTGCGAAGGGAAGTTGGGTGGCCTGGCGAGAAAGGTCGTCCAGAAGCCTGGAATAGAAGTTAAGATGCGATTCCGGCTTTGGGAACTTGTTTGAGAGCACTTCCACCGGAAGCGTCAGTCTGTGTCCGTCGACGATGAGACGGATGAGTCCCCTACCGATTTGGTTCTCGAAACGGATACGGAACACCTGATGGTAGATACGGTCCACCACCGTGGCGCTGCCGTCTTCGATGAAGTCAACACCGTGTACGGCGTATTCCTGCCACTCATGCAGGCAGAAGCGCGAAGGAGCCAACTCAGGCGGGGCGATCAAGGGAAAGTGCCGAATATTTCCGATGGGATACAGAGCGACCGCACGGTCGTCAATCGTTGTTTCCAGGCGATTTGCTTCGAGGTGCCACAGTTGCATGAGCTACGTCCTGGTTCGTAGCAGGCGCTCAAGTCGCGCCAGCTATTGATCGGCAAAGAATCGCTGCACCTCTTCGAAGCGCAGCACTCGTCGGGCGTCCGGCAGCGAGCGTACGATCCGCGCGCCGTATTTGGCTGTGTTGATGCGCGAGTCGAGAATGGCGATCACGCCCCGGTCGGTCTCTGAGCGGATCAGGCGACCCGCGCCCTGACGCAGGGTTAGTATGGCGTTGGCGAGCTGCAACTCCTCAAAGGAATCGCCGCCGCGCTCTCGGACCAGACGCTCCTGCCGCACGAAGACCGGATCCTTATACGGTAAAAAGGGGATCTTATCAAGAATTACCAGCGACAGGGCATCGCCCGGCACGTCAACCCCCTCCCAGAAGCTCTTGGTGGCAAAAAGCACGGCTTCGCCGCTCGCCTTGAACAAGTCCAAAAGCTCCTGGCGACTCAGGCCCTGGCCCTGGCAGGTGCAAGGATAATCCAGCACCGGCGACAGCGCCTCGAAAAGTTGGGTCATCCGCCGGGTGCTGGTGCACAGCACAAAGGCCCGCCCACGGCTGGCGGTGACCAGGCGCCGCACTTCGCCGGCCAAGCGGCTGGCATACTGCTCCTCGCCTGGGCCATACACCGGCTCCAGACCCTGGGGCGTATACAGGAGCACGTGTTCCTTGTAATCGAAGGGGCTTTCGATGGTCGCCCGCACTGTGTCGCCCACACCTGCCAGCCCGACACGTCGCTCGTACCAGGTCAGGTCATTCTCTATGCTGAGGGTCGCGCTGGTGCTGACGACCCTGGGCCACGCCGTGAACAGCGCCCGCTGCAAATCATCGGCCACCTCCAGAGGCTGGCATTGGACGGTCAACGCCTCTGCCGGACGCTTTCTGCCATCGCCATTCAGCTCGCCATAGCGGATAGCCGTGGCCGGCTCCGGATGGGCCAGTGTGTGAACAGTCTGCAGCACTTCCTCGCCAAAACGCACCAACGCGTCGTGCTTTCCCTGGTCCTCGTTGCCGGACTGCTGGATCTTTAGCTTGGACTGGATGCGCTGCAGCGCGTTCCACAGGGCAATACCTTCTTGTAAAGCATCGCCCAGCGCCCAGCGCTCGCTCCATCGATCGGGCCGCCGCGCCAGCACGGCCTCGAAGAACGCGCCGTTGTGTTCCATCGCCTGTTGCCGGAAGTCAGCAGGGATGGCATCTCGCGCCAGCGGATGGTTCACGAAGCTGCTCAGGGTCTCGTATTCCAGCGCCTGGGTCAGCGCGTTGATGGCGTAGCGCTGCAGCTCGTGGGCCTCGTCAACGATCAGGACCGGGCGTACCGGCAGTATCTTGTTCTCGCTGCGCAACGTGTTGAAGCACAGCAGGGCGTGGTTGGTCACGACGACATCGGCTTGCGCAGCCTTGAGTTTGGCCTGTTCGTAGAAGCATTCGCCGAACTTGCTGCACTTATGATCCGCCGCATTCCCGGTGGTTGACCGTAAGCCGCTGCTGCAGGTCGCGGGACAAGCCCATCTCCTCGCAGTCGCCAGAGGGCGTGTCGCCCAGGCCGCGTTTCACCAGGCGCACATCCTTGTCCAGGCCCGGCAGCTGCCTTTGGCGCAGCAGTTCCTCCAGCCTGAGGTTGCACAGGTAATTGCCGCGTCCTTTGAGCAGGGCCGTGGTGAAGGGGCGAGGCGCGATCCGCTGCAGATCGGGCAGGTCCTTGCTCCAAAGCTGGCCCATCAGCGCCTTGTTGGAGGTGCTCACCACGGCCCGCGCGCCCGACCAGACCACCGGCGCCAGGTAGGCGAAGGACTTGCCGATGCCGGTGCCGGCCTCCAGCACGGCGTGCCGTTTGTCGACAAGCGTCTCTCGCACCAACTCGGCCATACGGATTTGACCCTCTCGTGGGCGATAGCGATCGCCCAGCAGTTGGGCCACGGGGCCCCCTTCGGCGAAGAGGGCAGTCAGATCGGGGCACTCGATGGGCTGGTCGAGGTCGTTTTCGGGACCCTCCTCGGGTGCAAACTCCCACAGCGGTGCCGGGCCGGTCCATGATGGTGGAGCCGAGGCTGGGCTGCTCGAACGAGGCGCAGCCGGCGCTGGACTCCTCAAGGCCGGCGCGACCGGCGGCTCGGGAAAATCCGTTAGCCAATGCGGTGGTTCGTCGAACGGAAACTCGCGGCCTGACCAGTCCGATCGAGATGAGGGTTTTAGGTACTTTGCCGGGGACGCCGGCCCCGGGTGCGATCGCCGCACGCGCGGCTGCAACGAGGCCTCTGGTGTCAGATTCGCGGCGACGTGATCTGGGCGCGACAAGACGACAGCCGAAATCGCTCCATTGGTCGTGTGCAGCACGTCGAGCCGGGTGCCGATGGGCAGTTGTCGCTTGGGTTCCGGCGCAATCAACCGATGGTTGACGACCAGAACGCTACCGCTGTTCAGAAGCACATCGTAGCGCAGCTTGTTGTCCCTCAGGTTGATGCCTTGGACCACGCCAGGCTCTGTCAGTTTGTCCGCCACGTCTTCTATTGCCTTGGGTCGAGCAGATGGATGGGCGTCCCCCGGTTCGGGTCCACGACCGTGCTGGGAGTGCCGCGCCGGTTGGCATAACGCAGTCAGTATACCAGCATCCTCCTCAATCCAACAAGATCGCGCAAATGCAGGAAAACTCGTCGTCTCAGCCAGTGTCCCTCCGCGCAGACCTTCTGCGCCTATAGGATGAACTTCGAGGGCGTTTGACGCCGCCTCAGGTAGGTGATAGAATAGCTACAAGGTCGCCGACCTCGCGCCACCGATTAGTTGTACGTCATTACCCTCATCCGCGAAACAGCGCGGGAGCCATTTAGCTCCCGCGCTGTATTACCTGTCGATCGGGCTGATTAGTTACCGCAGGGCGCAACGTTTCGCCAGTTGATCACGGTATCGTTGACGGTCTGGGTACCGGTGCTGCCGTAACTGAGCGTGAGCTGGCGGTTAGCGACCTCGCCGCAGGTCCCATCCTTCTCGACGTGGTCCCAGTCTCCCAGCGTGTACTTGTACTCGATCTGGGTCGCCTCCTTGCCCGTGAGCGTGATCGTCCAGTGGATCGCATCCGCCCGCGTCAAGACAACGCCGCCTGGGTTCCACTGCGGCAGGCCGCCGTCGAGCCGGTCCAGGAACCCCGCGATGTAGACCGATCTTCCCGTGGCGTCCGTACTGGCAGGCACGGTCACGTTGAAGTTGAGGGTCACCGTGCGCAACGCCGCGGTCGCAGATACTTCCGGTGAGTTAGCAGAGCGGTTGAACGAGGTGTCCACCGAGCGCACTACATAAGTGTAGGTCGCGCCTTCCGCGACTGCGGTATCCACGTAGCTGGGGCTGGTGACGCTCGCCAGCATCGCGTATGGGCCACCTGACGTGTCACTACGCAATACTTCGTAACCGTAAAGCGACGGGTCGCCGAGCACCACGTCCCAGGCGAGCTCAATGCCGGCGGGTGAAGCCGTGACCACGAGCAAGTTAGTTGGCACAGCGGGAGGTGTCGTGTCACCACTCGAATTTACAGTGAGCTTGCCGGGGTTCGGCGGCAGATTGCCGGTCGGAACCGGACCGTTCAAGTCCGCATAAAGCCAATCGCGGCCGTTGGTGGTCGTGTACCGATAGACATAATCAAACGGATCCGACGGTTTCCGGAAGCAAGCTGGCGACGAACTCGTCATTGTTGCCGGTATTGACGTTGAAGCCAGCATCCACCCACGTCCAGGCCGGGCTGCCGGCGGGATTGCTGCCGGCCGGTCCGAAGCCAAGCTGAGCGCGGAGGGTCGGGGCCGGGCCAGCCGCGTTGGTCACGCCGTCGATCCACACCTGGCCGTAGACATTGCCGGTGCGGTTGGTCGTGCTGATCGTGTGGTTCAACGTGGGCGGCCACTGTAGGTTTGCCCAGCCGATTATGTAGTGTGGCACCGCAATGACCTCGTTCGACGGGCCGCTTTCGTTGCCGGACCCGTCCAGCGCACGCACGACGTAGTAGTAGGTCTGGGCATTTTGCAGGGCAGTGTCGGTGAAGCTGACCCCGGCCACAGGCGACGCATTGGCTTTCACCCAACCGCCGCCGCTCACGGGGCTGCGATACACGTTGTAGCCCTGCGCGTCAGGGACGCCGTCCCAGGCCAGGCTTACCTGCGCGTTCCCTTCGTTTGTCACCCGAAGATTGCTCGGGGCAGCGGGCGGCATGAGGTCCACCTGTCCGGTCGTCAGCAGCCAGGCGCTCATAGGGCTGAGGGTTACGCTGACCTTACCTCCGCTGACAGCGACAGCAGGATTGCCGGGGTTGTTCACTCCGTAGACCGCAGTCAGCCCCGTGCCTTCAGGCAGGTAGCCCGCCACCGGGATCTCCACCGTGCGGGCATCCGGGCTGCGGTTGATCACGACGATTGCGGCCTGGGTGGCCGTCTTGCGGCCGTACGCCACAGTCCCAGCAGCATCGTCGGCCAACAATACCCGGAAGTCCCCCGCGGTCAGCGCCGGGGTCGCGCGACGAATGGCAGACAGTTGGCTGTAGTGGTTCAGCGGTGCGTTGTCCCGCTTGACGACAGAGGGGGGCCACGGGAAGGTGCGCCGGTCGTCGGGGTCATCGTCGCCGGTCAGGCCGACCTCGTCGCCGTAGTAGACGGTGGGTGCGCCGGGCATGGTGAACTGGACGAGCGAGGCGATCTGCATCCGACGCTTGCCGTCGGCGAGATTCGCCGCGTTGAACTCTTTGTCAGCTCGCGTCTCAGTGCCTGGCGTCAGCGTCCAGAGGATACGCTCGGTGTCGTGGCTGTCCACCAGGTTCATCAGGGTGTAGTAGGCCGTGTCCGGGTAGTCCTCGCGGATGGAAGCCAGCCGGTTGGCGAACTCGCTCGGCAAGATGATGCGGCCGCTGTCGGCAAAGCCCTTCGAGTCGAACGAGCCTGGCGCCAGCAGGCCGAGCACGGCGTCGCGCAGCCGGTAGTTCATCGTGGTGTCGGCGCGGTCGCCGCGCAGCATGCGCAGCAGTGTGCTGTCCTTCTGCCAGGTCTCGCTGATGATCACTGCGTCAGACTTAGTGTTCTTGACGACGTTCCGGAATGTCTCCCAGTAGCCGTTCGGGAACGAGGAATCGCCCATCACGTCCATCCGCCAGCCCGCCGCGCCTTGGTTCAGCCAATGGCGCGAGACGCTGTCGCCGGCGGTGAGAAAGTATGCCTGTACGTCCGCATCTGTCTTGGTCAGCACCGGGATGCTGTCGAAACCGAACCAACCATCGTAGGTCGCAGAATACGGCCCCGCGCTGCCCACGCACGTCCCTGTGCCTGCCGGCACGTCATGGAAGGTGAACCATGGCCGGTAGGGCGAGCTCAGGCTTTCGCACGCGCCGACCGTGCCGTAATGATGGTACCGGTCAAAAAGCGGGCTATCGGACGACATGTGGTTGAAGACGCCATCGAGGATGACCCGCATACCGCGCTGCTCCACGTGCTTCACCAGGTTATTCCAGTCCTTCTGCGTCCCGAAGTAGGGGTCGATCCGGTAGTAGTCTTGCGTGTCATAGCTATGATTGGAGCCGGCATCGAACACGGGGTTGAAGTAGATGGTGTTAATGCCGGCCGACTGGAGGTAATCCAGCGATTGGTCGACGCCCTTCAGGTCGCCGCCGAAGTAGTCCCGCCCACGCGGGGATTCCTTGGTGGGACTAGGGGCTGGGGGGTTCGGATCGAAGCGCCATGGGCAGTCGGTGGCGCCGTCTGCATAATTGCGGCAGTAGCCTTCCGGCAAGGTGCCCCACGGCAGCGCCAGCACCGGATCATCGTAGCGAATGTCGCCGGTCTTCGCATCGTTGTTCTTGCGCCCGTTTCGGAAGCGGTCGGGGAAAATCTGGTAGATCACTGCGTCGCGGGCCACGCGGGCGAGGTGAAGCCCGGGGCGTAGACCATCAGCGCGTAACTGTTGTCGACCGGGTCGTCGCTGGGTGCGCCGAGGCCGCCATCCAGAGCAGCGGTATTGTCCGCATAGTAGTCGGTATCGGTGCCATCGGTGACGACGTACCGGTACCACAGGTTGTTCGGTGCGCCGTTGGGCAGCGTCACCTGCCAAAAGTCGCAGGTGTAGCCCGCGGGGACGGGGCCGTAACAATCGACGTCGGTGGCGGCCAGGGTCATGTCGTAGAATTTCTGGCCCCCGGCATTGAGATCGTAGACGCGTGCTTTGACGGCCGTAACGTCGTTGTGGAAGGTGCGGAAGCGCAGTGTCACCGGCGTGCTCGCCGGAACCGCGCCGCCGGGCGTGCGATAGAGCATGTCGCGCGAAGTCGTGGCGCAGGCCATCCCATTCGACGTTGTTATCGGGCTGCGGCAGAGTACTTTGCAAACTCACGCTGGGGACATGCGTCGCGCCGTTGTAGCTGAAAGTGACGATGTAGGCGGGGCCGGGGACGGTGAAGGGGATGTTCGACCCGTTCTGGGTCCCGCCAGCGCCGTAGTTCACATCCCAGCTTTCGTTAAGGGCAACCTTGAATTCGTAGCTGCCCGCCGGAATTGCTGCCGTGGCGAAGCTGTATATGCCGTCGCCGTCCGGATCCTGCAGCCAGGAGCGAAGGCAATCCGGCTGCCAGTCACCTGGGCAACCGATCTCACTTTGGTAGCTGCCAGGTGCGGTGGCAATCACGGAGTTCCGGTTGTCGGTGACCCAATGCGTCTTGTGGTCATAATAGAACTTGACCATCGTGGGCGCGCCGAGCGCAAGTGGGATATTGACGCCGCCGGGGGTGGCATTCGCGCCGTAGTTCTCGCCCCAGCCATCGTTGAGCGCCGCCTTGTACTCATAATTGCCAGCGGGTACGTTCCAGCTTGCCTGCCAAACGTCGTCCGCGGCATCATAGGCTAGGTGGGTCGCAGCGCATGCTGGGTCCCAATCGCCGGCGCACCCCAGTTCGCTCTGAAGGCTGCCGGCGATGGTCACGTTAGAGGGATTGGGAGTGTGAGCAGCCTGCGCCATCGGCACAGGTGCGGTCGAAACCAGGAGCGAAGCCAGTAGAGTGATCAACACGAGAGGACGAAGGGCCATCAGACGGGAGGACTGGGTGGTGAGCATAGGTGTCTCCTTTTCCTGCGACTTTGACAGGAAAAACAGTCCGATTCGATTGGTCAGACAGGTGTCGGCAGACCGGCGTGCAACACGCGGATGGGGATGATTGGATTGCACGAGGCGCGGCCGGTACGATCGATAGCATAAATCGAGACAGGGCCGTTGTCAAATAACCCGACGGTCGGAGTTAGCACAGCGGTTCCGTCCATCGGAGTGGCAAGCATTGCAGCAAGGCCTCGCTTCTCCAGAGCATACGAAGTACGTTGCCGCATTGCGTGAGCGTCTGGCCAGGGGACAGTAGCCGCTCCATCCCAAAAGCCGACCGAAGCAATCCTCGGTCGGCTTTTTCGTTAACGCACGCTGACCCCCATCCCCGCCTCACGCGCCAGGACGATGGCCTGGGCACGGTCTGCCACCTGCAGCTTGCTAAAAATGTTGCTCACGTGGTTACGCACGGTCTTCTGGCTGAGCACCAGCCGGCGGGCGATCTCCTCGTTGTTGTGGCCTTGAGCGATTAGCCCTAATACTTCCCGCTCGCGGTCGGTCAACTCTGGAAAGAGCTGTGGCTCGGCAATCGGTCTCGGGGCAGCAAAGTAACCCATCAGCCGGCGGGCAATCGCCGGACCAAATAGCGCCTCTCCATGAGCCACGGCCCGGATCGTGCGCAGCATCTCCTCCTGATCCGCCCCTTTGAGCACGTAGCCCCGTGCGCCGGCCCGCATGGCCGCAAAGACCGAGTCGTCGTCCTCGAACATGGTCACGACGATCACGCCGATGTGCGGACTGGTCGCCACGATGCGTCGCGTCGCCTCAATGCCGGTGATGCCCGGCATCTGGATGTCCATTAAAATTACATCGGGTTGCAAGGCCGCGGCTTGGTCGATCGCATCCTGGCCTGTGGCTGCCTCACCTACCACCTCGGTATCAGCCACCGAGGCCAGCAGAGAGCGCAGGCCTTCGCGAAATAGGGTGTGATCGTCGGCGATCAGGATACGCAAGGGGTCCATGACAGGGATAGCTCGATGGTTCAGGTCAATTGTTTGCGCAGCCGCCGATACTCGCCGATCAGCGTGCTGTCGTCGAGCGCTTGCTCGAATTGGCGAAGCCAATCTTCTACATACCCATCGTCCAGGCGGTTGTCCTGACGCCTGATGATCCCATCCACGTCGAGACGGTCTTGGGCGCGCAGAGACACTATCTTGTAAACGATGAGATCCTCTGCGCTGCATAGACGCACAGCCAGGCCAGGCTGCAGTTCGACTGCGCTTGCCCGGCCGATCGCCGTTTCGTCGAACAACGTCTCGGCCAGCATCACGTTGACGCGGGTGCCGGCAGGGTCTTGGAAGAATGCGATGCCATGCCGCCGAAAGGCTTCGTCCGGATCGGCGTGCAGGGGGGTGAAGTCAGCCACCAACTCCAGAATACGGCCTCGTTCGTTCGCGTTGAGCTAACACCTTCAGGTCGGCATCGCACGTCAACCATGGCTCGCCCCATGCGCTCACAGCCAATCCGCCGATGACCGCCGAGGGAACCCCTGCTTCCTCGAGGCGGCGCTGCAAATCAGCTACGGAGCGGATGAGATATTCCATAATGGTTCCATTGCGGGTATTGAGGGATGCCAGCCTGGCTTGCAGCTGAGTAAGCGCGTGAATGCGCTGCTGGCGGAAAATCCCCTCGGTCTCTTGTAGTTGCGGCTCAAACTCGCGCTGCAAGGCCAGGTACTGTTGCATACCCTGTTCCAGCGTGAGGTGACGCAGAAGCTGGGTTTCCAGTGCATCGATCTCAGTCCAATCCTGCCGGGCTTGGCTAAGGTCCATCATGGGTAGATTATAGCATAGGGATTGGTACATCGGAAGCGCCCAGGTCGCTCACCGGCAACCTGGCAATCAGGCGCGCTCCACCCTCCGCCCGGCGTTCGATGCGGCACCCACCGCCGAGCTCTTCCGCGCGCTCGCACATCGACGCCATCCCCACGCCTGGCCGATAACCATCCGGTAAGCCGGCGCCGTCGTCGTCCACGGCCAGATAGAGGGCATCGGCCAGGCACAGCCAGATCGTGCAGTGGTGCGCTTGGGCATGGCGGATGACGTTGGTCAACGCCTCGGTGGCAATGCGGTAGGCGGCGACTTCTACGGCCGCGGGTAATGGCTGCAAGTCAGCAGGTACGCGTACCTGCACGTCCAGGTCGTTGCCGGCTGAGCGTGCGGCGTGCTCTTGCAACGCGCCGACAAGGCCAAGTTGGTCCAGAACGGGCGGCCGTAGATCGTAGGCCAACCGGCGAATATCGCTGATCGCGGCTTGGGTTTGTGCCTTGATCTCCATCAGCAATTGGCTGGCACGATTTAAATCGCTAGACATAAGGTTGTATGCGGTATCCAATTTCAACGTGAGCGTTGCCAGCTGCGGACCGAGGCCATCGTGCAGGTCGCGGCGCAAGCGGCGGCGCTCTTCCTCGCGAGCGACCACCAACCGCTCGCGAGAGCGTTGCAGATCTGCAGCCAATTGCACCATTTCCACCGCCGCTCCGGCTCGTTGAGCGATACTGGCCAGCAAACGGCGGTCGGCGATGGTGAAGGATTGGCCAGGCGCGCGCGGTGCAACGAGTAACCTGCCTACAATCAGGCCCTGGCTTGTGAGCGGAAATGAGACCGTGGGCGTGGATGGTGAGGAGTCCGGGCGGGCCCTCGTGTTGTCAGGCCATGACATTGTCTGGACAGGATATTCGGCCAGTACCTTGAATTCATCGCCGTCTTTTACAGCAATGCCCACATATGGCAAGCGCAGCGCCTGCGCTACGGTCTCGGCAACCGTCGGCAGCACGGCATCCGGGGCCATGGTCGCCTCCAGGCGCTGCCCAAGCCGCGTCAGCACCGCCACCGGGTCATCTCGCTCGCCGTACATGAGCCGGTTGACGGCTCGCTGCAACCGGGCTCGCAGGGGCTGAAACAGGACTGCGACCAAGATAGTGGTCGCCACGGCCACCGCAACGCCATACTGGGAGCCGAGGAAGAGACCCAACGCACCTACTCCAAACGCGTAGAGCAGCATGACCAGCGCTGTCAGGCCGCCGTAGACCAGGCTGCGGTTGATGATGAAATCGATTTCCCACAGCCGATAGCGCAGCACAATGGCCGTCAATGAGAGGGGCAGCATGGCGAACAGCAAGGGAAAGACGACAAAGGTCAGCCGTTCGAGGGCCTCTTTGGTCTGCCAGGATAGGTCGAGCGGACCTGATGACACCAACCAGGCGGCCATGCCCAGCGCCAGCGCTGCTGCCAGGCTCAGGGTCAAAGCCAGCATGAGTGTTTTGGATAACTGTCGTTCTGAACCCGCGCTCGACCGGTAACGAAAGGCCTGCGCGGCAATACCGACCACTGGGATGACCACGCCGTAGAATGCCACGAAGCTCGCCGGCTCGCCGTGCAGCGCAATGGTTAAAATGTAGCCAAAAACCACTAATCCCAAGATCGCGAGAGGTCCGAAAATCTTACCGGTAACCGTAGGAGGACGCCAGCGTCTGCCGGGCCAGGGCGGCGGCTTGCCATCGGGAAAGAGCAGCAGCGCAATCAGATAGGCGCTCCCGGAAAACACGTGCAGGAACTCGTGTACGGTGTTGACGAACGGCCCCATCAGCTCTAGGGTACTGTGGGCCTGGTAGTTGAAAATGGCCGCTGTGCCTACCATGCCCAAAGCAAGCAGGCGCGCCACCCAGTCCTTAGGCCGAGAGCGATAGAGGACGATTGCCAAAAGAATATTGAGCAGACTGAACGCGTATTGAATGAAGACCGCCGGCAGCGGCTCGGCGCCAATAGATGCTGCATACAGGCCCATCCACAAGTGCCGCAGCCAAGGCGCATCTGGCGACGCGTCAATAACCTGACGAAACGTCACGTCAGCGGTCGCAAGCAAACTCGGCAACAGCCCGATCACCAGCCACAAAATCGCCACGGCCGTGTAGACCCAAAACACAAGTGCGAACAGCCCGAAGGGCGCGGGTGTTCTTTGTGAACCGATCTCTGGCGCAAGTGGGTTGGTCGTAGCCCGTTGGGGTTCTTCGGTGACGGATTGGCTAGCCATCAAGAGTGCGTACGTGCTCCATAAATGGGTTGAACGCCTTTTTTGCGAGATTGCGACGCCGTATCCAACGGATCATGATTGTTGGTCAGCAGCGGCACGCTGCGAGGTTTGGGCGAGATCGGTCAACGGGGAGTTCCATAGGCCGCGTCTGATTGCCAACACCAGCGAGAGAGGCAGGAGAAGCCAAGGCACAAGATAGGGGCCAAAGGCCAGCAGCGTTGACGGGAACGAAAGGCCGCGCAGCTTGAGGTCCGGCATTGCCAACGACGACAGCCATAACAGCCCAAAGATCGACAATGCTGTGGCAAAGCCCACGAACAACGGGCGGATTTGCCGGCGCTGCTCCGGCGGACTCTGCCTCATCCTCTTGGCTACGGCCAGGAGCCCGTAGCCAAGTCCCGTCGCCAGCACTAAAACCAGCAATGGCTCCGGCCATCTGCTAACGTCCAACGGCGTACCAGGCAATGGGTTAACGAACCACAGCAGTGACCATACACACCAGGCGACGATCATGGGCCGCGTCCAACGCTGCGCAAAGCGTCCGTCCGGCAAGATGATTAGCAGCACCAGCATTAGGCTTAGCCCGGCGGCCTGCAACAACCCGGGCAGCAGACCCATGAGCGGAAGCGCCTGCATGCCGCCTGCCATGGCCGGCTGGCGGCCGAAAAGCCTGCAGCGAAGAGCAGCAAAGTCACCGCTGCCAGTCGGGCCGTGCCGTTTTGGGAACCGCGCCAGAAGACCAGGCTCGTCAGGCCGCAATAGACCAGAATGACCCCAAGTACGATCCAGCGGTGGAGGATGTGGGCGGCTTGAAAGCCCAAGCCCAAGGCATAGTGCAGCTCGGTTGCGGCTTTAGGAAAGGACACCAACTCACCCAAAAGGGGCGCCGTCCCGGCCAGCGCCAGCATAAGAGCCATGCCAAACGCGAGCAACCAGCCCAGGCCGACTCTATGATCCGCCACAGCCATCCTGTGCTCCAGCCATGGCGTCGTGATACCCAGCGCCAGACCGTAAGCCACCGGAATCCAGCCGAATAGCGCTGCACCTACAAGCGGCGGCGCCAGACTCAACTCCCCTGTCGGGGCCAAGAAAAAGGGCAGCACGATCAGCACCGAGAGAACCGCTCCATAGCCTGCACCAGCCAGAATGTTTCGTCGAGCCGAGGTCCTCCCGCTCATTTGCAGACGAAGTAACCATCGCACCAGGGCAAACCCCAGGCCGCCAATGGCTCCTAGAACAGCGCCCATCAGCAGAATGCCAAGCGTGCCGCCAATGCTAAAGCTGGGCGCGTCCTCGCCGAGCAGGGCTACCACGCGCATGGCCAGGCGGGCGCCAATGCCCCCTATCAGCGCGCCGGCTGCGGCGCCGGTCACAAGCCCGGCGCCGATCCGGTTGAGGTCAACCGCGGGTAGGTGGATCCCGTACCGTGCTGCTCGTGATCGGTGACTGGGAGCTGTTGAGATGTCGATCAGGTCTTGTTCCATGGTTCGATTCCTCCGAGTGTCACAGAAAGCGGAACTACCCACCGGCGATCACGAGCTGCTCGATCTGCGCCAGATGCGTCAACTCGTGCGCCGCAAAATAGCTGACCTGCTGGCGGATCGTCACTGCACCGAATTCTTCGTGTTTGCCCGTGCGCCACCAGTCGATCAAGGGGAGTGTCTCTAATCGGGCCAGCAGCTTCTCGCGTTCCATCGTGTACTCGGCAAAGATCTCGCGGGTACTTGGCGGCTGGTTAGGTTCGTTTTGAGCCCAGTCGAAGACGGCCAACGCGGTCAGCGACGGGTTGGACTGCGCCAGCATCAGCTCGAGCCGTCCGGCCAAGACGCCCTGGGCGTCGCGCAGGTGGGTCACCGCGTTGCGCACCGACCACTCGCCTGGCGCCGGCTCGGCGCCCAACGTAAATTCGGGCACGTCACCGATAAGCGCGGATACCTGCTGGGAAGTCTGGCGCAGCCGCTCGATGGCCGCCAGCGGCTCTAAGTCGTTCAGCCAGTAGACCGGCAAGAAGCGTTGGAAGGTCTCCGGCCAGGCGCCGCACATGGGGCAGTGCGGCGTCGGATCGCCCATTGCGACGAAGCCGCAGGTGCGGCAGACGGAGGCGTCGGGCGTCTCATCGATCATGGTGAAGCGCCCCTTTCGGAGACCAGCCGCGCCGCGGCGGAGGGCGGTTACCAAGTCTGCGCCGACGCCCATGGCGGAGAGAGCGGTGGCCGCATCTTCGGTCTCCTGAGCCAGGACAGATTTGTCAGCCGTTAGCTCGATAGCGTAGGCTGACTGACGGACTACGGCATCCATAGCCGCTCGCGCCAGCTTGGCGACGTTGTACTGTCCTTCTCGTTCGAGCCTGTTAGCCAGGGCTACGAGGTGGATTAGGGTCTCGGGGTTTTGGTATGGGTGTGACATGATGGTGTGTCTATGATTCCGGGAATGCCCGAACAAGTTCGGGAGTCCGCGGAGTCCGCGACTGGCCGGGAATGCCCGAACTCGTTCGAGAGTCCACGGTTTGCAGCGTTTTTCTACTGCACCCTGATACTGATCTCTTGCGTCATGCCCGCGCCGGGCAGCGCCACGTGCGCACTATCGGCGGCCTGCAGGCACAGCGTGTGCGGCCCGGCAGCCAGATCCAGCGTGGCTTCCACTTGGCCCTTGCCGTAGTGCAGGTGGGTATCGTCCTTGGTGACTGCCTGGCCTGCCGGTGTGCACTCGCCGTCCACCGTAATGTGCAGGTGACCGGCGCCGGCCTTGACCGAGATCAGCCCGCCGCAAGCCGCAGGGCTTCAGCCCTGGCGGACCAGTACGCCCAGCTCCCTGGCTGGGTAGGCGGGCTTTTCCCCGGCTTCCCGTGCCCGCAGCCCGGCACGGGCCAGGGTAGCCAGAGTCTCAGATTTGGACGCCAGTAGAAATAGTTGTATAATGCAACACGTGGAATACCAAAGAGACGAGCACCGAATACACCTGATCGTATACCATCTCATCTGGTGCCCGAAACGGCGCAAGCCAGTATTAGTTGGAGAAGTAGCTAAGGATCTCCGATCTCTTATCGAGGCTAAGTGCGAAGAAAAGGGTTGGACAATCCTTGAGTTAGCCATCCAGCCAGACCACGTCCACTTGTTTCTGCGAGCTTGGCCCATCGATGCAGCGGCAGATATTGTGCAAGAATGCAAGGGCGCAACATCAAGAGAACTTCGCAAGAAGCACAAGCATCTGCAACGTTTGCCTTCGCTCTGGACTCGTTCATACTTTGCCAGCACGGCGGGTAACGTCAGTAGCGAGACCATCCAGAAGTACATCGCCGCCCAGTCAAAACTATGATCACGACGCAGACACTTCCCTACCGGGGCCGTAAGGCTCTGGCCGATGAACTGAATAGGGAGAGCGCCAGACACTACGGTGCGGTGCTCGCCAACCATTGGCGCACCTTCCGTAAGAAGGGCGTCTGGCTCTCTGAGAAGTCGGCCTACCGCTGGGAAGACTACCAGTCGGGCGGAACCATCCTGCACGCCCACAGCCGGGACGCTGCCCAGCAAGCTTTCTACCGATCCTGCAAGACAGCGAAGACGATGAAGCGGAGCGGGAACACGGATGCCCGATATCCCAAGCGCATCCGCGGCTTCCGTAGCACGATCTGGAAGAACACAGGCATCCGCAAGAACGGCAGTACCCTGCTGCTGGCTCGAGCTCGGGGCCTGGTTCCGATCACGGTGTCTGTTCCGCCAGCTTGGGAGTCTTGCCGGGTCTTGGAAGTCCGACTCGTCTTCGACAGGAAGTCCTACAAGTACACCTGGCACATGGTACTTGAAGATGGCCTTGTGCCGCCATCCGCCCCTGGCGACCGGGTGTTGGCGGTCGATATGGGCGAGATCCATCCGGCCGTCGTAGCGGATACCGAACAAGCCCTGGTGCTCTCCTGTCGGGCGCTCAGGGCTTGCAAGCAGTATGGCAACAAGCGCCGGTCGGAACTCGCTTCCTTGCGCGACAAGAAGAAACGCGGGTCGAACAACAAGAAGCGCATCCAAAAACGCATGAACTGTTTCAAGGCCCAGCAGGAACGCCGGGAAAAGGACATCCTGCACAAGGTCAGCCGAGCGGTCGTCGATCATGCGGTGGCCCGTCGTGCGGGCAAGATCGTCATCGGCGACGTACGGGACATCGCCGATGGGGTCAACCTGGGTCACAGAACGAACCAGAAGGTGTCTGGCTGGTCGCATGGGCGACTGCGCCAGTACATCGCGTACAAAGCCGAGCGTGTCGGGATCGAGGTCGTGCTGCAGGATGAGCGCTACACGTCCCAAACATGCCCCGTGTGTGGGCAGAGGAAAAAGCCCAGCGGACGCATTTACCAATGCGTGGCTTGCGGTGGCGTGTTCCACCGGGACGTCGTAGGGGCAGTCAACATTCTGTCTGCGTACCTGCATGGCGAACCTGGTCATATCGCTCCGCCTTCTCCAATGTATCGCAGGCCGTTTCTTCATGAAACGCTGCGTAGTCGGGCCGACACCCCGGATCTGGCTAGGGCGTTGCATGTCAATTCCCTAGAAGCCGCTGGGCTTCCCGTGCCCGCAGCCCGGCACGGGCTAGGGTAGCCTATGCGGAGTGTCACCTCCCCGGCCGGCTCCACGGTGAAGTTTTCGGCCGCCATCTTGACCACCATCGGACTGCTGACTGTAGCGTCGTTTGCGAGATCGACAAAGGTTACTTTTGCCACCGGAGCGGCGGGTGCGCAGGCGGCAACTAGTGCCGATAGCGTCAGCGCCAGGCCTGTACAAACAATGGATCTGTTGCGATTCATCTCATGACTCCTTGGGTAGATCTGCTAGCTGACCATCCAACGAGGGCACCCCACGCTGGATGTTTCCGACATCAGCATCATACACCCGCAGGCATCCTCCCGTCATGGGACCAGTGTCCTGAGTTGATCGGGAACAATGCCAGGAGGAAACTCCTTTTTGAAACCGTTGACCCGCCATTCCCGCGAAAGCGGGAATGGCGGGTCAACGGTTTCAAAAAGACAAGACCCTTGGGTTTTCGAAAACCCAAGGGTCTTGTCTCATCCGGTCCGCTGTTTAGTGATTTTGAGGAGTATCCGGGTGCTCTATCCCAATCCCTTTGCCGTCCTACGCTGGGAAGGTCGTATGGACATCCTACACCGAGCCGGGACCTGTGCTTCGTCGCGCTTCGTCGCGTAATCTGTCCACTTCCTCCAGCAACTGGGTGGGATTGGGCACGCCGCGAAACGTAAAATTACCTTTCGTCGAGGCGGTCTGGCACACAACGTCGCCGAAATTGAATGTCGTGGCCAGAATGCCCTTCTTTTGAATGGCAATATCCTGCACGTTTATCAGATCGGTTGACGACACAAAATGGTTAATCGGTGAGGATTTTACCGAGTTCAACAATCCGCTGGTTGGTAATCAACCATACGTCATTATAATAGCGATAGAAGGCGACCAGCGCGATAAGCAGCGCGCCCACAATGACGACAACATAGGCGATGTTCCACAAAGTTGAAAGGGTAGGAACGAGGCCAGAAAGCCAATTAATGAGCAAAACAAGCAAGATGCCACCGATCACATCGGCTACGATCTGGAGCGTGACAGATACAGGGTGCCGCCTGACCTCGCGAACGACTTTTTCGTCGTTCTGAAGCCTTACCGGAAGGGTCATGGTTTGAGTACTCCTTGCATAAAACTGGAACGCAGACAAATTGTCCGCGCAAGTGGAACGGTTCAGTCACGGCGATTATAGCAACTTAGATGGCTTTTGCCAAACCACCGGCCGCGTACTTGCTGTTATGTCGGGAATAGGTCCACATTTGGACAATAAACTGATATGGGTACAATCAAAATCGGACCAACCTAGCACCAATCCTGACCCTCGAAGGATTGGACCGATCTAAGACTAAATCAAGATAGGCGCCGGTTCGGCCTGCAGGCACCGCTGTGGTTGAAAACAGCGGGGCTCGGTCGGAGACCGGCCCGAGCGGTTAGACGGCTATTTTCAAGGCAGCGAAAACTTGACGGCTAGGACCTACCCCCGCAACGGTCCTCGCTCTGAGATCCCAAATTCCGGTGAACAAACGGGGACCGTTTGAAATGTAAATTGGTCGTTGTTTCGTCTTTCGACAATACCTAAAGAGGAGGTTCGTTGTATCTATGCGCACAATGTTGAAATCCAAGAGCTGGTTGTTGGTGACCGCGCTGGTGGCGCTGACCTTGGTCGTGTCTGCTTGCTCGGCGGGTGTGCCTGCACCAGCACCCGCACCTGTGCCCGAACAGCCATCACAGGAGACGCCTGCTATTACCGCCGAGGGTGAAGTTCTCACCCTGTTTGTTGGCCCGAACCGCGTTCCTTGTACGGGCGTGGCACCCCAGGCCTGCTACCAAGTCAAGCAGAGCCCGGAAGCGGAGTGGTCGCTCTTCTACGATGAAATCCAGGGTTTCGAGTACGAGCCAGGCTTCGAATACGAGCTCAAGGTTTCGAAAGAAACCAGAAGCAACGTCCCAGCCGACGCGTCCCGCTTTACATGGACGCTGATGGAAGTGGTCAACAAGACCCCGGTCGCTCCGACCGCAACGCTTGAGGGCACCACCTGGCAGTTGCTAGCCTATGCCAACTCCTCTGGCCAACTGTCGATGGCTGTGCCCAATGTTGAGACGACCGCTGTCTTTGACGGTGGGCGAGTGAGCGGAAACGCCGGCTGCAACAACTATGGCGGCACCTACACCGTTGACGGCCAGGCCCTGACCATCCAATTAGGCCCGACGACCATGATGGCATGCCCGGAGCCTACCATGGCGCAGGAGCAGGCCTTCTTCACCAACCTCGGCGCGGCCGCGTCTTATGTGTTGGTTGGAAATCGAGCTCCACATCCTGAACGCCAACGGCGATATCATCCTGGCCTTCCAGCCACTGGTGAGTACACCCCTTGTTGGCACGACCTGGCAGGCGTTGAGCTACAACAACGGCAAACAAGCAGTTGTGAGCGTGCTCAATGGCACCGAGATCACAGCGGTCTTCGGCGAGGACGGCCAACTGTCCGGGTCGGCCGGCTGCAACAACTACGTGGCCAGCTACACGGTCGACGGCAACGCCATCACGATTGGACCAGCTGCATCGACTATGATGATGTGTGCGGAGCCAGAGGGCGTGATGGAGCAGGAAATGGCCTATCTAACGGCCCTCACGACCGCTGCGACCTACAGTATCCAAGGCGACCAGCTTGAGCTGCGCACCGCCGATGGCGCGCTGGTGGCCTCGTACCAACAGCAGGCCGCTCCCCAGTTGACTGGCATCAACTGGGAGGTAGTCAACTACAACCACAATCAGCAAGCGGTGGTCGGTGTGCTTGAAGGCACTCAGATTACCGCGATCTTCGGCGAGGATGGACAGATGTCCGGCTCGGCTGGCTGCAACAACTACTCAGCCGGCTACACGGTCGATGGCAACGCCATCACGATTGGACCAGCCATTTCGACCATGATGTTCTGTGCAGACCCCGAGGGCGTGATGGAACAGGAGATGGCTTATCTCCAGGCGCTCCCGTCCGCCGCTACCTACGTAGTACAAGGCGATCGGCTTGATCTGCTCGCCGCTGACGGTACGATCGTTGCAATATATGCTGCCGCGCCAGCCGCAGCCGAAGGCCCGTCCGCCGAAGCCGTCGCCGCGGCCCAGGCCGAATTGGCTAACCTTGCCTACATCGGCACCTCGGTGTTCACAGGCACGGTCCAACTCGCCAATGGCGTCTACACGGAAACCGTTGCACCTGATTTGGCGCTTGTTACCTCGATCCAACTCACCGACTTCGTCACGGTGGGTGAGCTTAACGGTGAGCCGGCAACCGCCGCCATCCTGGTCTCCAACGGCGGCGGCAGCGGGGTCTTCTACGACCTGGCCGTAGCCACGCAGCAGAATGGCCAGTGGACGAATGTCGCTACAACCTTCCTCGGCGACCGCGTGACGATCAACTCGCTGGCGATTGCCAACAACCAGGTCGTTGTGGACATGCTGACCCAGGGCCCCAATGATCCAATGTGCTGCGCAACTCTGCAGGTGGTCAACAGCTACGAGCTGCAGGGCGACCAACTGATCCAGGTCTCCAGTGAAACTATCGGCACCATCAGCGCAACCGCTCCGACGACTTCGACCGCCGAAAGTGGCATCGTCGGCATCGTGTGGCAATGGGTTGAGAACACCTACAACAACGATACCCAGACGGTAGTCCCCGATCCGAGCACGTACACGATGGTGTTGTTCCCCGATGGCACCGTCGATCTCCAGGTCGATTGCAACAGGGGTGGCGGTACCTATACCCTGGACGGCAGTCAGCTCACGATCAACGTAGCCACTCTGACCCGCATGGCCTGCCCCGAGGGCTCACTTTCCGAAGAATACGTCCAGAGCCTAAACTCTGCTGTGACATACGTGATGGACGGCGCCGATCTGATCGTCAACATGGCCGTAGACACCGGCAACATGCGCTTCCAGGCAGCCGGCCCGGCTGAGATGCCGGTTGCCGCGCCGGTTGCACCCAGTGCTTCGCAGCCTGTCACCCCCACGGTGACGCAGCCTGTTCATACTGCTGTGGATCGTGCAATGGTGATTGGTGCGACGTGGCAATGGGTGGGCTTCACCGATCCGGTAAACGGCACACAGGAAATCGCCACCCCGGAGCGCTATACGCTACAGCTGCTCCCCAGCGGCACCGCCCGCATCAAGGCTGACTGCAACCGTGGCGCCGGCAAATACACCGTCGAACGGTAGTAGCGTCAACCTCGAGGTCGCTACGCTGACTCGAGCTGCCTGCCCGCCCGGCTCGTTGAGCACCGACTATGTGAAGTACCTCAACGCTGCAGCCGTTTGGTTCATGCAGGATGGCGAGCTGTACTTCGATCTATTCGCCGACAGCGGGACGATGCGTTTCGTCAAGGCACAATAGATAAACCAAGTTGCAGGTTGCAGGTCGCAGAAGTCAAGTTTTCTGCGACCTGCAACCTGCCCCCTCCTCCGCGATATCAGTTAGCCCGACCCCTTTGCCGCCGCCACCTCGGCCAACATTTCCTCCACTGAGATACGGCCGGCGTCGCTGTTGCTCCCGAGCATGGCTGCCAGTTCGCTGACTCGTTCTTTGCCCGTCAAGTTGATCAACTCAGTACGAGTGCGCTGGTCAACCACCTGCTTGCGAACCGCGAAGTGCAGATCGCCAAAGCCAGCCAGTTGCGGCAGGTGGGTAATGCATAAGACCTGGTGCATTACGTCGGAAACCTCATCATCCTGGCTTCGCTCTTGATCTCCCGGCTTGCTCGGCTCCGTTCTTCCTCGTCCCGCCGTCAGTTCCCACAGCTTCTTACCCACGGTTGCGCCGACCCGGCCGCCAATTCCCACATCGATTTCGTCGAAGATCAGGGTGGGTGTGTGGTCCGCCCGGCCGAGCACAGTTTTGAGCGCAAGCATCAGCCGCGAGGTCTCACCGCCTGAGGCAACCTTGATCAGCGGCTTGAGCGGCTCGCCGGGATTGGCCGATACCAGAAATTCAACTCGGTCCAGCCCCGTGCTATCAAATCCATAGCGGCCTGGCCGTACTTCATCGGGAGTCTCGTCCTTGCCCACCATCGCGCCTTCAGCCTCCGGCTGCCAGTGGAACTCCACGTCAAAACAAGCACGCTCCATGCGCAGGTCAGACAACTCGTGCACGACTTCAGTGGCCATCCGTGCTGCCGCCTTTCGACGCTCTTTAGATAGGCTCGCGCCCAGCTTGCCGATGCGCTGAAGCAGTTTTGTTTCCTCTGCCTCCAACTCGGCCGTGCGCACTTCAGCATTGCTCAACTCGTCCAACTCGGCGCGGGCGCGCTCACCAAAGGCCAGAATCTCCTCAATTCTGTCGCCATACTTTCGCTTGAGGCCAAAAATCAGATTGAGGCGCTCGTCAACCTCGGCCAATCGCTCTGGATTGAACTCGACCTCCTCGGCGTAGGATTCAATCGCACGAACCAGGTCGGAGAGTTGATCGGTCAACGCCTCCGCAGCTTCCAGCAAGGGCATGGTGTCGGGATCAACCGTAGCCAGCTTAGCCAACTTGCCCGCAGCTTCGCTGACGAGATCCATGGCGCTGGTCTCTTCGTCTTCGGCTTCATCCAGCACATGGTGCGCGGCCTCGGTCAGGCGGATCAATTGTTCGGCGTTGGCCAGGCGTCGACGCTCGCTCTCCAATGCCTCGTCCTCGCCTGGCTCCAGTACTGCTCCGTCGATCTCCTCTACCTGAAAACTGAGCAAATCCACCCGTCGCGCCAACTCGCGCTGGTCCCGCCGCAGGTTGGACAGCTCCTTGCGCACTGAGAGCAGTCGCCGCACCTCGGCCGCCACTCTTTCCCGTTGCGGCATCAATCCGGCATAGCGATCGAGCAGATTGACGTGCTCTTTCTGCCGCATCAACGACAGGTGATCGGTCTGGCCGTGGATGTCTACTACCAGATCGCCGATCTCCTTGAGCACTGATAACGCTACCGCCCGGCCGTTCACTCGCGCCACCGAGCGGCCCGCCGCGGCGCAGCTCACGCGACAGCAGCAGCATGTCAGGATCGTCTGCCTCCAGCCCCTCGCGCTCTAACACAGGATTGACGACGTCCGCCACCTGCGGCGTCACAGTGAATACCCCTTCGATTTCCGTAGCCTGCTCGCCGGCCCGAATCACTTCTTGCCCGGCCTTGCCACCCAAAAGCATATCCACCGCATCGATGATAATCGACTTCCCCGCGCCGGTCTCGCCGGTCAATACATTGAACCCGGGGCTGAAGGCCAGATCGACGCGGTCGATGATCGCAAAGTTGGTGATGTGAAGCTCGGTCAGCATGAGGCAGTGAGGTAGTGGGGTAGTGAGATAGTGCGGTAGTGAGATAGTGCGGTAGTGCCAGAGTGTCGAGTGGCGGAGTAACAGCGTTCCGCACTATCTCACTACCTCACTATCTCACTATCTCACAAGATTCCCACTTTGCTGTGATCGCCCAGCGTCAGTTTATAGGCCTTCGGTTTATGTGGCGAGCGGGTCAGTTCGACGTGGCGGCCAATCAGGCTGTCGGCTATACGCACCGGGATATCCACGATCTGCGAGTGCTCCAGGATGATACAGTGCTCGACCTCGCTGTCCTCGATCTGACAATGGTGATAGATCGAAGTAAAAGGTCCGACGTACGAATTGACCACCCGCGTGCCCTCGCCGATGATGGCCGGGCCGCGCACGACGCTGTTGATGATCTCGGCGCTTGCTTCCACAGTGACGTTGTCGCTGACCCGCGAGTCTTTGTCGACGAAGCCCTTGATCTCGTGCTTGAGTTCTTCGAGCACCTTGTCGTTGGCCGCCAGCATGTCGATAGGCTTGCCGGTGTCGATCCACCAGCCGCGGTGCACGTAAGGTCGCACGGCGTAGCCTTGGTACACCAGCCACTGGATCGCATCCGTGATCTCCAGCTCGCCGCGCCAGGAGGGTTGGATGGCGTTGACCGCCTCGAAGACGGTGCGGTCGAACATATAGATGCCTACCAAGGCCAGATCGCTCGGCGGGTACTTGGGCTTTTCGATCAACTGCTTGATCGAGCCATCCTCGGTCAGCTCGGCCACGCCGTACTGCTGCGGGTTGCGCACACGGGTCAGCACGATCTGGCTGTTCCACGCGCTGTACTCGAAGTCGCGAATCAGCCCGCTGATCCCGCCCTGGATGACGTTGTCGCCCAGAAACATGACGAAACGGTCGTCACCCAGAAAATCCCGGCTGATCTTGACCGCGTGAGCCAGCCCCAATGGCGCGTCCTGGGGGATGAAGGTCACCTTCACGCCCCAGCGATCGCCGTGGCCCACGGCGTCTCGTATCTGGCGGGCGTTGTCGTCCACCCCTACCACAATGCCGATCTCGCTGATGCCGGCGTCGCAGATGGCCTCGATTACGCGGAATAGCACGGGCTTGTTGGCCACCGGCACCAACTGCTTGGCACTTGTATAGGTCAGCGGGTACAGGCGAGAACCTTTACCTCCGCTCAAAATCAAGCCTTTCATTTGTAATTCCCCTGCAACACGGCGTCTGGTGCGACGTTGGTCAACACGACGCCGATAATCTGCGCATTGACTTTCTCAAGCGCATCTTTGGCCCGGCGGGCGTTTTCGCGCTTGGTCTGTCCGGCGTTGAGCACTAACAGCACGCCATTGACCCTGCTCGCCAGCACCGAGGCATCGGAGACGGTCAGAACCGGCGGCGCGTCCAGTAGCAGCAGATCGGCTTGCTCCGCCAACTCGTCGGCCAGCTCACCCATGCGGCGCGAGGCTAACACTGTCGTTGGGCTTGGCGGTAGGGGGCCGCTGGTAAGGACGCGCAGGCCCGGCACCTCAGCCACTGCCTGCAGCGCCGATTCCGCATTGCTCGACCCCGCGACGACGTTGGTGAGTCCGCTGTCGTTGTGCAGGCCAAACAACTCGCTCAGCTGTGGTTTGCGCAGGTCGCCATCGACCAGGATCACGCGCTGGCCCATTTGCGCCGCCACTACGGCCAGATTAGCAAGGGTGATGGATTTGCCCTCGCCCGGCCCGGGCGAGGTGACCACCAGCGAGCGTAGTTTCCGTTCCTGTTGGGAAAACGATAGGTTAATGTATAGCGAGCGAAAAGCCTCTGCCGCTGGCGAGCGTGGGTCGGTCAGTGTGATAAGTTGTATCGTCATGTTACTTGGTCGTCTTTCCCGGCCAGGTGCCGCAACAACTCCGCCTGGCCGACGTGATAGGTCTCGTGCCAGGCCAAGCCGTCGAGCTGCTGTTTCAGCACCCATAGATTGGTTCCAAAGGTGTACATGATGGTTCTTGCGACGCCCATCGCGGTCTCTCCTACGGCTGAACTGTAGTTGCCGGATTGACCGCCGTTGGCTGCCCGCGCCGGCTACCACGCGCCTGCTGGGTCACGTCGGTAGGAATGGTGCCCAACACGCTGACGCCCAAGGAGCGTTCGACCGCCGCTGGCGTACGCAGGATGTCTGCCTCCAGCCACTCCAGCGCGAACACGATGATCAATCCAAACAAGGCGCCAAGGACGAAGCCGGCGATTGCATTCAGCAGCGGCTTGGGCTTGAACAGGGGAGCGTCGATGTTGTCGTCCACCAGCTTGACCTCGATGCGATCGCCCTTATCCTGTTGAGCGTAATAAGCATTGCGCTCGTCCACGAACTCGCTGGCGAAAGCCAATGCAATGGTTCGGGCCACATCCGGCTCTTGGTCCTCGGCAGAGATTTCGATGAGGAATGAGTTGCCAACCGGGTTGACCTCCACTCTGGATAGCAAGTCGTAACTTGATAGGTCGAGTTGCGCTCGATCGATCACCTGGCGAGCGGTCTTGTGGGTCTTGATATTGATTGCGAAATTGCGCAGGAGGTCCTTGGCGGTCATGCCCAGGCCCAAATCCGGACGGGCTGGCACGACGCTGACCGTGGCCTTTGCCTTGTAGATCGGCGTCTGCACCTGGCTAATCGCAAATGCCGCCGCCGCTGCCAGTAGCGCTGACACGATGATAATCCACCCACGTTTTCGCAGTATCTTTAAGTAGTCTTTTATTTCCATGATCTTGTCCTGAGAACCGCGGACTGGAGAGGCGCGGACCAGAGCGGAGAGGGAGCTGATTCGATTCCAACGCCTCAATCAGGTGAGATTGTACCACAGCCTAAACTCATCAACCAATCCCTTACCATCATCCTCTGACACTATCTCATCGCCGCACTATCTCACTATCTCCCCACCTCATCGCTTCGGTATCTCCCCGACCACGTTCAAGCCCAGTCGCTCGACGTCATCGCGTCCGCGGACGCGATCGTCAAGGTAGTCAACCAGAAAGGCCAGCGCGATGCCGGCGGCGAGGCCGATCAGCAGCTTCAGCGGGAACTCAAGCTTCTGGCGCAGACCAGCGCCAACCGGGGCCACGCCGCCCTGGTTGACCAGGTAGGCCGCGCCGTTCTGAGCGAACAGTCGCGGCATAAAGGTCGTCGCCTCTTCCTGGACGGTCCGGATCACCGCGTCGGCGATTGCAGATAGCTCGTCGGGGTTGGCCCAGGTCATACCGACCGTCATAATCCGGTGCAGTTTGCCGGCCTGGGTCGAACCCTGCAGCGCGCCGGGAGGGATCGTGATGCCCTGCGTTTGCAGGCGTTGGCTGACTGCAGTGGCGAACTCGCTGCCCCGCACCACCTCGGCGAGGTCGTCGATCAAATACTCACTGGCCAGAGCGGTGTAGTAATTTTCTTCCCCGTCCCCCGGATTTTCAGGTTTGAGGCCGATGCTAAAACTGAGAGAGGTCGTATACGTCTGCGCATTCGGCTGCCAGGGGCGCGCTGTCACCAGCGAAAACGCGGCGACCAGCAACACGGTTAACACGGGAATCCACCACCACCGACGGATTACTGCCCAGTATTGTCGAAGTTCCATAAGTCACTCGGATTGCAGGTTGCAAGGGGCAAGTTGCAGGTAAGCCCACCTGTCATGCCCGCTTGATGCGATCAAACGCTTGCCGCGGTCTTTTTGCGCGCCTGGCCACGTTGGGCGAGCTGGGCGTCGACGAAGCTCTCAATTTCACGATGGAAGCGATCAACTGCAAAGCGTTCGGCGTTGCGGCGGCAGGCTGCCGGGCTAAGCTGCAGGGTTTCAAACGTGCGCACGGCCTCCATCAGGGCCTGAGCTGTCTGTTCGCGGAACAATAGGCCGGTCGCACCGTCGACGATGGTGTCCAAAGCGCCGCCGCCGGCGTAGGCGATCACTGGCCTGCCGGTAGCCTGCGCTTCAAGTGGGGCGATGCCGAAATCCTCCAGGCCGGGAAAGACAAACGCCCGACAATGTTGAAAAAGGTCAGCCAGCTTGTCCCAAGACACCCGACCGAGGAAGCTGATCGTGCTGCCCGCCTTAGCCTCGAGCGCCTGCCGATCCCGGCCATCACCGTAGACCAACAGCGGAAGGCCGAGCTGGTTGAAGGCATCGATTGCCAGATCGACCCGTTTGTACGGGATCAAACGACCGCCGGCCAGGTAGTAGTCCCCCGGCTGCCGGTCGGACGGGATGAAGCGCTCTACATCGACCGGTGGGTAGATGATGGTACTGTCGCGGCGGTAATACTTCCCGATGCGCGCCTGCACGGCCCGGCTGATGGCGATGAATTCATCCACACGATCGGCCGCCAGCCGGTCCCATTGGCGGAGCCAGGCTAGCACGGGCTGTAGCAGCCCACTCGACAGCTTGCCCAGCCCCTCTCGTTGCCGGTAGGTGTCGTACATCCACAGGAACCGGGTCGGGGTCAAGCAATAGCAGATGTGCAGCGTTTCAGGCGGCGTGATGACGCCGTGGCAAAAAGCGGACTTGTTGCTCAGCACCACGTCGTAGCCGCTCAGGTCGAACTGCTCGAACGCCATCGGATAAAGAGGTAGATAGGCTTGGTGGCGGTTCGCTACACCAGGTAGGCGCTGCATAAAGCTGGTGCGAACGTCCCATGATCGATACGCCTCAGGCATAATCTTGGGAGCATAGATGCTGGTATGCACCGGCGCTTGCGGGTACATCTCCACCAGCGCCTCCAGCACATTCTCCGCGCCGCCGATTTGGTTGAGCCAGTCGTGCACCAGGGCCATGTTCATGACGCAAGGATTGTACCCGCGTGATGGAGATTGCGCAAGGGGGGCGGAGTGTCGAGAGTGTCGGAGTGTCAAGTGTCAAGTGTCGGGTTTCAGTGATATTCCAAGCATACCTGACACCCTGACACCTGACACTTGACACTCCGACACTCCCCCCCTCCCCGCACTAGCGCAATCCCAAGTTTCATGCTATACTTGCGGCGCTTTGTCGATCCATTATGCTAGCAGTCTTCTGGCTCCGTTCAATCCGTTGACCATAATCCGTTGACATAATCCGTTGTTGGAGGTTGATCCGTGCGCGTTTCATGTTTGCAAGAGAACCTGGCTCGCGGCCTGTCCATCGTTGGGCGCGCCGTATCCCCGCGCAGCACCTTGCCGGTGCTGGGCAACATCTTGGTGGCCACAGACGAGGGCCGCTTGAAGCTGGCCGCAACCAACCTCGAGATCGGCATCAACTGCTGGATCGGCGCCAAGATCGAGGATGAAGGCGCCATTACCGTGCCGGCTCGCCTGCTGGGCGAGTTCGTCAGCCAACTGCCGTCTGAACGCATCGACATGGATCTCAGCGTGCGCACGCTGATGCTCAATCTCAAGTGCGCTCGCTACGACACCAACATCAAAGGTATCGATGCCAGCGAGTTTCCGATCATCCCCACCGGCGGCAGCGACGGCGCGATCCGCATTGAGGCCGGCACGTTCCGCAAGATGATCAACCAGGTGGTGTTCGCTGCTGCGACTGACGAAAGCCGTCCAACTCTCACTGGCGTCAATGCGCGATTCCTGGGCAGCCGCCTGACTCTCGCCGCAACCGATGGCTTTCGCCTCGCAGTGCGCAGCACCGCGTTAGCCGAACCTGTGCGCGAAAAAATGGAAGTCATCATCCCGGGCCGGGCGCTTTCTGAGTTGAGTCGCATCATCGGGATCTTGCCCAAGACCGAAGGCGAGTTCGTCGAGATCACGGTGGCCGAAGCGCGCAACCAGATCCTGTTCCACCTGCCCGACGTCGACATGGTGTCGCAGTTGATCGACGCCAACTTCCCGAACTATGAGGCGATCATCCCGAAGAGCTATGCGACGCGCACCGTGGCGGACACCCAAGCGATGCTGCGCGCGCTGAGGGTCGCCAATCTCTTCGCCCGCGATAGCTCCAACATCGTGCGCTTTCAGATCACCCCTGGCCGCGATGGGGCGCCCGGCACGATGACCATGACGGCGACCTCCGCCGAATCCGGCGACAATCTGGCGGACCTGGATGCCATCGTCGAAGGTCCGGAGTCCGAGATCGCGTTCAACGGCAAGTACATGCTCGAGGTGCTCGGCGTCATCGACGAACCTCAAATCGCCCTGGAGACCACACGGGCGAGCGCGCCTGGCGTGCTGCGCCCTGTCGGCGTCGGCCCTGAGGAGTTTACTGCGGTTGTCATGCCGATGCACATCAGCCGCTGAGTGCTGAATGATGAATGCTGACCGCTGAATGATGATTGGCTTGGTAGTTTACCCGCATGGAGTTGCTGATCCTACGCCGCCAGGTTCCCCAACCTGGCGGTTTTCATGACCGATCCCTTCACTCTCCACCCTTCACTCTCCTCCACCCTCCACTTCCACCGTGTACCTCTCCCACCTCTCCCTCACCAATTTCCGCAACTTTAGCCGGCTCGAGCTGGACCTGAGCGAGGGCATCACCCTGGTGCAGGGCGAGAATGCCCAGGGCAAGACCAGCTTTCTCGAGGCCGTGGCTTACCTCTCCACATCGCGGTCCCTGCTGGCGACCACGGAGCGTGAACTCGTGCACTGGCTGGCTTGGGAGGAGCCCCTGCCTTTCGCACGCCTGGTGGGCGAGCTGATGGCCGGCGGCCGCAAGCAGAAGATCGAGATCACCGTTCTGCAGGCCAGCAAGACGGCTACCGGCGCGCCGCTGCTGCGCAAGGAAGTGCGGGTCAATGGCGTCAGCAAGCGAGGCATCGATCTCGTAGGGCAGATGCCGACCGTGCTCTTTCTTCCGCAGGATATCGAGCTGATCGCCGGCACGCCTAGCCTCCGCCGGCGCTACATGGACATCGCGCTGTGCCAGATGCAGGCCGACTATTGCCGCGCGTTGGGCAGTTACAACAAGGTGCTTGAACAGCGCAACGCCTTGCTCAAGTCGCTGCGTGACCAGGGCGGATCGCGCGATCAGCTTGCTTTCTGGGACGAACAACTGGTGGCGGCCGGCAGTCTGCTCATCACCCGCCGCGCGCTCTTCCTGGCCGAGCTGGAGACTGAGGCCAACCAGCGCCAACAGGCGCTGACCGACGGCCGGGAACGATTGCACGTGCGCTATCTTCTGAGCCTGGAGCCAAGCTCGGATCCAGGTGTTGAGGGTATGGAGAAGGACGCGTCCTGGCTGCGAGAGCCATCGCCCACCTATCTGGCGGGCGATCCCGGCTCGATTGCGGCGGCATTCCGCCACGAGTTGGGCCGAGTCCGCAGCCGGGAGATTGCAGCCGGCATGTCGCTCGTCGGCCCACACCGGGACGACGTTCAGTTCGTCGCCCAGGGTCGCGACCTGCGCACCTACGGCAGCCGCGGCCAGCAACGGACGGCCGCCCTGGCAGTCAAGTTGGCCGAAGTGGCCATTATGCGACGGGCGCTTGGCACCCCACCGTTGTTGCTTCTGGACGATGTCATGTCGGAGCTTGACGCCAGCCGGCGAGGGCTGTTGCTCGAGGCTTTGACCGGCGTGGAACAGGCGTCTGGTCACAACCACCGACTGGGCGGACTTTACCCCCGAGTTTCGGCGCCGGGCGCGCCGTTTGCACCTAGTCGAAGGGCGGATCGATGTACTGGAAGGGGCGGGCGTCGAATCATAGGCGCATGGCTTGTGAGCGACATCGGCTTGAAGTACAATCCATCTGATTGGCTGCGCTGTTGCGAGAGTTCGAGTTTCGCCTCTCGCAGGGCGGCGCGCTTTATCGTGAGCCGCTCTGACCCGATTGTCGGGCACTCCGTGAGACCAGCACGCGCCTGTGCGTCTACGAAAAGGAGCATGGACATGTCAACTCTGTCGTTGTCTTTGCGCAATGCGCCGGCAATTCCCGGCTTGACGTTTCGATACTTCCGCGGACAGGAGGACTTCCCTGGCATGGTCGCCGTGTACGACGCATGCCGGCCGGTTGACGGATACGACTGGCCCACATCCGTGGAGGACCTGGCCCGGACCTTCGCGCACCTGGACCACTGCGACCCCTATCAGGATATGATCTTCGCAGAAGTGGGAGGCGAGACGGTCGGCTATGGGCGCGGCAGCTGGTATCGCGAGCCGGGTGGCACCTACCTGCATGATCTGACCGGGCACATCACACCGGTCTGGCGCCGCCGCGGGATCGGCCGCGCGATCCTACGCTGGACGGAAGAACGGCAGCGTGTGGTTGCAAGTGAACAGCCGGAAGCCAGCCCGCACCTGTTCCAGTTGTCAACTCAAGACACCGAGCAGTGCATGGCCGAGCTGCTGCTGGGCGAGGGCTATGGCGTCGTGCGTCGCTGGTATCGGATGACGCGTTCGTTGGATGGTGAGATTCCCGATGCGCCGCTGCCCGATGGACTGGAGGTGCGGCCCGTGACGCCTGACCAGTATCGCCAGCTTTGGGACGCGGATACTGAGGCGTTCCGCGACAGCTGGGGCTTCGCGGAACGCCCTCCGGAAGCCTACGAGGAATGGCTTGAGGACCCGGTGGTGATGATGCCGGAGCTCTGGCAGATCGCCTGGGAGGGAGGCCAGGTGGCGGGGCAGGTGCGCAGCTTTATCAACCACCAAGAGAACGCCGAGCAAGGGCGTCTGCGCGGCTATACGGAGTTTATCAGTGTGGGGCGGCCGTGGCGGCGGCGCGGCCTGGCGCAAGCGCTGATCCTGCGCAGCATGCGCATCCTCAAGGAGCAGGGCATGACCGAAGCGGCGCTGAACGTGGATACCGAGAACATCTCCGGCGCGTTGCGCCTCTACGAGCGCTGCGGATTCCGCCCTGCGCGCAGCGGTGCGGTCTATCGCAAGCCGCTCAGCGTGGAAGACTGAGATCCACGCCCAGCAATAGAAAACGGCGCCCCAAGTAATCGATAGGGCGCCGTTTCATATTGGTAGGGCTGAACTCAGTCGGAGCACGTGGCTGAACTGGATTTGCGGCTGTCGGTCACGTACCATCCTGAGCCCTTGAACACGATACCGGGGGCGCTAAACAGCCGCTGGACTCGGTCGTGTCCGTTGGGGCAGGCGGGGACGTTGGTGTCGCCGAATGACTGCCTGCGCTCAAAGTGAAGTCCACAGGTCGTGCATTCGTATTCGTAGATCGGCACAGTTTGCACCTCTGTTTTGAGCCGGCAACAGATTGAACGGCAGGGAAGCATCTGCTTCCCTGCCGTTTCCAGGGGTCACTCGGTTATTTGGCGACGACCTTGATCGTCTTCGGCTTGACCTCTTCGGCCTTCGGTACGGTCACGGTTAGCACGCCGTGCTCGAAGGTGGCCTCGATCGCATCCGAATTGACGGGCACGTTGAAGCTCAGGCTGCGGCTAAACCGGCCATGCCGGCGCTCGCGCATGAGATACTCGACGTTCTCCAGGGCGGTCGGGAACTCGCCGCGAAGGGTCAGCACATCACCCTCAAAGGTGATCTCCACGCTCTCCGGGTTCACGCCGGGCACGGAGGCCGTGATCACAAACTCCGCGGGGGTTCCGTAGACATCCAGCGGCAGCCGCCACGCGCCGTTGGCCAAGTCAGGCCGGCGGGCCAGGGCTGTCCAACTCGGCTGCACCATGCTCTCATCAAACAGCCGATCCATTGCTTCACGCATAGATACGAACTCACGACGGGGGTTCCAACGGGTTACAACAGTAGTCATCGTCATTTCTCCTATAGTGCAAAAAGTCTTACAGTAACGTCATCTCACAGTTTTGTATGAGCACATCTCTCACCGTGCTTTCGTTGCTAATCATAGCGCACCTGTGTTAGATAAGAGTTTGCGGACGGTTAGCGATGTGTTAGAGAGTTGGCCAAGCAACGAAAAAGCAGGCCTCCCAACCCAAGTTGGGAGGCCTGCTGCGAAGAATGAGGGCAGAAGCGCGCGGATTTGTGCCGAATCGACTGCTCAGCCAGCCACAGACAGCTTATCCTCGATCCGCACGACATGCGGCGCCTGGCCGGCCAGTTCAAGCACCGTTGTGTGCTGATTCATATCGCGAACGGTGCCTTTCAAATAGGCCACACCCATGAAGACCTCGATACGAACGTTGGCGTCCATAGTGCGGTGGTCCGCCGCCAGCTTTCCGGCGAGCGCCAGCGTCACCGCATCATCGCTGATCAAGTTATTGTGCAGCTGCCAACCGTTTATGGCCGCTCGGGCCAGCCGCTCGGCCAACTCGAACAGGTTGTTGGTGCGCACCCGGCCGTTGAGGGTCAGCGTACCGTCGATAGCTTCAATCGCAATGTCGGCTGTTGTCGTCCGCAGCCCTTGCTCTTCCCACATCAAGTCGTACGCTTTGCCGGCAACCTGCTGGGCTTTTTCATCTGTGGCGAAAACGGTGATCATGCCTCAATCCTCCTGACAAGCGTCCAATCGATCCCGGTCACCGGGAAAACTCACTCTAACCTGCTACTATTATCGCGCAAGATGGCGCTGGTCGCAAGTGTCGGCCTTGAGTTATTCGGCACAACCGGTCGCAAGGTGTCCCTCTAGCCGCAAATGGACAGCCTGTCTACCCTGGCATACAATGAGTTGGGCTACTGGCACATAGAAGACCAGGATACGGCGGGGCTGGGTCGGAGACCGGCCCGAGCGGTTATGATGATGTTTTCAAGACAGCGGCTAGGAAGCACTTGAATCGTGAGCACGGACGATATCGCGTCGCGCCCCTCGAACGCTGCGGCCGCGCGTGGTTATTTTCTGATACTGTTAGCGGCAGCACTCTGGGCCACCTTGGGGGTCATATACACGTATCTGGCTGGCAGCTACGGCCTGCCGCCGCTGGCCGTAGCTGCATTCCGCGCAGGGATGGGTGGTCTGTTGTTGTTGGCAGGCCTGCTGATTCTGCGTCGTAGCTGGCTCCGCTTGAACCGCCAGGCGTTACAGATCGTTGTGTTCTATGGTATTTTCGGCATCGCGCTGTTCTACGCTACCTACATCAACGCCATTCTCTCGGTCGGTGTCGCGGTGGCCGCAGTGCTACTGTATACGGCTCCGGCGTGGGTGGCGGTAATCGCCTGGCGCTTTCTGGGCGAACGTCTGACGCGCATGCACGTAGCCGCGCTTCTGCTGGCCCTGGCAGGCACGGCGCTGGTGGCCCAAATCTACCGGCCGGAGATGTTGCGTCTTAACGCGGTAGGCATCATCTGGGGTCTGCTTTCCGGACTGACCTACGGACTGTGGAGCGTCTTTAACAAAGTCGGGGTCAAGCACACCAACCCTTGGACGTTGCAGTGCTATGGCATGCTCGTCGGGTCGGCGGTGCTGCTGCTGTTCCAGCCCCTTACGCCGCTGGCGGGCGCTTTGCAGTCACCCGGGGCTGTGGCCTGGCTGCTGGTGCTGGCTCTCGGACCCACGGTAGGCGCGTCGGTGGCGTATGCCGCTGGTGTGCGCGTGGTGCCGGTCAGCGTGGCTAGCCTGGTGGCTACGCTTGAGCCGGTGCTGGCTGCGGTATTGGCCTACCTTTTTCTCGGGGAGACCCTTGGCATCGGGCAGGTGGCAGGGGGCGCCTTGATCTTGCTCGCCGTCTGGCTTCTGCGTCCTAGAAGCATTGAGTCATGACAGCCACAGAATAACCTTAAACTTTTCTTATAGACTCAAAATGGGTATTGACTGGCTCACCTGTCGGTGCTATAATGAAGGTAGCTTTGAGAGAACTTTAACAACCAGCGCGACAGAGTGAAGAATATCATCGTCAGCCTCCGGACTTCCACCGCTCTGAGGGGAAGCGGAACTCGGGTGACGATGAGTTAAGAATTCGCCATCGACGCAACATTGATTGAAGCGCTCTTAAGGTTAGGAGTTGGGAGCCCCGAGAAATAGGATAGGAAGTTGAAGTGGTGGCCTGTAGAGGCCAAAGCAAAAGGAGCAACGGTCGAGCAGCACCGCAACCGGGCTAAGGCAACAGTCTGGAAATCAGTAAGAGTACAGTTTGCCGAAGCTGTCAGAGCTCAGCAGCCCCCGGGCAAGACGACAATTGAAAGTTTGTTGAGGTCCCTTCTCCGATAACAGGCCCAAACCCAGTGGTTTGGGCCTGTTATTTTCTGTCGGATGGTCTTTTGTCAAAGGAGGGCCTCTCCGATACAATTCAGACGCAATCCATTCGCAAAGACAAGGAGACCCCAAATGGCAGATTTGAAGCCCACCCGCGGGCTCTGTTTTGAAGAATATACCATCGGCGACTTTATCACGAGCCAGGGGCGTACGGTTACCGAGGCTGACATCGTCAACTTTGCTATGCTCAGCGGCGATTGGAACCCACTGCACACCGACGCCGAGGCTGCAAAAGGTACGCCCTATGGCCAGCGCATCGCCCATGGCATGCTAGTGTTATCGATAGCCACCGGTCTCACCGAGCGTCTGGGCATTCTGAACCAGACGGTACTTGGCTTTATGGGCCTTGAATGGGAGTTCCGCGCTGCCGTGAGAATAGGGGATACCATCTGTGTCCATGCTGCCGTCTCAGAGCTGAAGCCGATGCTACGGCTGGGCGGCGGGTACGTCACTTTGAAGCTTCAGGTGCGCAATCAAGAAGACAAAGTTGTCCAGCGCGGCACTTGGACCGTGTTGGTCAAGAGCAAAGAGGGATGATCAGTGAGTACCGTTCCTGTCGACGCCTTTGATGCGCCGATCCTGCGCAAGATCCATCGTATCACGCTGCCGACGCCGTTCCCAGTAGGACCCGTGCACACCTATCTCCTCGAGGGCGATCCGTTGACGTTGATCGATACCGGTCCGCACACGCCCGAAGCCGCCGAGGCCTTGGCTGATGGGCTCAGGCGGATCGGGTTTGACATAGAGGACCTCGAACGCATCGTCATTACGCATGCCCATGCTGACCACTATGGGCTGGTTGAGAGTCTCGTCGAAGACAGCGGCGCTGAGGTCTGGGCACATCCCATGTCTCAGCCGATTCTCGAGGACTGGCCCACCTACCAGACACAACGATTGGGCTTTTGGCTTAGGCTGCTGCTGGCTGCCGGTGTGCCTGAGGCGAAAGCCGAAGCAACAGCGGCGGTCTATCAAGGTCTCAAGCGATTTCAGTCAAGCGCGCCGGTTGCTCGTTTCTTGCACGACGGAGCAACCATCGAACTGGCCGGCGAGTCTTGGCAAGTGCTTTTCTGTCCGGGCCATGCGGGCAACCTTGTCTGCTTCTATTACCCCCGCGATCGTGTGCTGATCGGCAATGATCATCTTCTGGCGCACATCAGTTCCAACGCTTTGATCGAGCCTTCGAATGGGATCGAGCAGGTGCGACGCAAGCCGCTGATCGATTACTGGTCGGCGCTGTGCCGGGTCTACGAGATGGACATTGCACTCGTACTGCCCGGCCACGGCTCGGCCATCGCCGACCCGCGTGGGTTGATCACCAGCCGCTTCGGCTTCTACGAGCACCGCCTGGGGCGACTGCGAACAGAGCTTCAATTGGGCTCGCGCACGGTATGGCAGATGGTGAGCGCACTCTTTCGTAAACTTGATCTGGCAGACACTTATCTGGCGGTTTCGGAGGTTATAGGCCATCTGGACGTGCTAGAACAGCGGGGCGAGGCAATCTTGGCCTCGGACAATGCTGGGCTGTGGCATTATGAGTTGACTAGTCACACGGATCAGGCCGTTTGAGCAGGAGCGACGGTCTGAAGGTTACTTGACCGTGATCTTGACCTGCCGAGCATCCTCAGCTCCGTCGCCCATGGCTACCCATGTGGCCGCCTGCGGGCCGGGTTGGATGGCCTGAATACGTACCTGAACAGCAATGACATCGTTAGCCCCCACGGTCACGGTTTGCTCAGACGGGCTCAGTAGTAGACCTGGCGTGGCTTGCGATGCCAGCCTTACAGTCTGCGGCTGCGAACTGTAGTTGAAAATCTGCACCTGGCCAGTCACTTCCTGTCCCAGCAGCAATTCAACCGGAACATTGGGCACCAGGAATAGCGGCTGGAATACCACGAGCGGTGCGGCGCTGCTGCCAAGCTTGCCGTTGCGGTCAACCGCCTGGGCTGTGATGCGCCAACCGGTAATTGCGCCGCCCGTGGGGATAGTCACCTGAACACGGCCATTGGCATCAGTAAGTGCTTCGGGATTCCAGTACAAAGTCTGCGGGAAGCGTTCCCGAATGATCGGTAGCGCCTCCAACGGTACTGATGTTGGACGGGATAATTGTTTGACCCTGATCTCGGGCGCGGGAGCGGTTGCTTCTGCCGCAGGTACAGATGTTGGAGTTGACTTAGGTGCGGGCCCAGGCGTATCTGCGAGCGCTATCGGCGGAGGGGTTGGCGATGGGGAGACAGGCTCCGGAGTTGCTGTTGGGCTCTTGGCGATGGGTGTGGCGATGGGTGTGGCGATGGCAGCCGATGCGGCGGCACCCGTCTCTTCGTTCAAGCTGGTAGGTATGGGAGTCGCAGTCGCTGATTCTGTCACCGCTTTGCGCGCCTCAAGGTCGCTGAACACCGTAGGCGTGAGCGTCACCGTCGCCGTTGGGTTCGGTGTTTCTATGGGCTGTAACTGGGTTTCCTCGACACGATCCACCGCTGTTGCTGAGAAAGCAGTCAGTGCGTCAATGCTCGTGGCATCGCCCCCGATGGTCTCAGAGACGGCTACCGCCGCTGCCAGTTCAAGAGCCGTTGTCAGTTCCTGAGTCGCGGTCGGCACAAGAGTTGGCGATACCATCACAGTCGTCGTGATGGCGGTAGTGGAGAGGGTCAGTGCTTTCGCATCAGCTACCTGAGGTGAGAGGCCGGGCTCAGGCGCGGGTGCCTCCGCAGCGGCGGGCGGCGCCTGTGCAAGAATCTCAGGGGCGGGAGCTGGCGTCGCTGCAGTTTCGGCAGCGGGTGGCGCGCCTTCGTCGGGGGCAATTTCTGTTAGTGCTTCGACAACGTCAGTGGCACGAACTACCTCACTAACAGACTCCGGTTCCGGGGCAGCGGCTGGAGCTTCCTGGCCCGCCTCTTGCCTCTCTGCGGACTGGTCCATTGTTTGAGGCGCAGCCGGTGGCGCGGCACAACCGAATAGCATGCCTCCGTTCAGCCCATAGACCGAAGGCCCAGCAATCTTCTCGATGACGTCTGAGCCGCTCAGGTTGGCAGCGTTTAGGGTGACAACCAGTGGCAACACCAGTAGAGCCAGAAGCAGCGCCATAAGGCCTGCTGCCTTCTCGCCTTCTGCACGAAGGCCCCAGCCGAACAGTAGCAGAGCAGCCAGCAGCACGCCAAAAGCCCCGGCGAGCAGCATCAACCAGACCGGAGCCAAAGTAGCACCCTGGTTCGCCGCAAACGCCAATAGAGCCAGCAGCACGGCGTAAGCAAACAGCAACAGTGCCACGTACTGGGCACGTTGGTCCCGACTGCGCCAACCATACACCAACAGCGCCAGAAGCAAGACCAGCCAGAGGGCGCCTATTGCTGCCAACGCAACGCCCGCGAGCCGTTCCGGCAACGCGTCAAGCAGCTTTTGCGTGACAAAGAGCAGGGCAGCTCCTGCCACGGCAAAAAAGATGACGGTCAATAGCAGGCGACTGGCGGCCTGGCCCAGCACCCCTGTGCGTCGGAGACCGCTCACCACGAGGATGGCAATGGCCACGGAGGCCAGGATCAGTGTCAGGCTAATCAACAGGCTGAGCCGGCTGAAGGCCTGGCGTCGCTTGTGATTGACCTGACTACGGCTATGATCATCAGCCGAGCGGGCTGCCAAGCTGTACTCCTGCCCGCCGTAACTGGCCCAACTGGCCTTTGCGGTCAGCTGCTGTGCTTCACGGGCCGCGTCCCGAGACTGGACATCGTCAGAGGTGGATTCGGCATTTGGCAAGCTGATCCCGGAATCTTGCATTGCTTTGTCAAGAATGAAATAGGCGCGGGCGAAGCCAGGTTGGTACTCGCGCTGGGCGTAGACCGCCTCGTTCACTACAGACAGGCCGACCGCGCTTTCAACTCCTTCTCCGGAGCGAGTGGTTTGAACGGTGACCTGGGCCTCGTCGCCGGGGCGATACTCCGGCTTGTCAGTGGTAATTGCAACCAGCAGGTCTTCGGGGGCATCGACAACGATCGCGCGCGAGTCGCGCAGGATGGTGTCGTCGCCGGTGACTTGGTAGGCGTTCAGTTCGAGTGTTCCGGCCAGTTCGGGCGTCAAGTCGATGCCTAGGGTTGCCTTCCCACCTTTCACCAGTGCCGACTGGGTAAGAAGGGTTTGTCCGCCCTTGATCACATCGAGGTAGACAGCTTCACCGCTTCCCGTAGCAATTGCCTCCACCGCCAGCGTATCGCCGACCTGATATAACGCACGGTCGGTACGAAGGAGCAAGGTCTCTGTGGCCTCGTCGAGCGGCAACGCCACGATGGTCCTCCCCTCATGTCCTGCGGCATCGATAGCGGTCACGCTAACCTGCCGATCGCCTTCTGCGCCGCTGCGTGGTGTGAAGCGAATCTCGGCCAGCCCGTAGTCATTGGTGACCTGTTCGATGCTTGCAGCCGAGCCAATCTGCACCTGAAGCGAGGTCGGCGCGGGCTGCCCATCGGGATAGCTTGTCAGCACGTACAGGATGTTTTCGACGCCGGTGTGGAGGGTGCCATCTTCGGGCACGATGTCGATCACAATCGGCTGGCTGGCCAGGGTCGATCTTTGCCAGGCGAACTCGCTGTCTCCCGCGTCATCGACCACCGTGGCCTCGATCGCCAGGAGGATCGTATCATCTTCGGCGAATGCATCCGCAGGCAACTCCGGTAGGTCGAACTGGAATACGAAGTCGCCCGCAATGTCGGTTTTGCCGCTTTGCTCCTCGATAAACACCTGTTGTTCACCGGCAGATAGGTCCGCGCCTGGTTTACTGCCCAGTAATCTGATGCTTACGGGTGCGTCCGCCAGCGGCTTACCGTAGAAGTACGCAGCGTTGACAGTTCCTGTCATCCGATCACCGGCCAGGTAGTACGGCGCATCGGCCAGGACCTCGACCCGGAACTTGGGCAGGGGCGCCTGACCAAGGGTGACACTCAGCTCCGAGACTGTGTCGCCAAGCGTTGCCCGTATCTGGTGCTGGCCAAAGGCTGCGTCAGCAGCCAGGGGCAGGTCGATCGAGGCAATACCGAATTCGGAGCTTGTTCGGTCTTCTGTTAGGAGCTTCCGGCCGGTGGGATCAGTGACTTCGAAACGAACCGTGGCGGCGGCAGCGGGCTTGCCATCAACTTTGCCCAAGGCTAAGGTCCGGAGATGAAGGGTTTCGCCTGGTTGATACACCGGTTTGTCGCTGCCCAGAAGCAAGCGGTAGGAGCGCGCTAGTAAGATGGGCGCCACCACCTGATCATCGCCAAGGTCGCTCTCGGTATCTACGACGAGCTCGGCAGCGCCATGCCAATCGGCCGGTACGGCAAACTGAACAGGGGCCGAGCCGGTAGCGTCGGTGCTGCCAGAATAGACGGTTTTTGCGAGACCGGCCTGGCGCAGTTGTACAGCGACGTTAGCATTAGCAATCGGTTGGTTGCTTTCGCCGTTGCGCACCACGACACGTAATGCCGCCTGGCTTCCGGGCGCCAGTGTGTCCTGCCCAAGCACCACCGTCTGCTGCACACCGGTCTGTTGCGGCAGACGGGCGGAGTTTAGGCTAAGGGCGACAAAGAACACCGCCATGAGTGGGATCGCTGCCTTGCTCAGCGGCCGGAGGGCGCCTTGCAGACCGGCCAAAAGGGCAGCAAGGCTGTGCTGCGGCGAGCCGGAGCGACCTAGACGGGCGCGTTCAGCCGCCAAGGCGTTGCGGATACGTGTCTCGGCTTCGGCCGGAAGGTGTACCGACTCGTATACAACCGGGAGCGACTCTGTCATGCCTGCGGCCAGCGCTCTCAATTCATTGAGGGTCGCCATGCAGGACGGGCAGCGGGCCAGATGCGCCTCGACGGCTTGGGTGTCCGCCGGGCTCAGCTCACCATCTAGGTAAGCCAGTAAATCTGATTCGACGTGAGACATTGTTCAGTAGTCTGGGCAGGGGCCGAATTGGTTACATCTTGACAAGCAATAGCAACAGCGTTGCGCTAATCGGACGATTCTTCGCCAGGTCCGGCGCCTCTGCCGACAAGATCTCCTGTAGTTTCTTATGCGCGTTGAAGAGGCGGGACTTGACTGTTCCAATGTTGATGTCAAGCGCCTCTGAGATTTCTTCGTATGAGAATTCCTGCCCGTAGCGCATCAACACGACCTCACGATGAACTTGGCTTAGCCGGTTTACCGCGGCCCACAGGCGGGCCTTGTCCTCATGACGAAGCGCCAGCGACTCTGGATTGCCGTCCACATGGCCGGTCATCGTACCGTCGGACGCCACACCGTTTGAGACAGGTAAACGTTCCAGGCGTTCCTCTAGCTCGTCCCAGTCGGCCGATGGCACTTGTTTGCGACGGAGTCGAGTTTTGCAGCGGTTGACCGTCACCCGGTAGAGCCAGGTTTCGAAGCGGGCTGGGCCATCGACATCGTAGTTTCGTAGACCGCGCAATACGTCCATAAACGTCTCTTGAGTTGCCTCCTGAGAGTCTTCGCCGTTGCGCAAGGTCATGTAGGATACTCTGTAAACATAATCCTTGTAGCGCTCGAACAGCGCGTCGAAGGCCGCCGGTTGGCCGGCCTGATGACGCCTGATCAATTCCTCGGTGGATACACCGTAGGTCTTTCTGCTGCGCGTGGTTGTGGCGTCAGCAGGGGCTGCTACTTCGGATGGCACGTAAACTCCTCGGTGCCTGACGTTTTCATGCAGGCGAGTTCAGTATTGTTCGCAACACTTTGTGGCATGGGTGAGAGACGCCCCAAGTGGCGCAACGGTTGCAGTTTAGCTTGTCGCAGAAAAGGTGTCAAGCTGTGAGGAGCGAGCAGCGCAAGTGGGCCGGGGCTAAAGGTTCAACTTGCAGGGGCCACTTATGGAAGGTAAGGTCCTGCACAGAGGTTTGACGGAGCAATGCTAACCGGCTATAATCCGCATGGGTGGGCGAAATCAGCGGTTTAGGCACACCACGAGGATGCGTCCGCCGACTTGAAGTCTTCATTAACCCTTTGATACAGTTTTGTGGCAACCATGATCGACTTACTACAGCCCATGACGCACACACCTGATATGCCTGACATGAGTCTAACTGTGGCTGAGTATTTTGCTGGGATCGGATTGGTCAGAATGGGCTCGAGGCGTGTGGCTGGAAGGTCATATTTGCAAATGACGTCTCAGAGAAGAAGTACGAGATGTATCGGATGTTCTTTCCGGATGCTGACCGCCACTATACCGTCGGCGACATCTTTGATATCGAGCCGTTTACTGTTCCTTACTCAACCTTGGCAACATGCTCGTTTCCCTGCATTGACTTATCGCTTGCAGGAAACAGAAATGGCATTGAGGGCAAACATTCCAGTGCGTTTTGGGGATTCGTGAATATTCTCAAGGCTCAAGGCCAGGCTGCTCCCGCGCTTGTGATGGTCGAAAACGTTCCTGGCTGGTTGAGTTCAAATGGTGGCGTTGATTTCAGAACCACTGTTCAAGCTCTTAATCAGCTTGGATATGTCTGTGATGTGTTCACTCTTGATGCGTTACACTTTACGCCACAAAGTCGCCAACGTGTTTTTCTAGTGGGAACCAGGTTTGAAACTAGAGGTCAAGATCTTGAGAGTCGTGCTAATCGTCCACGCTCACTCCTTTCCGACGGTCTTCGACGTAGCTTGAACGCTAATCAGGACCTGGACTGGTTTTCTCAAGAACTTCCAGAGCCTCCTCCACAAACCACAAACGGTCTCTTCAAAATTATCGAAGGTATTGAAGCATCCGACAGCCGGTGGTGGTCGCAAGATGAAGTCCAACGCCACCTGCAAATGATGGATGAGTCACATTTGAGACGGGTAAAAGAATTGCAGTATAAGTCAGAAGTCTCGTATCGGACATTCTATCGTCGCCGTCGACAGGAAAAGCAAAGAGCGGAAGTGCGGAACGACGATTTGTCGGGGTGTTTGCGTACGGCGGTGGGAGGCAGTGGTAAACAATTTCTCATCCAAGCAGGAGGAGGAGTGATCAGGATGCGTACGATGACTCCCAGGGAATACGCGTGGCTACAAGGTGTTCCCGATCACTTCGAGATCACAGTTAATGGGGTGCAAGCACTGACTGGCTTCGGCGACGCAGTATGTGTCCCCGCGATTTCATGGATTGCCGAGTACGTCTTGACTCCTTTGGCTATGAATTCCTTCGCATGTGAACCGCATGCTAGACCGTAGTCAGTTCAGTATCTGAACATGGCGGATAATCTGTCGCCCGAAGATCGCAGAAAGACGATGCGAGCGGTCAAAGGAAAGGGAACCAGTCTGGAGCGACAGCTGTCCTCAATATTAGTGGATATGAGGATCACAGGATGGCGCAGAAACGCTGATGATATAGTTGGAAAACCGGACGTGGCATTTGATGAGTTGCAGTTGGCGATTTTCGTAGACGGGTGTTTTTGGCATGGTTGCCCCACCTGTCAAAGGAAGATTCCTGCGACCAATCGCGATTACTGGGAGCAGAAGATTTGTCGAAATGTCGAGCGTGGACGACTGACTGACGAGAGGCTGCACGGAGCAGGATGGACGGTGGTCAGAATCTGGGAGCACGAAATCCTCCGTCCAGAGATGCGGGAACTCATTAGGCTCAGAATCAGCAAAGCATTACAACATGTGAGGAGGGCGAACATAATGGCGACGAGAGATGATGTCGAGAAGACCGGCCGCCGCATTCTTGGCGACTGGCTTATGTCGTGCAAGCGTCATGGGAAGTTTTCCCGGAATACCATTGCCGTAGGAATTGTGGTCCTGGACAAGTTGCGGCATCAATGCCCAGTATCCAGTCATGAGATACTGTCTGAAGGTGGTGAGATCAAGGGAGCGAGAAGTGGTCTTGGAAACACACTTCAGATCTATGGCATCCCGCGTTCGTACCTAAAGGAGGTTACTACTAGGCAAGGACATCAAGATGGTCACAGACTACTGATACAGCTCAAGTGGGGAGAGGTATTTGTTGAGTTGTCTGGCGAAGAAAGAGATGCTGTGCTCGATAGACTAGTTCAGGATTTGGTTATACACGCCATGCAGTGGCTGATGAGGCAGAACCTCCGCTTGGAGCTTGACCGGCGTCAGGCGCCGTCTGCATGGGTACATCTTATCATGGAGAACGCCAAGAATCGTTCCGGTGGAATTGTAGAACAACATCTCGTGGGGGCTATGCTAGAATTCCTTTTCAAGGATTCTCAGATTCCTAACTTTCCTGCTCACGCTGCCGATCGTCAAACGGCCCGAGAAGGGGATTTCACAGTATCGAGAACTGTCTATCACGTTACCGCCACCCCAACCACGAGTGTTGTTCAGAAGTGTTCTTTGAACATTCGGGCGGGAATGCATCCGCTTCTCCTGGTTCCACAAGAACAAGTTTACCGAGCTCGATCTCTAGTGGAGTATGAGGGAGCAGATGATTTGGTCAGCGTTTTTTCTATCGAAGACTTCGTCGCCTTGAACATAATTGAGATGGCGGCTGCTGAAGGTAAGGATTTCTTCATCTTGATGAAGGAGATTGTCCAAACTTACAACCGGCGTCTCGAAGAAGTCGAAACAGATCTATCTTTGCGCATTGAACTTCGCTAATGATGCCGGTTTTGCAGAATTGCTGGGAAATCCAAGGGAGCAGCAGCAACAAGCCTGTCAAAGTGACCCCCGGGCTCGTTGCTGCTGACTCATAGTCTACGTGTATTCTGCTCAGTCGTCTGGAACAGGACCGATATGCTGCGTCCACGACCCAATGAAGGATGGAGGCCGGCCGGCTGCGCCGGTCACCGGCAGGAAAAGCGGCGCTGCATTCCAGGTGGCGTCGTCCAGTACTGGAGCCGCAGTGGTTGGCATCTTCGCGCCCGGCTGGACATCGGCTGAGCGGCGAGGAAGGATGCGGTAGCCATTATCGAAGGGTGCCTCGTCGTCGTCCTGGCTGACCACGCCGACGACCGTCCACATCTCGCCAATCTCGACGTATGGCCGGAGCATCCCGGTGGATTGTTTGAAGACTACCGCCGTATCGCTGGCGCCGTTGTCCAGGAGCACTACAGATCGCCCGCGAAAGCCACTGGCCGGCGCGATGATGCGAACCAGCCATCCCTCGGTGGCCTCTCCGACTTCGCTAGTACTTATCGGTCTGGGCGTGGGTGGTGCGGCTGGCTGCATGGTCTTGATGTCGTCGATTCGGGTCAGCTTTATTTCCTTCTCGCCGTAAAGCGTATCCAGCCGGCCGTTGACCCGCACCCACTGCCCGTCGCTCAGCGGTGGCCATTCGCCCGAACGCAGGTAGACCAGCATGCCGCCCGTGACGTCCTGAATATAGATCTGCTTGTTGTCGAATATGTCGGGCAAGACGGTCACCTGGCCCTCGAGCGTGACACGTGCATCGTCGGGTAGGGTTCGCGCCAAGGCGATGGAAACCAGACTATGGTTGAAGCGGTCGTAGGGTGGCAATGGGGTATCGCTGCCCTCGTCGTCGCCACCGCTGTAAATGTCAGGCAGATTGACGCGCTCCGGGGGTCTCGATACAGGCCACTGACCATTCCCCTGTGCCGTTGGGCAAACGGCACCATGATTGGTCATAGCCGGCAAAGCTTGTATAGTGGGTTGTGTCGGCTGGAGTGTCATCGGGAAAGAGCAAGTGAACCAATTCCTCACCGGCGTTAAGGGCCAACTGGCTCTGACGCCGATAGATCACCAGATACTGGCCCGCCTCAAGGGTCGTGTCGGCCGGGAAGACGTAGCGGTGTCCGGTGGATGCATCCGGTCCTTCGACCAGCGCCCAGCCAGCTAGCTGCACTGGTTCCTCGCCCATGTTGAAGAGCTCGATCCACTCATCGAGGTAATTGGCGACGCCATCGCCATCCCAGTCGATCTCTTTGGGCGAGGATAGAAGTTCGTTCAGCCTCACACGTTCATTGCCTGTAAAGCCGGGGTCGTTGGGCTGGCCTGGTGATGGCGGGTAGGTGCGCGTCCACCCGTCACCGCCGTCTTGCGTCTTGCTATAGGCCTGGTCGTCGCGACTGGCGGCGTATTCGTATGCCTCGGCAACTGCGCTATTAGGCCGGAGCAGGCGCACCCAATCGCCGTCGTTGTTCAGAGTCACGCCTGTATCGCTGCGAAAGAACAGAGCAAAACCGCCTGGATCGATTACAGTGCCGGCTGGGATGACATAGGGCCGGCTGCCATTCGGGACAAAGAACGAGCGCGCCTTGCTCAGGCTGTCGTCCACGTCATCCAGCATCCAGCCGCCAAGATCGACCGGCGCTGGCCCGGTGTAGAACAACTCGATGTACTCATCGTCCTGGGAGACCGTGCCGTCTCCGTTCCAATCCGAGGCCGGGTCCGGCATGAACTCGTTGAGAGTCACGTCAACAAGACTGGGATCAGGCGTGGGACTACCGGTGACCGTTGCCGTGGTTGGTACAGCGCTAGCGGTAGGAGTGGCAGTCGGCTGAGACTGGTTGGAAGCACCCGGCGAAGGTGGGTAGCCAGTCGTCCACTCGACACCACCCTCGAGGGTCTTGCTATGAGCCCGGTCGGGGCGAGTGGCCGTATAGCTGACAGTCTCCACCAGAACGCCATCGGGGCGCACGAGGCGCACGGTATCACCGCTGTTGTTCAAGGAAAGATGCGTCTGGGCGCTGAAAAACACGAGGAAACCCGCAGGTGGAATGGAAGTCCCCGGCGGTAATGCAAACGGTGGCGAACCACCGCCGGCGATGTCGTCCAAGAGCCAGCCGCTGACGTCAGCCGGCAGCTCACTATCGTTGTAGAGCTCGATGTACTCGTCGTCAGCGTCGCCTGTTTGGCCGTTGCCATTCCAATCGCTGGCCGGATCGGGCATGAACTCGTTCAGGCTCACTTCAGCGGGATGCGGCGTCGGGGTCGCTGCACTTCCCGCTGAGGCAGAGAGGGACCCCGTGGATGTTTGCGAAGGTTCAGCCGTAGGCGTCGGCGTGTTTGACGGGGTTGTTGTGAGGGTCTCGGTCGGCGAGGGGGTTGCCATCGACGGCGAGGTGGGGGTCGGCGTGGGCGCCGAACTAGGCTGGTTCACGGTACCTGGAGAAGGTGGATAGGCCGTAGTCCATGTTCCGTTGCCGTCGATTGTCCGGCTATACACCTGGTCGGACGCTGTGTCGGTATAGTAGAAGGTGTCCGCCTCGCTGTTGTCTGGCCGGATGAGGCGCACCGTGTCGCCGTCACTGTTGTCCAGAGCGACTCGCGTGTCGGCGCTGAACATCACCAGATGTAGGCCGGCGCGCAGGATCGTATTCGGTGGAAAGACGTATTCCGGCGATCCGTCGCCGGCGATGTCATCCAGCTTCCATCCACTGAGGTCTACGTCGCCAGTCGAGCCGTCATTGTAGAGTTCAATGTACTCGTCACTGGCATCGCTAATCGCCCCGTCGCCGTTCCAATCTGAATTGGGATTGGGCATGACTTCGTTTAGCGTAATAGCTGATGGATAGTTCATGTCTTCGCGCGACGCGGCCACCTCATCGACGCGCTCGGCCCGCGTTGGCGTCATCGACGCCAAGCTGAGAGCCAAAAGCAGGCAGCCGGTAACCAACAAAGTCGCCGTAGATCCCGAACGCGATCTAATGGCATGTGATACCATAGCGATTCCCTCCGTTCCGAATCGACTGAAGATGGATCTCCCCGCCGAAAACTACCCCCGGCGGTGCATCGGTCTGCCAGGCCGTCGACAGAACCAAACGGCCCAAATTGAGTTTGGCGCCACGCCTTCTTTAATGATATGCCTCTCCCTTGGGCCAAATCAACGATGCGGCGGCGGACTTAGCCCGCGCCGCGAGGAACTGAAGTGCAACAGGATTTGTTTCTTTTATTTTCCCTCCTTTGGTATATCCCCGAGAGCGGTCTCGAGGGAGGCCAGCCAGCGCTGCGCTTCCTGAAGCCGCTGTGAGCCGTACGTTTCCTGCAAGCGCCACAACTGGCGAATCAGGACTTTCAACGCCTCGATCTCCTTCCGAAGCGGTGGAAATTGGACCGCCAGGTCTCGATTCGACTTGTCCTGCTCGATCCAGCGATGGTCCCACTCAAGGGTTTGTTTCTTCCATCGCTTCTCGTCCTCGGCCAGGAAGTCATCGAGGGACTTGCGCTGGCGCTCTTCGGCCAGCCGTTGCAGTTCAGACACCTGGTGTTGTTCGCGCCGGATGCTCTCCTCGAAGCCCTGCAGGCCCTGGAGAATGAGCTTGCTGTCCGAGATGTGCGAGTCGAATGCCTGCAGTCGCTGTTGTTGCTTTGTAATTACATCGCGCTGTTGCTCGAACTCCTCGCGCCAAACGACTAGCTGGCGCTCGCGCTCCACGTCCTTGAGCTTCTGACCTTCTACAAAGCTCGACACTTCCTCGCGTAGCTGGCCTGGGATGGGTTGTACTGACGTCACCGAGCGCTCGACACGCTGAATAGAAGCTTCCAGCGCAGGCAGTTTACCGGACACACCCTCGGTGCGCTTGAACAGCTCCACCGTCTCTTGCTGCAACTGGGCGATGCGCTTGTTGTCCTGGGTGCGCTGTTCCGAGAGGAAAGGAATGCTGCGGGTGCGCTCGTCGATGTCCTTGTTGACGCTGTTGATCTGCTGGCGCACCGCCATGACGATCTCACTTAGCCGCTGGTCCTCGGCCTTGCGTTGCTGCAGCTCTTCCTCGATGCGGTTGAACCGCGGCAGTTCCTTGCGCACCTCGGACAGGCCGCGCGAGACAGCCTCGCGCTCGGTGGCGCGAATGCGTTCCGCCTCGCGCTGATCTTGCAGACGCTGTTCCTCTTGGCGCTGGAGCATCAAAACCAGCTCGTTTTTCAACTGCTGCATTGCCTGGTCGACCTGGCTGAAGCGCACCAGCTGAGCTTGGGTGCTGGCTAGCTGACCTTCGAGCTCTTGGATGCGCCGAGCCTGCTCAACGACCTCGGTGGCCTGGCTTTCAATGCGCTGTTGCAGCTTGGCGACCTCCCCGCGGTCACGGCGGTGTTCTTCATCAAGCCAAGTGACCATCTGGGTCAGTTGATCTGTATCCATGCTCAATCCTCTCGGGGCAAAAGTCTGAGGCGCAATTATAGCACGGTTTCTCCGAGCAGGCAACAACGGATTCTGGTAACTGCTCACCCGTCATTCCTGCCAAAGCAGGAATCCATCTGGTGAGCTTGCGTTTCAATAAGGAATGACTTGCGAAAGCTTCTCCGTCCTCTCCCCAAGCGCCGCGGGGAGAGGACGGAGAACGGCTAAGATACCGGGCTTCGCTAGAGATCGCGACGCTCGATGTGGGCGCCGAGGCTGCGCAGTTTGACTTCCAGGTGTTCGTAGCCGCGGTCGATTTGGCCGATGTTGCCGATCTGGCTGGCGCCATCGGCCGCCAGGGCTGCAATGACCAGCGCCATGCCGGCTCGAATGTCGGGGCTAACCACTTGGCTGCCGCGCAGGGTCGATGGCCCGACGACGACGGCCCGGTGCGGGTCGCACAGGATGATCTGGGCACCCATTGTGATAAGTTTGTCGGTAAAGTACAGCCGGCTCTCGAACATCTTGTCGTGGATCAGCACCGTGCCGCGCGCCTGTGTAGCCACGACGAGCGCGATGCTCAGCACGTCAGCCGGAAACGCGGGCCAGGGCATGTTCTCGATCTTAGGCACGGCGCCGCCGACGTCCGGCTGCACGACCAACTCCTGTTTGTCCTCCACCACCAACGTGTCGCCTTCGTAATGCATGCGCACGCCCAGCCGTTTGCTAAAGACGAGCTCGGTCATGCGCATGTGGTCGCGGTTGACACCGAGGATGCGAAGCTCACCGGGAGTGACTGCGCCCAGGCCGATGTAGCTGCCCACTTCGATGTGATCAGGGCATACGGTGAACTCGCCGCCGTGCAGCCGAGCGATCCCTTCGACCACCAGGATGTTGCTGCCGATGCCGCTAATCCTGCCGCCCATCTGGTTGATGCACAGGCACAGGTCCTGCACGTGTGGCTCTGAGGCCGCGTTGCGAATTGTGGTTACGCCTTGAGCCAAAGCCGCGGCCATGACGGCGTTTTCTGTCGCGGTGACGCTCGCCTCGTCTAGCAGGATGTCAGCCCCGCGCAGTCCGGTGGTTCGCAGCACGAAGTGGCCGTTCTGGCTCACCTCAGCGCCCATAGCCTCGAGTGCTAGCAGATGCGTGTCGATGCGTCGCCGGCCGATCTTGTCGCCGCCGGGGATGGGCAGCTCGATCTCACGCGCGCGGGCAAGCATCGGTCCCATCAGAGTTAACGAACCGCGTGTGCGCTGAAAAAGCGATGCTTTTGGCGCGGTATGGCGCAGTGTCCGCGCTTGCAACGTGATCGAATGGGTGTTGTGCCATGACGCCTCGACACCCAGATCGGCCAACAGTTCGATCTGGGTCTCGATGTCGCCGATGCGCGGGACGTTGTGCAGGGTGAGCGGCTCGTCAGTCAGGAGGCAAGCCGCCAGCAGCGGCAGCGCTGCGTTCTTGTTGCCGCTGGGCGTGATCTCGCCGTTGAGGGCATATCCGCCTTGGATGATGTATTGTTCCATAGAGTAGAAGTGCTCCGTACTTCGTGATGCGTTACAAGGCCGCTGCTAGTGATTTGTGATCGGGAACAAGAATCACTCGTATTGTGACTCCAGCTCACGGCTCACGCATCACAACGATTGCGTGTTCAGTCGTGTCTGGGCCAGGCGTGGATGAGCTCGCCCGGGCCGGCTCGCAGGCGTTCGCTGGCGCTACCCTCGCGCACGGCGATCTCTAGCGTTCCGCCGCTACTGATCAATGCCAGCATCTCGCCAGGCTGAGCGGACATATAGCTCGGGCTTGGACCGAGAATTTCCTGGCCCGTGCATGTTAGCACCCAGCGGTGGCCGGCCAGCCACGCCTCGGGGATGTCGCTGATCAGGTTGCCGAAGCGATCGACATAGGCGATTTGACCGCAGATGACGCCGTCGGTCGAGCGGCTGGGCTGGGGGAGGTCGAGAATGATCGGATCGGTGATAGGGGTGCCCAGCGATTCGACCGGCGTGCCACTGGCCAGGTGCGCGGCCACGGGCGCAAAGATATCCCGACCATGAAACGTCCGGCTGACTTTGGGCAGCCAATAGGCCGGCTGGTCCAGCTGAATAATCGCAACGCTCACGGGGTTGGCTTCGGCCAGGAAGGCGGAAAACAAACCGTTGTCCGGGCCGACAAAGACTGCTTGCGGGGTTCGCACGGCGATCGGGCGTCGCGCGCTGCCCACACCAGGGTCGACGACGGCGACGTGGATCGTGTGAGGTGGAAAGTATGGGACGGCGCTTTGCAGAACATGTGCGGCTTGCCGCACGTTTTGCGGCGTGATTTGATGGCTAATGTCGACAAGGCGAGCTTGCGGAGCGATCCCCAGGATTACTCCTTTCATGCTGGCAACATAACTGTCAGCGATGCCAAAATCGGTTGTGAGGGTGATGAGGGTCATCGGTGCCTCGGCGAATGGCGGGTTTGTGAAGGGCGGCTCACAACAAGATTGTACCGCGAGGACGCGCGGGCGTCAAAACGCCTGAGCGGGCGCTTCATGGACGCCCCACTTGTGCTCGATCAACGAGGATGCCGAGCGATCTGGAAAAGTCGCCACTACGCTGCAGACAAGGCAGACTTGGTTTGCCTGCCGATTGGGTGCGTGATGGCTTGACCACCACTAGAACAAACGCTCTGAAATCGCAGGAACGCGGGGGCATTTCTGGCAGGTTGGGTCTTCCTGTGGTATAATCAAACATCGTAGGTTCGCTCGTCTCGATGTGCAGACTACTTGAACGGCGGGCCTTGGGTAGATGAGTTGATTCGTGCCAGGCGTCACCCACTGGCGGCCCGCAGGGCCGTTGCTCAAGTCGGTGTCGCCTGATTTATTGATCGTTCACTGGCATCTTTGGAGGTCCTGTTGGGACTGATCGACACAATTACCGGTGGCTTCAGAATCGTACAGCGCCGGCCCTGGCTGATCCTACTGCCAGTGGTGGTGGATCTCTGGCTTTGGTTGGGGCCGCATCTGTCGATTCAACCGCTGGTCGACAGCCTATTGGCTCTGTGGACGCCGGCTAACCTGCCGCCCGACCTGACGCAAATGGTCGGGCCGTATCGGGAACTGCTTGCGTCTGAGGGCGCCCGTTTCAATCTGTGGTGGCTGGTAGGCAATAGCTTGACGTGGCTGCGCTTGGTGATGCCGGGCCTGGTCGAGCCGGCTCAACTGGGTGGCGTGGTTGTCCGCCCAGCGCCGACGCTCTCCCTGATCCTGTGGGTGCCCTTTCTTTTGGTGCTGGGCCTCGGCCTTGGTGCAGGTTTTCTGACAGCGGTGGCATCACAGTTACGGGTCATACTGCCGCCTCAGGACTCGACCTCCGGCGATGGGCTGGCGTCATCGCCGGGCTTTTGGCTGCGTCGGGGCTTACGCACCTGGGGCCTGGCGACTTTGTACGGAGTGATAGTGATTGCGATCTTGTTCGCCGTCACTATGCTGCTCTCGCTGGTGCTCGCACCGGTCATGTTGATAGCCCCCCAGGTCGCCGGTGGGCTTTCCACGCTGCTGGCGCTGCTGATCGCCTGGTTGATGCTGTGGCTTTATTTCATGCTCTACTTTGTCATAGCAGCGATCGTCGTCGACGGCGTTGGATTAGGCCAGGCGCTGTGGCGCAGCTTCAATATCGTGAGCCGCAACTTCTGGACGACCTTGGGACTGGTCATCTTGACGACCGTGATCCTGGTTGGCTTTGGCTTTATTTGGCAGCGGCTGGCAGCTCATAGCCCGGGTGGTACAGCGGTAGCAATCGTCGGCAACGCCCTGCTGCTCACCGGCCTGACTGCCGCACGCTTGATCTTCTACACGGATCGCAGCGCGCGCTGGCTGGAGGCACAAGCAAGCCAGAAGACTGGTGTCCGCCCGCCCAGCAACACCTAATCGCAGTTCTCTGCGACTTGCAACCTGCACCCTGCAACTTCCGAAGGAGTATAGACTGTGGCTTTGAACAACACCACGCAGCCTGCGCAGTACGACGCCAACAACATTACCGTTTTGGAGGGACTGGAAGCAGTACGCCGTCGCCCAGGCATGTACATCGGCGGCACGGACTCCAGGGCGCTGCATCACATGGTCTACGAGGTCGTAGACAACTCCATCGACGAAGCTATGGCCGGCGCGGCCGACTCTATTGAGATCGTCATCAACCCTGACGAGAGCGTCAGCGTCAGCGACAACGGCCGCGGCATTCCGGTCGGTCGTCACGAGCAAACCGGTATGTCGGCATTGACCGTCGTCATGACTAAGCTGCATGCCGGTGGTAAGTTCGGCGGCGGCGGCTATAAGGTGTCCGGTGGCCTGCACGGCGTCGGCGTCTCGGCTGTCAACGCCCTTTCCGATTGGCTCGAGGTGCAGGTGCGTCGCGAGGGCAAGGTCTGGCGCCAGCGTTTCGCCCGCGGCATTCCACAGACCCAAGTCGAAGCGACTGGCGTGATGAAACCGGGCGAGCGAACCGGTACCACGACGATCTTCCTACGCGATCCTGAGATCTTCGAGGTGCTGGAGTATCGCTACGACACTTTGCTGCAGCGCTTCCGCGAGATGGCCTTCCTAACTCGCGGGATTACCTTGACCTTCAAGGACCTGCGGGAAAAAGAGCCGCGTGAGACCACCTTCTACTTCGAGGGCGGTGTGCAGAGCTTTGTGCGCTATCTGAACAAGAATCGCGAGGTAGTGCACGAGCCGATCTACATCGAGCGCGAGATCGAGGGCACATTGATCGAGGCCGCGCTCCAGTATACCGACGGCTTCAACGAATCGGTCTATAGCTTTGCCAACACCATCAACACCCCCGACGGCGGCAGCCATTTGACCGGTCTGCGCGCCGCGTTGACGCGCACCGTCAACGATTACGCGCGCAAGCAGGGCATGCTAAAGGAAAGCGACACGGCTTTCACCGCCGATGACACGCGCGAGGGGTTGACGGCGATCGTCAGCGTCAAGCTGCCCGATCCGCAGTTCGAGAGCCAGACCAAGGTCAAGCTGCTCAACGCCGAGGTCAAGACCTACGTCCAGCAGGTGGTGGGCGACGCCTTGACCGCCTGGATGGAGCAGAACCCGCGCGACGCCAAGAAGATCGTCGAGAAGTGCCAGACCAGTAGCCGGGCGCGCGACGCCATGCGCAAGGCGCGCGACCTGGTGATCCGCAAGAGCGCGCTGGAGAGCGCGACGTTGCCGGGTAAGCTGGCCGACTGTTCAGAGCGCGATCCCAGCAAGAGCGAGCTATATATCGTGGAGGGCGACAGCGCAGGTGGCTGTTTCGCTCCTGAGACCCGTATCCGGTTGACTTCAGGCGGCGAGAAGACCATCAAGGAGTTGGCCGAGGATTGGGACAAAGGCATCAGCCACTTTGGCTATGCTACCAATGAAGCCGGCGACGTGCGCATTGTGCCGTTGATCCATCCGCGGCGCACCCATCGGGACGCCGAATTGGTGGAAGTTGAGCTAGACAACGGAGAACGTGTGCGGTGCACGCCAGATCACCTGTTTAGATTGCGCGATGGGGCGTATTGCAGAGCTGATGAGCTACAACCAGGTGCAAGTCTCATGTCGCTCATGGTCCCGCTTGAGGTCGAAAACGCGCTGGCACTGCCGGTGCTTGAAGCACGAGCGATGGACTACGCTTCGATTGGGCAGGCGGTGCCGTCCAGGAGTATGGATCAGGTAGCTTATCAAGGGGAGCAGGGCACGCAAGGGTTTATCGCCTTTGGCCATGAGCGGTTGCTGCAGCACAGTTCTATCCGCAGTGGGCTTGCCGTGTACGAGCCTCTCGAGAGCGCTGACCGTAAAGTTCTCATTGTTCGTGCCTTGGCCGAGCGAACGGACGTGTTCGACATCACTGTCGACAACTATCACAACTTTGCCTTGGCGGCTGGCGTGTTCGTCCACAACAGCGCCAAGCAGGGTAGGGATCGTCGATTCCAGGCCATTCTACCCTTGCGCGGCAAGATCCTCAACGTCGAAAAGTCCCGCCTGGACAAAGCTCTGGCCAATAAGGAGATCCAGGCGCTGATCACGGCCTTGGGCACGGGGATCGGCGATAGCTTTAATCTGGAAAACTTGCGTTACGGCCGCATTCTCATCATGAGCGTCGACGGCGATGAGATGACCTTCGTCAAGGATCCGGAGGGCCAGGTTTGCGCCGTGCGGGTTGGTCCATTCATCGACAAACTATGGGAAACCCAGACCGATCCATCGCTCTACCAGGTGTTGAGCTTCAGCAAAGAGACGGGCGAGGTGCGCTTCAAGACGATCAAGAACGTCATCCGCCACGATCACGATGGGCCGATGTACGAGATCGAGACGGCCTACGGGCGTCGCGTGCGAGTGACTGGCTCGCACAGCGTCTTTGTCTCCGACCCAGCCGGCCGGCCGGTGCTCAAGCGCGGGGACGAGGTACAGGTTGGCGACCTGTTGGCGGCGCCGGCTCGGATGCCGCTTCCGGCGCAGTCGGCGGAGCGGCTTGACCTCCTGCGTTCGCTGGTGGAGGCAGGCGCGGGTAAAGACACTGACATCGTCGTGCGCGGACCGGGTGTGGAGCGCTGGTACAAGTCGCAGGTGCGCAAAGGATACGTTGACGATCCGCAGATGGTCGAGGAGCGCGTGACCATCCCGGCGCATGTAGGCGAGCTCCTCAAATCCCGGCGGCTGGAGCTGGGCCTCAGCCAGCGCAAGGTGTGTGAAGCTGTGGGGATTCGCCAGCCCGTGACCTTCTACGCCTGGGAAAGAGGCGCGCTGCGGCCGATCCTGAGCCACTTCACGCGCTACCTCGACGTGCTGGAGCTGGAGCGCGAGCCGGTGTTGGCAGAGGTGCTGGTCGGCGACAGCCGGCTGGATCACATCTGGAACACCCAGTACCGGGCGGCGCCTGCAAATCGGGTGCGGGACTACGTGTTCTTGCGCAACCTGACTGTGGACGACCTGGACGAGCTGGGCGAGGATGTAGTGTTGACTCCGAAGCACTACGCCGATCAGGCAGTGCCGCGCTTCCTACTAATCACCGAATCCTTAATGATGCTCCTCGGCTTCTTCGTGGCCGATGGCGCGCTCAGCAAGCGCAACGGCGTACGCCTGGCTATCGGCAAACGCAATCAACCGCTTGTGCCCGAACTCAGAACAGCAATCAAAGAGTTGTTTGGGATTGAGCCGACGTACTATGTCAGCAAGGGCAATCGAGCGGACGAATTACGTCTGCTTAATAACGTCGTCACGGCAACCTTCCGATTAGTCTTCTGTTTCGATGGGACAGAGTCCGTTCGAAAGCATATACCGGACTTGGTTTTCAACGTCGATCGTGCGTTGCAGCTGGCCTTTCTGCGAGGCTACTTTTCCGGCGACGGTACAATCAGCCGGAGACATCTTTCGTTCGGCACAAGTTCAAGAACATTGGCAGATCAACTGATGTATCTGCTGCTGGGTCATGGTATTAGTGCTGGTATTACCAAACAGGAGCCCAGCGGCCAACCCATGGGTCCAAGTCCAGTCAATGGAAAACCTATTTTCCAGAGACATACGGCCTATACGGTCTATGTGAATCGGGTTGAGGATCTAATTGTTCTTCAGAGCATCTGGGCGAATCACCGACGTGCCGATGAGTTGAGGGAGTACACCTCCCATACCAAGTCAGTCCCAAGTCGCCGGAAGGCAAGCTCAATGATAGGCGACCTGATAAGCTTGCCTGTACGTGCTGTTCGTGAAGTGCGGGCATCGTCAGGCAAAGTCTACGATTTTTCTGTGGCGGAAGATGAGAATTTCATCTGCGGTTTCGGAGGTATCGCGGCAAAAAATACGGATGCTGACGTTGACGGAAGTCACATCCGCACCCTGCTCCTCACCTTCTTCTTCCGCTACCTCGAGCCATTGATCTCCAACGGCAACCTGTACATCGCCCAGCCGCCGCTGTACCTGATCAAGGCTGCCAAAGATGAGTATTACGTCTATTCTGATGAAGAGAAGGATCGGACCCTTAAGCGGCTGGACGGCAAAAAGACCGTCCTCCAGCGCTACAAGGGTCTGGGCGAGATGAACCCGGAGCAGCTCTGGGAGACGACCATGAACCCGGAGAAGCGCACGCTCCTGCAGGTAACCATCGAGGACGCGGCCGCAGCCGATCGCACCTTCGATATGCTGATGGGCAGCGCCGTCCCGCCTCGTAAGCGGTTTATCCAGACACATGCCAAGCAAGTGCGGAACCTGGACGTTTGAGCTGATTCCTGTGTGATTGCCCCAGACTGGACCGGTTGCGGAAAACCGGTCCAGTCTTTTTTCGTGCCACGCGACAACGCCCGTCTCGGTGGGGGGAACCCGAGACGGGCGTCGCCTATCACGCTGCCTCGGCGAGGGGAAGGACTCGACCAAGACGAACGCGATCTGAGTATACCACAGGTCGCGATTGCGCTGAAAATGGCAGGATCGGGCACGCTAACGGCCGGGCGCGCCCGCCAGCCGCTTCATTGCCGGCCCGCTCATCGGCGACGTCGCGATGGCCATGAACACCAACGCCACGAATATCCGCTGGTCGATCAGGCCGTGCTCCAGTGCAACTATGGCCAGGATCAGCTCGATGGCGCCGCGCGCGTTCATGCCAAAGCCTACGGCCAGCGCCCGTCGCGGGGCCATGCCGCCCAGCCACGCCCTCGCGCCCGCACCCGCGACCTTGCCGATACAGGCGACGGCCAGGACTGCGACGACGAGCCACAGGTCGAACCCAGCCGCAAAGTTGACTCTGAGCCCGATCGCCACGAAATACAGAGGCGCAAAGAAGCTGATTGCAAACTGGTAGATAACCTCATGCGCCTGGCTGTGCTCCTCGCTTTGCTGGCTCAGCGCGACGCCCACCAATGAGCCCGGGCTGGGGGATCTCTCGTTGAATTGATTCGAAGCAGACCAAGGCTGCCAGCCGGAATCATAGTACACGGTGACCGTCTTGTCAGACAAGTGCCTGTCGTGTATGATGCACTGCATGAAGACGACCCAATCGCCCTCCTCCATCAAACCCAGACGCCTCGAACTAGGCCAGACCCTCGGCGTAGTCGCACCGGCGTACACCATCGGCGAGGATGACCGGATTCAAGCCGGCGTTGAGACCGTCGAGTCGCTCGGGTTTCGCGTCAAACCCGGCCAACATCTTTTCAGGCGTCATGGCTATTTCGCGGGCACGGATCAAGAGCGCGCCGCCGACTTAACCGCGATGTTCGCCGATCCTGACGTAGCAGGTATCATCTGCCTGCGCGGCGGCTATGGCGCATCCCGCACATTGCCCCACCTGGATTTTGACCTCATTCGCCGTAACCCCAAGCCACTCATCGGCTACAGCGACATCACCACACTGCTGAATCCAATCCAGCGACTGACCGGCCTGGTGACCTTTCACGGCCCAATCGCCGACCAGTTGTACACGCCTTACACCCTGGCGCAGTTCCAAAAAGTGGTACAGACCCCGGAGGCGCCAACCCTGCTCGCCGCGCCGCCACCGTTCGATGCCGCGCCCGGCCGGGTTGAGCGCCTGAACCGAACGGCCACACTCGTGCCCGGGGTTGCACGCGGGCGGCTGGTGGGCGGCAACCTGACCCTGCTGGCGCACCTCGCAGGCACGCCGTACGCGCCAGACTATGCCGGCGCCATCCTTTTTATCGAAGACGTCCTGGAGAGTGTCCACCGCATCGACCGGATGTTGACTCAGCTCTGGCTGGCCGGTGCGCTCAAGCAGGTGGCGGGCATCGTCTTTGGCAAGTTCACCGAGATCCCGCCCTCCACCAGCACGTTTCAGTTCAGCTTGGAGCAGGTCCTGGCCGAGCGCAGCGAGGCAGTGGGCGTTCCCGCAGTGCGTGGCTTGATGATCGGTCACGTCGAGGATCAGGCAACCCTGCCGATCGGCTGCGAAGTCGAGCTGGACGCCGACGCCCGCACGCTGACTCTGTTGGAGCCGGCGGTGAGCTGACCCCCTGATTTGATCGATCCGCCCCTGCGAAACGGTGACGAATGCTGGTTGCGGGCGGGTGCAAGACCCGTCCCTACGAATGCGATGGATTGCGGGCGGGTGCAAGACCCGCCCCTACGAACAGGATTTGGACGTACTCTTCCAATTTGACGGAGCCATGGGGGCAATGGTACGATGGGCGCTGCTACTTGTGCCACACCTGGCACTTTTGCAACCTGCAACCTGCAACCTAATTCCTTTTGCGAGACCCACACTATGCAGCTGATAGACGATTTGTTGGCGGGCAACCGCCGCGCGCTGGCTCGAACGATTACCCTCGGTGGAAAACGAAGGGGCGGAGGCCCATGGCGCGCTGGCGACGCTTTATCGGCGCACCGGCCAGGCCCACATCATCGGCATAACGGGCTCGCCCGGCACGGGCAAGTCGACCCTGGTCAACGCGCTGGCCAAGGCGTACCGCCAGCGAGGATATACCGTCGGAATCGTGGCGGTGGATCCCACCAGCCCCTTTACGGGTGGCGCATTGCTGGGTGATCGTGTGCGCATGCGCGATCTGAGTGGCGACCCCGGCATCTTCATCCGCTCCATGGCGACGCGCGGCAGCCTGGGCGGTCTGGCACAAGCCACTGCCGATGTAATCACTGTGCTAAACTCGGCCGGCTTTCAGCGCCTGATCGTCGAGACGGTCGGCGTTGGCCAGGCAGAAGTGGACATCGCCAGCACCGCTCATACAACAATTGTAGTTGAGGCGCCCGGCATGGGTGACGAGGTACAGGCGATCAAGGCCGGCGTGCTGGAGATCGCCGACATTCTCGCGGTCAACAAGGCAGACCGCGAAGGGGCGGACAAGACCATTACCGCCTTGCAGATGTGGCTGGGGATGGGGCCAAAGATGGTGCAACACCATGGCCACACGGTGCAGGTCGGCCTGGCACAGCAGGAGCCGGAGGGCTGGACGCCACCGATCATCAAAACCGTCGCTCTGCGCGATCAAGGCATCCCCGAATTGCTGAATGCCATCGAGCAGCATCGCATTTATTTGCAGCTCAGCGGTGAGTTCCAACGCCGGGAGGAGGAACGCGCCCGCATCAATCTGGTGCACATCTTGCAGACAGCTGTCTTGCGCCGCCTGAACAGCCGGGTGCCGCCTGAGCATTTCCAACGTTTGGTCACAGAAGTGGCCGCCCGTGACCAAGATCCTTATAGCGCCGCCGATCAACTGTTGCCCGCCATACTGTTTACGAACTGAACCGTCTAGCTCTTAGTGTACAATTCGGCTTCCGACCCTCTTGTCCGTCCCATACAGAGAGGATGCCCGACGATGGCACAAATATCGGTTCCAAACACCCTTATTGTGGACGCGGCACGCGCGTCCACTCACGGCCCTGCTGTCAAGGCCGCGGCCAATGGCCGCCGTAGCAAAGGTGCACGAGAACAGGCTGCTGCAGTTGTTCAGCCAACGATGACCGAGTACAAGCTTTACGGCGATCTGGCGATCTACAGCGGCACGGCCCATCGGGGTCTGGCGCAGAAGGTTGCGGACTATCTAGACGTGCCGCTGGGCGGCGCCGACGTTTTTCAGTTTGCCAACACGAACACTTTTGTCAGGCTGCACCAAAGCGTGCGCGGCAAGGACGTTTTCCTGATCCAGCCCACGTGTCCGCCGGTCAACGACAACTTGATGGAGCTGTTGATTTTCATCGACACGTTGCGCCGTGATTCGGCGGGACGCATCACTGCGGTCGTGCCCTACTACGGCTATGGCCGCACCGACAAAAAAGACCAGCCGCGGGTTCCGATCACAGCCCGGCTAGTGGCCGACTTGGTCACAACGGCCGGGGCCGACCGTTTTTTGACGCTAGATCTACATGCTGGACAGATCCAGGGCTTTTTCACCATTCCTACGGATGAGCTTCCGACGATTCAGATTTTTGAGGAATATTACAAGCAGCAGAACCTCAGTCCGGAGGATACCGTCGTCGTCTCACCCGACGTCGGTGGCTTGCGGCGAGCGCGGAACCTGGCAGCGCGGCTCAATTTGCCGCTGGCTATCATCGAAAAGCGTCGTGCGCACGATGGGTCGGCGACGCAGATGTACAGCGTCATTGGCAACGTCGAGGGTAAGAACGTGCTCATCGTGGATGACGAGATTGATACGGCGGGTACGCTCACAGATGCGGCGAAGTTTTTGCGTGCGGCGGGCGCGCGTGAGTTGCATGCATGTGCAACGCACGCTATTCTATCCAAACCGGCCGCAAAACGTCTGCAAAACAGTGATCTAACGCGTATTGTGATTACCGATACGGTGCCATTGGCCGAAAGAAAGCTAAAGCGCATCGGCGATCGTTTGACCGTACTGAGTGTTGCGCCGCTAGTCGGCGACGTGATCCGGCGAATCCACGACGGACGATCTGTAGGAGAGTTGTTTAACGAATGAAGCAATCAAGTCGCAAGTTGCAAGTTGCAAGTTGCAGGTGGCAAGTTGCAGGTGGCGAGAAGAAGATGAAAAACCGCAAGAGAGTCCTCGGGCTGGTAGTCCTTGCGGTGATGGTCGTTCTGGCCCTGGCAGGATGTGGTGGAGTTGGCGAGCAGGCGCAGGCGGTCAGCCAGACAAACACGCCAGCGCCGGTGAATACGCCGACGTCGGCGCCAACTAACACGCCGACCCTCGCATCAACAGATACGCCGACGACGGTTCCAACCGATACACCCACATCGAAGCCAACCGCTACACCTACGCCAGCGCCAACTGATACGCCTGTGCCTTCCGATCGACCTGCAGCGAGCGAGGAGATCGTCTACACAGGCACACAGTACGCGGCCGATGGCAGTCCACAGGTCAACCTCAGCTTCGACGTGGAAGGCGAACCGGAGCTGCTGTATCAGATGTTGGACACGCTTGACGAATATGGTGTGCGCACGACATTCTTCATGCAGGGGGAGTGGGTGCAGCAATATCCCGAAGCGACCCAGCGCATCGCCGAGCGCGGCCACGAGCTGGGCAACCATTCATGGACGCATGGCGATTTCAAACCGATGACGGCTGAGGAGGTTACTAAGGAGCTGATGGACACGGAAGCCCTGGTCAAGGAGTTAACTGGCCAGACTACCAAGCCCTACTTTCGGCCGCCTTTTGGCTCTCGCAGCAAGATCAGCCTCAAAACCGCCTACGATCTGGGGTGGACGACTATCATCTGGACCTATGGCTCGGAGGACTGGCGTGACGGCGCGACGGTTCAGTCCATTTACGATAACGTCATCGGCAACGCGGCGCCGGGCGCGCTGTACTACATGCACACCAGCCGGCAGATCGACGTAGACGCGCTGCCGTTACTTTTGAAGGGCTTTCAGGACGCGGGCTACAAAGTGGTGACTGCTGGGGAAATACTGACGCCATCCGAAGCAGCGCCTTAGGGGCATCTTTCGTTCGAAGCAATGATCTAAGAACGAGTTATCCCGGATTTTCAAGAGGACACTCATTACTCTGGAAAATTAATCCTTGCGTGGTGTCATCCTGAGGCTCGGCGAAGGATGACACCATGCAAAAACTAACTTTACGGAGCACTCCTCAGAAACTTGCCTAGTTATGTCATGCTGAGACCCCGCATCCCGCGGGCGGTATTCGCAAACGAATGACATGGTATGTCATGAGTAGGTCCGCCGAAGCATCTCGGCGTGGATGCAAACGGAGATCCTTCGCCGAGCCTCACGGCGCAGCGCCAGTGACACGATCAAGTTTCTTTGTTTGCCAATACCGCCCGCGGGATGCGGGGTCTCAGGATGACACAGCACAAAAATTAACTTAACAGAGCACTCAACGTCACAAGAATCCCGGATGAACTTTGTCAATCCAAGATGTTCAGCGGTCGGGAGAAAGTTAGGAGAGTCAACAGGAGCATCGCCCGATCCAGCGGTGCTCCTGTGTTTCTTACTCCGAAATAGTTCGGGGAAGCCAGCAAAGGGTATCTCGCAACAAATCACGTGTCTGGCAGGAATCTCCAGTCCAGTACTTCTTCCAGAGTATAGGGACACTGCGCCGGGAAGGTCTCTTCAGAAATACCAGTCTCTTCTTCGGCCATCAGCACAGCGTCTCCGTAGGCTATGGCTAGGCTTTCGCCGAGAACAGGCGTCAGGCTCGGGTTGCGGTCGATCAGCCGCCCCACGCGACGGCGCTGTTCCTTGATGGTGGCAAGCCAGCTGCGCGAGCGTAGCTTCGGCTGATACTGCCACTTGAGTAGGTGCATTAGCAGCAAGCCCAACCGCGTTTCCAATTGTGCGCGCTCACTCCGCCCCATCGTTTCAATCTCCTCCACGAGATGCTCACGATCGATTTCTCTCCACCGGCCCGCCTTCAGCAGGCCCGCCTGTTGCTGTGTCCACTGATAGAAGTCCTGCTCGTACAGGGTCATGGGTCCTCCAGGATGTCCAACTGCAGCCCTGCCGGCTGCCAGGTCCGACGAGTGAAGTGTAAACGATCGCTGGGCGAATGTCAAGGCCGTCTTTCAGCGCTTTGTGTTGGGACACAGGACGGTGTATACTGTATGAACACTCTGCGGAGCTGGTTTTTTATGGACACAACGACGACACCTGACACGACCGAGCAGTCCCATCACCAACTGCCGAGCCTGAAGGACGCAGGGCGGCTGATGGTCAATCTGCGCGCCAGCATGGCTCATCACGAGCTCGTCGAAGGCAAGCAGTTGTCGCCGTTGATCGCCACGCTTAGCGCGTGGCAGTCGGTACGGCTGTCACGCACGCACGCCGATATGCTGGCAGACCCCAGCTTTGGCCAGGCCTGTGCTTTCTTTCTGGATGACATCTATGCGCCGAAGGACTTCACCCAGCGCGACTATGACGGGCACCGTGTTTACCACTTCATGAATCGCTTTTTGCCAGAGGCAACCCTCCACCCACTGGCCATGGCGTTGGAGGTTAACTCGCTGACGCAGCAGCTCGACCTGGCGCTGGCCGAGGCCATGCGGACACATCTGGGCGTCACCGATCGTTTTGAGCGGTGGCAATACGAAGAGGCCTATCGACTGTGCGACAACTACGACATACGAGCGCGGCAGATCGATCTCATCGTCGAGGTGGGCCATCAGCTTGAGCGGGTGCGGAGAGTGCCGTTCGTTCACACTACCCTGCGTCTGGCGCGTGGGCCGGCGCTGCGTCTTGGCTGGGCCGAGATGCAGGATTTCCTGGAGCGCGGGTTTGAGGCATGGAGATCGCTGCAGGAGCCGGGGATATTTCTGCAGCGCATCGGGCAGCGCGAGCGGGCGATCCTGAACCGGATCTACGGCCGGCCGGGCGGCGCGCCGGAAAGCAATCCGTTCCTGGTCAGCGATGGCGGTCCGGTAGAGATCGTGTTGCCGGCTTCGATGCTTCAGTCTCTTGGCATTTGACAAAGCAAGCGCTCCTACGTATACTCCCATAGTGCTGCCAAGCAGTCGGCTTGCAGCAGTTTTTTTTGGTTAAGCACCGTTGTGTGCTACAATGCCTTGAATAGGGCAAGCCGACGTAGCTCAATTCGGTAGAGCATCCGCCTTGTAAGCGGACGGTTGCCGGTTCAAGTCCGGCCGTCGGCTCCTGGCTGACGGCACTGATCGGTCATTGAGAGGGCTACCGATCCCTTAAAATCTGTATATGGGCAGGTACCCAAGCGGCCAAAGGGGGCTGACTGTAAAGGAGTCGAGTTTGCCCTATGGAAAACAAGCAGAAAGGCAACTTGGCTGTCGCCAGTGCAATCATGCACTTTGTATCTATGGGATACACGGTGAGCATTCCACTGTCGGACACGGCCAAATACGACTTGGTGATTGAAAAAGAAGGCGATTTTCTTGCGGTGCAGTGTAAGTTCGCCGGATACGAAGGTAACCCTGGCATCTTCTCAGTGCCCCTTTATGTATCTGGCGGCAACAGAAGCGCAGGAAATCACAGAATCAGGTACCAACCGGGAGATTTTGATCTTCTGTTCATTCTGTGCGCCAACGGTCGATCTTATGCTATTCCATTCGCAGAAATCGCCGATCAAGTCACCATTAATGTTGGTCGGGTAACAAAGTGGTCCAAGTGGGAGCAATATCTCCTTGTTAGCACTGGTGACTTTTGCAGCGCTGCAGAGGAATCTGCAGATGAAAACTTCCCAAATTCGGTAAATCCTCTAGGAGATGGTAATGCCGAGCCAGTCCCTGTTGGGACGGTGTAGAGACTTGACGGGAAGCATCCAGACCGGATGAAGACAAAGTCCAGCCCACAAACAGCGTAAGCTGGCGGCGAAAGCCGTAGTTGGGACGAAATCAGCTGGCTATCGCCTTCGGTGGTTCGAATCCGCCCCTGCCCACACAGAATGATGAGTGCTGAATGATGAACGATGAGTTGTTTCTGTCACTCATCATTCAGCACTCATCGTTCATCACTCGCCTGCCCTCGTAGCTCAGTCGGTAGAGCACGTTCTTGGTAAGAACGGGGTCATCGGTTCAAGTCCGATCGAGGGCTCTCGCAACAAGAGATTATCGTAGAAGTGCGTGTGGCCGCCCTTGCCTGGGGCGGCCCCGTCGCGAATGAACAGCTTAGGAGGCTTTTTTTCATGGCCAAACAGGTCTTTGCTCGAACCAAGCCGCACGTGAACGTAGGCACGATTGGCCACATCGATCACGGCAAGACGACATTGACAGCAGCGATCACGAAGGTGCTGGCGCTGAAGGGCTGGGCCAACTATCGGGCATTCGATTCGATCGACAATGCGCCGGAGGAAAAGGCGCGCGGCATCACGATTGCGATTGCGCACGTGGAGTATGAGACGGAGAATCGTCACTATGCCCATGTGGACTGTCCGGGCCATGCCGACTACATCAAGAACATGATCACCGGTGCGGCGCAGATGGACGGTGCGATCCTGGTGGTGGCAGCGCCGGAAGGGCCGATGCCCCAGACGCGGGAGCACGTGTTGCTGGCGCGGCAGGTGGAAGTGCCGGCGATGGTGGTCTTCCTGAACAAGGTCGACCAGATGGAAGACGAGGAGCTGCTGGAGCTGGTGGAGCTGGAGCTGCGCGAGCTGCTGTCGGCGCAGAAGTTCCCGGGCGACGACGTGCCGGTGGTGCGGGGCAGTGCCTTGCATGCGTTGCAGTGCACGAGCAAGGATCCGGAAGCGCCGGAGTATGCCTGCATCTGGGAGTTGATGCGTGCGGTGGATTCTTACATCCCGACGCCGGTGCGCGAGACAGAGAAGCCGTTCCTGATGCCGGTCGAGGATGTGTTCTCGATCAAGGGGCGTGGGACGGTGGTGACGGGGCGTATCGAGCGCGGGACGGTCAAGACGATGGAGGAAATCGAGATTGTCGGTCTGAAGCCCACACGTAAGGTGGTGGTGACCGGCGTCGAGATGTTCCGCAAGATCCTCGACCGCGGCGAGGCCGGCGACAACGTCGGCTGTCTGCTGCGCGGCGTCCAGCGTGAAGAGATCGAGCGCGGCCAGGTGCTGGCCAAGCCGGGCAGCATCACGCCGCACACGCGCTTCATGGGCGAGGTGTACGTGCTGAAGAAGGAAGAGGGTGGCCGTCATACCCCCTTCTTCCAGGGCTACCGGCCCCAGTTCTACATCCGCACGATGGACGTGACCGGCAATTGCAAGCTGCCGGCGGGTGTTGAGATGGTCATGCCCGGCGACAACGTCAACCTCGAGATCGAGCTGATCGTCCCCGTCGGCCTCGAAGCCGGTTCCCGTTTCGCCATCCGCGAAGGCGGCCGCACCGTCGGCGCAGGCGTCATCACCAAGATCCTTGAATGATCGGCGGGCAATAAAATCTGCCCAAATGCGATCGACTAGAGGTTCAACCTAAGAGCACAAGTAGGTGAGGAGGCAAAAATCTCCTCATCTACTTAGACCCGAGAGATAGACATGGCAAAGAAAGCAGTTCGTGTTGTGATTACGTTGGCGTGTACGGAGTGCAAAGAGCGCAACTACACGTCGGAAAAGAACCGCCGCAACGATCAGGCGCGGCTAGAGCTTAAGAAGTACTGCCCTCGATGCCGGATCCATACCATGCATCGGGAGACCAAGTAAATTAATGAACGATGAATGGTGAGTGATGAGTGATGAATGCGGAAGAACTGGAGTTCGTCAATACTCTGGACTCTGGCAATTCATAACTCATCATTCATCGTTCATCGTTAACACAGGCGTGTAGCTCAATTGGTAGAGCAACGGTCTCCAAATCCGTAGGTTGCGGGTTCAAGTCCTGCCACGCCTGCCAGTTCGAATTCAGTCGTACGTAGAAACATGAGCCGTCATTTCTGGTAGGACACCGTTTTGAGCTTCAGACGGTAAGTTCAATCGTAAGCGAGAAGACCAGCGTGAGTAAAGCTGAAACTGAGAAAAAACCGAATCGACTCGTCGAATATTTTCGCGAGGCTCGCGCAGAACTGCGCAGAGTGACCTGGCCCACCCGCGAGGAGGCTCTCAACCTGACGTGGATTGTTCTGGTTGTGACCGTGGTTATGGCCATTTTGTTGTGGTTACTGGGACTCCTGTTCAGTGGCATCATTGGGCAGATTCTCACTGCGATCGGCTAGCCGACGACGTAATGGCATTAGCGGCAACGCAAGGCGTTGCCGAGAGTTTGGTTGAGATAAATCGTGGCTAAGACAGGATCTGATAAGCGCACTCAGGCTCCGCCCGAGGTCCTAGACATCAGTGTCGACAAGACCGAGGCCGCGCCCCAAGCACCCGTGGATGCAAAGTGGTACGTTATCCACAGCTATTCCGGGTATGAGAATAAGGTTAAGAAAAACCTCGAGCATCGGATTGAATTGATGGGAATGGCGGACCGGATTTTTCAGGTCGTCGTTCCAACCGAAGAGGAGATCGAGCTCAAGGATGGGCAGCGGCGCGTCGTCGAACGGCGGGTGTTCCCGGGCTATGTGCTCGTCCAGATGGTCATGGACGAGCAATCTTGGTATGTAGTGCGCAACACGCCCAACGTGACCGGTTTTGTCGGTATGGGTAATAAGCCTACAGCGTTGCCCGACGACGAAGTCAAGCGGATCATGCGCCAACTGGAGTCTGATGAGCCAAAGATCAAGGTTGACTTCAAGGTAGGACAGAAGGTACGCATTGTCGAAGGCGCCTTTTCGGAGTTTATTGGCGTTGTGCAAGAGCTGTTCCCGGACAAGGGACGTGCGCGCGTCATGGTGTCCTTCTTTAACCGCGACACACCGGTCGACGTGGATTTCCTGCAGCTCGAAAAAGTCTAGCAGAGGAACGTTATCATGGCAAAGAAGATAAAGGCAATCGTTAAGCTTCAAATCCCCGCCGGCAAGGCCAATCCAGCGCCTCCGGTCGGCCCGGCTCTGGGCCAGCACGGCGTGAACATCATGGCCTTCTGCAAAGACTATAACGCCCGGACGGCCAACATGGCAGGCAGTATCATCCCGGTCGAGATTACTATCTTTCAGGATGCTTCCTTCACACTGACTCTGAAGACCCCGCCGGCCACCGACTTACTGAAAAAGGCCGCCGGCATCCCCAAGGGCTCAGCGACGCCGAATAAGGTCAAGCCCGGCAAGGTGACGCGCTCGGATATTCGCAACATCGCCGAGCAGAAGATGAAGGATCTCAATGCCGTCGACGTTGATGGCGCGGTAAAGATGATCGAGGGCACGGCCCGCAGCATGGGCATTACTGTCGTCGACTAGCCTGCCTCTCGAGTTGGCTCGGCGCCAACTTCGCTTAGGCGGCTGGTGGGAGGAACCTAACCGGTTCCGATCGCACCACAAGGAGCAAAGAACATGTCACAGCACGGAAAGAAATACCTGGAAGCTAGCAGTAAGGTGGATCAAGCGATCGCCTATAGCCCAACGGATGCCATCAAGCTCGTTCGAGAGACGTCGATCACCAAATTCGACGGCACGGTTGAGGTTCACATGCGCATGGGCGTCGACCCGCGTCATGCCGACCAGCAGGTACGCGGCGTTGTTTTGCTACCCAGCGGCACCGGCAAGACAGTTCGTATCCTGGTCTTTGCCGAAGGTGATGGCGTTAAGATCGCCGAGGACGCTGGTGCGGATTTTGTCGGCGGTGACGATCTTGTCGAGAAAATCCAGGGCGGCTGGACTGATTTCGATATGGCCATTGCGACTCCATCCATGATGAAGAAAGTCGGCCGTTTGGGCCGTGTGCTCGGCCCGCGTGGGTTAATGCCCAGTCCAAAGGCTGGTACGATCGTCGACGCAGATGATTTGCCGCGGGTAATCGACGAGGCTCGTAAGGGTCGCGTTGAGTTCAAGGTCGACAAAACCGCTAATCTACACCTGCCAATCGGCAAGGTCGGCTTCACGGAAGATCAACTGATGACCAATTTCTCGGCCGTTATGGAAGCCGTCAACAAGGCCAAGCCCTCGGGTGCCAAGGGCACGTACATCAAGCGCGTGACTTTGGCTGCAACGATGGGCCCTGGCATCAAGGTGGATCCGAACCAGGCAGTTGTTTTGAAAACAGCGTGATCTCTTTCGCCTGGTAAGACTACTCAATAACTGACACAGTCAACCTTTCGTTGCTATAGACAGCAGGCGCCACCCCCGTGGCTTAATTCATCCGCCTGCCGAGGTGACAGGTTCCTGAGACATTCTCACCATAGAAGGCGGCTAGCAGCCGCCTCTTATGGTGTCGTCTTTGAGCCTTCGCGTCGGCAAGCGTGAAGGCTTTTTTGTTGCCTGCCGCCACCCGCAGCGATCTGAAATTCAATCAAAGGAGGTGAAGCGCTTGGCGATCACGAGAGCAAAGAAGGAACAGTTCGTCGAGTTGTACGTCGAGCAGCTCAACCAGAGCCATGCCGTGGTGTTGAGCGAGTATCGCGGCATCACCGTGCAGCAGATCCAGAAGCTACGCGGCCAGATGCGCGAGCACAACACCGGCGTTCAGGTGGTCAAAAACACCCTGATGCGCCGTGCTCTGGAGCAGGCCAACATGCCGGTTCCGGAGGAATACCTCTCCGGTACAACCGCAGCGGTTTTCCTGCCCGATGATGTGGCCAGCGCGGCAAAGGCGCTGTTCGATGCCGTCAAAGATATGGAAGCCTTCAAGATCAAGGGAGCAATCCTGGAAGGTCAAATCTTAGACGCCGAAGGCGCCAGGAAACTGCGCGAGCTACCGAGCCGGTCAGACGTGCTCTCCCAACTGCTGGGCATGATTCAAGCCCCGGCCAGCGAGTTGGTGCGCACGCTTGAAGCCCCGGCCAGCGAGCTGTATCGCACTCTGCAAGCGCCGCTGCGCGAGCTGGCGCTTACGATCCAGTCGTACGCCGACAAGGGCGCTGAAGTCAGCGCCTAAGGAACGTATCTAGGGAGACCTGGGCTTGCCCGGCGTCCCTGCCGTCACATTGTGGCAGGCAAAATCAAACTCATCTGAAACAACTCTAGTTACAAAATCAGGAGGTTCATCGTGTCTGATAAGATCGCACAGGTTAAGGAATTGCTGAATTCGCTTACGCTCATCGAGGCTGCCCAGCTGGCCAAGGAGCTCCAGGAAGAGTGGGGCGTTTCTGCCGCTGCTCCGATGATGGCTATGGCCGCCCCAGCGGCCGGCGGCGGAGCCGCCGCCGTCGCCGAGCCGGTTGAGGAACAGACCGAGTTCGACGTGATCCTGAAGGAAATCGGCGACAACAAGATCAATGTCATCAAGGAAGTTCGTAAGATTACGAACCTGGGCCTGAAGGAAGCCAAGGACCTGGTCGAGAGCGCTCCGGCGCCTGTCGTCACCGCAGTGACCAAGGAAGCCGCCGCCGAAGCCAAGGCTGCGCTTGAGGCCGCTGGCGCCAAGGTCGAGATCAAGTAAGACCGTCCAGAGTTTATCTCAAAAACGCGAAAGGACCTTTCTTCTGGGAAAGGTCCTTTCTTTGTTGTACGACACCTTGCCAGAAAGGACCTTTCCCGAAGAAAGGTCCTTTCGCGTTTTACATGTCGACGTGCATGCCGAGCCGCTCGACAACAACGCCTCGCTCGGCATCCAGTACCACCCACTGTCCTTCCTCCAATACGTCGATGTTGTTCACGCCTACCACAGCCGGCAGGCCAAGATCGATCGCCAACAGGTAACAATGCGAGTCCGGCCCACCATCCGCGCTGACGAACCCGGCGGCCTCGCGCATCGGCTCGACAAACGAGCGATCTGTCTTGCTGGACACCACGATCTCGTCGTGGCTCACATGCAAACCATCCTCAAGCGGCGCCTCCAGGCGGCGAATCCTTCCCGTCACACGGCCTGCGCCCACGCCAGTTCCATGCACGAGTGTGCGCGAGAGCTTGACTACCTTGATTAGGTCGGTCACGCCGGGGGTCAACCCGCCAGTTCCCGCTGTGATGACCACGGTTTCACCTTCCCTGATGAGCTTAGACCTGAGGGCTGCGGCCACGGCCTCCTGGATTACCGTGTCCGTGTCAGGAGCACGCCGGCTCAGCAGCGGGTGGACGCCCCAGTAGAGGGCCAGTTGATGCTGCACGGCCGGGTTAGGGGTGATGGCAATGATGGGCGCGGGCGGGCGGAACTTGGACAGTGTACGAACCGTGCTGCCATGGATCGTAGGAGCAATGATCGCCGAGGCGCCCAGCACCAAAACAGTGTCGGTTGCCGCGTGGCAAACCGCTTCGCTTACCGAGGGGCTGGCTGAGCTTGACCGCGCAACGTGGGTTAGCTTATTGCGGGCCTCCACTTGCTCGGCAATCCGCGTCATTGTCTGTACGGACTTTACGGGATACTTACCCACCGCCGTTTCGCCCGAGAGCATGATGGCGTCGGTCCCGTCCAGAATGGCGTTGGCGACATCGCTGGCTTCAGCGCGCGTCGGCCGCGGATTGCGGATCATCGAGTTCGAGCATTTGCGTGGCCGTAATGACCGGAATTCCCGCTTCGTTGCACTTGTGGATGATCATTTTCTGCATCAACGGCACGGCTTCGGGCGAGGTCTCGATGCCCAGATCGCCGCGGGCAACCATGATTCCGTCCACCACCTCGATGATCTCGTCAATGTTAGCCACGGCCTCAGGTTTCTCGATTTTCGCCACGACCGGCGTCATCCGCCCGAAAGGAGAGCGCTTACGGATCATCTCCTTGAGCTGCAGCACGTCGCTGGCCTGCCGAACGAAGGAAAGCGCCACCCAATCCGCGCGCTGATCCAGCGCAAAACCCAGGTCTTCCTCGTCCTTCGCCGTGATTGCGCCAATGGAGAGCGCTGCCGTCGGCAGGTTGATGCCCTTGTGCGAAGTGAGCAGGCCACCGACGATGATCCGGCAAACGACATTCTTTTCGTCCTTGCTCTCGACGCACAGCTCGAGCAGGCCATCGTCGAGCAAAATGCGCTCGCCTACGCGTACCGCTGCCGGTAGGCCTTTGAACTGCACCGGCACCAGTTCTGCCGTGGCGGGCACATCGTCTACAGTGAGCGTCAGGAGCTGGCCGGCGACCAGTTGTACGCCCTCCTCAGGCAGCGTGGCGACCCGCAGCTTGGGGCCTTGCAGATCGACCAGGATCTGCAACTGCTGCGCCCAGCTCACTTGATACCGTGCGAATACGCCGGATCGTCTCAGCGTGGGTATTCGTGGGTCCCATGGGACATGTTGATGCGGGCGACGTTCATACCCGCCTTGATCAACTGAGCCAACATCTCCGGGGACTGACTTGCAGGACCGATGGTACAAACGATTTTGGTTGCCAACATGATGCTACGCTCCAATTGATTGCTTCTCATCCAACGCCGGCGACTCCGCTGGGTCCTGCTCGCGGCTGGCGGTTTTGGCGGCCTCGGTGGCTTCGGCGGCAAGATTTGCATCCTTGGGCTTTGATCCCAGAGCTTTCTTGACGGAGCCAACCACCCGACTGGTCGCATCGTCGCCTTCCTCGTTCCTCAGGTCGGTGACGGCCTGGACCGGTGAAGGGAGTGCACCGCTTTCTTGGGCAAGTACTTCACGGTGCCGGGCCACCCAAAGATACAGATCGGCCGCCGTGCGGCCGGGAAATTTGGCGAGAATGTCCGAAGCCCAGATCGCCGCGGTCACCGGCAAATAGACATGATCGTACCAGCTTCCCACCGCTTCATCCCAGGAGATATCGCGTTGTTGCTCCAGCCCGAGGTAGTAGCGGTGAACGCCGATGTGCTCGAGAAGCTCCGTGTAGCTGTAGAACTCGGTCACCTCGACCTCGGCGTCCGGCCGCAGCGCCTCCAACTGGGTTTGGCGCAGAAAGTCGGCGTATGCGGCCTTCAGCGCCAGATCTTCGGGCCGGGTGTCGGAGGTCATGGTGACCGGTGTCTCCACTCGGGTGACGTAGGCTTCGATGTCCTCGAACCCATTGGCTCGGGCCACCGATACCCGGTGGTTGCCATCCTTGACGAAATAGATCTCGCCAATCTGGTACACCTCGATGGGTGGAAGCCCGAGCGGGCTATGCATTGCGGCGTCGACGGCGCGCCAGCGCGACTCGCTGATCGAGTCCTTGGGTAAGAACTCGCGTGTGAAGTCCTTGTATCGCCCCACGCTGCCGACGATCTTGTCCAGCGGGATGACTTCCGGCTGACGCCCCTCGATCTGCTGCCAGGCTTGCAGCGCGGTTTGGACCTGCTCGAAGGAGAGCAGCTCAGGGGAACGGCCGCGTACCAGGCTGAAGAGTTCGTCGAAAATGGCCTTGCGCCGGGCGCTCTGGTAGCGCTTACCGGCGTCTGATCGAGCAACGGCACTGCTTTCACTCATGGCGAAAAGTCTAGCACAGATTATGGGGGATGTCCAACCCCTTCGTCGATACTCACTAGAAAGGTCCAGTCTCCGGTGACTGAACCTTTCTGGCTATGGCTTCTCCTTGGGCTTCCTGGCGATGAAGATCCGCACCGGCTCGCTGGTGGTCTCGTTGCCGGCCCGGTCATAGACTTTGACCTTTACGAGGTGCGTCTCGATGTATTCGTCGCCGTCCGAAAGGAAGCCGAAGCCGCTGGGATAGACGGTGAAGAACCGGCCAGTCTGCTTGCCTGATGAGTTGACCTCAGGCAGCTGCTGTCCACCGCCCCCGCCGGGCTGGCCGCGCAAACGGATATCCCAGCGCAGGCTATACGGCGCTACGGTGCTGGTGCCGACCTGTTCGCCGTCTACGGTGAACTCGGCGCGGTCCATGGCCCAGTTGTCGGCGGCATCGGCTGTGATGCTGACCCATTCGTCGTCTTCGGTGACGTAGCGTTGGCCGTCGACCGGGGCAATGATGTCGACTGCTGGCGCCTCGTTGTCGACTGTCACTTGCACGACGCCCTCTTTAGTACTGCCGTCGCCGCGCGTGACCACCACGCGCAGGCTGTACAGTCCATTGTACGGCGTCGCGTCCCAGAATTCCAGCGGGCCTTGGTTCACTTGCTCGCCGTGGGTTGAGCCAATTTGCGTCCAGCTGGCAGGATTGACGCCCTCGCCAAATTCGATCCGATAGTTGGCAAATCCGTCGAGCTGTGCGGTGCCGGTAATCGGGACCGCACCTCGGATATATGAGTAGGGCGTTGGTGAGATAATCGCAGCTTCGGGATCGACAGTACTTTGCGCCACGGTCTGGTCGTATTCGGTTGGTGGCTGGGCGATGCCTTGCTCGCGCACCCAGTCGGCTGCCTCGGGCGGGTAGATCTGGTACACCCGGCGTTCGCGCAGTTCCGGCGGCGTGTAGACCGTTGCCAGCTTGCCGTTGTCCTTATTGATCTCGAAAGAGCGCCAGACGGTGTCGTACTGAGTTGGCTCGGTGCCTTGAATGAAGATCTCGTTGACAACGCGTCCGCACTCAGGCGTTGGCAACAGGCCCGACTCCCAGCAGACGCTGCGCTCGATGATGCCGGGTGGGCGCTCGAATTCCTGCACCGGTTCACTGCGGTCGGTCAAGGCGTACTTCATCACCGCGCCAAAGATGGGTGCGGCGCCCTCGGCTGCCCGGCACTTCTTTCATTGCATCGTTGTCCGCGTTTCCGACCCAAACGCCTACAGCCAGCTGTGGCGCATAGCCCATGGTCCACCCATCCGTCCAGCCGTTGGTCGAACCGGTCTTAGCCGCGATCTTGCGGTCGGGCAGCTCCAGGAAACGCGCCCAATCGCCGTAGGCCGCCTTGCGCGCGTTGTAGTCCGATTGGATGTTCTGCAGGAGGTAGACGTGCTGTTCGTCGACCAGGCGTTCGGTTTCGGGCTGCTTGTACTCGTATATGATCTGGCCAACCTTGTCGCGCACCTGGAGGATGCTCACCGGGTCAAGGTCGCGATAGCCGGGCCGCTGACGGTCCTCCGGAACCGGCTGGCCGGCCATGACGCCGCCGTTGGCGAAGACGCTGTACGCGTAGACCATGTCGGCCAGGCGCACGTCGCCGCCGCCCAGGGTGAGGCTGAGGCCGTAGTATTCTTTATCCAGTGAGTTGATGCCGAGCTTATGGGCCAGGTCGATCACGTTTTTGACGCCGACTTTATCCATCAGCCACACGGCAGGGATGTTGTAGGAGCGCTGTAAGGCGTAGCGCGCTAGCTGCGGGCCGTGGTACTTGCGGTCGTAGTTCTCCGGCACGTAGGGCGGTTCCGGCGCGTTGGGGAAGACCGTGCGCACATCCATGATGCGCGTCGCTGGGGTAAAACCCTGCAGGAAGGACTCGAGGTAGGTAAACGGCTTGAAGCTGGAGCCTGGCTGGTTCTCGGCCAGCGCCATGTTGACCTCGCCGTCGATGTCTTCGTTGTTGTAGTCTACGCTGCCGACCATAGCCAGGATCTCGCCGGTTGGCGGACGGATGGCGACGACCGACGCGTTGTGCGCGTTGTGATCGACGCCCTCCATGTTGGCCTGCATGTCCATGGTCTTGAACGCATCACAGGCGTCGGGCGGCGTGCCCTCGGGCGGGACGTAGTCCTTGGGCGCCGTACCCTCCAGCGCGGCGACGCGGATACGGGCGATGCATTCGGTGGCCTGCTGCAGGTCGTAGTCCAGCGTCGTGTAGACGGTTAGGCCGTTGCGCCAGATGAAGTACGGGTCGTCCGTGGTATTGAAGCGCTGCTGCAGCTCGTCCAGCACGTACAAGGCGAAGTGCGGCGCGCTGAGGTTTTCGAAGCGCTCGGCGGCCTTCTTGCGCAGGAACATCCAGCGGCTGCCATCGTACTGCTTGGCCTCGTCGGCCTGCTCCTGGTCGAGCCATTCGTAGGTGACCAGCGCATCCAGCACGCGATCGCTCGCGTCCTGGTCCTGCGCTGCGTTCTCGCGGTCGGTCTGTCTGATCAGTCCTTGATCGTACAACTGCTTCAGGACGTTGTCGTCGAAGAACTTCTTGCTGGCATTGGCCTCGTCCTGCGTGATCAGGCCCCCTTCGACCATGGCGTCCAGCGCCTTGCGCTGGCGTCGATAGGCATCCTGTGGGCTGTCGACCGGATTAAGCGCCGGGTACTGCGGGATCGTGGCCAGCATGGAGGCTTCTGCCAGGGTCAGTTCCTTGGCCGGCTTGTCGAAATAGACCCGCGCCGCGGCCTCGATGCCGTAGGCAAAGTTGCCGTAGAAGTTGTAGTTGAGGTACCACTCCAGGATCTGCTCCTTGGAGTACTGGCGCGTGATCTCCAGCGCCATGATCACCTCTTTGATCTTACGCGTGTAGCTGCGCTGGGAGCGCTCCTCCGGGTCGATGATGATGTTCTTGATGAGCTGCTGGGTGATGGAGCTACCGCCCTGGACCGAGCCGCCGCGCAGATTCGAAACAAACGCGCGGCCCAGGCCCTGGAAATTGACGCCAGGGTTCTCGAAGAAGCTGCGGTCTTCCAGTCCCACCGTGGCGCTGATGACCCAGGTGGACATCTGTTCCAGCGGCACGAAGGTGCGATCGCCGCGGAAAGGCCGCGGGTCGAAGCTCTCGTAGAGCAGGTGGTCGCCGGTGCGGTCATAGATGCGCACCGTTTCGAACTCCTCCTGTTTGGTTTCGATCGTGCTGGGATCGGGCAAGTCCTGTGCGAAATAGGCGTAGACGCCGGCCACCGCGCCGACGGCCGAGCCGACCACCAGCACGTTGGCCAGAATGACGGCGATCAGCACCGCGGCCAGCACCTGGGCTAACCGCAGAAACGGTCTCGGTCGATTCCGCCAGCGACGTTCGCGCCGGCGACGTTTGATCAGAATATGTTCGGAATCGTAACTCATCGTTAATACTCCGTCCATTGCTGGTAAAAGTGACACGCCCGATTGCGGTCGCTCGATCGAGCAATACCGTGTAGGGCGTGTTTCGTAGCCCATCTTCTTGGGCTGTCAGCACATCGACGCCACGCAGTCGCAACCCGATCGAAATGGCGCAGGGACGTGCTCATCCATGCTCTGATTTTACCATCAAACGCGCTCAACCACCAACAAATGCGACAAACCGAACCAGCGCAACGACGTTTGCTCCAGGGCATACGTGCCGCGGCGCAACCATTTACCCAATGCAGGCCGGTGATAGACGATATTGTCGTAGCCGGGGTAGATCGCGCTATGGTGCACGACGCGCACGGGCAAGCCCTCGAACAGCGCCTCCAAACCGGCCCTGGTGTACGCTCGCACTGCGGCGCCAGCCGATCGCGCAGCGGGTTGGGCAGCCAGTTGATCAGCGGAGTGTTGCCGAAGTGATACTGCCCGCGCCAGTAGTGGCCGTGGGTTTCGAAGGGGTAGAGGCGGTTGGGACAGAAGATGATGGCGCGGCCGCCGGTGGAGGGTGAAGGGTGGAGGGTGAAGGGTGGAGAGGCGATCCTGGAAGGCGGTTGCAGATCAGGCGGACGCAGGACGCGCACCATTTCGGCGGCGTAGACGCGATCGTCGTCGACATGCTCGATGACCTCGTGGCTCAGCACCAGGTCGAACGTGCCATCAGGGTAGGGCAGGTATTCGCCGGCGGCCTGACAGATGCCCGAGCCGGGCGCGTTGTCTACGGCCTGTAGCACGTGTTCGTGCTCGATGTCCAGGCCCCACACCTCGGCGCCGGCCTGCTGGAGCGCGCGCACGTACATGCCGATGCCGCAGCCGTCAACCAGGGCTTTGGCGCCGTCCAGCGGCGACCACTCGCGGATCAAGGAAAGACGCCGCTCCTGGCCGGCCCGCCAGACCAAAGACGGCACGCCGCGCAGGGCGGCTTGTTCTCCATGTT